>NZ_AP042377.1:0-452500 GCF_055387835.1 Desulfovibrio simplex
AAAGTGGCGTACAATCCACAGACCGGCAATATCCTTGGTTTTATAGCCCTGGAAAAAGGCTATGACGCTGAAGAAAACATCAAGATCGAACTGGTTCCTTTCTCCAATTCAACGGATGCGCTGAACGCCCTGCAATCGGGCAAGGTGGATGTTGCCGTTTCTTTCGGCACCACGGCCCCGCTGACCTTCGTGACCAAGGACGCGGACTTCACCATTTACGGCGGCTATGTTTCCGGCGGCATGCCTGTTTATTCCAGGCCCGACTTTGAATACAAGGGCATGCAGTCCTTTGTGGGACACAGCGTTGCCGTTCCCCGTATGTACACGCCGGAAATCGTCTGGCGTGGGGCCATGGCCAAGGCTGGTCTGGACCCCAACTCGCAGTGCACGATTCTGGAATTCAAAAAACCCACGGAAGTTCTTGAAGCCGTCAAATCAGGAAAAGTCGATGTGGGCATCGGAACGAACTCCACCTATTTGCAGGCCGTAGCCGCCGGGCTCAAGATCGTGACCTGGACAAACGACCTTGATCCCATGCACGTCTGCTGCCGCCCTGTGAGCAAAACGTCCCTGCTGGCCGACAATCCGGCCCTTGTGGTTTCCTTTCTCCGCGCCTGGATCAAGGCCGAGCACTTTCTGATCACCAATCCTGAAGACTGCGTGCCCATCAACGCCAACTACCTGAAGCTCGACGAAACGCAGGCGCGGCAGATGCTGCTTGAAACCAATCAGGTGTTTGAATCAGACCCGAAAACCAACGGCGTTCGCTATATGTGGAAGTTGCTGGGTGACCTCAACTACGCGCAAACCGGCGGTATTGATATTGAAAAGCATCTGAATTCCGCTTTGTACGAGCAGGCCCTGAATTCCCTCGCGGCGGAAAACCCCAATGATAAAGTCTACGCCATGTTCAAGGAACGCTACGTCAAGTACAACAAATAGGTATGCATGATGAGCGCCATTATTGACAACCAGGACCTGCGCTCGCGGGCTGGCGGCAAAAATGCCGCCGCCCCTCGGGGGCAGGGATTTTTTGCCCGCTGGAGCGCCGCCGCCGGGACGGCGCTTCTGGTGGGGATACTCCTGCTGGTGTACGAACTCTGCACCGATGTTTTCGGCCTTCTGGACGCCATGCTGTTTCCGGGGCTGGGCAAGATCGGCGCGGCCCTGGTGCGTTCTTTGCCGCAGCTTTTTGAATCCTGCGTAAGTTCCATGAGCCTGCTCATTCCCGGCTATATCATCGGAGCCTTGAGCGGCATTGTTCTTGGGGTCTTCGTGGCGACGCACCCCTGGTTGCAGCGGGCGGTACGGCCCCTCATTTTCGCTCTCAGCCCCGTGCCCCCATCCATGCTGACGCCCTATCTGATCGCCGTGCTGCCCACGTTTTACGCCTCGTCTGTCGCCATCATCTTTCTTGGCGTGTTCTGGCCGTATCTTGTGGGCACCATCACCGGCATAAGCCTGATTGACAAGAAATACCTGGACAATGCGGAGATCCTGCAACTGAAAGGCGCGCGAAAACTGTTTTTCGTCATCCTTCCGGCGGCGGCCCCCCATATTTTGTCCGGCGCGGGAACGGCATTAACCTTCTCCTTCATTCTTCTGACCGTGGCCGAGATGTTCGCCACAGATTCCGGCCTGGGACATTTCATCCAGTACTACGCCGACTTCTCCGATTACGCGCGCGTGCTGGCGGGCCTCTTTTTTACCGCCGTTGTCTTTGTGTGCATCATGCTGCTGTATGAATACATCAAACGTAAAACGCTCTTCTGGATGCTGTATGGCGCCAATGGCAGATAACCGGCAAACGGTTGTGGCGGCCCTGTGGCCGCACCCCGCAGGCATTCTGAAAAGATTACAGGCCGAGACGCCCCGCCGGAGCTGTGAGCCGAAGGGGCCACCCCCGTGTCGCAAGGGATGAACCATGAAAAAAATCCGAATGAGTTGCGCTTCCGGCGGATGCACCTATGAGCGCATGGAGCCAGCCATCGAAGTACTGGAAAAGGGAGACATCGACTACATCGTCTTCGAATGCCTTGCGGAGCGAACCATCGCCAATGCGCAGATGGAAAAACTGAAAGACCCCTCCAAGGGCTATAATCCCATGCTTGAGGAGCGGATGCGGGCCATTCTGCCCCTGGTAGCCGAAAAAGGCGTAAAGATCATTTCCAACATGGGCGGAGCCAACACGCCGGGCGCGGTGGCGAAAATTCTGGAAATAGCGGCAAAGACAGGCGTGCGTGGGCTGAAAGTGGCCATGGTGCGCGGTGACGACATCACCGCCATGACGCCGCGTTATTACGACGTTCCGCTTTGGGATTCCGGCCAGCCTTTGCGCACGCTTGGCAACAGTATTGTTTCGGCCAATATCTACCTTTCCGGCGATCCTATCAAACAGGCGCTGGACTTGGGGGCGGATATCGTCATTACAGGGCGCGTGGCCGACGCCTCGCTGTTCGTGGGCCCGCTCAAGCACGAATTCGGCTGGGATGAGCAAACCCCCGACCGGCTCGGGCAGGCCATTTTGCTGGGCCACCTTATGGAATGCGCCAACCAGCTCACCGGGGGATATTACGCCGATCCCGGCTACAAGGATGTGCCGGATATGCACCGACTCGGCTTTCCCATCGCCGAGATCGACGAAAGCGGCGTATTTTCCATCACAAAAGTCGAGGGTTCGGGCGGTCGCGTTTGCGTGGATATCTGTAAAGAACAGCTGTTATATGAAATCGGCGACCCTGCGGCCTATATCACGCCTGACGGCATAGCGGACTTTTCGCAGGTGACCTTCGAGCAGGCGGGAGAAGACAGGGTAGTGGCCCGCCACGGCCGCGCCCTGCCAGCGCCCGACACCTACAAGGTGAATATCGGCTACAAAGACTGCTACACCGGCGAGGGCAGCATCAGCTACGGCGGAAAAAACGCCCTGGCCAGAGCACGGCTTGCGGCGGAAATCGTGGAAAAGCGCCTGGGACTTATGGGCGTGGCGCTGGACGAGTTCCGGGTGGACTACATAGGCTGTAATTCTCTGTACCGTGACGCCATTTCCTCCGGCATTGCGCCGCAGGCTCCGGCCGAGGTGCGCATGCGCGTGGCGGGGCGCTCCTCCACGCCGGAGGCGGTTGCCCGCATGACGCGCGAGGTGGATTGCCTCTATATCAACGGCCCTGCGGGCGGGGGCGGCATACGTTCCGAATTCGGGCCTGTCATCTCCGTTGAAAATATCCTTATCCCCCGGGCGGACATCACTCCGACCGTGGAACTCTTCGAGATCTGAAATGAAACTGAGAGAAATCGCGCACGCCAGGGCAGGAGACAAGGGCAACACCTGCAACATCTGCGTCGTGCCCTACGACGAGAAGCAGTATCCGCTCTTGAAAGAAAAACTGACAGTAGACAGGGTACGGGCGTTTTTCAGCGACATCTGCCTGGGCGAGGTCATCCGCTATGAGGCCGATGCCGTGAGCAGCCTGAACTTTGTGCTGAAAAACGCGCTCGGCGGCGGCGTGACCCGCAGCCTTGCCGTGGACAAGCACGGCAAAACCCTGGGCATGGCTTTGCTGGAAATTGACATCTGATGCCGCGCACCGCGTGGGCGGGCGCAGGGTACGACGCCAGTTTACTGGAACTGATTTATTGGGACAGTGGTGTTTTGAAATGCCTTGTTGGGGGTAATTTTGTTGGGAATTTTGCTTTGAAATGTATTGTGGGGAAGGGACCCTTTTGCAAAAGGGTCCCTTCCCCACAATACATTGCACGTGACACTGCTCGGGCAGGCGGGCGACACGCGAGCAGGCGGGGCATGCCAGCCTATTTGTGGGAGTCTTCATGTGGGGGTTGCGGCGTCTTCCGATGGGCGAGGGCATGAGTGACCGGCCTGACGTGGAAAGTCCCGGTATGCCACGGACGGGCATGCCAAAGGACGCGGCCTGAATCTTGGGCGGCGGAAAGCTGTTACGAACCGCAGTGCGTCGTTCCGGCTTGTTGGCGTCGTTATTCTGGCTTGTTGCCGTCTTTTTCCTTGTTGCGGGAGGCGGGGGCGTCGGCCTCCTGCTCGCTGATGGACTGCTTGAAGTTTTTAATGGCCTTGCCAAGTCCGCTGCCGATTTCAGGCAGTTTTTTGGCGCCAAACAATATAATCACAACTACCAGCACAACAAGCAGATGTTGTATGCTCAGTGCTCCCATGCCGTGCATCCTTGCGTTGGGGGTTGGCCTGAGACGGGTCACAGGCTTTACTGATTGACGGCTACAGCATAGACGTCTGGCCGTGCAAAGGCAAATCAGGCGCGTTCTCCCTGAAACCCATTCTAGAGCATTTTAACTTTGAAAAAGTATAAATGCTCTACCGCTGTGCGAAAGTGCAGCGCGCCACAACGTGGCGTGGATTCTGCCGGAAATCGCATTTTTCGACAAAATGACAACCTTGAAAGGCGAAGCATCTCAAAGAAAGCTACTCTATGGAGTGCGCGTAACCCTCGAGAAGAGATGTTTCAACAGAGATTTGCGGCACAGCGTGTCCGTGCACTCCGCACATCTGGTTGCCGTCCTCTCCCCGTTCCGTCGGCCGGGCACCGCAAAGCGCGATGGCTGAAGCCGCGCTCTGGCGCTGTTTGACCTTGCCCTGAGCGCATACTACTCTTCTCCGGCATGTCATGGGCGCGGTCATGACGGGCGCGGCCAATGCCGAAAGCAGAAAACTCGGGAGGGCACATGTCCGGCCATATTGAAGCCTCAATTATCATTCCGGTCTATAATCAGTGGGCTTTTACACGTGCCTGCCTTGAGGCCCTGGCTGCCACGACGGCAGACAAAGCCTGTGAAGTGATCGTTGTGGACAATGCTTCTTCGGACGCCACGCCGGAGCAATGCCCCCTTCTGGGGGAGCAGCTTTTTGGAGCCAGGTTCAGATACCAGCGCAGTGAAACCAACCTTAACTTCGGCCCAGCGTCCAACCTGGGCGCCAGACTGGCGCAGGGCGTCTTTCTTGTTTTCCTCAACAATGACACTGTACCCTTGCCGGGGTGGTATCAACCGCTCATAGACGATTTTTCGGCCTACCCGGATATTGCCGCCACCGGGCCGGTGCTGCTCTATCCTGAAAGCGCGCCTTTTGGCCATACGGTACAGCATCTTGGCGTTTTTGTTTCACCCAATCTCAAGGTAGGGCATCTTTATGAAGGCATAGCCGCGGATTGCGGACTGACGAAAAAACGCCGCTTCTTTCAGGTGATAACGGGAGCCTGCATGGTGATGCCGCGCTCCGTCTTTATGGACATTGGCATGTTTGACGAAAACTATATCAACGGCGTGGAAGATGTGGACATCTGCGCCCGGCTGTATAGTCAGGGTTACAGAATGACCGTAAACCCCGATTCGCGGGTAATCCACCATACCAGCCAGACCCCGGGACGGCATCGGCATGAACACGCGAACTTCGCCCACCTTGGGCGGCACAGTCTGTCATTGCTTGTGCCTGACTGGCATCTGCATCTGAAGAATGACGGCATGTTCCTCAAGGTCGGGCCGTGGCAGACCCTGCAAGGCGCATTGCCGTTACAGCAATGCCAGCAGCTGGGCAGAATCGCCGCAATGTCACCCCGTGACGAGATCAGGGATATCCTTGTGCGCTACCCGCTGTGGGAGGAAGGCTGGCAGGCCATGGTCCGCGCAGGCCGCGACGCCGAAGGGCCAGACGGCATCGTCGAGCGGCTTGCCATGTTGAAACTTTTTCCCGCGCCGGAAAAAGCGTTGGAGCTGTATCCTGACGCATGCAGGGCGCATAACAGGGACGTTGCCTCTTACGCGTTCGGCAATCTTGCGGGCTTCTGCAAGTCTTTTGAAGAGTATGTGGCGGCTGCTGAGTCCATGCGCCAGTGGTGCGCGGACATCGGAATGGATGCACTGGCGGAGCAGTATACAGCGTGGCTGGATGGGGCGGACGGGTTTTACGCCGCCAGCTATATGCCGTTCATAAATGCGTTTTGGAAAGTAGGCAGGCAACTTCCTCTCCCCCCCGGAGAGGACTGGTCATACACACTTTGGCGGCATGGGCCCGGTCGGCCTTCGCAATCCCCTGAAACCGCAGAGCCGCTTTGCGCCTCGCCGGGAAAAAACATTGCCTTTTCCGTGCTCATGCCGGTTTACAACCCCAGAAAAGAGCACCTTGTCGCCGCGATAGAATCCGTGCTCAGCCAGCAGTATCCGCACTGGGAACTGTGCATCGCGGACGACGCTTCCACCGACCCTGTGGTCAGGGATGTTCTGGACCACTATGCCGGCAGGGATTCCAGAATTCACGTCATCTACCGGCCAGAAAACGGTCATATAGCTGCCGCCACCAATACGGCGCTTGCCGCCGCGCTGCATCCGTATGCGGCTCTGATGGATCAGGACGACCTGCTCGCGCCGGAAGCCCTGCGTATTGTTGCTGAAGCCATAGCAGCGCATCCCGAGGGTCTGCTCTTTTATTCAGATGAGGATAAAATCAATGATGACGGTTCCGCCTTTTATCCGCACTTCAAAAACGGCAAATGGGATTGGGAGCTGCTGTGCGCGCAGAATTTCGTCAACCACCTTGGCGTATACCGCACAGACCGCATGCGGGATATCGGCGGATTCAGAGAGGGCTTTCGTGGCGCGCAGGATTTTGACTTGCTGCTGCGGTATACGGCGGGTGAGGACAGCGCACGTTTTGTTCACATTCCTCAGGTTCTTTACCACTGGCGGGCGCATGAGGGCAGCGCGGCCGCTGACGTCCAGGCAAAAAGCGAGGCCGGGGGCAGCGCGATACGGGCTGTTCAGGAACATATGGAGAGTCTTGTCCCCGGAGCTGAAGCGTCTGTGGTGCCCAACCTGCAATTTTTACGGGTTAAATTACCCTTGCCGGAAAGGCGGCCCCTGGTCAGTCTGATACTTGATATGGGGGAATCCCTGCCGCTTCTGGAGGCCCAGCTTTCCGCCCTGTCGGCGCGCACGGCCTATGGAAAATACGAAATTACGGCGCTGTACAGCGCGGCGGCGTCCAGGGCGTCCCTCGCCAGGGTTCAGCGCCTCATATCCAAAAACATCCGTCTTCTGCCGCATCCTGAAGGGTTTTCACAGGCGGAAAGGCTGCAGATGGGGGCGCAGCATGCGCAAGGGCAGATTTTAGGATTCCTTTCCGGCGGCGTGGTTCCCCTGACAAAAGGCTGGCTTGAGGAACTGGTTTCATGCCTTTGCCGTGATGGGGTAGGGGCCGTGGGCGGCAAGCTGCTGCAGGGAAGGGCCATGTTGCACGGCGGCTACCTTGTAGACGCCAGCGGCCGACTGACCGCCATTTTCCGCGGACTGGCCTCTGACGAGCCGAGCTGGTTCAGTTGGAACATGCTGGCCAGAACGGTTGACGCCCTGGACGGTCTATGCCTGCTTACCCCTGCCGCAACGCTGGCCCGGGCGGGTGGGTTTGACGCCGCCATGCCGCATACGGCTGTATGGGATTACTGCTTGCGTCTGGGCGATAAAGGTCTTCGCTCGGTGTGGTGGCCTTTTGCGGAGTTTTTTCTGCCGCAGGCGGTTGACAGGACGGGGCAGCAGTCACTTTCACCCTATGACGACGCCATCGCCGACCCTGCATTTATGGCCCGCTGGATGGATCGTCTCGTTCCGTTCAACAAAAACCTGCTGGCCAGGGGAGCGGGCTGGTCCCTGTTTACAGGCGGGGCGCAGGCCCGGACCGGAACAACGTAAGTTGCCAGGCGGCGCTTGACGCCGTATATGCGGCGGTGTGGAACAATGATGCTTCAGTGATGCTTCAGTAAATGAGGAAGCCAAGGGCATGTTATACAGTATCAAGATGCGGGCGGAAAGCGGGCCCCGCCACATTTCGGGGGCGGAGCGCATTGTGGAGCGCCATGAGATGTCTCAGGCCATGGACGCCTTGACCCGCCGTGGCATGGAGCATCCCAATGGCCCGGCGGAAACCGTGACAGTGACCGTGAGGCCCGTTACGCGACCGCTTGTGACCATACAGGCCCTGCCCGTCAGCGAACCCAAGGTGCGCAACCTTGAAGAGGCTCGTCAGGTGCTGGATGCGGAGCTTTGCGCCATGGGGCTGCAATCCGCCCCCGTGCTGTCGCTGCTGTACGGACTGCGTGAACCCATGCGCGGGGCCGTGCTGCTGGACGCGGACAGCCTCCGGAGGCTGGAGCCGGATCAGCGGCGCGGTGTGCGGGCCACATGCATGGATTATACGGGCAACAGAGGCGAGGGAAAAAACCATTTCAAGGAAGCGCTTTGCCTTTCCAGCAAGGTGGCCCATTGCCCGCAGATCATCGGTGAGTTGTGCATCTCCGACGATCCGGATTATACGACAGGCTACTTCGCGTCCCGTGACCGGGGTTACGTGCGCATTCACCACATCAAGTCCTGCGGCACGCAGCTGGGCGGGCGCATTTTTCTGTTCAGGGGAAACCCCGGTAGCGTGGAGCAATGCATGGATTATCTTGAGAACCAGCCCGTCATGGTTTGTATGGAGTAGGCATGGACAATTTTGCCTCACGTGTCGGCGCGATCAAGGCCGCCCACCTGTACCGCGTGCTTCGCACCCTTTCAACGCCGCAGGGCAGGGAAGTGGTCATTGACGGCCGGCGCGTGCTGCTTTTTTCATCCAACAGCTATCTTGGGCTTAACACCAACGACCACATCTGTCGTGAGGGCGTTCGCGCCATAGAGGAGTTCGGCGTGGGTTCCGGCGGCTCGCGCCTTGTGACCGGCAACATGACGCCGCACATACGCCTTGAGGCTGCGGTGGCTCAATTCAAGGGCAGCGAGGCAGCCCTGGCTTTTAGCAGCGGCTACACGGCCAATGTGGGCGTCATCAGCGCCTTGTGCCACAAGGACACCGTAATTTTCAGCGACGCCCTCAATCACGCCAGCATAATTGACGGTTGCCGTCTGGCGCGCGGGCTTACCGCGGTTTACGCGCATAACGACATGGATGACCTGCTGAAGAAGGTGCGCCATTTTCGGCCCCGGCAGGGCTTTATCGTTACCGACAGTGTATTCAGCATGGACGGCGACATAGCGCGCCTGCCCGACCTGGCGGCCATTGCCAGAGAGCATGGCCTGACGCTCATGGTTGACGACGCGCACGCCACAGGCGTGCTGGGGGCCACGGGGCGCGGCTCGCTGGAGCATTTCGGCCTGAGCCATGAAGACGTGCCCGTTGTCACGGGCACGCTCAGCAAGGCGGTTCCCAGCGAGGGCGGCTTTGTCTGCGGCAGTGCAACCCTTTGCGAGTTGATCCGCAATACGGCCCGTTCCTTCATTTTCACCACAGCCCCTTCTCCCTCCACGGCAGCCACGGCTGCGGCAGGCATCGAGTACATAGCCGCGCACCCCGAACTGGTGCGCCAGCTTCAGGACAACGTGGCCTATTTTGCGCAAAGCCTTGCCCGGAGAGGTTTGGGGACCCATGGGCAAAGCCCCGTAATTCCCATCATGGTGGGGGATGAGGAAAGGGCCGCCCGTACCGCCGAGGCCCTGCTGGCCCTGGGAGTTTTTGCGCCGTGCATACGGTATCCCACGGTGCCCAAAGGGATGGCGCGGTTGCGGCTGACGGTCATGGCGACCCATACCCGCGATGATCTGGATTATGCCGCTGACTGCCTTGAAAGAGCGCTCGCTGCCGCAAAAGCAGGCTAGAGCATTTTACCTTTGAAATGCCTTGTGGGGGAGGGACCCTTTTGCAAAAGGGTCTCCTCCCCCACGCCCCCACCCCCTAAAACTCTTATGCGTTTCAGTATGGCACAAAGAATTTTCTGATCTGAAGTGGGGGGAGAGATGGTTTTTATAGGCATTGCAGTATGTTATGGCATGTTGCCTTTGAAAGAGGTTGCATGCTCTGACGTTGCGCGTGAGTGCAACGCGCCGCAACGTGGCGTGGATTTTGTCGAAGATCGTATTTTTCGGCTGAATGAAAACTTTGAAACGTGAAGCGTTTCAAAGTTAATCTGCTCTAACGTTGAAGGCGTGCATTCCCAAAGTGTTGGGCATGCACGCTGCTACGTATATGGCCGCAGATGAACGGCGCCTGCCCTTTGGCGAGTGCCTGTTCCCGCAGTGACCAGGGCAATTGCAAGGTGAAACTGCCTGGGCCGCGCGAACTCCGCCAAATCCGGTAAAAGGGGCCGGCTCAGGGCTTGCCAAAGGGCTTTTCACTGCTGACGACCTTGTTCTTGCCGCTCTTTTTGGCGGCATACAGATTTTTGTCCACCAGTTTCACAGCGGTGTCAAAAGCAGAGTTCAAGCTTTTCTGTGGATTGTCCAGGTTGACGCCTTTCACGCCAAAGCTGGCCGTCACGCTCACCTCGTGCCCCTCGTAAATAATGCAAGTCTGACTGAGGCTCTGCCGCAACTGCTCAGCCACATGAATTCCCTGCTGCATGCCAGTATGCGGCAGCAACAAAATAAACTCCTCACCGCCATACCTGCAGCAGAGGTCATCCTCACGCAGCCGCGACTGCAAGAGCCGGGCTGTATGGCGCAGCACTTCATCACCACAGGCATGCCCCCAAGTATCATTGATTTTTTTAAAAAAATCGAGGTCCATCATGATGATGACGGCCTGCGAGCCCTTTTCTGCATGCTCCTGCAGGGCGTCAAGAGCCAGGTTGGTGAACGCCCTGCGGTTCAGCAGTCCCGTCAGCGCATCACGGTTGGACATCTCCTTGTACTCGGTCGACTGGGTGGTAAGCCTGGAAACGCTTTTATCCAGCTCTTCGGCCATGGTGTTGAAGGCCGTGGAAAAGTCGCCAAGAAAATTCACGCGGTGCTGGTAGTCGCCTCTGGCGATGCAGCGAGCCTGCCATGTCAGGTGTCGCAAATTTGCCTGAAGGGATTTCAACGAACCGATGACACAGCCCTTTTCGGAACACCTGTGTTCCAGCTCTCCCCGGCTCAGGGCGTTTGTCATGTGGCGTATGCCGAAGAGCAGTGAACTTAGCTGTTCCATGCCAGGAATGTCGCGGATAGTGTCCGGTATGTCGTCACATTCGATTGTGCTGCGGCTCAGCACCGCCTGCACGTAGTTTATGACTTCTTCCGCCTGCGAATCGCCATCGCGCACAGAGAAATGATTCATGATGTTTTGAGGCATAGGCTGTTTCCCCGTTGGTACTCCGCAACAACAATTCTTGCAGTGGTGTAATGGTGGAGGCAGGCAGATCTGCCGTCCTTGTTCAGCGCATTTCATCTTGAAACGCACGGTCGACTGTGCAGGCCGACGCCGGCCTTACTGGCGTTGGCGCGGCTTCAGCCCTTGCCCGCAGGTCTGTCTGCCCAGAAGGCGCACGCCTGCCAGTGGCCGCGCAGCAGCCTGCTTGCGCGGTCAAGCGTCACGTGAGGCGGTTTGGACATGGGAACACAATGCCAATGGTCCGCCGCGCCAACTGCCGACGCTACGCGCTGTAGGCAAAAACAATACGCCGAGATTCCGAAAAAACTGCGGGAATATTTTTGCCTTTGCTACGCTGGCTTTTGTCTTTAGTAACGTATCGTAAATAAAAAATAAAGTAATGCATTTAATAATGTCAACTGATAATGGAGTTCGATAACTAAGATGATTTTATCGTCATGCAGAACTGGTTTACTTTTTTGAGTTATTTATAATAGCTATGCTGGTAGAATAAATGCTTCACTCTGTTCGAGCTTCAGAACAGGTGTATGCCCTGCATTACTGGATGGGTGTGCATGCGCCCGGCCTTGCCGCAGCGTGCATAACAGCAAATGTTTTATGAAAAAATACGTGTAGTTTCTGCTTGGACAAAGGCGACAGCATCAGACTGTACGCAATGCATCAGTCCGGGATATCGCGAGAAGCCAAATGAGACACATTTTAGCAGTACTGGGCGTTTTGTGTTTACTTGCCTGCGCCCCGTTTTTTGTCGTTGCCATGGATGGAAGCAGGGCAATCTTCCCTTCCATCCCGGGAGGCATTGTTCCTGGCGACCGGGCCGTCATGGTGCCGGACGCTTTTGAGGGCATCATGTCCGAGCCTGAAGTCCACGCGACTGTCGGAGCGGATTCGTGGTCGCGCGTGCCCCAAGCGTCTCAAGGCAGCGGCCCCCTGACGGCGGGCGAGGAAGGTCTGCCGGATGAGGGCGCGCAAGAGGACGCTGGCGAGACAGGAATTACGCCTGCCCTTGAGCCGGTTTTTTCCGGCGGTGATCTGGCAATGTTTTACGCCCTTGAACAAGAACTGTTTTCCATGCCCGATGACTGGCGGTTCGGTCGGCGTTGTCGTACGCATGCTTCAGAGCGCTGGGAAGGTACGGCCGGCGCCTACTTCACTCCCGCCGAGAGCTTTTTGACTGGCGGTGGCGAGATGGGGGGCATTGGTCAACGGATTATGGCAGACGGATTTTTTTGCAGCAAAGCGGTGGGCGCGTTCGGCTTGACCGTCGGCATTTTGTTTGCGGGCTGCTATTGCGCGAGCCAGAAGAAAATCAAGACAAAGATGCAGGGCATCTTGAGCTGTGATTCGCTCACGGGCTTGAGCACCCTGGAAAAATTCAAAGAAGAATGCGCCGCCCATCTGGAAAAGAAGAGTGACCATGCGCATGCCATTGTGCAGTTTGATATAAGCAAATTTAAAATCATCAATGACAAGTTCGGGTTCGCCACAGGGGACAAGCTGCTGCAAGCATGTGGTGCTGCCCTGCAATCCAGCCTTTCAGGTTCAGAAATCTGCGCGAGATGCTTTGCCGACCAGTTTGCCGCCCTTGTGCAATATGACGGGCTGGATGCCCTGGAGCCGCGTGTGCGGCGCATCATTGCCATAATGGAGCAGTGGCGGGCAGCAAGCAATCTGCCCGGCAGGATAGACATACATTGCGGGGTTTATATTCTTGAAGACGGCCGCGAGAGCCACGACATGCAGCAGGCGCTGGATCTGGCGGGGTACGCCTTGCAGGAGGCCAAGCGTAAGGGCAAGAGCCGCATGGTGGTGTATAATGAAAGCATGCGCAAGGTTTCGCTGCTGCATCAGGACCTGGAGGACGGCATCTGCGACGCGCTGGGAAAAGGCGA
The DNA here is from genome assembly GCF_055387835.1 of Desulfovibrio simplex. Taxonomy (NCBI): domain Bacteria; kingdom Pseudomonadati; phylum Thermodesulfobacteriota; class Desulfovibrionia; order Desulfovibrionales; family Desulfovibrionaceae; genus Desulfovibrio; species Desulfovibrio simplex. The sequence goes on from NZ_AP042377.1 coordinate 13,069, forward strand.
ACTGCAGGTCTGGTTTCAGCCCAAGGTGGATATGCTCAGCAACGCCATTATCGGCAGCGAAGCCTTGGTGCGTTGGTATCATCCCACGCGCGGCCTGCTCTTACCCGGAGTGTTCATGCCGCTTTTTGAGCGCAGTGGGGATGTGCTGCAGGTTGATTTCTGCATTTTCGAGCAGGTGTGCAACACCCTGCAACGCTGGAAAAAAGCCGGCATCAGCGTTTCCACCGTGTCGTGCAATTTTTCCAGTCAGCATTTTGAGCGGCCGGAATTCAGCCGGAGGCTCGTCGAGATAGCTTCCCGATACGCCATTGCGCACGGCCTGCTGGAAGTGGAAATAACCGAAAGCACCATGCTGCGTAACCCCGAAGCGGCCAATATTCAGATCAAGCAGTTGAAGAGCCTCGGCTTCAGAACCACCATAGACGACTTTGGCTCAGGCTATTCATCGCTCGGTTTGCTGCAGCTTTTTGCGGCTGATGTCATAAAGTTCGACCGAAGCTTCGTGAAGCGGAATATCGCGGGAAAAAGAGCGCAGATTGTGCTGGGCAACATGATTTCGCTGACAAAGCAACTGGGCATGAGCGCCATCTGTGAAGGTGTGGAGACTGAAGAACAGGCGAATATTCTCATTCGGCATGGGTGCTACAGTGCGCAGGGTTTTTATTACGCCAAGCCCATGCCCGCCAACGAGTTTGGAAAAATGCTCAAGGTCGGGCGGGTCTTTCCCCGCAAGGGGGGCTCATGTGCCTGCGTCACGGACCAGATGCCCGCGGCCGGGCGGATGTCCGCGGGATAGCCAAAGTCTGCGGGCATAAAAATAACCGCCAGCAGGATGTTCCTGCCAGCGGCTGAATCCTTATGCGGCATGCTGCTCCACGCGGTCAAATTGCCCGGCCGGGAAGAACAGCATGCTGTCACAACACGTTACGGCCTTTAGCTACGTCAGCTTTTTGCCGTCCATCGCTCTTCTGACCAGCGCAAAAAAGAATTCTTGCATTATGCAGCTCGATGAAGGCTTGGACATGCTGTTCGGCAGAATCTCCGCATTGGCCTCGCTGGGATGAAGGTATTGGGCCCCCATGCCGCTGCGTATCCAATCCGGATTGATTCCCTGTTTCTTCAGCAGCTTTAACAGCCATTCCGCAGGGATTGCCATGCGTTTCTTGGCGTCAGAAATGCATGACTGAGACACACCTAGAAACTTTGCCAAATCTTGTTGTGTCTTGCACCCTGTGACAGTTTTTATGCGCTCCATCGCAAGCGAATAGTCAAAAAAATTATTATCCATCATTGTTGCTCCTGATCTTACACCACAGCTTCGTGGCATGAGTGCTTTTTTCTGCAAAAGTGCTTCGACCTGATGCGCTCAAGGCGTCTCCCCCATAGGGTCAACCACTTTTGTATGCTATATGGGTACATCCAAAGGAATGGTGGCTGGCAGGGCAAAGCAACTCCAGGGCGCGGCCCTGCCATGGCGGCAGCCCGGAGTCTCCCAAGGGGGAGCAGAGTGTAGGCGATGTAAAATTTCTTCCCGAAGCAACGGGTGTAGCCTGAGCGGATATTAACTGCGCTTTCGCACAAGGCAATTAATAAATAAATATATAATGATTTTTCGATATGTATGTTTTTGGTCATAAATGATGACGTTTCTGCTTAAAATGGCCACATTGCATACATAAAATAGATAATGCTGTGGGAAAAAGGTCTCGGAAAACCTATTTAAGAAAATAATAAAGGTATGATCCATTTTAAGTCAAATAATTTTGTCTTTCGATAACTCGGTAGAATGATCTATATCCGCGCTTGTGCAATGCTTGTAAACCAGCGTCATGCCAGTAATGTTCTGCTGTTGCAGGAGAATCATTGAAGTTTTTATAGCACGTTGCTTGTGCGGCTCAGCGTTGTCGCATTAAAAAATTCAACATGGTGGGAATATTGCTTTTAGCTTGGTAATCGTTTGAAAAAATGCATGTTATTCCTGTAATGGTCGGAAAAATAGATATATTGATCTGATAATGATTTTTAATCATACTTTCTGCGTCTATGTGATCTCTTATCTTTACATAAAAAAGTACCCGCAAAGTCAGAAAACCGTGATCCACGGGGATATCCGGCCAGATATGGGGTCGGCTCGAAAACCGGAAATTCGAAATACTGTATCAGGGAAGATGAGGGGGAAACTGGTTTTGTGTTCTGAGGTCTGATTGAATTGACAAATGAGGGGTGTGTTGTTTTATCATTGACGGAAATAGATGATGGCATTAAAAAATGAAAAAGCACAAGCAAAACAATGAGGGCTTAAGAGTAGTATCAATTTTGTTGCTTGTTTTTTTTGTTAAAAATTTTTATAAATATACGTATAATAATTTTGAGTATTATAGAGCACGGCATGAATTATGCGGTCATATTATTTTGTATTATTGAGTGCTTGTCATAAAGGATAAAGTTTGCCCTTGGGCATTGCACACGGGGATGCGCTTTGATCAGAGCGCTGCTGTAGACGCGGCGGATATATTTTACGCTATCTTGCTCTGCTGCGTCATGAGTAAACGCGCCGCGTTAAGACGCAAGCGCGTTCTGCCCTTATGCTTTATAAAGGGCGAACTGCAATATTTTGGAATGTATTCAAAGTACTCTCATTTACTGGTGTACTTGACCATATCCCGGTCTGATATTTTTCAGATGCAATATTGTGCTCTGAATAATGTTGATTAATCAATCAGGATGGGAACTTGCGGGACTGTCGTTGACGGAAAGCACTCGTCATACCATGAGCTATGATACAGATATGCCGCAATGAATACGGCGTATACGAGCGTATAGATTTTTTATCATGGTAGTTATGCAACGCAAAAACAAAAAGCACGGGCGGTCATGCGGCTAGCGATCGACGATATTTGCTGTATCTGGAACGCGGACAATCATGAAGCCTTTGCAACCGCCCAAAGACATAGGGCATTTGTCAAGGTGGTCTGCTGTATCCCCTGGAAGGGCGCACCGAAGGACGTGCTCCTTTACGGACGGCTGCGCAATGTTTCCGGCAGAGAGGCGACCCTTGTGGTGCTGCAGGCGGAGGTGCTGTCCCGGAGTTGCAAGATTTACCAGTATGTCTGCGATTTCTTTTTCTGCCTGGACAAGAGGGACCCCCAAAACGGACTGGAAAGGCTGGGCTACAGGGGGGAGGGCCGGGTACTTGGCGTAACCAAAAACGGCCAGGGTGAGGTCAGCCAGGTGCATTTGCTTTTGGGCAGCAAGTGCTTTGTCAGACGCATGCGCCGCGACAAAAGAATAGAGTGGAGCGAGCACTACTGCCGCGTATCTGGAGCGTTGCGTGTATCCCGAACGCCGGAGTATGGCTGCGACCTGAAAAATCTGCTGCAAACGCACCGCGGTACGGGGGCTGCCGGAACGCCCATTGTAAACATTTCGGCCAGTGGCGCATGCCTGTGGGTTCCCGATGAACCGGAAATCAAAAGCATATCGGGTGAGCCGGACATTCTGCTGTACATGATTGCGGCGGCGGATGCGCCCAACGAGTTACCCTATATTTTTTTGGGCAAAAAATTGGGGTACCTGCGCGAGATGCAGCCAAACGCCCTGGCTGTGCGCGTCAATTTTGTGTATGAACTGGATTGTGAAAACCCTTCAAACCGCCTCACCTGGAATAAGATATCAGGCAGCGGATCGTCGCGTCTGCGCACGTACCTCAGACGGTATGAAGGCGAAGCGAAGGACGATGAGTGGCTGTATATCTGAGCCTGGGGTGGCTTGCTCCTGAAGCTGCCCCGGCGGCTGCCGCCAGCCTGCCCGTCACGCCCCGGCGCAGGCGTGTAGCGTTGGCGGCTCCGCGCCCGGGGCAAAAGACGCTGCCGCGTGCGCGCGGACAGACGATTCATTAACCTCTTTAAAGATTGCACCTTCATGACGCTGCCGCGTGCGCGCGGACAGACGCAAAACAAGGTATTCACGCGCCCCCAAGGCCCTCTACCGCCGGGCGTTGACAGGGTCTCCTGCCGGTCTGCGCGCATATCCGGCAGGCTGATATGGGGTCGGCCCTGCACCTCCTCCACTGCAAACGCATATTCTTCAAGACCATCGTCAATTGTGAGCAGCCCGTCCGGGCCAAAGCCGAGGTGCAGGGGCACAATGGTTGTGCCCATACCCGTCAGCTGATCTGTTTTCGCGGGGATGTACAATCAGCGTACGGCCCTCACGGATGCAGTGCAGCGCCGCGTTGACCGTGCTGAGGGGCAGTACCGGGCCGGGATTGCGCCTTGTCTGCCCGGGCAAGAGCACTCCTTGGGCGTCTGCCGTGTCGGAAGGCCCGCCGGCGTCGGCTTGCGCCCAAAACGTTTCGGGGCGGGCGAACGTTAGCGAGTTGACGTCGCCGCAAACGCCCTGAGCCTCGGGGGCAAAGGCGCGGATGTCCCCCAGAGCCGTGGGAACGCTGACCCGTCAGGCCGGTTCGCATCTCCGCACGTAACCGTCCTCATAAAAAGCGCCGCCATACCGTATGGGCAGCGGCTCCACAGGGGTGGAGATATTCCATGTCTCGCCGGGCCAGAGCGTGACGCTGGCGCAGTGCCCGCCGCAAAAGCGCTTGGCGGAAGGCGACCCCGAGTGCCGGACACGAGGGAGGGGACCGCGCGCGCCGGATTGCGCATGCGGATTTTTTTTGACGTCAGGCCGGCCTGTGGATATATTGCGGGGAGCAAAGAGATCAGCCTCTTGTGGGCAGTCTTCGGCTGGCCGCGAGGGCCATGCTGCAATTCCGAGATGTCGCTGTACCTATGGAGCTTTTCGGCTCCACCTCCCCCCAGGGTTCAGTCCGGCAACAGCAGGCGGGCATGCCTGTTGCCGTGCGTTGCATGTTTCGCCGACAGGCGGTCATGCCGTTTCCGCCTTTTGCGCGGATGTCGCCCGTACCGGAAATTCCGGTTCAATCCTGGAAGCGAGGCTACCGTGCAGTGCAACGCACCATCCTCCCTGTTGTTTATGAATGCGGGGCAGTGTCTCGACACCCTTGACCGGGTGCTGACTGCTCTTTCGCCCGGCCGCTCTTTTCAAAAATCCTTGCAGGAACTTCTGGCGGCCCTTGCTGAAGACATGCATTTCGACAGGCCGCACATCGTGGTGCAGAACCCGGACAGCGGCGAGCCACGGTTGTCTCTGTCCCACGACCAGGCCGACGCGCCGGAGGCCGTCTATGCGCCGGAGTCGGGCATCACGGGCCAGGTCTTTGCCGAGGGGCGTCCCATTATTGTGTCCTGTATGCGCGGGCGGGCGGATTTTCAGAACCGCCTGTTCGGCCGCAGTGAAGAAGAAATGACCCGCCTGGCTTTTATCTGCGTGCCTGTGCATGTGGAAAACGGCGACAAGTCCGAGGTTGTGGGCATCCTCAGTGCCGATACGCCCACAGCGCTCCAGGACGAACTGAACCTGCGCTGCCGTTTTTTGCAGACGGTGGCCACTCTGGTGGGCAGGCAGGTGGCCTGGTTGCAGGAAGAGCTGAGCAGAAGGCACGCCTGCATACTTGCCGACAAACCCGTGGCCGGCGGATTGCCATCGTCCATCATCGCCCGGTCCAAAAGCATGCATCACGTATTGCGTCGTCTGACGCAGGCCGGGGAGGGCAAGGCCACGGTGCTGCTGCGGGGCGAATCAGGCGTGGGCAAGGAACTCATGGCGCAGGCCCTGCACGCGGCCAGCCCCCGGCGCAGTCATCCGCTGGTGATGCTCAACTGCGCGGCCCTGCCCTCAAAACTTATCGAAGGCGAACTGCTCGGCTGGCGCAAAGGGGCCTTTACCGGAGCCGTGCAGAACAGGGCGGGCCTGTTCCGTCAGGCGGATGGGGGCACGCTTTTTCTGGATGAGGTGGGCGATCTGTCGTCCATAGCCCAGGCCAAGGTGCTGCGGGCCCTGCAGGAGGGCGAGATACAGCCTCTGGGCGATGAGCGGCGCATCAAGGTGGATGTGCGCCTCGTCTGTGCCACCAACCGCCCGCTGGAAGATATGGTGGAGCAGGGGCTGTTTCGTGAAGACCTGTATTACCGCATCAATGTCTTTCCTGTGTTCATTCCGCCCCTGCGGGAAAGGCCGGAAGACATCCTGCCCATGGTTGAGCATTTTATCGAGATGTTCAGCAAGGAATACGGGCGGCCTGTGCGGCGCGTCTCAACCCCGGCCATTGATCTCCTGCTTGCCTACCACTGGCCCGGCAACGTGCGCGAACTGCGAAACGTGCTGGAAAGGGCGGTGCTTGTCTGCGACGACGCCGTGCTGCGCGCGCATCATTTGCCGGGCATGCTCCAGGGGGCAAAGAGCGGCACGCCCATCTGGGCGACGGGCACTATGGGCCTGACGGAAACCGTGGCCAATGTGGAGCGCGAACTCATTGCCGCCGCCCTGGCCAAGGCCGGGGGGAATATTCATCAGGCCGCGCGTGACTTGAACATAACATACCGTATTATTTATTATAAAATGAAAAAATACGATATTGATTTCAAAAAATATCTGCCCACTATCATAACGGGTTCAAGAGCGGTAGTGATGACGCCCGGATCAGAGGCGCGCGGCGCCTCGTAGTGCCAGAGCGGATTATTGCCGGGATGGCTGCTGTACAGGCATGGCGCCGGATACGCCGTCAGCGTAATATTTCCGTGGCGTGGCGTACTGCAGGATTTACTCGCAAAGGGGCATGTTGGCATAGAGAAGCCAACATGCCCCTTTGTGTTGACACTCTTCGCGCAGGGTCTATTCTCTTGGTGTCCGCATTGAATTGTCTGCTCGCCTCTGGTTGCGAGCGGGGCGGCAAACTGCTCCGGTTCAGGTACGGTATGAAAACCGTGGCTGTGCCGATTTGCGGCAAACAGGGGCCAAGAAAAAGGGGGCTGCATGAAATTCAGTAATATCAATCTGCTGGACGAACTGGCCCGTCCGGAGCTGGCTACCCTGCTGTCTGCCTTTCATGAAAAACGCTATGCCCGGCAGGCCATTATTTTTGCCCCCCAGTACGACGACGACCTTGCGGAGCAGGAGCCGGTCAAACAGCAGAAGGGCAATTTTGTCTTCATAGTCAAATCCGGCCTGGTGCGTATATATCTTTCCTATGGCGATCGGGAATTCACCATTGCTTTTCTCAAGCCCGGCGACCTCTATGTGAGCCATTCAAACGCCTTTGTGCAAGTGCTGGAAGACGCGGTTCTTCTGTTGCTTGATACGCCGACGTTCAACCGATGTATGATGACCATCCCCGAATTTACCGTGCCCATTGTGCGGGTGCTGGGCGGTATGCTGAAAAGCTGCTTCAGCATTATCGACGGCCTTGCCCTGCGTGATGTGACTGTGCGGCTGGCACGGCTGTTGATAGACCTTGCCCACGAAAATGAAGGCAGCTCACAGGAGCGGCTTATCCGGCTGCCCCTCTCTGGCGAAATGCTGGCGCAAACGCTCGGCACGTCACGCCAGACCATCTCCACCCTGCTTACCGACTTTACCCGTCTGGGCATCCTGCAAAAAGAGCAGCGCGGCCTGTATCGCATTCTGGACGAAAGCCGTTTGCGCGAACTGCTGCATTAACGCTTTCTACCCCTGAACGTATCAGCATATCCGGCGGTCCGAAGGATTGGCGCCCGGCATGACGCCGCGCATATTCTGTTTCCTGGGTGTTTGTTTCGCAGCCCTGCGGGTGGTCACATCATTTTTGCGGTTGATGCGGCGTGACGGCCCCGTGAAAAGGATTGCTCCCTTTGTCGGGTAGCTGACAGACGAATTCCTTGCTGAATGCTATGTTGGTATCAAAGGCATGCATCTGCGTGCCCTGCCTGAAGGCAGCAACACTCAGCGCGAGCGAGGACATTATGAACGACAAGCTGTTGGACATTAATGAAATGTCCATTTGGGATGACGCCAAACGCATGCTGGAAAAGGCGCGCAAAGACGGCGTCGAAACCGCATGGGACAGGCTGGCGCAGCAGACGCCGCACTGCCGTTTTTGCGAACTCGGCACAACCTGCCGTAACTGTGTCATGGGGCCGTGCCGCATCAGCGCCAAGGCCGAACCCGGCGGCAAGCTTTCACGCGGGGTGTGCGGGGCAGATGCGGATGTCATTGTGGCGCGCAACTTCGGGCGCTTTATTGCCGGAGGTTCTGCCGGGCATTCCGATCATGGCCGGGACGTCATAGAAACCCTTGAGGCAGTGGTGGAAGGCAAGGCCGCAGACTACCAGATCCGCGATGCGGCCAAGCTGCTGCGCATCGCGGCGGAACTGGGTATAGCCGTTGAAGGCCGGGCCATGAACGACGTGGCCGCCGATGTGGTGGACGCCTGTTACAGTGATTTCGGCAGCAGACGCAAAGCAGTGAACTTTGTGTCGCGTGTTCCTGCCAAGCGTAAGGAAATCTGGGACAAGCTGAATATTACGCCGCGCGGCGTTGATCGCGAAATTGCCGAAATGATGCACCGCACCCATATGGGCTGTGACAACGACGCTCCCAACACAATGCTGCACGCAGCCCGTTGCGCCTTGTCCGACGGATGGGCCGGATCGATGATCGCCACCGAGCTGTGCGACATTCTTTTTGGCACTCCCACCCCGCGCAAATCCACAGTGAACCTGGGCGTCATCAAAAAGGAAACCGTCAACATCCTGGTACACGGGCACAATCCGGTTGTTTCCGAAATGATACTTATGGCCGCCCGCGAGCCGGAAATGGTCGAACGCGCCAAAAAGGCCGGAGCCGAAGGCATCACCGTGGCCGGGCTGTGTTGTACGGGCAACGAGCTGCTCATGCGCCAGGGGATTCCTATGGCGGGCAACCACCTGATGACCGAGCTGGCCATTGTGACCGGCGCGGTGGAAGCCGTGGTGGTGGACTACCAGTGCATCATGCCGAGCCTTGTGCAGATTTCGGCCTGTTACCACACCCGCTTCATTGACACTGCCGCCAAGGCCCGCTTTACCGGGGCCATTCACATGAACTTTACGCCGGAAAACGCGCGCGAAGAGGCGCACAAAATCCTGAACATGGCCATTGACGCTTTTGCCGAGCGTGATCCCGGCCGGGTGGATATTCCCGTCGAACCGGTGGACATCATGACCGGATTTTCCAACGAGGCCATTCTTGAAGCCCTGGGCGGTTCGCTCGAACCTCTGCTGGACGCCGTCAAGGCGGGAACCGTGCGCGGCTTTGCGGCGGTGGTGGGCTGCAACAATCCCAAGATCAAGCAGGATTCGTCCAATGTGGGCATCATCAGGGAACTCATCAAAAACGACATTATGGTGCTTGTTACGGGCTGCGTGACGACGGCGGCGGGCAAGGCCGGGCTGCTGATGCCCGAGGGGGCAGAAATGGCGGGTCCGGGGCTGCGCAGCCTGTGCGGCGCGCTGGGCATACCGCCCGTGCTGCATATGGGCAGCTGTGTGGACAACGCCCGTATCATGCAGCTGTGCGCGCTGATCGCCAACAGCCTTGGCGTGGATATTTCCGATCTGCCCGTGGTGGCTTCCGCGCCGGAATGGTACTCGGAAAAAGCGGCGGCCATTGGCCTGTATGCCGTGGCCAGCGGCGTATACACGCACCTGGGCTTGCCGCCCAATATTCTGGGTTCGCAGCTGGTGACGGATATAGCCCTGAACGGTCTGGAAGGTCTGGTGGGCGCATCCTTTGTGGTGGAACCTGATCCGGTGAAGGCGGCAGGGCTGCTGAACCAGCGCATCACGAGCAAGCGTCTGGCGCTCGGGCTGAACGCGTAGGACACTCTGGCATTCCGCCGTGGCGGCGAAGGTGGCGAACTTTCGCCGCCACGGTCAGGATGTCTGTTGACGATCCGCCCGGGTTCTTTCAAGGCGAACTGTTTCAGGAGTTGTTATGAAGATTGCTGTTTCCGGCAAGGGGGGTGTGGGCAAGACCACCATGACGGCCTGGCTTGGCGATTACCTCGCACGCCAGGGGCACAACGTGTGGCTGGTGGATGCGGATACGGCTTTGTCCCTTGGGCAGGCCTGCGGGCTGGACATGGCCGCAATGCCCATTGCCCTGAGCCAGCGTCCCGAGCTTGTCCAGGAGCGCATACGGCCAGCGGGGCAGGGCGGCATGATGATGCTGAACCCGCATGTCAGCGATTTGCCTGAAATACTTTCCGCCCCTCTGAAGGTCAGCGGGCCACCCTTGAGCGAGAGGCCCGTGGGCGAAAAACGCCTGCTGGTTATGGGGGCGCTTACTTCGGCCAATGGCGGCTGCGCCTGTGAAGCCAGCGCCCTGCTCAAGGCCTTGCTGGCGCATCTGGTGCTGGAGCGCAATGACTGGGTTCTGGTGGATATGGAAGCCGGTGTGGAGCATCTTGGTCGCGGCACGGTGGCGCATGTGGACCACCTGCTTGTGGTATCGGAGCCGAGCATGCGTTCACTGCAAACAGCGGGGCAAGTGGCGCGCATGGCTGCCGATCTGGGCCTGAACAGGCAGACACTGATTCTTAACCGGGCCAGAGCCGGGCAGGCCGGAAATCTTCCCGCTCTGGAAAATTTGCCGGAACGCCGTGTTGCCCTGCCTGTGATTGAGCAGTTGAGTGAAAAGCAGCTGCATTCCGCCAGTGTGCTGGGTCTGGACCAGGAAGCGCAGGACAAGCTGGATGCCTTTATGGAAAATCTGCTGCGCGAGCTTGAGCAGTAGTACAATAAGGTAACGGCGCTGCCCTGCTGCGGGGTTGCGATGTTAGATTATTGTCAAGGTTCGTGGCAGCGAGGTACGCTCTGGACTATGAAGGGAGGCAAGAGGCCTCCCTTTATAGTATCGCCTGCAACGCGATGTCATCCATGCAGTGCGTCGCGGCCCGCGGGTTTAGCCGTTCACCGTGAACGCCAGCATCATGCCGGTGTCTTCATGCTCAAGCAAATGGCAGTGGGCCATGTAGGCGTGTTCCCTGGGGGCAGGGTGGTCAAAGCGCACCAGCACCTCGCTCACCTTGCCCTCGACGCGGACGATATCCTTGAATCCGCTACGGTGCTTTTGCGGCGGCGTTCCATCTTCAGACAAAATGCGAAACTGCGTGCCGTGAATATGGAAGGGATGCAGCATCATGTCGCCGACGCCAGAGATAATCCAGCGTTCGTATTGCCCTTTTTTGACGTCAAACATGGGCTTGTCCATCATGAAGGCCTGGCCGTTGATGTAATTGCTGCGCCAGAGGTCAAAGGGGCCAGAGGCTTGCTGTGATGCGTGCATATTCATTGCGCCATGGTTCATTCCTTGGTTGGGCATGCCGTGATTCATGCCAGCATCTTGGCCTTGCCCCATGCTGTGCCCCATACCGTGATTCATGTTCTGAGCCGTGCCCTGACCCATGTCGTGCCCCATACCCTGTCCGGAAGCGGGCATGTCCATTGATCCGTGCCCCGAATGCGGATCAGGGGCCGCCATCGCTCCGCCGTGCATGTCCATGCTCATGCCGGCCATTGCCGCGTGACCATACCGCTGCATCAACTGCTCCATACCCTTCTGGTCGAGCCTGGGGTCCATCGAAAGTTTCAGCGTTCTGACGGGCAGGCCTTCAAGCCCTGGCAAGGGCGGCAGCGCGGCAAGCTGGTCCGGCATCGCCGTATGGCCTTTGCTTTCAGTGGGCTGTACGCGCAGCACGGGCAGGGGACGGTCAAACGGCGGCAGGGTCATGCCCATTTGCCTGACTGGCAGGGTTACAAGGTCAAAGGCTTTGCCGTCGCGCAAATCAACAAGCACCTCAAAGCGTTCGGCCATAAGGATAGGCAGTTCCGTAAGTTTTACGGGTTCTGCAAGAAAACCTCCGTCACTGGCAATGGCATACAGGGGGCGGCCATCACTGGCGGCCAACCGCATGGACCGGGCGTTGCTGCCGTTGAGCAAGCGCAGGCGCAGCCAGCCGCGCGGGGCGGCGTGTTGCGGGTACAGGCTGCCGTTGGTCAGCATAAGGTCGCCAAACCAGCCAACGGCGGCGTTGATGTCGTCCATTGTGTAGTCGATCTGCCCGGCTGCGTTCAGGCGTTTGTCCTGAAGGATAACCGGAATGTCGTCCACGCCCCAGTTTTTTGGCAAGGGCAGGCGCTGGCTTTCGTCGTCATTGATGAGCACCAGTCCTGCAAGTCCCATCGCCACCTGGCGGCCCGTTCTGGCGTGCGGATGCGGATGAAACCAGCAGGTCGCTGCTGGCTGGTCGATGACAAATTCCGGCTTCCAGAGTGCGCCGGGGGCAATGGGCGACTGCGGCCCGCCATCGACGACGCCGGGAATTTTGAGCCCATGCCAATGCACAACCGTGTCTTCGTTCAGGGTGTTTTCCACTTCCATCCGCACTTTCTGTCCGCGCTGGAGGGACAGGGCCGGGCCAAGCAACGGGCCGTTATAGCCCCAAGTGATTGTGGGGTGATGGCCCCATTGGCTTTGCCCTTGTTGTACTTTCAAGCGGATACGGCCATTGGCGTCTGGTTGCAGCAGGGGTGGAATGGGCAGCGAGGGCTGGGGGGCGGCAAAAGCGCTGGGGCCGAAGGGCAGCATGCTGCTGACGCCCAATATGCTGAGGAGTTTGATAAGATCGCGGCGCGTCATAATCTGCCTCCTGGCTGATATGTGAATTTGGGAAAAGAGGAGCTTCTTTATGATGGGATTTCGCATGAATGCTTGCCGCATCGTTGTGGTGCGGCAATGCTTATGAACATGTTAGCACCAAGATGTCGGTAATGCTACATGGAGGCAGGGTGTGTTGGCGAGAGCGAGGGTAAGGGCAAGTCAAAAACAGGCAGCGATCTGCTGATACTGGAGGAATGGCCGCGCATTGGCATTGGAGCCTTGGCATAAGATTTTGGTGGTAAACCTTGGCTTACGTGCAACGAAGTATCTGATTTTACGGTGAGAGTTGAGGGAGGACATGAGGCTTGAGTTGCTTGACGAGACAAAATCTGGATGTTCGTTACTGGCTCAACATAAAATTTGTATTTTATCTGTCGGGCACAGCTTTGTTTTTTTTGTGGCCGTCAAATCCTTTTCACGGGTAAATTTTCAAGTACGGAATCCGGCAATTTGCCCGTGCGCATAGCATACTCAAGCTCGCCAGCCAAAACCATTGGTGAAACTTCCATGGCATTTGCCATATGAAAAAGTGTGGAGATCTTGGCTTCGTGATGGCCGTTTCCCACGCCTTGAATGAATCGGCGGCCAACACCTGCGGCATCAGCCAGTTGATATTGGGTCAGGCCTTTGCGGAGGCGTGCGGACTTGATAATAGCCCCAACGCTTTGACATAAAAAATCTTGTTCCATTATTTCATTAGACTCTGGAAATTATCCATTTAAAAGAGGCATTGGTGCCTCTATATTAAAAAGAAAAAATCTCAATTCCAGAGGTAGAAGATGCTTCATGATGGCTATTATGGCGCGTTTTCACGCGTTTTTAAATCGGCGGAATGCAGAACTCAGGTGGAATTGGCAAAGTTCTTGGGTAGTAGGCAGTCGGCAATTTCAGACGCCAAAAGACGCAACGCCATTCCGGCAGAATAGCTTATCAAATTACTACGCTTTAAAGGGATTAATCCAGAATGGATTTTGACAGGATTTGGCCCAAAAGATCTTGCCCCAGCTTCTGATGAAGCATCAGCGCACATTGCTCAGTTTACGGAAGTAAACCCATTGAAGAAGAACTTCAGCTCTCCAAATATAAAAAATAAAATGGTTTCGAAGACTTTCCAGATAGAGAATTAACGGAAAAAGAATTAGATGAATTTTGGAGAAGGCCTAGAATTAACTATTTTGATTTGCCAGAAGCGTGTCGATACTATCGCACCCTTTTTCCCAATAACTTTTTGGATCCTTCAATACTAAGGTGTGCAGAACTTCTTGATACCATAAATCAATATTTTGAAACCCTGATTAATAATAAACAGACGACAGAAAGAGATGTTTCAAATTTTATATTAAAAAATAAGGCGTACCATATCATTGGAAGTTTACTATATAAATATAATTTTGGGCACCATGGTGCGTTTCTTTTTCCTGAATTTGCCATAGGGAATAGTTACAAGGCGGATTACCTAATTGTGGGAACAGGGTCAGATGGTCATTTTTTCGCTTTTGTTGAGTTAGAAAGCGTATATGGGAGAATTACTACCAAAAGCGGTCAACTCGGAGACGCTTTCAGGAAAGGGATCGCGCAGGTTAAAAGTTGGAGACGTAATAGAGAGCAATTATTCTTTATTTCGTAGCGAACTTGATAAATGGCGCAATAAATCAATGTCATTTCCAGACGAATATACAGATTATGATTCAACACGATTTCATTATATAGTAGTATGTGGCCGTCGTGATGACCTTTCAAAAGAAACGTATAGAGAAATGCGTGAAAATGAAATCCTGCTTTTGCATTACGATAAACTCTATGAGTATGCTAAATGTATAATAGGCAATAGAACCTACTAGTGTGAGGAACTCAGACTGACATTGTTTTTTCGTTATGCTTAGCTCATAGAAATGAGTATTTTTATCAATTATTGAATGGCGCTGTTGCATTGTCACGGATGAGAGCTTCCCACCTTTTATTTTTCAAACGTACTCTAGCTCCTCATCCTTAGTCTGTGCCTGTTTTTCTGCTATTTTTTCATTTTTTTGTGAATGTCGGCATAGGCACAGTATGCCTATATTTTTGTACTTTCTAAAAAAAATCGTGAACATCCGCATCGCAAGAAATTCCGGGCTGGTTTTTATCGAACCACAAATCGAACCACAAGTCTCAAGCCATAAAAAATAGGCTGTCATGCGGTTAAGCATAGCAGCCTGAAGTTGTCTGATTATGGCGGAGAGGGTGGGATTCAAATTGGTGACATAACAACTTAAAATAGTTATTAAAAATATTTTTTATTTTCAAAATATTCTTTTTTATACCCAAAAGTATGCACAAAACTTTTGAGTGTGTGGGTTCGAATCCCGCCACACAAGGATTTGCGTGTTTTAAGTCATCCAAAGAAATATTTTACTGCCCTGTGAAGACCATCTTCATTATGAGGCATGAAAAACTATAACTCCTTGCCACGCAAAGCTAAACAACCCTCGCATTGTCTTGCTGCAAGCGCTTGGTATTGACAGGTAGTGTAAAGTAGTTAATAGTTCTACTCAGAGGTACAAGCCATGCAACAAAATATAGCAACAACACCTGCTTCTGTAAAACTCCCCAACCCTCTACGTGAGCGGATAAAAAACCTTGCCGACGCACGGAACCAGTCCGCGCACGCCATTATGCTCCAAGCCATAGAAAATTATGTAGACCGCGAAGAAAAGCGAGAGGCCTTACGCCAGGAAGCCAGAGCCGCACACGAGCATTATATGCAGACAGGCCTGCATCTGACAAACGCCGAAGTTGTCGAATGGATGGATAAGATTATTCAGGGCGAAAAGGTGCCCATGCCCAAATGCCATATCTAGTTCATTGGACGGATAACGCCACTGCCGGGCTGGAAAAAGCCTACCTGTTCCTGGCGGGCAAAAGCGAAGAGGCCGCAATCGGCGCAATCAAGGCCATTCGGGAAAAAGTGCTGCTCCTTGAGCAGTTCCCCAACGCTGGCCGTCCTGCCGATGACATGGAACCGGAATACCGGGAGTTGCTCATCCCATTTGGTGGTGCCGGATATGTACTGGTCTACGAAGTGCTGGGCAACTCGGTTTACATTCTGGCGCTGAAACATCAGAAAGAAGCCGGTTATTACGAGCCGGGCATATAATGAGGTAGCACCATGAGCCGCAGCACCCGTAAAACACCAATAAGGGGTATCACCACCTGCCGTAGCGAGCGCGATGACAAGCAAATCTGGCACCGTCGCTGGCGTGCTCATCAACGCACGGCTTTGGCATCCACTCCGCTGAACGACGAAGATGGTACCCTTCCAGAATCCGTGAAACAATTGAGTGATGTTTGGTGCATGGGCAAAGACGGGCATCTGTATTGGTCTGCCGACAGGCAGAAAAGAATGGCCCGACGTTTCGCCCGCAGGCAAGGCCGTGGCCGCAAGGAACGCAAAGCCCTGGAAGCGAGATTACGCCATAAATTTATGGGGAAATAGTATGCCCAAAAAAGCATCAATAATACCTACTTCCGAGTATTGGATTGAGCTCAGTCCCGTTGTAGTTGAAGCCTATTTTTCTTTTCACTCTTCAAAGGGAGAGCAAGCCCTTAACAACAAGATGCCTCTGCAAGACTTTTGTACTCTTACGTTTGAAGGTATCGTCAGTACCAGTTGGACACCGAAACTTGCTTTGAGGACTCCCGTGACGATTACACTACGGGAAACGGATCAGGACGGTAGCGCTGGAGGCGGTTTTTTAGAAAAACGCAAAGGCAAAGCAGAGTTGAGTATCTGGCTAAAAAAGAACGACTTTTTTACTGTTTGCGATTACATCAAAGACGGCACTTTCAAGTATATAAGGGCGTTTGGCAAAGAATTATTTAGAGGTTCTGCCGCAATTTATAGTGTTGATTTTACATCGTATCCGGCAGATGAGTAACTCAAGTAAGCATCTATTCACGCCAACTCATCAAACTTCCAATTGTTCACTTCTTCTGGATGTGGCCTCCGAACTCCATCTATGAGCTTCCGTCCTTTGGCTACATCCATACCGCTTCTTGTCAATTCGATCACCTTTATATCAGAATCGGCATCGCGAAGCCTAACAATCCCTTGTTGATCCAGCCAAGCTAATTCGGAATGTAAAATATCCCAGCTAACGCAATGCCCAATTAGCTCAAGCGCATCATAGAGCACATGATCGTTTGTCTGATACCCTCCCACTTTCATCAGAAAAAATAACGTCATCAAACGCCTGTCTTCTTGAAGAATGGGTGTTAAAAAATGTTGTCTTGGATCGTCACCAAGAGAAGTCATGGCTTCTGTATTACTTTGCGTGCAATATTCGATGTCACTACATAATTCATTATTTTTCTTCATAAAATACCTGTTTTTGCTTCTTATAACTTTTAGTACAATGTAATCGGCTCACTCTATATTAACTGCCATCTTCAGAATATCGAGGTTTACCATGAATAAGGGTGATGGCTGGACAGATGTCAGCGTTGAAGAATTATATCAATTAATCTGGGAAAAGCCGATTCATACTTTGTCAAAAGAATTTGGCATTTCGGATGTGGGTCTTGCTAAAATATGCAAGCGCAACAATATCCCCAGGCCGGAACGAGGGTACTGGGCAAGACTGCACTCCGGACAAAAAATAAAGACACCACCATTGCCAAAATCGGCAAGCCGTAACCACGTTATCCGTATCACCAAAACCGAGACAATAAAAATTCCTTTAGAGAGCACCCCACGCTCCAGCGAGCTGATAGTCCCAGATTCCTTGTCTAATGCGCACCCTCTTGTGGAAATAACGCGAAAGCATGCACGGTTTGATAAAAAAGAAGCGGCTTTTGTCATGTTTCAAGAAAATATACGATGCCTAAGCATTCATACAACCCGGAACACATTTGAACGTGCGTTGTGCGTTATGGACGCGGTTATCAAGACTCTGGAGCGTGAGGGCTTGCAGGTAATTATTAATAAAAGTGGAGTAACCTGTATAATAGCAAGCAATGGCGAGAATATTGAATTTTCAATACGGGAGGCTTTAAAGAAAGAGCAAATAGCGCTTGACCCTATAAAAGATCGTTTCTCTATCAGTGTTGGACATACTCACCGGACAGACTATATTCCATCTGGCAAGCTACATCTAGAGTTGGGCGGAAACACTGGCGTAAGATCTCGCTGGCGAGATACCGACAAGCGCCCACTTGAAAAGGCACTGGGAGATTTTGTCATTTGTGTCCATAAGAACGCAATAGCGCTGCGCCAAAGACATCTGGAATGGGAGGAATGGAGGCGTCAGCGCGAGGAAGAAGCTCAGCTTCGCCGCGAAGAAGAACAGAAGGAAAAAGCTCTCGAACGTCAACTGACAAACTTCAGGTATACTGAAACGCTAGGCAGGTACATTCACGCTCTCCGCAAAGGTATCGCCAACGCAACAGGTAGAGAGCCGGAAGGAAAAGCCGCTGAATGGCTCGCGTGGCTTGAGTGTCGTGCTAAAAACTATGATCCGGTAAAGGCGTATATCAATACATATGTGCTTCAGAAAAACTTCAAAGAAGGCGAAAACGATTAATATCTTTGCGAGATACACACCATGAAAATTGCCAGCTACAGCGACCTGCACCTTGAATTCAAACATGACTGGTGCCTGCCCCCAGCTCTTGATGCCGATATTATCCTGCTGGCTGGTGATATTATTTTGTTTAACGACTTCACGCCACTCAAGCGTTTGCTGGCAAATTGGGAAAAGCCAGTGATCTTTATTCCCGGAAATCATGAGTATTATACCAACTCCTCCATGCACGAACACCACAGTACCTTCAGGGCTTGGCTTTCTGCGGAGCTACCTCAAGTCAGTTTTCTGTGCAACGAGCCTATCTCGATTGGTGGAGTCAATTTTTTCGCCGGTACCATGTGGACTGATTTTCAGGCGGGTGACTCCTTGGCAATGCAATATGCGGCCAAGCACATGAACGACTTTCGATTAATAAGAGTTGGAAAAAGTCGCTTTGCGCCAAAGGATAGTATCGAACAGCACCAGGAGTTTATTGCCAGATTGAAAATGTGGTTTGAAATAGATCTCCCTGGTCCACGAGTCGTGGTCACGCATCATGCCCCAGTTGCTAATAACAAATCTCAGCACTTGGGCAGCCCATTACAGCCTGCTTTCATAGCCTACGATATGTTGCCGCTGATTGAAAAATACGCTCCAGCGCTTTGGGTTTATGGGCACAGTCATGAATGCGACATACAACTTATTGGCAAGACAAGAATAATCTCTAACCAGTTAGGATATCCTCAGAGAGATGGCACATACGAATGCGCTGAGACGTTTGACGAATATGGGTGTCCAGTAGTGCTCGCGTAATTTGTGTGGCTTACCAGATAAAATATTTTTAACGGAATTTCCTTCTTTTTAAAAATCCGTCAAGGGAAATAACTGTAAAATTTTAGTTGTTGCAGGGTGCAGCAAGTTGCAGGGGGTTGCACACTCGTTCCGTCAAGGAAATTCCTAAAAAATCCATGCTATGATTTCTTCATGAATAGTCTTGTTTCTTTTGCTATTACATGGAGGAATCAAAAATGACATCACAAACAATAAAAAAGGAAAATCCTATAAATGTTCCCCTGCGTTGGATGCGTGTTGAAGAAGCCGCGCAATATCTGCGTGTTTCCACGGATTTCCTCAATAAAGCCCGTCAAACGAAAAACCCGAATATTCCTTTTTCACGCATAGGCAGCCGTATTGTATACGACCGGGTTGCTCTGGACGAATTCCTGAAATCTCTGGAACAAGTCTGATCGTCCATGCTTTCCGTCGTGCCTTCCGGCAATCGTTGCGGGCATGACCCCAAAAGGCCCCAACTATCCGCTGTTGCCCCTATCCCCAAGGGCAAAGGTGGTCTGCCGCGCATTCTTTCCCT
Source organism: Desulfovibrio simplex (assembly GCF_055387835.1). Lineage (NCBI taxonomy): Bacteria > Pseudomonadati > Thermodesulfobacteriota > Desulfovibrionia > Desulfovibrionales > Desulfovibrionaceae > Desulfovibrio > Desulfovibrio simplex. The sequence continues at coordinate 32,578 of NZ_AP042377.1, forward strand.
AGCGGCGGAACGCGCCAAGGCATGGTATTTCTATCCCGCTAAGTGTCCCCAACTGCACGGTACGGGCAGACAAGTACGCAGTGAACGCCGGGAGGCCTGCCAGATTGTGTTGGAGGTTATCTTCCGGCACCTGGATCTTGCCTCCATGTGCCTTGGCACACCTACACCGGCCAATGGTTTCATTGATATAAACATGCGCACCATTGTTCACGATTCCGGCATGGGCCAGCGCCGTTGCGAACGGGCTATAGCACTGCTCAAAGAAGCTGGATTCATGCGGGTGAAACAACCGCGTAGACAAAATGAGGAAGGGGCGTATTTCGGCTGCAGGGCCATACGCATCGTGACAGAGGCACTGTTCGAGTGCCTTGGCTTGGGGCCGATGCTTCGCCGTGAACGCGCCAGAGCATCTGAACGCTTACGCCGCAGAGCACAAAAGACCAACCGAAAACTGGCCGACTTCATGCGCCGCCTTGTCTCCGGACCGGGAAAGGGCTTTCACACCGTTCAACCTTCTCGTAATCAGGAGCAACAACGCCTTGCCTGGAACAAGCGCTGGGCAGATTTTGTCCTCTCCGGCCTGGAGGTGGATGAAGCCCAACGACGAACCAACGAGGCCATGGGTTACCCACCTGGCTACAGTCCGGGACAGGAATACAGGCGGCGATAACAAACCGTTTCTTGGAACTATCAGGCCCCTTCGGGGACTTTTTTGTTTCTGTGACTCGACGATATATTGTTTTCTGAAGCACTCGGCTCATCCGTCCAAGTAAATCCAACAACGAATCATCAATTTTTGCGTCTAAAACTGAGAGCACTCAGCGCCTCATCTGAATTGTATACGTGTCGCATGGTCAGCCCACAAATGTCGCGCATAAATCCCCAAAAGGCAAAAATTAAAGAATGGAACCTACTGAACCATCTGGCCTTCTTTGCATATTTGTAAGCACATGATAAAGTTGCGCCATGAGCACACAAGCCATTGCCAGAAAAATTGCCCGTTATGCTGAAGGGCTCGGTTTCACTGTTGAGCAACATGCCAGTGGTATTTCCGAAAGCATGTATCTTACATTGTGGTATGCGCCTGCATTGGCGCAGCCATTGCGCATCCGTATCAGTACGCATGATTTAAGTGCCACCGCTATCAAGAAGCATGGCTTGGCTGATTTTGAGATTGGTTCACATAGTGCCAGATGCTCTGACATGGCAGAGTGCGTACGCTGGCTCCGCGCCATAGCAGGACGTGAACTGCCGCCAAAGCTGGCTGTTTCCATGCAGCACGAGTTCCATGCCTCTAGACCTAATACACTGATTACCTTGTACCACGTGTGTGATCAGGCGGCCTATACAGCGCTGCAACAGCGCGGCTATCTGAACGGGGACGGCAGGCGGGCAGAGCGCTGGCTCCGCGATATGGAATGGCAGCCTTACCAGTGGATGACGGAACAAATGGAGCAACGGTTACCCCCTAAACCTGCCAATGCGGGAAAATATCCTGTTTGGGCCTGGTACACTCATGGCGGTAAACAACCGCCCGATTTGCGTTGTGGTGGAATTGGCACCAAAGGAAAACGAATGGTCATGTTGACCATTCAGCTTCCGTCCTCAGAGGTGCTGCTTTCTGACTATGATGAATGGCATATAGTTCTGAATAACGGCCCTTGCACAGACAATGAGATAGAGTGGGAGCACTGGAACGCTCTGGAAAAAGTATGGCCTGCAGAGCAATACAACACCGCAATGAGAGCCTCGTGGGAAAAGATATTCATTCCAGGACGATCAGTCGATCCTCAATGGGGAGGTAATCCTGCAGCTCGCCATAATTACATCCAAGCCTGTTTTTGGACGCTAGAAAAAACCATGGTTAAGGCCGAGCGTTGGTTTACCGCCAGATGAGTCAGAACTTTCTTCCATACTTGTTTTCCCTTCTGCATCATGAAAAGCCTTGCAGCATGTTGCATCACCTTGCAGCATTGTGAACGCCTTTCAATCACTCATAAAATATGTTGTCGCAATCTAAAACATATTGAAATCACAGGGCTTGCCAAAATTTTTTTCAATATCGCGTGATATACTGCAATCACTTCTTAGGACAGGACAAGGGAGGTAGGCCCACCTTTGGGGTGTTCTCCTCCCGTCCTGCCCTGCGGGGCCACTTATTCGCGTTCCGCTCAACGTAAAAACAGAAGAGATTGCACTCCATGAAAGAAATAGCAGCACTCTTGTTAGCAGTCTTTTGGCTGCTTCCCGCGAACACATCTCAGGCTCAGGAGCCTCCGTCATCATTGGTTGAAGCCATTGCCCGGCAGGAGTCCGGTTTGAATCCGCTGGCCGTCAATGTGGCTGGCAAAAGCTATTCCCCGGCCACGCGGGAAGAAGCGGAGCAAATCATCCGGCAGGCCATAACAGCGGGTAAGTCATTTGATGTGGGCCTGATGCAGATAAACTCCTGGTGGATGGAGCGCTACGGCATTCCTCCAGAATCTCTGCTTGATCCTGCCACCAACGAAGCCTGGGGCAGATGGATTTTAGTACAAGAAATAACCCGGCACGGCTTCAACTGGCAGGCTGTCGGCAAATATCACTCCCCGGATACGGAACGCGGCAGGCAGTATGCCTGGCACATTTACCGTCATTACGCGGGCCAGAGCGCCTCCATTCCCAAGGAGGCTTCACATGCCCAGCAAAAAGCAGGTTCTCAAAATTTACCTCTCGCCGGAGGAGTTTGGCGTAATCCAGACATCAGCAGCCAGGGCCGGGTTATCACTTTCGACCTTCAGCAAAAGAGTGTGCCTAGGGTTTCCGGTGCCAAGTCTGGAGCACGAGGAGTTCCGGCTGGAGTTACGACGCCTTAAGGGCGACCTTGGACGTCTTGGCGGTCTGCTCAAACAGGCTCTGGCCAATGGTGCGGACCGGCACAGCATCCACAAACTGCTCCATGAGCTGGACGCTCGGCAGCGAGAAATACAGGCAGCCGTGAACAGGGTACACTAAGATGATCAGCAAGCGCGCCTTCATTAGCGCGGCGCATGACAACTATGCCCGCCTTGCCGCCTACATAGCCGAGGCCGGGCCTGCTGGTGAAAAATGCCTGATGCATTGGTGTTCGGGCATGCTTGGCGGCGATGAGTACCAGGAAGGCATTGCGGAAGCTATGGACGTGCAAAGGCTGAACACCCGTGCCGCTGCGAAAACCTACCACCTGGTTATCAGCTTCCGCCCGGAAGACGAGGCAAAGCTGACTCCGGAAACCTTCAAAGTTATTGAAGAGCGCTTCGCTGCAGCACTCGGTTATACCGACCACCAGCGTCATTGCGGCGTCCACAAGAATACTGCCAACCTGCACATGCACGTGGCCTACAACATGATTCACCCCGAAAAACTCACTTGCCACAAAGAGTTTCGCGATTTTTGGGTACGCGATCGAGTCTGCCGCAATATCGAGCACGAGTTCGGACTGACGGTGGATAATGGCATCATGCTCAATTCTTCAGATCAGACGCTGACTCGCCCGCGCTCGAACGAAAAAGCCCAACTTGTGGAGGCCCACACAGGCCAGCAATCTTTTGATTCCTACGCCAAAACCTACCACGAAAGCATTATGCAATCCCTGGAAAGCGCAGCAAGCTGGCAGGATGTTCATAAAACCCTTGCCGCATACGGCATGGAGATAAAGCCACACGGAAATGGCCTGGTCATCAAGGACCGGCACGGCAAGCACGCCATGAAGGCCAGCGCCTTGGACAGGAGTCTGTCCCAGAAGAAACTCGAAGCTCGCTTTGGTCCTTATGTTTCACCGGGAAATCTGGCGCATGTTACAGAGCATTCCCGCTATCAGGCAGAGCCTCTGCACCGTTCGCCGGAACGTGGCGAGCTGTTCACCAAATACAGGATGGGCATTGAAGAGCGCAAAACCACGCTGCAGCAGGTAAAGGAAGGCGAAGATGCCACCCTTGCCGCAATTCGAGAGCGTTGGACCGCAAAGCGAAAAGAGATTGAGCGCATGAGCATTGCCAAACGCAATCGCCGTAACCTGCTGCAACTGGCAAAAAAACACGAGGCCGAAGCGTTGGCCAGAGCGCGAATTCCCTTTCAGGAACAGCGCACCGAACTGCGCAAAGACGTTCCCTTTACTTCCTGGAACTCTTTCTTGCGCCATGAATCGGAACAGGGAAACGACGTGGCTCTAGCTATCTTGCGTTCCCGGCAAGATGTCGCGGAAGTGGAAGCACCCGCGCCGTCTTTTGCCCGCAGTTCTTTTCAAACCGTTGACGCGGTTTTCCATACCGCCAAAGAACGGGAGCTTCTTGAGCGTACAGATATCAGCGGCAAGGGCAAGAAATCCCTGCTGGCTGTTCTGCGCATGGATAAGATTATACAGAGCGCGTCTTCACCAACCACGCAAAGCTACACCTGGAAAGTGGACAACAAGGGCATTGTTGCCTTTATGCTGCCTGGCGGAGGTGTTGTGCGCGACACCGGAAAGGACATTCTCTTTTCCGCCAACAGTGAACCGGCCAGGCAGACCGCCTTACTGTATGCACGGAAAAAATGGAGACAACGGATCACGCTGGAGGAAAACAAGATTGTTAGACAGGAAGCGCCGGAACGGGCGCAGGGAATGGAGCGGTAGCGGTTATTTCCCTTCAATTCTGTCCGCCATATCGTTTATCATGTCTCCGGGCCGGACGCCCAAGGCATCGGCCAGTCTCAAAATCATTTGTAGGCTGGGCTGTCTATCCCCCTTCTCCAAGGTGCAGATATAAGAGCGCACTACGTCAACACGCTCACTCAATTGTTCTTGGGTCAGCCCCTTTTCGTGCCTATACTTCCGGAGGATAACGCCGAACGCATCCGTATTTTTTTGCTTTTCTGCCATTAAGGCACAATAGCGAAATCAAGGTGAATTGTTGTTCAGCAATTGCTGCCATATTCATCAATAGCTGAACAATTTGCGCGGACGTGCCCACAAACATGGGCACGCGGTTGAAGGTTATTTGGAGAGGTGTTCAGCGGCTATAAAAGCACGAACAGCTTGTTCCAGCGACAACGCGGCTGCTGCCAGAGTTTTCAGTGCTGGTGTCATATGGCACTTGTTTTCTGCTATGCGGCCTTCACAAATAGCATATGCCAACGACACTGTTTCCTGCGCCTGCGACTCAAACTTCGCAGGACGAACTCCAACTGGTTTTTCCATAACCAACTCCTTGTGTTGAAGCAGCCGCAAAAGGCACATGCACCAAATGAAAGACCACTCCAAGAAGAGTGGTCATCAATCGCCGCAAGGGAGGAACGGCCGTTCCGTTCCATCCGAAGAGCAACACGCAAGGCCCTAAAACATGCACCAGCGGCATGCCTATCCTGGACCCTTGCTGTGCGCATCAGCTTGGGCGAAAAAGCTTTATTGTTCTCTGGTTATCTCCTTTTTATTAACTCGTATTGAACGGCCTGCTCCGAGGCCAACAAAAGATAGGATGATGCAGACGACAGTGCAGGTATAGAATACTGATGCCCAACTCTGAGTAAAGTCATGCAATATTCCGGCACATATAGGGCCGCAGGCTGCAAGCAGGTAACCCACGCTTTGCGCCATGCCCGATAAAGAAGCTGCCTGAAGCATATTATTGGTTCGTAATCCAATGAACATCAGGCCGAGAATAATTGCGGCTCCAGCTCCAAAGCCGATGCAACCGCCCCAAATGAGTGCCAGCTTCGGATATAGAGCCACCCCGGCTGTTCCTATGGCTGTTATACCAGCTACCGTAACCGCTATAAGCTGCTGGTTTTTGAATCGCTTGATAGCGGGAAGAAGCACCAACCCCGGAGTTGCTGACGCCAGTTGCATGAAGCCATGGACGTTTCCCGCTTCAGCACCCGTGAATCCAGCATCCTTCAGGAGGGCAGGCAGCCAGCTTACACTTATGTAGTATGTCAGGGAGGTCAGACCAAAGAAGAGAGTGACCTGCCAGGCCAGACCGGATTTCCAGAGGGACACGCGAGGCGCTTCTCCAGCTTGTCTCTCATCCGCGTTTTTATTCCACTCAGCCAGTTGCGGGAGCCAAGCGATGCAGGCCGTGAGCGGCAGCACAAATAGCGTTGCCGCTGCAAGTTCCCATCCCCAGCCGAGAGTCTTCGCAACTGGAACCATAAGGGCTGAACCCAGCGCCGCACTTATTCCCATGGTAAGCGCGTAAAAAGCGGTCAACCTGGGAATTGTCTCGGGGAAATCACGTTTGACAAGGCTGGGCAGCAGGACATTGCATATTGCGATACCGCAACCGATAAGCGTCGTTCCAGCATATAAACTCCAAATGTATCCGAGAGAGCGTAACGCGACGCCTCCACCCACCAGCGTGATGGCTATCCCCAACGCCGGTTCCATCCCCATTTTTTTATTCAGCAACGGGACTATTGGAGATACCGCCGCAAAAGCCAGCAAGGGCAGAGCGTTGACGAAGCCCGTTGCCGTGGTGCTAAGGCTGAGGGAATCTTGCACAATTTCCAAAAGTGGGCCGAGGCTTGTAAAAGGAGCACGCAAGCATGTGGCGATGAGTAAAATGCCGATAGCAAGCGTAACTTGCTTTTTTTCCTCCGGCAGATTTTTTGTGTTCATAGCAACCCTTTATTTGGCGGGCATAAACTGCTCGCCGTGCAGATTTAGCAGTAGGTTGGACTATGACATCTTTTCTTTGTGATTAAATTTAGGTATTATGCCAAAAAATATCTAAATGAGGCCAAAATGTCTTTACTGGACTTGCTGAAGCTTTTCCCTCCTGACAGAACCGATCTGTCGGTCACGGCCAAAAAAGTGGATGTTGTTCAGAACGAGTATGAACTGCCTACGCATCAACATGCTACCGGACAGTTACTGCTCACGCTGAAGGGTAGCGTGGCATGCAGAGTACGAGGAGAGCTATGGCTGGTGCCGCGTCAGTGCGCGGTGTGGGTCCCGCCGAATACGCCTCACTGCAACCGGGTAACAGCGCAATCCAGCGTATGCCTTCTCTTTGTCGGCCAGGAGAGCGTACAGCTCCCTTCCACTTGTTGCACACTGTCCATAACTCCGCTTGTTCGCGAACTGATCCGACATATAGCAGAGCTGCCACAGGGCGAAGATCCCACGAAACACACGGAAAACCTTATACAAGTTCTGCTTACGGAGTTGTCGCAGATGCCTGTGACAGGACTCCGCATGCCGGTTCCTTCGGAAGTCAGATTACAAACCATTGCAGAGGCAATTATTGATTCCCCGTCAGAGCGTAAAAATCTTCCTGATTGGGCAAAATACATCGGTATGAGCCGCCGCTCACTGGCGCGGCTTGTGGTCAAAGAAACAGGAATGTCCTTCGGGCGCTGGAGACAACAACTTCTCCTCATCATGGCTATTCAGAAACTTTCTGATGGCGAGTCCGTGCAACAGACCGCATGGAATCTTGGATATGAATCCGTGACGGCCTTTATCACGATGTTCAAAAAGATATTGGGAACGTCACCCGCCAAATATACGCAGGATCACCCTGAAAAAACGCTGGAATGAGCGCGTAAGGCTCCTTGACCCAGCAAGGAGCCTTGTTTTGCTATTGTCCTTTGCACTCCGGCCAGCCTGTGCAACCCCAAAAGTCATAGCCGCCCTTGCCGTCTTTGCCTGGCTTTTTCACCCGGCGCACCACCGTTTTGCCGCACTTGGGGCAGACTTTGCCCGTGGCCTTGGCAAAAGCCAGGAGTTCCTGTTCCAGACGGGTATGGGCTTCACCGATTACGGCGCGGTAATCAGCCTTGCCTGCCGCAATATCGTCAAGCGCCTGTTCCATCGTGCGGGTGAACTCATACTCAATGAAAGTGAAGTTGCCCTGCAACCCATCCACCACCATGACGCCCACGGGCGTGGGAACCAGGAAGCATTTTTCGGTTTTGACGTAGCCCCGGCTCATGATGGTATCCAGGATCGCCGCGTAAGTGGATGGACGGCCAATGCCGCGCTTTTCCAACTCACGCACCAGGCTGGCTTCCGTGAACCGGGCGGCGGGTTTCGTCTTTTTGGTCAGCACCGTACCGGCCAGGGCCGTGAGGCGAGTGCCGGGTTTCATTGACGGCACGGGGTTTTCCGGTTCCGTTGTGTCGGTATCATCTTCCGTGGACACATCACCCGCCGTCAGGACTTTCCAGCCCTGTGAAAGCAACGTCCGGCCCTTGGCTTCAAAGACCGCCTGCTTGCCGTCCAGTTCCGCCGCGAGCTGGAGCAGCCGCACGGCATACACCGCATCTTCCAACTGGCAGGCCAGCGAGCGCAGGCGGATCAACCGATACAGGGCTTTTTCGTCCGCCGTTTCTCCGGCTTCCTCAATTTCAATGTGGGTCGGCCTGATTGCTTCGTGAGCTTCCTGCGCCCCTTCTTTTGACTTCCAGGAGCGCGGTTTTTCTGCCAGCAGCCAGCCCTGGCCTTCACAAAAGGCCCGGATGGCTTCCACAGCGTCTTCGGAGAGGTTCGGAGAGTCCGTGCGCATATAGGTGATATGTCCGCCTTCATAGAGCTTTTGCGCCAGTTGCATGGTCTGCTTGGGCGTGAATTTCAGGGAGTTGGAAGCGGCCTGCTGCAAACTGGACGTGGTGAACGGAGCCGGAGGCGCGGAGCGGCTTTCCGATTCTTTGCAGTCCGTGACCTCCAGAGAGCGGAGCGCCGCTGCCTTTTCGGCCAGCGCCTTATCAAGCAGGTATTCCTGGCCGTCTTCCAACCACGGATTTACCTGCCAGACGGCCTTCCAGCCGTCCGTGATATTGTCCACATTTTCAAAGGTCAGCTCCGCGCCGTAGTGGGTTGTGCTGCGGAAATTCTGGATTTCCCTCTCGCGTTCCACCACTAGGCGCACAGCGGGGCTCTGCACCCGGCCAGCGGAGAGCTTTTCTCCGGCCACGTTGGAAAGCGGCCCGCTAACCATATAGCCGCAGAAGCGATCCAGCACCCGCCGCCCTTCCTGCGCGGCAACCAGGGCCATGTCGATGGAGCGCGGCGCATCGAGCGCGGCCTTAATGGCTTTTTCCGTGATTTCGGAATAGGTGACGCGCTTGGCGTCCTTGAGTTTCAAGGCATCCTGCAAATGCCAGGCTATTGCCTCGCCTTCACGATCCGGGTCAGTGGCCAGGTAGACGGACTCCGCATTTTTGACCAGATTCTCCAGACACCCCAGGACATCCTTGCCCCGAGCCGTGGGAACGTATTTCGGTTTGAAATCGGGCGCAGCCACGCCCATTTCTTTAGTGGGCAGATCGCGCACGTGCCCAACCGAGGCCGCAACCTTCCAGCCGGAACCAAGGATTTCCTGCACCTTTTTTACTTTGCCGGGGGATTCGAGAATAAGCAGTTTCGCACACATGACGTTTCCTTGTGGAGGCCGTCATGCGGCGCTGCGTTGGGGCGTGAGGCCCGCAAAAATTTTCTTATTGAAGTTGGAATCGCTCGGTTAGGCGTTGAACGATACTTTCTCCTTCGCTAGGGTTTGCATAAATTACTGCCTCCTCCAGAATATTAAAGCCAGTGTCAAAAATGACCCATCGAGAAGACTCCATGGATTTACCCTGCAATACATCTGACTTTTCTGCCAGTTGCTCAGTAGTCAATAGGGTAACTACAAACGTTGCCTTGAGCAAATCGCGAGTTTTTTTATTCTGAAGAAAGTAACCTAACTGATGCTCTATTTGGCCTTTTTCTTTTTGTGACGGATCATAAACAAAGGCAAAAATATAACGCTGTTCCAGACGTGATCTCTCCAAGGCTTCATCAATATTGAGAGTGGGCTTCAATCCTTGAAATATTCTATGATTTGGTGGAAGCTTGTCCGGATGATTCAAAGCAATGTTAATCTGTTTGTATAAATACTTTTCTATGGACTGGATGAATTGCTCTTCATAATACGGTGTAGATATTGGAGTTCTATAAACTGAAGATTCATCTATATTTATAACAATTTCATCTCCAACGATAGTTGCATAAAATGTAGTTTCAAAAATCCTTTCATTACTTATTTTCCTTTGCCATATAAGGCACTTAAATCCTGATTCAAACCCAATATTTTGATTTATTTGCTGTGAATATACAGTTCTGTCGATTTTATTTTCGATAGAACGAATTACTTTTTCAACATTTTTTAATGCTTCTTCAACTTTACTTACTAAATGTCTCTTGCGTGTTTCCGATTCAGAATTTGCTATTTTAAGGATTTCATCCAAATCTTGTACAATCTGTGCATCATCTTTCATAATTTCGTCTAACCCATTGATTGCTGACTCAGAATTTAAAAATCTATTTGATATCTGTGGAGCAAAAACTTTGTCGAAAAAAAGAAAAATCTTAATGTATTTATTCTTTGAAATATTTTTTAATATTTCTTGAAACTTAGTGCGTTGATGAGGCAACTTCCCTTCAGCATCAGATAGCTGGCTTGGGGGATTTCCGGTTAGTAGGTAAAATAAAATTCCACCTGCAAAGGATATATCTGAACGGGAGTCTTGTTTAAGCAAGCTATCTGGAGCCAACTCAGGCAACCGTAAAAATCTATTTCCAATTTCTTGACCATCTTCAGTGACAAAACTCGTATTTTTTAGCAAGTTAATATCAAGGCCAAAATCCACCAAAATCAAATTAGTAGGTGAGTTTTTCGGGACAATAATGTTATCAGGCTTTATATCTCGATGTATGTGTTGTTGGGCGTGGCAACTCTCAATCGTTTTCAATAAGGATCGGGTCATTGCTATGGCTATTTCAAGATCAAGTTCTTTTTGCCCTTCACGCCATTCTCGAAGAGTTTCTCCTTCAATATATTCAGTAACTATATACGGCGTTGTACTGCAGTCTTTATAATTGTGTGCGTTACTTTCAATTAACTGGGGAACAGTTGGAACAGACAAGTCATAGTATGCTTGAGCTTCTCGAGAAAATCTTGCTCTCCGCTCCATGTCATTTTTATTTTTTATATATTTCAAAAAAGCAATTTCACCAGTTCCTTTTCTACAAACTTTTATCCCTTGACCTTGCCCACCACCAGAAAGCCTTCCCACCTCTTCCCAATTTTCGTCCCATTTTTTGAAGTCAACCCAGATCATAACTCCTCCCTAGCTAATAATATTAACAATAAAAAAATCACATTAGCGTTACAAGAACAACTTCAGCGATTTTCCTTGCTCCTGACTCTTTTCCTTTTCCGCATCCCTTTTCAGGTCAAGGTCCAGCTGCCTTTTTACTTCCCCCAGTCCACGTGCCTGGTGCAAGTCGTTAAAGTCGGTCAGCCCCCGTGCACGCTCCTCTTCGTTGAAGATGGGAGCCACCACCTTGCCACCAACGGCCTTGGCCGCATCCTGGGCCATGGCAACCCCTTTGTTCCAGAGTTCCGTGCTTTCGGGCTTACGGCGCGTATGCTGATGGTCGTTATCCGCACAGATGGTGATGGCGGCGTTGGGGAACTTCTCGCGCAATGCTCTGGCAACAGGTACCAGATTACTCGCGTCAAAGGCCACGGCCACGGGCTTACCTGTGGCCATATGCAGGCTCGCACCGGTGGCGTAGCCTTCGGCAAGAAGTATTTCCCCTTGGGAGAGATCTTTGCCCGGTTCGGAAACCAGATGGAAATTGCCGGATTTTTCCATGCCCGGCACAAAGCGTTTGCGGCCTTCGGCATCAATGGTCTGCAGGCCGCGCAATTCGTCGTCAGCATTGCGCACCGGAATCTGCAACACCCCGGCCCAGTTTTCGTGCAGACCGATGGGCGGAACGCTCTTGGCATTGAGGTAGGGGTGATCCTCGTGCGCCTCATTGCCCAAGTCCCAGGCTGCCTGGCTCATCTCTGCAGCCTCCTGTTGAACCTGCTTGCGCTGTTCGGCACGTTCCAATTGTTTTTGGGCAATCTCAGCCCGCTGGGCCTCCATTTCTTCCTTGCTCAAAGCATGGCCGCTGGCCATCCATTTGACCTTCTCGCCGGAACTGAAGTTTTGTATCCACCCGGCAGGCCGGTCATCCAGAAAACCGCAGTACGCTCCATCCAGTTCACCCGCTTTGCCGTCAATGAGCGGAACCCGGTGGATGGCTCCATCCATGAGTGGCGCGTTGCTGCCAAGATCCAGCCCAGCTTTTTCCAGGGCCTGGGCGAACTCTTCCTGTGGTGAAAGTGTGCGCACTGGTTCCGGCATTTTGATCTTTTCCGGCAACCAGGTGGAGAGCTGGTTCAAATCCGCCCCTTCTGGCGCGTACCAAAGCTTGGTTTCCTTGTCCCATTTCGCTCCCAGCTTTTTGGCCTGTTCTTTTTCCTTGTAGGGAACCATCAGGAAGGTTTTTTCCTTTGCCGGATTGGCGGGCACACCCATGGCCGCTATACCTTCATCCTGCTCCAGCGGCTTTTCCGCCGCTCTTGCGTTGTTCTGCCCCTGTTCCTGTGCCAGTTCCTTCTTCATTTCCAATCCCAGAATGTATTCTTTGATCTGCTCCGCATCCCGGCAGGCGCGGACTATTTCATACGGATCATCCTCCAGCGCCTTGATCCAGGAACCCACATAAGCCGCGTGCTGCTCCGGATCATGCGGAATGCCAATGTCCTGCCCGAGCATCCAGGAGGCTATTTCCGCCCGCAGTTCTTCACGGGCATACATTTCCGAACCGAAAGGACCGTTTTCCCGATCCAGACGGCTGGAATGGCGCGTCCAGTGTCCAAGCTCGTGCAGGGCTGTGCCATAATACTGGCCTGGTTCCTCAAAGTTTTCACGCGGCGGCAGATGGATGGAGTCAGTCGCGTAACGGTAGAAAGCCCGGTTGCTCTGGTCGTGCCTGATGTTTGCGCCAGAAGTGGAAAGAATGTTCTCGGCCTTTTCGTGAGGCTCCCACTCAAAAGCCTTGTCCGTCAGTTCAATAGGCGGGATGCCTTCTATCTGTTCCGCGTTGAACACATGGGCGAAGCGGATAATGGGCTTATCCAGTTCCACGCTTTGCTTTTGTGGCTTGCCATCTTCGCCGAGAATGGGGTTTCCTTCCTTATCCAGTTTGTCTTGTTCTTTGTTGAACTGGAAATAGACCACGGGAGTGGCCTTGCTGCCTGGCAGGATGGAAAGACCTTGTTCATTGGCCTGGCGCAGGGTCATCCAGCGTGGATCATCATAGCCGGAAAGCGCCAGATGCACCCGGTTCATGCCTCGGTACACAGTGCCGGAAGCCGGGTTATGCGGCGCGGCAAGTGTTTTGCCAGGATGCCATGGCCGCTGCCAGGGAGCAGTTCCGGCCTTCAGGTGCTCAATAATCTTTGCTGCAAACTCTTCATGAAACGGAGAGCGCTTGGCCTTTTGCCCGCCATCGGGCTTCTTAGCGTCGTTCTTCATAGAGCACCTCCGCTTCGCCGTTGATGGTCAGCAGCGCATCTTCAATCATATCTGCCAGCACGATGGCGTCTTCTGTAAACGCGCCCATGTAGTCGGCCACATCCGGGTCGAGCGCCACGTAAATGTCCGGAGCCTCCGTGAGTTGTTCCGCTACGGCGCGGGCCGCTGCGGCAAGGTATTCCTTGTTGTGCATGGTTATTCTCCTTTGGGGTTGAAAAGAAAAACGGGCTCGACCCGCTGGAGACTTTCCAGCGGAACGAACCCGAAATAACGACTGTCAAAACTGCCTTCATGGTCGGCCAGCACCACGGCCATGCTGGGCGGGATGGTGCCGGGACGCAGAGCCGAAGGCATGGGACGCCCCTGGCTGTCCACCGTATGCGGCGTCAACGCTTCCGGCAGAATGTGGTCTCCCGGCAAACCGGTCAGACGCTTGAGCAAAGGCCTCAGACCATTGGGACAGGAACCAGCCTGCAGATAGCCGCGTTCCCTGGCCAGTTCGGCGAATTCGCCCTGCAGGCAGAAGCTGACCAGATCGCCTTTTGCCGGTTTGCCCGGCACTATTTGGTAGACTCCCAGAGGCAGAGATGGTGTGAGGTTGATGCGTTGCCCGGAGTTGAGCGCGAAAACAAAAGCCAGATAAATCAGGGCTGATACGGTAACAAAAAGGATAAGGGCACGCTTATTCCGTGAAATAACGTTCATAGCCGCCTCCCTGTTCCGTTAGCAGAACATCTTGCGTGGAAACTGAAGCGCTGGCTTTGCCCACATACCAGGCGGCTGGGCGTGGTTGATACAAAGAATCGCTGATGCCGCTGAGGTAGGATACGTTCAGCCCCGGAACCGGTACCTTGGCGCGGAAGGAAAAGATGGGATCAAAGAAATAGAGAATTTGCCGACCATAGATAGGCGGCTGGCCTGCGGTGAACACCAGCATGTCGCCGGGTTTGAGTACCTTGCCCTGGCTGTCTTTTTCCGGTCCGGGCAGGCGCATACATTCGTCGGGCGTCAGTAGCGGTCTGGCTGTTTCCGTCACGTTGACCGAAGCATTTTTCATGTGCCCGGAGCGCGAGCCGGAAAGTGAGACTTTTTCTTCCACCACCGTGGTCTTGCCGGTCATGTCCGAAAGGGTCTTGGCCGTCTCAATGGTGTTGGGTGCGTAAGCGATACGTACATGGCAGTTGGCCATAAGCGCGTTGTCTTTGCCGTACACTGCATTAAGCTGGGTGATGTCCTGAACGATGATGTAGACCTTGCCACCGTATCCGGCGATGTAGGCCAAGGCCTTTTCCATAATGGGAAGCTTGCCGAGGGAGGTGAACTCGTCCAAGAGCAGCAAGAGCCGATGCTTGTAGCCAGCCTTGCTGGAACCATCAGCGAATTCCATCTTGGCGCAGATGCGGCGCACAATCATGTCCACCATGAGTCGCAGCAAAGGCCGCATGCGGTCGATGTCTGCCGGAGAAATGACCAAATACAGATTCACCGGCCTGTCGTGATTCATGAGGTCATGGATACGAAAGTCACAAGAGGAGGTATTCAGCGCCACCACAGGGTCGCGATACAGGGCCAGATTGGTCAGGGCGGTGGAAACAACACCCGAGGCCTCATTCTCCGCCTTGTTCAACATCTCCCTGGCGGATGAGCCGATGAAGACATGAGCCTTGTCACCACCTTCGCCTTTCGGAAAAAGCTCCTGAAGCAACTTCTCATGGGGCGTTTCCACCATTTCCTTGAACAGGTCCTGGATAGTGCGGCTTTCGTCGGCCAGCATGCAGGAAAGATCATAGAGCGTGGCCGTGCGCTTCTGCCCGTGCCGAACCATGATGCAACAATGCAGAATGGCCCCGCCGAGCATGGCGAAAGCCGCCTTGCTCCAGTGGTCTTCAAGCCCCTTCCCGTTAGGGTCTACCAGCATGGCGGCCATGTTCTGCACATCCGGAATCGCCATCATGGTGTCGATGCGCAGTTCTTCCAGGGGGTTGAAGGCGGCGGATGCGCTGGAAGGGTCAGACGGATCGAAGCGCAGCACCACCTGGTCCTGCGACTTGCGCCAGCCCGCAGTGAGTGCCCAGTTTTCGCCCTTGATATCCAGCACAATGCTGGAGCCTTCCCAGGCCAGAAGTGTGGGCAGAATAAGGCCGACACCCTTGCCGGAGCGCGTTGGCGCGAACACCATGATGTGTTCCGGCCCGTTGTGCCGCAGGTAGAGTTGTACCTCTTCCGGCTTGCTCTGGAGCATGCGCAGCAAAAGCGTTGCCCCGGCGTACTTCTTGAGCCAGCCGCCTACGTAAACGCCTTTACCTTCAAAGTAGCCCATGGTGCGGATTTCTTTCTCTTCCGCCCAACGCGCCGAGCCATGCAGGTTGGCGTTGGCCCGGAGCTTTTTCATGAAACCGAGCCAGATACCGAGAATGATGAATTGCGGCAGCAGAAATAACGCCTGGCTGTGCGTCACGGCCTGTTCAATGAAGCCGTAGGTATCGCTTGGGCCAAACTTCTCCTGCCAGGCGAACACCGACCAGGGCGTGTACCAGGGAATGCCGAAGGCCATGCCCCAAGGATGACCAAGTGCAGGATGGTAGCTGAAAAAAGCGGCAATGCGCTGGGTAGCCAGTACCATGCTGCCAAGCCCCAAAAGGAGCATGAACGGCAGGTATGCCCAGCGCAGAGCGCTTTTGGGCGTATCTGTGCCCAAGCCATACTTGGGCTTTTGTTGCGCGGAAAAAAGCGCACACATGACTGTCTCCGTAGAGGCCGTCAGGCGGCGCTGAGTTGAGGCTCATGGCCCGCAGGTTGATATCGGGTTATCGCCGATTGCTATAAGGCTTCTGAAACACCATGTCCTTGGTCACAATGACGTTGAACTGGTAGCCCGGCCTGATTTCCAGCGTGGGTTTGATGTTCAGGTTCTTTTGCAGCAACTGAAGCGTTGCCTGGCCCAGTTGCGCGGCCAGAGCCGAGCCCATTTCATCCTGCAATGTAGGCGTCTGGTTGCCTTGCCCGGAATTGCCCGAGCTATTCAGGGCGTCCATGGAATAAGACATACCACCCGTAATCATGCTCATCAGGATGGCCGAGCCGAAAATACGCAGGTAGTGGTTGTTCACTTCGTCGTTGTAGCCCGCGTTGCCCGCCATGTCCGAACCGGGCATGGCTCCCAGCGTGACGGCGGAGCCATCCGGAAACACAATGCGATTCCAGGCCACCAGCACTCGCTCCTGCCCGTAAATGACGCGGGAATCATAGACACCAAAGAGCTTGGCTCCTTGCGGAATAAGCAGGTTCCGTCCGGTGGCCGTATCAAAGACGTTTTGGGAAACCTGCGCAATGATGTTGCCCGGCAAGTCAGAATTGATGCCCGTAACCATAACGCCGGGAATAACCGCGCCGATTTTAAGTTCCAGCGGTTGCCCGGCAATGCGCGTATGCGGCAGAATCCAGCTCGTATCTTTACCCGCCCGGTTGAAAAAGGCCTCCTTGTCCTTGTCGGCTGACGGATCGTAGGAGCTTTCCCGTATGCCGTATGGGTCACGGCTGTCCTGATTGTTATCCTGCCGTTGTCCATCCGGCAGCATGACAGCCTGCTGACTCGCCTGTTGTGCCGTATCCGAAGCCTTTTTTACGCCAAGGGGTGCGGAAAGCGCGGTGAGTTGGGCCTGCGCCTTCATGCGGCGTAAGTTTTCCAGCTCCTGCCGGTATTGATCCGGTTGTTCCTGTGATTTTTGCACTACAATCAAAGGCTCGCGTCCGCCTGGCGCTTTGGGTTCCGGCTGGGCAATGGCCGGGGAACCGGCAGGCGGAGCCAAGGCAAGTCCACGCCCTTCGCCCATGAGCAAGGGGCGTTCTTCCTCTTTGATATCCACCTTGGGCGTTGTTGCCTGCTCCTGTTCCTGGTTATGCGCAAAGTTCACGCTGTAAACCAGGATGCCGAGCAGAAATAGCCCTGCCAGCAGCACGGCATAAAGCGGCCAACGGCTCATGCGGGCCACGTTGACCTTCTTGATTGGCTCGAGGCTGTTGGGAGTTGTGCCATTTTCAGTGTTGGGCATGATTCCTCCTAATCGAAAGCGTTCATGCCGGTGTTCCAGGCGTCTTTGGCCTTGCGCGTGACCTTGTCGGAGAACGAGCGGCGAAACTCCTGCTCCGTGCGGCTCTGGCCTGCTTCCGGCTGGCCATTGGCAGTATAAGACCGGGCAAACGTCTTGCCATCCGACAGCCGCAGTTGCAGGTACCAGGCATTATTTTCATCCAACGAATCCAGCGTGTAGGCTACAACAAGCACATCGGCGGATTCCGCCGATGCCAGGGCAAACCCCTTTGCCCGCAAGCCGTTCTCAAAGGCACTGGCAAAGGCATTACCCGCGTCTTTTGCCTGCAGCAGATGCACGGATGTATGGCCGGGAGGGTACAATTCCGAAAGGCAGGCAACGGCATCATCAGCAATGGCCGCAACCGCGCCGTGTTCAGGCAGCGGCCCGCACCAGGAACCGACAACACCGTGTTTGGCGCAGCCGGAAGCGAACAACATGAGTAGGCAAAGCAAAAGAAGTATCTTGCGGATCATTTGTTCCCCCTTATGACTTCCACCTTTTCCTGGTCACCGCCCACACCGATGATCAGGGCAATACGGTTAAACAAACCGTCCACAATCATGGCGGAATCTTTGACTCGGTAATTGACCAGCACATCCTGTTTGCCCTTGCGCACCAAAAGCACGGGCATTTCATTGGTAGCCGACTTTTCCGGCAGGCGAATAAAGGTTTGCCGCCCGTCGTCATACACGCGCTCGGGCTTCCAGTTGGCCTTGCCTTTGACCTCATAATTGAAGTTCAGGGCGGATAGATCGGCGTTTTGGCCGTCCACAGTGGTGGAATTCCATTCGCGTTCTTTGGCTTCTCTTGCTCGCTTCCAGTCCGCCTGTTGCTTCAGGCTTTCCGAATACAAAAAGCCCACGTACGGCGTATGTCCGGAACGCTGAGAAACAAGGCGCAGGTGGTACACACGCCGGTCCGTGGTGATGACGGCGGAACTTTCCAGGCCGGAATCCACCGGTTTGATAAACAGATGTGCCGTTGTGCCGGGGCCGGAACCGACCGTGCCGGAATCCACCATCCAGCGGGAGGAATCACCCACCACAATTTCATGCACGGTTTCCCCGGCTTGCAGTTCCACATCGCAGACCTGCATGGGCGCGGCCACAATGGTGGGCAGGCTTGCGCCATGCACGTACACCACTTTACCGCCGCCGGTGAGCACGGGTTCAACGCTTGTACGCGACCAGTCACCGGAAAGGCGCAGCGCCTTTTTTTCCGCTTCTGTCAGCGGAATTGTTTTAGGGTTGAGATAGTCAATTTCAGGTGTGGCTGCGGGAGCCTTTCCGGGAGTTTGTGCTTCCAGCGCAGGGGGCCAACCTTCCGGAACCGGCGTGGCGGCAATGCCCGGAGTGCAATACAGCGCGAATGCGCAGATAAAAAACAGTATCTTTTTCATGAGCAGCCTCATTGTTTTTCTGGTTGTTGCAGTTTGGCCGGGGCCTGAGCGCCAACCACCTTGCCCGCTGAAAGCGAGGTCATGTACACGCCGCCGGGATTGCGCAAAATGACCGCGTCCACTGTGGGCGGGTTTATCTGCACCGTCACCGTGGCTTCATAGGTATGGGAGTCAAGCAGCACGCCCGCATGGCTACGCACGGTTTCCACCCATTCCACCCGGTAGGAATCGGAGCTCACCGGCAGGGGCAGGCCTTTGATTTCCACATGCACCAGCTTGCCGGTCTTGGCGATTTCATACGGGTTGTTGACCTCGTACCATTCACGCAAAACGCCCTTGGCGCTTCCGGCCATGAAGAATGACAGGCGCTCGATCATCTTTTGCTGCAGCTCAACATCCGCTGTGACTGTACGCCAGTCGCTAATGCAGGCCGCTATCTCCGCCTGGATAAGCCGCTGCGGCGTGGCGCTGGCCCGGTCCGCCCGTGCCACCACGGACGATTTGCCAAGCTTGTCCACTTCAATAATGTAGGGAACAGTTTTCACTTGGTTGGCTTGCATGACGTTGCCGGTGATGGAAATGCCCGTGAGGATAAGGCAGAAAAAAGCCACCATGCACCATTGCGCGGCCCGGCTGATGTACGAGCCGTAACGCTCCAGCCATTCTTCCCGCCCGTTGAGGTAAGGATTGCCACTACCGGAACGTTCCGGCGGGCTTTCGGTTTTTGCTTTGAAAAGGGCCATAAGTACCACCTATTATTTGTCGTTTTGATTCATGCGGGCGCGTTCAAGACGTTCCTGCATTTCCGAGCGGGTTCGGGTGCTGAGGTCTTTTTCTCCCGCCGTTTTGGCGTCTTGCCTGGCTCCCCAAAGGGACGAGGCCATGCTGACCGCTTTGCCAAGTCCTGTTTTGCCTTCCATGCCAGCCACGTTGGCCGCGTCCTTCACGTTTTGCATGGTGTTGCTCCCGGCCACCACAGCGCCAATGGCCGCGCCGCCCACTGCGGCGGCGGACGCCGTCAGGGCTGCACCGCTGGAAACGTGAGAGCCGTTGATGATGCCCGCGCACACGTCGGGCAGGGATTTGACCAGGGCCAGCAGCACCACCGATGCGCCGATGACCACGAAAATGTCCTGCAACTCCGCTGTGGAAGTGGAAAAACCTTCGATAAAGGCAATACCCACACCGAGAACGAGTTGCATGACAAAGAGCTTGAAGGCCACGGCCAGCACGTAGCGGATGGCGTTGACGGCGTAGTCTTTAAGGAATGAACTGCCACCAAAAGCCACCAGCAAAAGCGCCGCCGCCATGGCCACCATGGCTTCGCACTTGATGAAGACCACCTGCGCGGAAATGAGCGCGAAGCAGACGATGATGACGAGCGCGGCAATGAGCAGCGCAATGGAGTTACCCGGCGACCAGATGGAAAGTTTATCCAGCACCAGCTTCACAAGTTGCATGCCGGTAAGGAATGGTGATTCCGAAGAATAGCCGCCCGGCGTCAGCTCTTTGCCGATCGTTCCCAGACCGTTGATCAGGTTCCAGGCCCATTCATGGTAGTAGTTGATAACAGCCATGAAGAACCCGGCCATGAGCAGCAGCATGACAAACTGCTTGAAGATGTCGGCAATCTGGTCACGGTTGAGCGCCGCCTTGATGCCCAGAAAGCAGACTTCCAGAATGACCAGCCAGCGGAAAACCGTCAGCGCATACTTCTTCAAGGTAGGTTCCCAGTTGCTGGTTTTGGTGTAAAACTCGCGCACCAGCGTGGAAACAAAATCCTCATTGGCGGCGTGGGCTTCGCCAACGCCAACGAAGACCGCGCACAGCGCCAGAGCGATAACAGCCAGGGACAGGTATTTTCCTTTCATAGCAATACCCGCCTAAAAGGGATCGGGCTTGGCTTTGACCTTACCAATGCGATCTGTCTTCAGCGTGTTCCTCCACGCCTCCTGCGACATCTGGCTTTCTTTTTCAGACTTCATCTGGCTGGCGAGTTGCGACTGCACCTGTGTGGCCATCAGTTCACGCAACTGCCGGGCCTCCTGCACCTGCAGGGCGGAAAGCTGGTTGCCCGCCATGATGGCCTTTTGCTGGCCGTCCGGCGTAGCAAGCAAGCTGTCCATGTATTGCTGGAACCGCGCCGGGTCGCGCTGCAAATCCGCAAGCTGCTGGCCGGAAAGCTGAAACGTCGCCTGCGAGGCCTGATCAACGGATTCCGCCCATTTGTCCCATTCCTGGCGGTAACGGCGGTTGGCTTCTTCCATCTGCTGCGGGCTAGCACCGGCCAAAGTGCCGAAGAGCGCCTGTTCCGGAAACAGGTTGGTGAAGATCTCACCAAGGGCGACAATGTCGCCGCGTTGGGTTCGCAGCGTGCTGGAAAGGTTGGCTAGCCGCGTGAGATTGCCTTTCAATTCGTTCACCAGATTGACCGGAAGCTGGGCCGTGTTCTGGAGCATGTTCTGGTACTGCTCGATATTTTGCTGCACCATGGTTATTTGCTGGCGGGTCTGCTCCACGGCCTCCTGGTATTGTTTGATGGCGTTGGTCAACTGCTCCACATTGGTGATGCGGTCCAGCAGTTGCACAAGATTGGTGCTGCAATTGGTGCAGGTGACGGTGATGGCGTACGCCGGTGTGGCGCATATCCACAGCATGAGCGCCGGGAAGAGAAGATATTTTTTCATGGGAATTCCTTTTGTGGTTACAGTGCGTTTCGTTCTTGCAGCCAGGCATATTGCCAGCCGCTTGGCCCGTGTTCCGCAGCCAATGCGCGGATGCGGGCGATGCTTTCTTTGTCGGACGCGCCAACGAAGGACAGCGCCTTCTCCTTGAGGGCCAGTTGCACCTTGCGTCGCCCCTGCGGGCTGACGATGTAATAGTCCTGCTTAGGAATGCTGGTTTTAAGGATGGTGATTTGTTTGTCGTTAAGGCCCATGCCCGTGTAGAGTTCCTTCTGGCCCACGTCTTCAACGGCGCTGTTGGGCAGAAAGATTTTTGTCGGGCAGGATTCGGCAAGCACATCCAGAATGCCGGAGTTTTTGGCGTCGGAAAGGCTTTGCGTAGCGAGAATGACCGCGCAGTTGGCCTTGCGCATGACTTTCAGCCATTCGCGGATCTTGGCTCGGAACACCGGATGCCCCAGCATGATCCAGGCCTCGTCCAGCACCAGAATGGTGGGTGAACCGTCCAGGGCTTTTTCAATGCGCCGGAACAGGTAGGTCAGCACCGGCACAAGGTTCTTGTCGCCCAGGTTCATGAGGTCTTCGATTTCAAAGACCATGAAGCGAGAGAGGTTCAGATTGTCGGAATCCGCATCCAGAAGCCGCCCCATGGCACCCTGCACGGTGTAATGCTGGATGGCTTCCTTGATTTCCCTGTCCTGCACCACATGGTAAAAGCTGGTCAGGGAACGCAGATGCGGCGGGTTCGCGGCCAGCGTGAGCATGGCCGTGTGGATGGCATTACGGTGAGAAGGCATGACCGTGAACTGCTGCAGTTCCATAAGCGAGGCGATCCATTCTTCCGCCCAAGTGCGTTCGTCTTCAGAATCGATGCGCTGGAGCGGCGCAAAGGCCAGTTGCTCGGCATTGCCGATATTGTAATGGTCGCCGCCCGCTCCAAAGCAGAGCGGGAACATACTCATGCCTTTGTCAAAGGCGAAGATGCGGGCGTTTTTATAGCAGCGAAACTGCGCGGCAATAAAGGCCAGCAAAGTGGATTTACCTGCGCCGGTCGGCCCGAAAATGAGCGTGTGCCCCAGGTCCCCGGCGTGGATGTTGAGCCAGAACGGCGTGGAGTTATCCGTCATCAAGACGGCCAACGGCCTGGAGTTGGGCGGATAGAAGGGGCACGGACAGGCTGGCGAGCCTGTCCATACCGACGAGAGCGGCAACAAATCCGCCAGATTCAGCGTGTTGACCATGGGACGCCGCAAGTTGGCGTAACTGTTGCCCGGATGGGTGCCCAGCCAGGCCTCAAGCGCGTTGATGGACTCGATACGGCAGCCGAAACCCAGCGTCTGCACTGTGCGGCGCAAATCCCGAGCCCAATCTTGCAGGCGCTCTTGGTCTTCGTGCATCAGCACGATGCATGAGGTCAGGTAGCCCGCGCTTACATAACCTCCTTGTACTTCGGTAAGCGCTGTTTCTGCGTCTTCGGCCATGAGCAACGCGTCACGGTTGGCGCGGGCGTTGGGGTTGTTGAAGAACTGATCCAGAAAACGGAACACCTGTTGCCGCCAGCCCTTGCGGTAGGAGTCTATTTCTTTGGTCGCGTCATACTGGTCCAAGCAGATAAAGCGGCTGGAGAAGCGGTATTCCAGGGCCAGAGCATCCAGATCGCGCAGCATGGCCGGGTAGGATTCCTGCGGCAAACCGTCCAGAGACAGCACCGCCAGATAGCGGTTGCCCAGGCGCGGGCTGATACCGCCCACCAAGGTTTCGCTGCCCACAATGGCGTCAAGGTACATGGGCGTTTCCGGCACCCGGAGAGGTTGCAGTTCGCCGGTTGTGCAGTGCTGGATGTGCGAGAGCAGGTCTGACTGCAGCCAGTCAAAACCGTCCGCATCCGGCATGTGGTATTCCAAGAGGCGTTCCATGCGCAGAATGCTGGAGAGCGCGTCTTCCAATTCTTCCAGCATATTTCTGAAATAGCTCAGCGCCTTGTTCAGGCTGCCAGACGTGGCCACACCAACCTGCGTTTTTCTCGCAAGTTTGGTGGCCTGAAAGTCCGGTTTGTAGGTAACGGTCAGAACGGCGCTGGTGCTGAAGCATTTGTTGCCGCTGAAAAAGGCCCGCCGTTCATCATCAATGAGCTGCGTCACCGGATCGGGAAAATGGCTTTTTTCTGGAGTTGGATAGGCCTTGTGCGAACTGCGGATAGCGTCCATGTGCAGCATCCAGCCACTACCCAGAAGTTTTACGGCGTTGTTGAAACGGCTGGAAACCAGAGACAAATCACTTTCCGTGGAACTGGCCGTATCCAGGCCACGAACTTCCCAGCCCGCCAGAAACGAGCCATCCTTGTTCAATACAATGCCGGGTTCAACCAGTGCGGCGTACAGCAAGAGATCCGGTAGACCTTTTGCCTTGGTGCGGTAATCGATGAGCTTCAGCATTTAAAGCCTCCAACGAGCCGCCAACGGCTTGGTCTGGCCGCATAAAACTCCTGCTGTTTGGTATGCCGTAGCCAGACGCGGCTCATGATGGGGTCTGCCTTGGCCATGCGCCGAAGCGCGAAGACGGAGGCAATCCAGAAGACGATGGCCGACACAATGGAAACCGCCGTCAGGCCGCCCACGCCCACAAGCAGCGCGATGAGGGCGCTGGTCATGACCAGTTCCCGTTCCGCGCCAAGCACATGGGCATGCCGGTGCAGGGATTGGTGAATGGGGAGAAAGCGCCTCATATTACCGCTCCGGAGAAGGAGAACACCGAGTTCACGATGCTGGCGGCAAAGGCTATGAAGGAGATGCCGAAAACCACGGACAAAAGCAGCTTGAAGCCACCGCTGATGTCGTCCTTGTTCATGATGAAGATGACGCCGCAAAGCGCCATGGCGACGATGGAAATCCATTTGCCAGCCGGGCCGGTAATGGTGTTCACCACCCGTTCGAGTGGGCTGGAAAATTCCGTGATGCCACCCGATGCGGCGGCGATATCCGGCAGGACCAGAAGGCAGAAAGTGGAAAAACAGGCCAGAAACAGGCGGGGACTAATCTTTGGGCTGCTCAGAAGCTTCGCGTTCATAACGGTCTCCGTGGAGGCCGTCATGCGGCGCTTGGCTGGGGCACGAGGCCCGCAGATGTAAGCGGGTTTTGCAGCGTGGGCAGTGAAGCTCTATGTCTCCGACTTCAATGGCACCACGCGCCAGCAATCGGTTGCAACCCCGGCAGCGAATTTCCGGGGCGGTTTGCATGGGGGCTTTCATACTATTTTTTGTCCTCCTTGTTCGGCAACGGTGTAAAGCGTTTCCGTTTCATAACAATCCTCCTTGTGATTGAACCTGTTGACCTTGACGATGCTGGAAATACGCCGCTTGTTGTCCGGTGTCTTTTCCATATACACAGCCAGATCCACGGCCCGCCCAATGAGCTTTTGCTTGGGGCCGAGTCCGGCTTCTTCCACCAGTTCTTCCAGGCGGGGCAAGGCTTCCTCTGCACTATCCGCGTGAAAGGTGCTGACGCCACCAGGGTGGCCGGTGTTCCAGAGCTTGAGCATTTCCAGCGCGGCGGCGTCTCGCACCTCGCCAACCAAAATGCGCTTGGGCGCATAGCGCATGCTGATTTTCGCCAGTTTGCGCATATCCACATTGGCCAGCACAGACGTGCGTAGAAATACCGTGTTGGGGCTTTTGGATTGCAACTCCGCCGTATCTTCCAGGATGAGCAGACGGTGTGAAGGTGTAAGCCGGTAAATGGCGTCAATGACCGCGTTGACGAAGGTCGTCTTGCCGGATGAGGTGCCGCCGACCACAACGATGTTTAAACGACGCTGCACTGCGTCTTCTATGATGTGGGCCACTTCGAGCGTAATGGAACCGGCAGCCCTGTATTCTTCCAGGGTAAACACCCGGCTGGCCTTTTTGCGGAGCGCGAAAGACGGCCCAGGCCCGACCACAGGCGGAAACGTCCCTTCAAAGCGCGAACCATCCAGAGGAAATTCGCCTTCCACAACAGGATCGCGCTCGTTCACCGTAAGGTTCAAGCCACTGGCCACCTGTGAGAGGATGAGCCGCCCCTGCGCCACAACTATTTCACCAATCCGTTCATGGTCCTGCCCATAGCGTTCAATCCAGAGCGAACCATCCGGGTTGAGCATGAGCTCGATCACTTCCGGATCTTCCAGGGCGTTCATAAAGAGCGGCCCGCAAGAGTGGCGCAAACCTTCCAGCAGGCGTGGGTCGTCGCATGGGCGCATGAGCATCAGCGCAAACCTCCAAGCACGAACACCGCAACATTGAGCAGTGCCGAAACCGCCACTATAGCGGCGAGCCAGATTGTATTGTTCTTGAAAGTCTGCAGCCTGGACGCGTGATCATCAAAAACCTTGCGAATGCCCTGCACCGAAGCGGAAGAAAGGCTGTCCGTCAAGTGTCCGACCGCAGCTGTCACGCCGGACACATAGGCATCTGTCTTGTCCGCCATCAGCCTGCCAAGGCCTTCCTTGTGCCGTGTCTGAAGCTTTTCCACTTCGGCCAGATGGGCGTTAAGAATGGTCACAACCATGAGGATGGGGTCGCTTTTGTCCACAACCGTTTCGTGGTTTTTGGCAAGAAGCGCTCGAACCTGCTCCAGAGAAAGCCCAATGCCGTTTGGCAACGCGCTTTCCACTGACGGTTCCATGTTTTCAGATTCTGACATGGCTCCCCCTATGCGATGGCGGCTCGTTCCACCATGACGACAAGCTCGTTCCAGTAGCGGGACAGGCGCGAACTCATGACAATGGACTGGCTGGAGTTGATGGCCGTGGCAAAGCTTTGGCGCTTGGCAAACAGCATTTCCAGGTCTTTGCCGAGGGTGGCCTTGTTGCCCTGGGGAATGGTGATGACGGCGTGAAACTGCCCACTGAATTCCTGATACACCTTGAATTCTTCGAACGAACGGTCATCCATGCGGATTTCCCCAAAGTAGGGGTTCAGCCAGACCACAATGGGCGATTCGGGAAAGCCCATTGCCAGAGAGCGCAGGCCCAGAACGGTATCAGCAATGGCCTGTCCGCCCGTGATAACCGTATGAAAGAAGACGCTGTGCCCGCTTTCAGTCAGAATGCCGAGCACATCGTTTTCCTTAATATAGCTGTTGAGGGCCAGAAAGGATGATGCGCCGCTATCCACGATAACGTGGGTATCTTCGGGCAGTGCGGCAATGTCATTGATAAGCACGTCAAACTCACGCGGGTCAATGTCGCCGTTTTTCAGTATGTCCAGGCGGGTGACCGCAAATTCCTTGAAACCGGCTAGGGTGGAATTCACCGGGTCGGTATCAAAGGCCATGACCTCTTTGCCCAAGTGCCCCAGCACCTGATAGAGGATGACGGCAATCATGGATTTGCCAACGCCCCCCTTGCCTTGTTGAATAAAATGAATGGTTGCCATAGTTGTTGGTTCCTTGGGTTAAAGAGCTTCATCCGGGCTCATATTACGTGGGTCGGGAAAGGCATTGCCGGACGTGGAAACATGACGAGGCCCGGTTGATGGACGGACAGGTGCCGGAACGGCTTTCTTGGACTGCACAGCCGGAGACACTTCCCCCGGCCTGTGCTGGTCCAGGGAAAGGCGGCGCATATGATAGCAAAACGCTCCATAGGACATGGTTATCTTGCCTTCCTGTTTCAACTGACGGTGAATCTGGGAATGCTTCCAGCTTTTTTGAAGAAATTCCTTGATTGTCTCCATGCAGGCCACAAACTCTATTCCGGCCATGTTGTTGGAAAGCTTTTTGCCGTCAGCAGCCATGACTGTTCCCGCCAAGAACATAAGGAATTCCCGGAACATTTTTTGGGGGTATTCCGCCTTGGGCAAACCATCCCACGACCTTTCGCCAATAGGTATTTCCTTCAAATAACAGTGAAAAACGACACATTCCTGCAACCTCCTTTATATGATTTCAAGGAATTTTTTATTTTTAGTAGCAGGAATTTAAGAATAGACGATAAAGGAATTTCCGGTATAATGGGTACCACTGGAGGAAACGTATGACCACTGGATACAATTTTGCCATGGCATTGGAACGGGCTTTTGTGGAGCTTGTGGCGAAACGCGTGAAAGACAGGGGCATAAAAAAAGGCGAATTCGCCGTCCAAGTCTGGCCGGAAGATTCGCCCAAAGCTGCAGCCGCCCGCTGGACAGCCATGCGCAGCAAAGCGTCCAACACCGGCAAACCCCAAGGTGTGCAGATATCGGACGCTCAACGCATGGCGGAAGTGTTGGGGGAAGACCTCAGCTACCTGATGGCCATAGCCAAAGAGCAGGCCAGAGAACAGGCGGAGGCATAATAATTCAAGAGGAAGTAATTTCCGGTGAATTTATCAGGTTTTTCCTTTCCAACTCCAAGCGAGGAGTTCGCATGGGCGCTCCCAAGCAACTCACCATCAACAGCCAAGAGATCGACCTTGAAAAGGCCGTTGCGGATGCCTTGGAGAAAATTCTTGCCCCAGTGGTGGAAACCATCTGTGAAATGGAACGGATATGTAGGAAGGAATATTTGACGGAAAAAGAGGTGGAGAAGCTGTTCTCGTTGTCGGCAGCGACACTGAAGACGCAAAGAAGTCGGGGTGGTGATTTGCCTTATATCAAGCATGGCAAACAAGTCTTGTATTCCCGCACGTCGTTGCTCGACTATTTTGTATCCTGCAATGCTTCTGGGCTGGGCCATGAAACATAGTTTGCTGCAGGACTGACGATCCATTCATAAAGCCAGTCCAAATCCATTTTTCTTTTAAGCCAGCACTCCCAGATTATGGCTATACGCCATCCCGATTCCAGCAATACTGTTTCGATGCGTAAGTCTCTTTTTTTGTTTTCATCAAATTTGAGGTTCCACTTTTGAATGTTTGTTTTTGGCGTTGTTGCGTACTTGCATTCTTTATGTCTATGCCAAAAACATCCATGGACAAAGATTGCTACTTTATATTTGCCCAGCACTACATCAGGAGTATACCCAAATACTTTTGTTTTCAGTCTGTAGCGAAATCCCCGTGCATGGAGACTCTTCCTGAGAACAAGCTCCGGCTTGGTGTTTGAGGAGCGAATTCCGGCCATCATGCGAGAACGTGTTGCAGGTGAAACTATATCCATGTATTATCTTTGTATAAAATACTGACAGGAAATGGTTGATGCAGCCTATAAAAATAGTTGATTTATTTGCAGGTCCCGGAGGCTTGGGAGAAGGTTTTTCTTCTCTCCGGGTTGATGATGCACACCCATTTAAAATAGCCGTATCTGTCGAAAAAGACAAATTCGCGCAAAGCACATTGAAGCTTCGTGCCTATTCGCGACTGTTAAGACGGCATGGAAGACCTCTGGATACCCTATACGCATATTACAAGGGCTTAATCGATTCGCCAGTTACAACAACGGATGAGGACCTCTGGAACGAGGCCTGTTCGGAGGCTCTTTTACTTGAGTTGGGCGAGTCCAAAGACAACATACTCCTTTATGAGCGGATTGCCCAATTGATTTCCAACGACGAGCATTGGGTTTTGATAGGAGGGCCTCCTTGCCAGGCATACTCCGTTGTTGGGCGCGTCCGCTCTGGAGCAAATAACGAAAAGGATCCCCGCCACTATTTATATCAAGAATATTTGAACGTGATCAGACAATTTCGGCCATCAATATTTGTCATGGAAAACGTCCGGGGGCTTCTTTCTTGCCAGCTGGATCAAAAACATATCATTCACCGTATCCTTGAAGATTTGTCACGCCCTGGAGAGAGTGGCCGTGGCGTAGGAAACTACAGCTATACTATTCATTCTCTGGCTGCAGACGCGTGCTACGAACCGGGCATGGATGCATCCGGACTGGATTTAAAAAAATTCGTTGTGCAGTGCGAAAGATATGGAGTGCCACAAGCTCGACACCGGGTAATCTTGGTGGGAATTCGAGAAGATATTACCTTTCCTTTGCCCAAGTTGCAGTCTTCACAGCCAGTTACGGTTTGGGATGCCATAGGGGATATGCCCGCTCTGAGAAGTGGACTTTCACGCCAAGCGGACTCTGTTGATGTGTGGAAAAATATTGTTGTCGAGGCCTGCAAAGATCTGTCCCAACATGCAAGTGCAGCCAAGAGTACTTTTCTGGCTCAGTTGCTTCACCTCACAGCGGAAAACGTTGAACATAGGGAGCTTTCCCGTGGTGGGCAATGGATTTCTGGACATTATGCTCCTCTTCCCGTTCGTGGAACCGCTTTACATGAATGGTTGCGGGATACAGAACTTGGCGGCTGGCTAAACCATGAAACACGAGCTCACATGGCAAGCGATTTGCGGCGGTATGCATATGTGGCGACCTATGCACGTACCGAGGGTAAAAATCCTCTTGCCGCCAAAGACTTCGATTTCCCTGGTTTGCCTCCGGAGCATGCCAATTGGGACACTGGACATTTTGATGACAGGTTCAAAGCCCAATTGGAAGCTCGGCCCTCGACAACCATTACAAGTCATCTGGCCAAAGACGGACATTCGTTTATCCATCCGGACCCGACGCAATGCCGCAGTCTGACGGTACGTGAAGCAGCACGGCTTCAA
Organism: Desulfovibrio simplex; assembly: GCF_055387835.1. NCBI lineage: Bacteria > Pseudomonadati > Thermodesulfobacteriota > Desulfovibrionia > Desulfovibrionales > Desulfovibrionaceae > Desulfovibrio > Desulfovibrio simplex. The sequence continues at coordinate 62,670 of NZ_AP042377.1, forward strand.
ACGTTCCCCGACAATTATTTTTTTGAAGGCCCACGGACAGCACAATACGTACAGGTCGGGAACGCTGTCCCCCCGTTGCTGGCGCGTCAAATAGCTGAAAAGGTATGGGCAGTATTGAAATTTACTCATGGAGCAGGAAATTATTAGCATAATCTTCACCCCCTCTCCAGAGGCAATCTCTAATTAGTACGGAGCGTTGTCCAATGGCCAGAATGCATCCACTTCCTCCCAGCGCGCACTCCATGTCGACGTCATTGCGCGATCTCGGGTATTCGCTTGAAACTGCTGTAGCAGATATTGTGGACAACAGTATTTCTGCCGAAGCCACCGGAGTGGGTATTATCTGTGACATATCCTCGGATATCCCCATTCTTGCTATCTGGGACAATGGTTGTGGTATGAACGAAGAGGAGTTGCTTGTTGCGATGAGACATGGCGCTCTTGGGCCGGAACAAAAAAGAAATAAGATGGACCTTGGCAGGTTTGGCCTTGGCCTCAAAACGGCCTCTTTTTCTCAATGTCTCAAACTTACTGTTGTCAGTGTCCAGGATGGCCAATGGTGTGGTGCCGAATGGGATCTCGACCTTGTCAAAGAAACTGACGATTGGCTGATATCCGTACTCGAAGAAACAGACATTGCAGATGTCCCTTTCATCAGCCAGTTGGGTAGCAATGGAACCTTGGTGTTATGGAGAAAGCTGGATCGACTTTTTGATGAAAGCCAAAAAGATAACCACGATGAAGTGGTTAATGAAAAGCTCGATATCCTGGAAAAGCACCTGGCTCTCGTATTTCACCGTTTCCTTGATGGTGAAATAAGAGGAAGAAAACGCCTTTCACTAAGCATCAACGGGCATCCCGTCGAAGGCTTTGACCCTTTTTGCAGAAAAAGCGGTTCACAACTTCTTCCCCCGGAAACCGTTCACCTTGGAGCCGAAGAAGTATATCTTCAAGCTTACATCCTCCCTCATCATTCTCGCCTGTCAGCACGTGAAGAAGCTTACTACCAAAGCCGTAGTGAATTTCTCTCCAATCAGGGAGCTTACGTTTACAGAAACGGACGGCTGATGGCATGGGGTGATTGGTTTCGCCTTATTCCCAAAGGCGAAACAACCAAATTGGCCAGAGTTCAGATCGATTTTTCCAACACTCTGGATGACGCCTGGACCATAGATATCAAAAAATCAACCGTAAGGCCGCCATACCTTGTGCGTGAGCGTTTGAGGCAAATACTTCCCCAAATTTCCGAAAGCAGCACAAGAATACATCGTGGGCGAGGACAAAAGCTGTTCAGCGAAACCAAAGCTCCCATCTGGGAGAGATTCGCAGAACAAAACGGCTCTATCCGCTATGCCCTGAACAGAGATCATGCCCTTATCGCAACCTTGAAGTCAAAATTTTCGGATGCCGAAAACAGAATATTGGAAGTTTTGTTGGAAGCAGTGGGGTCTTCTGTCCCTGTAGAAATGATCTATTCCGATTTTTCCATGCATCCAAGAAAACTGGATACGAGTTTTTTGTCTGATGAAGAGATCTTGGCCAAGCTGAAGGAAGTACATTTTGCTCTTTTTGGAACGGATCCACTGGAGCGAGAAAAGTTCCTGGAGGTTGTCCAGTCTTTGCGTCTGGTGGATGGCAGAACGGATCTGGTTGAAAAGTACATCCGGGAGGGGTGTTATGAGTAATTCGGCATTGGAAAAAGAAAAACAACTCGCCAGTTCTCTTATCTCTCTTCTTGGAGACAAAACGCCTCCCCCCACAAGGGAGGAGGTAGAAGAAAAAGCCAAAATACTTGCTCAACTTGCCGGTTTTGATGGAGATATTGCAAACGTTGTGGAGCAGGCGCTAGTGGCAATCGACTCGCGTATGGGACAGGGCGTTTCCATTGTAGATACAGAGACTCCTCATGACGAAGAATGGATGCTAAAAAGAAGCATCTCCTGGATATATTCCGAAGCCTATGAAAAATATTTACGCCAGGAGGGCTGGGCACCACAGGTCGTACAAGCCCTGAGTGATACTGGCGGACGCATCCTTGGTCATCTGCAAGATCCCTTGAGTGAAGGGGCATGGGACCGCCGGGGCCTAGTTATAGGACACGTCCAGTCGGGAAAAACCGCAAACTACATGGGGCTGGTGGCCAGAGCTGCCGATGCAGGTTACAAATTTATTATTGTTATTGCCGGTATCCATAACAATTTGCGCAAGCAAACCCAGGAACGGATGGACGAAGGGTTTATCGGGCGGTCCAGCGACCCTGGCAACCGAGTCATTGTTGGCGTAGGCAGATTTTCTTCCGATTTCCCCCACCCGGCCACGCTTACCAACATCAACGAAGACTTCAACAAGAACACTGCCGAGAAAAGTGGCTGGAAGCTGAATGACTTCAGCAAGCCCATTGTTCTGGTGATCAAAAAGAACGTAACTACACTCCAGGCACTGCACAAATGGCTGAAAGAGCTGAATTCGAAAAATGGGCAGATAACCGATGTCCCTATGTTGATGATCGACGACGAGGCGGACAATGCTTCGATCAACACAAACAAGCCAGAGCTTGATCCAACAAAAACAAACGCGTGGTTACGTCAAATTTTGAATCTTTTCGCCAAATCCTGTTATGTAGGATACACCGCAACTCCTTTTGCCAATATTTTTATCAACCCGGAGGCGTACGACCAGGATGTTCGGGAAGAACTGTTCCCGAAAGATTTTATCTATTCTCTGGATGCTCCCAACACCTATTTTGGTCCCGACAAGGTTTTCCTTGAAGACGAAAGCAGCGGTAAAATATTGCGCGAGATTCGAGATTGTGAAGATTACCTGCCGCTGACACATAAAAAAGACATCCCGTTTACAGAGCTTCCGCCGAGCCTGTACAAGGCATTCAACCAATTCATTGTTGGCAAAACTATTAGAAACTGCCGAGGACAAAACAACAAGCATTGCTCCATGCTAGTCAATGTGTCCAGATTTGTTGCCGTCCAGCGGACGGTTAAAAATATTCTTGCGCTTTACGAAAAAAAGCTAAGAGAAGCAGTAAAGGCAAACTATGCAATGCCGGAAGATATCTCATCAAGAAACAAGTACATGCAGGCATTGCGTGAAGCTTATGATTCGGAGTTTATAGAATGTGGCTTAGACTGGGATGATGTAAAAGCAAACCTGCTTTCGGCATTCGATACTTTGAAGTTCTTTGTTATAAACAGTAAGTCCGATGAAGTACTCGATTACAAGAAATACGAAAAAGATGGGCACGGACTGACCGCCGTGGCCATTGGAGGCTTGAGCCTATCACGAGGGTTGACTCTGGAAGGACTTTGGATGAGCTATATGTATCGAAACACGCGCATGTACGATACATTGATGCAGATGGGGAGATGGTTTGGTTATCGGCCCGGTTATGAAGATCTGTGCCGAGTGTATTTGTCGCCAGACTCAATAGATTGGTATGGGCATATTGCCGAAAAAACAGAAGAACTACGGCAACAGATAAGGAAGATGCGTAGGGATGGTCTTACTCCTCGTCAGTTTGGCCTTTACGTGGAAACTCACCCTGAAAAGCTTTTGATCACTGCAGCAAACAAAATGCTAAGTGCCGCCAAGATAAAAATTCGACAAAACCTGAGTGGCAGACTTGTTGAAAGTTATATCTTGCCTACGGACAACAGAACAAACATCAAAAACGAAAATTTGATTGAAGAGTTTTGGGCAAATGGTCTTGCCGCTCAGGTTGTTCCGACAGAGAAAGGATGGTGGGCCAAGGATGTCGATGTTGCAGTAATCGAAGATTTTCTGGAGAAATTTGAAGCCCATCCAGACATGGCCGATGCCAAATCTGCCGCAACGTTATACCTGCATGAGATCTCCGACCTGCACCCCAAAGGCGATGTAGTTTTTGTTTCTCTCAAAGATAATGGAGAAGAGGGAGCCCAGTACAAGCTGGGAGCTCAAAAGCGTACAGCAAAACCTTGGGAAGGAACGGCATGGCGAACAGCCAAAAATCGAGTTGCCAGCCGTGGGGATGAAAAACTGGGACTTACGCCAGAGCAGATAGAGAAAGCGCGTTTGCTAGCCCAAGAATACAATGAGCAAGATCAAAAAATGAGTGGCAAACCGTCTGACGTGCACTATCGTGAAGTGAGGAGCAAGCCGCTACTGATGGTGCACATACTGGAATTTCCGGATGTTGCGTATCGGCGCGTACCGGCATTCGGTATCAGCTTCCCCTTTGGAGACTACTCGCGCACCGTTGAGATAGCTGCAAACAGGGTCTGGGTTCAGAACATGCAGGGTGTATTGGACAATCCGGAAGACGAGGAGGACTTCGATGAGTAACTCCTTACCGTGGGACGAGATTGCAACACCGGAGAGAGACTATAATGTCAGACTCATTCCTGATGGAAGTGTAATTCCTGCCTATTGGGGAAAGGATGTTCAGGGAAAACTTCTCTTTTTGATTTCACTGACAGGCGATCACCGCAATCTTTTCGTGCAAGAAAAGATTACCGTGAAAGGTGTGGATACAGACCTCCGCCAAGATCCAGCAACGGACTGTCAATTGTTGGTCTTAACTCTCGACAGGCAAGTTGACTGCGATCTTTTTCATGCTTTGTGCAAGAGCCTGTTCCATAGCCTCATAGAAGTGCACCGTCCGGATGTAGCAATTTCTGTGGCCATGCAGCACTTGAAGCGATGGCGAACCTTTTTGTCCGGACAAAATTCTCGACTCTTAACAATTCAGGAATACCGTGGCCTTTTTGCCGAACTTGTCTTTTTGAACAAGCTGCTTGAGGTCGGTTTGAATCCTGCCTCAGCAGTGATGGCGTGGACAGGTCCGGAATGGGTACATCAGGACTTTATCTATTCAGGAAGGGCCGTTGAAGTGAAAGCGCTCTCCAGCTCCGATCGTAGTACAGTACGGATTTCCTCCGAAGATCAACTGGAGTCTATTGAAGAAAAACTCTACCTTCTCACTCTGACTCTTCAAGAGTCTCGGGACAACCATGTAGCTTTGTCGCTCAATGCGCTTGTGACACATATTCGTGACCTGTTACAGGGAGAAAGCCTGGAAAGCTTTGACAGCAAGCTTGCAGCAAACGGGTATGCCCCCCATCACGAATATGAAACCCCAAAATTGATAACAACTAACAAGAAGGCCTACCTTGTCGAAAAAGACTTCCCCAAGGTAGTTCGCTCCATGCTACCTGCCGGAGTCAGATCAGTATCATACCAGCTTGAGTTGGAAAAAATAGAACCGTTTTCCTGTGCCTTTGAAACGCTCCTGGAGGCGCTCTAGTATGGAAATGTCTCTACAGGACTTTTTTCATGAATTCAGACAGGAAATTCTTGCTGGTGGAGCCGCCAACAACAACTTCCATTTGCAAGAGTTTGTCGATTTTTTCGTCAAGGATCTGGCTGAAACCGGCTTTGTTGAAGACGTTGAATTTTGCCACTATCGGGCCCCACGAGGGATGCGCGTCGATGGCTACTGGTTTGACGAGGAAGGAGCTCTGTCTCTTTTTATTGCCGACTATGAATCGAGGAAGGAGCTACTTTCCCTGACCCAGACAGATATAACGGCCATTTTCCGCCGCCTTGTCAATTTTTTCGAATCAAGTGGCAAAAAGCGACTTTGGCAAGAGCTGGAAGTTACTTCGCCAGAGTATTCTTTAGCCAGACAGATTGAAGACCGATTGGGCAGTCTCAGAAAAATTAATCTGTTTTTGTTATCCGAACGAGCCCTCAGTGAACGAGTAAAAGAGCTTGAGTCTGAAGTCGTCTGCGACAAACCAATTTTTTACCATGTATGGGACATGGCACGCCTTTACCGACAATACAGTGCTCGCGGTCGCAAGGAACCTCTGGACCTCGATTTTCTGCAAATGTTTGGCCATGGCCTCCCGTGCCTTCGCGTAGACCTGCAAGCGGACAACTACCGTTCCTACCTTGCTGCCTTGCCGGGAAATGTTCTTGCAAAACTGTATGGGGACTATGACAGCCGTTTATTGGAGCAAAACGTCAGAACATTCCTTCAGGCGCGGGGTAACGTAAACAAGGGCATTCGCGAAACCATTCTCAACTCGCCCACCATGTTTTTTGCTTATAACAACGGGATAACAGCAACCGCTCAAGAGGTTGATGTCGATCAGGGAAGAGAAAGCCTTGTCATAACCAGGATACGAGACCTCCAGATCGTGAACGGTGGTCAGACAACGGCATCTCTTTTTCATACGCAAAGAAAAGACAAGGCATCTCTGGATCAGGTCTTTGTCCAGATGAAACTGTCAGTTATTGATCCGGAAAAAAGCGAAGAAATCGTCCCAAAAATTTCCGAATATGCCAACACGCAAAACCCTGTCAAAGCAGCAGACTTCTTCTCCAATTCCCCATTCCACCTCAGAATGGAAGAATTTTCACGCCGGGTATTGGCTCCGGCTCATTCCGGAGCCCAGAGAGAAACCAGGTGGTTCTATGAAAGAGCGCGTGGGCAATACGCAGAAGCGCAAAGCAAGCTTACTCTTGCCGAACAGCGAAAATTCAAAGCCATCTTCCCCAAGAATCAGCTATTTACCAAGGAAGATTTGGCAAAATATGAAAATGTCTGGGATGAGCACCCCAAGCATGTGAGCAAGGGACGCCAAAAAAACTTTGCTCAATATGCTACCAGAATCGGGAAAACATGGGATGTATCGCCAGAGGATTTCAATGAGCAGTACTTCAAACGCATTGTAGCCAGAGCCATAATATTTCGTGAAACAGAACGCATTGTTTCGGCCCAACCCTGGTACAGGCCAGGCGGAAGTCTACGCTCCTATATTGTTTATTACAGTCTTGCCTGCTTGGGAGAACTGGCCAACCGGCGCAAAAGGGTCATTCCGTTTGCATCGGTCTGGAATCAACAGGATGTTCCGAGTGCCTTGCGTGAAGCAATCGCTGCGTGTGCTTCCTTTATCAATGACCACATAACCCAGCCCTCGGATAACCTTCCCCGAGACTCGGAGTGGTTCAAGAAAGATATCTGTTGGAGTACTCTGAAAGATGACATTTCGACCCTTGAAGCAAGACAGTCGGAAAGTTTCTGGAGCCTGCTTGTCTCCAGAGAAGAGGAAAAAGAACAGAATCGGGATGCCGTAAAAACACAATTTGTAGATGATGGAATAGCAGCACAAAAGCTGGTAGTAGGCATCCCAGCACGACACTGGCAGCGCATCATGAGCGAGCTGTCTGCAAAAAAGCTTCTTTCGGAGAAAGAACATGGAATTCTTGCTGTTGCGATACAAATTCCTTCAAAAATACCTTCCGAAAAGCAATGCCGTATTTTGGTAGAAATACTTGAGAAGGCAAAGTGCGAGGGGATTACTATTGGGTAGAGAATTTTAGTGCAACTATAAGATAAGACAGTGAACAATGCTTAGTAGATGACATTGCATTTGCAATAAACGCAAAAGGTATTATTATGATTTTGTATTTTTGAAGGCAACACAATGCAACAACAAAGCACAGGGACACAGTGCAGGCTGTCATCCCTGTGCTTTGTTGTTTATGCTTACACTTTATCGCTTGTTTTTTCTTGCTTTCCTAGCATGTTCACCAACTCCGCTATGTCTTCCGCCTTCCAAGCGGTAGTACGCGGGCCGAGTTTGACGGGTTTGGGGAAGCGGCCAGTTTTGCAGCCTTCCCACCAGGCGCTTTTGCTGATGGGGACGAGTTGCAAGATTTGAGGGAGTCGAAGAAAGCCGACTGTCGGGACTGTGTTCATGGTAGTCATAGTTACACCTCCTGAATGGTCTTTGACTATTACAGGAAGCGTATCATGAGTTTTTTAGCGGACTACATTGGCTTCAAAAAAGCGTAGTATGTAAAAGCACTGTATTGCACAGAGTTTTACCCTGTGGACAAAAAAAGTGTTGACAGGGTTTATTGAAAGTTTTTCAGAGTTCACACATTGCCAGATTTTTTAAGAAAAATGCAAAAGTATTCGTTCTCTGGGATTATAAAAAACGCTCAAGCACTTCCTGGATGTCTTCCGGTCCTGAACAGCCAGGAATACAGCCAATCGCGCTAAGACCATCACCAAAGTGCTCTGTTTTACCAGGATAGATAATCCCGGCAAAAAATACTGGTTTTTCAGTTTCTTGGTGGCGTATCGCATCTCGATATGTATGCATTTTATCAATATCCTCTCGAAGTGGGCGGCTATCGTTAGACGTCCACTTTTCTTCAGATATCAATTTATACTTGGGATCAAACAATAAAAGCTGAGGGGGCGTCTCAGGAGCTTCGCATACAATGCAGATGTCTGGTCTCTTTTGATATGAGAGGCTGTAAAACCCTGTTGTGGAAGACCTACCAAAGCTTTGTTCCGGGTATAAGCTTATGCGCTTACCCGTTGTGGGATGTCGTAAAACTAAAGCGGCTCTTCCTTGTGGGAATACGCTAAAAATAAGTCCAGACATGTCTCGCCGTAAAAGTCTTTGTGATTCAACAACAAAACCACGCTGTTCCCCGACGGACAGTATCGCCTGAAGGACCTGTAAGGTTCCCCAATACTGGTACAGTGTGGGCAACTCTTCCAAAGGGTGGTCCATAGAGGGGTGATCCAACTGAACTGATATGATGCGCAATAGCTCAAGTAAAGTTTCCAGCACCGCTCGGTACACTGGAATTTTCAATTGAAGCATGCTGACCCGGCTTGGAGGTTCTTTGAGCGCGGTGACGTGATCTAAAAAACTCGCGTTACGCCTTGCATTCGCTAGTTTTGCGGTCATAGCTGCAATTTCTTTTTGCCAGTCAGGTTTACCTACTCGCTTAAGGCGATGCAACCGCTTTTTCACAAGATCGTGCAGGAATAGCACAATGCGATTTTCATATGTATCCACAGTTGAATTTGCTCGCCTATCTGGCAAAGCCAAAGGGAGTCCGTTTTCCAGGTTGCCTGCCCGATTCAGAGCCTGAACCAGACCTCCAGCATACGGATGACGTGCGGCGTATGCTTTTACCCACGGCTGTTCATCCCTAAGCCAACGTTGTGGCTTTTGAGCTAAGGCCGCAAGCAAAGCAAGCAACCCCACCTTCCCCCCGGCAGTTCCATAAACTGCTCTTCGAAGGAGAATGAGCTCCCGCTCACGCAATGATTCACGCCAAGGCTCGACATGAATACCCACCAGACCACCGAGTTTTTGCAGGGAAAAAACGATGCCGTATGGCAGGTTGAATTGAATATCATCAAGTAACTGGTGAAATGATTCTTTTGTCAGCTTAAGAGGCTGCACCTCAAAAGTAGCGTGATGGATACTTTTTTGCTCGCGTCGTAGTTCGAGGCGATATTGCCCCAAGCCGCATCGGGGCAAGTCGGCGAAAATCCCCATATTCCCATGTTTACGGGTTTGGCTTAACTCCAGACTGATTCCTTGCAAATATAGTTCGTACTTATACCATTCATCAAGCCCAGTAACTTCAAGGATACACGGAGTCCACTCCAGAGGCTGCTCAAGATGGCTTCCATCCCGAGCAAAGAGCTTAAACTCACAGATGGAGTTATTGGAAGAAGGAGGTGAATCCATGTTCATGGTAACATGTCCGCATATAGGCAATTTTGTCTAACACCAAATTTAGCTCATTTTGGCGAGCAATATCTTCAAGCTCCGCAAAAACGGTATCCAGACGCGAGTCATTACCTTTGAGGCGTGGCAGCACTTTTTGTACGACCATTTCATCCAGCGCGGTTGTCCACGAAACACCGATCTGTTCCGCCGAGGCGATGTAGTCGGTGAAATCATCTAGCACTCGGTATGCAAATGGGGCAACGTGATGAACCGCATCCCAAATAGACATCAGCACATCTGCAAACGGTTTCCCCGCGATATGCGCGGCAATTTGTTCGTACTCCAAGGGCAGCTCAATGAGTTGTGCACGATCAAAAACTTTGTCCGCAAAGCTATGTGTTGTTTCATCCACATTGACTGTTCCGATAAATCGTAAATTCTGTGGAAGAAAAAGCGTTTTTCCAGGCCCGAGATTAAGCTGGGGGATTGCACCTCGCTGGCTGAGTTCCATTGCCGACAAAAAACGAGCAAAGTAATGCTCAACACGCGCCAAATTCATTTCATCAAGAATTAGGTGATAAGGCTGTGCGGCTAGGCCAGCTTCGTCTGCAGCCCTTTGCGCATCACACGCTTTTTGTAAAAATGAGGTGAACTCTGTTGGACAAAATGTATTGGACAAAGGATTATGGTATCCCAAAAGATCTTCATTGCTTGTCCAGTTGGGAGCGACCTGAGCAATATGATACTGCGAGTTGGTCGCTTGGGCGTATAATTCCGCAAACCACGTTTTCCCGGTGCCACTTACACCGGCCAAGATGACAAACTTCCTGGTTTTCAAGGATAGATGATAACGTCGTAAAGTCCTGTCGTGCAGAACCATACCAGCATTTTTGATGTAATTCTCGATGTCCTGCAAATCCGGTTCTTCGTAAGGGATGGGAGAAATCGGATTAAGTTTCTCAACGGCGCTCTGTTCAACGTCATGTATATATTCAGGAGGTTGCAGGGTAGCTTCATTCTGTGACGTTTTTTGAGTGCCAACCCAAAAAAAAGATTGAATATCAATAAAGTCTCGTGGCTTCCATTCAGCAAGGGCATTATGAACTGATTGAGACATTTTCATTATTTGGAGGTATTCACGCCCAAGGGTGCTTTTGTGGGCAGTGTAATCAGCGCAAATGTTTGTTCCCAGCAGTTGAGTACTTGCGCGTTCAAAAACTTGCGTCCTGACAAAAATATATTTTTCGGGGAAGGCAAAAGCTAGAATAAAGCTAACTAAAGGACGTAAAATGCCTGACCATGAACGTTTCCCTTTCGGAGCAGGGACTTGCTCATCGACAATGCGCACATACTCTTCTTCAAATTCATCAAGGCGTTGTTGTAGCGGCACTGCCTCATTCAACAAATTACGGTACAGTGTTCCTATGATTCTTGAGTTTTCGCTGTTTAGCTTTCGTAGATGATCCCAAGTCAACCAATGGATTATATTTTGATTTGTCCCTGTCGTTTTTAGCCTCGCCCGCAATACTTTATCGATTGCAGAGGGAATGAGAGCCGCACTTGATTCGTCCAAGCCTTTGAGTAGTGGAAGCAGCTCTTCATCGAATATGGATTTTAATTCATTTTTGTATTTTCTTTCATCATCAATATACTTTTCGCAAGATGAAAATTCTTTAAACCCACTAAATACCTTTAAAAAGATACTTTTCATGGAATCAAGTCGGGATGTATCTATTGGCAGAATATTATGGCTACGGGTGGGGGGCGAGACAAGGATTTGTTGTGATTCAGTTTTGATAGTCAAATTTTTTAATGTTTCTGTATAGTCGTCAAACACTTCAGATAAATTTAAAAAGATTTCTTTAAATGATGCATCATTTATGCCTGAAATTTTTGAAGCGTTATCGAAGCATGCCTTCACAAATGAATCACCATACATGACCCCCGTAGAATTTTTGTGCTGCTTATACTCGGAAGCAATTCCCCGGCGTTGTAATTCGTCACATACGTTTGGTTTCTTTGTTACTTTGGCTCCCCATTGAATAGTCGCCTTGTTCCTTTCACTTACGGCGTATGAAACAATAAGTAAATCATGATATTTATAGTAAAGACAAACTGGATATATACCACGGTGTGCCGTTTGCCCCTTGGCAAAAAAACCAAACCAAGGGATGCGCGCGGGGCTGCCCATGCCAAAACCGGCGCCGACTTCAAAACCAGCAATTTTAAGTTGCTTGTATTTTTTTGTTTCCTGACTACCCGATTGTACTTGTGCGAGGAACTCTTCCAGTAGCGGGTAGAGGCTCTCCGGTGTTAGTGTATTGTCTGGCATATTGCCTCCATTCCAATTGTTGCCTCGAGTAATAAAACTAAATTTATATGTAGTTATAGTTTAGCTTTCTCAGATAGAAATCACAAGGCACCATCCATCAGCTCTTGTTCTTTTTGTGCCTTCGCCCTCAACTCATCCAGATAATCCGCATACTGTTGGAGCAGGGCCCGCCGTTCATCCAGGGCAGTGCGCAGACTCGTTTTGTGGTAGGCGGCCTTGACTTTGTTTTGCTCGACGTGGGCGAGCTGCAGTTCCACATCCAGGGATGATGCGCCGAGGATGTTGTAAGCCGTGGTGGAGAACAGGCCACGGAATGCGTGCGTCACAAATCTGTTCCCGTTCTCCGTAGTATAGCCCATTTTCCTAAAAGCCTGAATCAGGGCCATGGAACTGACGGCTTTGCCCTTACCTTTGGAAGAGGTGGACGGAAACACCAGTTCTTGTTGGCCGGAAAACGCGTACATCTTTTTGAAGAGTGCAACAGCCTGGCGCGGCAGCGGCACAAGATGAGGCAGGCCCTTTTTCATGCGCTCAGCCGGGATAACCCATTCTGCGGCATCAAGGTTGAATTCGCTCCATTTCGCCTCAAGAAGTTCGGAGGGGCGCACCGCGCAGTAGGGGGCCAGTTGCATGGCCGTGGCAACGGGAATGGTCCAGCGCGTTCTGTGTTCCTCTATGCTTCGCAGCAACTGGCCAACATCTTCTGGCCCGAGCTCCTCGGAGTACAGGCTCTTTTTCTTCCGTTTGGGCATTTGCTCTTTGTACCAGCTCAGCCTGACGATGATATCCGGATTCTGGATTAAGCCTTTAGCCAGAGCGTATTTGAAAACGCTGACGATCAAAGTATGCACACGCCGGGCAACTTCAAGCGAGCCTCGTGAAATAACGTGTTTCAGTGCGTGCTCGATGTCATTGACCGTAATTTTGTCAATCGATAGATCGCCAATGACGGGATAGACGTTGGCGGCAAGGCGTCCCCGGTTTTGTTTGCCCGACCTTCCTTCCCATTCCGCCATTTTTAAATCGAGCCAGGACTCGGCCACATTTTGAAAGGTGTGGACGACGCTGGCTTGGGCTTTTCTGATGAGTTCTTCTTTGCGCACCTGGACCAGGTTCGCGTTTTCTTCTTTCGACAGATCTCTTCGTGCTTCAGCCTCGGCTCTGGCTTCTTTGATCCCCATTTTGGGAAATTGTCCCAGGCTGACAATATTCTGTTTGCGCTTTCCGTCAGGAGTCAGGGTGTCGTATCTGAGGTACCAGGTCTTTTTGCCTTTGGCGGAGATCTGGAGGTAAAGCGACTCGCCAACCGGCACTCTTTGCACCTCGCCAGTCGCCTTCAGATTGGTTAAAAATGTGTGTGAGACATTCGGGGTAGATCTTCGGGTAGATGGCGTTATCGTCTTCATATTCCATCCTTTTTTCAGGGTTTCTTTCCTTGGGTATATAAAACTTTTGCAAGTTTTTATCTACCCCGGTTATATACCCGCAGAAGATGGATTGTGTATATATTCGCTGGATGTCGCTGGAAAGAGAAAGTCCGGAAATCCGCTTTATTGCTTGCTTTCCGGACTTTATTGGACTGTAAAAAACATAAAAATGGCGGAGAGGGTGGGATTCGAACCCACGTGCCCCGGTTAAGGGACAACTCGATTTCGAGTCGAGCGCGTTACGGCCAGCTTCGCTACCTCTCCGCAGGTCAGGGCATTGCGCCCGTGACCGGAAGGCTGTCTATAGCGCATCTTTTTTTGAATGGCAATGCCCAGGCGTTACAATGGGCTACTTGCGTTCCAGAGCGGCCATCACTTCCAGTGCGTCGGCCTGTTCCGGGTCATCGTGCAGCGCGCGCAGGGCCATGTCCTCTGCCTTCGGGCGTTTGTGCCAGGCAAGGTACAGCTTCGCCATCTTGCCGTAGGTGGAAGGGTGCCCGCCAAAGGTTCGCAACACCGCCCTGTATACGTTCTCGGCCTTTTCGTATTCGAGCAGTTCCATCCAGGCGGCCACCGCGCCGGTATAGGCGGCAGGATCGCGCGGCTGTTTGGCCATGGCCTCTTCAAACGTTTCGCCGGCTTCCTGATGCAGACCGGCGGCGGCAAAAATCTGGGCCACCTGGACGCGGATGCCGTCTTCCTGGCTGAACTCTTCAATTACACGCTTGAGAAAGGCGCGTCCTTTGGCGGTCTGCCCTTCGCGTATAAATTGCAGGCCCGTATCAATAAGATGTTTTTTTCTTTCCATACGGGCTGTGGCTTCTGCCTGAGCGCAATTTTCGGATTCTTTTTGCAGAATCTTGGCAAGGCCGTCCATCACTGTGGCCAGGGCCGCTTCCTTGCCCTGCTGAAAGGGGATGTTTTTGGGATTGCCCGTCCGGGCCGGGTCCAGCAGCGGCTGCATGCACTGGTGGTGCACCAGTGTAGACAGAAATTCATTGATCTGGATGTCCAGTTCCGCCCGCGCGGTGCGCAGCATCTTGACCTCGGCCATACGGCGCAGAGCCTCGCGCATGACCAGAAGCGAGCGCTCCACCTCATCCTTGCGCAGATACCCTAGGGCCCGTGCCACATTTTCGCGTATGTCCTTGGGGGCGGTTGTCAGCATGTCGGCTCCGTCTGTCGCCAGTGTGCCTGAACGGTTTTCTCGCTCTGCTTCAGAATTTCAAAAGCCGCCCGCGGCAGCAGAAAATCCACCCTTCGGCCTGCCAGCCACAAACTGCGCAGGCGCGACGCGCTCACGTCCAGCCAGGGCAAGGGCAGAAAATGCGCCAGCCCGCCGCCGGGCAGGGCCATACAGGGGCCGTCGCCCACAAGGGGGGCGCGCTCGCGGGCTTCGGGCCACAGCCGCTGAGCCGTGACGATCACGTCCCTCGCGGTCTGTCCGTCGCGCGGCACCACAACAAAGTGGCATAGGCCCGGCAGTTCCAGCCCCCTGTGCCAGGTTGGCAGCAGGGCAAAGTCCGGGCTGCCCAGGATGAAATACAGTTCTGTCTGCGGCTCGGCCTTATGATAGGCCAACAACGTGTCCCATGTATAGGACGGCCCCTGCCGCTGCCCCTCAAGCCTGTTGCAGCGCAAAAAAGGCAGGTCGGTGATGCTGGCTTCCACCATGCGGGCGCGCAGGTCAAAGGGCAGCATGCCTGTCATGGTTTTGTGCGGCGGTACGGCGCAGGGCACGAGATCGACGCCGCTCACCAGGGCGGCCAGAGCTTCGGCGGCCTCAATGGCCAGACGCAGATGCCCCACATGCGGGGGATTGAAGCTGCCGCCCAAAATGGCCCGGCCTTTGCGCGGCCCTGGCGTTCCATCGAGAGCCGCCACGTCGGGAGCCTCGCCGTCGGGAGCCGAACTGGCCGCCGCCTCTTGTGAGCCGAGGTTCGCCGTCACTACTGCCGCACCTGCCCCTGCCCAAGTACCACAAACTTGGTGGTGGTCAGTTCTTCCACCCCCATGGCCCCATAAGCGTGCAGCTTGGAGGTGGAAATGCCGATTTCCGCCCCAAGGCCAAGCTGGCCGCCATCATTGAAACGGCTGGACGCATTGACCGCTACCATGGACGCGTCGGCCTCGCGCAGAAAGCGCATGGCCTTGGCGTAGTCGTTGGTGCAGATGATTTCCGTGTGATTGGAACCGTAGCGGGCAATGTGGTCCAGGGCTTCGTCCATATCCGCAACCACGCGCACGGCAAGGGTGAGGTTGTGGAACTCCTGCCCGAGGTCCTCGGGTTTCTGTGGCACGACGCAGCCTGCTGGGGCTTTGTCCATAAGCGGCAGGGCGGTGGCGTCGGCGTGAAATTCCACACCGGCGGCGCCGAGCTTTTCCGCCACAATGGGCAGAAAGCGCGCGGCCACGTCCTTGTGAACCAGCAGGCATTCCAGCGCGTTGCACACGCCGGGGCGCTGCACCTTGCCGTTGAACACGATGTCCAGAGCCTTTTCAAGGTCGGCGTCCGGCTCGATATAGGCGTGGCACACCCCCTTGAAATGCTTGAGCACGGGCATGGTGGCGGCCTCGGTAACGGCGCGCACAAGACCTTCGCCCCCACGGGGGATGATGACGTCAATGTACTGGTCGAGTTTGCACAGGGCGTTGACGGCCTCATGCCCCGGCACGGTCACAAGCTGCGCGGCTTCGGCGGGCAGGCCAGCCTGCGCCATGGCGTCCTGAAGCGCCTGCGCAAGAGCCGTGTTGGAATGCAGGGCTTCGCTGCCGCCGCGCAGGATGACGGCATTGCCGGCCTTGATGCACAAAATGGCCGCGTCAATGGTGACATTGGGGCGGGCCTCGTAAATTATGGCGATGACGCCGAGGGGGATGCGCATCTTGCCCACCAGCAGGCCGTTGGGGCGCTGCCACTGGCTTTCGGTGGCGCCCACCGGATCGGGCAGATTGGCGACGTGCGCGCAGGCCGCGCGCATTTCTTCCATAATGGCGGGGGTGAGCGTGAGGCGGTCAAGGCGGGCGGAGTCCTGCCCGGCAGCTCTTGCGGCTTCGACGTCACGGGCGTTGGCGGCCAGGATGTCCGCCTCGCGTTGGCGCAAAAGTTCGGTCAGTCCCAGCAGAGCTCTGTTTTTGGATTCGGGTGTAGCCCTGGTCATGGCACGCGCCGCGTTTTTTGCCTGCGCGCCAAGGCGCGCCATTTTTTCCGATGGCGTCATACGAACACTCCTTGTAACAGCGGCTGTGGGCGCGCGTTTGCGGTCCTGGCCGGGGATATTTGTTTTGACAGAAGGACTGTTTGTGGCCTATGAAGAAGACTTCCGTCCTGAGTCCGTCCTCACGTGCGCGCTCTGCTTGCACGCCGGAAATGGCGGCGATTTCGCCCCTAAGGAGTTTTTGATACATGAATCCGCAAAAGAATCAAGGCGCGGACGACGCGCCCCTGCTGCGTGACCTGCAACTGGAAGTAAGCCAGGAGAGTGCGCCTCTTCTGCAATTCATGCTGCGTCATGCCGGACTTATCGCTGGCGTGCTGGTGCTGTTTCTTCTCGTGCTCATAGGCACCGGCATCTATAACTGGCACGGCGATTCCCGGGCGGAAGAAGCCCGCGATGCCCTGGCGCGCACCCTTATACAAAACCATGGCGCGGATCAGGTCAAGGCTCTTTCACAGCTGGCGGAGAGCGCGCCCTCTTCCACCCGTTTTGCCGCCTACATGGCCCTGGCGAACAGCGCCCTTGAAAACGGCGATTACGCCACCGCCGCCCAGGCATACGGCAAGGCCGCCAAAAGCACTGACGGCGCTTTCAGCCTGTCCGCTTCGCTTGGCGAGGCCGGAGCCCTGCTCAAGGCTGGCAAAAACGCCGAGGCCCTGACCCTGCTGCAAGGACTGCAAAATACCCAGCCCGGCGCGGCCAACGCTCCGCAGCTGCGGCAGATGATGGCTGAAGCCGCCATTGCCGCCGGTCAGAATGAGCTGGCGGCCCGCACATATCTGGCCCTGGCCCGTGAGACTGACGGCGTCAACAGCAACTACCTGCGCGCCCGCGCAGCCGAACTTGACCCCAAGCTGGCTGCTGCGGAAGCCGCGCCCAGCGCTCCGGTCACCAAGGCCGCTCCGGATGCGGACAAGGACGGGCAAAAGCCCGTGCAGCCAGAACCGGCAAAGCCGTAACGATTTCATACAACAACCCGCAGCATGCACAGCACTGCGGGTTGTTGTGCAATAAGAGCGCGCCCCCCTCGGGCGCATCTTGCATTTAGCAGAAGCGGCCCGCGTGCCACGCGCCGGGGCCGGGAGGAAGCATGAGCAACAACCCACTGTTGCACGGCGCTCACGGCGAGCGTCATTTGTTGTTGGGCAACGAGGCCATCGTGCGCGGCGCCCTCGAGGCGGGCGTGCATATTGTCACCTGTTATCCGGGCACGCCCTCATCCGAAGTGCCGGACACTTTTCACCGCATTGGCGGCGAAGGGCGCTACCGGCTGGAGTATTCCGTCAACGAAAAGGTCGCCATGGAAGTTGCCGCGGGCGCTGCCCTGGGCGGTGCTCTGAGCCTTGTGACCATGAAGCACGTGGGTCTCAACGTGGCCGCCGACCCGCTGTTCACAGCCGTGTACACGGGCCTGCCCGGCGGGCTGGTGGTGCTCACCGCTGACGACCCCGGCTGTCACTCCAGCCAGAACGAGCAGGACAACCGCCATTACGCGCGCTTTGCCATGCTGCCCTGTTTCGAGCCTGCCTCGGCCCAGGAAGCCAAGGACATGACCCGCGCGGCCTTCAGCCTTGCCCGCCAGCTTGAACAGCCCGTGCTGCTGCGCACCACTACGCGCATCAGTCACATGCGCGGCCCTGTGGACTTTGACGACCTGCCCGCGCCGCAGCCCAAGGTGGACTTTCGACGTGACCCCTCGCGCTTTGTGCCCGTGCCCGCCGTGGCGCGCAGGCGGCATGTCGCGCTGGACGAAATTGTGGCCCGTGCCCGCCAGATTGCGGAACAAAGCCCCTTCAATACGGTTACCGAACCCTCCGCGCCCACGGATCTGGGCATCATTGTCAGCGGTGTTTCGCGCAACTATCTGGCCGACGCGCTTTTGGCCAATGACTGGGCAGACCGCGTGCGCGTGCTGGAACTGGGCATGACCTGGCCCCTGCCGGAAGAAAAAATCTGCACCTTCCTGAATCAGTGCAAGCGCGTGCTGGTGCTGGAAGAAGGGGAAGACCTGCTTGAGCAGGACATCCGCGCTCTGGCGCAGAAGCGCGGGCTGCCCGTGGTCATTGACGGCAAGAACGACATTCTCACGCATCAGGGCGAGTATTCCACCACCCTTGTCACGCGCGACCTCGCACAGTGGCTGGGAGTTTCCTGCAGCGTGCAGGAACCGCGCAGCGCCGAGCCGGATCTGCCGGGCCGTCCGCCCAACCTTTGCCCCGGCTGTTCGCACAGGGCCGTGTACTATACCGTGCGCCAGGTTTTCGGCGACGACGCCTATTATTCCAGTGACATCGGCTGCTACACCCTGGGGCTTCTGCCGCCCCTGCGCACCGCGGATTTTCTCGTCTGCATGGGCTCGTCCATCTCGGCGGGCAGCGGCTTTGCCCGCGCCTCTGAAAAGCCGGTCATCGCCTTTATCGGCGACTCAACCTTCTTCCATTCCGGCATGACGGGGCTGGCCAACGCGGTTTTCAACCAGCACAACGTGCTCATGGTCATTCTGGACAACGGCACCACGGCCATGACTGGCCACCAGCCCAACCCCGGCATGTTGCAGGATGTGCTCGGCGGCATGAGCAGCCACATGGACATCGAGACCATTGTGCGCGGCATGGGCGTGACCGAAGTGGCCAAGGTGCGGGCCTTTAACATCAAGGCTCTGACCAAGACTCTGGAAGAAATGAAGAGCAAGCCCGGCGTACGTGTGCTCATCACCGAAGAGCCCTGCGTGCTGTATGCCCGCCGCCAGCTCAAAAAGACCTCGCCCCAGGTGGCGGAGGTGGCGCAGCAGGGGCCTGAGGCCATGCGTTGCCTTGAGCAGCTTGCCTGCCCCGCCTTTTACCGCAGTGGCGACAATCTGGCCGTGGACGCGACCCTTTGCACGGGCTGCATGGTATGTTTGCAGGTGGCCCCCGGGGCCTTCAAGGCGCGCAAGCGTCAGGGATAGGTGAAAACAATGACTATGCAGAACAACCAAAAACGCATGCGCGTGTATTTTACTGGTGTGGGTGGCCAGGGCACCCTGACCGCCACGACCCTGCTGGCCCGTACGGCCCTTGAAGCCGGGCTGGACGTTGTGGCTGGCGAGGTGCATGGCATGGCCCAGCGAGGCGGCGTGGTTGAATCCGTCATGCTGCTCGGAGGCTGGCGTTCGCCCAAGCTGGATCTGGGCGAGGCCGACGTCATGCTTGGCTTTGAACCTCTGGAAACCCTGCGCGGCCTGCCCTATCTCAAAAAGGGCGGCGCGGTGTTTTCCAGCAGCGATCCCATGCCGCCTGTAAGCGTGTCGCTGGGCAAGGCCGACTATCCCGCCTTGAGCCGCATTGAAGCCAGTGTGCGCGAAGTGGCGGGGTTGTGCCATTTCATCCCCTGTCGTGAACTGGGAATGCAGGCAGGCTCCGTGCAGAGCGGCAACACTGTGCTCTTGAGCGCCGTCTGCGCCTCGGGTGTCTTGCCCTTTGGCGTTGACGCGCTTGAAGCGGCCATCAAAAAATTCCTGCCGGTCAAACTTCAGGAAGTGAACCTGCGCGCTCTGGAACTCGGCAAGAACGCCCTCAAGAGCTGATAGCGACAGCGCGTAAATGCCAAAGGCGGCCCGGCGTTGAAAGTCGGGCCGCCTTTTTTTGTATATCGGGCGTGATGTCTGGAAGACGCTGTTTCTGGAATCTCCGCTCCAGATCAGAACCCACCTTGGGTATACTATACTACAATAAGAGTTTTAGGGGGTGGGGGCGTGGGGGAGGGGACCCTTTTGCAAAAGGGTCCCTCCCCCACAAAGCTCGCCAAAAGATCATTGCTCTATGCAGAGTTTTTTACTCGTCGCCGTCAGGATGGGGAACCCTGATCTCTTCCAGTTGTTCCTTTTGCCTGGCGGCCTTGAGCTGGCCGCAGGCCGCCTTGATGTCCTGTCCCTTGCTCTTGCGCAAGATGGCCGTGACGCCCCTGTCCCAGAGGTATTTTTCAAAAGCCAGCACACGCTCATGACTGGGCGCGGCATATGGCGAACCTTCAGCGGGATTGTACACAATGAGGTTCAGTTTGCCTTTGACGGAATTGACCAGGGGCACCAGTTCCCGCGCGTGTTCCAGCCCGTCGTTGACGCCGCCGAGCAGCAGATACTCAAAGGTGATGCGTTCCCGCGTGTTGAGTGAGTAGGACCGGAGCGTGGCCATCAGGCGGTCCAGAGGCCAGCGGGCGGCCTTGGGCATGATACGGGCGCGCAACTCCTGATTGGGAGCGTGCAGCGAAACCGCCAGAAAAGCCAGGCCACATTCGCCCAGTTCCTTGAGGTTTTTTTCAATGCCGCAGGTGGAAACCGTGATGCGTCGCGGTGAAAAATTTAATCCCTTGTCGCTGTTGAGGCTGACCAGCGAGCGCATGACTTCGTTGAAATTCAGCAGGGGTTCGCCCATGCCCATAAAAACAATGTTGCGTAGCATGGGCCAGTGCAGGCGCGTGTCGCCCAGATGCTCGCGGGCTACCAGTATCTGGCCGAGAATCTCGGCCATGGTCATGTTGCGTTCAAAGCCCATGTCGCCTGTGGAGCAGAAGGTACAGCCCATGGCGCAGCCCACCTGACAGGAAAGGCATTGAGTCCAGCGGCGCACGCCTTCACGTGAATCCGAAGGGATGAGGACGGTCTCCACCTGCGCGCCGTCTTCAAGGCGCAGCAAAAACTTGGTGGTGCCGTCCTGACTTTCTTCCACGGCGGTCACTTCCGGCCAGATGATGCAGGCTTTGGCGGCCATGCGTTCGCGGCAGGGCCGGGAAATGTTGGTCATGATGTCGAAATCACGCGCCATGCGCTGCCATATCCATTGCCAGATCTGCATGGCGCGGAACCTGGGTTCGCCAAGTTCAGTCTGCGTCCATGCCTCCAGTTCAGGAAGGGTGAGATTGAGAAGGTTGATCATGCTGTCCTGCCGGGGCCGGGGGCGTCCTGGCTGCTGGTTGGTGTTACGGCCTCGCCCTGCGCGAAAAGGCCCGCCTTTTGTTTACCGGGAGGAGGAAAAGAGTACAAGGGGATTTGTTGAAGTGGGGCCTGCGGCGGGATTGGTCGCCCGAGGCGAGAAGGGGCAGAAGGGGTTCTGGCGGGGGAGTTGCTCTTTTATTTTGGCCTGTCGCTTGATTGAAGTGCCTGTGCCCTGCGGGCACGGAGGCATTTTATTAATTTAGTTTTGGCCGCCTGCGCGGCGTGCGGCAAGGCGGGGCCGGTTATGGGGCTGCGCCCCCTTCTCGGCCCCCCTTGCATCCCCCCCGAAGCACCCCGCTGGGGCTTTCCCACTTCCGCCACTCCACGAGGGCTGCGCGGCTTTCGCTCCGGGAGCTTCCTCGCTTCGCTCGGCGATCTCCCTGCGCGCCGCACAATGCCATCGGCGGCTTTTGCCTTGAGAGGGAAAGGCGTAGCGGCTCAACTCGCTGCTTGTGCGGGGAAAATAGCTGTAGCGTGGAAAATCGTTACGTGAGTCTGTGAGTAGCGCACACCACGCAAACGGACAAAGCAAAGGAGACGCAAAGTCTTTCGCAGGCAGGGCGTGATTCATGCATCTCAAAACCAGACTCAAGGAGTAAACCCTTCGTCATAACGTGCCTTTCTCCAACAACGAGGCATCATTCCTGAGGTTTCTACACAGCTAATGAGACGTCCTCCCAACCTTTCATTCAGCGTGAAAGCGCATGATGGCATTGCGCGGCGCGCAGGGAGATCGCCGAGCGAAGCGAGGAAGCTCCCGGAGCGAAAGCCGCGCAGCCCTCGTGGAATGGCGGAAGTGGGAAAGCCCCAGCAGGGTGTTCCGGGGGGAGTGCAGAGGGGGCCTCGGAGGGGCGCAGCCCCTAACAGGCCCCCATCTGCCGCCCGCCGCGCAGGCGGCCCAAACAACAAAAAAGGGAAAGCCACCGTGCCCGCAGGGCACACTCACCTCAATTTGCCAACAGTCCACAACACGGTAGCAAACAATATCCGTCACCAGTTCTCGGCATGCGAAATATCAAACCTAAAATTAAAAAGGCCGCCCCATATTTCAGAGACGGCCCCAACTATTATGCAATCCAGACGGGCTGCTGCTTACAACCCGTCCTCAACAACCAATACCCAACCATTACCCCACAGACTTCCGCGCGTATTCCCGCACAAAAAGCACCGCTGAATCCAGATCAGTGACCTCTCCGGCAATCTGCGCCTTGAGCAGGGCATCACGAATGACCCCCACCTGCGGGCCGGGCGACAGTTTGGTTTCGCTCATGATCTCATTGCCGTTGAGCAGGGGTTCCAGCATCTGCTCCGGCGTTTCCGCGCGGTCCAGATACTTCATATTATGGTTGAACGAGGTGGGGATGCCGTCACGTGCCTTGAGGTCTGCCCGGGCCATGGCGATAAGACGGGGGTAATCGTCCAGCGCCTTGAAGCGGCGTATGCCCCTGTCCGTCATCATGAAGTGGAAGCGCATGTGATTGCGTACAAGGTTGCACAGCAGGTCAATGTCTTCCTGGGTAAAGTGCAGGCGGCGCAAGATCTTGCGCGTCACCTTGGCGCCGACGCGGTGGTGCTGGTAGTAGGTCCACAGGCCGTCATAGTACTCACCGGTGTAGAGCTTGCCCACATCGTGAAAGAGCATGGCCATGGTGCCCAGCCAGTCGTAGTGAAAATCCTCTTCGGGATAGCGCTTCATGCACTCGAGCGTGTGTTCAAACACGTTTTCGGTGTCGCCTTCCTTGTTACGCATCTGCGTCAGGCAGGAAAGCGCCGCCACTTCAGGGATGAGCCCCTGAAGAATATGGGCGTCAAACAGCAGGCGGACGAAGCGGTGCATGTTTTCGGCGGCAACCTTGCGCCACTCATCCATAATGTCGGTGGCGGGTACGTAATCAAGCACGCGGCTGGAGGCACGGATGATGGCCAGCCAGGTGTTGGGCTCAATGGGCAGGTCAAAGTTGGCGGCAAACCGCAGGGCGCGAATGGCCAACAGGTAGTTGTGGCGCAGGGTTTCGTCCGGCAGGCCGGTGAGGCAGATGGCTCCGCCTTTGATGTCTTCAAAGCCGTCATAGACGTCGCCGCTGGGTTCGGGCGTATTGAAGCCGGTGAGTCGCAGCTTGAAGCGTTCTTCCGGGCTCATGAGCTCGATCATTGTGGGCGTGATCCTGACCAGCGAAAGTTCGGGGTGTCCGGCCGCGGCCACTTCAAGGGGATAAAAACGGTATGTGACGCCGTTTTCTTCCATAACGGCCAGTGCCCGATTTTCGGATGTGGCAGTGGCTTTGGGAAAAAGCTTGAACAGAGTGTCCATGTCCGGCTCGCAGGCAATGTCCACGGCCAGATGGTTAACCTTCTGGAGCAGATGTTCCTGCAAGGGGGCATTGATGACATGCGCGTCATAGCCGTTGCGCAAAAAAGTTTTGCAAATGGTTATGGCGTCTTTAAGCGCTTGTTGCATCGTGATCTCCTTGCAAATAATGATGGCAATGGGCTGTACTATGCCTGTGGGGGGCCGTGAAAGTCAAGCATGCCGCCTTGTTGAGCTTATGGATTCGGGCACGTGCCGGCGGCTTTGGCGCTGTTTGCGCCTGAGCCTGTGCAAAGGCTTTGCCCGTTTTTTGCTTTGCATGGGGCATCACCCTGGCTTGCGGGCACTGCACATTTGCAGTTGCGCCGTGTGCGGCATCCTGACTGTGCCCTGTTCTGTTTGGGCACACAGTGGACACCTTCCGTTATGCGCGCAGGAGGGGGCGGGACTGCCCCTGCTCTTTACGTCGGCGTCCGCATATGCGGCCCCGTGCGGTTTAAGGTACACAAGCTCTGATAAGAGAATTTTATCACAATTGGACGGCATAGGAAAGCCCCCGTGCGAACACGGGGGCTCTGGTAACGGTGTTTTCACCGTATGGCCGACCTTTTGGTCAACCTAGTCGTGCATGTGGTTCACTTCCATCTTGACGCCAAGGGCGACCCGCCACAGCAGGGAGAGCACCAGAGCGCCGACGCCGTAGACGCCGAGTGCCACGGCTATTTCCTTGGCGCTGGGCATGTAGGGCGTGAAGGCTTCAAACATGTTGGGCGTGAAACCGGCCACCAGCAGGCCAAGACCCTTGTCGATCCAGGAGGCCAGCACCAGCATGATGAGGGCGATGGGCAGCAGGCAGGGGTTTTCGCGCAGCTTGGGCGGAATGAGCAGGGCCAGAGAAGCAAAGGCCATGATAACAGCGCCCCACATCCAGTAGCTCACCCAGGGCAGATGACCTTCGTGCCCGAAGAAGAGGAAGTGGATGGGTTCTTCATGCCCGGGAATGCCGCTGTAGAAGGCGGTGAAGATTTCCAGCAGGTAGAAGAACACGTTGATGCACATGGCGTACACAATGATGGTGGTCAGGGTTTTCACGGCTTCCTTGCCGGGCTCGAAGCCCGTCAGGCGGCGCAGCACCATCATCAGCAGAAGCAGGATGGCAGGACCGGAGCAGAAAGCCGAGGACAGGAAGCGGGCGGCCATGATGGCGGTGAGCCAGTAATGGCGGCCGGGAATGCCCGCGTACAGGAAGGCCGTGACCGTATGGATGGAGAAAGCCCACAAAATGGAGATGTAGATAAGGGGTTTGATCCATTTGGGCGGATCAATCTCGTGCCTTTCGGCCTCAAGCGTGACCCAGCCGATGATGATGTTCAGACCGAGATAGCCGATGAGCACCATCATGTCGTAGAACATGACGGAATGGGGCGAGGGGTGAAGCATGACGTTGAGCATGCGCTGGGGCTGACCAAGGTCCACCACGATGAAGAGCGCGCACATGACCACGGCCGCGACGGCCATGAATTCACCAAAGATGATCATGCGTTTGAACTTTTTGTAGTGATGAAAGTAGGTGGGCAGCACCAGCATGACGGCCGAGGCCGCCACGCCCACAAAATAGGTGAACTGCGAAATGTACAATCCCCACGAAACGTCACGGCTGAGGCCGGTGACGGAGAGACCGTTCTGCAACTGATCGAGATACACAAGGCCGCAACCCGCAATAAGAACCAGCAGGAAGATCAGCCACATGTAGTAGGTCTTAGGACCGTCGAGCAATTTTTCAAGCATGGCCTGTTCTCCCTAGATAAGGTAGTAGACGCCGGGCTGGGTGCCCAGGCTGGGCTTGCGGCGAATACTGTAATTGGCGGCCAAAGCCTGGCGCACCGTTGAATTGGGGTCTTCCAGGTCGCCGAAAAGTATCTTGCCATTGGCCGCTTCCACGCAGGCGGGCAGCTTGCCTACGGCAAGGCGCTCGGCGCAGAACGTGCATTTCTCCACCACGCCAATCATGCGCGTGGGGTATTCGGGATTGGGCACGGGGTTGGACAGGAACTTGCGCGGGTCTTTGAAGTTGAAGGAACGCGCGCCGTAGGGACAGCCGGCCATGCAGAACCGGCAGCCGATGCAGCGGTGGTAGTCCATGGCCACAATGCCGTCTTCCATCTTGTAGGTGGCCTGTGTGGGGCACACGCGCACGCAGGGCGGATTGGTGCAATGGTTGCACAGCAGCGGGTACATCGACTCGCGGGAGTGCGTGTTCAGGTGCGCGTTCATGTCGTCAGGGAAGACATGGGCGTAGCTGTCCAGCCAGAACCACTTGATTTCCTGGTTGCCGGGAATCTGCGGTACGTTGTGGAAGGCGTGGCACGCGTCGCTCAGGGGCTTGTAGTCTTCAGGACCCTTGAACTGGCGCGTGTCGATGACCATGGCCCAGCGTTTGGCATGCAGTGCATTGGCCGCGGGCTCATACTTGCCGGGGGCAATCTGCGCCTGGGCAATGCCAGACAGGGCAGCCATGCCGCTGGTAAGGGCGAAGGCCGAAAAGCCCGCCACTTTCAGAAAGCTTCTTCTGCTCTTGTTCATTACTTGCTCCCCTGGGGAATGATGTGGCAAGTCCAGCAATAGGGATCAACGCCGTTAGCCGTATGGCACTTTTCACAGAATCCCTTGTAGTCATTATGGCACTTCAAGCAGGTATTCTGAAGGCTGATGTTCCACTTTTTGCCGCTGGTGGCCACATAGACGCGGTTTTCCTTGCGCAGGGCCTCGTCGCGCCATTCATTGAGCAGGCGCATGTGCTGGTCGCGCATGAACTGCACGTCCTCGATGCATTCCTTTTCGCCCTTGGGCAGCTCAATGCCGGTGCTCTTGTAATCCTTCCCCATCATGCTCAGCCAGAAAGGGGAGGTGAACAGGGCCACAAATACTATGATCCCAACGATAACTGCTTTGGCGTTATACATTTATTGGCCCTCCCCCTGTGCTTCGGGCGCGTCCTCGTCGTCCACCACATTGGGCAGGTCTTCCTGACGCAGGTCCATGGTGCGCTTGCCTTCGCCCTTCATGATCAGGGCGTTGCCCACCAGTTCATGCAGGCCGCTCACATTGACGCCCGGCGCCCAGTAATTGGCGAGCGGGGGCAGGGTGGCGCGGTCAATGGCGCAAACGCAGGCCATGTGATTGACACCGTACTTTTCCTGCACAAAGCGCAGGGCGTTGCCGCGCGGCATACCCGCGCGCATGCGCAGCTCCATGATTTCTTCCGTGTTGAGGCCGGAACCGGCGCCGCAGCAGAAGGTTTGCTCACGAATGGTGTTTTCGGGCATTTCATGGAAGTTGTTGCACACGGCCTTGAGCACGTAGCGGGGTTCTTCCAGCAGGCCCATGCCACGGGCCGGGTTGCAGCTGTCGTGGAAGGTGGTGATGATGTGGTCGTTACGGCTGGGATCAAGATTCAGCTTGTTGTGGTGAATGAGGTCAGCCGTAAACTCCGCGATGTGCACCATCTTGGTGGAAGCGGCATTCTTGAACACCGTGCCCGTAATGGGCGACACGGGCACTTCCATGCTGGCCGGGGCAGGGCCGTTGTAGGTGTCCATGTACTGGTTGATCACGCGCCACATGTGCCCGCACTCGCCGCCGAGAATCCACTTGGAGCCCAGGCGTTCGGCCTCGGCGTACATCTTGGCGTTGAGCTTCTTGGCCATGTTGAAGGTGGTGAAGGAACCGAAGTTGCCGCCTTCAGAAGCGTAGGTGGAGAAGGTGTAGTCAAGATCAAGCTCGTGGAAGAGCATGAGGTAGCCCATGAAGGTGTAGATGCCGGGGTCGGCAAATACGTCGCCAGAGGGCGTGATGAACAGGATTTCGTGCCCCTTTTCGTTAAAGGGCGTCTTGGGGCGGATGCCGGTGATGGTTTCGCAGTCATCGGCCAGCATTTCCACGATTTCCACAAAGGAGTGGGGCTGGATGCCAAGGTGGTTGCCCGTGAAGCTGCAGTTTTTCACAGGATCCATGATCCAGTGGGTGCCGAGGCCCACTTCATGCAGCAGTTCGCGCACGATGGCGGTGATTTCGGCCGTGTCGATGCCGTAGGGGCAGAAGAGCGAGCAGCGGCGGCATTCGGTGCACTGGTAGGCGTAGT
This sequence comes from Desulfovibrio simplex, assembly GCF_055387835.1. Lineage (NCBI taxonomy): Bacteria > Pseudomonadati > Thermodesulfobacteriota > Desulfovibrionia > Desulfovibrionales > Desulfovibrionaceae > Desulfovibrio > Desulfovibrio simplex. The sequence goes on from NZ_AP042377.1 coordinate 90,613, forward strand.
AGAACAGTTCTTTTACTACGGCCACGTCCCAGCCACGGGCGCCGACCTTCTTGCCAAGAATCTTGCCCAGCATGGTGTAGTCGCGGCGGTAGAGCGAACGGAGCAGTTCGGCGCGCAGCACGGGCATGTTCTTGGGATCGTTGGTGCCAAGGAAGAAGTGGCACTTGTCCGCACAGGCGCCGCAACGCACACAGATATCCATGAACAGCTTGAGCGAGCGGTGCTTTTCAAGCCTGTCGGCAAAGGCGTCGCACAGGATTTCTTCCCAGTTTTCGGGCAGGTTCCAGTCCTCGGCGGACGGATCCCACTCGTGGGGATTGGGCATGTGCAACAGTTCCATTGTGTCTTTTTTGGCCGGATAGCAGAAGCTGCCCGGCGTAAATTCCGGCTTGACGTCAAGCCAGTCTTCGACCGGGAATTCCGGACGGCTGGCGACAAGCATTTGCGGCGTAGGTAATTTTGCCATGATGAAGACTCCTTACTCGGCGGCCTTTTCGGGTTGCTTATCCAGCGGCAGCCCGGCTTCAGCCATGGCGTCGCGATAGGTATCCTCGTACTCGGCATAGGTGAAGTACTGCTTGGGCGGATTCCAGGGGTTGATGTGGCGAACCCGGCGGGAATTGTTGGCCAGGTTGCGCGTGGGGCTGAAGAACACGCCCGGCATATGCATGAGCTTGGAGAAGGGGAAGTAAAGCAGCAGCACGCACACCAGAGTAAGGTGGGTGAAGAAGAGCGCGTTAATGCCGGCAGTGGTCACGGGAGCAAAGTGGGTAAGCCCCATGACGAAAATCTTGACCTGGGCTATTTCGGTCTTGTCGAAGTACCGAAGGCACAGGCCGGTGCTGATGATGCCTGTGATGAGCCACAGCGGGAAATAGTCGTTGAACAGCGAGATGTAGCGCAGGCGCTTGTCATAGATGCGGCGACCCAGAAGAAAGAGCACGCCCACGAGCACCAGACCGCCGGTCATGAAAAAGCGGGGCGAGCCCACCTGCATGATGCCGTCGATGGTTTCAAGAAACTTGATACAGGAGGGGATGGGCTCCATGAAAAAGCGGAAGTGCCGGATGAAAACCAGCAGGAAGCAGTAGTGGAACAGCAGGGCGAAAACCCACAGCCACTTGGAAGAAAAATAAATGGTACGCGGTCCCTTGCTGATGGGGTCGTTTTCGCGCACATCGGCTACAGTGTTGCGGAACAGCGAACGGAAGAAAAACACTTCCAGAAACATGCGACGCACCACGTCCCAGGTGTTGCTGGGACAGTCGATCCGGTTGGGCTTGATGAAATCAAGCGACACTTCCTGCCCGCCCGTGGTGGGGATGCAGAAAGGCACGGGCGATTTGGCCCAGTACACCATGCGCCAGATAACACCGGCGATGAAGACGACGACTGCCACATATGGCAGCACAACGCCGAACAGCGGGGCAAGCCCTACGGCCGCTCCCGCCCAGGCGATGGCTCCTATGAGCAGCACCAGCAGTAATGAATTGAACATTCCCTACCTCACTTCCACTAAAGTTGCCTCAAAAGCCCACCACGGGATATTGAGAAATGCCTGGACCGCACGCCTGAAAAGCCCGGCAAGGGCAAGATGCCGGGCAGAAAACGTGTGGATTTCAGCGTTCGTCAACCGGATGCGGCGAACCGCCTTCCAGCTTTTGCGCCCAGCGCGCCAGTTGGGCGTGCTGGTTGCGAATTTCTGTGATGCGCAGGTCGGCCAGAACCTCACGGGCCTCAGTGTACATGTCGAAGGCCAGCAGGGTCAGGCTGTCCAGGCGCGACTCGGCTTCCAAATATGGCGCTATGTCGCCCAAAGCCAGGAACTCGGGCAGCAGGTGCTCGCGCAGAATGGGCTTCATGAGAAAAAATACGCCCAGACCCTGGCTTGGAGCAAATTTTTGCACGGCCCGCAGCCTGATGAAGCGTTCCAGGGCCTGCTTGGTCTGGCCTGGGTCAACGTGTTCACCAGCCATGGCGTCATACAGTGCGCCGGCCGCTTCCTTGGTCATGTCAGCGACAGGATTGCTGAACGGGTCTTCACGGGTACGCAAAAAACCTGTCGTTTCAAACGGGTAGGTGTTAAAAACCTCTTCAGCCCAAAGGCGAATTATTTCACTTTTGCGCTCTCTGAACAAAGCCTTTGCTTTCATGCCGCCCTCATGCCTTACGGGTAAGGCTGTTTCATATAAAGTGGAAGAGTAAATGGCGTCAAGCCCCTTTACCGCTTACCTGCACTACTTACGTTATTTTTTGCACAAAGGCGTCTTTTGCCGCACTCGTGCATGGGATGGCTGCCCACCCCACAGCACTCAGGCGCCTTTGCGCCAATGTTGGCATGTCATTTGAGCAAACTAACATGAAATGCTTCACATTACGTTCGCGTTTTCACCTCGGGCTCCCGCTTCCGCGGCCGTCAGGACAATCGCAGCGTGACGGTGCTCCAACGCCCGCCTGGGGGTGACTGCCGGTCTACTCGGGGCAGGGGGCGGGGCCGCCGCACTGTCCCGCTATCTGCGGTTCCAGCGGCAGCACGTCGCTTGCGCCGCCCTGCGGTTTCTGCGTCGAGACCGCGCCTGCGCCGCCGCCCGTCATGCCTCCGGCGGGCGCGCCAATATTGGCGGTGGGGCCCGCGGATCCACGCTGCCCCGAGCCCTGGCTCTGCTTGACCAGCATCGAGGGCAGGCCATGGTATTCAAAGAAAGGCACTGTATGGGATCCCGCCAGAAATACGTGGGACTTGTTGCGCAGCATGCGGAAGCGCAGCCAGATCATGTCCAGGCTCCAGTCGGCGAGGCCGCCGGGCGAGGTCACGTTTTGCGCACGCGTCAGGGCTTCGGCCATGCTGTCTCCCTGGTTCAGCCTGCGCAGCATGTGGGCCACGCGGTATACGTCCGTGTCATTTTCCGCCAGGGGGTAGAAGGCCACGTCCACATGGCCGGAAAGACGGGCGATGCCTTCGCGGCAGCTGGAGCAGGAGGGCGAAAAGTACATATGCACCGAGGCTTCCCGCCCATTATCGGTAATGGCCCATACATTGGCCTGCAATTTGGCCACAGCGCCAAGATTGACGATAAAGAGCAGGCCCCAGACAAGCACAAGCGCCGAGCGGCCCGCTTTGCCGGAGCGGCTGCGCGCTGCCGCCGCCTGGCGAAAGCTCACATAGGTAAGGGCAAAGAAAACGGCAACGATAAGACAGCTTATGCAAGGGGCGGTGAGGGCCATGACCAGTAGCAGGGCCACATCACCGGCGAGCGTCAAGGCAGCCAGGCTCCGACCCCAGTTCGCGGCGCCGAGCAGGGCGAGAAAGCTCAGGACAGCGAATGCGCCTGCGCCGAGCCACCACAGTGAAATGCCCGCCACGGACGTATCCTGATATAATGAGCAGCCAGCCGTTACGCACAGGTTGACCTCGTTGCCAAGGGCGCTCCAGGCGCAGAATGCCGCGCCCAGCAGGGCAAGGCACAAGGCACCGGTAACGATTTCGTGGGATCGGTTCATGGACCACCTGTAAATGGGTTTGAGCGGGGACCGCCTGGGCACGCACAAAGCGCAGGCCAGTGGTGGCCCGCCCGCCGGAACATTCGGGCCGCCCGTTCATGGCAGCCGGTAACGACTTCTATGCCCGAAATGTATCATTTGCGTATAGGCTTTTTTTTGTCTCAGGTAAAGCGCGGGTTGCTCCAAGAGGTGACGCCTGGCAAAAAAACGGACGGCCGCCGTCGAGTTTGGGCATTGGCATTTTACGGTAAAATGGCGGTTCATTAGAGCAATTTCAAAGTGAAATTGCTCTGGCGGCTGCGTGAGCAGACGCCCGCCGCAAAGGCGCAAGCTCAGCTTCAGCCGTTGCTTTAGCCGTTGTGACGCAGGCTTAAAGCGTTGTGACGCAGGAAACTACGCTTGAAGACAGCATGCGTAACGACACGGTTTGTCCCTTACAGTCGCTGTCGCCATCCGTAAGCCCTTGCGGGCAACGGCTGCCGCGAAACTACGCTTGAAGACAGCATGCGTAACGACACGGTTTGTCCCATACAATCGCTGTCGCCATCCGTAAGCCCTGCGGGCAACGGCTGCCGCGAAGACGAACGCACCTGCCAACGGCACTCAACGGCATTGCGGCAAAACAAAAGGACGCCCTTGCGGGCGTCCTTTCGCGTTGTGACTGCGGCGTCCTTACATGGTGGAACCAGAGGCGGCACGCTGCATCTTGACTTCGACTTTTTCGGTAAGGCTGGAATAGTACTCACGCAGAATGGTGAGAACTTCTTCGCGACCGAAGTGATCCGGCACTTCCGCGCCTTCGGAGAGCATCTTGCGCAGCTTGGTGCCGGACAGGATGACACGATCGTCTTTGCCGTGCGGGCAGGTGCGCATGCTGGCCATGCCGTCGCACTTTTTGCAGTAGAAGGTCCAGTCGATATTCAGGGGTTCGCAGAGCAGGCGTTTGCTGGGATCAGCAGACTCGGGCATCTTGCGGAAGATTTCCTGGGCTTCGAACATGCCGTAGAAGTCGCCCACGCCGGCGTGGTCGCGGCCAACCAGCAGGTTGTTGATGCCGTAGTTCTGGCGGAAGGTGGCGTGCAGCAGGGCTTCACGCGGCCCGGCGTAGCGCATGTCCAGGGGGTAGCCGGCCTGGATGACAAAGTCTTTCACGAAGTACTTGTCAACCAGAGTGTCAATGCAGCGCACGCGCACTTCAGCGGGGATGTCGCCGGGTTTCAGGGAGCCCACCAAGGAGTGGATGACCACGCCGTCGCACACTTCCACGCCGATCTTGGCGAGGTATTCATGCGAGCGGTGCATGGGGTTGCGCAACTGCAGGGCGGCAACCTTCTGCCAGCCGCGTTCGTCCATCTTGGAGCGCAGCTGGGCGGGGGTCATGTAGACGCCGGGGAACTTTTCGGGGAATTCGCCCTGCGAAAGCACTTTGACGGGGCCAGCGATGTTGAATTCTTTCTGGGCCAGAACCATTTTCACGCCGGGGTGGTCTTCGGGGGCCACTTCCCAGAACTTTTCAGAGTCGGGGCCTTCGCCTTTGAAGACCAGCTCGCATTCCATCTTTTTGTCGGCTTCAGTCATTTCATAGACTTCTTCGACCTTCATGGTGGCCATGATTTCACCCTTGCGGACCAGAGCCACTTCTTCGCCAACCTTGACGGACTTGGCTTCGTCAGCGGAGATGTCCAGGGTCACAGGCACGGGCCAGAAGGTACCGTCGGCGAGAGTCATCTTTTCGCACACGCTCTTCCAGTTGGCCTTATTCATGAAGCCGTTCAGAGGCGAAAAGCCGCCAATGCCCATCATGATGAGGTCGCCCTTGGCGCGGGAAGAAATCTCGATCTGCTTGAGGCCTGCAGCCTTTTTCTTTTCGTCTTCCAGGGCCTTGCCTTCAAGCAGGCAACAGACCAGACCCTTACCGCCGTGAGGAGCTACCAATTTGGACATCGCGAAATCCTCCGTTTTTTAGTTATGACAGCCTCTCCCCGTGGTATCACGTTGACCGGAATGGGAGGGCTTCTTTCAGTCACCATCTTGTGAATAATCTAACAAAAAGTCAACTACCTCTCGCAACTTTTCCTGACAACAGTGGCAAAAATATACGAAAAGACGTTGATCCCCGCCGAAAACTTAAATACCATCATACTGCAAGTTTTTAAAAAAGAGAAGCCCCCCGGCGGGAAAAAACGCGCAAAGCTTCACCTCTGACAACAGCGTAAATGTGCGTGAACGGTGATGATATCATGGCGGTTTTTCATGATATTTTACCACGGTTGCGATAAGGCTTAATACGCTAACATGCTAAAATTGTAATAAAAAAATCATACAAAAAGAATGTGAAGGCCGCAGGGCATATGGGGGCAGACGCTCCTTCGGACCAGCCATTGCATGATGCGAAACAGGCGATGGCGCTTTTTTTCGCAATCTCGAGATCCAGGCGCACATTGCGTGATTAATGGGGCATTGACGGCAGGTTGGGAAAAACTGCGTGAAGAGCCGAGCGCTACGTGGAACGACAAAAGGCCGGAACCTGATGGTCCCGGCCTTTTTTGACAATTCAAATACAATGGCAGGTCGCCCTAGAAGGGCACATCGTCCATATTGGAAGCTTCGGAGGGAAAGGCCGGGCCAAGATCTTCGTCCATTCCCCTGCGGCTGCCCTGGCCGCCGCCCTGTGGCTGCTGCCGAGCGCCTCCGCTCTGGCCGCCGCGCGGTGCATTGCCGCGCGGAGCGGCGGCAGGCGCGCCGTAGTCATCTTCATAGCCGCGGCCGCCGCTTTCACGCGGGGCGTCGCCCTTGCGGTCGAGAAACTGGACCCGCTGGGCCTTGATTTCAGTGGTGTAGCGGTCCTGCCCCTGCTGATCCTGCCACTTGCGGGTCTGCAGGCTGCCTTCCACAAAGACCAGACTGCCCTTGGCAAGGTAGTTCGCGCAATTTTCCGCCTGACGCTGAAAAACGGACACGCGGTGCCATTCCGTGCGGTCAACCTTGTTGCCTTCGCGGTCCGTATAGGATTCGTCAGTAGCAATATTGAGGCTGGCCACGGGCGAACCGCTCTGAGTGTAGCGCAACTCGGGGTCGCGGCCCAGGCGGCCGATAATCATAACTTTATTCAGCATGCGAATGCTCTCCAATAATATACTGCTGCGTTCAGGATACGTCAGGCCACAAAAGCCTTTTCCAGAGTATCCAGCACGTCTTCCAGTTTGTCACTCAAAATATTGGCCTCACGGGGCTGCCAGTCAGCCAGGGCGTTTTCCAGAGCCTGCTTGAGGCGGGCGGCCTCTTCAATGCCGGGGCCCATGGCTTTGCGCCTTGCCTCGGACCATGGCAGAAACTGCAGGCCGTCATGCAGGGCGCGCACCATCTCAAGCACGCCGTGTTTCTCGTGCTTGATGGGAACGCTGAAGGCCAGTTCCGTCAGTCGGGGCCACAGTTTTTCGAGCAGGTCTTCGTTCCAGGTCACGGCAGTGACACGTATTTGCAGGGCTTTGCCCATGATGACCCTCCGTGTTGTTGGTTGGCCTGTTACGGGCAGGCGCCCGGCCGGCCAGCTACGGGAATGTGCATTCCCAAGGGGTAGGGTATGCCCCTTGCGGCGCGTAACAGTGTGGCTATCCTGCCTTTGCGCCTTGACGGCACGGGCCTGCCCATGCGGCCTTCAGGGCAATTTCACCGTAAAAGTGCCCTAGTCTTTTTCCGTCCATTCCGTCTGCACGCGCATGATCACGTCCTGGATAGCCGGCAGTTGGTCCTTGGGGCACACGCCGAGAAGGGGCGCGCCAGCGTCCATGTTGTCGTTGATCTTGAAGTAGACCGCGTAAATGACGCCTTCAGGCCCCGAATAGTTGAGGGGAACCTCACGCTTCATGCGCGACATGATGAGCAGTTCCATGCCGTCGCGAACAGCCACGGACTGCGCGTCAGCCGCGCGGATTTTTTTATCCACATCAGGCGTGAAGTAGTATTTGGCGCGTTCGGGCGCACGGAACAGATGCAGGGTCTTTTGCAGAATGATGCTCTGCACCTCGTCCTTTGTCAGCATGTGCCGCAACACCGCGAGCGGGGTTCCGGCCTCCACGAACTGGCCCTCGAGGTTGCTGTGCACAACGCTCACTTCGCCTTTTTCAGGGGCGCAGATGGGTTTGGGGTTGCGCTCGCGTTCAAGCGTGGCAATAAGGGTGCCGGGTTTTTCCTTCCACTGGCCCTGGGGGCCGGCTGCCTTGTCGCCTTGCGTGAGTCCCGCGAACGTGACCCGGCCCGTATGCGGGGTGCGGATAACGATTTCTCGGTAGGGAGAGGCTTTTATTTCGTCCAGCAGCGAAGATATATTAATCATGCTTGGTCCGTTATATGCTTGGCGCGTGTGCCGCCGGGGCGGCGCGGGCGTTCGGGTTCTTTCGTGGCGTGCCCGGCGGGCGCGCGTCCATTCATGTGCCGGCGGTGATGCGGCGGAGCCTCACAGCCTACCGATAGTACAGGTTTCTGCCGCCGATGGTGAGCAGAGCGCGGCAGCTCTTTGGCCCGCAGGGCCTTAGAGATGGCGACAGTGACTGATTCCGTAACAGCATCACTACACCACCACCTACCGATAGTACAAGTTTCTGCCGCCGATGGTGAGCAGAGCTTGCTTGAGGTTGGCCCGAACCTGCCTTCTGTCCCATATGCCCTGAATGTGGCCGCGAGACAGGGCGCGGTACGAGCGATGGTACTTGGGCGGAATGTCCATACCAGTGGTCTCCTTGATGACGCCCGGACCGGCAAAGCCGATATTGGACGAACGCACGGCGAACTGGTAGGGCGAGCAGCCAAGGAAGCTGGCCACAGGCCCGGCAAAGGAGTTGGTGTCGTACAGCACCATGTACAGGCCGCCGGATTCAATGTAGCGGCGAACTGCCACAGTGCAGCGCGGCATCTGTATGACGCCGTGGGTTCCTTCCTGAATGCGGATGCCCGCCGTGCCGTGCACGTAGGCCAGGAAGGGGTAGCGCTTTTTGGCGGCACGCTGGGCGGCTTCCACAAACTTGTAGCCCTCGGCGGCCCCGACGGAGCCACCACGGAAGGTGCCCATGAGCATGGCCACCACCATCTTGATATTGTCGATGCGCGCCTCAAAGGTCATGCAGCCGCTTTTGGCTCCGGTCTTTTTTTGCGCGTCGCTGATGCGGTCGTTGAAGTCGGGGAAGTCCAGCGGGTTGCCCGCTTCGATTTCACTGTTGAATTCAAAAACAGAACCAGCGTCAAAGACGTTTCTCACATACCATTCCGGTTCCATCGGGAAGTGGTAGCCGCAATGGCTGCACACGCCCGCAAACTCGGCAAAGAGATCCGGCCCCCACAGGTCAAGGCAGCCGTATGAGGCGCTGTTGGGGCAGGTAACCGTGCGGTCAGTCTTGTAACGAGGGGATATGTAGTTCCACTTGAGGCGGCGCGAATCGTCCGCCCAGGTGGAAAGGGCCATGAGTTCCTTGGCCTTGCTGTCTTGCTTGTTGGGCAGCTTGCGGGTGAGTTTGTGCCAGGGGGCCAGCAGGCGCCCCTTGAAAACTTCCCATTCATTGTCCATTTCTTCCACAAAGGTGCGGATGCGCCTTTGATGCTTGCGGTAGAAGTCGTACTTGAAGCTGACCCAGGGTTTGGAGATCCAATCCCAGGCGGCTCCCGCCACCTTGGTGACGAAGGGCCTGCGGTCACGCGCGGCCTGTCGTGAAAGGCGCAGAAACTTCTGCTGCCGCCGTTCGCGCAGGCAATCCTTGGCCTTGGACGAAAGCCCCCAGCGGGTATACATTTCGTCCAGGTTGGCGTCCGGCTTGCGCAGGCGTGAGAGAGCCAACCCTTTGAAAATGGGCATTTTTCGGGTGGAGACCACCACCTCGTCTGTGGCGCGGATGACTTCCTGCCGCAAGTTGCGGAAGAAGTCGAAGTGCCAGGGGCGCGCGCCCAGAGGCGGCTCCTGCACGATGCGGTCAATGTACCCGAACCTGAGGTTGTCCTGCGCCGTGATCTTGAGGTTCTGGGCGCAGTGCTCGATGAGCTCGGGGGTGGCGCGCTCGCCCGATTTGAGACGTCCCTCAATGGCGGCGGCCCCTTCGGGCGAAATGACCGAATAGTAGCCGTGCGAAAGCATGAGCCTTTTGTCAGCGAGGCCGATGGCCTCGGCGCCGCCCGAGCCGCCCTCGGAGATCACGGCAATGACGGGAACCCGCAAACCTGCCATGCAGTAAATGTTGCGGGCAATCTGCTGTGCCGCGCCAGGGTAGTCCTCAATGGGATACGAACCGGGCGTGAAGATGTACGCATGAATGGGAATGCCCTCGGTTTCGGCCACGCGCATGTACTGCTGCGCCTTGGCGTTGCCCCAGGGCTTCACCGAGCCGCCGTTGCGGAACTCCGCTCCGTGGCCCTTTTCCTGCCCGATGACCATGACGGACTGGGTATAGGTTTTCTTGCCGCGCCGCCGGGTGATGACAGCGCGGGCGATGAGCATGCTGGGGTCGAGACTGTGTTCGTCTTGGCCGCCGACTTCAGTGAAGTTGTCGTAGACGTTTTCCAGGATATCACGCAGGCAGACGCGTTGCGGATGCCGCACGATGCGCACCTTGTCCATGGGGGTGATGCTGCCTTCAAGGCGGCGTTCCACATAGGAGAAAAGGTCTTCGACCGTGGCCAGCTCTGCGTAGGGGTCTTCAATTTCCCCCGCCCGGACGCGGGCCGCAAAGGAGGTGAGCTTTTCTTCCAGCAATTGCGCATTGTCTTTGTGCTTGCCGGCGAAAATGTCCACCAGGTAGCTGAGCCTGTCGCGCAGGCTCTGGATGCGTTTTTCTATGTTGTTATCCATGACTCGCGTATGCCGCTAAACGGGTGTTTTAAGGTAGTTGGAACAGGACGAGCGCAGAGCGGCCAGCGGGTTGTTGCCGGGCATGCGGTCCTTGACGGCCAGCACGTGGGTGGGGGCTTCAAGAAAGCGCACGGCAAGGGTATCATGAGCGACGCACAGACCGGGCAGAACATTCAGCTCCACGCCAGCCTCGTTCATGATCTTGGCCTGAAGCACCGGGTTGCACATGATTTCCGGATTTGCGGGTTTGCGCAGGCGCCTGGCCTCAAGCCCCAGAGTGGCCTTGGACACGTTGTCCATCATGCATTTCCTTTGGTCAAAAACGGAGGATTCGTCCGGTATTGGCCGCTAAAAAATTGACATTGGACTTCAGGTCTTGGCCCGCGCCGTTGTGTCCCTCAAGACGCAGGTCTTGCAGAAACTCAAGGCCACGGGCCTTGGCTTCCTCCAGATCCTTGCCCCAAATGATGGCAAGAGCCAGATTTGGATCAAATTCTGTAGGAATTTCATATGGTTCTTTGGTGGGCACATGGGTGAGCATGGTCAGCCAGGGCTGGTCGCTCCACTGGAAGCGCTCAATACGCCCGACCCAGGGGGTAAAGTTGCTGTCGGGATCTTCGGCGATAAGGCGGTATTCAATGCCCACGCCGTCAAAGGTGATGTCGGACTGGCTGTAGCCCAGAGGTTCGCCGAGGCCAATGCGGATCTGCTCGGCGATGATGTCCACATTTCCCTGTCCCTTGACCTTGGAAATGCGGGCAGACACGCCGTTTTCCACCTGGATGCGGGTATTGACTTCCATAAGGAAGGGTTCGCCCTTGCGGGTGACGATCCACTCCCAGGTGCCCACGTTGTCATAGCCCACCTTGCGGGCCATGGTGAGGGAATAGTGAACGATGTCGGTAAGCACCTTGCCCGCGTCAAAGGTATATTTGAGTTCATCCGGCACAAAGCCGGGGGCGACTTCGATGCGCTTTTGCAGGCCGGTGGACTGGATGGAGCAGTTGCGGGTGCCGAAATGCACGGGGTTCATGCCCGACCGGTCGGAAACCACCTGCACTTCGAGGTGGTTGAAGTCTGTAATGCGCTGTTCGATCAGCACGCCCTCGTCCTTGAACTGGCGCAGCGCATAACTGCGTATGCGGCGGTAGACGGAACGGAACTGATCGGGGTCGTACACTTCTTCAATGCCCATGCCGCCGCCGCCGGCCGAAGCCTTGACAAGCACCAGGGGCCTGCTGATGCCCTGCTGGGCCTGAAATTCAAAAATGCTCTTGGCAATGCGTTCGGCTTCCATCTCGTCATAGATGGGGCGGTCAGAACCGGGCACCGTGGGCACGCCAAGGCTGCGCGCCAGGCGCTTGGTGTTGATCTTGTCGCCGAGTTCGCGAATGATTTTCCACGAGGGGCCGATGAAGATGAGCTTGCGGTCGCGCTTGGCAACGCGGCGGGCAAAACGGAAGTCTTCGGCAAAAAAGCCGTAGCCGGGGTGTACGGCGGTGCAGCCCGCCTCATCGGCCACGGACATGAGTTCGTTGGCGTCATGATAGGAAGAGACGCGGAAAAGGCTTTTTTCGCCCCCTTCTTCCTGCGCAAGGCGCACATGCCCCGAAGCCGCGTCTTCGGCGGTAAATATGGCGGTAAAGGCCACGCCCAGCTTGCGGCAGGCTTTCATGATGCGAATGGCTATTTCGCCCCTGTTGGCTACCAGAATTTTATGCTTTTGCAGGGGGATGGTTTCCTGAGCTTTGTCCAAGCCTGTCTCCGTATGCAGCGCCGCAGAGGCGCAAATAGTTGTTGTCTGTTTATTCCGGGCAGCCGCAAGGACGGCGGGCCAGGAATTAGTCGAATCCGCCTGTTAGCCCTTGTGGGACAGGGCCGGGCGGGATATACAGAGTTTGTATCAAACGAGCATACGCATTTTCCGTGTGAAAATCCACACGCACGGTCACAGTGCAGGTGAAAAAATCGCGCATCCGCTGTGGCTGCTGTGTTGCGACTTTTCCGCCAGATCAGAATCAGGAGGGATAATATGCAAAATTCGCAGGAAGTCCAGTCGGCGACAGCGGCGCTACGTGCGGCTTTGGAGGCCGCCAACTGCACCTTTTCGCAACCTGCTGGCGTGCGTAACATCATATCTTGCGGCTCTGCAGAAAATACTGCATCGCCCATAGGGCTCATACTGGGCACCGGCCTTTCCGGGCTGGCGGACAGGCTCGCCGAGAGGGTGGCCGTGCCCTATGCCGATTTGCCGGGCTTTCCCGTATCAAGCGTGGATTCTCACGTGGGCGCTTTTGTGTGGGGGCGTTTTCCCACGGCCTGCGGCGAAGATGACGACGTACCTGGCAGGTCCGTGCTCATCCAGCAGGGGCGGTGCCATTTATATGAAGGGCGCACCCCGGCGGAAGTGTGCATGGGCGTGCGCGTGATGGCTGGTATGGGCGTCAGGACCCTCATCATCACCAACGCGGCCGGGGCGCTCAACCCCACGTTCGATGCCGGTTCCATCATGTGCATGACGGATTTTATCAACCATACCGGGCATTCGCCCTTGGTGGGCTGTAATTGCGACCATTGGGGACAGCGCTTCCCGGACATGAGCATGCCCTTTGACGCGGATCTTCGCGCTCTGGCTATGGAAACCTCGGCCAGGATGGGCCTGCGGCTCGAGCGCGGCGTGTATATCGGCGTGCGCGGGCCGGAAATGGAAACCCCGGCCGAAACGCGCATGTACCGGCAGTGGGGGGCTGACGCCGTTGGCATGAGCACCGTGCTTGAGGTTATAGCAGCGCGGCATATGGGCATGCGCGTGCTTGGCCTGTCCTGTCTTTCCAATAAAAATTTGCCGGACTGTATGACCCCGGCTCCTTTGGAAGAAATCATTCTTGTGGCTGCCCAGGCAGGCAAAAATCTGGGGCGTCTCATACGGGCAATGGTGACAAAACTCTGAAAAATGCGTACAAGCGCTGCCCGGACACTTTTTTTCTACCAAAAGGCAAGCGCTCTATGCAGCACAATGAATCTCTTCGCAATGTAGCCATTATAGCACACGTTGACCACGGCAAGACCACCCTTGTGGACGCACTCTTCAAGCAGGGCGGCGTTCTTCGCGCTGGCCAGCAGCTTGACGATCGCGTCATGGACAGCATGGATCTGGAACGCGAGCGCGGCATCACCATTGCCGCCAAGAACTGCGCGGTGTCGTGGAACGGCGTCAAGATCAACATCATCGATACGCCTGGCCACGCTGACTTTGGCGGCGAAGTGGAACGCTCGCTCTCAATGACCACGGGCGCGATCCTGCTGGTGGACGCCTCCGAGGGGCCGTTGCCCCAGACCCGCTTTGTGCTGCGTAAAACCCTTGAGGCCGGGCTGCCTGTTGTGGTCGTCATCAACAAGATCGACCGCAAGGACGCCCGCCCGCAGGAAGTGCTCAACGAAATTTACGACCTTTTCATCGACCTTGACGCCAACGAGGCGCAGCTCGAATTTCCGGTTCTTTACGCCATCGGCCGCGCGGGCGTGGCCATGAATAACATTGATGACGAACAGAAAGACCTGTCGCCGCTTTTTGAAGCCATCCTCAAGCATATCCCCGGCCCGGCGCACGATCCCGACCAGCCCTTCCAGATGCTGGTGGCCGACCTTGACTATTCCGACTATCTGGGCCGTCTGGCTGTGGGCCGCATCATGCACGGCCATGTGCAGAGCAAGGAATCTCTTGCCTGCATAGGCGAGGACGGGCAGCCCCGCCCCCTGCGCGCCACCAAGCTTCAGGTGTACGACGGTCTGCAACTGGCCGAGGTCGAAACCGCTCAGCCCGGCGATATCGTTGTGCTGGCGGGCATCGAAGACGTCACCATCGGCGACACCATCTGCACCCGCGAAAATCCGCGCGCCCTGCCGCGCATCCGCGTGGACGAACCCACCGTGGCCATGCGTTTTGGCATCAACACCTCCCCTCTGGCCGGACGCGAAGGCAAACTGGTGCAGAGCCGCGCCATCCATGACCGCCTGGTCAAGGAAACGCTGCGCAACGTGGCCGTGCGGGTTGAAGACACGGCAGACCGTGACGCTTTTCTGGTCAAGGGCCGTGGCGAATTCCAGATGGCCATTCTTATTGAAACCATGCGCCGTGAGGGATTTGAACTTTCCGTGGGCCGCCCCGAAGTCATCCTGCAAAAGGGCGAAAACGGCAAAACGCTTGAACCCATTGAGCGCCTCTATGTGGACTGCGACGAAACCTTCATGGGCGTGGTCACTGAAAAGCTGGCCCAGCGCAAGGGCCGCATGGTCAACTGCATCAACAACGGCACGGGTCGTGTGCGCCTGGAATTCAGCGTGCCCGCGCGCGGTCTTATCGGCTACCGCGACGAGTTTCTTACGGATACCAAGGGCACCGGCATCATGAACTCCTACCTTGACGGTTACGAGGAGTGGCGGGGCGATTTTCTCACGCGCTATTCCGGTTCCATCGTCGCCGACAGGGCGGGCAATGGCGTGGCCTATGCCCTCTACAACCTTGAGCCGCGCGGCGTGCTCTTTGTGGAGCCGGGCGACCCTGTGTACGAAGGCATGATCATCGGTGAGCACAATCGCGATAACGACATTGACGTCAATGCCACTAAGGAAAAGAAGCTCACCAACCTGCGCGCGTCGGGCAAGGACGAAAACGTCACCCTTACGCCCGTGAAAAAGATGACGCTGGAGCATGCCCTGCACTTTGTGCGCGAAGATGAACTGGTGGAAGTAACACCCCTGTCCATCCGGCTGCGCAAGTCGGAACTTTCGGCGCAGAAGCGGTATCAGACCGCAGGCAAGCGCAAGAGCAGCTAACAGTTTTTATTTTTGAAGTTTCTTGTGGGGGAGGGACCCTTTTGAAAAAGGGTCTCCTCCCCCACGCCCCCACCCCCTAAAACTTTTATTTTAGAGCCTGTTACCTTTGAAAAAGGTAACAGGCTCTAATGCTGCGCGAAAGTGCAGCGCGCCACAACGTGGTGTGGATTCTGCCGAGCTTTAGCCGTTGCATTGAACGGGCAGCCTGCTGATGGTTGTCGCTATCCGTAAGCGGCAAAGGCCCGCTAACAGCTGCCGCAAATCGCAATGTTGGGCAGATTACCGTTGAAATGCTTCACATTTCAACGGTAATCTGGTCTGGGTACTGTTACCTTTGAAAAAGGGTACAAGCTCTATGACCGTCGCCATTGCATATGCAGCAGCGGGTACGGGCGGCCCTGACCGTCCACGGGGGAACGCCCCGTCACCACAAAGCCCATGTGTTCATAAAAAGCCAGGGCGGCGGGGTTCTGCTCATTGACGTCAAGGGTCAGTGTCGCGCTCTCCGCCATGGCCCGCTGCCGCGCATGGCCAAGAAGCATCTTGCCGATGCCGAGGCCGAAACATTCTGGCTCCACAAACAGCATTTCTATCTGCGGCCAGTTGCAGCCCATAAAACCGACAGGACGGGGCGCATCCGCGCGAAGCACATTCGGGGCAAGCGTATCTGGCCGGAGCTTATTCGGGTGGAGAGTATTCGGCAGGGGCGGGTTCACCGCGCGTTCAGGTTTTACGCCTTTGTCGCCAAGGGCATCGGCCTCTGGCGCTTTTGGGCTGGAATGTCCGTATTCCACCAGCCACAATTCCTCCACACCCGGCAGGTATTCCCGCACGACGGCAGTGTAAAGCTCGTCCACGGCCTGTGGAGTGAGAAACTGGTGTGTTGCACGAACGCTGCGCTTCCAGAGGTCGGCAAGTGCGGCATGGTCAGCCGTCACGGCGCGGCGAAGACGCGGCACTGCTCCGGCAGTGGGGGCAGGGGGGTGCTGTTTCATGTTCGTTGTCCTGAAATCTTGTGAAAAAAAAGCATCCGGCCGCAGTGCTGCAGGATGCGTCAAGCCGCGCGTGGTGACAGTGCGATGGTATACCGCAGGACAATAAAGTTTTTAGGGAAGCACTGATTAAAGAGCCTCTTGGAAACGCGCAGTTGTTTCGTTTGGCAAGGCGCGATCTTTTTTTGAAGCAGGAGTGGACTCTTCCGCCCTCGACTGTTTCAAAAAAAGTGAAGCAACGCCGCCAGACGGAACAAATCAGCGTTTCCTTAGAGCATTTTCACTTTGAAATTGCTCTGGCGACTGCGTGAGCAGGCGCCCGCAGCGAAGGCGTAAGCGCAGCTTCAGCCGTTGCCCGCAGGGCTTACGGATGAAGACAGCACCGCTATTTATTTGCGCTGTTAAGCGCCGAAGTATGCGTGTCTTAAACTTTGAGAATGTCCATTCTCAAAGTTAATCTGGTCTAGGAGGTCGGGCGTGGGGGAGGGACCCTTTTTCAAAAGGGTCCCTCCCCCACAAAGCACTTCTCGTGAACCGGCTCTAGTAATTGTATTTCCAGCGTATGCCGCCCCAGGTGTTCTGTTGCTCGGAGCGCAGTTCCAGGCTGGTGCGGGGCGTAATCTCAAGCTGTATGATAAAGGCCGTGCTGCCCTGCTTCATGCCCTGCTGTACGCCCACATAGATGATGTCTGAAATGTACTTGCCCATTTCCACCGCGGTGCCGGCGCCCATGCCCTCGTCTTCGGACTGCCCGCCGGAGGCAGTGCCTGGAGTGGAGTTCAGCCGCAGCACATCAACGCCCAGCGCCTTGCGGGTCAGGTCAAAGATGCCGCCGCCGCCGGAGCCAAAGCCCGCGAGCTGGGCCACTGCTCCGGCAAGCCGCAGGTTTTCCAGCCGCCCAAGTTCGTTGGTGCTTTTGCCGAAAAGAATCTGGGCCAGGATTTCGTCCCTGGGCATTTCGGGTTCACTGCTCAGGGTCAGTTTCATCTTGCGCACTGTGCCCGATATGGTCACATAGGACGTAAGGTTGGGCGTTTCATTGGAAAGCTTGATGTCCAGCAGGGGGTTGCTCAGCGATCCCCCGGCAAAGGTAATGCTGCCGCGTGAGAGCTTGAAAACCTTGGTCAGAAAATCGAAGGTGCCCTTGATCGCCGTGATTTGCCCCGTGATCTGCGGGTCTTCCGGGGTGCCGGAAACCAGCAGGTCGGCCTTCCACTCACTGGTAAGCCCGTGCCCTTCCACAAAGAAGCGGCCGGGAATCACAATATTGATGTTCAGGTTGCCCCGCGCTACGGGTTTTTCGGGGGCTGCGGCCTGTTGCGCAACCTGCGAAGGGTCGGGCGCTTCCGTGATGGGCAGGGTGGTGACGCTGCCGCCCACGGCCAGCTTGTTAAGCTGTATGAGACCCTGGTTGACGATGATTTTGCCGGCCACCTGCGGGGCGGCGGCACTGCCGGTCACGCCCGCCTCGCCCGAAAGCTCGATGCGTATGTCGCGGCGACTCAGGGGCCGCAGATGGTCAATGGTGGTCTTGATGTCCAGCCTGCTGCCGTCAAGGCTGGCGAATCCGGCCACGCGCAGTTTGCCGCCAAGGCCGCCGGAGGCGTCCAGTTCCAGCCGGGCCACGCCCGGCAGACCGCCCTGTTTTTTGCCGGAATTCCCGCCACGGCCTTCCTCAAGGTTGAGGCGCAGGTTGATATTGGTCAGCAGCACGCCCTGGAGCAGGTTTTCATACTTGCCCTTGTCCACCAGAACAGAACCCTTGGCGGAAGGGGCCGCAAGCGTGCCGCCCAGATCAACGTTCATGGCCACATTGCCCGCAAAGCGCTGGTCCGCGATGGGCAGCAGGGACCAGAGCGGCCCGGCGGCCCCTTTCCAGCGAACCTGCCCGCGCAGGGGGCCCTGCATGTTGGGCTGCGGCAGGCCGTCCTTGCCGAAAAGCAGGGGCAGGCGCACTTCAAGCCGTGCTTCGCTGCCGCCCAGCGCCTGAACGCTTTCCTTGTCCATGTCCAGTCGGGCCACAAGGCTGCCGCTGGAGCCGCCGTTTGCCTCAATGCGGCCAGTGAGTCCCACATTGAGGGGCTTCAGCGGGCTATTGGGGATGCGCAACTGCCGGACGCCAAGGCGGAAGTTGCCGCCGGGCTGCGAGGGGTTGCCCGTAAGGCGGACTTGCGCTTCCACCGTACCTTCGGGCAGGGCGGGCACAAATTTTTTCCACGGGGTGAGGGCGAGTCCTTCAAGATCAAGGCGCACGTCCAGCTTGTCCTGGGCAAGAGATGCCTGGGCGCGCAGCCTGCCGCCGGGAACAAGGCGGATGTCCAGCCCTTTCAGGTCAAGTCCGCCATCGCCATAGCGCAGGGCGGCTCCCGGCGTTGCGCGGAAGCCGAGGTCGCGTCCGCTCACATGTGCCTCAAGCCTTTGCACCTGCACAAGGCCCGGCTGCCAGCGCGCGTTGACGTGAGCGGCCACTGCGCCGCTCGTTTCAACACTGGCGTCCAGGGGGCCGCTGAGAGGGCCGTTTGCGCGCACTCTGGCGCCGAGGGAGAGATCACCCTGATGGACATTGCCAAGGTCTATGCGCGCGGTGAGGCTGCCCGGCCCGAAAGCGTCCTTGAGCGTGAGCTCGCCCGCAAGATTGCGCAGGGTAAGGGGAGCGTCCGCCCCGGCGCTGTAGTTCAGGCGGGGTACGTTGAAGCGCAGTTCGGCCTTCTGGCTGTAGCGCTGCGCCGGTTCCGCCGTGGCGGACGCGGGCGCGACGCTGCTGTTGGAAGCAGCAGGCGTTGCGGGCGGGTTTTCACTGGCCGCCTGCGAGTCTTGAGCCGCCTGAGCGGCAGCGCTGTGCCCGTTCTGGTCATTGGGGGAGGCGCGGTTACTGGCCGTTGTGGTCACGGCCACGCGGTCGGTCCGCAGTTCAAGGCTCAGGGCGGCCTCGCCGTCAAGGCGCGCGCCCGGCACAAGGGTGGAAAGCGCCGCCCAGTCGGCCACGCGCACATCCAGCTTGCCGTCACAGGCCGGCATGGAACCTGGGGGCAAAGTGGCCGTCACCTGCCCGGCGGCTGCGAGCCCAAGGGCGTTGAGGCGCAGGTTGCGCAGGCCAGCCTGCAACATGTCTCCCTCACTCCGGCCCGCAAAAATCTGGCTTTCCAGGCTCAGGGGCTGACCGTCCCAGCGCCCGTTCACATCCAGTTGCACCGTGAGTTCCGGTCTTTTGGACGGGGCGGCTTTTGGGGGCGCGGCGTCCGCAGTCTGCGCGGTTCCGGCATCCTGCGCGGCACTGTCATTGGGCGCGGCGTCGGGAGCTTTGGGGGGCGCGGCTGCCGGGGCGGGCGGAGCGGCATTTGAGGCGGCAAGGTCACGTTTGCGGTCCTGAGCCACCATGAGGGCTTCCTGCCAGTTCAGCGGGGCCGCGCCAAGGTGCACAGCGGCCTGTTCAAGTCGGTGCGTGCCCATGCGCAGGTCGGCGCATTCCACACGCAGGGTAAGGTCAGGGGCGGCCAAAGGCCCGGCGGCGGTGAGGCGTACGGTGGCAGGGGAGGCCAGCATGTCCAGCGGGTCAGCGCTTTCATCCGCAGTGGCGACTTGGGCGGCGGCCTGCGCCGTGGACTGAGCGGAGGGCTGGACGGCAGCTTGCCTGGCGTTCGCGGGCGCGCTTCTGGAGGGAGCGATGCTGACCTGCAAATCCACATCCAGAGGGCCTGAAAGCCACGAAGATTCCTGCGGGGAAGTTTTCTGCGACGGTGTGGCTTGCGAAGGTACGGCCTTCGAGGATGCTGTCAGCGGGGCTGCTGCCTGTGCAGGGGCGACGTGTGGTGACGCGGCCAGCGGCGTTGTGCCCTGTGAAGATGGCGCTTGCGGCGTCGTGCCCTGTACAGGTTCGGCCAACGGAGTTGCGGCCTGTGTGGGTGCGATTTGTGGTGATGCGGGCTGCGGCACAGCGCCCCCGGCAGGCGCGGCGGGCGCGCTTTGCCAGAAGGCATGCCCTGCCGTGGACAGCGGGCCAGCCTGAATGGAGAATTTGTTCAGGCCCACACGGGCGACAGTGGCCATGGCGTCCGGCGAGCCCGGAGCGCCGGGTTTTTCGGGGGCTTCCACTTCCGCGCCCAAGGCCAGTGAAATTCTGGCTCCACCGCCGAGCAGGGTTGCCAGAGGGCCGGAGGCGGCTTTTGTTGTGGATGTTTTGTCCGCGCCCTGCGCGGGTACAGTGGCGGGCACGGGGGCAGCGGCGGTGGAGGTGCCCGTCGCCGTTGTGGCGGTGGAGGATGTGCTGCCGTTCGCGGTGATGCCAGTCGCGGTGGTGGCGGGCGTTGTCTGACCAGCCTGTGCGTCCGCCCCGGCGGACGGATCTGCGTGGGCGGCCCCGGCATGTCCGGCAGGCAGCACCGTGGCTTCAAGCGTGCTGTCCACGGTCAGCGCCATGGCTGAGGGCGTGACTGTTCCCGATTGACGCGGGGCGAAATTCAGTTCAAGGCGGACCTCAAGGCCGCCGCTGGGCACGCCGGGCAGGGGCAGAGAGGCATTGTTGGCGCCATAGGCTGTCAGCAGGGCCGTGAGGTGGCCCCCCGTGTTTCCGGCCCTGAGTGTGGCCTCGATATTCGCCAGAAAATAGCTGTCTGAGGACTGGCTGGCGGCGGGCGCGCCCGGCGTGTCCTGTCTGGCGGCGCTTTGGGCTGCGCCATGTTCTGCCGTGCCTGCGTTCTGGCCCTCAGCCGTACGGTTTCCGTTCCCGGCCGCCGGAGTATTGGCCGAGGTATTGGCAGGGGCGTCCGCCGCGGCACCGGGCTTGGCGTCTGCCAAGGCATCTGCCCTGACATTGGCCGGGGTATCGGTTGGCGGCATCGCGCCAAGCAGGCTTGCGGGAAGCTGCGCGTCCACAACGGCCACACGGTCCAGAAGCACATCGGGCAGCCAGCCCGGCAATCCGCTGATGGCGCGTACCGCCTCGCCGAGAGTTTCACGCAGCGACGCCTCCGTCAGCGGCGGCGAGGGGGGCTCCGGGGGCGACGGAGGCAGGTCGGGCAAACGCAGGAGGCGTGGCCCGGTGCTGGTCAGTTCGGCAATGCGCACACGGCCCGGCAGGGCGGCCCAGTCCCAGACAAAGGCGTTCTGCGGCGCTTCAAGCCACAGACCGTGGGCGTCGGCGAGTTCCACCCCCACCTGCGCCGTGAAGGGCAGCGCGCCCGAAAGGCTCGTCAAACGGATATGCAGGCCGCTTTCTGCCGCTGAAGCGGCCAGAACGGCATTGACCTCGTCCTTGATCCAGGCCTGGACGTTTTCATTGCGCAAGGCCAGCAGTACGCCAGCCAGAAATAACAGCAGTAAAAGCAGCAGAAAGGCCAGCCCGCGCCATACCACAGACCAGATGCGGGCAGCCAGCCCCCGTTTTTTATGGCCTCCGCCAGACCCCTGAGGCGTGCTCGTGCCCGCGTCGGCCACGCCAGAGCCAGTCACGCTGGAGGCAGCCGCGCCGGATGCCGTTACGCCGGAAGCCCCGGCCCCGACCCTGGAGCCGTCCGCCGTGGCGTCAGTCTGCGCGGGATGTGTGGATGCGCTCGTCATCAGAAGGACTGCCCTATGCTCACGTAGATTTGTATGGGGGGATCGCCGTCCCTTGGTTGCAGGGGCGTGGCCACGTCCAGCCGCAACGGCCCGATGGGCGTGAAATAGCGCAGACCTATGCCCGCGCCCCAGTCCATGTCGCCTATGATGCGGGGCACTTCATCCCTGTAGACCATGCCGCCGTCCAGAAAGGGCACAATGCCCACATCTTCGGTAATCTTGTAGCGGGCCTCAATGCTGATTTCCTGAAAGGAGCGCCCGCCCAGGGGATCGCCATTTTTGTCCTCCGGCCCCACTGACTGATAGGGATAGCCGCGCACCGACCCCGCGCCGCCAGCGTAGTAGCGCAGGCTGCCGGGAATGTTGCGCAGGGCCGCGCCGGACATGGCCCCTGCCTCAATCCTGCCAGCCATGATCAGTTTGTCGTCGGGCCGCCCGTCTTTGTGGAAGGGAGCGTAGTAGCCGCTGGCTTCCAGCGAACCGGCCATGACAGTGAAGCTTTCGCCGTAAAAGCCTGTGTAGGGATTGGCCTTGACGGTGATCTCCGAACCGCGCGTGGGGTTGAGGATATTGTTGCGGCTGTCGCGCCGCACGCTGGCCTTGGGGCCGATGTAGCCGTAAAACTGTTCGGATTTGTCGTTTTCCTTGATGGAACCGCTCTGGCCCCCGGCCCCGAGGCTGGCCCACCAGAAGCGCGAGACGCGCCGCTCCAGCGCGGCGGAGGCGCTGCCTGCCGTGCTTTTGTACGCCTCTGTGTTTTCACGCAGGGCCGAGGCGGACGCCAGCAAACGCTGCTCGCGCACAAGAAAGGCGGGTTTTTCAAAAGCCGCCTTGATGCCTTGAACCTGTGTGGCGATGGGGGCGCTGACCACCAGCTTTTCCCCATTGTCGAAAAGATTGCGGTGTTCCCAGAAGCCTTCAACGCCAAGGCCCGTATCCGTGTCATACCGGGCGCTGCCGCCCACGGAACGGAAGGGCAGTTCGGCCACGGTCACTTCCAGGGGCAGCACGGGCACGCCGTCCCTGCTTTTGGTTGGAGCGCCGTTGGCGGCGGTTTCATTCTTGGCCAGCAACTCTTCCTGCGGGCGTACCTCCACAGAGCGGAAGAGCCCCAGTCCGCGCAGGTTGTTGGCGTAATCTTCCATCAGTTCCGCGTCCCACGGCTCTTCGCCGGGAACCCAGAGGGCCAGCCTTTGCAGGTAGGCAGCGTTGACGCCAGCATTGCCCTTGACGTCAATGCGGCCCATGAGGGCGGGCGGGCCGGGATCAATGGTAATGTCGGCGTTGACCTGCCGTTTTTCGGGGTCAAGCGTGTAGCGCGACCGGGTCACTGAAGCCAGGGGGTAGCCCTGGGTGCGCAGTTTTTCCGGCAGGTCCTCAACGGCGCTCAGCAGGGCGTCGGCCACCACGGGTTTGCCCACGGCGACCCCCGGCAGGGTTGAGGGAAAGGACGGCGGCGGCAGGGTTTTGGTTTCCAGGCCCCAAAAGCCCACTTCACGTTCGCGGGTCTTGAAATAGCCGGGCACATCGGGCGGCGGTTCGTAACTCACATTGGCGCGGCCCAGCGTGTAGCGCGGCCCGGCCGTAAGAGTGAGGGTCACGCGCACTGGCCTGGCCTCTTCATCCAGATTGAAGTCCGCTGCGCCTTCATAATAGCATTGGGAGTGCAGAAGTTTGACCGCTGTTTCCACATCGGCGCGGGCGCGGCGTTCCAGGGCCAGCATGCTGTCGGGCGGCTCCTTGGCAAGCTGCTCCAGCTGGCTTACGGATTTCATTTTGCCTTCAAGGGAGGATGGCCCGTCCTTGACCTTGACGCGAAGGGTATAGGGCACAGGATCCCCACGCCATGCGGCTTCAAGGGATTCCTGCTCTTTTTGCTCGTGGGGGTCCTCAACCTTTGGCGACAGCAGGCCGCAACCGGAAAGCTGCAGTAACAGCAGCAGCGCGCAAAGAGCGCGTAGCGGTGCAAGCCAGGAAACTGCGTGTTCGCGGGAGAGGCTTTGGACATGGTTGGGCCGAGAGGGCCGCAGGATTTTTATGCTGAATACACTGCACATGCGTAACGATACGCTGTATGGTTTTTCTTAGCAAGAAACATTCGCATATTGTGGTATTTTTATAAGCAATATTGCTTAGCTACGGCAGCCTCTCATTGTGCGCTGCTTGGCAAAACGCCAGCCCCCTGCTACTACTTGTGCCGTGCCCGGCGTTGTTGTGAGAGCGCCGCAGCCACCCTTGTTCCGGCTGCAATTTTTATGGAGAATGCACATGAACTACGATCTCTGCCTGCACATAGACAGCAAGGAATCCGCTATCCTGAAGCTGGTTCTGATGAATGCGGCCAACTACATCAAGGCCTTGCCCAACGAACGCTATCAGCTGGTGGTGGTGGCCAACGGCCCTTCCGCAGCCCAGTTCCACAAGAGTAATGAAGAGTTCCGCGCCATGGCCGCGCCCCTTCAGGAACAGGGTTTGCGCATTCGGGTTTGCGCCAATGCCCTGGCCAATAACAATATGACGGCCGAAGACCTCTGGCCCGGCTGCGAAGTCGTGCCTGCCGGGCTGGTTGAAATAGTACGCCTGCAGCGTGAGGGTTTTGCCTACATCAAGCCCTAGGGAAACGCTGATTTATTCCGTTTGGCGGCGTTGCGTCACTTTTTTTGAAACAGTCGAGGACGGAAGAGTCCACTCCTGCTTCAAAAAAAGATCGCGCCTTGCCAAACGAAATAACTGCGCGTTTCCGGGAGGCTCTTTAATCAATGCTTCCCTAGATGTAGTGTTCCAATAGGTTGTTCACCCTCCCTCAAGTCGGTAAAGCTGGAGTTGCGAGACAACAGCAAACCGAGAGAGGGAAAGGGTGAACAGCCATAAGAATGCCAAACTGACGGTTCGTAGTCGAGAAGAAATGGTGCGGCGGATGCAGTATGAACCGGCGGCAAAAGTGGCGGCTGGGTATGGCGTGAGCTTGCGCACGGCCAGAAAATGGAGGAGCCGTTACCGCCAAGGCGGCGCTATGGCCTTGGCGGACAAAAGTTCTCGCCCCCGGCGATGCCGCGGCAAGCTGACGGAGCAAGATTTTGCGAGTGTTCTGGCTTTACGCAGGGAGCGCCTCAGCGGCGATGAAATAGCCTTGCGGCTTGAACTTTGTCGCAGCAGTGTATTCCGGGCGTTGCGCAAACTCGGCTGCTCCCGGCTCTCTTCACTGGAAGTAAAAGAGCCAGTACAGCGCTATCAGTGGGAAAAGCCGGGGCAGATGCTCCACCTGGACATTAAACGGCTCGGCAAAATTGACGGTGTCGGGCACAGAAAAGCGGGAACACGGCAAATCGGCCGCCGTCGGCCGGGCTGGGAGTATTTACACGTCTGCGTGGATGATGCGTCCAGGGCCGCGTATACAGCCATCCTCCCGGATGAGACGGCAGAGAGCGCAGTGGAGTTTTTATGGTTTGCCGTTGCCTGGTACGCTTCGCACGGCATCAAGGTGGAGCGGGTGCTTACGGACAACGGGTCTTGCTACAAATCTTGGAAATTCCGTGATGCTTGCCGGGAACTTGGAATAAAGCACAAACGAACCCGGCCTTATCGGCCGCAAACAAACGGCAAGGCCGAACGCTTTATCAGGACAGCATTAAAAGAATGGGCATACGCCGAAACGTATACCCACTCATGGAAAAGAACGGCTTACCTGCCGGTCTGGACGTATCGCTACAATTTCTTGCGTCCTCACACGGCTCTTGGCAGAAAAGCTCCAGCTTCAAGATTAAGCGGAGGGTGAACAACGTGTTGACACTCTACACCTAGAGCAATTTCACTAGCGATGCTGTCGCCATCCGTAAGGCTTCTTCGTCGCCTAACGGTTGCCGCTTGAAATTGCTCTGGTGGATGCGAACATATTGGAAGCATTGAGAATACACGTTCTCAAAGTTTACGGCACGCTCACAACGGGTTTAAGCGCGCAGATAAACTGCGCAGATAAACTGCCTTACGCCTCCGTAGTCGGCGGCAGCGCGCGCGGGGCAGGAGGTGGCGTTTTTCGCCCCTGTGCGGCGTGTCATTGCGCAAGGGGGCCGGCTGTGGCCGGAAGGAGAAGTGCATGAGATTCTTTGCGGATATTCTGGATACCGTGCGGCGGCGCGGCCCTGTGGTGCACTGCATTACAAACTACGTCACCGTGAACGACTGCGCCAACATAATTCTGGCCGCTGGCGGGTGTCCCATAATGGCCGACGATATTGCTGAAGTGGAAGATGTGGTGACTCTGGCGCAGGCTCTGGTCATCAATATAGGCACGCTCAACAGCCGCACCGTTGAGGCCATGATTGTTGCGGGCAGGCGCGCCAACAGCCTGGGGCGGCCAGTGGTGCTTGATCCCGTGGGCGCGGGCGCCACGGCTCTGCGTAACAGCGCTTTGCAAAGCCTGTTGCGTGAAGTGCGCTTTGCGGTCATCAAGGGCAATATTTCAGAAATAGGCTTTCTGGCCGGAGAGGACGCCAGGGCCAGAGGTGTGGACGCCGAGGACGCCTCCCTTGTCACCGAGGGCAACCTCAAGGCCGCGTGCGACACGGCCCGGCGGCTGGGTGACAGCACGGGAGCCGTGGTTGTGATCAGCGGAGCCATAGATATTGTGGCCCATGGCCAGGGGGTATGGACGGTACGCAACGGGCATCCGCTCATGGCGCGCATCACCGGTTCGGGTTGCATGTCGGCAGCCATCATCGGCTGCTGCCTTGGGGCTGCGCCCGACGAAGCGCCCCAGGCATGTCTGTGCGCTGTAAGCAGCATGGGCGTGGCAGGAGAAATTGCCGCTGAAACTATGGTGGTTGGCGTCGGGGGCGGCACAGGCAGCTACCGCGCGCTGCTGATTGACGCCATGAGCATGCTTGACGGGCCAATGCTCACCTGCCGTGCCGATGTGAAAAACATGTAGCCGCCGCGCGGGCAGACATTGGAACTGTCAGCCCGTGGGATACTTATTGCGCCCTTGCGCTTTCTACTTCAAGTGCTTTCTGTGCCTGATGCTTTCCGCACCTGTGCGCCTCCGGCGAACAATCTTTTACAACCGCCCGCCCGGAGCTTTGTTACATGAATATGCGCCGGTGAAGCAGTAAGAAACCGCAATGACCAGCAATGAAAGCGGGCCGCCTTTGGGCGGCCCGCTTTCCGTCTGAACGGTTTTAACGCAGCGTAAGTCACTACCGTTACGGCGGGTAGCTACGCAGCCGCTATACCGAGGGATAATAAAGGTTTTAGAGCAATTTCATAATGAAATTGCTCTGGCGGATGCGGGAGCAGACGCCCGCCACGGAGGCGTAAGCGCTATTTATTTGCGCGGTTAAACGCCGAAGTGAGCGTGCCTCAAACTTTGAAAATGTATATTTTCAAAGTTAATCTGCTCTAGGGGGAGGGGGTGTGGGGGAGGGACCCTTTTGCAAAAGGGTCCCTCCCCCACAAAGCCTTTCAACGCGGCATTTCCCTCGCCTATGCCCACAAGACAAGGTCCGTCTCAAACGGCGAGGCCAGACCTTTATGGAAGGGCATGACGCGAACGCCATAGCGGTACTGCCCGCTGTGCGTTGGTATGTAGGTGGCCGCATAGGTTCTGCCGCCATTGCCATTGTCCGAGGTGCGGGGTTCAAGCCGCAGTATTTCGGGTTTGTCAATGAAGTTGCCGTCAATGAGCGCACGGCCGATAACAAGCTGGGCCAGGATTTCCTCGGGCTGCATTTCGCCCAGGTGGATATGCAGACGGACGCTCACAGGCTCGCCGCAGATCATTGTATTGTTCTCCACGCCGCTGATGAGCATTTCCTCCACCTTGACGGTGCCGAACCGGGCGGGCAGGTCTTTTGTCCAGGCGGCCAGCTGGCGGCAGGGGGCCCAGTTGTCTTCGGCCAGCATGTTGCGGCGGCGCGCCGCCCGCAAATAGTACTGGCGGATGTAGTCGTTGAGCATGCGATTGCTGCTGTACATGGCTGTAAGGCTTTTGAGGGAGCGCTTGGCCATGGCGATCCACTGGGTGGGCAGGCCGTTCTGGTTGCGTTCGAAGTACAGGGGCAGCACGGCATTTTCCAGCAGGCCGTACAACGATTCCGCGTCGATGTAGTCGTTCTGCTCGCTGCTGGGCAGTTCATTGGTGATTACGGGGCCGATGGTCCAGCCGTTCTGCCTGTTGTAGCCCTCGCACCACCAGCCGTCCGAGATGCTCAGGTTCACGCCGCCGTTGACGGGCAGTTTCATGCCGCTGGTGCCCGAAGCCTCGTGGGGCCGGCGGGGCGTGTTGAGCCAGACGTCGCAGCCCTGCGACATGAGCCGCGACACGGACAGACTGTAGTTTTCAAGAAAGAAGACGCGCCCCATAAAGCGTTGGTCCTGGCACATGCGCATAACTTCCTGAATGAGGTTTATGCCTGCCTCATCCGCAGGATGCGCTTTGCCGGAGAACACCAGCACCACAGGGCGGTTGGGGTTGTTGAGAATGCGCGCCAGGCGATCGGGATCGGCAAAAAGCAGGGTGGCGCGCTTGTAAGGTGCAAACCGCCGGGCAAAGCCGATAATGAGTGTTTCCGGCTTGAGCAGTGCCTCCATATCCTTGCGGGTGGCGGGGTCCAGCTTGAAGCGCTGGGCAAAGACGGGAACCCGCTTGCGCAGGGCGTCAAGCAGGGCCTCCTTCTGGTTCTGGCGGGCAGCCCAAAAGGCTTCGTCGGGGATTTCGTCCACCTTGTCCCATGTGCCGGCGCCGGGCTGTGACTGCATCCAGCCGGCTCCAAGGTATTTGTGCAGAACCTCATGCATCCAGCTGCCCACGTAGGAAGGAGTATGCACGCCGTTGGTGACGTGCCCAATGGGCGTTTCGGCCGTGGGCAGGCCCTTCCACAACTTGTTCCACATGTGGCGCGAAACAATGCCGTGCAGGCGGCTGACGCCGTTGGCCCAGCAGGAAAGGCGCAGGGCCAGCACGGTCATTTCAAATGCCTGGCTGTCGCCGCCCTCGATCTGTCCCAATTTGGTGAATTGCTGCCACGAAAGGTTCAGGTTTTGCGCCATGCCGGTGAAATAGCGGCCCATAAGTTCGAGAGAGAAGGATTCGTTGCCCGCCGATACGGGCGTGTGGGTGGTAAAGAGCGTGTTGGAGCGCACGCGCACCACGGCTTCGTCATATTCCATGCCCTGGGTCATGCAGTCGCGTACCCTTTCAAGAGCCATGAAGGCCGAATGCCCTTCGTTCATGTGATACACGCTGGGGATGATGTCCAGAATCCGCAGAAGGCGCATGCCGCCCTGACCCAGCAGGATTTCCTGCAACAGCCGGGTTTCACGGTTGGCCTCGTAGAGGCGGTCTGTGATGCGGCGGTCTTCATCGGTGTTGCGGGGGGTGTCCGTATCCATAAGGTAGAGCGTCACCCGGCCCACCTGCAACCGCCACACCCGGGCGAAGAGTATGCGGCCGGGCAGTTCCAGCTGTACGTATATGTCTTCACCGAAGGCGTCGTGCACCTGCTTTATGGGCATCTGGGCAAAGTTGTTGACGGGATATTGCGCCACCTGACGGCCGTTGGAATCTATCTCCTGCATGAAGTAGCCGTTCTTGTAGAGCAGGCCGATGCCCACCAGAGGCAGGGCCATGTCCGAGGCGGACTTGAGGTGGTCGCCTGAAAGAACGCCAAGGCCGCCGGAATAGATGGGTATGGACTCGCTAAGCCCGTATTCCGTAGAAAAGTAGACAATGGGGTGTTCGGGCGTCACGTCCTGGCTGAGGGAGCGGATGGGTTCGGCCATATAGGCGTCAAAGCGCTCCATCACCCTGTGGTACATGTCCATATATTCTGCGTTGGCCATGAGCTCCTTGAAGCGGGCGGGCCATGCCTCTTCAAGCATTCTCAGCGGATTGCGGCAGGCTTCCCACAAATGGGGGTTCAGGGCCATGAACAGGGCCTTGGCGTAGTCTTGCCAGCACCACCAGATGTTCTGGGCAAGTTCGCGCAGGCGTGCGAGCTCCTGGGGCACTTCGGCCACTGCCATGATGGGGCGCAGAAAGGGGGTGGCCGAGCAGGAGGCCGTGAGAACCCGCGTGAGCGCGCCGTGCCCTGCGTCGTGATCGGCGCGGGTTTCGGATTTGGTAAGAGCGATATGAAATGCCTTCAGATAGTTATCGAAAAAATAACTCCAGGATGTTTTTTCGGCCAGGGCGCGGGCGTAGCCGCGCCAGGAGTGCAGTTCTTCGGCGGGGCAGGCGGCGGCAACAAGTATTTTTTCGTGCAGCACATTGGCGCTCTGCTCAAAGTTCATGCCGCGTCTGGGCATGACGTATACGCCCCTGTGGTCCATGCCCGCTTCCTTCATCTTTTCCCTGACCCACATGCCGAAGCCCGAAAGGTCGGTAGTGAGCGTGGGCACGGCCCAGGCCGCGCTTTCCTGCGGCGTATAGCCCCAGGGCTCGTACCAGGAGGGGAAGAAGCCCAGATCACAGGCGGCCAGGACTTCTTCATAGGGCATGTTCAAAAAGCCGTCATGCCCGTCAAGCATGGCGGGCACAAAGATCACCTTGATGCGTCGCTCCGGCCTGTTGTTGAGTCCGAGGCGGCGGCAGGCGTTGATGATGGGGTCCTGCGGGGCGTTCCACACATAGTGGGTGCAGATGAAGGGCTGGCCGTTGTCCGTGTCGGCCGGGTCGCCGGACACGGCCGCCGGGTTGACGCCCGTGTGGCCGCCCATGACCATGCAGAGAACCAGAATGGAGGTGTCAGTGCCGGAGAGGTTGCGGTCGGCCTGGGCCAGGGCGTCCAAAAAGATGTCCACGCCCTTGTTGTGCATCTCGTAGCGGCCTGAAATGATGAAAATCCTGGTGTGTTCAGGCAGGGGGCCGCGCAAAAAGCGCCCTGCGGCTTCCATTATTTTTGCCCGCGAGGCAGAAGGCACGCTGCGGTCTTCGGAATAGTCGGCTATGACGCGCAGGTCCAGACCGTTGGTGGTGATGACGTCGGGCTGGCGGCCCAGAAAGACAGTGGACTCCTCGCCGGTGATGGGGCTCACTGTGGTAAAGGCGTCGGCCTCGCGCGCGCCGGTGCTCTCCATGGACCATTTGGCCGTGATGTTCAGCGCTGCCGCCTCGTTGGCCGGATTGATGTTGCGCATGTTGGTGTAAATGTCGCGGCCAGTGGCGGCCAGGGCGCGGCCAAGCATGGTGGCGTGGGTGGTAAAGACCGTGCCCACCTCCGGCGCGAGCCTTTTGACCGTGAGCAGACCTGCGGCGCACATCCATTCGTGAAAAAGGGCCACGCTGTGCCCCTGCATGGGCTCCACACGGCTTTCGTGCACGGCGGCGATGACTTCACCGCAGGTCGCGGCGAACATGACGGGCTCTATATAGTCCCACCCGCCGGAAAGGGAATCCACACCGTAGTTTTTCCACATTTCAAAGAGCAGCTGGTTGCTGGCATAACGCTTGTCGAACTCCACCAGTATGACCTTTGGGCGTCCGGGTATGTTCCAGCGGCCCATGCGGCATTTGAGGTCACGGGTGGCAAGGCCTATGCGCAGGGAGTCCCAGGCGTGCTCGTCGGTTTCTTCAAAACCGGGATTCTGTTTCAGGGCCGGGCCCAGAAGAAAGTAGTCTTCACCGAAATGTTCCACGGCCTGAAGCGCCTTGCTGGTGACGACAGAGTGAATGCCGCCCACCTTGTTGCAGACTTCCCAGCTCACTTCAAACAGGGTTACCAGGGAGGAATTGAAGTCCATGTCATCTCCTTGCTCAAGATATCAGTAGGGGCCGCGCCTGTGGGGAACGGCCCCGTCATGTCGGGGGTCCGCTTCAGGGCAGTTTCACTGGCAATGCTGCGGCCGTCCGTATGGCGTATTCGCCGCTTGACGGATGCCGCCCGAACGTGCTCTGGCCGCGGCGTGTGCGGGCGCTGGCCGTGACGGCGCACGCGCGGGGCATATGCGCGGTTTCGCACCGTCACGGGCGTGCCGCAGCCTTTGCGATACGTATTCTCAAGGCTGATCCGCTCCTGCGGTCGAAGCGGCGGGCTTTTTTTCTTTTGTGGAGGCCCCGGCCTTTGCGCTGGTTTTTTTGCCCGGCGCCTGTTTCTTGTCCGTTGCTGCTTTCTTGCCTGGCGCTGTTTTTTTGGCTGGCACTTTTTCCGCAGTCTTGGGCAGCGCCTTGGGGCTTTGGCCTGTACGGCGTTTTACCGGGGTAGCCTTTGCCGGGGCGGGACCCTTTTGCTGTTCCTCAACGGCCTTGAGGCGCATTTCAAAGTCCGCCAGAACGTTCATGAACGTGATATAGGCGTCGTAGGGGCTGCCGAACGGGCTTGGCCTGTCCGGGGCCTCGCTGGAAAACCATTTGGTGGACATATGGCGGAAGTGGTCGGCGGTCTGCAACCTGTCGAAATCATGTCGCAGCTCTGCCGATCCACTGAGGGCCGCCCGTGAGGCCAGGGCGTAGAGGGCGTGTATGGCGTCTTTTTGCATGTCGTTGCCGAGCCACGCGGTGAGGTCGCCGCTCTCATCTTCCCAGGATATGAACTGGGGAATATCCATCTTGCCGACAGGCTTGAACTTTTTGACCGCCATGGCGGGCGTGGCGAAGTGAAAGTCCTTGCGGGCCAGCAGGGCCTCCGGCAGGGCTTCCATAAAGTCAAAAAAGCCCGATTCCTTGCTGTGGCGCAGGCCGAACACGTGATAATCGTTGATAATGTTGATGACATCGGCTGCATCGGCCAATCCGTGGCACCAGGAGGCAAAAGTGTCGGCCGTAAGGGGCCATGCGGGCCACGCCGTGTCGGAAAAGCGCAGGCCGATATCGTTGGAAAGGCTGGTGTTGCGCAGCAGCAGGCCAAGCTCAGGGGCGCTGACAGGCTGGTACAGGTGGTTGGCGCTGCGCCAGCCCAGCACCTGATCCGTGCCCTCGGCCAGCACGGCCTTGAAGCCGAGTTCGGCCACAGCGGCGGCGAGGTCGTTGTTGTACACGCATTCCGTATGCTTGAAGGTCACGGGCTTGACGCCGAAGAGCTTTTTCAGTCGGGCCGTCTGTGTTTGCACCTGACGGTCAAACTCCTGGCGGGAATAGAGAAAGGCCAGGGAATGCGGCGCGGTCTCGGCCACAAATTCCACGCAGCCTGTTTGCGCCAGGGCCGTAAAGCTTTCAAGCACTTCAGGAACGTACTGTTCAAAGAGGTCGAGAGCCGTGCCCGAAATGGCGTAGGACACGCGAAAGTCCTTGCCGTAACGGCGGATGAGCCTGAGCATGAGCTCATTGGCGGGCAGGTAACACAGGCGTGCCGCGCGCAGCATGGCATCGCAGTTGTGGTCGTCGTCTTCATAGATGGAATTCTGGCCCATATCAAAAACCGTATAGCGGCGTAGCTGATAAGGTTCGTGAACCTCATAGCACAGGCATATGGCTGTCATTAGCGACCTCCGTGTACGTTGTGGTAAATGGCCAGCAACTGGTCGGCGGCATTTTCCCAACGGATGGACTTCATTTCTTCGCGGCAGTTTTTAACGAGTTCAGCCGCGAGGCAGGGGTAGCGCAAGACGGCGCAGATTTTGTCGGCCATGTCGCGGGTATCCCAGAAATCGGCTTTAAGGGCATGGTCCAGCACTTCGGATACGCCCGATTGGCGTGAGAGCAGCACAGGAACGTCGTAGAGCATGGCCTCAAGAGGCGTTATGCCGAAGGGTTCGGAAACGGACGGCATGACGTACAGATCGCTGAGGGCAAACATGCGGTCCACTTCTTCCCCGTGCAGAAAACCGGCGAAGTGAAAGCGGCTGCCCATGCGCAACTGGCCGGCTCTGCGGATGAGACGTGGCAGCATGTCGCCGCTGCCAGCCATGAAAAAACGCACGTTGGGGATTTTTTGCAGCACCAGCCGTGCGGCTTCCATGAAATATTCCGGCCCTTTCTGAAAGGTGACGCGGCCCAGAAAAAGCACGCGCTTTTCGTGCCGTATGCGCGGAGGAATGGGATAATGACGCTGGGCCTCGTGACGGGCCACGGCGTTATGCACGACCATCACCTTTTCAGGGGGTATGCCGTAGCGTTCGATGACGGTTTTGCGGGTCAGGCGGCTCACGGCCACCACAACGTCGGCGGCCAGCATGCCCGCCCGTTCAATGCCCGCCACCTGCTCGTTGATGTCGCTTCCGCTGCGGTCGTATTCGGTGGCGTGAATGTGGACGACAAGGGGTTTGCCCGTGAGGGTTTTGGCCAGCATGCCCGCTGGATAGGTCATCCAGTCGTGGGCGTGGATGACGTCGAAGTCTTCCTGAACAGCCAGGGCCGCGGACAGGCGGCTGTAGCGCAGCACCTCGTCCATAAGGCTGGGGCCGTATCCGCCTTGCAGCATATAGGTGAAGGACCGGGATTGACGGAATTCTTCCTCCCCCGCCTGGTGCGGTGTCAGGCGATACGGTGCGCCCGCGCAGGTGCGGCCGCTGAGACGGCCCAGCGCGCCTACGTAGTCCTGCGGGGTGAGATAGGGCATGAGCGGACTGTCCACTGGCAGGCAGCGTATGCCGTTGCGCCAGACTTCCTGTTGCGCCCAGTCCATGCGCTGTACCAGGTCTTCAGTGATGGGAGTTCCGGATGCCGAACGCAGGCGCAGAAATTCCCCCCGTCCCTTGCTGTCGTCAATACGGGGCAGTACAAAGATTATTTCCGCTCCCCTGCGGGCCAGGGCCTGGGTCATGCCAAAGCAGGCCGTGCCCAGACCTCCGCTGATGTGAGGCGGGAACTCCCAGCCGAACATAAGCACTCGCATGTATTCTCCCTCATGCGGCGGGGATACTCCCGCCGGATTCAGCGGCCGTTCCTGTCGGCCGCCACAGATCTTTCCTCCGCTCCTGTTTGAACTTTTCACTTTGAAATACGTGCCTGACGGCGAAGCAGACTGGCCGTGCAAGCAGAGTTTCGCTGGCTGTTTTTCCAGGGTCGCGGGGCGATCGGGAAAATGCCCGGCTTGCCGGACACGCCTTGTGCAGTTTTGCGGCGCGAATTCTCATAAAAATCCGCCATAAAATCCGCCATAAAAAGTGGGGCTGACAGATAAACAGTTTCAATGGGCATCTGCCCGGAGTTCTTCACGTTTGAGAGTGGCGTTCCCAAAGGTTGCAGCTCGTCCATTTCGGCGCATGCCAGCGCGTTGCCCCGCTCCTTTACGGCGAACACCTGTTCCCCGGTCGCCAGGCAGTTTCATTTAGAAATTGCCCTGGCAGGTTGATCCTTCCTCCGGTGTGGCGACCGGCGCACACTGGTGCGTTTTTTTGCAGCCCTCCAAAACCATGCTCACGCGGCAAACCCCCGCCGTATCGCCAATGACGGGGTGGGCCATGCGGTGCGCCGCCAGTTTTTGCCAGCGCTCGTAGACAGCGGGTGCGGCTTTTTGCAGTCGCAGCAAAAGGCGCAGGCATTCGGCCACACTCCAGGCCTGGGCGATGCAGCCATTGGGTTTGTACGGGGGCGAGCCGTCAAAAACTTCAGAAATGCTGCCCAGGCCCGCCTGGGAAATATGGTCGCAGTAGAGTGGCGTGAGCGTGTCCAGAAGCGCCATGGCCGCACCATCCATATCCCAGGCCGTGCGCAGCAGAGCGTCCGCGTAGTGTCCCAGCAGCCAGGGCCAGACCGTGCCCTGGTGATAGGCCGCGTCCCGGCTGGCCGGGCCGCCGTCGTAGCGTCCCTTGTAGTGCAGGTCGTCCGGGGCCAGGGTGCGCAGTCCGTAAGGCGTGAGCAGTTTGTTGCGCACGCATTCCACCACCTGGGCCTGATAGTCTTCAGACAGTACGGGATGGGGCAGGGAAACCGCGAAAATCTGGTTGGGCCGCACACTGACGTCGAGTTTGCCGTTCTGCCAGACGTCGCCAAGATAGCCTCCGCCGCCGTAAACCCAGAAGCGCTGGAAAAATGCCGTGCGCATGCGGCGCAAAAGCATGTCGCCCGCCAGGGGTTCCTCGCCAAAGCGCGCGGCGAGCTGGTCCGCAAAGGCCAGGGTGTTGTACCAGAGGGCATTGATTTCGACGGGGCAGCCCTGCCGTGGCGTCACGGGCGCGTTGTTGGCCTGCGCGTCCATCCAGGTGAGCTGGCTCTGGGCGTTGCCGGCGTGCAGCAGGCCCTCGGCGTCCACATGTATGTCCAGCTGCCTGGCCCTGCCCTCGCCCGCGCGGTAGCCGGAAATGACCGCCTTGAGCGCGGGCCAGGCATTTTCACGCACCCAGGCGAGTTGCCCGGCGTCCACCTCAAGGCAGCTTTGCAGCGCAAAGGCGTACCACAGGGCGGCGTCCACGGAGTTGTATGCGTGGTCGCCCTGCGGCGAAAACATGTTGGGGATGAGCCCGTCTTCGACATGTCTGCCCATTTCGGCCAGAACGCGCAGGCCAAAATCCGTACGGCCAGCATGAAAGGTCAGGCCCGGCAGGCTGATGAGCGTGTCGCGGCCCCAGGCGTCAAACCAGTGGTAGCCCGCCAGCACCTCGGGTCGTCCCGACGGGGATTCGATGCAGAACTGGCGTCCGGCCTGGCTCAGGTGTCCCGTGAGTCCGATGCTGGCCTTGTGGGCCTTGGTGCGTTCATGGCTGGCTGCATCCCACATCTGGTGCAGGTCCTGCCCGCAGGGACGTGTTCCCACCGCCAGATAGACGCAGCTTTCCGCGCCGTCGGCAAGGGGGGGCATGCCCACGTCAAGCACGCCCGGCATAAAGAGGTCTTCGCTGTAGGGGAAGCCGCGCTCACGCTCTTCAAGGTATTCCACATTGCGGCACCAGTCCGGACGTGGCGTGAAAGAATGCTTCTGGCTCGTCTGGCACTGGATGTAGAGCGTGGGCAGGCCCTCGTAGGGGGTGATGCTGAAGCCGTCGGGCAGTGGGGTGGTTTCCGCGCGCAGGTCGGGATTGGCGTGGGTAAGCTTGTGAAAATTGCGGTAGGCCAGCAGGGGGCGCAGGCGTAGCGTCAGCGGTGGTACGGGGGTTGGCCCGCGCACGCTCCAGCGCATCAGAAGCAGGCTTTGCCCCCGGACAAGCTGGACTTCGCGGCACAGGCGCACGTCGCCAACGCGGTAGACGCACTGGGGCCACTGATCCAGGCGGAATGCCTCAAGATAGTCGTGGCCGTGGGGGTAGAGCGTGCCGGGATGCTGGCGTGTGGAAAGCGTGAATTCCTTGCCGCCGCCCAGGATGGATTCTTCAAGGGCGGAAAGCAGCACATGGCGGCCATAGGGCGTGTTGACCGTGAGCAGGCCGTGGTATTTCCGCGTATTGCAGCAAAGGATGGTGCTGCTGGCGTAATCGCCAAGGCCATTGGTGAGCAGCCATTCCTTGCGCAACGCCCTGCGGGTGTTCTGGCAGGCGGCCTTGTCAAAGCTGAACCGCATACAGCCTCCTGGCGGTACGGGTGCTTATGGGAAGTGCGCTGCGTGAGGCGAGGAGGGGGCGGCGAGGTCGCAGCGGGCCTGTGTGAGACTGCTGAGGGTGTGGAACCGGGCGGCAGAAAAGGCCGTGTGGGCAGGGCGGAAAGAATACCTGCGGCAGCGCTTCATCATGCAATGCCTTTGAATCGCCATCAGCAAGTTTCTGCCCGAAGCACGGTTGCGGCGCATGCCGCGCACAGGGCGACTGCACCTTTCCTGCCTCTTTGGAGTTTATCGTACAGCATGTTTTTATATCTGTCGAGTTTTACAGCTTTGCTTCAGAATTGTGGCAGAATCGTACAGGCGGGATGGTCAGTGCATGCCCGTTCAGTTGCGCGATTTTTCTTCCAGAGCGGACAGGTTTTGTGAATATGCATTTGCAACGTTCAAGTCACGTTTTCTCGGCACCTAACAACGCAAAAACATTGCGTTTACGCTGTATCCGGAAGGCGTCTGCCCGCACGGCGGCCTGGCGTGGCAACACGCAACCACCCGGCAGGGCGGATTACCCTTCCCAAAGAATCGCCACTCCAGGCTGTGTCTGACCAGGGTTGTGCCACGCCAGGGCCACGGCAGGCTTATGGCGCGCACGGTTTGGCGCGGGGTAGTTGCGGCGCTATTTACGCGCTTTTACCGTGCCGTGGTTTCAACGCCCGCTTCGCCCGTCACATCGGCGTGCGCCCCAAAGAACGCCCGAAAAAACGCGCCGTCGTGTCCCTTAAGGTAGCCCTTAAGGGTATTTTCGGCTGTATCGGCAGGGATTACGGGCAAAAAATCCGGGCTTTTTCTTTCTTGCGTTTTAGGGTATGCTATTTTGTTACTATCATCATCGCACAACGGACGGGGGATTTTTATGAAAGCACTTGGTCGTTTGCTTGGGGCTCTGACCCTCACTCTGCTGGTGCCCGTGGCGGCTCTTGCCGGAGACGTCAAAATCGGTCTCATGTGCCCGCTCACGGGTAAATGGGCCTCTGAAGGGCAGGACATGAAGAACATCGTCAGTCTGCTGGCTGACGATGTGAATGCCAAGGGCGGCATTAATGGCCGTCAGGTCAGGATTGTGGTGGAAGACGACGCGGGCGATCCGCGTACCGCCGCGCTGGCCGCGCAAAAACTGGCTTCGGCCGGAGTGGTGGCCGTTATCGGCACCTATGGCTCCGCTGTTACCGAGGCAAGCCAGAACATTCTGGATGAAGCCCAGCTGGTGCAGATAGGCACGGGCTCCACCAGCGTGCGTCTGACGGAAAAGGGCCTGCCCCTTTTCTTCCGCACCTGTCCCCGTGACGACGCGCAGGGCCGCGCTGCCGCCGCCGCCATTGTGAAGGGCGGCTACAAGGCTGTGGCGCTGCTGCACGACAATTCCTCCTATGCCAAGGGCCTGGCTGAAGAAACCAAGGCCGCCCTGGACAAGGACGGCGTCAAGGTGGTCTTTTATGACGCTCTTACCCCCGGAGAGCGCGATTACACGGCCATTCTGACCAAACTCAAGTCCGCCAAGCCCGATCTTGTGTTCTTCACCGGCTACTACCCGGAAACGGGCATGCTGCTGCGCCAGAAAAAAGAAATGGGCTGGCCCGTGCCCATGATGGGCGGCGATGCCGCCAACCATCAGGATCTGGTGAAGATTGCGGGCAATGAGGCGGCGGAAGGCTATTTCTTCATCAGTCCGCCCCTGCCGCAGGATATGGACACCGCCGAGGCCAAGGCTTTTCTTGACGCCTTCAAGGCCAAGTACAACACGGTGCCCGTTTCCGTGTGGGCCGTGCTGGCTGGCGACGCCTTCAAGGTTATTGAAGCGGCCCTTGCCGCTGGCAATGACAAGCCTGAAGCCATCGCCGCATGGCTGAAAAACCTCAAGGGCATGCCCGGTCTTTCCGGCAACCTTGGGTTTGACGCCAAGGGCGACCGCGTGGGCGAGTTCTATCGCACCTACGTGGTTGACGGTAAGGGCGTATTTGTCTTGCAGCCCAAGTAAACTGGCCGTACAGTGTGCCCCGCGCCTGCGTTTCAGCGGCGCGAAAACAGTCAATACGTAATCAACGCCCATGGCGGCGGCCCGGTTTTTCCGGTCCGCCGCCCAGGTGCGCAAATGGGAGCCGACCTGTGCGGCTCCAGCGGCGGAATCGCGCTCTTCCCGGCGAGCCTCCCCGGCTGCCGGAGCGTGGCAAGGGTACAACGCTTTATGGAACAGTTTTTACAACAGCTTTTGAACGGTCTTGCCGTGGGCGGCATCTATGCCCTGGTGGCCCTGGGATACACGATGGTGTACGGCGTGCTGAAGCTTATCAACTTCGCGCACGGCGACCTCTTCACCATTGGGGCCTACCTTGGTCTGACCCTGCTTGTGAGCTGCAATTTTTCAGGCATGCTCAGCCCCATGCTGGCTGTGCTGGCCGTCTTTGTCATGGTCGCCCTGCTGGTCGCGATCATCGGTTTTCTTCTGGAGCGTACGGCCTACCGGCCCTTGCGGAAAGCAAACCGTCTTTCCGCCGTTGTTTCGGCCCTTGGGGCTTCCATATTTTTTCAGAACGCCATCATGCTCATCTACGGCGCGCGCTTTTACGTCTACCCCGACTACCTCAGGCCCGACTTCACGGTGCAGATGTTCGGTCTGGCCGTTCCCGGCGTGCGCCTGCTGGTCATTGCGGCCAGCGTCATCCTCATGCTTGGCCTCTGGGCCTTTATCCAGCGTTCACGCACCGGCGCGGCCATCCGCGCAGTGGCCATTGACCCTGGCGCGGCGCAGCTTATGGGCATCAACGTGGACCGCATCATCAGTCTGGTCTTTCTTATCGGGCCGGGGCTTGGCGGCGCCGCCGGGCTTATGGTGGGCATCTACTACGGGCAGATCGACTTTACCATGGGCTGGACGTACGGCCTCAAGGCCTTTACCGCCGCCATTCTGGGCGGCATAGGCAATATTCCCGGAGCCATGATCGGCGGTCTTCTGCTGGGCGTTATCGAGGCCCTGGCCGCGGGTTATATCGCCATTGCGTGGAAGGACGCCATCGCCTTCTTTGTGCTTATTCTCATTCTTATCATCCGCCCCACGGGCATTCTGGGCGAGCGCACGGCGGACAAGCTATGATAACAGAGCCCATACGCATTGCCGTCAGGGTCGCTCTGGCGGCCGTCATCTGCGCGCTGCCCCTCTTCAGCAACGCCTACTGGACCGACGTGTGCGTGAGCATCGGCCTTTACGCGCTGCTTTCGCTGTCGCTCAACGTCATTCTGGGGCAGGCGGGCATCTTTCATATGGGGCACGCGGCCTTTTTTGCCGTGGGCGCGTATGTCACCGCCATACTGAACACCCTCTGCCAGTGGCCCATATTCTGGACCATGCCCATTGCCGGGGCAGCGGCGGCCCTCTTTGCCCTGCTGGTGGCACGGCCCATCATCCACCTGCGCGGCGACTACCTGCTTATCGTCACCATCGGTATTGTGGAAATTGTGCGCATAGCCCTTATCAACGACGTTTTCGGCCTCACGGGCGGGGCCAACGGCATTTTCGGCATCAGCCGGCCCAGCTTTTTCGGCTTCAGGATCGTCAAGGGCATACAGTTCTACTATCTGGTGTGGGGCATGGTGGCCGTAAGTCTGCTGCTTTTCTACGGCCTGTGGCATTCACGCTTTGGCCGCGCCCTGAACTACATCAAGGAAGACGACGTGGCCGCCGAAGGCTGCGGGGTGAACGTCACCCACTACAAGCTCATGGCCTTTGTGCTGGGCGCGTTCTGGGCGGGCATGGCCGGTACGCTCTATGCCGCGAA
The DNA here is from genome assembly GCF_055387835.1 of Desulfovibrio simplex. Lineage (NCBI taxonomy): Bacteria > Pseudomonadati > Thermodesulfobacteriota > Desulfovibrionia > Desulfovibrionales > Desulfovibrionaceae > Desulfovibrio > Desulfovibrio simplex. The sequence continues at coordinate 131,501 of NZ_AP042377.1, forward strand.
AATGACGACCATTTCACCGGAATCTTTCAGTTTTATGGAATCCGTCATTATTTTTGCGGTGGTCATTCTTTCGGGCGGCAGCCAGATTGGCGTGCTTATCAGCGCCTTTCTTTTCATCGGCCTGCCGGAACTGCTGCGTGAGTTTTCCAATGCGCGCATGCTTATTTTCGGTCTGGCCATGATGATCATGATGGTGTGGCGTCCTCAGGGGCTGCTGCCCCCGCGCCGCCGTCGCTACCATGTGAAATCATTGGCGGAAAACGGAGCCGATGACGGTTCCGGGCCTGGCTCCGGCAGCCGGGAGGCCGGATCTGCCGTCGCTGCTGCAAGCGACGTACAGGCCCCCGGCGGGAGGACCGCATGAGTCTTTTGCGCTTGCAGGAAATTACCAAGATTTTCGGCGGTCTTGTGGCTGTCAACGACCTGACCTTCAGCGTGGAGGCGGGCAGCGTGGTGGGGCTCATCGGCCCCAATGGAGCGGGCAAGACCACGGTATTCAACTGCATCACAGGCAACTACACGCCGGAGAAAGGCCGTATCTTCTTTGACGGCGAGCCCGTGGCCGGGTTGCGCCCCCACAGGGTGGTGGAGCTGGGCATAGCCCGCACCTTTCAGAGCATCCGCCTGTTCGGCAAGCTGTCAGTGCTGGAAAACGTTCTGGCCGGGCGGCATTGCCGCATGAAATCGGGCATGCTGTCCTGCATGCTGCATCTGCCCTGGCAGCGCCGCGAAGAGCGCGCCGCCGTGGCCCGCTGTATGGAGGAACTGCGCTTTGTGGGCCTGGCTGACCGCCATGCCGAGGCCGCCGGGGGGCTTTCCTACGGCAACCAGCGGCTGCTCGAAGTCGCCCGCGCCCTGGCCTCCGACCCGCGCCTGCTCATTCTTGACGAGCCCGCTGGCGGCATGAACGACCAGGAAACCGCCGCGCTTGTGGACACCATCGCGGCCATCCGCGACAGGGGCATCACCGTGCTGCTCATCGAGCACGACATGCGCCTGGTCATGAAAATCTGTGAAAAACTGGTGGTGCTGGAACACGGCACCATGATCGCCCAGGGCGAGCCGGAGGCCGTGCGCCGCAATCCGGCCGTGGTTGAAGCCTACCTGGGCGTAGAAGACGAGAAGTGGTAAGCCATGTCCCTGCTGCAACTGTCGAACATACGGGTGAGCTATGGCAGCGTCGAAGTGCTGCACGGCATCGACCTGCGTGTGGAAGAGGGCGAGATTGTCACCATTCTCGGAGCCAACGGCGCTGGCAAAAGCACTACACTGCTTTCCATCAGCGGCCTTGTGCGGCCCTCGTCGGGCGAGATTCTTTTCGACGGGCAGGATCTGCTGCGTCTGCCAAGCCACAAGGTCGTGGGCCTGGGCATTGCCCAGTCGCCCGAGGGACGGCGGGTTTTCGGCGTCATGAGCGTGCTTGAAAACCTGCGGCTCGGGGCCTTCTGCATTGAAGACAAGACCCGCAAGGAACGCACCCTTGAATGGATATTCGACCTTTTTCCGCGTCTGCTTGAGCGCAAGGATCAGCTCGCGGGCACGCTTTCGGGCGGCGAGCAGCAGATGCTGGCCATAGGCCGGGCGCTCATGGCCGAACCGCGCCTCCTGCTGCTTGACGAGCCTTCCCTGGGCCTGGCGCCCCTGCTGGTGCGCTCCATCTTCGAGACCGTGAGGGCCATCAACAAGCGCGGCGTCACGGTGCTGCTGGTGGAGCAGAACGCCCGCGCGGCCCTCAAGCTGGCATCGCGCGGCTATGTGCTGGAAGTGGGCAAGGTCGTTATGGAAGACAAGGCCCAGAGCCTGCTCAACAATGCCAGTGTGCGCGAGGCGTACCTCGGCGGGTAGGGCTCGCACACATGGTTGCTCGTTGCCGCGTACAGTGCGTGGCGCTTCTTTTTGAAATACTTTGTGGGGGAGGGACCCTTTTGCAAAAGGGTCTCCTCCCCCACGCCCCCACCCCCTAAAACACTTACTATATTTCAGTATATCACAAAGTGCGCCCTGATTCGAGCCGGGTATGCAGAGGGTGCGCCTTCCAGGGTATCGCATCACCTCAACGCTCATCTGCTCCAAGTCCGCAGTGATTCCCGTCCTCGCCCGCAGCGGCACCGCAGCATTGCCGCCCGCAGCGCCTGTTGGACGGCGTGCATGCCGGATTCACATCACCAGTTGTTCATTTGAAAAGGCCCGTCCTTGTTGCAAGGACGGGCCTTTTTTGTGCGCTTGGGGCGAGCTGGATCTGGCTATTTGTTGACGTAATAGTCCAGCGGCTTCACCCGGTAACTGTTTACGGGCATCTGGTCTGTGGTCACATAGCCGGACGCGGCGTTGATAAGATCGGGAATGCGGTTCACCAGGGTTGCGCAGGTCAGTTCCACGGTGGCGGGCTGGGTGATGACCACCTGGGTGTCGGGCTCGCCCATGAGCGTCCAGTCGTTGCGGTCAACCTCATCCGGCGCGTAGACCTTGCCTATGCACTCGCTCTCGATGGTGACGCCTTCCCGCGTTTCGGTGGTGACCACTGCGGACATGCCCGTGGCGTATCCGGCGGGAATGGTCATGCCCAGAGTGGAAGACTTGAGTTCTGTGGAATGGGTCATGGGCACGCATTTCTGCGTCTGTCCGGTGACTGTGAGCCCCAGCCGGGCCGCCAGCCAGCCGTTGACGTTCCACATGTAGGAGGGCAGGAACTCGCCCTTTTCAATAAGGGCCTTGCGCTGGGATTCGGGAATATTGTCCGCCGAGGCGATGTCCCTGTCAAAAGCCTCAAGGTCAAGGCCGGCGCCGTGCGCCTTGGCCAGGGCTATGCCGTAATCCTCCACATTATAGCTGGACTTGCCGCGAATTTTTTTGATGGTGTGCATGGCCCCGGCCAGGGTGGCAATGAGGTTGCCCCAGAAAACGTCCTGATAGCCCGTGCCGCAGATGGTGCAGCCGTTCTTTTTGGCCAGCGCGTCAATTTCGCGGGTGAGGGCCGGCGAGGAGTTCATGGGGTAGATGGCTTCCTCGCAAATGGTGATGGCGTTGACGCCGCATTGGGCGCAGGTCATGAGGGGTTCCCGCAGATCGCGCAAAAGGCTCATGGTGGTGACAAGGCAGGCGTCCGGTTTGAGCCGGGCCAGGGTTTGAGCCGCCTCGGACGCATCCTGCACAAGAACGCCCTTGTTTTCGCAACCCATGATGGAGCCGATGTCACGCCCAATGACAGCCGGGTTCACATCAAAGGCGGCCACGATCTCCGCCCCTTTTTCGTATACGTAGCGCATGGAGTATCGCGACATTTTTCCGCAACCATACTGGGCTATCCGTAGTGTGCTCATGGATTTCTCCTGGTTTGGAAATGGGGATTAATTGAAAATTGTTTTCAAATAGAGCTTATCAACTCCACGACCTAATGCAAGGTGGAACTTCACTGTCACCAGTGAGCGCAAACGCCTTGGGAAATAAAAAGCTTTGTGTATTTGAATAGTTGTGAAGTATAGTGAATGACAATAGGCTTTGAGAATATTTTCTCAAAGCCTGTGTTGCCACAGGAAAAAAGGCAAGAGGGCTGGTTTGCGCGAGTGTGGCCGATGGCGTGGTTACGTCGGTTTTGGGGCTTGTCCTGGCCGCAGGGCCACATACAGCCCCGCCACAATGGCCGCAGCGCCCATGACATCCTGCACGCCAATGGCAGTGCCGAGAAGCAGGGCGGAGAGCGCCAGTCCCGAAAGGGGGTTGAGCATGTTGTAGGAAGCGGCCATGGACGGGCCTTGCGTGCGTATGAGCAGCAGCCACAGAGCCATGCCCGCCAGGCTGACCACTACCAGCCACAGCAGCGCGGCCAGCGCGGGCCAGGTGATGTGCAAAGGGTTCGCTGGGGTCATGAAGGCGGCGGGGGCAAAGCAGAGCATGCCGCAAAGGGTCATCCAGAAGTTCAACGAAAGCAGCGACAGGGCGTCGTACTTGCCTCGAAAGAGCACCGCGCCAGCCGAAAAGGCCAGCGTGGCGGCGATGGCCATGCCAAGCCCAAGGCCAGCGCTCGCGTGCAGGCCCGTAATGCCCACCATGATGACTACCCCGGCAAAGGCCACGGTAAGTCCCAGCAGTTTTCTTTTGTCAAAAGACTCCTGACCGCGCAGGGCCGCCATGGCCATGGTCATGAAGGGCGCGCAGGAAACCACGATGACGACCCATGAGGCGGCCAGATATCGCAGGGCGGAAAAACTCAGTCCCAGGTAGACCACGTTATTGAGCAGCCCAAGAAGCAGGCCGGGCAGCATGGCCTGCCTGCCCTCGGGGCCAAGGAGTCTCTTACCGCAAAAGAGTAGAAGTACCAGAACGGTCAGCATAAAGCGGTAAAACAGGGTGGCGAACGGCCCCATTTCCATCACGACCACCTTGCCCGCGATGAATGCCGAACTCCATATGACGCTGAAAAACACGCCCACAGCGTAGCGCCCCCATAGCGTACCGCTCGCAGGGGGCGCGGCCCGGGATGGCTGCCGGATTTTATCCTCAGTGTGCCGAGCGGGGCTGCTGCTGCGGCCTTCTGCGTGCTGCGCTGTGCCGTTCTTTTCAGACATGCGGTATTTCCTGCCAGTGCCTGTGCCGTGCGATTTTGGCGGGACTGCCGCCGCCCGCGCGGCATGGGCGAAAATAGTTGCGTCGTCTTGAAGCCGGATGGTGGGCCTGTTGTCACACTGCCTGCGCAGTTTTCGCGCTTGCCCGCCATGTCGTACGCAGCGTGGTTCTCCCTCCAGGAAGGGGAAGGGCGAAAAAGGCGGAAAAGTCGGAAGCAGCCCATCGCACGCGCGTCGCCTCAGAAAATTGAAATTCTGATCCACGACTTCCTGCAACGGAGCTGCACGCGCGTTTGCTCCGGACACGCTGTGGCGCTGACAGCAATTCCCTTTGGTTACTGCAGCATATTTTCTGCTTGATAACTTGTAAAATTAGTATTTACCATGCTAAAATAAGTTTGATTAATACCGAGGTGCGTATGTCTTCAGACGTTTCCTCCATATCGCAAGGCCGCGCCATTACGCTTGAACATCTGCGCGCCTTTGCCGAGGTTGCGCGCAGCCTCAGCTTTCAGCAGGCCGGGGTGAAGCTCTGCCGCAGCCAGTCGGCTGTGACTCAGGCCGTGCAAAGGCTGGAGGCGCACCTTGACTGCACCTTGCTGCACCGAAGCCGTGGCCGCGTTGCGGGCCTCACGCCCGAGGGCGAGCGCATATTGCCGGAAATAGCCGAAGTGCTTTCGCGCCTGGAACACGTGATCCAGGCGACCAAGCGGCCCGAACTCAAGGGGCGCATCCAGGTGGGCATTCCGCCGAGCTTCAGCGCCGTGGAACTGCAAGGAGCCATTGCCCGTCTGCTGGCCCTGAATCCCGGTTTGCAGATCGGCATCATATCGGGCATGTCCCACGATCTGCAGCGGATGCTGGTTGCGGGCAGTCTGGATGTGGCTCTGGTCAACCAGTGCAGATTTGACGACAATGTGCTGCCGCAGGGGATGTTTCAGGAACTCTGCCGTCAGCCCTTGCTGTGGCTGTGCAATGCGCGGGAAGTTGTGAACAGTGCCGGGGAAGTTCCCCTGATCACCTACACGGAAGGCTGCCCCTGGCGCGCCGCTGCAGTGGATGCGCTGGACAAGGCGGGACGTGCCTACACCCTTGCCCATGTGAGCACATCCTATGAAAGTTTGTGCGGTTCGCTGCTGGCCGGGTTTGGCGTGACGGCCTTGCCAGAATGGGAAATTGATGAGCGCTTTTGCGTAGTTGACGCCAGCCACGGCTTGCCGCCATTGCCGCAAGCGCGGGCGGTGCTCGCAAGCCGTTTGCGCAGCGAAGTTGTGGAGCAGTTTTGTGAATTTATCGCCGGATTGCCCTTTTTTATCAGGGCCAGAGAGGGCGGATATGGTCAGGAATTTCGGGCGGGCATGGCAGTTATGGCATGACTGCCGGAGGGTGAAGAAGCTGGCGGTCAGCGCGGCTCCAGATCAGAGCAGATTTGAACTATTTCAATTTTTAATTTGCCAATCGGTAAAGCCCACACCAGGTTGTGGCCACTGCTGGAGGGTACAATGGCAGAGCATTCCTTTTTTTCCAAAGGCAATACTCTCTACATAAAAGTTTTAGAGCAATTTCACTTTGAAATTGCTCTGGCGGCTGCGTGAGCAGACGCCCGCCGTGGAGGCGCAAGCGCAATTTATTTGCGCTGTTACGCGCCGAAGCGGGCGTCTTGTAAGCATTGAGAATGGATATTCTCAATGCGAAAATGCTATAGGGGGAGGGGGCGTGGGGGAGGAGACCCTTTTCCAAGAGGGTCCCTCCCCCACACAGCATTTCAAACTGGACCTTAACTAAAAGGCGTACAGCAAACCAGCGCTGAAGGAATAGGTTGTGGTGCGTTCCACCATGGGGCTGTCGGTAATCTCGTTGCCGAGAAAGAGCGCCTTGGCATTGGCGATGGCGCTCCAGTCCTCGGTGAGGATGACCCGCATGGTCAGCCCGGCGTAGGGCGAAAAGGCGCTTTCCGGGCTGTATTCCTTGAAGCCGCTGGCGCGGGATTCGCTGGAACTGATGCTGTAGTAATAGTCGTTATAGTTGGTGTCCGTCCACTGCACGCCCACGGCGGGTGAGATCATGACGTTTTCGAACCGCACCGGGTAGGCGTAGGCCACATCGGCCTTGATGCCGTTGTTGACGCCAAGGATGTCGGTGGACACCGTGGCGGACGCCTGACCGTAAGGCGTGCGCAACGTATAGTTCAAGCCAGCCATGAGTGTGGAGTACCTGTCGTCCAGACGCTTCATCCTGTTATTGTCGCTCCAGGAGGCATAGAAGTTCTGCGGCAGGTAGGACAGCTGAATGTTGAACTCCTGATAGCGGTCCCTGTACACATGCGCGCCGCCGTCCAGGCCGCGCAGGTACAGCCACTTGCCCTCATAGCCAATCAGGGGAAGCGGAGAACCGAGGGAGTCGATGCCCTTGTATTCCGACGTGCGCAGAGTTGCGCCCAAGCCGGCGTTGAAGCCCCACTTGTCGCCCTGGGCGGCCGCGTCAGCGGGGTTTTCTTCCCAGGCTTCCTGAGCCGGAGCGGCCAAGGGCGTGCCAGGGGTAATGGTCAGCAAGGTCAGCAGGGCCAGCAACGTCAACGAGGCCAGCCCGCCGGGGAGTATACGTTTTTTCATTAAACTACCTTAGCCCCGGTCCTCCAGGGCAGCCACCGAAGGCAGTTTTTTGCCTTCAAGCAGCTCAAGGGACGCGCCTCCGCCTGTGGATATGTAGCCCATGCGGTCGGCAAGTCCGTATTTTTCCACGGCAGCCACACTGTCGCCGCCGCCAACAACCACAAATGCCTTGGAATTGCCAAGGTACTCGGCCAGGGCCTTGGTGCCGTCCCCAAAGGGTTCGGTTTCGAACGCGCCCACAGGGCCGTTCCACACCACAGTGGCGGCCTTGGCCAGATACTTTTCATACAGTGTCAGGGTTTCGGGCCCCACGTCCAGTATCATCTGGTCGCCGGGCACGTCGCCCACGGCGTGCAGCGAGGCGCGCTGGCCAGGGGCCAGTTCCTCGGCGGTGATCACGTCCACGGGCAGGGGAAGTTCCTTGCTGAGGTTCTTGGCCTGTTCCATAACTTTTTTGGCTTCAGGCACCAGCTCTTCTTCGTACAGGGACTTGCCCACCATATAGCCAGCCGCCGCCAGGAAGGTGTTGGCGATGCCGCCGCCCACGATAAGCACATCCACCGTGTTCAACAGGTTTTCGAGCAGGCCGATCTTGGTGGAAACCTTGGCCCCGCCGATAATGGCGACCAGCGGACGGGCGGGATTGTCGAGCACTTTTTCAAAGGCCTGCAGTTCCGCCTGCAGCAGGGGCCCGGCGCAAGCCACTTTCGCGGCGCGTATTGCGCCTTCGGTGGAGGCATGGGCGCGGTGTGCTGCGCCAAAGGCGTCCATTACGTATACGTCGCCAAGGTCGGCCAGTTTTTGGGCCAACTGGGGATCATTCTTTTTTTCGCCGGGCAGAAAGCGCACGTTTTCCAGCAGCACCACCTGGCCGGGCTGCACCTTGGCCTCGTCGAGCGTCTTGGCCAGCGTCACGGGCTGCCCAAGCTGTTTTTCAAGGCAAGCGGCCACAGGGGCCAGGGAAAACTGCTCGTCATACTGCCCTTCGGTGGGGCGGCCCAGGTGCGAAAGCAGAATGACGCCCGCGCCTTTTTCCAGCGCCAGCTTGATAGTGGGCAGGGCAGCGCGGATGCGCTTGTCATTGGTGACCTCGCCGTTCTTCATAGGCACATTGAGGTCTTCGCGGATAACAACGGTTTTGCCAGTGAGGTCCAGGTCCTGCATGTTCTTTATAGGCATAGCGCGCTCCCTTTGTTGCTTGCAGATTTTTCGTTGAGGCAACCGGCCCTGAGGGCCATGCGTGCATGAGGCGCGGGGAACGGCAAAAGCCCGGCCCCCGCGCGAAACAGCGTCAGATGCGGCCCATGAGGGCGCGGGCCTTTTCCAGAGCGTTGGCGACGGTAAAGCCGAGGCGTTCGAAAACCACCTTGCCGGGGGCGGATGCGCCAAAGCTTTCCATACCGATGACCGCGCCGTCCAGCCCCACGTATTTGCTCCACCAGTCGCTGGCGGCGGCTTCAATGGCCAGGCGGGCGCGCACGGCGCGCGGCAGCACGCTTTCCTTGTATTCGGCGCTCTGGGCGTCGAACACTTCGGCGCAGGGCATGGACACGACCCGCGCCTTGCGGCCATCGGCGGCAAGCTGCTCGGCAGTTTCAAGGGCCAGGCCCACTTCGGAGCCGGTGGCCATGATGATGATTTCGGGCGTGCCTTCGCAGTCGCGCAGCACGTACCCGCCACGGGCGATGGCCGCCACCTGCGCCTCGCTGCGCGGGCAGAAGGGCAGGTTCTGGCGCGAAAGGGACAGGCCGGAAGGCGTGTGGACGCTTTCCAGCGCGCAGATCCAGGCCGCGGCGGTTTCCACCGCGTCGCAGGGCCGCCAGAGATTGAAATTGGGCATAAGCCGCAGCATGCCAAGCTGTTCCACGGGCTGGTGCGTGGGGCCGTCTTCGCCCACGCCGATGGAGTCGTGGGTCAGCGCCCAGATTACGCGTATACCCATGATGGAGGCAAGGCGCAGGGCGTTCTTGGCCTGATCGGCAAAGGCGAGGAATGTTCCGGCGTAGGGAATGAAGCCGCCGTGCAGGGCGAGACCGTTCATGATGGCGCTCATGCCGAATTCGCGCACTCCGTAGGAAATGTAGTTGCCCGTATGTTCCTTCACGTCCATATGCACGGAGGAAGACGTAAGCGTGCCCACCGAACCCGTAAGGTCGGCGGAGCCGCCCGCCAGTTCCGGCAGGCGCGGCACAAGGTATTCAAGGGTTTTTTTGGAGGCAACGCGGGTGGCGATGCTTTCGCCCTTGCTGATGGCATCCTGCAAGGCTCCGGCGGCTATGGAGGCCCAGTCGGCGGGAAGCTTGCCCTGCATGCGGCGCGTCAGCTCGGCGGCCAGTTCGGGATGGGCCTTGGCATAGGCGTCAAAACGCGCGTTCCAGGCTGCTTCGGCCGCTTTGCCCGCGTCGTGGGCGTTCCAGGCCGTGTAGATGTCCTGCGGGACGGTAAAGGGGGCTTCGTGCCAGCCAAGGGCGTCACGCGTGGCGGCGATGCCGTCTTCACCCAGGGGGGAGCCGTGGCTGGAGGCCGAATCCGCCTTGGGCGAGCCAAAGCCGATATGGGTATGGCAGATGATAAGGCTTGGGCGGGAAGTGTCGGATTTCGCCTCGGCCAGGGCATTGTCCAGGGCGGCGGCGTCGTGCCCGTCCACAGGGCCGATGACCTGCCAGTTATAGGCGCGGTAGCGGGTGGCCACATCCTCGTTGAACCAGCCGTCGATCTTGCCGTCAATGGAGATGCCGTTGGCATCGTACATGACAATGAGCTTGCCCAGGCCCCAGGTGCCTGCCAGGGAGCAGGCCTCGTGCGACACGCCTTCCATAAGGCAGCCGTCGCCCACAAAGGCGTAGGTGTGGTGGTCCACCACCGTGTGCTCGGGCGTATTGAACTGGGCGGCCAGCATGCTTTCGGCCAGGGCGAAGCCCACGGCGGAGGCAATGCCCTGCCCCAGGGGGCCAGTGGTCATTTCAATGCCCAGGTGCGGTTCGTATTCGGGATGCCCGGCGGTTTTGGCTCCCCACTGGCGGAAATTGCGCAGTTCATCCATGGGCAGATCGTAGCCCGTGAGGTGCAGCAGGGCGTAAAGCAGCATGGAGGCATGCCCGTTGGACAGGATAAAGCGGTCGCGGTTGAACCACAGGGGATTGGCGGGATTGTGCCTGAATCCGTGCCGCCAGAGGGCCTCGGCCATATCGGCCATGCCGAGGGGTGCGCCGGGGTGGCCGGAGCGGGCTTTTTCAATGGCGTCCATGGCAAGGGCGCGAATGGCGTTGGCGCACTGTCTACGGGTAGGCATGATCATTCCTCTATTTTTGCTTGGGATGGGTATCGGCTGAAGGCTGTCGCAAAGCGGCAGCCCGAACGGCGGGGCGTGGTTCGTATCCGGCCAGGGGAGCCATAAAGGCGGCCATGCGCGCATCGTAGGGTTTGTGCCCGAAAAAGGCCGAGCCCGACACAAGGACGTCGGCCCCGGCTTCCACCAGGCGGGCCGTGTTTTCGGGGCATACGCCGCCGTCCACCTGAATGAGCACGTCCTCGCGGCCACAGGCGTCCAGCAGACGGCGGGCGGAGCGGATTTTGTCAAAGGTGGCCGGAATGAACGCCTGACCGGAAAAACCGGGGTTGACGCTCATGACAAGCAGCATGTCCATATCATTGACGAGCCAGCGTATGGCGCCAAGATCCGTACCGGGGTTCAGGGCCACGCCAGCCTTGCAGCCCATGTCGCGTATGGCCGAAAGGGTGCGTTGCGGGTGGCGGTCGGCCTCGGCGTGGATGACCAGCATGTCGGCCCCCGCGTCTCTGAAGGCGCGGATGTAGCGGGACGGATCTTCCACCATGAGGTGCACGTCAAAAAAAAGCCCGCTGCCAGGCCTGAGAGCCTTGATCAGCGGGGGACCAAAGGTAATGTTGGGCACATAGGCGCCGTCCATCACGTCAAGGTGCAGCCAGGTCACTCCGGCGGCTTCAAGAGCTTGCAGCTCTTCGGCCAGACGCGAAAAATCGGCGGAAAGCAGCGAAGGTGATAGAATCATGGGGGTATTCTGTTTGTTTTCACGAAGGAGGAATGTTGGCGATTCCTGCCGTCCGAGGTTGCCGCCTGTTTTCCGGCCGCAAGCGGTTGAATGACATCCTGCGGGGCAAGTGCGTCCTGCGCGGCAGCCCTGGTGTCAGGATATCTGCCGGGCGGGTCGGATGCACGCTCCCGTGCCCATTTTTTGAAACATCAATCCTACTGCGAGCCGCGCAGACCGGAAAAGAAACGGTCTTTCGCGTCACTGATTCTACAGCGTTTGCCTGGTGCGCACGCTTGCGAGTGCTCGCGGGTGCGGCCAGGGGCCGCGCTGGCGGGGCGCGCGTACTTTGCGCTCTCATGCCCGGGCGCAGTTGCTAACCTTGCCGCCTTGGCCGCCGTTAAGCTTGCAGTTCCAGGGAAGCACCGATTAAAGAGCCTCCTGGAAACGCGCAGTTATTTCGTTTGGCAAGGCGCGATCTTTTTTTGAAGCAGGAGTGGACTCTTCCGTCCTCGACTGTTTCAAAAAAAGTGAAGCAACGCCGCCAAACGAAATAAATCAGCGTTTCCCTAGCCGCCGCTGAGCAGGCGGCGTACCGCCGTCAGTTCCCGTTTGAGCATGCGCATGAAGTCCGGGTCAGGCACGGCGGCCACACGCTCCGGCAGATTTTCATCCACCACGGCGCTGCCTTGCAGCACGCGGCGCGCGCCTTCAATGGTCATGCCCTGTTCGTGCAGCAATTGCTGTATACGCCGCAAAAGGCCCACATGCTCCTCGGTGTACAGGCGCTGCCCCTTGCCCGTACGCAAAGGCGCCAACTGGGGAAATTCCGTTTCCCAGAAGCGCAGCACATGGGTTTTGAGGTTGAGCAGTTCCGCAACTTCACCGATGCGGTAGGTTTTTTCGTCGTTGTGGTCCGGCATGGGGCCCCCTGACGTCCTCCAGAGCATTTTTCTGCATACAGTGCAGCGACGTTGCGCGTCATTGCGGCGCAAGCGCCAAACGCCGGAAACATGGCCTCCATGTTCCGGCAGGCGAAAAACCAGTGGCGCGTACGGCGGGGCCACGACCTCGCAACGGCATGACGGCGTTAAACGGCGGTGTTCCAGAGCCGTTAACTCATTTCATCCGTAAACGGCTCTAAGGAAGCACTGATTAAAGAGCCTCCTGGAAACGCGCAGTTATTTCGTTTGGCAAGGCGCGATCTTTTTTTGAAGCAGGAGTGGACTCTTCTGTCCTCGACTGTTTCAAAAAAAGTGAAGCAACGCCGCCAAACGGAATAAATCAGCGCTTCCCTAAATCCTGACGCCCAGTGCCGCTGCCAGAGACTGTGCCACTTTTTCCCTTTCCTTGTCCACTTCCGCGTCCTTGAGGGTACGGTCTGCGTGCCGGAAGGTCAGGCGGAAGGTGAGGTTGCGTACCGCTTCCTGACCCTCGGCGGCCTTGGGCTCAAAGCAGTCCACCAGCACGATGTCTTCCAGAAGGGGCAGGCCAAGGCCGCGCACATGGGCCGCAATGGCGCTGACCGTGAGCCCCTGCGCGGCCATGACCGTGATGTCGCGGCGAACCGGAGGATACACGGGCAAGGGGCGGAAGCGCACCTCGGCGGCGTCGTACAGTTCGCGCAGAATTTCCAGGTTCAGTTCGGCCAGCCAGACGTCCTTGCGGGCGTGGAACTCTTCGGCCATGGCGGGCCGGACCCGGCCCATGACGCCAACGGCGCGGCCGTCAACCGTGACCTCGACGCAGGGCAGCAGGAAGGGGTGGCTTGCAGCAAGGGTGCATTCCGGCGCGGGCAGGTGCAAAAAGCGCAGCAGATTTTCAACAATGCCCTTGATGTCCGCATAGTCCAGGTCGCCTTCGGCCTGGGGCCAGGCCGCGTCAAAGCGCGCGCCATAGAGCAGCACGCCCAGCATGCCTGTTTCACGGGCCGTGGTTTCGGAGGTGGCGTCCGCCTCAAAGATATTGGCCAGTTCAAAGAGGCGCAGCCCCTGAACTCCCTGAGCAAGGTTGTTGCGCAGATCGTAGAGCAGGCCGGGAGCCAGGGCGGTGCGCAGGGCGTCTTGTTCCGCAGAAAGGGGATTCATGATGGATATGCGACCCTCGCGCGGCAGACCCAGATGGTCCATATCCTTGTGGCCCACAAAGCTGTAGTTGACGGCCTCGTTGAGGCCAAAGCCGGCGCCCCAGTGCTTGAGGCGCGACCAGAAGCTGAAGCGCGATTCCGGCTCGCCGGCGCGGTCGAGATTGCTGGCCACGGCGGGCAGTTCGGGGGCAATAGTGTCCAGACCGTGCACACGGCCCACTTCTTCCACAAGATCGGCCTCGCGGGTGAGGTCGGGCCGCCAGGACGGCTGGCTCACGTGCCACACATCCGCAGAGGCGTCCACGGTGCAGCCCATGCCCGTAAGCACTTTCTGGTCAAATTCCGGGGTCAGGTGGACGCCCAGCAGGGCGTCGGCGCGGGCCGGGCGAAAGTCGATGTTCGCGGCCCTGAAGGGGCGCGGCTCGGAAATGGAAAGCCCGGGCTGCACAGCGCCGCCGCTGATGGCGGCCATCATGGCGCAGGCGCGGTCCAGCGCCCAGACGGTGCGCTGCTGGTCTATGCCGCGCTCAAAGCGGTACGAAGCCTCGGACGAAAGACCCAGGCGACGCGACGTTTTGCGGATGGTGCCGGGACGGAACACGGCGCTTTCAAGAAAAACATTGCTGCTGGCATCGCCGATTTCTGTATTGAGGCCGCCCATAACGCCAGCGAGAGCCACGGCGCGCGAAGCGTCGCGGATGCAGAGGTCCTGCGCGGTGAGGGTACGTTCCTGACCGTCCAGGGTGGTGAACTTTTCGCCTTCCCGCGCGCGGCTGATCTCGATGCGGCCGCCTTCGAGCTTGTCCAGGTCAAAGGAGTGCAGGGGCTGGCCGCATTCAAAAAGAATGTAGTTGGTCACGTCCACGATATTGGATATGGGGCGAACGCCCACGGAGTGCAGGCGGTGGCGCATCCGCATGGGCGAGGGGCCGATTTTCGCGCCTGTGATGACCCGGCCGGAATAGAGCCAGCAGAGGTCGGGGTCTTTAATGTCAATGGGCACGAGGCGCTGGGGTGCGCTTTCGTCAATCTGCAGGGGCAGGGCCGGAATCTGCAGCGGCAGGTCAAAGGCAAGGGCCGTTTCGCGGGCCAGACCCAGCACAGAAAGGCAGTCCGCCCTGTTGGGCGTGATGGAAATGTCCAGAACTTCACGGTCCAGGGTCAGCTGGTCCACCAGGGGCTTGCCCACCACAAAACTGTCAGGCAGCACCATAATGCCCGAATGGTCTTCGGTCAGCCCCAGCTCACGCTCCGAGCAGATCATGCCGCAGGAAGGCGCGCCGCGCAGCTTGGCCTTTTTGATGACCATGCCGTCGGGCATGACAGTGCCCACAAGGGCCACGGGAACCTTCTGGCCTTCGGCCACGTTGGGCGCGCCGCAGACGATGTCCAGCAGCTCGCCCTGGCCCGCGTCCACCTTGCAGATATGCAGATGGTCGGACTCCGGATGATCCTCACAGGCTGCCACAAGCCCCACCACAATGGAGCTGATGGAATCGTAGGGCCGCCGGATATCTTCCAGCTCAAGCCCGAGCATGGTCAGGCGGTCACCCAGAGCTTCAGCCGTGCCTTCGTAAGGCGTAAATTCACGCAGCCATGAAAGTGAGAGCAGCATAGCATGTCCTGTTAGTGCGGGGCCGCGGGCCGCCGCGTTGGGCGTCATTGATGGTGTTCTGTACAAATCTGCGGCCCTTGAGCGCAAGCGCCCTCTGGCCTGTCAGCCTCAGTTGAAACTCCAGGCTGGCGTAGTATCTTTGGGCGTCGGGTTCGGCAGGGGGCGGTCATGTTCCTGCACGCCCCTGTTGCCGTAGGCTCCGGGGCCGGGCCTGCGCCTTGAGGCCTTTTCTTCCGGCTGCGACTCGGTAATGGTGTTGCCGTAGGCATCAGTGTAACCCATACCGCCTTCGGCGGTGCGCCCCACATTTTTGCTCGGCAGGCCTTCCATCGGTTTTGGGCCGCCCGGCGGCTCAATGCCGGATTCGCGCGCGCTGAACGCCGATTTGGCCCAGACCGCGCCCGCAGTGCCGTGCACATCCCCGACTGGCCAGAGGCCGGGCGCAAGCGCCAGAAGCGCCGCCGCCACCACGAAAGCCAGCACCGGGCCGCGATGCCACAGGCCAGGCAGGCCGCGCATGGGCGTGGTTTGCCGTCTGGTGGCAGTGCGTGTGGTGTCCGGGCGCGGAAACATGGTCGTGTCCTAACGGGCGAACTGACCCAGAAAACGGGTGTCGTTCTCAAAAAACATGCGCAGGTCGCCGATGCCGTATTTGAGCATGGTCACACGTTCAACGCCCATGCCGAAGGCAAAGCCGCTGACTTCGGGATCATAGCCCACAGCCTCGAACACGGCGGGGTCCACCATGCCGCAGCCGAGAATTTCGACCCAGCCAGTGGTTTTGCACACCCGGCAGGGGGCATCGCCAATGTGGCCCTTGCCGCCGCATATGCAGCAGCTTATGTCCACCTCGGCCGAGGGTTCGGTAAAGGGAAAGAAGCTGGGGCGGAAGCGCACCTGGGTGTCGCCGCCGAAAATGGCGCGCACAAAGGCTGTGAGCGTGCCGCGCAGATGGGCCATGCTGATGCCTTCGCCCACCATGAGGCCTTCAATCTGGTGGAACATAGGGGTATGGGTGAGGTCGCTGTCGCGCCGGTAGACCTTGCCGGGGGCCACCACGGCCAGGGGAGGCTTGCGGTGCAGCATGGTGCGCGCCTGCACGGGGGACGTGTGGGTGCGCATGAGCACCTTGTCGGTGATATACAGGGTGTCCTGCATGTCACGGGCCGGATGTTCCGGCGGCATGTTCAGGGCCTCGAAGTTGTAGTAGTCGATCTCCACTTCGGGACCGGACACGATTTCAAAGCCAAGGCCTTTGAAAATTTCGCAGATTTCTTCCATCACCAGAGTGGTGGGGTGCAAGGTGCCGCTCCAGGGCGCACGGCCGGGAATGGAGGGGTCAAAGCGCTTGAGGGCTTCGGCCTCGCGTCCGGCTTCCAGGGCCTGTTTGCGCGCGTCAAACAGCTCGTTGCAGCGCTCCTTGACGCTGTTGGCCGTCTGGCCCACGGCGGGGCGCTGTTCAGGCTCCAGCTTGGGAAGCTGGCTCATGATCTGGGCGATTCTGCCCTTGCGGCCCAGAAAGTCCACCCGCAGGGCTTCCAGCCCTTCCAATGAAGAAGCCTGATCCAGACCTTTTTCAAGCTCAGGGACCAGGCCTTCCAGTGCAGAAATCAGATCCATACGGAGTCCCAAGGCCGCCTGCGCGGCGCTGACGTTGATAGTGTAAATGTAAAAACAAGGGCGTGGGCAGCGCATCGCACCGTCCACGCCCCGTATAGCATGCATGACCCTGCTCCCGCAAGCCAACCGGCAACGGATACATCCGTGCTGGCCAGCGCGGCCTGGAGGCCTGCTCCGGCGCGGGGAGCGCCAGCTCTGTGCCTATTTGCCCAGAGCGGCCTTGGCCAGTTCCACGATCTTGGCGAAGTCGTCTTTCTTGTAGACGGCCAGGTCGGCGAGAACCTTGCGGTTCAGGTCGATGCCGGCGGTCTTGAGACCGTGCATGAAACGGCTGTAGGAAAGACCGCTCAGGCGGGCGCCGGCGTTGATGCGCAGAATCCACAGGGTGCGGAAGTCGCGCTTGCGCAGTTTGCGGCCCACATAGGCGTACTGGAGCGAACGCTCCACAGCCTCACGGGCGGTACGGTACAAACGGCTGCGGCCGCCACGGAAACCCTTGGCAGCGGTCAAATATTTTTTGTGACGGCGATGACCGGTAAGACCTCTCTTGACACGCATGGTGTAACCTCCTTCTCCCAACCAGGCGGAGGAATGCCCGTTGGGGGGTGTAAAGATCATCTGCCCTCTGGGAGGGGAGCGGATTGAACGTCAGTTGCGGCTCCGCACGCGCCGCGACGCTTGCGCGTCATAGGATTTTATCAATGGTCCGCAGGCCTGAACCCTTGCCGCGCCTTAGTGAAGGACTTGCGGCATTTCGCTGGCGACGGTGGGGCTTGCCACTGCGCGCCCGACACGGCATTGCCGCGCGTGGAGCGAGCCGTGGCCGCCTGTGGCCGACGGGCGAAAGAACGGGTCTTTAGCCGTTGGGCAGCATGCGGCGCACAGCTTTTTCATTGGTCTGATCCACGGTGGTGGACTGACCAAGACGCATTTTGCGGCTGGCGGCCTTCTTGGTGAGAATGTGGCGCAGGTTCTGGCGACGACGCTTGAACTTGCCGCTGCCGGTCTGCGAAAAACGCTTGGCGGCGGAACGCCTGGTTTTGATCTTGGGCATGGCGTACTCCTTAACGAAAGCATATACCCGGCATGTCACAGGACGCACCAGGGGAAGGGCATAATGCCCCAAAGCGCCTCAGGGCGCAAGTGGTAATGTCGGATGCCCCGGCAGCAAACGCTACTTTTTGGGCACCAGCATCATTTGCAGGGTACGGCCTTCGGCGCGGGGTTCCTGATCGACCTTGGCGATATCAGCCAGGTCCTGCACCACACGCTCCAGAATGGCCATGCCGCGATCCTTGTGGACAATTTCGCGGCCCCTGAAGAATACCGTGATTTTACAGCGGTCGCCTTCTTCAAGAAAACGGCGGATGTGGCGGACCTTGGTTTCGTAATCGTGGTCGTCCGTTTTGGGGCGAACCTTGATTTCCTTGATCTGCACCACGGCCTGGCGCTTTTTGGCTTCCTGCTTTTTTTTCTGCTGCTCGTACTTGAATTTGCCGTAGTCCATGACGCGGCAAACAGGCGGCTCCGAGGTGGAAGAAACTTCAACGAGGTCCAAGCCCGCTTCCTTGGCCAGGGCAATGGCCTCATTACGCTGCAAGATACCAAGCTGCTCGCCATCGGCAGCGATCACGCGCACTTCACGGGCGCGGATCATTTCGTTGCGACGCACGCTGTCTTGCGGCATGTCGCGGCGGAATCTCATATTAGGCGAAGCTATAGCGCATCCCTCCTTTTTTGAAAGGCTCTTCGGCGTCTGCGCGAATAAGCGCGGCGATTTCGGCCACAGACTTGAGCCCCAGGTTATCACCGTTGCGCAGGCGCACATTTGCGCCGCCCGCCTGCACTTCCTTTTCTCCTACAACAAGAATGTACGGCACTTTTGCCAATTGTGCCTCACGCACCTTGAAACCCAGTTTTTCATTGCGCGTGTCTGCCTGGGCACGGATGCCCAGAGCTTTGAGTTCGTCACGCATGCTGGCGGCGGCTTCGTCGCCGGCGTCGGTCACCGTAAGCAGGCGGGCCTGCTCCGGGGCGAGCCACGTGGGCAGGGCTCCGGCAAAATTCTCCACCAGGATGCCGATAAAGCGCTCAAGCGAACCCATGATGGCCCGGTGCACCATGACCGGGCGGTGGCGCTCGCCGTCCTGACCCACGTAGGTGAGGTCGAAACGCTCGGGCAGGGTGAAGTCCACCTGGATGGTAGAACATTGCCATTCGCGGCCGATGCAGTCCAGCAGGCGCACGTCGATTTTCGGGCCGTAAAACGCGCCGTCACCCTCATTGATGGTGTAGGGCAGACCGGCTTTTTCCACAGCCTGCACAAGGGCGCTGGTGGCCAGTTCCCACGCTTCGTCCGTGCCTATGCTGCTCTCGGGACGGGTGGACACGGCCACCTTGTACTCAAAGCCGAAGAGGTGCATCAGGTCGCGGATAAGGTGGATGACTTCAAGGATTTCGCCTTCAAGCTGTTCCGGCGCGCAGATGATGTGGGCGTCGTCCTGGGTGAACTGGCGCACGCGCAAAAGCCCGTGCAGCACGCCGCTTTTTTCGTGGCGGTGCACCACGCCAAGCTCAAAATAGCGCTGCGGCAGGTCGCGGTAGCTGTGCAGTTCGTTGCCGTAAATGAGCATGTGCGAGATGCAGTTCATCGGCTTGACGCCGTAGGCGTCTTCTTCAATCTGGGTGAAGTACATGTTCTCGCGGTAGTGGTCGTAGTGGCCGGACTTCTGCCACGTTTCCACGCGCAGAAGCTGCGGGCCCTGCACGATGTCGTACCCACGCTTGAGGTGTTCCTTGCGCCAGAAGTCTTCAAGAATGGTGCGTATGAGCATGCCCCTGGGCAGCCAGAACACCATGCCGGGGGCCACGTCTTCCTTGAAGGTGAAAAGCGAAAGTTCGCGTCCCAGCTTGCGGTGGTCGCGGCGTTTGGCTTCTTCCATCATCTTCAGGTAAGCGGCAAGGGCTTTTTCATCCGCAAAGGCCGTGCCGTAAATGCGGGACAGCATGCGGTTTTTTTCGTCGCCGCGCCAGTAGGCGCCAGCCACGCTCATGAGTTTGGAGGCTTTGGCAAAGCCCGTGTGCGGCACGTGCGGGCCGCGGCACAGGTCTGCAAAATCACCGCAGGTGTAGACCGACACCGTATCGGCGTCGATGCCTTCAATGATTTCAACTTTATAGCTCTCGCCCATAGCCTTGAAGCGCGCCACGGCATCGGCCTTGGACAGCACTTCATGGGTGAAAGGCTCACGCGCATTGGCAATGCGCTGCATTTCGGCTTCAATGGCGGGAAAATCTTCGGTGGAGAAGGGCCTTTCAACGTCAAAGTCGTAGTAAAAGCCGGAGTCGATGGAAGGCCCGATAGTGACCCTGGCATTGGGGAAGAGTTTTTTCACCGCCGCAGCCATGACGTGCGCGGTGGAGTGGCGGATCATCTGCAGGCCTTCGGCCGAATCGGCGTACACAGGCTCAAGGTCTTCGCACCCGGCGGGAACCGGAGAAGAGAGATCAAGCAGGCCCTCCGCGCCGCCAAGCGCGCGGGCAGCCACGACGGCCTTGAACTTCTTGCCGCTCAAGGCTTTCTGGAGCATGGAGGCCACGCTGTCGCCAGCTTGCCCCTCAACCATTTGCCCTTCCACACGGACTTCCATGAAAAACTCCTTAGCGTCGCCGGGGGCGCTGTCCGGCCAGACGAAAAGCCAAAACAAAATGGGGAGGTAAACCTCCCCACTGCGCCGATACCGGTCATTCGGCCATCTTTCGATAACCTGTGCTATGGGCGGGGCCAAGGCCTTCCGCCGTTAAGGGGAATCAACCCCAAAGTTTCTTTTGGTAGGAACGAGCAGACTTGAACTGCTGACCCCTTCCGTGTCAAGGAAGTGCTCTAGCCACCTGAGCTACGCTCCTACATGAGGCAAGGGGTTATATAGCGACTCCTTACCCGCCCGTCAACATTTTTTTGCGCTTTTTCGCATTTTATTCGGTCAATCCGCAGTGTTTGGCCTGAGTTACGCTGACGAGGTGCCTCACGTAAGGCCATATTCGTTGAAAATTCCTCGCGTGGGGCATGACCGTTGCGGATGTGACAGGTTAGAGGTAACTATCCTGTCAAAGAATGGTGTTCCGGGCGAAAAGCCGGCGCTGCCACGCATGCGGCAGTATGCGGCTTACCAAGGTTCGTGACAGGCAAACAGTCTGAAAACATAGGAAAATAGTATGGGTATTATCAAGGCCATCTGCACCAGTGCAAAAAAAGGCACTGCCAAAAAGACAGTGCCATCAGCCACCCTTGTGGTGGAGCACGGCATTGAGGGCGACGCGCATGCCGGCAAGTGGCATCGTCAGGTCAGTCTGCTGTCCTGGCAGGCCATTGAGGATTTCAAGGCCAGGGGAGCCATTGTTTCGCACGGCTGTTTTGGCGAGAACCTTATTGTGGACGGCATCGACTTCGCGGCCCTGCCCGTGGGCACGCGCCTGTCCTGTAACGAGGTTCTTATGGAAGTGTCGCAGATAGGCAAGGAATGTCACAGCCACTGCCAGATATTTCACACCATGGGGGACTGCATCATGCCCCGGCAGGGCGTGTTCGCCAGGGTTTTGCACGGCGGGATTGTACGCCCCGGTGATGAGATGCTTGTGCTGCCCGCCGGGGCGTAAAAAGACGCGGGCGGTAAGGCGATAGGATATGGGTACTGCTCCGCCGGTTGCAGCCGGGGCCGGGAGGGTGATGGGGCGCTGTGCCGCCGGGGTCTAAGCTGGCGCGCGGCGGAGCAGTGTAGAGCTTATTAGAGCATTTTAACTTTGAAAAAGTGTAAATGCTCTAACGCTGCACGAGAGTGCAGCGCGCCACAACGTGGCGTGGATTCAGCCGAAAATCGTATTTTTCGGCTGAATGAAAACTTTGAAATGTGAAACATTTCAAAGTTAATCTGCTCTAGTAGCCACGTTTTTTGAGTTGCTGTGCAGAACAGCCCTTTTTCTTGCGGCGGCGTGTAAAAGCACGCTGCCATATGAAAGAGGGCTGCTTTTTTGCCTAAAACCCGGACGCAATCTCCATCTGCTTGTTTTGCCAAGCACCATGAGTGATTTTCTAATTCCGGCATGACCTGTTGGGGGCTGGGTGGTGTGCTGGCAGCACCGGGACCAGCGTCATCACTTTTTTCTATTCACTGGTCATTGCTGGGCGCTATTTGCACAGGGGAAGTTGACATGCCCCTTGAAGTGGCGTTTCTTATTGCCATAGTAGACCAAGTCAACTAGTGAAAGTGTCTTGCGCACATTCTTGAGGCTGGTCGCTGTCTGGAAGCTTTCGGTTGGATTGACATCCGCGTGTGCGCTTCAAGCGCGCACGCTTTTGGACGCTTTTTTTAATAGAAGGGGGCAACGTGGCGGCAAGGAAAAAAATTGCGACAGACGCGAGCCTTCGCGGCATCTTTTTTGTTCTGGCTCATATCGCTGCCAGCGGCCTTTTGATTCTGTTGACGACAGGCATGTCCGTGGCGACCGAAGTCTGGCATGTGGGCACATGGAAGACCGCGCAGACCATACAGCCTTTTTTGTATGAAAAATATGCGGCGCCGACGAATCCTGGCCTCACGGTAAAAGTGCGCCCTTTCACCAATCCTGCCGATCAAAAATCCGCACTGCTTGCGGGCAGCCTGGACATGACAGGCACCACGCTGGCGCTGGCCATTCAGGCCGCTTCACGGGGCGAACCAGTAAAGCTTGTGGCAACGCTGGGCAACAAGTGCTCGGCGCTTGTAGTGGCCAAGGATGGGCCTGTAAAAAAAGCCAGCGACCTCAGAGGCAAGCGCATCGCCTACGTTCCCGGCACGATGCACGAAATTTTACTGCGCGAGGTGTTGCACCGTGAAGGCATTGACCCTGATCGCGACGTCACGCTCATGCGTATTGATTTTTTTGATATGGGCACTGCCCTTGCCAGGGGTAATGTGGATGCCTTTTTATCTGGCGAACCATTTCCCACTCAGGCCGTCATGCAGGGGTACGGGCGCATTCTGGCCTATCCCTACTATGGCGACAGCATAGGAACCATCAACAGCGGCATGCTCGTGCGCGAAGATTTCATAAAGGCGCACCCGGATAAGGCCTTGCGGATGGTAGCCGCACACAGGGCCGCCACACAAGCTTTGACTGCGGACAAAGAACTGTGGCTGGATACGGCGGCCAGCCTGTTCGGCGTCGATAGAGCCTTGCTTGAAGCTTCTGCCGGCAATATCGAACTGGTTTGGGACATGGACGATGCCTTCATGCGCCAGTTGGCCGCCTTGGGCGCGCGCATGAAAAGCCTCGGCATCATTGCCCAGGAACCGGACTACGCCAAACTTGTTGACCGCAGTTTTGTGGATGCCCTGCGGGCTGATTCCGCCAACCATGAGTGATGACAAGGGGGCACGAATCCTGCCCTGGTGCCTTCCGCTTCTGTTGCTGGCGATATGGTGGGGAGCCACGGCATTTCGATTGATGCCGGAATGGCTGCTGCCTTCGCCTGCGGAAGTGACGCGCACCACGCTCGCATATGTGGCGGGAAACACATCCGTCCCCTATGGCGGGCGCTTTTGGAGCGATGCCGCCGCAAGTTTGTGGCGGGTTGCCTGTGGATTCACACTGGCTGCCATGCCCGGTTTGGTTTTAGGGTTGTGGTCGGGCAGAAGTGCAACAGTATCGCGTCTGCTGTCTTTTTCCATCAACGGCATCAAGTCCGTGCCCGGCATAAGCTGGCTGCCATTGGCGCTCATCTGGCTGGGAGTGGGCTTTATGACCACCGTCAGCCTTATAGCCCTGGCGGGATTTTTCCCGATATATTTCAGTGCGGCAGCCGCGGCCGCGTCTGTGCCGCAAAATCTGGTCAATACGGGCCGGATGCTCGGCCTTTCACGCGTGAAGCTTTTTACCACGGTGATCCTGCCGTGGGCCATGCCGCAGGTATGCGCCGGTTTGCGCGTGGCGCTCGGCATGAGTTTCGCCTATCTGGTGCTGGGAGAACTTACCGGTGTGCCGGACGGCCTGGGAGCGCTCATTATGGATGCACGCATGAATGGCCGTGTGGACGTGCTTTTGAGCGGCATTGTGCTCATCGCCGTGCTGGGGGGGATTTGTGACGCCCTGCTTGTCCGGTTTTTATACAGGCTGCCGGGTGTTGTGCGATGAAGGATTATTTTCGTTGCAGAGGCCTGCGGAAAAGTTATGGCGCGCATACTGTTTTGCCCGGCATTGACATAAGGCTTGAGCAAGGCTCCATAACTGCGCTCATCGGGGCCAGCGGTTGCGGAAAAAGCACATTTTTACATGTGGTGGCAGGGTTTGTGCCAATGGACGCCGGGGCCATGCTGCTTGAGGGCGTCCCCTGTGGTGAACCCGGCCCAGACAGGGTTATGGTATTTCAGGACGATGCGCTTTTGCCGTGGCTGAACGTCAGGGAAAACGTGGAGTTGGGCCTGAAAACTGCCGGGATGGCTCCTGAATTGCGACAGGAGCGTGTGCGGGACATCCTGATGCAGGTAGGGCTGGAGCCATGGGCCAAAGCCCTGCCTTCGGAACTTTCAGGAGGGATGCGGCAGCGCGTCGCATTGGCGCGCACGCTGGTGCTTCGGCCAAAGCTCTTGCTTCTTGACGAACCGTTTGCTGCCCTGGACGCCATTTCACGCTCGCGAATGCAGCGCCTGCTGGCGGAGCTGCAAATCCGGACCGGCGTTACGGTACTGCTGGTCACGCATGATGTTTCAGAAGCCTGCCTGCTGGCGGACACCATACATCTTATGGGAACTGGACGCGGTATTGTGGACACGTGGACGGTTGAAGCGCCCCGCCCGCGAGATCCCGATGATCCGTCCTTTGCGCAATTGAAGGTGCAAATCCGTGCAAAGCTGGAAGCCCAGGCCGATCCCGTGTTGTGAATATGGCAATAAGGCTTGTCAGTTGCGTGAAGTGTTACAGTGGGCACTTGAGGGCAGCGTGGAGGGATACGCAGCGCCAAGCCTTACACTGGCCGCGATATTGGGGTTCGGTGATACGCTTTTCTGACTCGGAAATCGTAGTTGAACCGCCTCCAACGTGGGGCATATCTGCGCAATAACCTTCACCGTGCGACCCTGCATAAGCTGCGGCAGTTCCGTTACGTGCGGTTTCTAGAGCAGATTAACTTTGAAATGCTTCATATTTCAAAATTTTCATTCAGCCGAAAAATGCGATTTGCGGTAGCCGTTAGCGGGTCTTTGCCGCTTACGGATAGCGACAGCCATCAGTAGGCTGCCCGTTCAATTAACCAATTGCTGTCTTTGCGGCAGCCGTTGCCCGCAGGGCTTGCCTGAACCGTTGACGGAACCGTCTTACGGGGCAGGACAGCATCGCTACGGATGGCGACAGCGATTATATGGAGTGAACTGTGTAGTTACTCAGGCTGTCTTTATCCGTAGCTTCCTGAGTTGCAACGGCTGAAGCTCGGCTGAATCCACGCCACGTTGTGGCGCGCTGCACTCTCGTGCAGCGTTAGAGAATTTACACTTTTTCAAAGATAAAATGCTCTAAAGACTGACTGGCAACGCCGCTTGAGGCTGCCCATAGAGCCTTATCCCAAGCCGGATGAGGCGTGCTGATAATAACACAAAAGCGGGGCTAAATCCCCGCTTTTTTATGCGCTCGCGTGTGCCAGCTTGCGTGCAAATCAGTGCGGGAGCGGGACTTGATTGTATATTATAACATGCTTAAATTAAACATTATTCAAAATAATAAGGCTTCAGTTGCCCCCAAAGTTGCCCCCTTTTTTATTCGGTGTGGCACTGACGGAGACATCACAGAAATGGGGTTGATAGAAAACCCCTGATCAATTTCGGTCTTTTTGTTGTATCCTGTAAGTAGCTCCGCATTCAATGCATGCCACGGTTGGACCATAATTGCCATTTTTGCCGAGTCTGCTTATAGTGGGACTATGGCTTGGACAGGCCCAAGTCGACCATGCGGTATCGTTAATGATGATGCAAAATTATGCAATTTTGAATGTTAAGAATAACCCTTCTAGGGCCATTTTGGCGCACAGTTCGGCCAAGGGATGCTCCGATTGGAAGGATGCGGAGGGGTTGACAAGCGTGTTATTCTAACCATAGATATGAAATTAAATTTCTCATGCCGACACATGGCAACGGCTTTGAGAAGATAAATGAACGGTTACCGTGGATGCCGGACAGATTTTCTAAAAAACAAATTATCGACTTCCGTTCTCTGGCATGAAAGCGATGATCGGGGTTTCTGACAAAGAATTTTTTACGTCTTGGGGCTGGACAGAAGTTTTTCCAGCTACGGGCATTAACGCCATCTGACTCATATACTCATAACCCGAAGGTCGTAAGTTCAAGCCCTGCCCACATAATTATAATAAAATTAGTCTGTTAGGCTAAAGAATGAGTGCTTTTTTCTTTGTTTAGCTTTTAATTTGTGCCGCCTGTGTGCCACATAAAAATGTTTTACTTCGTGAAAGTCGTGAACCTGACATGAAGGGGCCAAGGCTTACAGATCGGGACGCTTGTTCCATTTATTGCCAGTCTTTTCTGCACTTTCAAATCTGCCAT
Organism: Desulfovibrio simplex; assembly: GCF_055387835.1. Taxonomy (NCBI): domain Bacteria; kingdom Pseudomonadati; phylum Thermodesulfobacteriota; class Desulfovibrionia; order Desulfovibrionales; family Desulfovibrionaceae; genus Desulfovibrio; species Desulfovibrio simplex. Next base: position 157,590 of record NZ_AP042377.1, read on the forward strand.
TCTAATGAAATGATTCGATGCTCAAGGAATCGGAGTTGTCTTCCGACACGCAAAATTAACACAATTTAATTTGCTGTAGCCGCAATTAAATGCTAACCGTGACCAAAGAAGCTTGACGTTTCTTGCGAGCCACCATCTTTAGGGGATAAATTCCTGCTAAGAAAAAGCATGCGTGCGCTTTTGCAGATTTACATTGACTTTGTCTGCGCTGAGTGATTAACGTCTAGCCTCTTCGCGATATTTGTCGCACATAGCTTTAGAAACAGTAGATGTCTGATGGCCTTGTGAGCCAAAAATGCTTAGGAAAGGTTAGATAATTTCAACCTGAGCATTCTATTGGTTTCTTAACTCTGCGCATTAAAGGCGAACCACATGAATACTCTCAATAAAAACATGGCTCGTGACTTCTGCCTCAAGTATTTTGGTATCTATATCAGCATGAAGCCCAAAAATGAGCCTAAACTCCCATGTTTTGGTTATCCAGTTTCGACGGTTGGCAATAGTGATCCTTTAAGTAAAAAAGAGGTTAATGCTATTAACCGAATAGTTCGCGAAAAGCGTTTTGGTATTGCTGGCAAGCTCATGAACTATATCTTTAATTAATAGATATTCTGCATACGGACATTGTCTAACTATTTTTAGCATGCCCACAAATTTGTGGGCATGCTTAATTTTATTTAACAAAATTCGGTGCGCCTTTATGAAAAATGTGTACTTTCAATTTGACTGGAATAATTTAATTCACAATTTTATTGCTGGTGCATTTCTTACATTGTTTGGCACGTCTCATGAGTGGGTCGTGTGTTTTTTGTTTTTTTTTGTATTTATAGTTTTAAAATGGCGGTATTCAACTGTAACTCCAACATCTAAGGAAATCTCAGAGGCAAGAGCTAACATTGTCAGGCAAATATGCCTAGAAGAGCATGTTGCCTTTTTAGAGAGTAGCCCCCTTTCTATCCAACAAATAGAATCTTCCGTTTCCGCGATTCGATCAATATGTGGTGTGAGAGAAAAATTTCATGTTGCCTATGAGACGCTCCTTTTGGTTGCAGACAGACTAAATATTCAGGTCCATGAATTTACGACAGACTTAACTCTCGGCATCGATGCTTTCTGCCTTAGAGACGGCTCTGACAGCGCGCAAAGATCTATATATATCCAAAAGAATTTGTCAGAAATTAAAAAAAGCTTTAGTTTGGCGCACGAAATAGGCCACCTTGTGCTCGGACATGAGTTAATTGCACTCAACGATGCCCTTGGTTCCTTTAAGAAATATAGGACTTTTTTGAGAAATGAATTTGAAGCCAACCATTTTGCCGGGGCTTTATTGATTGATAAGAAAACTCTTCACCACATTTTCAGTCAAGGCAACCAAAGCACACTCGAAGATGTCTGTGAAAAATTTGGCGCAGAATACGAGACGATAGTGCATAGATTAAGTCTACTTCTGACAAACAAGAATCTTCACTTTATCAAAATTGATACATCAGGAAGGGTTATTAGAAGATTTTCGAGAGCAAGAAGCGGAATATATTGGTCATCCCAATTCGCTCCTTGCGACAGGACATCAACGCTGAAACTTCTTAAAAAAATAAAGAACAACCCAGCAGAGTACCTTGGACTCAAGATCACACAGATTTCTAAAGTAGCCAAGGATGATGGGACAGCCTCTGATTATTCTTATTTTTGCATATCTAAAGTAATAATTAAGCATGGAAAATTTTTTATTATTACAATTGGAAGTACACTAGATGATGCCGGGATTTTCGCTGAGTACAATACTCAACCCGAGATTGAGACAGAACTCGTAAGTCCGTATCAATGTGATGTCTGCAGATTGAATGAAAATAGTGTTTGTCTAAACACCTCTCACACTGCTAGGTAGGTGCTATGCATCTAATTGCGGCGTTTCTATGGTTTTTGTGGCGGTTTGACGCAAAAAATCCCGGCCCATGTTAACTGAGTCGGGATTTTCGTTTCAAACCGTCTGATGGCTATTGTGGGTTATTTTTGACTCGCTCAAGCTCATTCTGGCATTGCTCCACATAGTTGCCCAGATTCTTAGCAGCGAAGGCAATCATGTTCAGCCCGGCATAAAGGGAGTGTTCGGCGGTAGTCTCGCCAGAGTGCAGCCCGTGGTCGAGGAAGGCTTCCCTCAGGCCCGATGCTATGGTAATCATCCCTTTTTTAGTAGCTCTTCAAAGTAGAGTCTATGCTACCAGTTTAAGTTTCATGGCTGGGGTGATGCCGCCAATACCCATGTTTGGTCGCTCATTGTTATATGTCCACAGCCAGGCCGTGGCAAATCCTTGTATTTCTTCCAGAGATTCAAAGATATACTGATTCAGCCAATCGTAACGAACTGTCCGGTTGTAGCGCTCGATGTAGGCATTCTGCTGCGGTTTTCCCGGTTGGATATGCCGTATTGCAATGTTCCGCTTCTCTGCCCACGATAAGAGCCGGGCGCTTATGTATTCCGGGCCGTTATCGCAGCGAATTTCTTGCGGGCAGCCACGCCACTCGATGATTTGCTCCAGTGTTCGCACCACGCGTTCGGCTGGAAGCGAGAAGTCTATCTCAATCCCAAGCCCTTCACGGTTAAAGTCGTCAATAACGTTCAAAAGCCTGATCGTTCGCCCGTCCCGGAGCTGGTCATGCATAAAATCCATTGACCATATCTGATTAGCAGATTCAGGCACGCTCAATTCCTCAGGTTTATCACGCTTGAGACGTTTTCGAGGCTTGATGCGCAAGTTCAGCTCCAGCTCTCGGTAAATTCGATACACGCGCTTATGGTTCCAGGCACACCCTTTTACGTTGCGCAAATAGAGAAAACAGAGACCAAATCCCCAGTTGCGCTGGGCTTGCGCCGGTCCAAGAAGAAGCTCAGCAATCAGGATGTTCTCGTCAGAAAGCTTATGTTCATAGCGATAGCAGCATTCACTGACCTGAAATGTCAGGCAAGCCTTGCGAATATTGAGCTTACGCCCGGAAACGGCTTTTTTGGCCATCTCAACGCGTTGAGATGGCCTCACCAATTTTTTTCAAGGGCTTCCTGCAAGACATCGTGGCGGAGCTGGACATCGGCATACATCCGCTTCAGACGGGCATTTTCCTTTTCCAGCTCTTTCATTCGAGCCATCATGGATGCATCCATTCCGCCGAACTTGGCCCGCCATTTGTAAAAGGACGCGCTACTCATGCCGTGCTCACGACAAAGTTCTGGAACGGGCACCCCATTTTCGGCCTGCTTTAAAATCGCCAAAATTTGACTGCCCGTGAATCGTGATTTTTTCATCGTAAAATCTCCAGGTTGCTTATTCTCGGAAATTCTACTTTGAGATGCTACTTTTTTCTGGGGGGATTACCGGGGCAACTGTTAATCCTAATCTGCCCCTAAGTTGCCCTCAATGGCATGAGATGTTAACGGAGCTTTTGAGACTATCCAAGACTTGAAAGTTCTGAAATAGTTAAGCCCCACAAGACATTTCAGACTTTGTGGGGCTTTTTGAGATTGTAACTTGGTACCCGGAGCGGGACTTGAACCCGCACACCCGTTAGGGCCAGGGATTTTAAGTCCCTTGTGTCTACCATTCCACCATCCGGGCAGATGTGATTTTGCAAGCGGCTGCCTGGGCAGCTATTTGTTTTCGCGGGGCTGGGCGCTGGCCGGGGCTTCCGTCAGATGGCGGCTCCGCCTGTTTTCCAGGTTTTAAGCCCCTGTGGCGGATCAAAGGGAACGGAGCGTTCCTCTTCCTGCCACTGTCCCGTTCGCAGCCAGTATATATGCAGGGAATTGAAGTCCTTGTCCAGGCACAACAAGCGTCCCCGCACCCCTTCCGGCAGAAGGGTCGCTGTTTCGAAGGCGATTTTGCGGTATACATAAAGCTTGTGCGCCTCAAAAACACACTGAAACATGAGCGCGTCACCCCGCGGCGTGAAGTCCAGGTGGCTGGCGCCCGCCCGCAGCAGTAAGCTCGTCATTTCGGCAGTAAGAACTTCTTCCACTTCCAGCAGGACCTCATAGGTGAGGTCATCGTCATAGCTGAAGTGGCCAAAAAGTTCGCTGCGGTTTTTGTCCATTTCTTGCCTATACGGCAAAGCGCTTCCTTAGGCAATGCGCGGGGGTAATGCCGCGTTCGGCAAGGAAAATGCCGGCCTCATCGCACGGTATTCCGCTGGGTTCTGTTCTGGTCTTGCGCAAAAAAAATGGATAGACTGCCTCGGCATGGCCTTTGCGGCATGCGGTAAACACCTGTTGCCCGCGCTCGCCCGTACCGATTTGCCGGGGGATTCCCATGCCTGCCCGTGCTCGCCCATACCTGTCTGCGGGGTTTTGCCGGCGGGATTATAGCCTGCCGTATGCCAGTCTGGAGGATATATGCGCCTGATGGATCAAATAACCCTGTATTTCTGCCGCCTCGGTGTGGCCGGGCTGGACCCCAAGGCCCCCGGAACCTGGGGCACGGCCATGGCCTGTCTGTTGGCCCCGTACATTTTTTTACCGCTGAATTTTTGGTTGCGGCTGGCCGTGCTGGTCGTGCTGTTCTTTCTTGGGGCCGTGGCGGCAACCAGAGCCGAAACGCTGCTTGGGCGCAAAGACCCCGGCGAGGTGGTCATTGACGAACTGGTTGGCGTATGGCTGGTGCTGCTGCCCTTTCCCAATCCCAGCTTTTTCATGGTGCTGGCGGCCTTTGTGCTCTTTCGCATCTTTGACATCGCCAAACCCTGGCCGGTCAAGGCTTCGGAGGACTGGCTGCCCGCAGGCTACGGCGTCATGATAGACGACGTTGTCGCCGGATTGTGGGCCTTGTTGTGTCTGGGCGTGCTGGCCTGGATGGGACTTTCGTAAAGCGGAGGCAGCCGACTGGCTGCGAAAGAGAAGAGGGGGCGCGGCCACGGGCGGTTCAGCCACGTCAGGTGGCGGTAGAAAAGCCGCCGCGCCCGCTGCTACTTCATGCGGTAGGTGATGCGTCCGCGTGTGAGGTCGTAGGGCGAAAGCTCGACCTTTACACGGTCGCCGGGAAGAATGCGGATGTAGAATTTGCGCATTTTGCCGGAAATATGGGCCAGTACTTCGTGGCCGTTTTCCAGCTCCACGCGGAACATGGCGTTGGGCAGGGCTTCCTGCACCACGCCGTCAACTTCAATGGAACCTTCTTTAGCCATGTGATCTCCGTAAAAAATGTTTGGGATAAACGGCGGTCAGCTTCACAAAAAAGCGGGCAAGTGTCAACCTGCGCGGTTGCTCACAAACCCGCCGTGCGCGTCTTTACCCGTTGATGCCCATGCAGCCGCGTATATGCATCGGCCACATGGGCATCTGTAATTTCTTCAGTTCTGTGCAAGTATTATCAATATTTTCATTATGTTGCGAAAAAACTGGGGGCTACTTTTTGGGCCTGTTTTTTCCGCCTTTGGGCGGCTTGCCGTTGCCGGAGCCTCGCCCGGAACCTTGTTCGGACGGACGGTCCAGCACCACATGCATGCCGGCTTGCGATATGGGGGCCTGGCGGCAAAGCAGCCACAAGCCTACGGCTATGAGCGGGAGGCAGAGCAACTGCCCCATGGTCAGCCAGCCAAAAGCCAGATAGCCCAGCTGGGCGTCAGGCACGCGCACAAATTCGACAGTAAAGCGGAACACACCGTAGCCAACGGCGAACAGGCCCGAAACTGCCCCGCGCTTGCGGGGTTTCAGCGAGTAAATCCAGACCACGGTGAAGAGCACCAGGCCTTCCAGAAGGGCTTCGTACAACTGGCTGGGATGCCTGGGGTAAGGGCCGCCACCGGGAAAAACGACGCCCCACGGGCTGTCCGTAACCTTGCCCCATAGTTCGCCGTTGATATAGTTGCCCAGGCGGCCAAAGAACAGGCCCGGAGGCACCAGCGGGGCCACCAGGTCCGAGATGTCCAGAAACGAGCGGTGGCGGGAATGCGCAAAGTACCAGAAAGCGCCAAGAACGCCGAGCAGACCGCCGTGAAAGGACATGCCCCCGTTCCAGATGCGCAGGATCTCCATAGGGTCCGACAGGTAGACGGGCAGGTCGTAGAACAGCACGTAGCCCAGGCGGCCGCCCAGAATGATGCCGATCATGACGCAGGTCAGCAGGTCGTCCACATCTGTTGCGCGCCAGCCCGAATTGGGACGGGAAGCGCGCCAGCGCCCAAGCCACCAGCCCAGGCCGAAGCCCGCGAGATACATGAGGCCGTACCAGCGCAACTGAAGATTGCCGAAACTGAGGGCAACGGGGTCGATATGAGGCAGGGTCATTAGTCCATGTCCAGTGCGTTGAATTCGCCGCTTTTGCCGCCGCGCTTGTGTAGCAGGCGCACCCGGCTGATGACGATATCGCGCTGCACGGCCTTGCACATGTCATAAATGACGGCGGCTGCGGTTTGCGCGGCCACAATGGCCTCCATTTCCACACCGGTGTTGCCCACGGTGCGGGTTTCAGCCTCAATGCGGATGCGCGGCGGCATCTGGCTCACCTCGAAGCGTATGTCGGCATAGCTGAGGTTGAGCGGATGACACAGGGGGATAAGCTCCCCGACCCGTTTGGAGGCCATGATGCCGCCGATTTTGGCGCAGGTCAGCACATCGCCCTTGGGCAAGGCCACCTTGAGCAGCAGTTCGAGGGTGGCCGGGCTCAGCTCCACAACAGCCTCGGCAATGGCGACGCGCTCGGTGGCGGCCTTGTGCCCCACATCCACCATGGTCACGTTGCCCTGTCCGTCCAGATGCGAAAAGTTAGTATCCATAGCAATCCTCGGCAATTCTGGCGTTACTCCGGCATGGGCCGTCCGGCAGCGCGCGCCGGGGCGTTATGGCGCGGCATCAGGCCGCCCGCCGGATAAAATGTTAGCGCAGCCCCATGAGCCAGTCGCGGAACGGGGGCGGAGAAGGCAACCTTGGCTTTTGCCAGTACGAGTCCTTGCCGCTGTCAGAAAAGCGCAGGCGCTCGCGCACAAGCCGCACACCGCCGGGATTCTGACCCTCATTCACAAGGGCCGCGGATTCGCCAGGGGCGGCAAGTTCCAGCTCCACCATATATTTAAAAGGAACGTCGGCATTGGGACGATAGGCAATGATGGCGCGCACGAAGGCGAGATCGCTGCCAAAGCGCAGATCGTTAAACAGCGCGTAGGTGGGGCGCGGTTTGGCGGCCGGGCTGTCACTGCCTGCCGTGTTTGCGGAACCCGCTGTCACCGGTGCACCCCCTGCGCCCGTTTGGGCGGGCGGGGTGGCTTGGCCAGACGAGGCGGACAGGGCGTCTCCTGCCGTCGTCGCAAGAGCTTCCGCGGGTTTAAAGTCATCTGCCAGCGGGCTTATGACCGGCAGCAGGGTAAAGTCGAAAAAGGCGTCAGCCGCGACGGACTGCCGGGCCAGTTCCGCCAGAAGCTCCGGCGGCGCGGCCCTGTGGGGCGTCGGGGCGGTGCGGGGCTGGCCCAGGGCGTTGAGCCCCTGACTGTGAACTATTTTGCCGTCGGGCCCGTCCGTTTCGTACAAGGCGCGCCAGAAGAGGGGGCCAAAGGCGTCGGGCAGCAGCACAACCTGTCGCACCGTCTGCTGGGTAGTCCGGGCTTCGGCGGCCAGACGGTCTTGGGTCTGGGCCGTGTGCCAGGCATTGAGGCCTATGCACAGCGCCGGATACGCAAAAATCCAGGCCAGGGCCAGGCGCATGAGGCCACGTTTGGCCCGCCAGCGCAACACAGCCCAGAGCAGGGGCAGGGTCAGCAAAAGGTCAATGATATAGACGGCGTTAAGCCGCACCCTTTCGTGGGAAAAGGGCAGATATATCATGGTGCCGTAGGTGGTGATGACGTCCAGCCAGATGTGCAGCAGCACCATGCCGATCATGAACAGCCAGACCTTGGGGAAGCTCCAGTGCCCTGGCGTGACGGATTTCCACAGGGGGCGAGCCAGCAGCGTCAGCAACAGGCCCAGCAGCGGGGCCGCTGCCAGGGAGTGCGTGATGCCCCGGTGCAAGAGCAGAAATTCAAGGGGGGTATGGCAAAGGGCCACGTCAATATCGGGGGCAGCTGCGGCAATGGCGGCCAGAGGCACGGCCCACCGTGTGGCGGGTCGACCCGGCATGGACAGCATGGCTACAGCGCCGCTGGCGGCATGTGTTATGGGATCCATAGGTGGGCTGCTACTGCTTGAAGGGACTGCGTTGTTTGGGCACGGCTCTGTAGGCCGGATCTTCAGGGCTGGTGTCCTTGTCCAGGCCGTGAATCGCGTTAAACTGCCGTAACCGCCACTGTTGTGTGTTGGCCATGATATCGGGCCTGTTTTGCAGGTAAAGCAACTGTTGCGTCCTGTTGGCGCCCGTGATGGGGTAGCGCATCTGGTCTTCGGCGCGTGCGCCCATGGGGGGCGCGTCATTCTCAACTGATGTGCCCGCGCCGATGTCCTTGGGGCCGCACGCCGCCAGCAGGCCTGCAAAGGCAAGACTGCACAGCAATAAGCAAGGCTTCACACGGGGGGCGGACGCGTTGTTCATAGCTCCAGTATAATCCCGTGCCGGGCATACGGCAAGGGGAGGTTTTTTCCTGGCCGGGCTGCATGCTTGTGCTTGCCATGCGGCGGATGTGGGACTATGCTACCGCTTTGATTGCGCAACAGCGCGGCCAGCCGCGCACTACGAACTGGAGCAGCCATGCGTACCGCCCATTGCGGCATTACCCCTGAAGGATGGCCCTGCATCGGGCTTACGGGCTTTTCGGCTCTTGTGTTCGCCGCCTTGGGCTGGTGGCCTCTGGCCCTGGTTTTTCTGGCCCTGTGCTGGTTCAGCATGCATTTTTTCCGCGATCCCGAGCGCGTGACCCCGCAGGGGCCTGGCCTGGCCATAAGCCCCGCTGACGGCAAGATTATTCGTATCGAGGAAAAACCCGATCCTTTCAGCGGTGAAAAGCGCCTGTGCATCAGCATCTTTATGAATGTGTTCAGCGTGCATGTGAACCGCGCCCCGGTGGCCTGCACGGTGGAAGACATACGCTATTTCCCCGGCGCGTTCGTCAACGCCGCCTTTGACAAGGCCGCCACGGACAACGAACGTTGTGCCTACTGCCTGCGCGACGACAGCGGAAAGCACTGGACCATGGTCCAGATTGCGGGGCTTGTGGCCCGCCGCATCGTTTGCCGCACGGATATCGGCGATGTTCTTGAACGCGGGCAGCGCTATGGCATGATACGTTTTGGTTCACGAGTTGACCTTTACCTGCCTGAAGGATATGTTGCTGCTGCGCAGTTGGGGCAGCAGGTCTTTGCCGGGCAGTGCGTTGTTGCCCGCGCGGGTCAGGAATAGGTTTTTACGCTCCGCTGCAGGAAAGATTCAGTGCTTGTAATGGTGAAGAATGACCACAGAAAGTAAAAAGCCACGCAAGGGAGTATACCTCCTGCCGAACATGATCACGACGTTGAGCATGTTTCTTGGCTTTTTGTCTATGGTATGGGCAGGGCAGGGGCGTTTTGAATCCGCCTGCATGGCCATCCTGCTTTCTGCGGTTATGGACGGTCTGGACGGAAAGGTGGCCCGTCTCACCAACACGGCCAGCGAGTTTGGCGTCCAGTACGACTCCCTCGCCGATCTTGTGGCCTTTGGGCTTGCCCCGGCCATGCTGCTCTGGCAGTGGGAACTGCACGACTTCAACCGCATGGGCATTGCGGCGGCCTTTATCTACGCCGCCTGCGGGGCCTTGCGGTTGGCGCGCTTCAATGTCAGCACCGCCGCGACCGGCAAGCGCTTCTTTATTGGTCTTCCCATTCCGGCGGGCGGCTGCACCATTGTGACTTTTGTGTTTTTTGCCAGCCTGTTTCCTGAAGCGTTTCAGCCTGTCAAACCCTACCTGGCCCTCTTGCTGGCCGTGGGCGTGGGCGTGTTGATGGTGAGCCGGGTGCGTTATTTCTCCTTCAAGGAGTATGACTTCCTTCGCGCGCACCCCATACGCACCATGCTGGTGTTCTTGCTTATTTTGTCCTCCGTCGTGTCCTTTCCGCGCGTCATGGGCTTCGTGCTCTGTGCCGTGTATATCGCCGGTGGCCTCATTTACACCTTTGTCATCCTTCCCCGCCGCGACCGTCAGCTACTACGCGCCCTATCGCCTCAGAGCGATTAAGGTTGCGTAACGGTTCGCCGCCCATTGGGCGGAATGACGCTCCCCTGACCGCCGCCCTGAACGGTGGCCGTTATGCAAGAATATATCACTTGCCATATCCAGAGGAGATTGTCATGAACAACCGCGTCTATTTTTTCGATACCACCTTGCGTGACGGGGAACAGTCGCCCGGCGCAACCATGAACTTGCAGGAAAAACTGCGTCTGGCCCACCAGCTTGAGGTGCTTGGCGTGGACATTATGGAAGCTGGCTTTCCTGCCTCCAGCCCCGGCGATTTTGAATCCGTGCAGCGCATCGCGGCCCAGGCCGGCGACATCCAGGTGGCCGGGCTTGCCCGTTGCGTGGCTGGCGATATCGACCGCTGCTGGGACGCCATCAAGGTTGCCAAAAATCCGCGCATCCACATCTTTCTGTCCACTTCCCCCTTGCATATGCAGCACAAGCTGCGCAAAGAGCCCGCCGAGGTGCTGAAAATGGCCGTGGACGGCGTCAAGCGTTGCGCGCAACACACCAGCAATGTGGAATTTTCCTGCGAGGATTTTTCGCGCTCCGAGCCGGAATTTCTCTGCCGCGTCGTGGAGGCCGTCATCAATGCCGGAGCCACCACGGTCAACTTGCCCGACACCGTAGGCTACGCGCAGCCGGCCGAATACGCGGCCCTTATTGACCATGTGATCCGCAATACGCCCAACAGCGACAAGGCCGTCTTCAGCGTGCACTGCCACAATGACCTGGGCCTTGCCGTGGCCAACACCCTGGCCGCCTTCAAGGTTGGCGTGCGCCAGGCCGAGGTGACCCTCAACGGCATAGGCGAGCGCGCCGGCAACGCCTCCCTTGAAGAGGTGGTCATGAACCTGCGCGTGCGCCATGATTACCTCGGCCTGGACCACAATATCGTCACCGAGCAGCTTTATCCTTCGTGCCGCCTGCTTTCGATGACCATCGGCCAGCCCATCCCCAACAACAAGGCCATCGTCGGGGCCAACGCTTTTGCGCACGAATCGGGCATCCATCAGGACGGCATGCTCAAGAACCGCGAAACCTATGAAATCATGACGCCGCAGTCCGTGGGCCGTACCGAGAGCAATCTTGTCATCGGCAAGCATTCGGGCCGCAATGCCGTGCGCAACAAGTTTGAGAATATGGGCTATACGCTCGACGACGAGCAGCTCAATCTCGTGTTTGAAGCCGTGAAGCAGTTGGCCGATCGCAAGAAAACCCTGCATGACGACGACCTCATGGCCCTTGTGCAGGAAGAAGTGTTCCGCATGCCCGACCGCTTCCGTTTGCGCCATGTGAGCGTGCAGAGTTCCGACGCGGGCGGCGTGCCGCCCACGGCTGCCGTTATCATGGATGTTGACGGCATCGAGAGCAGCAGCGCGGGCTTTGGCGTGGGGCCGGTGGATGCGCTTTTCAACGTCATTGCCGATATGGTGGGCCGCGAACCGCAGCTTGAGCAGTACGCCATCAACGCCGTAACCGGTGGTACGGACGCCCTGGGCGAAGTGACCGTGCGCCTGCGCGAAGGCGACTTCAGCGCTGTGGGACGCGGCACGCATCCTGACATTTTTGTGGCCAGCGCCAGAGCCTATGTCAATGCGTTGAACCATCTTTTCAAAAAGGAAGAGGAAGGGCCGAGGCTGCATTGCCAGCATGGCTAGAGCTGTTTACGAATGAAATGAGTTAACTGTTCTGCAAGGATTTTCAGGAAAATCCTTGCCACGAAATGCGAGTAGGCAGGCTTGTGCCTGCCGTACGCGAGCATTTCAAGTGTTAAATGCTCTGGCAGTGGCGATGCCCTGGCTTTTTCCGGCTTGGCCGGCTCTTTGCTTGACCGTTGTCGCAATGACGCGATCGTGAAGGCCGCCGCCGGCAGAGGACGCAACCCGCACTACCGGAGGGCGGAAAGGGCAGATACTACCGCCTTTTTCATGCCGCCTTCATAAACATGCATCGGTGGAACCGCTTCAGGATAGAAAGGAGTTCAACATGGCTCAAACGCTTGCGCAGAAAATTTTGCAAGCTCATACGGACGAGGCTGTGGAGCAGGACGGGCAGATTGTTCAATGCCGCGTATCCATGGTGCTTGCCAATGACATTACCGGCCCGCTCGCCATCAAGTCTTTTCGCGGCATGGGGGCGAAAAAGGTTTTTGACCGCAGCAAGATTGCTCTTGTCATGGACCACTTTACCCCGCAAAAGGATATAGATTCCGCCAATCAGGTGCTGATCAGCCGCAAGTTTGCCGAGGAACAGGGCATTGTTCACTACTATGAGGGCGGCGACTGCGGCGTGGAACACACCCTTTTGCCCGAGCAGGGGCTCGTGGGCCCCGGCGATCTGGTCATCGGGGCTGACAGCCATACCTGCACCTACGGCGGCATTGGCGCCTTTGCCACCGGCATGGGTTCCACCGACATTGCGGCGGCCATGGCTCTTGGCGAAACATGGCTCAAGGTTCCGCCCACCATCCGCGTGAACATCAGGGGCCAGATGCCCAAGTGGCTGCGCGGCAAGGACCTTATGCTCATGCTCATCGGCGCCATCGGCGTTGACGGCGCGCTGTACAAGGCCCTGGAATTCGGCGGCCCCGTGGTGGACGATCTTTCCGTTGAAGGACGCCTGAGCATGGCCAACATGGCCATCGAGGCGGGCGGCAAGGTGGGGCTTTTTGCCGTGGACGCCAAAACCCGCGCCTACTGCGCCGAGCACAAGCGTCCGGGCGTGATGGACAACATGGCCGCTGACCACGGTGCGCACTATGATCGCGTGGTGGATCTGGACGTCACGGGCAAGGAGCCGGTGGTGGCCTGCCCGCACCTGCCCTCCAACGTGAAGCCCGTCTCTGAAGTGCGCAATACTGCCGTGCAGCAGGTAATCATCGGTTCCTGCACCAATGGCCGCATCAGTGACATGCGTGACGCCGCAGAAATTTTGCGTGGCCGCAAGGTGGACAAGAGCGTGCGCTGCATAGTGCTGCCCTCCACGCCAACGGTGTGGAAACAGTGCCTCAAGGAAGGCCTCATCGAAACGTTTATGGAAGCTGGCTGCATTGTGGGTCCCTGCACCTGCGGCCCCTGCCTGGGCGGTCACATGGGCATCCTTGGCGAGGGCGAACGCGCGGTGGCCACTACCAACCGCAACTTCAAGGGACGCATGGGCAGCCTGAATTCCGAAGTCTATCTGGCAAGTCCCCTGGTGGCCGCAGCCACGGCCGTGACCGGCTTTGTGGCCGGGCCTGATCAGTTGTAGGCAGGGGCTCTGGCCGCACGCCTTGCGGGGCGGCTCCGTCAGGCTGAAGCCGACGCCGGGCCTGACTGCCGCCAAGGCAGACCCGCGAGAAACAGAAAAACTCTTCTACGTCACGCTTTGGACAGGAAGGATCAGAAATATGAACTACAAAGGCAAGGCCCACAAAGTGGGCGAGCATATTGATACGGATGCCATCATCCCCGCGCGCTTTCTTGTGACCTCGGATTCCAGAAAACTTGGCGAAAACTGCATGTCCGGCCTTGAGCCTGACTGGGCCAAGCGCGTAAGCCCCGGCGACATCATGGTGGCCGGACGCAACTTCGGCTGCGGTTCCTCGCGCGAGCACGCGCCCATCGCCATTCTCGGCGCGGGCATGCCGGTGGTCATCGGGCACAGCTTTGCCCGTATCTTCTACCGCAACTCCTTCAATATGGGCCTGCTGCTCATGGAAGTGGGCGATGAGGTGGACAAGATCAACGATGGCGATGAGCTGGAAATCGACGCTGCAACAGGGGTTATCCGCGATCTCACCAATGGCGCGGAAATCACGTGTCCGCCGCTGCCTGCCTCCATGTCCAGGATTCTGGACAAGGGCGGGCTTGTGAACTACGTGAAGGAAAGGATTGCCTAGACAGTGCCGTGACGAGCGCCTTTCCAGTTATTTCTGCGTCGAACTTCGCCTTTTATTCCGGTCGAGTACCATCAGAGTACACTCAGAGTACACTCCCTGCATAAAAGGCCCGTTCTCCTTGACATGACAGGAAATTCATCTCGTGACGACACTGTCCAGATCAGCTCCGCATTTGTCCGTGCCTTGTACAGCTCTGGCGGCTGGCAGAAGGCCGATGCGCTGTAAGATGACAGCAGCCGGGAGCCCTGACAGAAGAAGGTTCAGGCAGGGCTCCCGCCCCGAAAAAAGCCGCCGCAGAAAGGGCTGGAGTGATTCGGCCTGCAAAATTGCCACGAGGATAGCATGAAAAAGACCATCTGCCTGTTGCCGGGTGACGGCATCGGCCCGGAGATTATCGCTCAGGGCGTCAAGGTCCTGGAAGCTACTGCTGAAAAATTCGGCCATGAGTTTGTCTTTGAAACCGCCCTCATTGGCGGCGCGGCCATTGACGGTGCGGGCGATCCCCTGCCCGAAGCCACGGTGCAGAAGTGCCGTGGTGCTGACGCCGTGTATCTTGGCGCGGTGGGTGGCCCCAAGTGGGACAATCTGACGCCGGAACTGCGGCCTGAAAAAGGCCTCCTGCGCATTCGCAAGGAACTGGGGCTGTTCGCCAACCTGCGGCCGGCCATGCTGCTGCCGGAACTGGCCGGGGCCTGCCTGCTGCGGCCCGACATAGCCGCCAGGGGGCTTGACCTCATGGTGGTGCGCGAGCTCACGGGCGACGTCTACTTTGGCGAACCGCGCGGCATCGAGAACCGTGACGGCCTGCGCACCGGCTATAACACCATGGTCTACAATGAAGAAGAAATCCGCCGCATCGCCTGGGTGGCTTTTGAAACGGCCCGCAAACGCCGTAACAAGGTGTGCTCGGTGGAAAAGAGCAATGTGCTGGAGTGCTCCCGTTTGTGGAAGGAAGTGGTCATCGAAATGCACCGCGAATACGCTGATGTGGAGTTGAGCCACATGTATGTGGACAATGCCGCCATGCAGCTGGTGCGCGACCCCTCGCAGTTTGACGTGATCCTCACCGGCAATATTTTTGGCGACATCCTTTCGGACGAAGCGTCGGTCATTACCGGTTCTCTGGGCATGCTGCCCTCGGCCTCCACCGGAGCCGAAGGGCCGGGCCTGTTTGAACCCATCCACGGCTCCGCGCCCGACATCGCGGGACAGGACGTGGCCAATCCGCTGGCCACCATCCTTTCCGCCGCCATGATGCTGCGTCTGGGCCTTGATATGCCCGAAGAAGCCGACCACATTGAAAAGGCCGTGCGCAAGGCGCTGGCCGACGGTTTCCGCACTGCCGATATTATGGAGCCGGGCAAGGAACTGCTGGGCTGCGAGAGCATGGGCGACAAGGTGGTGGAACGGCTGTAACCGTTCGCCCGGCCTGTGGCGGTTTGCGGAGCCAGGAGCGCTTTGTGACTGCGCGGTGCGGTTCATTGGGCGGTTTATTGGGGTGATTCATTTGGGCGGGGAGCACGATTTCATTTTGGGATGCTTTGTGGGGGAGGGACCCTTTTGCAAAAGGGTCTCCTCCCCCACGCCCCCACCCCCTAGAGCAGATTAACTTTGAAAATATACATTTTCAAAGTTTGAGGCACGCTCACTTCGGCGTTTAACAGCGCAAATAAATTGCGCTTACGCCTCCGTGGCGGGCGTCTGCTTCCGCATCCGCCAGAGCAATTTCATTATGAAATTGCTCTAAAATTCTTATTGTATTTTGGTGCAGCACAGTGGATGCTGCGAGCCCTTGAAAAAGTATTTTCAGGATACTGCGCTCCGCAGCAGGATGCTTCAGACAGAAAGACCCGCACAATGCGGGTCTTTCTGTCTGCTGATGCCGTTGGCAACCGCAAGGGGGCGATCCGAATGCGTAACGACACGGCTTGTCCCTTACAATCGCTGTCGCCATCCGTAGCGATGCCGTCCTGCCCCGTAAGACGGTTCCGTCAACGGTTCAGGCAAGCCCTGCGGGCGCGTAAGCCGTTGCAGCGTCAGCGGCTTACGGATAACGACAGCGAATCTTTAGGTAAGATTTTTGCCTAACTCATTGCCGTCTTTATCCGTAAGCGGTAAAGCCCCGCTAACGGCTGCCGCAAATCGCATTTTCGGCTGAACGAAGACTTTGAAATGTGAAGCATTTCAAAGTTAATCTGCTCTAAGTCGGGGGGCGTTTACGGGCCAATGGCATCTTCATGGGTGGCGCCTGCGTTCAGAAAAGCAGGCGGCGGTATTATCCCTCTTTTCCTTCGGCCTGTCGTGATTCGCGGGCGCTCTGCTGTTCACTGGCAGTGAGTTCCGCATAAAAGACGCACTGGTTGCGTCCGCGCCGTTTGGCTTCATATGTGGCCATGTCGGCGTGCTTGTACAGGTCGGTGAATGTGTGCCCGTCAGTGGGGTCGCAGGCTATGCCCACGCTGGCGGTCAGGGCTATGTCCTCATCGTCATGGTTGCCGCATTGCAGGTGCAGCTGATTGACAAGCTCTATGGCGCGATCCCGTATCTTGTTCTGCGGCATGGGCTCGGTGCAGAACACAAGGAACTCGTCGCCGCCGACGCGGCCGACAATGTCGGTGCTGCGAAAGTTGCGCCGTATGATCTGGGCCATCTGGTAGATGGCCTTGTCGCCCACCGCATGGCCGAACTTGTCGTTAATGCTTTTGAAATTGTCAAAATCTATCATGAACATTGCGTAAACATCTGGCCCGAGATTGTTGTGCAGGCTCAAAAAGCGCGAAATGGCCTGTTCCGTGGCGCGCTTGTTGTGCATGCCGGTGGCGCTGTCGCGTGTGGCCTGCGTGCGTAGTCGCAGTTCAAGCTGTTTTTGCTTGTCGATGTCGGTGATGATCCCAATAATATAAATGGGTTTGCCCTGGGCGCTGATGAGGTTTGAAGCTTCGACGCGGTACCAGTGGTACAAGCCGCTGGCGTCGCGCAGGCGCAGCTCCACAAGAACCTTGCTTTTACGCAGATTGCTGTGAACGTTTCTCTGAAAGTCCTTGAGAAGTTCCCTGTCGTCCTCATGAACGGGGATAAAACCCGGATCCGTTTCTGGCCCAAGGATATTGAAAACCTTTCCGAAGGTCTGAATCCACCGGGCTGAGCAGGAAAAATGTCCACTGATAAGATTCTGTTCAAAAATGATGATGTCGTGCTGCTCCAGAATAAACTGGTAGCGCTCGTCAGAAATGCGCTTGGCCTGGATGGTTTCCTTGTTATGCGTAATGTCGAAAACAATGCTCTGTATGTAGGTCTGACCCGGCCCGGCCTGCACAAGCGAACCTTTATGGTAGAGCCAGACAAGGTTGCCGTTTTTTGCGGTGGTGCGGTACTCCACATCGATGGGGATGCCGGAATCCAGCTGTTGCTGCATGGTGCGCAGCGCATTTTCGCGGTCCGCTTCATAGATGGACTGTGCAAAATTCTTTCCGAAGCGTTGCGTGAATTCTTCCGGCCGGTAGCCAAGCATTTTGAGAAAATTGGGACTGATAAACTGAAAATCGCCATGCAGGCCGGAGAACTTGATGACCCCTCCGGAAATGCTTGAGATGATGGAGCGGTAATCTTCCTGCTGGCGGCGAATGGTGCGGTTATCCCTTTGCAGGATGGTTATGATGAAAATCAGCACCAGAAGAGCCAGGACGGACATGCGCCAGGCCAGGGTAGTGGTAATGTCGTTTTGCCTGTCCACAAGCCGGCTCACAACCGCTTCCGGCAACAGTGAAACCACCTGCAGGCCGTATTTTTCAAGGGAAATGTGCGTCAGGTAGTAGGCGTGCTGCTCGTCTTTGATGAACCGGTTGGGCCGGTTGGTTGTGTCTGCAAAAACTGCCAGCAGATGCTCCTGCAGTGAGGGCGGCAGGCCCTTTTCTACCAGTTGCGGAAACGTTTTTTCAATGTCGTAGCCAGGGGCAACAGCCCAGAACAGCAACCGCCCCCTTTCATCAAAAACCATGTTGCAGGTCTTGTCGCCAAAGGCTCTTGTGACAAGACTTTTTTTCATGATACTGTCTTCAAATTCACCCAGAAGAATAGCTGTAACCTTGCCGTCCCGGATCAAAGGAACAGATATGGCCAGCTTGCCGCCATTGCCGTCTGAAATGGCGCCAAAGCCCACCGTGCCACTGAGCGCGCGGAGAAACAGGTCTTTTTTGTTGGTGCGCGCAAGGTCAAAGGCGGAGCCGCTTTCGGAGCAGAAGCCCGTGCCGTCCAGCGCCACCAGGGCAAATCGCTTGAGGCCGGCGGCGCGCAAAAGGGCCCCATAGTACTGCACGCATTTGCTGGGCTGCGTGCAGTTTTCCTGCGCCATGAAATTGGCGATGCTTTGCAGTTCGCTGAGTTGAATATCAATATTCTGTCCGAATTCGTCAGCGACACGTTGGCTCACTTCGACCAGACGGCTGGTTATGTCCAGCGTCAGGTGCCCGGTCGTTTCTCTGGTGTATTCGCGCACGATCATGAGCAATGCCGTAAAAAACATTGCTATGCAGAGAACGGTTGTGAATGTGTTGCCCGGTTTGGCCATGAATATTCCTATATGATACTAATCGTTTTATAGTACTTTTTTTGCCTGTTAAAGGGAAGAGCGCCCGGCCTCTGTGAAAAAATAATCTTTCTGCGTGCTGTACGTGATGCGTCGCTTTTGACACGCAGGGGTAATGGCTCGCCGCAGCCCCTGGTTGCGGGCGCTTGCCATAAGTACGCTTTTCTTAGAAGCTGCCGGGCAGAGGAGATCATATGCAGAAATTGTCCGTAGCCCTGGTGGGCGGTGGTCTTGCTGGTTGTGAATGTGCCCTGCGGCTGGCCCGCAGCGGGCACGAAGTGGTTTTGTTCGAGCAAAAGCCCTTGCACCGTTCCCCTGCTCACGTGAATGACAATCTGGCCGAGCTGGTTTGTTCCAACTCTCTGCGGTCAGACGAACTGACCTCCGGCGTGGGGCTGCTCAAGGCCGAGATGCGCGCTCTGGGCAGTCGCTTTATGGAAGCGGCCGATGCCTGCCGCGTGCCGGCGGGCAAGGCCCTTGCCGTGGACCGTGAAGCTTTTGCCCGGCAAATGAGCCAGCTGGTGGAGTCGGAAGGCAATATCCGCCTTGTGCGGCATCAGGTGCGGTCTCTGGATGATGCCGTGCTGGACCCTTTCAAGGGAGAGGCGCGCGCCATTGTCGTGGCTGCCGGCCCGATGGCTTCAGACGGGCTCTCTGCCTCTCTGGCCGGGGTTCTGGGCGAAAAGCACTGCTATTTTTATGACGCCATCGCCCCTATCGTCTGGACGCATTCGTTAAATATGGATGTGGTTTTTCGCGCCTCTCGCTACGGTCAGGAAAATGGCGAGGGCGAGGGTGAAGGCGATTATCTGAACTGTCCCATGAGCCGTGAAGAATATGAAGTTTTTTATCAGGCCCTTCTGGAAGCCCAAAAAGTGGCTGCTCATGAATTTGAGCAGGAAAAGCATTTTGAAGGCTGCATGCCCGTGGAGGCCCTGGCAGAGCGTGGTCCCCGTACTCTGACGTTCGGCCCCCTGAAGCCCGTGGGTTTTGTGGACCCCCGCACAGGACGCCGCCCTTGGGCCATTATGCAGCTTCGCGCCGAAAATGCCAACAGTGACACGTGCAACCTCGTGGGCTGTCAGACCAAGCTGACCCAGGGGGAACAGGCCCGCGTGTTCCGTCTGGTGCCGGGGCTGGAAAAGGTGGAATTCGCCCGCTTCGGCAGCATGCACAGAAATACCTACGTAAACGCGCCTCAGGTGCTGGCCGGGGATTTGTCGCTCAACGTGTTGCCGGGCGTGTTCCTTGCCGGGCAGATCACCGGGGTGGAAGGCTATGTGGAGTCCGCCGCCAGCGGCCTGTGGCTGGCCATGCTGCTGGACGCCCGCGCCCGTGGGATCAGGCTGTCCACGCCTCCGGCTGAAAGCGCCCTTGGGGCCCTGATCAACCATTTGCGTACGCCTGCCAAGCGTTTTCAACCGTCCAACGCCCATTTCGGCCTTATGCCCGAGTTGGGCGAAAAGGCGCGCAAAAAAGACCGTAAGGCGCTATACTCAGCCCGCGCTCAGCAAACCTTCGGTTCGTGGCTTCAAGAGGCCAGGACTGCGGGATTGGCCTGATTCAAGCCTGACTGGGCAATTGCACGTTGAACTGCTTGTGAGGGAGGGACCTTTTTGCAAAAAGGTCCCTCCCCCCATATGGGGCTCTTTGCCTTCAATGCCGCCGGGCGTTCGCTTTTGGCCTGTCAGGCGCGCGCAGGGGTTGATCCGCAGCGGATAAACTCAGCTTGAAGGATTTATGCCCTGTTTTGCTGCCTTGCGCTTTGCCAGCACCAGTCGGATATGGCCTCCCATCATGATAAGCACCACGGAGGCGGCAATAAGAACAATGCCCAGCAAAAGTGGTATGCTGAAAGGCTCGTTGAAAACCAGTATACCCACGATGACGGCGGTAACCGGTTCCATAACGCCCAGCACGGAAGTGAGGGTAGAGCCGATGCGCTGCACCGCCAGAATAAGGGTGAAGTTGGAAAGCACTGCGGTGATCACGGCCAGCAACAGTGCCAGCGCCAGTTCTTTCCAACTGCCCAGCAGCTGAAAGCTTCCGGAAGCCAGAGAATTGACCAGCGAGCAGAACGCGCCAAAGGCCATGACATAGAAGGTCAGCATAAGGCCGGTGATATTGGTGAGCCGCGCGGCATAAATGCTTGTGATATAGACGGCGTTGCACACGGCCGAAGCCAGCGCCAGTATGAGGCCAAGGGCGTTTATGCCCGCGGCGCTCTCCGCGTGGCTTTCCGCTGTCGGGGCTCCGTTACTGAGCAGATATACTCCGGCAATGGCAAGAACCACGGCCAGGGCTGTGATCCAGGAAAAACGCTCGTGAAAAAAGGCAATCATGATAAGCATAACCATGACCGGATAGGAAAACTGCAGTGTGGCCACGACGCCGCTGGGCAGATGCGCGAAAGCCTCAATGAAGAGCAGGGCGGCCAGGGCATACATAAGGCTCATGCCCGCCAGTTTGAGCAGGTTGCGGCCTGACGTGTAAAAACACTCGCCGCGCAATAGAAGAAAAAGTCCCAGTATGACGGTAGATATGAAAAAACGGTAAAAAAGCACTGTGGCCGGAGAGAGGCCCTGGGCCATGAGCGGCAGGCTGAAGAGGGGGATGAGCCCAAAAGCGGCCGAGGAAAGCAGACTGTAGAAAAACCCCATGACATCCTTCTTTATGCGCAGGTGCGCGTATTCTGAATAGCGAAGAAAGTAAGTTATGGCAATGGGTTGGATGCGCTGGCAAAAGGCGCCGTTTGTCTGCTTTTCCGCGTGTTTACCAGATGCGGCGACTGATAAAAACGGCCCGCTCTGCTGCAATGCGGAACGGGCCGTGTGCGACAGCCGGAATGTCTTTAGAGCATTTTCACTTTGAAATTGCTCTGGCGACTGCGTGAGCAGGCGCCCGCAGCGAAGGCGTAAGCGCAATTTATTTGCGCTGTTAAGCGTCGGAGCATGCGTGTCTTAAACTTTGAGAATATCCATTCTCAAAGTTAATTTGGTCTAGAGCAGATTAACTTTGAAATATGAAGTAATTCAAAGTTTTCATACTGCCGAAAAATGCGATTTGCGGTAGCCGTTAGCGGGTCTTTGCCGTTTACGGATAACCAATGCTGTCTTTGCGGCAGCCGTTGCTTTATCCGTAGCTTCCTGAGTCGCAACGGCTGAAGCTCGGCTGAATCCACGCCACGTTGCGGCGCGCTGCACTCTCGTGCAGTTTTAGAGCGTGTAACCTTTAAAAAAGGTTACACGCTCTAGAATCGTGCAGGGCATCATGCCTGAAAACAGGCCGAACCTCCCCGTGACGCAGCAATGCGCCGCGCCAAAATTGCTGGCATGAATGTGCTGACCGCGCTAGCGGGACTGGTCAAGCACCACTTCGGCCTCAGGGTGGGCCTGGCGCAGGGCCTCATGCATGGCGGCGGCGTCGGCGAATGCGCGGAAGGGCCCGATGCGCTCGTCGCCCATGGCCGCGCTGTAGTGCACATAGTAGGCCAGATCCGCTTGCAGGGGGGTGCCGCTTTCATCGCTGACGACTTCAAGCTCCACCTTGCCAACGCCGCGCTTGCCAAGATCAAGCTGCTTGGCTGCGGCAAAGGAAAGGTCAATGATGCGCCCGCGCACAAAGGGGCCACGGTCTGTCACGCAGACCATGACGCTTTTGCCGTTTTCCTGATCGGTTACGCGCACGACAGTGCCCATGGGCAGGGTGCGGTGGGCAGCGGTGAATGTATACATGTCATAGCTGAGGCCGCTGGCAGTGGCCCCGCCGTGCGAATCACGGCCGTACCACGATGCCTTGCCGCTGAAAACTTCACTTTCCTGGGCGCGCTTGAGCCAGATATCGCGGCTGTCGGTGCCCTGTTCGGAAACTTGCCGGGTTTTTTTTGAAGATTTTGCGGTTTTGCGGTTTTTGGCCGATTTGTCCGAGCTGTCAGACTTGGCAGACTTGGCAGACTTGCCAGACGTGGACGTTTTGCCAGATTTGTCTGAAGAGCTGGATTTTTTTGACTTTTCAGACTTGGCTGAGCGCGATTCAGACTTCTGGGACTTTTTGGAGGCGGCAGAAGCGGATACACCAGAGGAGGTATTGTCAGGAGGAGAGCTTGCTGAAGCCGCGTCGGCTTTCATGGGGGCGGTCAGCAACATACACGCGACCGCAACAGCCAGCATGGAAGGCCAGCGTGAATACTTCATGATCATTCCTTGGTTACTGTTCGAGGCTGTCCGGCTATGCGGACGGATCACGCCCGTGATCCTGACCCTGGAGACCTCCGATGACGGCAGATGCGCCTTGCGCCCTGAACCAGTCAGTCTCAATCAGGGAGTGCCTTTTCTTGGTGCCAAGAATATACAGTAATAAAAACTTCGGTGTCAAACTGATAAATTTTTTTATTACAGATGGTTAGCGTAAAATTTTTTCTAGAGAAACTCTAGGGTGCCTCCAATTGGCAGGAATTATCGTTTGCAGAACCCAGATCCGCAGCCTGGAGAAGGCAAAAAACGGGCAAAATTCCTGGGCAACCAGAAGGATTTTTGCCGTGCTACGCAGGACAAGAAAAGAAAAATTCCCCTGCGCCGAAAAGCAATGCACCATATCCCCTGGTAAAAGGCTCTAGATGTCGCTCTGGGGCGGGCGCTGGAGCAGGTGTTCCAGAGAGGCCGCGGCCTCTTCGCCGGTCAGGCCCTGGCGCGGGGCCAGTTGGGGCAGGTTTTCCACAGCGTCGCAGGGGCGCACGTACAGGGGCTCTATGTCCTCATCGGCAAATTCGCCGTGGCGGGCCAGCAGGCACAGGGCATTGATGCCGGGCGTTACCAGTTCATCCCGCGTGACGATGGGCGCGCCATCGTCGGTTTTGGGGCGCGTGCCGTCCGGTGACGGGCGCATAATATCCAGCGGGCAAAAAACAGCGGCGTTGCGCGCAAGGCCGCTGCCGCAAACCCATATGGTGCGGCTGCCCGCGGGCACGCCATCGGGCAGGGGAGCCGTGCGGCTGGCCACAATGCGCTTAAGGGCCTCCTCCGGGGAGCACAAGTCCACCGTGCTGCCGGGCTGCGCGGGAATCATTGGGCCGTATGACAGAAAAGGCTGGCAGTGCACGAGGTTGCGCCTTGCGTGGGTCAGTACCCATATGGGCGTGCCAAATAGGAGCTGGCCGCGCAGCGCAACCGTTGTGGCAAGGGCCTGCATGTAATCCAGCCCGGTCACGGCGGCCTTGCCCGTTCTGCGCAGTGCGGCTGTTGTTGCCAGAACAAGCCGTATGCCTGTGAAGGAACCCGGCCCCCGCACGCAGGCTATGCGCCGGAAGCTGTTGGGTTTTATGTCCAGAGCGGTGCAGAGGCTTTCCAGCGCGGGAGCGAGAATTTCCGTGGCGCGGTCAGCCTTGTGCCATTGCTGGGAGCAAAGCGTTTTTTCATCGTCGGTAACGACGATTTGCAATACGCCCTCAGCCGCGTTGAGAATAAGCTCAAGTCCGGTGGAATATGGGCTCACGATCCACTCCCGAACCAGCCGGCGCTTTTGACGATGCGCCAGAGGTCATTGTAGGTGGCCAGCAGCATGAGGGCGACCAGCAGGGCCAGACCGGCCCGCATGGCGTATTCCTGCACCCTGGCGTTGACCGGGCGACGGAAAATCATTTCCCACAGGCAGAAGACGATCTGGCCGCCGTCAAGCACGGGAATGGGCAGGAGATTCAGTACCCCGAGGTTGATGCTGATGAGCGCGGCCAGGGCCAGCAGGCCGGCTATGCCTTCATGGGCCTGCTTGCTCACCATCTGCATGATCATGATGGGCCCGCCCACCTGATCCAGGGGAACCACCCTTTCAACCAGTTTTACAAAACTTTTCCAGGTCAGGGCAAGCATATCCGAGGCCTGGGACGCGCCTGCCGCAGCCGCTCCCCAGAATCCGTGCTCCACAAGGCGCACTGCGCCTGTGTTGCGTATGCCCACAAGCCAGGCCTTTTCATCTTCGCCGAAGATGGTTTTTCTCACGGACATTTCAGGCCGGATTTCAACAGTCATTATGCTGGGGGGCGTACCGCTCTGGCCAGAGGTCGCATCAGTGCCGGATGTTCCGGCAGGGGCGGCGGGCTGACCAGCCTGGCCCTGCCCGGCTTCCTCTCCATTGATGGAGGCTTTGTGGGGGCGCTCAAGAACAACGCTGAGGGGCTGCCCGTTGCTGCGGGCAATGGCGCGGGTCATGTCTTCCCACGCAACGATGGGCTGGCCGTCAATGCGTACTATGGTGTCGCCAGCCTGCACTCCCGCCTTGGCAGCGGGGCCGTTTTCCACCAGGCCGCCCACCTGCGGCAGCAGTTGGGGCGTGCCCCAGCCAAAGGCCAGAATCCAGCACAAGAGCCATGCCAGCAGCATGTTGGCCACAGGCCCGGCTGCGACTACCAGCAGACGCTGCCAGGCTGGCCGCAGCGAAAAGCTTTCTTCCTGCGTGAAACCTTCGGGCAGTTCGCTGTCGTCCTGCTCGCCTACCAGGGCGACGTAGCCGCCCAGGGGAACCAGGGACAGGGCGTATTCCGTCTTGCCCCATTTGCGCTTGAGGATTTTGGGGCCAAAGCCCAGAGAAAAGGTGGAAACCCCCATGCCCAGGCTGCGGGCCACGGCAAAATGCCCCAGTTCGTGAAAAAAGATAAGGCCGCCAAGAACAAGGGATACAGCTATGATAGTTATCAGCATGCGGATTCTCCGTCGCGGGCAAGGGTGCGTACAAGCTCGCGGCTCTGGCGGTCAAGGCGCGTGAGGCGCTCCGCCAGGGTATGGACCTCACTTTTCAGAGCGGCCATGCGGTCGGAAGGCATGGCCGCGCCCTGTTCAAGCGGGGCGCAGAAAGGCTGGTGCCCGGGCTCGCTGGCGTCATGCGCCTTCAGTGCGGCCTCGATCAGCCGGGGTATGTCAAGGAAGGCGCAGCGGCCTTCAAGAAAAAGCTCCACAGCGGCCTCGTTGGCCGCATTGAGAACAACACAGCGTCCGCCCCGCAAGGCGAGGGACTGGCGCGCCAGATCAAGACAGGAAAAAACGTCGGTATCCGGCTCATGAAAGGTCAGGCCTGTGGCCGTAAGGTCAAGGGGCGGCACATTCACAGGCAGGCAGCGCGGCCACAGCAGGCAGTTGGCGATGGCCAGGCGCATGTCCGCCGTGCCGAGCTGCGCCAGTTGCGTGCCGTCTTCAAACTCCACCAGCGAATGGATCACCGACTGCGGGTGCACCAGAACCTTGATGCGTTCCTGGGGCGTCCCGTAGAGGTGATAGGCCTCGATAACCTCAAGGCCTTTGTTCATAAGCGTCGCCGAATCTATGCTTATCTTGGCTCCCATGTTCCAGTTGGGGTGCTTGAGCGCCTGCGCGGGGGTTATGTCCCGCAACGCTTCGCGGCTGCGGCCACGGAAAGGCCCGCCGCTGGCCGTGAGGATAAGGCGCTTCACTTCCTGCCCGCGTCCGGCAAGGCACTGGAAAATGGCGTTATGTTCCGAATCCACGGGCAGGATGACGGCCCCGGTGCAGGCGCAGATACGGCGCGCCAGATCGCCCGCCAGAACCAGAGATTCCTTGTTGGCAAGGCAGACGACCTTGCCCGCAAGAGCGGCGGCCAGAGTTCCGTCCAGCCCCGCCGCGCCAACCTGGGCCGAGAGCACGGTGGAGGCTTCGGGCAGGGCGGCCATGCGGGCGTAGCCCGCGCGTCCCACCAGAATGTCCGGGGCATAGCCCTGCGGCAGAAGCTTTTTGAGCCCGGCCGCGGCAGCCTCGTCCAGCACCGCCAGAAACGGCGGACGCCAGCGGGCGGCCTGTTCGGCCAGACGGTCAATCTGGCGGGCGCAGGCAAGCCCCGCAATGCGGAAAGCCTGCGGATGGCTTGCAACTACGGCCAGAGCGCTGCGTCCGATGGATCCGGTGGAACCCAGTATGCACAGGCCGCGTGGCCATGCGTCATTCCAGGCGGCGTCCGGCGGGCCGGAGATATAGTCAATGGAAGGGCCGCCCTGACCCGGCCAGAGTTGTGCCATGTCTGCATCCTGTCTGTTGCCGCCGTGATTGGAATCTGCTGGCATGGGCAGGCGGACATGCCCATGTGAAAAAATAGGTCCGGCGCTGAAAAATTCAAGCGGCCCTTTGGCCGGGCCGCTGTAAAAAACCATTTACCCCGCGCGGCGCACCGCAAATTTTTTCGCGGCTTTCTCCCGCGATCACGTCGCTGCCGAACCAGTGCCACGGGGCTGGAACATTTTTACGCTGAAAAAGTACACGCCCCGGATAATGTCGTCACGAGATGAATTTCCAGTCATATCAAGACGAAGTTTGACGCAGAAATACCAGGAAAGGCGCTCGTGACCATACTGTCTAAGGAAGCACTGATTAAAGAACCTCCTGGAAACGCGTAGTTATTTCGTTTGGCAAGGCGCGAGCTTTTTTTGAAGCAGGAGTGGACTCTTCCGTCCTCGACTGTTTCAAAAAAAGTGAAGCAACGCCGCCAAACGAAATAAATCAGCGTTTCCCTAAAAGAAGAAAAACCACTGATCCACAACGGCCACCATGGGCATGGCGAACAGCAGGCTGTCGGCTCTGTCCAGAACGCCGCCGTGGCCCGGCAGCAGATGGCCGGAATCCTTCACGTTGACCGAGCGCTTGAGGGCGGATTCAAAAAGGTCGCCCACCTGGGCAAAGGCGTTTACCGCAATGCCCAGAAGCGCAAAGGAAAACCAGCCTGTCTTGCCGTATATCTCGCCGTAGATGGCGCAGAAAATGACGCAGGCCACAAGGCTGCCCACCGCGCCCTCGGAACTTTTCTTGGGGCTGACGCGGGGCCACAGCTTGTGATGGCCAAAGCGCGTGCCGACAAAATAGGCCGCGGTGTCGGAAATGGCCACAGCGGCTATGACAAAGATGAGCTTGGTGGTGGAAAGATAGGTGGCAGGCAGCAGCAGCAAAGGCACATAGGCCAGACCCGCCATGAATATCCCACTGGAAACAAAGGCGTTTTCCTCTTCAAGCACGTCCCACCTGAAAAGAAAGCTCATGGCCGAAAGCACGAAGCCCGCGCCAAGAAACACAAGGGCGTCTTGCGGGCGGTGCAGCCAGGTCAGGCACAGCATGCCCCAGCCAAGGGCAATGGCGCAGACGCGGCTGGGGATGCGCCCGTTGGGGCCCCAGAAAAGTGAATAAAACTCCCACAGGGCCAGAGCGGAAACCAGCAGAATGAAGAACAGCAAGGGCCAGCCCCGCAGCCAGAGCACCAGCAGCAGCACTGCGGCCAGGGCCACGCCGGTTATGATACGGCGGAAGTCGATGGGATTGGCGGTGGGTTCAATGGGCATCAATTTGCTCCTGTGTTTTGCCGAAGCGGCGCGAGCGCGCGGCGTAGGCTTCCAACGCCAGGCGCAGTTGCGCGGCGTCAAAATCTGGCCAGGGTGTCGGAGTGAAGTACAGCTCACTGTACGCGCACTGGTAAAGCAGGTAGTTGCTCAGGCGCTGCTCGCCGCTGGTGCGGATGAGCAGGTCTGGATCAGGCTGCCCGGCCGTATAGAGACGATGCGCCAGACTTTCTTCGGTAACGTCCTCGGGCTGCGCGCCTTCGCGCAGAAAAGACCGGACAGCGCGGACCAGCTCGGCCCTTGAGCCGTAATTGAGAGCAAGGTTCAGGGTCATGTGCGACCCGGGGGCGGTGCGTTTTATGGCGTGACGCAAGGCCGTGCGCTGGGCCAGAGGCAGGCCGTCCAGATCGCCCAGCACCTTGAGGGCAATGCCCTGTTCTTCGAGGCGGGGCAGTTCCTGGCGCAGAAAATCCAGCAGCAGTGCGAAGAGGGCGCTTATTTCCGTCTTGGGGCGGTTCCAGTTTTCGCTGGAAAAAGTGTAGAGCGTCAGGTGGCGTATGCCAATTTTACGGCATTCGGTAACAACGGCGCGCACGGCTTCCGCGCCAGCCTTGTGCCCGGCCTCGCGCGGCAGGTTGCGGGCCTGTGCCCAGCGTCCGTTGCCATCCATAATGATGGCCAGGTGCGCGGGCAACTGTTCGGGCAAAAGCTCCATCGGCGGCCCGGCCTGCGGGGCGGGGTCCGTGTCTGGCGTCCGGCTGGGAGGCTGGCCGGACGGGGGCGTGCTTAGTTGCGTCATACTTTCAGCCTGTAGGGAAAAATCCCTGGGGTATTGGCCCACCCGGTTTTGCCGGAAATATTCCGGCAGGATAGGGCGAGTCGCGCCGCAGCCCGCCCCGTTTTCAGTGAACGCGGCGGGCTACGGCCCGTATGGGACTCTCTGTTGACGGCCCGGGCGGATCACCCTTGTGAGCATATGCGCTCAAAGGTTGCGCCGCGCCGTTACGGCGAGCGCCTGCCCGCGTGGCCGCCAGGGCAATGTCAACGTAAGATTGCCCTGGACCAGATTATCTTTGAAATGCTTCACATTTCAATTCGCCGTTCAGCCAAAAATGCGATTTTTGACAGAATCCACGCCACGTTGTGGCGCGCCGCGCTCTGGCGCAGCCTTAGAGCACCATTTTTCAAAGGTTAAATGCTCTAGATTTCCATTATTTCCTTTTCTTTGGCAGCGCACTTTTTGTCCACATCAGCCACGTACTTGTCCGTGAGCTTCTGCACATCTTCGGCGGCGCGCTTCTGGTCGTCTTCGGTAATGGTCTTGTCTTTTTCCAGCTTTTTCAGGCTGTCGTTGGCATCGCGGCGCACGTTGCGCACCGCAACCTTGGCGTCTTCACTGTACTTGCGCGCCACCTTGCTCAGGTCTTTGCGGCGTTCTTCTGTCAGGGGGGGCATGACAATGCGGACGACCTTGCCATCGTTGACAGGCGTAAGGCCAAGGTCGGACTTGAGAATGGCCTTTTCAATAAGGGCTATGCCGCCCTTGTCCCAGGGCTGGATGGTCAGGGTGCGGCTGTCGGGCACGGCTACCGAGGCCATCTGGCTGATGGGCGTGGGGGTGCCGTAGTAGTCGGCCTTGATGCCGTCCACGAGGGCGGTGGTGGCGCGTCCCGTGCGCAGTTTGGCAAACTCGCGGTCAAGAGCGGCAAGGGCTTTTTCCATGCGTTCTTCGGCATCAAAAAGGATGCTGTCGATATCCATAAATATTCTCCTTGGGGCTGCGGCCTGCGGCCTGTTCCTGTGGGGATGGCGCTGCGCCTCCCTTTGTGAAAAATCTGAAGCAGGCCTGACACTGCAATGCCAGACCGCGCGACACGGACCTCACAGCCGCGCCGCTGAATGCATCAGGCGTTGTGTACTATGGTGCCCACAGGTTCGCCCATGACGGCGCGCCTGATGTCGCCGCCAAGCATACGGCAGACGATGATGGGCACATTGTTGTCGCGCACCAGGGCAAAGGCCGTGGCGTCCATCACGCCGAGGTGGCGGGACAATGTTTCATCATAGGTGATGGAGTCAAATTTTACGGCGTCGCTGAACTTTGTGGGGTCCTTGTCGTAGATGCCGTCGACCTTGGTGGCCTTGATGATGGCGTCGCACTTCAGTTCCATGCCGCGCAGCACTGCCGTTGTGTCGGTGGTGAAGTAGGGATTGCCCGTGCCTGCGGCACAGATGACCACGCGGCCCTTTTCCATGTGGCGCAGGGCGCGGCGGCGGATGAAGGGCTCGCAGACTTCCTGCATGGTGATGGCGGAAAGCACGCGGGTCGGATAGCCCTGCTTTTCGAGCATGTCCTGCACGGCCAGGGCGTTGAGCACTGTGGCCAGCATGCCCATATAGTCGGCGGAAGAGCGCTCCATACCCTTGGCGGAGCCTGAAAGACCGCGAAAGATGTTGCCCCCGCCGATAACCAGGGCCATTTCAACGCCCATGGCAAGAACAGTGCCGATTTCGCGGCATATTTCGGCCACGGTTTCAGGGTCGATGCCGGTTTTGTTGGAGCCCGCAAGGGCCTCGCCGCTCAGTTTGAGCAAAATTCGCTTGTATGTCGGTGACATGTGTCCGCCTTCGTCGGAATGACCGGCCTGTTCGCCGGGCGATTGTGCAAGGGATCGCCCATCACGCGGGCGTGAAAAAACGGGACCGGGCCACCCCGGGCCCGTTCTCCCGCAACAGGGCAGTCATAACAGAAAATGTGGCTAGCTCAAAGTCTTTTTGCGCCCCCGCGGCGGGCGGGAAAAGGGCCATTCTTCAACGCTGAAGGGCAGGCTGCGGGCCATTTCAGCAAGGGCCGTCCTGGTCTCTTTTTCCAGATGGGGCGAAAAGACGATTTTGAGCAGGGCCGTTTTGGGTTCCAGCACGGTAAAGTACGCCGTATGGTCGTAGGCTTCCAGCAGAAAGCGAAAAAGAGCCGTATGGTGCGGCGTCAGACGAACCAGAAGACGTCCGCTCAGTTCCGGGGCGGCAAGGGCCGGGGCGGGTTTGCGGCGTTTGCGCAGGGCCGGGACCTGCAGGGCGGCTGCTGGCGGCGTGTCCTGTCCGTCGTGCATCAGTACAGCCCCGTAAAGCGCGCCAGAATCACCAGGCCGATGCCCACGGCAATGGTCAGAAAATAGTTTTTGAACCACCACGCCACCAGCAGGGCAGGCAAGGCCGCCATGAGAAAGAGATTGGAGGGGCCGGGGTTGAACTGGCCTTCGTAGATGAAAACATCGGGGCCGACCAGCGCGGCCATGACGGCCACGGGCACAAAGGACAGCCAGTGGCGCAGCGTCAGGGGCAGATTGTCGCCCTTGAGAAAGGTCACGGGCAAAAGTTTGGACAGCAGGGTTACAGCAGTGCAGCCCGCAATGCACAGGATAAGGGCAAGGTGGGCATCAAGCCAGCTCGTTTCGGTCATGACTGCACCTCGTCAGTGTTTGCCGTCATCAGGTCTGTTGTATCCGTCCGGCTGGAAGCGTTGCTGCGCTCATGGCGCGTCGCGTCACTGGATTTTTCCGCAGGGGCTTTTTCCGCGCAGGCGCAGCCGGGCTGCCGGGCGCAGGCGGCGTCCTTTTTATCCCTGTACAGCAGCAGGGCCGTGCCGAGGCTGGCTCCCACCACCGTGGCCACGGCGACGTTCCACTGGCTCATGCCCGAAACCTTGAGGGCGATGGACAGCGTCATGGTAAAAATGGCGACCAGAACATGCAGGCGGTTCACGCACTGCGGCACCAGCAGAGCCAGAAACATGGCGGTAAGGGCGTAGTCCAGCCCGAGGGGCTTGACGTCGGTGACAAGCTCCCCGCAAAACGCGCCAATGGCGCTGCCGCCCACCCAGGCGGCCTGCGTTGTCTGGTTGCAGACAAAAAGCGTGGTGAGGTTGCGCTTCCAGCCGTTCTGGAAGGCCGTGACGTGAACGGCAAATGTTTCGTCCGTGAGTCCAAGACCCAGCAAAAGGCGCTGAAAACGCGGCAGACCGGCCAGCCAGGGAGACTCCGCGGCTGACTGGAGCAGATAGCGCAGATTCACGATAAAGATCGCCGCCATGATGGACAGGGTACCCGCGCCCGCGCCCCACATGCCTGCGAAGACAAACTGGCCGGACCCGGAAAACATGAGCACGGACATGGCCACAGCCAGAGAAGGAGGAATGTTGTTTTTGACCGCCAGAACCCCGAAGGCAAAGCCTACGGGTGTGTAGCCGAGCACAATGGGCAGTGCGCGGCGCAGGCCCTCCGCCAGGGGGGAAGCGGGGGAATTGCTCGACATGTGACAGCACCTCATCAACTGTTAAGGAAACGCTGATTTATTCCGTTTGGCGGCGTTGCTTCACTTTTTTTGAAACAGTCGAGGACGGAAGAGTCCACTCCTGCTTCAAAAGAAGATCGCGCCTTGCCAAAGGAAATAACTGCGCGTTTCCAGGAGGCTCTTTAACAGTGCTTCCTTAAAAAAAATATGGCTACTCTTTTTGATGCGGTGTGGCAAGTGGCGGACATTCTACGCTCCTGTGATATGTGTTTCGTAAATGCGATAACGTGCGGCGTGGCCCAAAAGAAGGCTTCGGGCGTACTACCACCAGAATATGGGGTACCTTTTGCGGGCAGCAAGATTGTTGGCCACCAGAGCCAGCACAAGCATACATGTGGCCCCGGCGGCGCAGGGCAGCAGAACGTACCAGTAGCCCATTTCATGAATGCCGGGGCCGCCGATAACGGCAATAAGGGCAGTGGCTCCCCCCGGAGGGTGCAGGGTCTGGGTCATGTGCATAAGCGCAATGGCGGTGGAAACGGCCAGTGCCGCTGCCAGCACGGGTTCCGCGCCCATCATGGCCTGGCTGCTCACGCCCACAAGCGCGGACAATACATGCCCGCCCACCAGGTTGCGGGGTTGGGCCAGAGGGCTGTGGGGCGCGCCAAAGGCCAGCACGGCGGAGGCTCCGAAGGAACCGATGAGCAGCGGCAGATTCCATTCCTGCGCGCAGACTTTTTCCAGCAGGGCCAGGCAGGCAACGGAAAGGCAACTGCCCGACCATGCCCAGAAAATTTCATTCCAGCCTACGCGGGGCTGGGACTGGCTTGAGCGTATGCGGTTCAGGATGCGTGTCATTGAATATCCTTGTTCCTTGTTCAGTCGGGGTGTTAGACAGTGCCGTCACGAGCGCCTTTCCAGTTATTTCTGCGTCGAACTTCGCCTTTTATTCCGGCCAGGTACCATCAGAGTACACTCCCTGCATAAAAGGCTCGTTCTCCTTGACATGACTGGAAATTCATCTCGTGACGACACTGTCTGGAGCATTTACACCTTTTCAAGGTTAATCTGCTTCAGATACGGGCCATGAAAAGAAAGGCCGCATGCAGCCCGGCCAGCAGGGCGGTCAACGCGGTTCCGGCCCATGCGGCGCTTGAGGGGCGGCCAAACCATGTGACGGCCAGGGCATGCCTGGGGCAGACATTGGCGCAGTCGCGGCAGAGATGACAGGCCGTGGTGGGGCAGCCGCTTTCAAAGGCCTGGTCTGTCATGGCGTCCTGACGGCATACACGGACGCAGGCCCGGCAGCCGCTGCACTCTCCCACACGCCGGATGCGCCAGGGTGAAATGCGGCCAAACCACTGGGCCAGAAGGCCGAGCGGGCAGATGCCCCGGCAGTAGGAGGCATACCCCCTGGCGCGGCTTATGAGCAGGGCGCAGGGCACGACCAGCAGGCCCAGCAGCAGGCCGCAGGACAGAGCCGCCACAGCGGGCGCGCCGGTGAGGCGCAGGATCAGGGCCGTTGCAAGGGTCAGGGTCAGAGCGCCCAGGCGCAGGCGCGGCAGCCAGGTCGGGGCCGGGGTGTTTTTTGCCTTGCGCGCAGCCGTGGCGTCCCACACGCCGAAGTAGCAGAGCTGGCTGCACCACGCAGCGCCCACAAGCAGGGTGGACAGGCCGAAAAGGCCCAGCATGAACCAGCCGCCCCCGCGATAGACCGGCCCGGCCGCGATGAGGCCGGGCACCGGCAAATGCAGGCTGCCCGTGAGCAGAAAGCGGCTTTCCACCGCCAGACCCAGCACAAGCTGGCCGAAAAAGACCAGCGAGAACAGCCGCCACAGCCGCATACGGGCACGCGGGGCCGTACGACGGTCGGCAAGCCAGCCTGCGGCAAGCACGGCCCACAGGGCGGCCAGAACAATCTGCGCAAGGCCGCCTTGCGGCACAAAGCGCTCCAGCACCAGCAACTGTGGGTTCATGAACCACACGGGCAGCAGCAGGGCCAGGCATACGGCCATGGCCCCCATCTGGGCGGTGGCGGCCTCTTCCTTGTGGCAGTAGCGCTGTTGCGCGCTCTGCCCGAGCAGCAGCAGGGCGGCGGCAACGGTAAACAGGGCGACGGATAAAAGAATGACCGCAAGGCGCCCCCAGGGCTGCTCCATGAGCTGGCGGATCTGGACAAACTGCGCGGTGGTCCATATCCAGCGGGCGGCCAGAACCGGCAGGGCCAGCAGCAGAAACTGCCGCACCCAGGCAAGGCGCGTCCACACCAGCACGGCAATGAGGCCGCAGGCCGCGGCCAGGGAGGGCCATCCCGCGCGCCAGAAGTGCGCCCCGGCCAGGGCAAGAGCCAGAAAACTCGGCAAGGGGATAAGACGGGAAGCTCCGCCCATGTCAGACTTCCTTGAAAAAGCGTGTTATGCAGGATTGCCAGCGTGCCGCAATGGCGCGGACAGCGCCTGTCGCGCCGCTGCCCGCCCCGGTGGAACGTCCCCCGGCGGGCTCGACCCCTCCGGATCTATAGCATTTTCGCATTGAGAAGATCCATTCGCAATGCTTCCAAGACGCTCGCTCCGGCGCGTAACAGCGCAAATACATAGCGCTTACGCCGTTCCAGAAGGCAGTTTACGCTTGCCCGTCAATTCTTCTATGTCTATGCGCACAATTGCGGTGCGTTTTATGCTGGCCGTGGGGGCTGGCTGCGGGCACAGGGCCGCGTAGCGCTGGGCGATGGCGTCCAGGGCGCGGCCTTTTTCGGCCTCGTCCTCAACAATACAGGCCGTGCCTTTGCCGCAGAGAGACTTGAAGTAGGTGGTGGATTTTTCGCGGTGGATGCTCACATCGGCAATGAGGGTAAAGGCCACTCGAGGATTCTGGCGGATGCAGTCCAGCTTGTGTCCCTCAAGGGCGCAGTGGATATAGATGGCCTGGCCCTGACGCACAAAGTTCAGGGGCAGCACATAGGGATATTCGCCGTCGTGCATGGCCAGGAACAGGTCATCAGCGGTGGAGAACATTTCGTCAAAAAAAGCCGGATCGTTACATTCGCTCTTCTGTCTGCGCATTTTGGAATCCTTGGTGGTGAAGGGTGACGCTGGCTGCTGCCAGGCTCTGCAGCCAGCGCTGGCATGCGGCCTGCAAGTCCTCTGCATCGGGATGCCGGGCGGCTTCCCGCAGGCGTTCCCGCCGGGCCTCGGTCATTGGATGGGTGCCCTTGCGTTGCGAGGCGGCCACGACCTGTGGGCTGACCTTGCCCTGGCACAAAAAACCGTCAAGTACGGTATTGCCGCCCTGTTCAAGCATGGCGGCGGCGGCACGCGAACAGCGCAGGGCGTGCTCCGACTGCGGCCATGCGCCCAGTGTGCCGAAATAAAAAACGTTTTTGTTGCGGATGGTCTGTATGTAGCGCTGGGCGCGGGCGTCAGGCAAGCCCTGGCGCACCCAAAAACCCACGGCCAGCAGGTCGTACTCCTGCGGGGAAGGGGCGTGGCGCACGGCATGGCAGGCGATGCCCGACGCTTCGGCCATGGCCTCCGCCACTTTGCGGGTATTGCCCGTGCAGGAAGAATAAACAATGCAGGCGCGCATGCCTTACCTCTGTGTCGTTGTACGTCGGGCTGGCATCTGGCGCGTAAAGGGGCCTGCCCCTGACACGCGGCCTTCACCCTGGCCCGACCCTTGTTTGCCGGAGCTTTTCCAGCGGTTGAAACTGCGTGCTTTCACTTTGATGTTACTCAGACTGATGTTGTTCTGGTTGGTAGTGCGCTGGCGTCCGCGTGAACTGAGCCCGCAGCCGTCACAGCATTTCAAATTTCGCATGTTCCAGATCAGAGACCCTTTGAAATGCGAAGTATTTCAATTTGTGATTCAGCCAAAAAATGCAATTTGCGGCAGCCGTTGCTTTAGCCGTAGCTTTCTGCGACGCAACGGCCGAAGCCCGCGTCGCAACGGCTGAAGCCCGGCTGAACCTACACCGCATTGCGCCGCACGGCACTCTCGTCCCGCGTTAGAGCATTTCCCCTTTTTCAAAGGAACATGCTCTAGCCTTGGGCCCTTTGCAGCAGGGCGTCGTGATCCAGCAGGGTGATGCTGCGGCGCTTGTGGTCTATGATGCCTGCGGACGAAAGCGCGGAAAGCTCGCGGCTGAGGCTCTCGCGGCTGATGCCCATAAGGCGGGCCAGTATTTCCTGGGTGACGCCCAGGCGCAGGGTAGCGCTTTTTTCCATCTTGGAGCGGTGCAGCAGCCATGCGGCCACGCGCCCGGCCACGGATATGCGCCCCTGCGATCCGGCGATCTTGGTAATGAGCAGGCGCTGGCGCAGGCTCATGGCCCCCAGCAGGCTGACGGCCAGCGGCGCGTTGTTTTCAAGCGTGTGCAGAAAGGCCCGGCGGTTCAGGCTCAGGACCGTGGTGGGCTGGAGGGCCACGGCGGAAATGGGCAGTCCCCCTTCATAAAACAGCACGCCCACGTCCAGAAATTTACCGGTGTGCACAAGGTGCAGCACGCATTCCTTGCCCTGGCTGCTGTGGCGGCACAGCTTGACCAGACCGGAGAGCAGAAGCATGGCGTCCGCGTTTTCGTCGCCTTCCTGAAAAAGGGCAGTGCCGGGGGCGAATGTTTGCAGGCGCGCGTGACGGGAGAGCGCATCCCTTTCATTGGGGGCGAGCGCGGCCAGCAGCCCCGTGCACAGGGCGTCGGCCACGGTGGCGTGCAGTGCGTGTTCTTCGCCCATGACGGCGTCCATATGGGCGTTGTGCTGCGGAGCTGGCATAAAACCTCCTGATTCCCGTTGTTGGGGCTGTTCTGCGATCATTGGCCCAGGGGAAGCATCGTGACAGTGTAGCGGGCGTAAGGCCAGTGTACAACACAAAACCCCGCCCACTTCTGTGACTGTGCGCACAATTTCTGGCGTGTTTATTGCCCCGTGAAGCGGCGGTGGCATAATTGGGTTGCAAATTACTGGCTTGCGCCATTAGAGTAGCGTAACAACAAATGAACTCAGCGAACCTGTACGCTGTTGGTGGGCATATATGATTGTGGTCACGCGACAAATTTTTACCAATGGCACTGTATGTTAAAAGCATATATAGGTATTTTTTCTGAAAAAAGAGGTATGTATGCTCGATAGAACTGATATGAATATTCTTGCCGCTTTGGAAAAAAACGCGCGAGTGTCCAATGCTGATCTGGCCAGAGCCGTTCATATCAGCAGACCCAGTATCATCAAGCGCATCAACAGATTTTTGGAAGAAGGGATTATTGAAAAATTCACCGCGGTGTTCTCTTTGAAAAAAATCGGCAGGCCCGTATGCAGTTTTATACATATCAGCAATATAAAACTCTCGGTGCAGGAAATGCTGAAGATTTTGGACAGAGATGAAATTGTCGAAATATATTCTGTAACTGGGGAAAACAATTTTATCGCCAAAGCGGCAGTGGCTGATATCGAAGATATGGAAAAACTTTTGCAAGATCTTATGCCCTATTGCAAGGTCGTCACTTCTCTTGTCATTATCAAGCACAAGATTGACAGGCCGCTGTTGCAGTAGCGACACTCCTCCATTGACGCGCGGTTTCGGCGGCGGGCTCTTGCGGCAATTTCACGTTGGAACTGCTCCGGCATCATCGGAGGCTGATCCGGCGTGAGAGCGTAAGCGTCGCGTATCCATGCTGGCGCGCGCCGTCACGGGCGTGTCAGATCCTTCATGATTTCATACAGGCGATCGCGCCAAGGCGTCCGTTTGGATGCTGCGATCTTTTTTTCACACCGGATGATCCGGCCATCAGGCATACCCAGACAACATACAGACATATTGTCATGGCCCGCCCGCGCAGCCTCCCGCTGCACAGGCGGGTTTTCGTTTTGCTGCGCGGTGTAAAGAAATGGCGGCAGTTTTTTACGCTTTGTAAAAAAGAAGTCCCATAAAAATTCGTTAGGCTATGTACCTTGTCAAGTG
Organism: Desulfovibrio simplex; assembly: GCF_055387835.1. Taxonomy (NCBI): domain Bacteria; kingdom Pseudomonadati; phylum Thermodesulfobacteriota; class Desulfovibrionia; order Desulfovibrionales; family Desulfovibrionaceae; genus Desulfovibrio; species Desulfovibrio simplex. Next base: position 195,744 of record NZ_AP042377.1, read on the forward strand.
AATTGGTATAACATGATGACAAGTTGTTTTGCGCCTGCGCGCCTTTCCAGAGCGCCATAGCCCGCGCCATGCCTGCACGGCATGGCGGTCAGGCTTTTGTGCATGCACGACAGAAACACGACAGGAGAACAAGATTTGCCGACGGGCGTGGCCCAGCCATGCCGTAGCCATACACGCTCATCAACAATGCAAGCACAACGAGCAGCCTTTGAAAGGGGGATCCATGAGCAACGAGCCTGACAGCAACACTGTTCCCTTTACACGTTATGATGCCGGATGGGTCATTCTCTGCATTGGCATGGCCATTGGCGGGGCCATGGTTTTTATGCCGGTGCAGGTGGGCATGACCGGATTGTGGGTGTTTTTGGCGGCATCAGCCATTGCCTATCCTGGCGTGTATCTGTTCCAGAAATTTTATCTTGAAACGCTTACAAAAACAGAAAGCGCAGAGGACTATACAGATATCATAACGCAGTATCTGGGAAAAAACTGGGCAATGCTCCTGAGCATCCTTTATTTTTTACTGATGCTGACGGGAATGCTGGGTTATTCTACCGGACTTGTGCGCGACAGCGCCTCCTATCTGCAAACGTATGGCGTAACCAAAACGCTTCTTTCTGATACCGCATGGTGGCCGCTGATTATCATGCTGGCCATGGTGGCCATAGCCGCTCAGGGCGAAAAGCTGCTTTTCAAGGTATCCGGGCCGCTGGTAGTGGGCAAGCTGGCCATCATTCTTGTGCTGGGCATGGTCATGATACCTCACTGGAGCCTGGCCAACATAAAGCCCTTGACCTCTCTGCTGCCCTTCATGCGAGATGTCTTCATAACCATACCGTTCACGGTGTTTTCCGTCGTGTTCATGCCCATACTGAGCCCGATGAATATCGCCTATCGCCGCATGGAGGCGGACAGGCGCATTGCCACGTACAGGGCGTTTCGCGCCAGCAGGGTGGCATTTGCCATTCTGATCGTATCCGTACTGTTTTTCGCGCTGTCGTTCACGCTTTCGCTGCATCATGAAAAAGCCGTGGAGGCTTTTCAGAACAATATTTCGGCATTGGCCATTGCAGCCCAGGTCCTGCCCGGCGCGGTCATCAGGGTAATGAGCACGGCCCTCAACATTTTTGCCCTGGTGACGGCATTTTTCGCCCTGTATCTGGCGCTGCAGGAGGGGCTTCAGGGCATATGCTTCAACCTGCTCAGCCGTTTTATGCCCGAAGACCGCATTAACAGAAGGGCTCTGCATCTGTTTGTGGCTCTTGTCATAGCAGTGGGCCTCTGGGGTTGGGTGCAGATGAACGCCAAGGTGCTGTTTATTTTGCACCTGAGCGCGCCCCTTTTTGGCATCATAGCCTGTTTCATTCCTGTATATCTGATTTTCAAAATGCCGTATCTGGCCTATCTGAAGGGATTTAGAGCGCTGTATGTGTTGCTTTTCGGCATTATTCTGACAATTTCGCCATTGTTGCGATTTTTGGAATAGCATTGATAAAAACAAAATTTTCGAATGACGCGGACGCTGTCAGGCGACAGACGAATTTTTTGGACGGCATCGCCTGACGCCATACTACCACTGCAAGGAGGATATCATGACATATGCATTTGAATTGGGCGCAAGTTTTGCCAACAGGATGGACAGCGCGGATCCGCTCAGAAAATTCCGTGAGCATTTCTATATTTCGGACGGGCTCATCTATATGGACGGCAATTCTCTCGGGCTTTGCAGCCTGGACGCGGAAAAGTCCATCCTTGGCATGCTTGAGATATGGAAGGAACACGGCATCAACATGTGGAGCATAGAGGACGGAAAGTACTTTCTCTTTCCTTCGCATCTGGCAAAGAAGATAGCGCCGCTGATCGGCGCTGAAGCCTGCGAAGTCACCGTGGCGAACAGCACCACGGTCAATATCCACCAGGCCTTTGCCACGCTTTACAAACCCGTGGGGCGCAAGAACAAGATCGTCGTTGACGGGTTGAACTTCCCCACCGACAGGCACGCCGTGGACAGTCAGGTGCGTCTGCGCGGCCTTGACCCGCGTGACGTCATAAAGGTCGTGCCCAGTGAGGACGGCAGAACCGTCAGCGAGGACGCCATTATCGCCGCCATGACCGACGACGTCTGCATGGCGCTCCTTCCCTCGGTATACTACCGCAGCTCACAACTGCTGGACATGAAAAGGATAACAGACGAAGCCCGCAAGAGGGGCATCATTATGGGGTGGGACCTGTGCCATTCCATCGGTTCCGTGCCGCACGATTTTGCGGACCTGGACGCGGACTTTGCCGTATGGTGCAACTACAAGTATCTTTCAGGCGGGCCGGGTGCGGCGGCGGGCCTGTATGTCAACAAAAAGCATTTCGGCACTGCGCCGGGGCTGGCAGGCTGGCAGGGCAACGTCAAGAAAACGCTTTTTGAACTGCACCAGCAGCACGAACACTCTCCCGATGCCGACGGCTGGCTCATTGGCACGCCGCCCATGCTTGCCATGGCCGGACTGGACGGGGTTCTGAATCTTTTTCATGAAGCGGGCATGCCTGCCCTCAGGGAAAAATCCCTGCGCCTGACGGCCTACCTCATGTTTCTCATCGACAAGCGCCTGACGGCCTATGGCTATGCCGTGGGAACCCCCCGTGACGACGCGCGCCGTGGCGGTCACGTGGCTTTGGAGCACAACGAAGCCTACCGTATCTGCAAGGTGCTGAAAAACTACAAGGTTGTTCCCGATTTCAGGGACCCCAACGTCATCAGACTTGCGCCCACAGCCCTGTACAATTCGTACGCTGACATTCATAATCTCGTGGATATCTTGGAAAAAATAGGCGCAAACAGGGAGTATGAAAGCTTGAGCAGGGAAAGAAGCCTTGTCGTCTAGGCCTGGGACGAAGCGCCTTTGAGTATTTATACTCTCAAAGGGGCAAGACGCCCGCGTCGGCGTGGACCAGCGCGGATGAACCGCGCGCGCCTTTGGGCAGGCCCTGTTCACACAGCCGTCAAGGCACGTTCTGTTTGAAATTGCGCTGGTACTATACGAAAAGACCATAAGGACTTTAGAGCAGACTAACTTTGAAATGCTTCACATTTCAAAGTTTTCATTCAGCCGAAAAGTGCGATTTGCGGCTGAATCCACGCCATGTTATGGCGCGCTGCACTTTCGTGCAGCGTTAGAGCATTTACACTTTTTCAAAGTTAAAATGCTCTTAAGGAATAGAGGAGTAAGGAGTAGGGGGTGTGGGGGAGTGACCCTTGCGCACAAGGGTCACTCCCCCACCAAAAGCATTTCAACGTAACATCGCGGCAATGGCGGGCGTCTGTTCACGCAGCCGTCGAGCGGTTTCACGGTGAAAGCGCTCTGGTCGACAGACCTCGCACGGAGTTCAAACCATTCCGCGCGGCGGCATGACGCCTGCCAGTCAACAAGCCCCGCTTCTGTTATGCAGAAGCGGGGCTTGAAGTTTTTGTCAAGGCCTGTGGTGCGGGCTTGCCAGACTCCGGCGTTGTTCATCGCCGGAGTGCTTCAGCCCTGCTGCACAGCGCTCATCGGCGCGATGCCTCAGCCGCGCGGGGGAACCTTGCCGTATGCCCCAGGCAGGCGGCCGGGGGCAAAACCATTGGGCGGCAGCCCCCCCTGGCCCATGGCCTGGTCAAAAGACTGCACATGTGCTCGTGGCATGGTCTGTGCTTGTGAAGACGCGGCAGCGGGAGCCGCCGGAGCGGTCGGAGCGGCCGCTGTGGGCGCGCCCTGCATGGCGGCGGGGGCAGGCGAATACCCCGGCAGGTTGGGCTGCGGCATGGCGGCGGCCGCATCGGGAGCGCCCATGGCGCTGCGCCCATAGGCCGCCTGGGCGTGGGAACGCGGCACGGCCGCGCCCTGATGTTGTGTGATGGGCTGCGCCATCTTGCTCACAGATCCTGCTGGCTGCATGCGGCTCGCTATGTCAGCGGCGGCTTTGCGCGCCTCGGGCGTTTCGATGATCTGGGCATAGGCGCCGCGCAGGCCGGACAGTATGGTTTCCACACTGTCGAGAGATTCCACGTCCATTTTAAGATTGGCGCGCAACAGACGGGCGGTGCAGAGCAGGTACAGGTTGTTGAGGTTGACGGCCAGACTGCCGCCCTTGTCCATATTGAGAGATGCCGCCAGCTCATTAACAATGTCGATGACCTTTGAGATCATGATGCCTTTGCCCGCAAAATCCTTGGCCAGCATCTTGGTGCGTGCCTGCTGGATGTACTTGAGGGCCCCGTCATAAAGCATGAGCAGAAGTTGCCCCTGGTCGGTAGTGCCAACCTTGGTTTGAAAGTACGCGTTTGCCGCCTTGTTCATATTTCTATCCTTGTGCGTGCCGGTTGCTAGCTTTTGCTGCTGCTGGTGCTATTCAGTTTGGTTATCTGCGATTCCAGCTGGGTCTGCATACTTTTGTAGTTATTCAGCAGTGTTTCCAGATTGGCGAAATATTTTTTCTGCCGGGTTTCCCAGAGCGATATGCGATTCTGTTCCTGGGTGATTTTTTTATCTATGTTCTCCATGATGGTCTTGTAGTTGTCGCGCAAGACCATGAGAGCGCCGTTCTGCGACTTGAGGGCAAGGGCGTCGGCATTTTTATCCGTCTCGGTGGAGGACAGGTTGACGTCGTTGAACACCATTTCGCTTTTGAGAAAGCTGTTGACGGTCTGTACCAGTCCTTCCTTGATGCGGACCTGGCCGGTGTGTTCGCCCTGGCTCAGGTCATCGATGAGGATGGACAGACCGCGCGCGTCGCCAGAGCCAACGCTGTAATAATACCCGGGCTGGCTCAAGTCGCGCTTGGCCTCAACGCCGCCCACCATCACTTTTTCAATGTTGCCGCTGGCGTCAACGGTATAGTTTACATCATATGTTCCGGCCTTGGTGATGCCGGCCACGTGACTGCCATAGCGGAAAGACGAAGAGGTGCTGGAACCTGTGCCGTCGGTGCAGAAAAAATCCACCACGGCTTCCAGGTTGTTGGTGATCATGTTGGTGTAGTTTTCCTGATCCATCTGCTGCAAGGCGGCAATACTGGATGAAGGAGCTATCTCAAGCAGACCGAATTTGTCACTGGCTTCGTTATTGTTGACCTTGATGCCCAGGTTGGCCAGGTTGGACAAAACGTCGCCCGAAAGCAGGTCTTCAGCGCTGGTGCGGCTTTTGAAGCCTGGCGGCGACGCGCCAAGGAGGCTGTTGAACCGTGACTTGAAAAGCTGCACGCCGTAGTTGCCCTGGAGCAGACCGCCTTTTTCAGCCGTGAGCTGCGAAGGGCTGTAGTTGCTGTCGCTGGTGTGATCCGGGTCGTTGGTGGTGGTTACCTTGTCCTTGTCATACTTGGTGAAGTCACGAATGGTCAGAAGGACGGAGTTAACGGCGTCCAGAAATGTCTGGATGGATTTTTCCACCGAGGTGACGTCGGTGCTGACGCTGACGCGCGCCTGGCCCGTGTCGTGAATGGTAAAGATCACACCTTCAATGACGTCGCTGACGGTGTTGGAGGCCGACTCCATCTCAATGGGCCAGTTGTCGACGGTAAAGCGGGCGTTGGTGGCCCGCTGGATGTTCCAGTTGGAAGATTCGGCCACCTGACCCTTTATGCCGGGGCCGCTGACGCTCTGCACGTTGGTGATGGCAAGAAAGCTCTCTCCGTCAGCCGCGCTGGTCCAGTCCGTGCCATCGGCTTTTACAAGCTTGGCTGTCGCACCGGCGGCCTGCGCGGCGGAATTATTCGCCAGCGCCTGCTGAATGGCGGCCACCGCGTCCTGCATGCTGGAGCCGCTGGCGAGGGAGGGCACGCTGATCTGGGTACCATCGTTGAGGGTAACCGTATAATTGAGGGGAGGCTGCGTGGGGTCCAGGGTGTCGCCAGGCGTCAGCCCCGTGGCCAGGGTGGTGGTGGCTGTGCTGGTTGTCAGGCCGTCCATGCCGCCGCCCGTGCCCTGACTGACATAAAACTGAAGCGTATTGCCAAGCGAAAACGACAGGTTGCCGCTGCTGTCGGTTGTTGGCGCAACGCCTGTCTTGGCCTGAATGGCGTCCGCCAGGTCCTGATATGTTTTGTTGTTGTCCAGAGTTATGGTCTGGGCAGCGCCGTTTTTGTCGATAATGGAGTAGGTAAATTGCTTGCTGCCGTCGGCGCTGCTGCCGCCCAGCTTGTCGCCAAGCATGCTGGCCTTGAAAATAATGCTGGTGGTGGCGGAAGCCAGTCCACCAAGGCGGGTGCCCATATCAGCCGCGGTCGTCGTGCTGGTGAACAGGGCGGTATCGGCAGCATTGGCACCGGGATCAAAAGTGATGCCGGTAATATTGGCCAGACTGACAGACCAGCCGCCGCTGCTGTCCATGTTCAGGTCCGCCGACTTCATGCCAGAGGCCTGGGCCATCTGGATGAGGGCGTCCTTGAGGCTGGTGCCTGCCTTGATGGTAAGGTCGCGCGTTCCGGTCGTGACGCCGTCATCGTACTGCAGCGTCATGGTCAGGTCAGACTGCAGGGTTGTCGCACTGGGATTGGCGCCCACCGAGACCTTGGTGCTGGCCGCAACGGATTTTTCGACAGCGCTGGTGTCGCGCTTGTACATGGCGGAAACGCCGGTGAGGGTCAGGTTGCCGCTGCTGTCCAGCGCGGCCACATTGCGCCCTGTCTGGGTATTGATCTGGTCTGCCAGATTCTGATTGGTCTTGTCGCCCGTGATGGAAACGGTGAACTTTGCGCCGTCCTCCATAAAGAGGTCAAAGGCGTATTTATTGGGATTGGTGAGCGTTGCGCCGAGGTCCAGCGCGTTGTTGGTTTTCCACACCGACGAACTGCCAGTCGCGTTCATGCCCACAAGGCCGCTGTTATGAATGACGAGATCGTTTCCCGTTCCCGTGCTTTTGCCCGCCACCTGAAAAACATATCCCGTTCCTGTCTGCACAATACTGATCTTGATGCCGGGATTGTCTGTGGAATTGTTGACCATGCTGGCAAAGGATTCCAGCGTGGTCTTGGGGGGCACCTTTATGCTCGTGGTGGTTCCGGCATAGGTGAACGTAAAATTCTGGTCCACGCCTGAGTCATTGATGACGTCGGTTTTGGAACTGAAGACGTGCCCTGTGTTGGCCCACACGGAATTGTTGGCCGTTTGCAGCACGTTGATGCTGTGCTGCACATCCTGCGCTGAAGCGTTGGCGATGGCCGTCAGAATAGTATCGTTGCTGCTGGTGACGTTTTTGGTGACGAAACTGTTTTTGTTGCCAATGCTCGTGAGTACGCTGCTGGCTGTCTGCACCTGCTGGATGATGCTGCCAAAGGCATCATAGCGCAGACTCCAGTCGGACTTCCAGGCAGTCAGACGGTTGAGCTGTGTGGATTCGACCTTCTTGAGCTTGGCAAGAACATCGTCAAAATTGGTGTCCATGCCACTCAGGCCGGAAACGGCGTTGGAGCCGGATATGCTGATGGCCATAGGCGCCTCTCAAAAGATATTTTATGCCTGGCAGTGCTGGGCATATATGCCGGGCGCTATCTGTCTTGCAAGATGCGTGCAACTCTACGGGGCATTTTTTGCCTCCTGTTCCGGAGCGCGCCTGGGCAAGTGCGCATGTCCGTATAGTGGAAATAACGGCCAGCTGACGAAAAAGTTTAGCGCAGAGGCTGGTTCCGGGCGGCCTTGCGGCGCAGTTGTGGTGGCGGCGGTGCGGTTTCGGGGCAATGGTGCGAACCCGTTACAGGATGCGTGACAGCCAGCCTCTTTCCGGGCCAAGGGTTGACAGGTTGGGGGCAATGTCCTATCAGAGGCGCATACAAACTTCTGGAGTTTGTCGTAAGCGTTAACGTCACGCAACGCATCACTTTCCGCAACTGCGGCCAGGGATGCGTTTTTTTGTGTCCTGAAGCAGAATGCTGTTGAGAACGTATGTTCTTACCATGCACGCCCGCTACGGCGTTTACCAGCGCAGACGACCTGCGCTTGCGCCGTGACGGAGAGCCTGCTCGCGCAGCCTCAGAGCGCGTTCACCCTGAACATGCCCTGAACCCGTTTGCGACAACCTATGGAGTTTTTTTATGCAAAAGGATACCCGCTGCCTGTTGTGGAACACGGCGGCACTCCTTGTTTCGTACATGGCCGTCGCCATGCCGCTGCCCGCCATTTCCGTTTTTGTAACGAGGCATCTGGCCCTTGCCAACAGCCTGAGCGGCCTTGCCGTGGGCATCGCTTTTTTGACGACCATTCTTTCACGCGGCTTTTCGGGAAGGTTTGCCGACCGCAAGGGCGGGAAGGCCTGCATGATGCGCGGCCTGCTGCTTTACGCCTTGGCAAGCGCCATCTGCCTTGCCGCCGGGCTGGCAAATGCCCCCGGCTTGGCCTTTGGCCTGCTGATCGCCGGGCGACTTGTTCTCGGCCTTGGCGAAAGCATGGCTATTGTGGGCATGCTCAGTTGGAACATCGCCCTTCTTGGCCCGCAACGGTCCGGCACCGTCTTTTCACTCGTGGGCGCAAGTCTTTACGGCGCGTTTGCCCTGGGCGGGCCGGTGGGGTTGCAGTGCCTCTCGCAGTTTGGTTTTACCGGGCTCATGCTGCTGTGCAGCCCCTTGCCCCTGCTGGGCTGGCTCATGGTTTGCCGTATGCCCGCTGTTGTACCGCCATACGTCAGGCCGCACACGTCGTTTCTGCGTGTTCTTGGTTCCATCTGGCGTCAGGGGGCCATTGTCGGTTTTCAGGGCGTGGGTTTTGCGGCCATCGGCGCGTTTATTTCACTCTATTTTTCTGACAGGGGCTGGCAGCACGCGGGGCTTGCCCTGACCTGCTTCGGCGTCGGCTTTGTGCTGGTGCGCCTGTTTTTCGGGCATCTTCCAGACAGGGTCGGCGGCATGCGGGTTGCCTCTGTGTCTCTTGCTGTTGCCGCCGGGGGGCAGTTGGCGCTCTGGCTTGCGCCTTCAGCGGAGATTGCCCTGGTGGGCGCATTTCTGACAGGCACCGGATGCTCCCTGGTGTACCCGTCCATGGGTGTTGAGGTCATTAAAAAAGTGGCGCCCGAACTGCGCGGCACTGCCGTGGGCGGCTTTGCCATTTTTCAGGATGTGGCCTATGGCGCCACAGCCCCCATTGCGGGTCTGTTTGCCGACCACTTCGGCTATGCGGTGGTTTTTATGATAGGCCTTGCGGCGGCACTGCTTGGCCTGCTGGTCGCCCTGGCCGCGTCAGTGCAGCAAAGGGGCGCGGCGCGTTAGGCGCGTTCGTCAGAGAAGACCGGTGTGGGTGCGACCGCTGACGCATCTGATCAGAGCAGATTACCTTTGAGAATGCACATTCTCAAAGTTCAGGATACGCTCGCTTCGGCCTTAACCGCGCGAGTAAACAGTACGCTTACGCCTTTGCGGCGGGCGTCTGCTCACGCATCCGCCAGAGCAGTTTCAAAGTGAAATTGCTCTGGTCGAAAACTCCCACAGCGGCAGTAAGCTGCGGCAGTGCGAAGGTGTTGGCCCCCGGCAGCGGTGGAGGGCAGGCCGGGCCTGCTCCGTAAAGTGACGACCCCGAGCCGCAAGGCCGGGGCGTTCCCCAAGAATACAAGGCTGCAACAGTGTGCCGTAAGGGCATTGAAAAAGCGAATGTAGATGGCGTACATCCGCTTTTTGCAGGAATTGTCTCAACGTACGCCTGAGCGCGCTGCCGGGGCCGCATGGTTGTGCGCCAAACGGCAATAAGAATTTCAGGGGGAGGGGGCGTGGGGGAGGAGACCCTTTTGCAAAAGGGTCCCTTCCCCCCAAAGCATTTCAAAAAGAGAGCATCGGCCAGTACCGGCTGATGCCAGTCAGCGCCGGCTAGTGCATGACCTGCGATTTACGGAAGTTCACGTAAGCCTCGCGCATGGCAAGATAGGGATCAAGAGCCACGCTGTTCAGGTCTTCATACAGGGGCAGCACATCGCCAAGGGCGTTGAATCGAAGGCCGCCGCCCACGCCCACCCCGAGTTCCCAGGGCTTCAGGTAAAAGAGCGGATCGGCAAAGAGGTCGCCCACGCGGCCAACGGTATCGCGCGCGGAGCTGGGGCCAATGATGGGCCACACCAGATAAAAGCCCTGGCCTATGCCCCAACGGCCCATGGTCTGGCCGAAATCTTCGCCCGTGGGATCAACAGGCACAATGGTTTTATGGCCCTTGGCCACATCGGCGAGCCCCAGGCTTGACGTGGTGTTAATGATAAAGCGGCCAAACTCCACACCAGCTTCCATAAAACGGAACTGCAGGATGTTGTTCACAAAACGCACGGGAAAGAGGAGGTTTGAAAAGAAGTTTTTCAAACCGCCGCGCACCTGGTGCGGCGTGATGAATACCCAGGCGTCATAGGCTGGCCTGGCAATGTACAGATAAAAGATGTCATTGAAGTGAAACCAGAAGCGGTTCCAGGGTTCAAATGGGTCGGCGATGCTGCCGATATCGGCGGTATCGTAGTCGTCCAGATCGTTCGAATCACGCAGGGAGCCATAGGGCGTGACGGTAACGGCCCCGGCCGGCAGCATGGGCGCGCCGCCATACACCGTGGAGGGGGTGGGGGGCTGTCTGACGCCTTGAGCCGCCATGGCCTTGTTGCCGTCCAGAAAAATGATGCCGGCCAGCAACAGAATGCTGAGTGTGAAAGTTCGCGCCTGGCGCGACAGGTAGTTATTTAGCATGTTCCTGCCGCACTTCCACTGCCTTGTCCTTGATGCGGGCAATGAGGTTTTCCGGCGAGTCCGTGTTCAGGATGTCCTGAAACTGGGTGCGGTAGTTTTTGACAAGGCTGATATTTTCAATAAGCACATCGTAGACCATCCATTTGCCGTTTTTGGGCAGCATGCGGTAGGCCACGGGCACTTTTTTGCCGTCCTTCATGGTGATAACGCTGCGTACCTCGACCCGGTCGCCCTTGGGTGAAGCCACTTCGCCGGTGTATATCACCTGCTCGCCGTTGTAGCCGTCAATTTTGTTGACATAGGTGCTGATGAGAAGGTCGGCGAAAGCGTCGCTGAAGGCTTTTTTCTGTTCCGGCGTAAAGGCGTGCCAGCGGGGGCCCACGGTGCGCGAGGAAAATTCGCCGAAGTCGAAAATGTGCAGTACTTCGTCCTCGATCTGCTGACGGATGGGCCCGCGTGTGGCGGGATTCACGTAATCAGGATTCTTGATGAAGTTCAGGATGCGGTTGGTGGCCGTTTCAAGAGCCTGCCGGGCAGGGGAATTGGCCTGCGCTACGGCAGGCAGTAAAACGAAGGCCAGCAAGAGACCGCACAGGGCAAGAGTGATGCGGCGTGAAAATGCATGGGAGAACATCTATTTCACTCCTCCAAAAGCATATTTGCTGATAAGGGATCCCAGGTCAACTGCGGATTCCGTTTCTGTAATGGTGTCGCCGGGCGCAAGTACGTGTTCCGAACCGCCCCGGGAAATACTGATGTATTTGTCGCCGATAAGGCCGCTGGTGCGCACAGAGGCAATGCTGTCATCAGAAAGATGCAGGTCCTTGTCGAAGCGCAAGCGCACCACGGCCTGATTGCGCATGGGGTCGGGGTCAAGCCGGATGCCGGTGACCTTGCCCACGGGCACGCCCGCCATTTCAACATCCGCGCCCACGCGCAGGCCCGACACAGAGTCAAAATTGGCATTGAGCTCATAGCCCGGACCAGCGAAAACTTCCATTTTGCCAAGCTTGATGGTCAGGTAGGCAACACAGAGCAGGCCTATCAGCACAAAAAGGCCCACAGCGGTTTCTCGTACGGTATTCATTGGGTTTGTATCTCTCCCCCATAGCCGAGGCTACAGTCATTCTTCGATACTATATGAAGGCAGGCGCAAATTTTCAAGCATTATACCGAACATGCCAGGGAGCCTGCTGGCGGCGAGACGGATTCACTACAGAATTCCGGCAGCGCGCCCTGACGGCTTGCCTTCAGGCAACAGTCGCCTTGCTGCGCTGCGGATCAAATTCGTCCGGCGCAAGGGGCGCTGGGCTGCCCCATACACGGTGAAACGCGGGCGCGCAAAGCCGCCGCGCGCATCTGTGTGACTTATGAAGCCAGCCAGTTGTCAAGGGCCTTGCTTACCACGGGGTCAATGGGCTGGTGCAGGTCGCGGCGCTCGTCACCGGCTTCGCGGTGCAAAAATTGGCGCAGGTATGGGTCGGCGCTGGCCTCAAGTTCGGCCAGGGTGCCGGAAAACAGCGCTTTTCCGTCAGCAAGCACAAGCACGTGGTCGGCAATGGCCCGCAGACTCGCCAGATCATGGCTCACCACAACCACGCTCATGCCCGCATACTGTTCGCGCATGGCCAGCAGCAGGTCGTCCATGCGGGCGGCGGTTATGGGATCAAGCCCTGATGTGGGCTCGTCGCAGAGGAGCACGCGCGGTTCCGCCACAATGGCCCGCGCAAGTCCGGCGCGTTTGCGCATGCCGCCGGAAAGCTGGTTGGGATAAAAATCGGCAAATTCATCAAGGCCGACCATACGCAGCACACGCAGGCCCGCCTCGCGCACCGTGGCGGCAGGCAGGCGCAAATGTTCGCTCAGGGGCAGGGTGACGTTTTGCACCAGGGTCAGGGCGCCGAGCAGCGCGCCGTCCTGAAAAAGCACGCCCATATGGCGGCGGATGCGGCGAAAGTCGGCCCTGCCAAGGGCGAAGAGGTCGCGCCCGCCTACGAGCACATGGCCCGAAAGGGGCCGCGAAAGGCCGATAATGTGGCGCAGCAGCGTGGATTTGCCGCAGCCGGAGCCGCCCAGAATGACAGACACCTTGCCGCCGGGCAATACCGCGTTGACATCGTGAAGAACTACGTGGCTTCCGTAGCCAACGGTGAGATCCTTAAATTCTATGTCCCATGCTTGCATGTGCTGCCTGCCTTCAAAAGAATCGCCAGGGCTGCCGGAGCAAAAACATTGGCTTTTGTCCGCCCGCCAAGGGTAACGCACAGCTTACCCCAGGCGGAGCGGAGGAACAAGTTCGACTTTTCGTCCAGCCTAATCGGTAGGCATGTCATCGGGAAAGTCAACGTTGGCGTACACGTTCTGCACATCGTCGTTGTCGTCCAGGGCGTCCATGAGGCGCAGAACCTTCTGGCCCATGTCGGCGTCAACACCCACGAGGTTTTGCGGCACCATGGCAAGCTCGGCCGACAGCATGGCAATACCCGCGGCTTCCAGGGCGTCACGCACGGCGGTAAAATCGCTCATGGCCGTGTGGATGGTCCATTCGTCCTCATCGTCAATAACGTCGTCGGCTCCGGCTTCCAGAGCCGCTTCCATAATCTTGTCTTCAGGATAGGCGTTTTTTTCAATGCTGATGACGCCCTTGCGGTCAAACATCCAGCCAACGCTGCCGTTTTCTCCCATGGAGCCGCCATGCTTGGAAAAAAGATGGCGCACTTCGGCAACGGTGCGGTTCTTGTTGTCGGTGGCCACTTCAACCATGACGGCAATGCCGCCGGGGCCGTAGCCTTCGTAGAAGGTTTCGGTGAGATCGCCGCCGGCGTCTTCGCCGGTACCCTTGCGGATGGCGCCCTCAATCTTGTCCTTGGGCAGGTTCACCGCCTTGGCTGCGGCGATGGCCGCGCGCAGGCGGGAGTTGCTGGCAGGGTCGCCGCCGGTCTTGGCGGCGATGATGATTTCCTTGGCAGCCTTGGTAAATATCTTGCCGCGCTTGGCGTCCTGACGCCCCTTGCGGTGCTGAATATTGGCCCATTTGCTGTGACCAGACATAAAACCTCCGAAACCTTTAGGGAATAATTGTTTTACCGGCCCGGCGGCGTTGCCACCGGATCGGTCTGGTTCGGCTTGGCGCGAAAGCCAAGGCCAACAAAGAATGTTTCCTTGCTTTCGGCACGCGAACTCTTGGGTTTGAAGGACTTGACCGTTGCGAATGCCTGACGCATGGGCGCCAGCAGTTCCTGAACGTCCGGGCCCATGAAAATTTTCACCACAAAGCCGCCGCCCGGCTTCAGATGCAGGCAGGCGACAGCCAGAGCCTCCACGGCCAGATCCAGCGAGCGGGCCTGGTCGGTAAAGCGGGTGCCTGTCGTGCGTGGGGCCATGTCGCTTATGACAAGGTCAAAGGGGCCGAGTTCCTGCAGCTTGGCTTCAAAGGCCGAAGAGCGGTTGAACACGTCCTCCTGCATGAAGGTGACCTGGGGGGGAAAGGTCGTCTCCGTACTTTGAATGTCACAGGCGAGAACCAAACCCTTGGAGCCTACCTTTTCCGCCGCGCCCAATGACCATGAGCCAGGGGCTGCCCCCAGGTCCAGAATCTTTTGGCCGGGTCGCAACAGGCGGAACTTGGCATCCAGTTCCTTGAGTTTGTAGACCGAACGCGCGGGATAGTTCTCGCGCTTGGCCTTGAGGAAGTAATGGTCTCGATATTCCTTCATAATAAATACCAACACGTGACCATACTCTTTTTTATTTGCTTCGCCAAGTGGCGCTTGGGGACGAGCCCGCGAAAATAAAATGACGCGTTGACCAGACCGTATGGATGCGCTAGCTTATTAGTAAGTTTTCACAGGTAGCGACGATTCCCCTCGTTGCGCGCCAAAAACCAAGGAGATCATATATGAAAAAAAGTCTACTGGCTTTGTGTTTTATGTGTTGCGCCCTCCTGATCGGAGCAGGCGTTGCTCAGGCTGAAAGCGTCAAGGTTCCTGTCAATAAAATTACCGATGACGGCGTGGGCGACGCCATCGGCTTCATCACCTTTACTGATGACGGCAAGGGCGGAGTGGACATCCTGATGGACGTGGTGGGCATCAGCGAAGGCCAGCACGGCTTCCACGTGCATGAGAATCCCTCTTGCGCCCCTGTGGAAAAAGACGGCAAAAAGGTGGCCGGCCTCGCCGCTGGCGGCCATTTTGACCCCGATAAAACCGGCAAGCACGAAGGCCCCGGCAAACACGGCCACAAGGGTGACCTGCCCGCCATCACCGCCGATGCCAAGGGCGAAGTCAAGGGCAATCTGAACGCCCCCAACCTGGCCGTCAAGGACCTCAAGGGCCGTTCCGTGATTATCCATGCCGGCGGCGACAACTACTCCGACCAGCCCGCTCCTCTGGGCGGCGGCGGAGCCCGCATAGCCTGCGGCGTGATCAAGTAGCACGTTCGATCCTTTCCTTATGGTACTGGCCCCGCCGCGAAATGTGGCGGGGTTTTTTCGCGCGCCGGGCTTGCCCGTGGCGGCGGGCATTGGCTATGCTGCACGTCAGCGGGGGCAGGCAAAAATATTTTAGCCGCACACGTTTTGCCCCGGCATTTCCCCTGCGGCTCTGGCGGCGACATTCACACGGGTATGGCGGACGATGCGGCTCGCGGTGCGGGCAGGCCCATCAGACATGTTTGGCCGGCGGTGGGGCGGACGGTGCGCAGCCGCGCCCGCTGCTCCCACCTGGCGAAAATATTCATGCGGCGCGGGCAGGCGGCCCGCGCGCAGGCGGGTCCTGGTGCGACAGTAGCCGCCATGCGCGCGAGCGGGCGGCAAACTCGTGGGACGCAACGGCCAACAGACATGACGTAACGACAAAACAGCCAATCGGGAAAACTCTTGAATACAGTTCACGCATCCAGACCACAACGCACCCGGCTGCCCGATTTTTCCGGGCGCATGCTGACGCTGCCCGACGGGCAGGAGTCCTGGCGGCGTATGGGCGACGGAGAGGACGCGCTGGTATTGGGGCTTGGACCCGGCTGCCCGTGGCAAACGCCTCTCGCGGCGGACGCGCGGACTGTCTACTGGCTTGAGCATGCCCCAACCCTGCAGGCCTTGCCGCCTCTGGAGCAAAGGAGCGGAGCGGGCCTGCCCCCCCATTGGCGGCAGGTGTCCGCGGATGGGGCCGTGGCCCTGGCCGGGCGTTGCGCCTGCTATTTTTATGGCCCCGGCATGCGTCTGGCTCCGGAGTTCTGGGGGCCGCTGCTGGGGCGCGTGGACGCCGCACGGCTGGAAGCTGCCGCGCTGGCGGAAGAGGCGGCAGAAAACGACGGCCTTGCCCATGGCGCGCCTGACGGGGCCGCTGCATCCGGTCTGAAGTGTCCAGCGTCACGCGCCATGGGTCAAAAATCGCACGGGGCTGTGCTGCTGCCGGGGCATGACGGCCAGTTGCTCCATCAGGAATTGCGTCAGGCCCTGACGGCCTGCGGGCTGGACCCTGTTTTGCCGGTGCCGGATGAATGGCAAACACGCGCAGATATGCACGCCACCTGGCGTGAACTATTTTGTCAGGGCAAGCCGCGCCTGCTGTTGTCCGTGAATCTGCGCGGGCTGGACGCCGAGGGACGGATGTTCCATCTCTGCCGGGACATGGGCGTGCCTGTGGCCCTGTGGCTGGTGGACAATCCCTGGCACGTGCTGTCCGCCTTGCGATTGCCCTGGTGGCGCGAGGCCCGCATCTTTGTGACGGACGCCTCCTTCATTGCCGAACTCGCGGCGGCCGGGGCGCAGCATGTGCACCATCTGCCGCTGGCGGTGGCTCCGCATATGTGGCGCGCGCGGGAGTCCAAGCCTGCTGCGCCGGAAAAGGCTGAACCGCTCTTTGTGGGGCGCTCCGCCTTTCCGCAGAAGGAACGTTTTTTTGCGGCGGCCAGTGTGCCGGAAAGCCTTCAGAGTGAAGCGCTGGCACTGCTTGAGAACAATGAAGCGCCCTCAGGCGGTCCCAATTATTTCTGGTGGCGACATCGGCTGGGAGGAGCGGCCTGGCCCGGTTCCGCCGCGCGCGGGGCGGGGCTTGGAGCGGAAATCTGCGCCCGCGCCAACCGCGCCCGGTGGCTGCGGATTCTGCTGGAGGGCAGGGCGGGCAAATGCGACGGAACAGGCGGGGAGGAGCGCCCGCCGTTGCGGATCGTCGGTGACGCGGGGTGGAAGGCCCTGCTGCCCGGCGCGGATGTTCTGCCCCCGGTGGATTACTATGCGGCCCTGCCCCAATGGTATGCCCGCGCGGTGACGCTTAACGTCACCAGCCTGCTTTTGCCGCACAGCCTGAGCCAGCGCCATTTTGACGTCTGGGCAGCAGGCGGGGTGCTGCTCAGTGACGCCACGTCCGGGTTGGACATATTTGCCCCGGATATTGCTGATGCCATTCGCCTTGACCGGCCCGAAGATTTTTGGCCGCGCTGGGATGCCCTGCGCTCCCGGCCCGCGTATGCGCATGATCTGCGGCGGACCTGGCGTGAACACCTGCGGCAGGCCCATGAGTACACGCACCGGGTGCGCCGCGTCTGCGAATTGGCTGGAATTGAGATCGCGGCTGCTGATCAGGACATTTTACGGTGAAAATGCCCGCGTTGGCTGTAGTGCCGGTGACCTGACCGAGGCATGACTGCGAGACGGGCTGTAATGCGCGTGGTGCGTGTTTGCAGAGTTTGCGACAGGGTTGATACGTGCGCGCGGGCGCAAAGCACTTGACAGTAGTGCGCGTATTGCCTATTGCTTTCTTCCTGCGATGTTTCCAATCGTGGGGAAGTAGCTCAGCTGGGAGAGCATCGCCTTCGCAAGGCGGGGGTCGAGGGTTCAAATCCCTTCTTCTCCACCATAATATCAAGGGGTTACCTGATTACAGGTAGCCCCTCTTTCTTTTTCCCAACACCATTCCCAATACGCCTGCTAGAGCAGATTAACTTTGAAATGCTTCACATTTCAAAGTTTTCATTCAGCCGAAAAATGCGATTTGCGGTAGCCGTTAGCGGTTCTTTGCCGCTTACGGATAGCGACAGCCATCAGTAGACTGTCCGTTCAATTAACCAATTGCTGTCTTTGCGGCAGCCGTTGCTTTAGCCGTTGTGACGCAGGAAGCTACGGATAAAGACGGCAATGAGTTACGCAAAAATCTTACTCAAAGAGTCGCTGTCGTTATCCGTAAGCCGCTGACGCTGCAACGGCTAACGCGCCCGCAGGGCTTACGGATGGCGACAGCGATTGTATGGGACAAGCCGTGTCGTTACGCATGCTGTCTTCAAGCGTAGTTTCCTGCGTCACAACGCTTTAAGCCTGCGTCACAACGCTTGAAGCATCCGTAGCTTCCTTCGTCGCAACGGCTAAAGCTCGGCTGAATCCACGCCACGTTGTGGCGCGCTGCACTTTCGTGCAGCGTTAGAGCATTTACACTTTTTCAAAGTTAAAATGCTCTAGGTAGTGTCTACACGAATTTTGTGTTATAAGAGAGCACCACATACGGAGGGTGTTCTCATGAAAAACGTACAGCGGCGACATGACTTATCCGATGAAGCTTGGGCTCTTCTGGAACCTCACCTGCCTGGACAAAGCGGGCAATGGGGTGGAATAGCAAAAGACAACCGTTTGTTTATCAACGCCGTTTTTTGGATATTGCGCACAGGAGCGCCATGGCGCGACTTGCCTCCTGAATACGGGAGATGGGGAACTGTGCATCAGCGATTCATCCGTTGGCGCGATAAGCGAATATGGGAAAGACTCCTCGAAATACTGATTGATGAGCCTGACTTTGAATGGCTGATGATTGACGCCAGTCACTGCAAGGTTCACCCTCATGCCGCCGGAGCCAGGGGCGGCAACCAAGGGATGGAGCGTACTAAAGGGGGCTCAATAGTAAAATACATTTGGCCGTGGATGCGCATGGTATGCCGGTCAGAGTTATTGTTACAGCGGGTACCACAGCGGATTGCACCCAAGCCACAGCCTTGATCGACGGCATTGCCGCTCAATTTCTTTTGGCGGATCGGGGCTATGACACAAACGAACTCATTGGCAAAGCGCTTGAGTCGGATTGCGAAGTCGTTATTCCGCCCAAAAAGAGTCGCAAGGAACAGCGCAGCTATGACAAGCATATCTATCGCGTCCGTCACCTGGTAGAGAATGCTTTTCTACACCTTAAGAGGTGGCGAGGAATTGCTACCAGGTATACAAAAACACTCGCAGCATTCGCAGCCGCCGTGCAAATACGGTGCATTGCTCTGTGGCTGAAACTTTTATCATAACTCGTGTAGACACTATCTAAAAACAGAAACAATCAGTAAAAAGCCTCGCGGTGGTACTGACAGCATGATTTTGCCTGCACGGACAGGCTCTTCAGCAATGGCATCGGCTCAGAAGACTTTTCCCGCTCCATCGAAAAAGAATTGCCCCCCTGCGGTGTCCAGGACAGAACTGGCCTGGATCACAGGAGGGGCTATTTCTGTAAGGAGAGGGGGCCCCATTGTTCGGACAGGTGTGAGCGCTTTTTTTAGCTTTCCTTTGCCGCCGCCCCAGGATGACCTTTTCAAGATTTAAATCAGCAACTGGCCGCCGCAGTCTGGCATTTTTCTTATTCTGCCCTTTAACTTATTAGGTCCCCCAGTTTTTGGGGGACAAGTCAATCTATCAAGACTCATTAAAAAATTCTTTACAAAATATTAACGGGGAGATAAAAATGCAATATAATGAAAATGAAATCCATTTTTAATTGTTACTGGTACAGTTTAATAGGCACTTGCGCTCAGTAGTAAGATTTCATCTTTTGCGCAACGGTGATGAGATAGCTGCATCAAAAGCAGGAAAGCAGATAGTATACCATGAAATTCGCTAAAGTTCCTTCTACATCTGGGGTAGTTTGCTATTCCCGGCAATCCGCCAGGCTGAATCTTTTTTGTTTTCCTTATGCAGGAGGAAGCGCCTCCGTATTTAGGACGTGGCAAGCGGATCTTCCCGAATGGGTGGCTGTTTGCGCGGTTCAACCTCCGGGTCGGGAAAACCGTATCAGGGAAGCTGCCATTGGCAATGTGAATGCACTGGTGGATGAATTACTGCCGTCAATCCTCGCGTTCGCGGATATTCCTTTTGCATTCCTGGGGTATAGTACCGGCGCCCTGGTGGCGTTTGAAATGGCGCGCAGATTGCGCAAAAAGGCAATGCCCTTGCCTATGATTCTTGGCGTAGCTGCGGCGCGGGCGCCACATATTCCCGAACCCAACCCGCTCCACCATTTGCCGGAGGATGAACTCATAGAGGGCTTGCGACGATTTTCCGGCACACCCGAAGAGATACTGCAAAACAAGGATCTCATGGATTTGTATTTGCCCATACTGAGATCCGATCTGGCAATTGAAGAACTGTACGAACATATTGAGGAAGAGCCGCTGGATATTGATGTGCTGGCATTTTATGGCAGCGATGACGATGAGGCCCCTCGGTCAGTTGTGGAGCCGTGGAAAAAGCATACAGGGCGTAACTTCTATCTTCATGAGATTGATGGCGGCCATTTTTTTATACGAACGGCCACGGATCGTTTTTTGTCCCATTTGACCGGAGCGCTTAACCGCGTGGCCAGCGACGGTTTGAGCAAAATGAGGGGGAGAGTTTGAAGGACGTAACGCTCTTTTCAGCTGAAGATGCGGCAAAATATGAATCTCTCGGATGCTGGGAACGGCTTTCTCTCGGAGAGCATCTGGATTGTCTTGCGCAAGCTCACCCTGACAGGCATGCCCTGATTTTCGGTAGCGACCGATTCACTTACGAAGATCTCAGGCTGGAAGCGGACAGGCTCGCGGGCGCATTGTTGCAAAAAGGCATACAGCCCGGAGACTTCATTGCCGTTCAGCTCCCCAATTCTTCTCTTTTTGTGATCCTTAGTTTTGCCTTGTTCAAGATTGGAGCCATACCGATCTACATTATGCCGGCTCACAGAGAGATTGAGTTGAGCGGGATTTTTCAAAAAGCGAAACCCAAGGCATATGTCGTCTGCAAACGCTACCTCGGATTCCAGTATGAAGAGATGGTGCAGCGCCTGCAGCAGAACAATTCGAGTATAGAAATAGTTCTTTTCGCAGACCCGGACGCTGATTTTTATGCGGACAATGGTTTGATTTCAGATGTAGCTGTGACCGTTGCCGCCCCATCAAGCAGAAGTCTTGCGCTATTTTTACTTTCCGGCGGGACTACGGGAACTCCAAAGCTTATTCCGAGAACCCATGCCGATTATGCTTACAATGCAAAGGCTTCGGCAGAACGTTGTAAGCTTGATGAGGATTCTGTCTACCTTACCGTTCTACCCGCAGGACACAACTTCCCTCTTGGCTGCCCTGGTCTGCTCGGGACGTTATTGAAGGGGGGCAAAGTGGTGATGGCTGCCACGTCAAGCCCGGATGAAGTATTTCCCCTCATTGAGCAGGAGCAGGTGACGGTTACGGCATTGGTACCCGCTCTGGTGAATCTCTGGCTGAAGGCACTGAGTTGGAACGAATCAGACATTTCAAGCCTTAAACTGTTACAGGTCGGCGGCTCGCCTCTTGATCGGGGGCTGGCCGAAAGGGTCACCTCGGAGTTGGGGTGCACCTTGCAGCAGGTGTTTGGAACTGCAGAAGGCTTTGAGTCATACACTTCTCTTGATGATCCTCAGGACGTCATTTGGGATACACAGGGCAAACCCCTCAGCCCTTTTGATGATGTGAAAATAGTTGATAATGACGGAAAGATTCTTGGTCCGGGCGCGGTTGGGGAGCTGTACATCAAAGGCCCTTACAGCATTCGCGGCTATTACAATGAAGACGAGCAGAACCTGAAGAGTTTTACAGCAGACGGGTATTACAAAAGTGGGGATTTGGCGACATTTACCCCCTGCGGGAACCTCAAGGTCACCGGCAGGATAAAGGAACAAATCAATAGGGCCGGAGAAAAGATAGCGGCGGCTGAAGTGGAATCATATTTAAATGCGTTTCCCGGTGTTGAATCTTCGGCGGTGATTGCTGTTCCGGATGAAAAGCTGGGAGAAAGGATTGGCGCAGTTATACGTTCCGATATGGAGCTTTCTCTGAAGCATGTGCATGACTTTTTTCGCGAGTTGGGGGTAGCTCAGTACAAGTTTCCAGATCAGCTGGAGCGGGTCACGAAGTGGCCACTCACGGGCGTGGGAAAAATAGATAAAAAGGAACTGTTAAGGCTGTTTGGCAAAAGGACGGCTTGATGGCGCACTGTGGTTAATGTGAGGCTGGGCCATGTGAAACGGCTGAAAGAGTGTGAAAGCGCAGTGTATAATTGCTCATATAACTGTCGCATGGGAAGTGGGTGCCGTGGATGATGTTTCAGGGGATATTGAGGAAATGCTGATGGACATGCCATTGTATTATGTCATGCGTATGGCTTGTGCCCATGCAGAAATTATTACATTGCAGGAAGTTGGTCAGAGGGCACTGACTGAACAGGAAGCCAGATCATGAAAATAGTGGGACAGCAAGGCCAATTTCTTCGCTTGGCAATACTTTTGGGCGGCCTGTACACAACACAAATGCTCGCTCCTGCATTCATGACGAACGTTACATCGTTGATATTGCGTGATGCGGGTGAAAGTCTGCAAAAAATCAGCTGGTTGTATACTATCAGCATGATCTGGTCAGCCAATTTTCTTTGGGCGCCAATAGTGGACCGTTTCGGTTCTTCCCGCTTTGGTCATTATCGCAGCTGGATATTGGTTATGCAGGTGCTGCTTTTTGTCATCCTGCTGATGACGGCATTTTTTCCGCCTCTGGAAAATTTTAGCATGTTGCTTCTACTGTTCGCTCTTGCTGCGCTGGTATCTTCCACTCAGGACATTGCCACGGACGCCCTTGGGGTTCGGCTGCTGCGCCCTGAACAGCGAGGAATCGGCAACAGCATTCAGGCCGGGGGCAATCTTGTGGGCGGTATTCTGGGGGGAGGCATTATGCTTGTCTCCTATAAATGGCTGGGCTGGCAGGCCTGCCTGCTTTTGCTTTCAGCCTGCGTTTTTTTGGCGCTGTTTCCCGTGATCAGCCTGCATGAGCCTCCTTCGGCCCCCAAACAAAACCATGCCGGGTATGGCAGCCTTTTGCGTTTTTTCAGGCGCCCGCGTGTGCTGCTGTGGGTCGCTATTCTGCTGGTTTTTCGCATGATTGGCATGGTCGCATACAGCCTGCTTGGCCCGCTGCTCGTGGATATGGGCTGGGGGCTGGCTGATATCGGGGTGGCCATGTACCTCCTGGGCCCCATCTTTGGCTTGCTCGGGGCAGCTTGCGCGGGCTGGTTTACAATCCGGGTTGACCGAAAACGCGTGGCCCAGTTGAGCATGGTTTTCACTGCGCTGGCTGTTGCAGGCATGTTTCTGCCCGCAAATCACCATGCAGACGGGTTTATCGTCTATGGTATTATATTTTTTCTCCACGGTTCATACGGGTTCAGCTGCACGGTACTCTACACGTTGATTATGGACAAATGCGACCCTGCGTCGGCCGGTACGGATTTTTCCTTGCAGATGGCATTAACGGGCGCAGGTATGCTTTTGGCAGTTAATCTCGCGCTACATGCTGTGGAACACATCGGGTACAGCGGCGTACTCTTTGCCTGCCTGATTGCGACGCTTGTTTTTATGGCTTTGATACAAATGTATCACGGTTTTGAAGGGGGCAGGGCGGATGTCACACCCACTGAGGTTACGGTTTGATGCAATGCCTTGGGCAATCCTGAATCCTTTTTTCCGACAGTAAATGATGCGCAGGGGCACCATGAGCAGGCTTTTTAATCTTTGCGCGTGACCAATATATGTCCTGTTCTGGCGATTCTTGGCGAATTGATTCAAAAGCGGCAAAGCCTCGCTAACGGCTACCACAAATCGCATTTTTCGGCAGTATGACACCTTTTAAATGTGAAGCATTTCAAAGGCAATCTATTTTAGAGGCATGCTGCGCCAGCAGTCTCTTTATTCAATGTCGTTTTGTGGAAATTATCCTGGGTAGTAAACGAATGTTACCATTTTATTCTCGTTTTGTGCGGGCATGACATTGTGGCCATGTGCTTGCCGCGTTACTTACAGCTTTTTTGAGGTGGTTGAAATGACAAAGGGCAACACCAGCAAGAACATCCCCTGCAATTCAGAAAATCCGGCATATCAGCTTGTGCGCAGGCAGATAATGGAAGAATTGCCAGTTTCCTCGGAATTCAAAGATGATGATGATTTGATTTCTCTGGGGTTGGATTCCTTGAAAGTCATGAACCTCGTTGGAGCATGGCGCAAAAGCGGGAAAAATGTCCGTTTTGCCCAGCTTATGGAAAAGCCAACGCTGGAAGCTTGGTGGGCATTGTTGACATCATTGCAGCCTCCTGCCAGTGCCCCCGTGGACTCTCTGCCTGCCAGCCCAAGTCTCCCGGATCAGCCCTTTCCGCTGACTGACGTGCAGTACGCCTACTGGATAGGCAGACGCGACGATAGCCCCCTGGGTGGAGTGGGTTGCCACGCGTACCTGGAGTTTGACGGTGAGAATATGGACCCCGTTCGACTGGAGGCCGCGTGGCATGATTTGATACGGCACCATGCCATGCTCAGAACGTGGTTTCTGGAGGACGGAACGCAACAGGTGAAACCTGTAAAAGCGCTTCCAGCCCTGCCTGTTCACGATTTTCGCGGTTGCTTTTCCGACGGCATCTGCCAGGAATTGCACGGTGTAAGAGAGCGCCTTTCCCACCGGCGGTTGCATGTGGAAGAAGGGGAGGTTTTCAATATCGAGCTGAGCCTTTTACCTGACGGGCAAACGCGGCTGCACCTGGGTGTCGACCTTCTGGCTGCCGATGTAAAAAGCCTGCAGATTATCATTCGTGACCTTGCTGCTCTTTATGCGGGCGATACTTTGCCAGCGGAGCGTTCAGCCTGGCGGTTCTCAAATTATCTGGCGCAAGAACAGGCCCGAGTCAGGGGCGAGTTGGAAAAAGCCGCTGAGTACTGGCAAGGACGGCTTGACAGTTTGCCGGCAGCCCCAGGTCTGCCTCTTGCCCTGAACCCGGAAATGTTGTCCCGTCCCCAATTTACCAGAAGAACCCATACGATATCCCTTGCGAGTTGGGAGCGAATAAAAAATGGTGCGGCCGCTCACGGCATAACGCCAGCCATGGTTTTGCTGACGGCTTACGCAGAAATTCTGGACAGGTGGAGTGACACTTCCCGGTTTCTCATAAATATTCCGCTGTTCGACAGGCGCTCCGATGCCGAAGGCATTGAAGATGCCGTGGCGGATTTTACCAACTTGCTGCTTCTTGAGGTAGATTTTTCTTCTCCTCGCACCTTTCTTGAAAACCTTGAAGCCATTCAGCGGCAGTTTCATTGTGATGTTTCCCATTCCGCTTACTCCGGCGTGCAGGTTCAGCGTGATCTTGCCCGGCAGGAGCCCGGCAAGAGAATGTTTGCGCCTGTGGTATTCGCGTGCAATCTGGGCATTCCGCTTGTAGATGAGAAATGCCAGAAAATTCTGGGCAATTTTTCCTATATGATTTCCCAGACGCCTCAGGTCTGGCTGGATTTTCAAATATATGAAACAGCAGAGGGTATCCTGCTGGCATGGGATGCGGTGGATGCTCTTTTTCCGGAAAATCTGGTTCAGAAAATGCTTTCCTCTTACGCCATGCTTGTGGAGTGGCTGGCGGCCAATATGGGAGCATGGGCCCAGCCGGCGGATAGAGCCTTTGATGGCCGAGGCCTGTTCAGGGAGTACGGTGTGCTCATGCCGCCCCTGCAAGAAGCACGACCAATCCATGCCGGATTTTTTGAGCAGGCGGCAGCGGCGCCTGACAGCATTGCGTTGATACAGGGAGATACAGGAAGAGAAGTAACCTACGGTGTTCTCAGGGATAACGCGTTGCGCATAGCCGGAGAGTTAAAGGCGCAAGGTGTAGGCCCTGGAACTCCAGTGGCTGTGACAATGCCGCGAGGTATAGAGCAGATAGCAGCCGTGTTGGGCATTCTGGCCGTCGGAGGCTGCTATGTCCCCATCAGCCCGGAACAGCCAGAGGTTCGCAGGCAGCAGATTTGTAAAAAGGCATCCATCTCCCATGTGCTGACCAGCAGAGATCTGGCTTCCGCAGCCAATGGAGAAGTTCAAACAGTTTTCGTAGAGCAGGCCTTGACTTGCGCCCCATTGGCTGAACCGGAAATGCCCAGTGTTCACTCCCTGGCGTACATTATCTTCACGTCTGGTTCCACCGGCCAACCCAAGGGGGTGGAAATCACCCATTCCGGAGCATGGCAGACAATTTCTGAAGTCAACAGAAGGTACACCGTCACCGCTGAAGACAGAGGATTGGCTGTTTCAGCGTTGGACTTCGACCTTTCCGTGTATGACATTTTCGGCCTGCTGGGTGTCGGCGGCAGCCTTGTCCTGCTGAACGATGCGGGGCGAAGAGATGCTGATCTCTGGTTTGAGCTGGTGTGCCGTTACCATGTCACTCTGTGGAATTCCGTCCCAATTTTGTTTGAAATGCTTATGGTCGTCGCAGAAAGCCACACGCCTGCGTTGCTCCCGTTGCGGTTGGTTATGCTCTCGGGCGACTGGATCGGCATGGATATCCCTGCCCGATTGGAGCGTACCACGAGCATGGGGCGTTTGGTGGCTATGGGAGGGGCGACAGAAGCCTCTATCTGGTCAAATGTGTTTGATGTCGCCTTGCCGCTTCCCGAGCATTGGACATCCATTCCTTACGGCAAGCCGCTTGCTGGACAGGCTTTTCGCGTGGTGGACAGCAAAGGCAGAGACTGCCCGGATCTAGTGCCTGGCGAACTGTGGATTGGTGGTTCCGGAGTTGCCCGGGGCTATTGCGCAGAACCTGATCTGACGGCACGGAGCTTTGTGAACTGGAATGGTGGTCGCTGGTATCGAACTGGTGATATGGGCAGATATTTGCCGGATGGAAACCTGGAATTTCTGGGAAGAAAGGACTTTCAGGTTAAGATCAGAGGGCATCGCATTGAACTGGGGGAAATTGAGACAGTTCTTGCCCGCTGCCCCGGCGTAAAAAGCGCTGTGGTGAATACCGTTGAACTTCCGGGAAAGGGGAACAGGCTGGTTGGATATTGCATTCCCGACCCACAGGAGCGGTCACTGCTGTTTGATGTTGAAACTGCATCCATTGAAGATCGGTTCAATAGCGCCAATGCGATCAAACAGGCGGGCAGCTTGCGGAGCGCCCAAATGCCTGAACCTGAGATTATTGCAGCTTTTACACAGTTTTGGCAAGGATTGGAGATTCTCAGTATTCCGGTGATGTGCAGTTCCCTCGCACGGCTTGGGGTCTTCACCGAACCTGGGGAATGCTGGGATCTGAACAGAATCATGACCCGGTGCCGCGTTCGTGAGGGATTTTCCAAGCTTTTGGGACAGTGGCTTAATGTTCTGGTGGATGAGAACCTTTTGGTCAGAGAAGCTTCTGGTGGATTCCGCAATACGGTCCCTTTCCCCAGCGATCTGGCGCAGGAGTTCTGGCAGGAGCTTGAAGTCAATGCGGCGAAGCACCCTGAAGCTACAACCCTGTGGTCTTTTTTCAAGAATTGCATTCACAAGCATGTCGATCTTTTCCGGGGAGAGACCAGCCCTCTGGAATTACTGTTCCCTGAAGGAGGGTGGCATATCGCGGAGAGCCTGTATCAATCCAACCCCATTGCAAATTATTACAATCGGATAGTTGGAGATATCGTGGCGGCGCTTGTTGCGGCTTCTCCGGGCAAAGAGCCATTCCGCATTATTGAGGTGGGCGCTGGTACCGGCGGCACCACTGCATCCGTCCTTCCACTGCTGCCCTCTGAACGCACATGGTATGAGTACACGGACATTACCCCGTTTTTCTCAAATCATGCGCGCGACAAGTTCAAAACATTTCCTTTTGTCTCGTTCAATACCTTCGACATCAATCAAGCCCCCGAAGAGCAGGGATATGCAAAACACAGTTATAATCTGGTGGTTGCTGTCAATGTTCTTCACGATGCCCGGCATATAGGTGAAACTCTGAAGCATTTGAAGACGCTTCTGGCACCGGGAGGCTGGCTGATCATTCTTGAAGGAACCCGCAACATCCGGGTCCAGATGATCAGCGTGGGGTTCATAGAAGGCTTCAGCCACTTTGAGGACCAGCGGCTTCATGACAACCTGCCGCTGCTGTCGCTGGCGCAATGGCAAAACGAGTTGGAGGTCGCGGGGTTTGAACCTGTTTGTGCGTTTCCCGAAGGCGAGAACCCGCTGGGGCAAGCCTTTTTTGAACAGAGGGTCATCACTGCCCAAGCTCCTTTGACTGTGGAGCGGTTTCGCAAACATCACCTGGAAGGTTTTCTTCGGAAAAAGCTTCCAGAGTATATGTGTCCGTCCTTTTGGGTGCCCGTTGACGCATGGCCGTTGAACCGCAACGGAAAGGTTGATCGGGATGCTCTGCCAGCCCCCTTTGTCAAAAGCGATCAGGCTGGCGAAGGGGGGCAAAAGGCTCCGGCATCTGAGCTTGAAAGGGCTATAGCCGATATCTGGAGCACGGCTCTCGCCTCCGACGAAATCGGGCTTTTCGACAATTTTTTTGAAGTCGGCGGCGATTCTCTCATCGCTACAAAACTGACAGCTCTGGTACGTGAACGCCTGAACGTCCCTCTCCCATTGGGGAAATTTTTTGAAAACCCCACTGTGGCCCAATTGGCAGCTTACGTCCTTTGTCAGCGAGGTGATGCGGCTTCAACGGCCATAGATGCCGTTTTGCCCGAAATAGAACCGGATTCTGAAGCGTTGCATGAGCCGTTTCCTCTTACGGATATCCAACAGGCCTACTGGATTGGCCGCACGGGTGCTTATGCCCTGGGTAACGTTTCCGCGTATTGTTATTTTGAAATTGAAAGTCATAATCTTTTTCTTGATCGCCTGGCCTATGCCTGGAACCGGTTGGTGCGGCATCACGGCATGATGCGGGCCGTTGTTCTTCCTGGGGGGAGTCGGCAGCAGATTCTCGCTCATACTCCCGAATTTGTGATTCCCGTTGAAGACCTTAGCGAAGTTTCGCCTGACGAATGCGCGAAAAGGCTCGGAGATATACGCGCCGCCATGTCCCATCAGGTGATCTCCACAGATGTATGGCCGCTATTCGACCTGCGGGCCACGCTCTATGGCGATCAGGGGCAGGTGCGCCTGCACATGGGGTTTGACAATCTTGCTTTTGACGGTTGGAGCATGTTTCACATTTTAAATGAGTGGGCGAGGCTCTATCACTGCCCCGATGCTGATTTGCCTGCGCAAGGGCTGTCATTCAGGGACTATGTTCTGGCCGTCTCCGAACTTGAAAACTCAGATTTTTTTAACAGGGACAAGGCGTATTGGCTTGAACGCCTGGCAGACCTGCCGCCGGCACCAGATCTGCCCTTGGCTCAAAGCCCCGAGACAATGGAAACACAACGGTTTGAGCGCCTTGAATTCAAACTGGATGCAGATGACTGGACGCAGCTGAAAAACCGGGCTTCCCAACGCAATCTGACCCCTTCGGGCCTGCTGCTGGCCATTTTTTCCGAAGTGCTGGCCTTCTGGAGTAAAAGCCCGCGTTTTTCCATCAACCTTACGCTGTTCAACCGATTCCCACTGCACAAACAGGTTAATGAAATTGTTGGCGATTTTACTTCATTGACACTGCTGGAGGTGGACAGGGGCGCCGGAACCACCTTTGAGGACAGGGCTGCCCGGCTGCAGCAGCAATTGTGGGACGACCTTGATCATCCTTATTTCAGCGGCGTTCGGGTTATCCGCGAATATGCCCGCATGCACGGAAGGGGCCAGGGTGGCGGCATGCCCGTGGTTTTTACAAGTGCGCTGGGTGTGGAAACTCTCGAAGACAGCAAGGGAATAGGCGATATCATCTACAGCATCAGCCAGACCCCGCAAGTCT
Organism: Desulfovibrio simplex; assembly: GCF_055387835.1. Classification (NCBI taxonomy): domain Bacteria; kingdom Pseudomonadati; phylum Thermodesulfobacteriota; class Desulfovibrionia; order Desulfovibrionales; family Desulfovibrionaceae; genus Desulfovibrio; species Desulfovibrio simplex. The sequence continues at coordinate 225,364 of NZ_AP042377.1, forward strand.
GGCTGGACCATCAGGTCATGGAACGGCAAGGCGCGTTGCTGCTGAACTGGGATTTTGTAAAGGATCTGTTCCCGGACGAAATGGTGCCGCAGATGTTCCACGCCTATTGTGGCCTGATCGCATCGCTGGCAGAGGATGAAGCCTTCTGGGGCAAGGCTAAGTTTGACTTGCTCCCTGCCGTTCAAAAGGAAAAACGCAAGGTTTTGCCGGAGGCGGAAAGCACGGGCGAGCTGTTGCATACGGGATTTGTCCGACATGCTTTGCTGCACCCTGAAGCCACTTCCCTGATTTTTGGGGAAACCATTTTGACGTATGGGGAATTGTTTGACCTTGCACTGCAGATTGGTGACATGCTGCTGGAAAAAGAATGCAGCCCCAATACACTGGTGGCTGTGATTATGGACAAGGGATGGGCGCAGATTGCAGGGGTACTGGGTGTTTTGTTCTCCGGCGCCGCGTATCTTCCCATTGACCCGGAAACCCCTCGGGAGCGGCTTGAGTTTCTTCTTGCAAACGGGGAAGTGCGTGTCGTCCTTACCAGCTCAGACCTCGTCTCCAAAATTACGTGGCCCGAAGGGGTTTCGTGCATTGCCGCCGACAGCGTGGCTGTGTCCGGGGAACCTGTTCGACCCATCGAGCAACGTCAGCAGCCCGACGACCTTGCTTATGTGATCTATACGTCTGGCTCAACCGGGCGGCCCAAAGGCGTGATGATCGACCATAGAGGAGCTGTAAACACAATTCTGGACATCAACAGCCGGTTTGCCGTGACCTCAAAAGACCGGGTGCTCGCCCTTTCCAATCTTCATTTTGATCTGTCAGTGTATGACATTTTCGGCCTGTTGGCCGTGGGAGCATCCATTGTGGTGCCGCAGCCGGAAAAACGTCGTGAGCCGTCCCATTGGGCTGACCTTGTCAATCGGCACGGGGTCACCATGTGGAACACCGTACCGGCGCTGATGCAGATGTTTAGCGAATATCTTTCAGACCATAGCTTGAAGGTTGCTCTACGCCTGACCCTTCTTAGCGGAGACTGGATACCTCTGGACCTGCCGGACAGGATACGGAATATCGCCCACAATTGTGAAATCATCAGCCTGGGCGGCGCAACGGAAGCCTCCATATGGTCTGTCCTGCATACTATCGAAACAGTCGCTCCGGAGTGGAAAAGCATCCCCTACGGCCGGTCCATGAAAAACCAGAAAGTTCGTGTGCTGAATAGCTTTATGGACGAATGCCCCGACTGGGTTCCCGGCCCGATTTATATAGAAGGCATCGGCCTGGCGCAGGGGTACTGGAAGGACAACGAAAAGACGGCAAAGAGCTTTCTGGTTCGCCCGGATACAGGGGAAAGGCTTTATCGCACTGGTGACCTGGGCTGCTATCTGCCCGATGGAAGCCTCCGTATTCTGGGCAGAGAAGATTTTCAGGTAAAAATCAATGGGCACAGGGTGGAACTTGGGGAGATAGAGGCTCGGCTGAACCAGCATAGCGGTATCCGGGAGGCTGTCGTTACTCTGGACAGTTCGCAGAACCGGGCGAAACTGAATGCCTTTTTGGTGCTGGAACCAGGTTTTTCATATAACCCCGAAGAATTGAAAATCTATCTGGCGAAGGCTCTCCCCAATTATATGATTCCTTCTGTAATGGTGCCGATTGAAACTCTTCCTCTGACTTCAAACGGGAAAGTCGATCGTAAGCTTCTACAGAATATGAAGGTAAATGTAGAGGAAAAAAGTTGCAATACGGTGTTTCAGAAAACAGAAACAGAAAAGCGTATTGCATCTATCATCAAAAATGTCGCTCAAATAGAGATTGTTGGCCTTCAGGAAAACTTTTTTGATCTTGGGGTGGACTCGTTACAGCTCGTGCGCATCCAGTCAAAGATTGAAAAAGAGTTTTCAAAACATATTGATATTGTTGATTTTTTTAAATTTCCAACAGTGCTTTCCCTGAGCTCTCACATAGGTGAAAAGCACGCGCAACACACAGAAATTCAACAGGTAGAAAATCGATCCCATATGCGAAAGAAGCTCCGTAAACATCGGGCAAGCCAAAGGTAATATCAATGGTATGACGTGGTTTTTCACGGAGTTGCAATATCTGTTTTACAGTTGAAAATCCTTGATGGCGAATGTTATTGCGCGCAAACGCCGTTTGTTTTGAAGCCATTGCTCTCCTGCATCATAAAGAAGAAGGAACAACGGAATGGATACTTCAGATAAAGTGGAAAAAATTGCTGTCATTGGTATGGCTTGCCGATTTCCTGGTGCGGCTGGTGTGCAGGAATTCTGGCAGAACCTACGCCATGGCAAGGAATCAATAACGGAATTTGAAGACAACGACATTCTGGCTGCTGGCGTTGACGCGGAAATACTCAATAATCCGCTCTATGTAAAAAAAGGGTTCATTCTGGAAGATGAGGACAAGTTTGATGCCGCTTTTTTCGGGTATTCGCCCACAGAAGCGGAACTCATGGACCCGCAGCACCGCCTTTTTCTGGAAACTGCCTGGCACACCTTTGAAGATGCCGGCTATTCCCCTGAAAACTTCCCGGGGGATGTCGGCATCTTTGCCGGCTCACGACTCAGCACCTATCTGCTCAACCAGATGCCCTCGGGGACTGTTGCACTCAACCTGCCGGGCTTTCAGACCTTGCTGGGAAATGACAAGGATTATCTGACCTCCAGAGTAGCATACAAGATGAATCTCAAGGGGCCATGCATCACTGTGCAGACGGCCTGCTCATCGTCTCTGGTCGCGGTTCATATGGCATGCGAAAGTCTGCTTTCCGGCGGTTGCGATATGGCTTTGGCAGGGGGCGTTGCTTTAACCGTGCCGCAAAAAGTGGGCTATTTGTTCCAGCAGGGCATGGTGTTGTCTCAAGACGGACATTGCCGCGCTTTTGATGCCAACGCTACAGGGCTGGTGCCGGGAAACGGCGTTGGCGCTGTGCTGCTCAAGCGGCTGGATGAAGCCATTGAAGACCGCGACAACATTCATGCCGTGATACTGGGGTCAGCCATTAATAACGATGGTTCGCGCAAAGCGGGGTATACCGCCCCCAGCGTGGCAGGGCAGAGCAAGGTTATTTGCGAGGCACTGGACATCGCGGGCGTCGAAAAGGATACGATAACATATATAGAGACGCACGGCACTGGCACCGCACTCGGCGACCCGGTGGAAATAGAGGCTCTTGCGCTGGGGTATGGTAAAAAATGCGGCCATGAGACCCCCTGCGCCATCGGGTCGGTCAAAACCAATATTGGTCATCTGGATACGGCAGCGGGCGTGGCAAGCCTCATAAAGACCATTCTGGCTCTGAAGAACGCGGAATTGCCGCCCAGTTTGAATTTCACATCGCCCAACTCCCATATTGATTTTGGAAAAACACGCTTTTATGTCAACACTGCGCTTTCTGAGTGGAAGAAAAATAGCTCCCCAAGGCGGGCCGGGGTCAGTTCCTTCGGTTTTGGCGGCACCAACGCCCACATGATTCTGGAAGAAGCGCCTGAGCGGCCAGCTGTTGCATCCGTGGGCGCAAACCACCTGCTTGCTCTTTCCGCCAAAAGCGAGGAGGCGTTGCGGGAGCATATTCAGCAATTTTGCCAAGGGCTGGATAAAGAAGGTGAGTCCTCCTTGCCAGCGGTATGCTTGACTGCCGGTGTGGGAAGAAGCCACTTCCCCTTCCGTGCCGCCGCGATAGGCAAGAGCGTGGGGGAACTCAAGGCCGGCCTGAGCGCATTTTTGGCCAAAGAACTTCCTGGGCGGGCTTGCGCCAGGGCTGCTAAGGCCGACAGGGCCGTGCTCGTGTTTCCCGGAGCGGAAGGCTGGACGCATGGCATGGGGCGGGAACTTTTTTCCCGGTTTCCTGCTTTTGCCAGAGAATTTGAGTACTGCGGCAATCTGTTTCGAGAAATCTGCGGGCTTTCACCGATGGAGAGCCTTTTGGGGATGCCTGTTCAGGTCGCAGAAATCCGTGCTCTTGTTTTTGCCCTTGAGTATTCCCTGGGCTCCATGTGGCGCGGTTGGGGAGCCTCGGCGGATAAGATGCTGGGCGTCGGTGTTGGCGAATATGTCGCGGCCTGCCTTGCGGGCGTGTTCAGTCTTGAAGACGGTATACGGCTTTTGAGCGGAGCCCCGGCTGACGGCATCCGATTTTCGCTCCCGCGGGTTGCCCTGTTGTCTGCGACGACGGGGAAAGAACTGGAAGGCGACACTGTTGCCAGCGCTGCCTTCTGGTCTGCCCCCAAGGCTGATGATGCGGATCTTTTGGGCATGGATGCCGCCGGAGAAGACGGGTTGGCCGTGGTGCTTGGCCCCGGCAAACGGCATAGTCCGAAGAATGCCTGCACAAGCGCCGCCAACGGGCTGCACGTTGAAATGGATGAAGAACGCTATGTTCTTGACTGCTTGCAGGAATGGTATCTCAGTGGATTTACAGTAGATTGGGCGGCATTCTATAAGGACAGGCCTGCCTGCCGGGTATCAATGCCGGGGTATCCCTTCCAGAAAAAGCGCTACTGGTTTGACGGTAACCGGAAGAAAATAATCGATGACCATGCGCTCCCCCAGCAGCGCGGGTGGGAAAAGAATTTGCCTTTTTCCGGGTGCAAGCTGGATTGCGCGCCCCTGATTTTTCAATTTCGTGTGGAGCCGCATGACTGCCCATCAATAAAGGAGCATCGGGTACACGGCATTGCTATGGTGCCCGCAGGGGCGTGGTGGGAAATGCTGTTGTCTTCAGGGGCCATGCTGTTTGACGGGCGGGCTGCGGTCATCAAGGATCTGATGCTTCATCGCCCGCTGCTGATGCGGGAGGGCCGTGGCCCCCTGGTGCAAATCGTTTTTGAGCAGAAAGCGGCGGGGATGTTCTCCTTTACCGCGTTCAGTGACGATGCCGGAACAGGGGAAAGCCGGGCATGGCATCAGCATATGACAGGCCGTCTGATGCCCTCTTTTGAAACAGAGGATGCCCCGGAGCCCCCCCTGGACTGCTGCCGCGAACATTGCGGTCCCCCCCTGAATGTGGCTGACTTTAAAGAAAAGCTCGCGCAAACGGACTATGTTTCAGAACATACATGGAACTGGTGGACGTTTACCGAGATCAGGGTCAGTGAACACGAGGCATTGTCCAGAGTTTCCTTTACCGCTGCCTTTATGAGAGAAGCCTGCCGCTTCGCCCGCCACCCTTCGCTTATCGATCCCTGCCTTCAGACGCTTCTGGCGATTCCCCTGAATGAAAATCCGGAACTGTTGGACCAAAAGGCCTTTATGCCGATCCGTTTCGGCAATGTGCTCTTTTTGAGCCAGCCTTCGGAAGAAATGTACTGCCATACAGCCATTCGCCCTGGCGGTTCATGGCGGGATGACGATTTCACGGCGGATTTTCATCTGTTTGCCCCGGATGGGCACCTGATTGCGGCGGTTGAAGGGGTAGAAATGAAAAACACCCATCTTCCGGAAAACGCCCATAACGACGCATACACCGTGCAATGGCAAGTACAGGCTCCCGTTGCGGAACGGACTTCCGTGGCCGGTGATGAATGTTGGCTTGTCATCGGGAATAATAAGAATGTCGCGGAGCAACTTTGTTCCCTCATTCTGGAGTCTGGGCATGAAGCGACGGCATTGCCGGATGAACTGCATTGCGGGGCAGGAATGTCCGAACTTCTTGCCGAACGCCTTTCCGTCCGAAAGGGAATGAACGTCAACATTATCCTCCTGCAGGAGACAAGTGCCCTGCGAGAAGATGTTGACCCGGCTGAAGCGGCAGTGGAAGGGCAGGTAAAGGCTGTTTCACTTCTTCAGACAATCAAGGCGTCCCGTGCTGCGGTCGCGCGCTTTTGCGTGGTGACGTGCGGCGCGGTTGCTGTTTTGCCGGAAGATTCCATTGCCCCGCATATGGCCCCCTTGTGGGGATTTTGCCGTGTTGCGGCACAGGAGCACCCGGACATGGGCTTTTCCCTCGTTGACCTCGCTTCCGGCTGGGAGGGACAGACCGGATCTGTCAGGCTGCTGTGGGACACGTTGCGTCATCAAGGGAATGAATCGGAAACGGCCCTGCGTAACAATCAGGTCTATGTTCCCCGTCTCCGTCGGCTGGTGCGGCCAGCGCGTGCTGGAAGCGGCGATTGCCAGGACGAGCTGGACGGCACTTTTCTGGTCACTGGCGGACTTGGCGGCGTGGGGCTCAGAACCGCCGCATGGCTTGCGGAACAGGGGGCCCGGCGCATCGTTCTGATGGGGAGGAATGACCCTGACAATGTGGCGCAAAAGACAATTGACAAACTGGCGGATTCCGGCGCCCAGATTATTGTGCGGAAAGGCGATGTCGCTTGCGGGGAATCACTTGCCGCTGTTTTGGATGAAATTCGGGCTGCCGTTCCCCCCCTCAAGGGTGTTTTTCACCTTGCCGGTGTGGTTGAACAGAGCCTCCTGCTTGAGCAAAGCACGGAGAATATAAAAGAAAAAATGTCGGCCAAGGTCGAGGGCGCCTGGAACCTCCATCGTCTTACGGTGGCTGATCCGCTGGAATTTTTTGTGCTTTTCTCATCTTTGTCCACGCTCATGGGGGGGCCTGGCAGCGGAAATTATGCGGCGGCCAATATTTTTCTTGATGCACTGGCCCATTTTCGGAGCCGGCAGGGCCTGCCCGCCCTGAGCGTCAATTGGGGGCCGTTTTCTGAAGTCGGAATGCTGGCTGACGACACGCAGGGGCATCTGGCCCGTAAGCAAATGGGTATCCATTCCTTTTTACCGGCGCAGGCTTTGTCCCGCATGGCCGACCATTGGACATGCGCCCATCCGCAGGTGTGCATCGCTCATGTGGACTGGGATGCCTATGTCGCCGGACTGGGGGAAAATGTGCCCCCGCTGTTCTCTTGCCTCGCAACGGCACCGTCCCGTGAACCTGAGCAGGCAAAGAGCGCTGACGCTGTGATTCTTGACGGAATAATGGCCGGGAGCGAAGAGCAGCGGGAAAAGCTGCTGACGCAATTCCTTACCGCGCATGTGGCGGAGCTGCTCGGTCTGGACATTGAGGAAGTGCCGGGAGACGCGGATTTTATTCAACTGGGGATGGATTCACTAATTTTTATTAATCTTTCAAGCGTATTGAGCAAGAAGCTGAACGTCAGGGTGACATCTCACGAATTTTCTCAATTCTCCACAGTGGGGCAGCTGGCCCGGCATATTATGGGCGGGTTAAATACACAAAAAGGGAATGATGGTGCCAAAGTTGATGTTTCCGAATGCTTTGTTCTGCACGCTGACCCCGAAAACCGGTTTGAACCTTTTGACCTGACGGACATCCAGCAAGCCTACTGGGTGGGGCGCAGCGGCATGCTGGGCATGGGGCGTATTTCTTGCCACGGGTATAGTGAATACGACTTTGATGATCTGGACCCCGAGCGTTTTCAAAAGGCCTGGAGGAGCCTGATCCAGAGGCACGAGATGCTGCGGGCCGTCGTGCAGCCGGAGGGGCGTCAGAAGATACTTGAAACAGTGCCTGACTTTGTCATTCCCATATACAATCTGGCGGGTCTGGGAGATCACGCTGCCGGGGATCGTCTGGCGGAAGTTCGCAGCGAAATGTCGCACCAGATATTTGCATCAGACCAGTGGCCGTTGTTTGATGTCCGCATATCACGGCTGGGCGGCGTTCACAGCATAGTTCACATGAGTATGGATTTTCTTTTGACCGACGCCCACAGTATGAGAAATCTGTTTGAGGAGCTTTGGCACTACTATAACAATCCCGACGTGCCTCTGCCTGCACTGACCCTTTCTTTCAGGGACTATGTGCTGTCGGAAAAGAGCTTCCGCGATTCTCCTGTTTATCAGGCCTCCCGGCAGTACTGGATGGAGCGGCTGGATACTCTTCCCGGCGCGCCGGAACTGCCAACGGTAAAGACGCTTGAGGACGTTGATTCCCCGGTGTTCGTCCGGCGGCGGGCTCTTTTGGAGGCCGCTGGTTGGAAGAAGGTGAAAAACAGAGCCTCCACGGCCGGTGTTACACCCTCGGGCATTCTTATGGCCGCCTACGCGGAAGTTTTGGCGGTATGGAGCAAATCTTCCCATTTCTGCATCAACATAACCTTGTTCAATCGCTTGCCTGTTCATGAGCAAATAAATGATATATTTGGTGATTTTACTTCGTTGACGTTTCTGGAAGTGGACATGCCGGAAGGCGCCGGCTTCGAAGCCCGAGCCCGGCATATCCAGAACCAGATGCTGCGAGACATGGAACATCGCTGGTTCAGCGGGGTTCAGGTTTTACGGGAGTTGGGCAAGAAGGCCCCAGGAAACCGTGTGAACATCATGCCTGTAGTTTTTACGAGCAACCTGATTGCAGGCATGGGCGGGAAGGACACGGGGCCTTTGGGAAAGGCTGGGAAAATCCGCCATGGTGTGAGCCAGACCCCGCAAGTGTGGCTGGACCTTCAGGTGCATGAAGACGGGGGCGATCTTGTCATATTCTGGGATGCCCTTGAGGAAATTTTTCCGGGGAACGTCCTTGAAGACATGTTTCATGCCTTTGTGGCCCTGCTGGAGAGATTGGCCGACGACCCCGCCGTATGGGATGCCGTTTATATTCCTCTGGTTCCGCAATCGCAGCTTGACGTTCGCGCACGCATGAATGATACGGGGCAACCTGTGGAACCATGCCTGTTGCATGAGCTGTTTACACGCCAATGCCGGGCTTGCCCGGAAAAAGAAGCTGTAGTGGCCGCTGGGCGCACGATGAGCTACGCCGAAGTTGCCGGGCATTCCGATGTGCTGGCCCGCGAGCTTCGTCAGAAAGGCGCGGTGCCGGATTCTCTGGTGGCTGTGGTTATGGAAAAGGGATGGGAGCAGGTTGTCGCGGTGCTGGCCATTCTGAAATCCGGTGCCGCCTATCTGCCTATTGCTCCCGACACGCCGAAAAAACGCCTGGAGTTTATGCTGATGAGCAGCAATGTGACTCTGGTGCTCACGCAGCCCGGCATAAGCGAGAAGGTCTGCTGGCCGGAAGGCGTTGAAATCAGGGTTGTGGAGCAGATCTCAGGGGAGGGTATCGCCCCTGCGCCTCTGGAGTCCGTTCAAACGCCCGATCAACTAGCCTATGTCATTTTTACCTCCGGCTCCACAGGGCAGCCCAAAGGCGTCATGATTGACCACAAAGGCGCCGTAAATACCATTACTGACATTAACGAGCGTTTTGCTGTCGGGCCGGATGACAGAGTTCTCGCGTTATCGAAATTGAATTTCGATTTGTCTGTGTATGACATCTTCGGAATACTGGCGGCCGGGGGAACCGTCATCATGCCTGACCCGTCCGCTGACCGCGAACCTGCGCGCTGGATGCAACTGCTGCGTGATCATCGGGTTACCCTCTGGAATTCAGTGCCGGCGCTGATGCAGATGCTCGTGACCTATGCAGCAGAGCGGAAGGAGAATCTTTTACCTTCTGTCCGGCTGGCCTTGCTCAGTGGGGACTGGATTCCCACGGACCTGCCCCAAAAAATCCGCGGCACGATGCCTGATGTCGAGTTGGTGAGCCTTGGCGGGGCAACAGAGGCTTCCATCTGGTCCATTCTTTTCCCCATTCAGGAGGATGCTGCGCGGTGGCCCAGCATTCCCTACGGGCATCCAATGAAAAATCAGCGTTTTCATGTGCTTGATGCCCAGTTGATGCCCTGCCCGGACTGGGTTGTGGGCGAGATGTACATAGGGGGAGCAGGGCTTGCCAAGGGCTACTGGCAGGACAGGGAAAAAACCGACGATCACTTCATCCTGCACCCTCTCACGCATGAGCGGCTCTATCGTACAGGCGACATGGGGTATTACCGGCCGGACGGCAACATCATGTTTATGGGCAGAGAGGATTTTCAGGTAAAAATCGGCGGCCATCGCATAGAGCTGGGTGAAATTGAGGCGACGGCCAGACAGCTTCCGGTAGTTAGGGATTGCGCCGTCACCGTCATGCGCGGGCAGAATGATGCGCGTCTTCTGGTCGGGCATATGGTTCCGCAGCCGGGAAGCATCCTCTCCGCGTCCACTGTTCAGGCTTATCTGGCGGAACGTCTTCCTGCCTATATGGTGCCAACCTATTATTCCTTTTCTGACAAACTGCCCCTGACTGCCAACGGAAAAGTAGACCTCCAGGCTCTTTCTCAGTCAGAGGTGGAAACGGGTGCTCAGGCCCAGAGGGATGAGCACCCGGATACTGGTATTGAGGAAGAACTGGCGGAAATTTTCGCCAACGTGCTGCAAGTCAATACTGTGGGTATGCACGACTCGTTTTTCATTCTGGGAGGCGACTCCCTGACGGCCATACGGATAGTCAACAAAATAAAGGCCAGGTTCAATATAGACCTCTCCATTGCGTCCCTCCTGGAGGCGGGCACCGTTTTTAAAACAGCCAGTCTTCTGATGGAACAAGGCTTGGCGGTTGATGCGGTGGATGATTTTGAAGAAGGCGCATTTATCATTCAGTGAAAAACTGAAGGAGACACAGATCAATGGAGAAAGATTCAATTTTGACAGAATTTTCCGAACAGGGCGTGGAGCTGTGGGAAGACGATGGAAAGCTTCGGTACCGGATCAAAAAAGGACAGGATGCCAAGGCGCTACTGACCCGTATTTCTGACAGCCTGCCACAGATTCTCTCTGCTATCCGGGCCAGGAAAGAGCGTGAGGGGGCATTGCTGCAAACACTTGCTCCCGACCTTGAAAACCGCCACGAGCCTTTCCCCGTCACAGGTTTGCAAAGTGCGTACCTTCTTGGTCGTCAAGGTTTTTTTGAGCTCGGTAACCTGAGTTGCCAGGCGTACTTTGAGTTTGAAGGTGAAGCTCTTTCCGCCCAGCGGCTCACCGAGGCATGGCAGACCTTGATACAACGGCACGAAATGCTCAGAGCCGTTTTCGACGAGGAAGGGAACCAGAGGATACTGGAGGAAGTGCCTGCGTATACCATTCCTGAGCTGGACTTGAGGGAATTCTCCCCGGCGCAGAGAGACAGTAAGCTGGAAGAATTGCGCACTGTTCTGTCCCATCAGGTCATGAATCCGGAACAATGGCCGCTGTTCGACCTGAACATCGTATTCACGGAGGGCGAAAAGCTCCGCCTTCTTATCTGCATAGACATGCTCATTGCCGATTTTTACAGCATCCGGATTTTGTTCATGGAGCTGTTTGCGCTGTACAACTTCCCTCAGCGGGCTCTTCCTGCGCTTTCTGTTTCCTTTCGGGACTATGTGGTGGCAACGCGGGGCATGGCGGCATCGCTGCCGTACCAGCAGGCCAGAACATACTGGCTGGAACGGCTGCCATCCCTGCCGCCGGCCCCCGTATTGCCTCTCGCCCGAAACCCTTCAGGCATCAAGGCTCCCTCTTTTTCCCGATTTGGATTTACGCTTGACCCCGAAGACTGGCGCGCCCTGAAGCAGCAGGCTCAAATTCACGGTGTAACGCCTTCCGTGGCCCTTTTGACGGTGTATGCCGATATTCTGGGTGCCTGGAGCAATCAGGCGCATTTTTCGCTCAACCTCACCATTCTCAACCGGTTGCCTCTCCATCCTGAAATTATGGACGTTGTCGGAGATTTCACCACGGTGAATCTTCTCGAAGTGGATGTGCGCGAGCGAAAAACATTCGCCCGCAGGGCCGGAGATATTCAGGCCCGGCTGTGGATGGACCTGGAACACCGATACTTTGACGGCGTCAACGTCCTTCGGGAGATGTCCGGAAGCGGCGGCGGCCAGGTTTCCATGCCTGTTGTCTTCACCTCCACCATTGGCTTGGGGGGGGATGATCTGGAAGCGCAAGAGGGTTTTGGCGTGGGCAACATGACCTACAGTATTACCCAGACCCCTCAGGTCTGGCTGGACTTTCAGCTTGGCGAACTCAATGGCGCGCTGATGCTGGCCTGGGATTACGTGGAAGGGTTGTTTCCGGAAAAAATGCTGGAGTCCATGTTTGAGCGCTTCAAAGATCTTGTGCACGACCTTGCGCGAGATACGTCGGCATGGGGGAGTGAAGCTTCCATATCTGCCCCGCCGGAACAGCTTGCAGTGCGGGATATGGTCAACAATACCACGGCAGCACCGGAAGAGCGCCTGCTTCACCAGTTGTTTGAAGACCGTGTTGCTGAAAATCCCGAGCATATTGCCATAAGAAACGGCTTCATAACCATGACGTACGGGGAGTTGGCCCAGAAATCAGATTCCCTGGCGCATGTGCTGCGTGAAAAGGGTTTGGAGAGCCAGCAACATGTGGCCGTAGTTCTTGAAAAGGGATGGCAGCAGGTTGTTGGTGTTCTCGGTGTCCTCAAGGCAGGCGGGGTTTACCTTCCCATTGATGTTGCGACTCCGGAACTGCGGCTGCGCCACCTGTTGAAACATGGCGATGTTGACATCGTATTGACCCATAGCAGTCTCCTTGAGCGCATGCCCGGGCATGTGACCGGCATTGCGATAGATGCCCTGCCTCTGCGTGATGCGCAGCCTGTTTCGCAACGGGGTAAAAAAGAAGACCTTGCATATGTGATCTATACGTCCGGCTCAACGGGTGAGCCCAAGGGAGTCATGATTGATCATGCCGGTGCGGTTAATACGATTGTCGATATCAACCGCCGTTTCAATGTCGGACGGGATGATGTTGTTCTTGGATTATCCAGTCTGAATTTCGACCTTTCCGTCTACGACATTTTTGGGGCTCTGGCTGCGGGCGCAACCCTGGTGTTGCCCGAAGCCGGTCAGCAAAAAGAGAGCGGCCACTGGCTGCAATTGATGCAGCAGGAAAAAATCACCGTCTGGAATTCCGTGCCGGCGTTAATGGAGATGCTGCTTCAGGAGGCGCAGGGGGCAGACGATCCTGCTTTTACGGACATGGCGCTACGGCTGGTTCTTTTGAGTGGCGACCATATACCAACGCAACTGGTGCGAAAGATTCACTCCCTGTTCAACCCTGTGGCCTGCGTCAGCCTTGGCGGGGCCACGGAAGCGTCCATCTGGTCTATTTTTCACCCGATATCCTCAAATGATTTCGATATGTGCGCCATTCCGTATGGCCGCCCGCTTGCCAATCAGCGTTTTTATGTCCTGAATCCGACGATGGACCCTTGTCCTGATTGGGTCGTGGGAGATCTGTATATAGCGGGTAGCGGTCTGGCAAAAGGCTACTGGGCGGACGAAGACAAAACCCGGCAGGCCTTTATCCTGCATCCTGTCACAGGCGAACGGCTTTACCGAACTGGGGACCTGGGTTTTTATCGCCCCAATGGCGACATCATGTTCAGCGGGCGGAAGGACGCGCAGGTGAAAATACGTGGGCACCGGATCGAACTGGGAGAAATTGAAGCAACCCTGCGGCGGTATCCTGGAGTCGTTGATGCTGTTGTCGCCGTTTCCGAGGATAAAAATCAGAGCAGGCAGATTATTGCTGGCGTGGTAGTGGAGAATAAGCCGGAATGCCATGCCCCTGCTGAAGACGCCGCAGAAACCGCATCGCCCTTCACCGCCCTGGTCAACGGCGTCATGAAGGCAGACGAGAACATTCTGGCCTCCCTTGACCGTGAAGGTTTATCGGACTTCGTCCGTTGGGTGCATCAGATTACTGTGCTGGAGATCGCCCGTGTGTGCAAAGAGATGGGGCTGTTTGCCGGTGCTGGGGAGTCCGTAAGGTTGGATGAACTGACCTTGCGGCATCACATTCAGCCTGAATTTCATCCCCTCGTCCAACAGTGGTTTTCACTCCTGGTTCGGGAGGGGTGGTTGAACATGAAGGAGGAGGGTGTGTTCTTCAGGGACAAACCTTTTCCTGAGCATCCGTCAGCAAGCATCCCCGCCGGAGAATTCGCGGGAGTCGGCTGGCTGAAGCCGTATCTGGAAAATGCGGCCAGAATCGTCCGTGAGTGCGGGGGGCATGCGCAAAGCATCATCACAGGGGCTGCCGACCCGGCAGAAGTGTTTTTTCGGGAATCAGCCTCCCTCTCCCCCAGTTCATTGAACAGGGCCATGCCGGGTGCCGGGGAAATCTCCGCCGTGCTCAGTAACGCTCTGGAAGCCTTCATTCAAGCCAGAGGCGCGGAAGTACGCATTTTTGAAATCGGCGCTGTAGACGGAGCTGACACCCGTGTCTTTCTGGCAGGCCTGAACCGCAAAAATATCCGCTACACCGTGTCCGCCACTTCACCGTTTTTTATGAATACGGTCAGAAGAAATCTGAAGGACATCCCCGAACTGGAATACGCAATATTCAATGCGGAGCGAAACCCGGAAGAACAGAACCTGCCCTTGGGAGGGTTTGACATCATTCTGGGGGCCAACAGTCTCCACCGTGCCAAGGACATACCGGGGCTGCTTCGGCATCTGAAATCTCTGCTGGCCCCCAACGGCGTGCTCCTGTTCTCCGAAGGCACTGCCAACACAAGCCTTCAGTTAATCACTGCGGGTTTTCTTGAGCGGGGTTTTGGAGGTTTTACGGATGAGCGGGCAAAGACAAACACTCCTTTGCTCCCGGCGCCTCGATGGAAAGCCCTTCTGGGGGAGGCTGGTTTTGAGGACGCAGGGTTTTGCCCCGCCCATGAATCAACCGGGCAGAGCATAGGGCAGGCCGTATTTTTTGCGCGGATGCCTGCCGGAAGCACTGCCCCGAGCATTGCCAGGATCAACGACTTTTTGAAGCAGCGGCTGCCCGAATACATGATTCCGGGTGCTTATGCCTTTATTGACAAAATTCCTCTGTCTCCCAACGGAAAAGTGGACCGAAAAAGCCTTTCCGGTTGCATTGACGCTCTACCGCAAGACAAGCGGCCAATGGTTTCTCCTTCAACGGAAACGGAGATGCTTCTGGCGGAAATCTGGTGCCAGATCCTGAATATAGAATCCGTCGGCATTCATGAGGATTTTTTCGGCATGGGGGGGGACTCGCTGCTGGCGAACATGCTTGCCACTCAGCTGAAAAAAAGAACCGGGATTCGGGTTCCGTTGGGAACCGTTTTTGAAAAATCCACAATTTTTACATTAGGGCGGCATATCGACAAGAACCCCCATTTGTTTGAGCAAGAACCTGTAATGGAAGAGGGATTGGTATGAATGCCAGGGAATTACTTGATTATTTAAAGGGTAATGACGTTGAATTATGGAAGGATAATGGAAATATCCGTTTCAGTGCTCCCAAAAATGTAATGAACGGGGACTTGCTTGGTGAGTTATCAGCAAAAAAGGCAGAAATCCTTACATTGCTGGAAGAGCCGGAATCCAGAGAAAAATCCGAACAGACGCGGGCTTGCCCCGAGGGCAGGAACCAGCCGTTCCCGCTGACGGAGGTACAGCAGGCTTACTGGATTGGGCGCAACAACGTCTATGATCTTGGTGGCGTTTCTTGCCACAACTATATTGAGGTGGATTGCCCTGATCTGGACATCCCGCGGCTGGCGCTTGCCTGGAAGCAGATTGTCCGGCGTCACGAAATGCTCAGGGCCGTGATCAGGGAAGACGGGCAGCAGGTGGTTCTGAATGACGTTCCGGATTACGAAATCCGCACTATTGATGCGTCCAACGCCGCGGTCGAAGATGCCGAAGCCACGGTTCTTGGTGTCAGGGAGGAAATGTCTCACCAGGTCATGGACGTTGCTGCGTGGCCTTTGTTCGACATTCGGGCGGTGAAGTGCCCGGGCAGTAAAACGCGCCTGCATCTGACGTTTGAATACCTGGTGGCTGATGCATGGAGCATCAATATCTTCATTAAAGAATGGATACAGCTGTACTACGAGCCCGAGCACGCGTTTACGCCCCTTGAGTATTCCTTTCGCGAATATGTGCTTCACGGGGAACGCCTGAAAAAAAGCAAGGAGCATACGGCCGCTTTTGAGTATTGGAAAAAACGGCTGCCGACCCTTCCTGCCGGGCCGGATTTGCCTTTGAAAGCATCGTCAGGCGGGCTTGAAAAAAACACGTTTACCCGTTTGTCGTCCGCATTGGAAAAACCTCTTTGGCAGGCGCTCAAGCAATTGGGAAAAAAGAAAAAAATAACTCCTTCAGCCATTTTGCTGACCGCATTTTCCCAGATTCTCAGCACGTGGAGCAAGAAACCAAATTTCTGCATCAACCTGACGCTGTTTAACAGGCTGCCTGTTCATCCACAAGTAAATGATATTGTTGGTGACTTTACGTCACTCAACCTGCTGGAAGTGGATGCCTCCCTTCCGGGAACCTTTGAAGACCATGCGCACCGCCTGCAGAAGCAGCTATGGGCAGATATGGAGCATCGGTCCGTCGGGGGCGTTCAGGTTCTTCGCGAACTTGCACGTGAACGTAAGGATGGGGAGCAGATATTCATGCCCGTGGTGTTCACCAGTGTGTTGGGCTACGACACGCTGGAAGAGAACAATGCCTCCGCATATTCCAGACTTGGAAAGATTGTTTACAATATCACCCAGACACCGCAGGTCTGGATTGACCATCAGGTGACGGAAAGCAACGGGGCGCTTCAGTTCAACTGGGATGTGGTGGAGGGCCTTTTTCCGCAAGGCATGATTCAGGAAATGTTTGCCGCCTATTGCCGCTACCTGAAACAGCTGGTTCAGGAGTCGTTGTTTTCAGCAGCAGTCCCCCTGCTGACGCCTGAAAGCCATCTGGCGGTGCGGCGGCGCGTCAACCGCACAGAAGCAGCCAGACCTGAAGCGACGCTTCATGGCCTGTTTTCGGACATGGTTGATCAGGCGCGAGACAGGCCGGCCGTTGTCGCCTCTGACCGAGCTGTGACCTATGGGGAACTTGACGCCATTTCCAGCCAACTGGCCGGCTTCCTGACAGGCAAAGGCGTGAAAAAGGGCTCCCTTGTGGCTGTGGTTATGGAAAAAGGCTGGGAGCAGGTTGCGGCGGTGCTTGGTATCCTCAAGGCGGGGGCTGTCTATCTTCCCGTTTCTCCCGGGCTTCCTGAAGAACGCATGGCCCACATACTGGAGCATGGGGGCGTGGCTCTGGCACTCACCAGATCTGCTGACGGAAATCTGGCGCTGCCGTCCAGCGTTGCTGTTGCCTCTGTCGATTCTCCTGAAATTCAAGCATATCCCTCTCATTTTTCCGGGGTTGATGTCCTCCCCGAAGACCTGGCCTATATCATCTACACTTCCGGTTCCACGGGGCTGCCCAAGGGAGTGATGATTGACCACAAGGGGGCGGTCAATACCATTCTGGACATCAACGCCCGTTTCGCCGTCACACCGGCTGACCGCGTACTGGCCCTTTCCAGCCTTTCATTCGATCTGTCTGTCTATGATATCTTTG
Source organism: Desulfovibrio simplex (assembly GCF_055387835.1). NCBI lineage: Bacteria > Pseudomonadati > Thermodesulfobacteriota > Desulfovibrionia > Desulfovibrionales > Desulfovibrionaceae > Desulfovibrio > Desulfovibrio simplex. Next base: position 242,640 of record NZ_AP042377.1, read on the forward strand.
GAACCCTCGCCGCCGGGGCAACGCTTGTAATGCCCGTTGCGGAAGAACTGAAAGACCCTAGCTACCTGGCGGAACTGGTCGCCAAAGAAAGGGTTACGGTGTGGAATTCCGTTCCGGCATTACTGGAAATGGTTGTGGATTACGTTGCATCAGCGCCCGATATGGATATTTCCTCCATTCGTCTGGCACTGCTCAGTGGTTCGTGGATTCCGTTGGATCTGGCGGAAAAAGTCAGAATGAAGGCTCCCGGCGCCGAAGTTGTCAGCCTTGGGGGAGCCACTGAAGCTTCCATTTGGTCGATTTTTCATCCCATCGGTTCTCTGGACGCCTCCTGGGAAAGCGTACCCTATGGCACCCCGCTTGAAAACCAGAACCTGCGTATTCTTGATCAAGGCCTGAAAGACCGTCCCGACTGGGTTGTCGGTCAAATTCACATCGGCGGTATGGGCTTGGCCCAGGGGTATTTTAACGACCCGGAAAAGACGGCTTCCGCCTTTATCGTACACCCGGAAACAGGTGAACGGCTGTACAAAACGGGTGACATGGGAAGGTACCGTCAGGACGGCACTATTGAACTGCTGGGCAGGGAGGATAATCAGGTAAAAATACGTGGATACCGGGTGGAGCTGGGGGAAATTGAGGCCGCCATCAAGAGCCACCCCGCAGCGAAAGAAGCGGTGGTGGCAGCCGTTGGGGGTATCAGGGAAAACAAAAAGCTGGTTGGCTTCGTGCAGGTAGCCGCAGAACATTCGGAAGACTTTTACGATATCAGCACCGCCGATGCCACGGAGGCTTGCCAAGCCATGGCGGCCCTGGTGCAGTCCGCCAATGCCCAAGCCTTTTATTCGTCTGAAATTGGCGACCTTGATACCACCACATCGTTCATGGCCCTGCTTGAGGAACTGGCATTTCAGTATGTCTGCAAAGGGTTCATGACCATGAACCTGTTTGTGGACGCCACTGAAGGCCTTTCCCGCGATGACATGATCCTGCGTAGTGGTCTGGATCTCCGGCATGAAAAGCTGTTCAAACGGCAGATAGACCTGCTGCTTGAAAGAGGCGTTTTTGAGGAAATGGATGGCCTGATTTTTCAGGCCAACTCCTTCGTACCCGGCGATGCCATAAATTCCCTGTGGCAGGACGTGGATAACTTTTTGAAATGGATTCCCCAAAACCGGGAAGAAATCCATATCTGGCTTTCCTACATCCGTTCTTGCGGGGAAAATCTGGTCGGGTTGTTCCAGGGCAGCGTTGACCCTCTGAACATCTTTTTTCCCGACGGTTCATGGGAAACCGCGGAAACAACCTACCAACTCAATCTGGTCAGCCAGCATTACAATGCCGTTTACGGCAGCATCATGGCGTACCTTTCGCAAAACTGGAACAAAGAAAGGCCTCTACGCATACTGGAGGTCGGGGCCGGCGTGGGAAGTGCCTCCGCTTCCATCCTTCCTGTCCTGAACCCGGACAATACCGTTTACAACTACACTGATATTTCGAACTTTTTTACCAACGAGGCAAAGGTCAAATTCAAGGAATTTGCCTTTATTGAGTACGGCATTCTGGATATTAACCAGGATCCGTTTATTCAGGGATATTCGCCGGACAGTTTCGATGTCATTCTCGCCAACGGCGTTTTGCACAATGCATATAACATGGAATCCACCGTCCAATATCTTCAGTCTTTGCTGGCTCCGGGCGGGTATGCCCTGATCTTCGAGCCCGTTAAGGACACCAATCAGCTCATGATCACCATGTCCTTCCTTGCAGGGCTGAGTAATTTTGAGGACGACTACAGAATCAAAAGAAATTCCCCCTTCCTTCATAAGGAAAAGTGGCGTGAAGTGCTGCTTGGCAACGGGTTTGAGCGTGTGGAGTATGTGGGCGCGCCGGCTGCGTCGTTTGAGATATTCGGCGTGGAACTGATGATTGCGCAGGGCGCCACCCGGAAAAAGCTCTTCAACCCTGCGGTCATTACAGAACATCTGCGTAAAAAGCTGCCGGAATATATGGTTCCCTCGCTCTTTATGCCGGTAAAGGAGTTTCCGCTCACTGCGACCGGCAAGCTGGACAGGAAGGCCCTGCTCCATAAGCTGGGCGACCTCAACCTTGACCGCAGGCAGAAGTATGCGGCCCCGCGCAACTCGCTGGAAAAGCAGATTGCCGCCATATGGGAAAGCCTTCTTGGTATGGAAAGCATAGGAATTAATGACAATTTTTTTGAACTGGGAGGGGATTCTCTGCTGGTTTCCCAAATGCTCGTGAGGTTGCGGGAGCAACTGGCCCCAAGCATTCACTGGGAGCCTGTAATCCGCAATCTGGTGGAGTTTCCAACCATCGCCGGAATGGTGGAATCAATTCAGCACAATCAGGATATACGGCAGGGAGCGAACTCTCCTGTTGTGCGGCTTAAGGAAAATGGCAGGCTTACTCCTTTCTTTTGTTTTCATGACGGCACGGGCAACCTTTCGGTCTACTCCCGGCTGCCCAATTACATTGAGGCCGACCGCCCTCTTTACGCTCTCAAAATTGTTGATGCCGAAGAATATACGGACATTGCCAAAGAGCAGTTGGTCGAACGCTGGGCGGCGAAATATCTGGAGGAAATAACATCTATTCAGCCGGAAGGCCCCTATTTCCTGGGCGGATTCTGCATGGGTGGGCTCTTTTCTTGGGAAGTTGCCCAGCAATTGTGGCAAAGGGGTCAAGAGGTGAAGGCTCTGGTCTTGATCAGCAGTTCCCATACCCCGTTCATGATTGATGACGACTCTATGATATTGGAACTGTTTTCCTGGATATACCGTTTCTCTCTGCAGCCTAACGGGGTTGATCTTAAAACCGGCGACCGACTTGCAGGATTCATGAAACTGCTGGCGCAGCATAGCCCGGATGTCGTCAACCCGGAGTTCGTCAACAAGCTGTTCGCAGAGAACTTCTCTCTGGACGACACGCAATGGCCGGAACTGTCTCGCAAAGCTTATGCCATTGCCAGGGAGGAAAGCCTGGCTTTCGGTGAGGATTCTACCTTCGAGGATTTTGAAAGGGCTTTCAAAATTTTCAGGCACAGTTCTCTGAGTCTCCCCTTGTACAAGGTCCGGCCATACGGCGGAAGCGTCCACCTTTTCAAACCAAAAATGGCTGAGTACGCGTGCCTCTATGGCAAGCGGGATATGTCGGAGTATTTTGGCGGCCTTGCTGAAGATTTTCATCTTCATGAAATCCCCGGCAATCACCTCACGTGCATGGAAGAACCCAATATCCGCATTCTTGCGTCAAAGTTGAATTCCGTTCTGTCGTGATCTGCCGTCGGCGTTTTCATAGTGTGCAGAATGGTGAGGAACAGCTTCTATGAAAATTGGTATTCTAGGAGGTTCGGGGCAGGTGGGCCAGCATGCGGTGGCCCGCCTGCTGGCCTGCACCAACCATGATATTTTGATTGGAAGCAGGAATCAGACCGTGCTGGAGCGTGTGCGTGAAACCTTCGGCGAGCGGGTTCGGGTTTTAAGAACAGACATTTTTGACCCGGAATCTCTTGGTGAATTTTGCCGGGCATCTGATCTGGTGATTAACGCTGCCGGGCCATCTGCCTTGATTTTTGACAGGGTTGCGCAAAAGGCTCTTGAAGCGTCTGCCCACTACGTTGACCCCAGCGGCAACGCGAAGCTTTTTGCGCAGGCCATGGAGAAATCAGGGCTGATAAAAGAAAAGGGGCTGACGTTTGTTTTCTACGCAGGCCTGAGTCCGGGAATTTCCGCGATATACCCGCTGTTTCTGGGCGAAGGATTGTTTGATGAAGTGTCTTCTTTGGACTTTTTTCACGCAGGCGGCGGTAAAACGACTTTCAATTCCGCGTACGACTTTATCGCCAGTATGAATGACGGGAGTTCGGAAGGAATGGTGTACTGGCATGAAGGTCAGAAAAAAAAATGGAAGGCCGAGGTAAAGGAACACCATCTCCCCAGGCCTGTAGGTCGCGTTAAAGCATATCCCACGTTGTCACATGAATACATTCAGGTGGCAAAGCGCCTGTCAGCAGCTACAGCCCGCGCCTACAATGCCTATACGGGAAAAGAAACCCTCGCGACGCTGTTCAACATTCAGGTTTTCAACCAGGCCACAACACCGGGGCAGCTTGAGGAATCAAGCAGAAAATTCATGGAAGCAGTCAACCGCGACATGGAAGGGCGTGATCCTTGCTTCATGTTGCATGTGAAAATGGACGGCCGAAAAGACGGCAAAAGGCGAAAGATCATCTCAACCATGAGAGTTGATGACACGTATCAGATGATTGGCAAGGTTCTCGCCCACTGCGCTGAAAAAATACTCGCCGGTTCAGGTCATGGACCGGGTTGTTTCCTTTTTCATGACGCTGTTGATGCCGCCGGAGTGATGGAGCTTTTGGAAGAAACTGGAATAGTTCCTGAAACATGCATTATTGAGGAAAAACCCGGATCTACGAACATAGAAGGAGAAATCTGATGGTTGTAAGGCATATTGCAATATTTTTTGCCTTTTTTGCGGCTTTGTTGTTTTCGGATGTGTTGCCGGCAATGGCTGATGCTGCCCGGCCGACGGGCGCTGAAATTATGGACAAGATGTATACCCGCCCTGAGGGAAAAGACAGAACCGGCATAATGACTATGACCCTCACCAACGGTGAAGGCGCCAAAAAGGTTTTGACCTTTAAATACTACATAAAGGAATACGGGAGAGACAAAAAAAGTCTTATAACTTTTTCTGAACCTGAGCAGCTTCAGGGGATGGGGCTTCTCCAGTATGATAACTGGGACCCCTCCGTGGAAGACGAAAGATGGTTGTTCCTCCCTGAAAAAAAAGACGGAACAGCAGCCCCGGCCATGAACAAGGGTTTTCTCGGCTCGGATTTTACCTATGAAGAAATGGGCTGGCGCTCAACAGATGAAGACAACCATAAACTCGTCGGCGAAGAAGTTATTTCTGGTGTTCCGTGCTGGATCGTTGAATCCACGCCCAAAGACGAAAACCATGCGTATTCTAAAGTTGTAACATGGGTGAATAAAGATAATTCCGTCTATATGAAAAGCCTTTTTTATGACCGTGAAGGCAAACTTCTGAAAAAAATGACAACCTCAGATATCCTCAAAAAGGACGGCTACTGGACTGTGTATAAAACACGGATGGAGAACGTTCAGAAGTCGCATGTAACGGAGTACTCTTTGCAGGATATACAGCATGATACAGGACTTTCCGATGATCTTTTCGACCCCGGTAAGGTCAAAGGGCATTTGATCAAAATAGACAAGACAAAAAAATAGACGCCCGCGCAGTCGTCGCCGTGGGCGCATCAGGGGATGGCGTGAAGAGGGAGGGGGAGCCTTCCTCCCGCCGCTCCCCTGGCGTGGGAATGCCGGTTTGAAAAAAGGCGATAACCAGGCAGGGCTGGGGCAGAGAGGCAGGCTGATGTCCCAGCCCTGAAGCTGGAGGCATTTTATGCTGCGGTATTTGTCGAAAGCGGTCCAGGGCTGTCTCTAGAGCAGATTAACGTTGAAATGCTTCACATTTCAAAGTTTTCATTCAGCCGAAAAATACGATTTTCGGCTGAATCCACGCCATGTTGTGGCGCGCTGCACTTTCGCGCAGCGTTAGAACATTTACACTTTTTCAAAGTTAAAATGCTCTAAAGTGGTCTAATAGAACAAAAATGCCGGTTTCATGCCGCATGCACCAGAATTTGACACCCAGCCTCGCGTACTGGTTCCTGTCGTGCACAATTCCGGCGGGGCAAGGAACCTCAAGGCATGCCAGTCTGTTCATATCCCGCAATGCGGCCCCGTATCCATAAGGCAGGTTTTTCTGCCTGTCGCTTTTCTGCGGTACCCCACGGCATCATACAGTGCACAGGTTTGTGTGTCGGCAAAGCCACTTCGTGGATTCAGGCCTGCCGCCCTCACGTCACGGCCAACGAGCTGCACAAAGCCGCACGGTTCATGCATGCTGAGGACGCAGTCCGGCACATGGCGGGCCGGGCGCTTGTGCGGCGGGTTCTACAGGCCTCCGCCCAGAGAGCATTGACTGCCGAATTTACCCTGAACCCGTATGGCAAACCCTGCTGCCAGGACTCAGATGTGCATTTTTCCATTTCTCATTCGGGGGGCATGGTGTGGGCGGCATTTTGCCGCGATGCGTCCGTCGGCATTGATGTACAAAAAAAACTCCCTTTACAGGATTTGATGGCTCTTGTCATGCAGCTCCACCCGCAAGAAGCCATGGACATACGCAATTTTTCAGCTAACGAGCGTGCTGCCGCGTTTTATCGTTGCTGGACGCGTAAGGAAGCCGTGCTCAAAGTTCTTGGAAAGGGGCTGAGCTTGCCCTTGGACAGTTTTCAGGTGCGCGTTGATCTGAGTTGCTCGGACTGGATCGCATCTCTGCCTGATGAGGCTTGCCGCGCAACAACAGGAGCGGAGTATCGAGAACCGGGTTTCAGTGACGGGCAGAGCGGGTATTCTTGCAGGCAAGCTGTGGCGGTGCCGACAGGATGGACGAGCCTCGACGTCTGGAGTTCAGGCGTATACCAGTGCGGCGTAGCCGCCCAGGCTCCGGGGCTTGAACTGCACGTTTCTGTCATCACAAAAGCATAGAGTGGTCTCATGCCGCCCGTAAGCCGGGGCGCACGCCGGGGTACAGGCTTCACCCGCGGCAAAATTACTCCCGCGCCAGCCAGCCCCATGAACTGCGTACCCGCCGCTGGTTTGTCACTCTCCTCCAGAATTCAAAGGAGTTACGGCCATCAGGAATATTTTTTTGTACTGATGGCAGCTGCCACTAATATTATGGACGCCATCGCTAGCGACCATCCCCTCCGCGACGTATACATCTCAAAGCCTTTTGAGGTCCATCTACGGAGCTATGCCCAAGGGGGAAATGCATGCACAGCCGTCAAAATTCTTCCATTGCCCGTCTGTTACAGATTGGTGGTGAAAAGAAATTGTATCTCATCGCTTCAGTCGTAATTGCCGTTGCCGCCGCAATTATATCACTTGCGCCATATATCATCACATACATGGTATTAAGCATGCTGTTGCAGCCAAATTTTGGGGCAGAGCAATACAGCGAAGTGTTTAAGCTTGGCGTGCTCGCGGCTGTTCTGGCAATTGTTCATGGCATTCTTCATTTGGCGTCGCTTATGGCCTCGCACATTGCCGCTTTTGATATTCTGTACAACCTGCGCTCAAGGATATGCGCCCACCTTGGCAGACTTTCCATGGGGTATTTTACCTCCCGCCGTGCAGGCGCCATCAAAAAGGTGCTTACCGAAGACGTGGAAGAATTGGAGAGTTTTATTGCGCACCATATCCCGGATGTGGTGAGTGGCCTGGCCGTGCCCCTGTCCATTGTGGTTTATCTTTGCTCAGTCAATCTGAAGCTGGCCCTGGTAGCGTTTTTGCCCATACCGCTGGCCCTTTTTCTGCAACAGCGCACCTTCGCCAAGGGGAACAAGGAAAATTTTCGCGAAAAATACCACCAGGCTCTGGAAGATCTGAACGGCACCATTGTGGAGTACGTGCGGGGCATGCCTGTGGTGAAAATTTTCAACCACTCGGTTTCCTCTTTTACCAAGTTGAAAGAAGCCGCCCTGAATTACAAAAAATTCATTGAGCTTTGCACACTGAGTACCGCTCCGGCCTGGGCTGTATTTGTTGTGATTACCTCATCCGGGCTTTTGTTTATCTTGCCGTTTGGGGTGTATTTTTACCTCAAAGGCGACATAGGTTTGCCCACCCTTTTTCTCTTTTTCATGCTGGGGGCCAGTTACATGACCCCTCTTCTCAAAGTGGCCCTAATGGGTTCCCAACTCGGCCACCTGATTCTGGGGCTGGACAGGGTTGAGGCCATCCTGGCCGAACAACCCCTGCCCGAGCCGGAACATCCGCTTGAACCCAAGGATGCCAGCATAGAATTCAGAAACGTTTCCTTTGGCTACGGTGAAACAAAGGTATTGGATAATATAAACCTTTCCATTCCCGAAGGGCATATGGTGGCGCTGGTAGGCCCTTCGGGCGCCGGCAAAACCACTATCGCAAAACTGCTGTTACGCATGTGGGACATACAGGAAGGGGCCATCCTGCTGGGAGGCGTTGATGTGCGCTCCGTGCGCCTTCAGAACCTTATGGAACACATTTCCTTCGTTTTTCAGGACGGTTTTCTTTTCAGCGACACCCTGCGCGAAAATATCCGTATGGGTATGGAAGGGGTGGATGACGAGGCCATCATGAAGGCCGCACGCGCCGCTCAATGCCTGGACTTTATAGAAAAGATGCCCAGGGGGCTGGATACAAGGGTGGGTGAAGGCGGGGAGGTGCACCTTTCGGGGGGTGAAAAGCAGCGGGCTTCCATGGCCAGAATTATGTTGAAAAACTCCCCCGTCGTTGTTCTGGACGAGGCTACAGCCTTTGCCGATGCCGAAAACGAGGCCCGAATGCAGGCCGCCTTTGCTGAATTGATGCAGGGTAAAACGGTTATAGTAATCGCTCACCGCCTGGCTACCATTACAGACGCCGACTGCATTTATGTGGTGGACGGCGGCAAGGTCGTCCAGAGCGGAACCCATGAGCAGCTTGTGGCGCAAGCCGGGCTGTACGCCCATATGTGGGAAGCCCATATGAGCGCTCAGGACTGGAGCCTGAAAACGGAGGAAGCGGCATGCTGAAATCTCTGCGCATCATAGCAGGCGACCTGAGAAACCTCTATGGCCTGACCATATTGAATGCCTTGCATCTCATTCTGCGGGGTATTCCTTTTGGTATTCTTTTCCTTGTCATTCTGGAACTACTTAAAGACAAGGATGCGGTTTCCGTTTCCCGTCTGGTGGCCCTTTTTATTTTCATGGCCGTCACGATGGTGTTCAATATCTTTTTTGCCGTCAGGGTGCATGTGCGGGGGTACATTTCCGCCTTTGAAATGACAACCGAGGCCCGTTTGCGCCTTGGTGACCATCTGCGCACACTGCCTCTTGGTTTTTTCAAACAGCGGGACCCCGGCGATATTTCCGGCCTGCTCATGCAGGACATGTCAAAGGTGGAGGGGGTTTTCAGCCACAGCTATATGGACGCAATGGCCTGCCTCATTCTGCCCCTGATGCTGTTGACCTTTTTCTTTATGGCCGACACCGAGATGAGCAGCCTTATCCTCATATCGGTTATTCTGGCCTTTATCGTCCTGTTTTTTGCCCAACGGGTCATCAGCCATTTCGGTAAGCGACAGATAGCATCCAGAAACGCAACCATGTCCCGAATGCTGGAATATTTGCAGGGAATGCAGGTACTGAAGGCTTTTTCCCTTACGGGAAAAAACTTTTCCCGCCTGGACGCAACAATGCGCCGCCTGCGCGACGACAGCATTAAACTGGAAGGGGCAGGTGGTGCGCCTGTGGTGGCATTCTCCGCGCTGCTTGATGTGGGCTTTGCCTCTCTGCTGGTGTTCGGGGCATGGCTGCTTTCAGAAGGGCGTATCGAGGTGCCGGTCTTTGTGTTGTTTCTGGTCATTGGCCATAAATTTTATGAGCCCCTGCTCAACTATGGCCTGATAGCCTCGGAAATGCGGTACATGAACATTGCCGCAGAGCGCATTGCCGCTGTTCTGGAGACGACGCCTCTTCCCGAAAGCCCGTCACCGCAATGGCCCGAACGGCATGACATTGTCTTTTCCAATGTTACGTTCAGCTATCTGCATGAAAAAAATACCAAAAATGTTCTGGATAATATAACCGTCTCTATTCCGCACGGCACCATGACCGCCCTTGTGGGGCCATCCGGCAGCGGAAAAACCACCATTACCAGTCTTATCCCCAGATTCTGGGATGTGGATTCCGGCAGCATCACCATTGGGGGTGTGGATATAAAGAATATCCCCAATGACTATCTTAATTCTCTTTTCAGCGTTGTTTTTCAGGACGTGTACCTTTTTCAGGATACCGTTGCGAACAACATCCGCGTCGGCAAAGAGGGTGCTTCAATGGAAGAAATTATTGAAGCGGCCAAGGTTGCCCGGTGCCATGAGTTCATAGAAAAAATGCCCAATGGCTATGATTCGCTTATCGGAGAAGGCGGGGCGACCCTTTCCGGTGGCGAAAAACAGCGCATTTCCATTGCTCGGGCCGTTCTGAAAAACGCTCCCATTGTCATTCTGGACGAAGCTACGGCTTCTCTTGATCCGGAAAATGAACGCCTTATCCAGCAGGCCATTCTGGCCATCGTTCGCAACAAGACAGTCGTCGTCATCGCCCACCGCCTGAAAACCATCGTTCAGGCCGACCAGATTCTCGTTCTGGAAAAGGGCGTTGTCAGCGAAGCCGGAACACACGAGCAACTGCTGTCCAACAAGGCCCTGTATTCTCACCTTTGGGCTGAACAGCAACGCACTGGCGGTTGGAAATTCGGGCGGTAGGGGACGTGCTTCTCTTCCTCCCGCCGCCGCAGTTGTAACGTTTCCTGCATGTAATGGGTATCGACCTGAAAAATTTTGGAGAAAGCACAATGCAATCTGAAAGACCAACTTGCGCTGACTGCATAGCCGTATTGTCCATCTCTCTGCTTTGCTTGTTTTTTACAACTCCGGCCCTGGCTGCCGATGCCACAGCCATCATGCAGCAGGTTTACAACCGGGCTGAAGGCGAAGACCGAACTTCCACCATGACCATGACCTTGGAAAACAAGCAGGGCCGCCAGCGTGTGCGAAGCCTGATGTCGTATTCCAAGAACTATGGGCCGGACCGTAAATCAATCATGATGTTCCAGGCTCCGGGCGACGTTAAGGGAACCATCTTTCTCTCCTGGGAATACGATGATCCCAAACATGAGGACGACAAATGGCTCTATATGCCGGCCATGAAGAAGGATCGTCGCATCAGCGGAAACTCACGCAATGAATATTTTATGGGGTCTGACTTTACCTACGACGATATGGGCCGCCGTCACCCCTCCAAGGACCGCTACACCTTCCTGGGTGAAGAACAGTTTATGGGCCACGATTGCTGGAAAATTGAGGCGGTTCCGATTGAACCGGAAACGTACACCAAACGAGTCCTCTTGGTTGGTAAAGATGCCAATCTCATTCTCAAAGGGGAATATTTTGACAAAGACGGCCTGGAAAAAGTTTTTGAAGCCAAAGAGGTGCGTAAAATAGACGGATTCTGGACCATGCTCACCTCGCAGATGACCAATCTTTCCCGCGAACATAAAACCCTCCTGCACACACAGGACATGCAATATAACAAGGGGCTTGATGATGGTCTCTTTACTGTGACAACGCTGCAGAGGGGCCGTCTTTGATATGGGCTTGCCGCTTCGGGACAATACTACTGGTGTTGCTGGTTTGCACCTGCCTCGGCCGGGCTGAAAGTGTGCCTGGCCGTCCCGAACCTTCTCCTGAAGAAGAAAAGGCTCTTCCGGGGTGGTTCCAGAAACTGCAGGAACACGCCTCCCTGACAGGATATATGGAGGCTTTGCATTCCGCGCGTTTTATCAAGGCAGGTGACGCACCGTCCTCCCGCGCCCGCTTTCATCTGGAAAGCGAGCTGGATTTCAGCCCTGTCCACGGTTTCATTTCAGCCAATGCCGAAAAAAACTGGGCAATCCCGGATGAAACGGGCGTGAAGCTGCAGGAACTGTGGATGGAATATGTCGGCTCGGGATGGGATTTGCGCGTGGGCCGCCAGATCATCATCTGGGGCAAGGCCGATGGGGTGCAGGTAACGGACTTGATATCCCCGCCCGACTATACTGAGGCCATGACCCGTGACCTGGACGGCATACGTATGCCTGTGGATGCGGCCAAACTGCGCTTTACGGGAATTCCGGTGATGGGGAAGGACCTCAACCTGGAGCTTATTGCCATTCCTGTATTCAAGGAAGCCGAATTGCCGGAGGACGATAATCCGTGGGTTGTCGAACGCACCATGCCTCCGGGGATGTCTTTGAAATCGGCAAACAAACCGGATGTGTCCATTGATAACATGGAACTTGCAGCTAAACTTTCCGGGTATTTTTCCGGTCTTGATGTGGCTGTCTCCATCTTTCACACCTGGGACGACATGCCCGCCTATTTTTATTCAATTGACGGCAATGCCGTTCAAATTGAACCCGAGTATAAACGCATGACCGTTGCCGGGCTGGAATTTTCCCGTCCCTGGTCGGATTTTGTTTTTCGGGGCGAGGCCGCCTGGTATATCGGCCGTTATCGCACAACCACTGCCGGCAATCCCATACCGCGGGACTCCCTGAAGTGGCTGCTTGGTTTGGACTGGACACCGGGTGACGACTGGACAGTGGGCGCGCAAATCGTGACCGAAAGTATTTTCGACTACCACCCGGCCATTGATGCCGATGCTCACGATTCTCTGGTGACCCTCAATATTTCCAAAAAAATGTACAACCAGCTTCTCACTGTTTCAAATATGGTTTTTCTGGATTTAAACGACGGTGAATTTTATAACCGCGTCAAAGCTGAATACGAACTGGGTGACGGACTATATTGGTCCGTTGGTCTTGATTATTTCTCTTCCGGCAAGGGGCAATACGGCGTGTACCACGACAACAGTTTTGTCTGGACAAAATTAAAATACAGTTTTTAATGGGAAAAATATGATAGATAGCAGAAAAATTGTAAAGTACAGCCGCATTTTTGCAGAAGGTATTGTTCGATTTCGCGCATATTCGATAGTCATGTTTGTGGCACTTACAGCCTTTGCTCTGGCGGGGCTGCCGCATTTGCAGGTGGATACCAGCCAGGAAAGCTGGTTTCTGGAAGGCGATGAAGTTTTGCAGGCCAAACAGGACTTTGAGGCCATCTTCGGCAATGAAGACATGGCCCTGGTGCTGGCGACTGCCGACAATATTTTTACTCCGGAAAACCTGCGCCTGCTGCGTGAACTTGGGCAGGAACTTGAAGCCAGGGTTCCGTATGCCGATGACGTTCTTTCCATTGCGGAATTTGACTTTACGCTTGGCACTCCCGACGGCTTGGAGATAATCAACCTGGTTCCAAAAAATCTTGCTGCATTACCCACAGACGAAGTTTCTCTTCAGGCTATAAAAGAGTTGGCCCTGTCCAAACCTTTTTTGAAAAACCGCCTTATTTCCGATGACGGCCGCGAAGCCTGGCTGATGCTGCGCCTGAAACCCCTGCCGGCTGAACCGGACAGCACGGGCGAATTGCCTTCCCACGTCATGGCCAGGGTCTTTATGGATGTGGTGCAGCAGGAAAAATACGAACCCCTGCACCCTAAAATGTCTGGCGTTCATGTCAGTGACCTTGAGAAAAGGGATTATTTCGGCAAAGAGACTCCCAGGCTCATTGGCGTGTGCATTGCCATTCTGGCAACAGTGCTGGGGGTGGCCCTGCGCTGTTGGCAGGGGGTTGTTTTTCCTATGGTTACAGCTATTGCCAGTATTCTGATTGTGCTGGGCATTCAGGGGCACTTGCGTATAAGCATGGACCCGACCACGCTGTTTTTACCGATTTTTCTCAGTCTGACGTTGGCTACCTGCTATTCCATCCATATCTTCAACTTTTATCTGACCGAATTCAGACGAACGGGCAAACGCCGTCATTCCATCATATTCGGCCTTGCCAAAACAAGCTGGCCCCAGCTTTTCAGCAGTCTGACGACGGTGGTGGCCCTGCTCACGTTTTTGGTTATCCCCTTGCGTCCCATCCGTTGGGTAGGGCTGACTGCGGCCTGCCTTGTGAGTGTTTCATGGCTTCTGATAACACTTGTGGTTCCGGCGTTTTTGAGTTTTGGCAAAGACAAGGCGCCCTTGTCCGCAGAAAAGCTCGCTCACGGTTCCTTCCTTGATCGCATTGTGGACTATTGCGGTACCCATTGCCTGAACAAACCGTGGCGGTCGCTTGGCCTGTTTATTTCCTTTTTGCTGATCTGCACGGTGGCAGCCCTGAATCTGGAAGTGTCCTTCGACATACGGCGCACTTTCGGCGAGGGGGTTCCCTACGTCAAACGGCTGATAGAGGTGGGCGACAGCAAGGTGGGCACGCTCAATTCGTATGGAGTAGCCATAGAATTTTCTGATCCGGACATGGCCAAAGACCCGGTGATGCTGGCCAATCTGGATACTTTGGGTAAAGAGGTGCTGAGTTACCCCCTGACCAAAAGAGTGGGGTCCATAACGGATATTATCAAGGATTTGAATCAGGTTGTTAACGATGGGTCGCCTGAGGCATTCCGCATTCCCGAAACAAGGGAAGAGATCGCCCAGCTTCTGCTGTTGTATGAAAACGCGGGTGGCTCGGAATCAGAAAAATGGCTGGATTACGACTACCAGCGTCTTCGCTTGCAGGTTGAGGTCAGCGACTATAATTCCAGCATTCTGATGAAACAGCTCAAAGACGTGCGCAGCCGTTGCGCCGAACTGTTTCCTGGGGCCAAGGTTATCTTTACCGGCTCGTTAAGCCAGTCAACCGTGATGATGGATTATATTACCTGGGGGCAGATAGATTCAAACACCCTGGCCCTTTTGACCATCATGGCGCTTATGGCCCTTGCCTTCGGCAGTATACGGACAGGCGTCATTTCCATGATTCCAAATATAATTCCAGGGTTTGTAGTAGTAGCCCTCATGGGCCTCTTCAATATACCCCTGGACATCATGACCGTGACCATTGTTCCCATGCTCCTTGGCCTGGCTGTGGACGATACCATCCACTTTATCGGACACTGCCGTATAGAATTTGACGCCACAGGTTCCTATGCCAAGGCTGTGCGTACCACCTTCAAGACCGTGGGCAAAGCTATTTTCATCACTTCCGGTATACTCGTTCTTGGCTTTGGCTCGTACCTGTTTTCGGATATCAACGTGTTCGTCAACATGGGCTGGCTTATCGCCTTTGGCGTTCTGGCGGCTTTTGTAGCTGAATGCTTCATAACTCCGGTGCTTGTTTACAAACTGAAAACCTTCGGTCCCGAATGGGCGGCACAGCAACCAGCAGGGCAGGCGGTGAACAAGCCATGAAATCAGCCCTGGATAATAATCACGATGCGCATGCCTTTGACAGTGTGGGCTCTGCATTGGAACAGCGTGTACACTTGGGCAACGAAGGGGATTATTGTGCTCCGGCTACGGATAGTGAATACTCTTGCTCGTTACAACATTTTTCTGTGGAAAAAACCTCTTCCGGCATAGCCGTCGTTATGCTGGACCATATGGGCAGCACAATGGTTCTACCCAGACTGGAGTTTAAATCTGCCCAGCTTGCTTTTTTTTCTCTGTATTCTGATCAGGTGGATATTGATTGGGAATGCGAGGATGAGTCCGGGCGCACTTCCTTCACTCCGGGAAATTATGCCCTGGTGTGCAGTGCGGGAAGCTACGCTTTTGCCATAAAAAATGAAGCGCCGTGCAAGATCGTCGGTATAGTTCTCAGGCCGGAAGCGTTGCACGCTATTCTGGGGCCAGACGATACTCAGGCGCTTGCCTTGTCCCGCCTTTGTCGCGATGCCGCTGGGGCCTGCATCTGCTGGCAAGACGCCATACCCAGCGGGCAGGCCAGCTTGGCAGGAGCCCAGTTGCTTGCTTGCCCCATGACTGGAAAAGGCAGGCGGCTGTATCTGGAAAGTAAATCCATAGAACTTTTATCCGTATTCCTTGGCATGCTGCAGGGGCAGAGGCTGGAATTTGACGGTTTTTCCCACAGGGAGGATATACAAAAGATCGGATTTGATGGTTTTTCCAGGGAAGATATACAAAAACTGTACAATGCCCGGAGCATGCTGGTGGAAAGAATGGCGGATCCGCCGGGGATATCCGAGCTTTCCCGCCTTTGTTGCATCAACGAATTCAAGCTGAAAAAGGGATTCAAGAAGCTGTTCAGGCAGACAGTTTTTGAGGTCTTGCGTAAAGAGCGTATGGGGCAAGCCAAGCGGCTCATAGAAGAAAAAGGGTATTCCGTAAGCAGTGCTGCTTATGAAGTAGGTTATTCCAGTGTGAGTAGGTTTATTGTCGCTTTCAAAGGCGAATACGGTGCAACTCCGGGGGCTCTTTCTCTCAAGAAAAAGTAGTGTCTGCTCTTAACATTTTCTGCATTCGCTGGGCAGATAGTGAAAATGCTCTGCAAAGGCCTTGGTGAAGTGGCTTACGCTGGAATAGCCAACTTCCATTGAAGCTTCAGTTACGTTCATGCCACCTTCACGCAGCAGCTCTTCGGCCTTTTTAAGGCGGTATTTGCGCAAATAGTCAAAAGGGGTGGTGGCGTACACCTTCTGGAAAATGGGATACAGCTTGCTTTTGCTCAACCCCACGCTACGGGAAATCTCGTGCAGATCGGGGGGGGACTGCAGATTTTGGGCCAGCAGATAGGCGGCATGGTGTACTTTTTCAATGTCGCTGGCAGCAAGGCCGCAATAGCCGGCCTTCGCTTTGCTGCTCTCTTCTTCCTGAAGGCGCTGGGCGATCAGTTCGATCAACTTGCTTTCCATAAATAGCCGCCGCACTGTTCCTATATAGGGACAGTTCATGATCTGCATCAATGTGGCATAGGTGTCGGCTCTTATGGCATCAATGGCTATAAAAGGCTCTGAATTGACATCAAAAATCTTGTGTTCAAGCAGTTCCGGGTAGGCTTTTTCCAACAGAGGCAGATTACTCCGGAAGGCGGCAATGGAAATACGTTGTATCAGCTCGCCAGGTTGAATCTCAACATAGGATTCCAGTGGCGGGGTAGAGCTGGTTACTCTTTGCCCTTTGCCAATATCTATGGGCATGCCTCCATATGTAGTCCCGCTGAAGCCTCCTGACATGCAAAAGCCAAATCCGACACTTGCCTGCATTTCTGTAAACAGAATTTTTACCGTGCTGGCTGGCTGAAAGTTGGTCATGCTGAGGGTAAGTCCGCAAGGGAAGGTGATCTGCTCCAGAATAGTTTTTCTGTCACCCGTAGCCATGCCGGAGTAATTAAGGGCCACTTGTCCCTCATGGCAGCATTTGCCGGACAGTTTTACCGTGCTGCACCCACCCATCCGCCTGCCAATGTCACTTCCAACCAAGGTCGTTGGGCTTCCCATTATTGCCCCCTATGTCTGCCTATAGCATAAAGCTATGTAACTAAATAAATTTGTGGCATTTTTCAGTAATGAGTGTTCAAATGTTAATAAAATTGAAATTTATTGTCAATTATTGCGGAGGCACCGCCTGGCAGGTATGGCTTTGCTGCCTGCATTCGTAAGTGGCTCCACTGCCAACGGCTGAAACAAAGTTATTTGAAACAGCGATGCGTGCTTGGCAAGCCGGGCACGCATCGCAAATTTTGCGTTGCGGAGGCTCTTCTGAAACTCCGCAACGCAATCAGGCATTTTCAATCGCTAACGGTTCTAGGCCAGATTAACTTTGAAATGCTTCACATTTCAAAGTTGTCATTCTGCCGGAAAATGCGATTTGCGGTAGCCGTTAGCGGTTCTTTGCCGCTTACGGATAGCGACAGCCATCAGTAGGCTGTCCGTTCAATTAACCAATTGCTGTCTTTGCGGCAGCCGTTGCCCGCAGGGCTTACGGATGGCGACAGCGATTGTATGGGACAAGCCGTGTCGTTACGCATGCTGTCTTCAAGCGTAGTTTCGCGGCAGCCGTTGCCCGCAGGGCTTACGGATGGCGACAGCGATTGCATGGGACAAACCGTGTCGTTACGCATGCTGTCTTCAAGCGTAGTTTCCTGCGTCACAACGCTTTAAGCCTGCGTCACAACGCTTGAAGCATCCGTAGCTTCCTTCGTCGCAACGGCTAAAACTCGGCAGAATCCACGCCACGTTGTGGCGCGCTGCACTCTCGTGCAGCGTTGAGCATGTTAACTTTTTTCAAAGTTAACATGCGCTAGAAATACACATTGAAGCCCATGCCGACCTGGAGAGGCCTGATGGGCGTACCATAATAGTGTTCAGACCCCCACATGCCTTCGGCGGCATAGTTGAAAGCGTACTGGTTGGTGAGGTTTTCGCCATAGGCGTAAATTTCGTAGTGCTCGTCCTGGTAGCCAACTCTCAGGTTCAGCGTTGCATAGGGTTCCTGTTTTTGCGTATTTGCCCTGTCCCAATAGGTGTTGCCTACCACACGGATTCCGGGCCGCACATAGAAGCCGTCCAGGAAGTTGTATTGCACGTTGGCGCCCAGGGTGAAGTCAGGCACTGCCTGGATGGTATTGCCTGAATAATCCGCGCCATACGTTTTGTAGTCATCATACCGGGCATTAAGGTAGCCAAAATTGACAGTGGCTGTGAGGCTGTCAGTGATATGCCCCACAGCTTCAACTTCAACGCCACTGATATGGGCTCTGCCACTGTTGGACAAATAGCCGCCCACGGACGGGTCTGTCATTATTTCATTCTGAAAATCGTCGTAAGATGTGTAGAACCCTGCCACATTCAAAAGAAGTTTTTTGTCAAACAATTCTGTTTTGGCGCCAATTTCATATGTCCAGCTTGTTTCAGCGTCGTATTTGGCGTTTTCTATAGGAGTAGCGGCATTGACGTTGGGCGTCACGCCTCCTGCGCGCCAGCCCTTGGCCACAGTGGCGTAAACCATTGCCTCCGGCACAATGCGGTAATCAATGGTGAACTTGGGCAAAAACATGGAATCTGTTTTGCTGAGGCTGTCTTCGTTCCCCAGATAGGCGATGGTTCTGTCGTCGTGTATCTTTACCTTTCTCTCCACCCATTCTTGACGCAAGCCCACGGTGAAGCCCAGTTTTTTATCCAGAAGTCTGTAGGTAGCCTGACCAAAAACAGCATAGCTGGTTCCGTACAGGGTGTTATCCAGCATGGTGAAGTCCGGCGGAGTCATCATGTCGTTGCGGTTTACAGTTCCCTTAGAGTTGCGGGAAAAATCATGAAAAAACACGCCCGCAAGCCATTGCAAAGGGCTTTCACTTTCGGCAAGGGACTGAATTCTGAGTTCCTGTGTAAAGGTCAGGGCGTCATTTTTCAGCGTGCCGTCCATGTTTGTTTTCAACGGGTCCATGCCCCAGGTAGGCGTGTATGTTGTTGTTCCCGTATACGCGGTGCCGTCACGCTCAGTTGTGAACTTCTGATCGGCCTTGCGAATGGCTGTAATTGAGTACAGGTCGGCAAACGAGGTTTCCAGATGCAGATTCAGGTCGCCAAATACGCTGTTGACCTTGCCATGCCCTTCTTCGTTATAATCGGCTTCCCATTTTCTTTTGCTCTGGCCGACAATCGAGGCGGCGGAGTCGGTGATGGGCAGGGTTAAAAAGCCGCTGTTGGTGTTTATGGTGTAGGCTCCAAAATTGAGCGTGGCATCAAATTCCTTTGTTGGGGTAAAGACTGTTGATATGCGGCCCGCAAAGGTTCCTGACTGGCCTATATGGTCATCATTAAAATTGTTTTCCACATAGCCGCCTGCGCGGTTGCCCACAAAAGACACGCCTATTGCCAGTTTGTCCTGAACGACAGGGCCGCCGACACTTCCTCTGATGATTCCCCCGATTTCACTTTTGTAGCCGCCGTTTATTTCAGCGCCAAAATTTATATACGGCGTGTTGCCGGGTTTTTTGGTGACGACATTAATAACACCGCCAGCGCTGTTCATGCCGTACATGGTAGATTGCGGCCCCCGAAGCACTTCTATGCGCTCCAAATCAAACAACGGCAAGCCGGAGATGGTGAAAAAGTCATCGTAAGGAACACCGTCAACCAGCACCGTAACGGTTGGGTCCACGTCCATTGAGCCGTTTATACGGCCACGAATGCCAAAATAGGAATATGTACCCGGCCCGGCATCACCTATCTGGAGGTTTGGCACAACCCTGTTCAGATCTGAAAAGGTTGCGATGTTTTGCTGCTCTACCTCCTGCGCAGTAATAATGCCCACAGATGAAGGCACCTGCTGAATATCTTCAGCTCTTTTTTGGGCAGTAACGATAATCGTGGGCATTGTAGTGTCCAGCCCGTGCTGATGATGCCCCGCGTTTGCCTGCGCTCCGGCTTCCTCGGCGGCAAATGCAGGTATGGACAAACAAATGAATGACGCAAGAGCGCAGCCAAAGCAGGAGATAGCTTTACGCATGAATAATTCCTCCAAGATATTCTAGATTAAAATCTGATATCAAAATTCAATTTCAATTTCTGTGCGCAGATGGATTATTTCTAGCTCCAAAGGGAGTTTGTTTTTGTTGTTCTCCCCACAGGCTCCATCTGTATGGTATATGGCTCATACAACTGCGTATAAATTGAGCTTAAGAGGTATGAAGTTCCCTCGTAAAGGCTGAAACTACTTTGCATTAAGGTATTGGAGAACTTCCATACCGATATCGATCGTTCAACGTAATGTGGAACAAGGGAAGTGCAGCACAACGGCATTCACTGTCACGACTCTGGCATTTTCGGTATAGACTGGGTTTCGCCCGCAGTCATAAGAAAAATTACCAAAAAAACAAGTAGGAGAAGCCATATGTATTCACAGGCTTTGCCTACGGCTTTAGCGGCTACGCAGGCAGGCGTTTCTCATTCTCTGTGCGTGTGGTCGTGCTCTTGCGGGTATCCCAGCAGAGCGCCCGATGGTGCGGGGGCTGCCCTGCGCCGTCCCGGCAGAGCCGGAACCTGCTGGGTATGCCATCGGCCTGGGCTGTTTATTGCCAATGGGCCGCGGCTCAGGCGCTTCGCCGAAAAATATCGAAGATTGCGCTGTCGTGGAGTGAGGCTGGCGCAGCAGACGGCTTTGGATAAGAAAAATCGCCAAGTTCAGGACTCGTTAACTGTGAAACGGTTTGTAAAAAAAACGTATATAACGCAGCGAGGTGAGCTATGAATAACCGTTTTTATCTTTCCCGCGAGCAGGTTGACCGCATCAAAACATATTTTCCGTTATCACACGGCACTCCCCGGGTTGATGACAGACGGGTGTTGAGTGGAATTCTTTACGTTATAAAGCACGGCCTTCAGTGGAAAGACGCTCCTCGTGAGTATGGGCCACACAAAACACTGTATAACAGGTTCATACGCTGGAGCCGACTTGGCGTTTTTGACAAGATTTTTGCAGAACTCGCTGAAAATCATGAGACCATAGAACGGGTAATGATTGGTGTGAATCACCTTAAAGCACAGCGCACATCGGCAAGTCTGCTTAAAAAAGGGTTCTTTCCCGCAGTATCAGACGAACAAAAGACGAATTGAATGCCAGGATTCGTGCTGTGCACAATGTCGAAGGCAAAGCAGTTTCCGCCCCCAGAGGGATAGCGGGCAACCCAGACAAAAGGACCACTTGCCCTTGCTGCCGGAGAACCCAAAGGGCTCCCCCCTGTGTCTGTGACAGGTAACTTACGGTGACCGCTCCAGTACGGCCAGGGCTTCTTCTGCGGTTTTGTTGCCGTGTACAATGCTCCTCAGCGCCTTCAGCAGCGCTTTGCGCCGTGGGTGCTGGAAAACGTTACGCCCCACAGACAGGCCCGATGCGCCTGCCTTGATTGCGTCTGCCGCCATGTTCAAAAATTCGTAATCCGATGACATGCGCTTCCCGCCAGCAATGACTACCGGCACGCCGCATGCTTTTACAACGTCAGTAAAAGCGCCAGCTTCATCGGTATAGGAAACTTTGACGATATCAGCTCCCAATTCCATGCCCACGCGTGCGCAGTGGGCCACCACATCTGGTGCATGAGCGTTTTTAATATGCGGGCCACGCGCGTATACCATGGCAAGTAGCGGCATGCCCCAACTGTCGCAGGATTCAGCTGTCTTGCCCATATCCACCAGCATTCCACGTTCTTCAGCATCCCCCAGGTTGACATGCACGGAAACAGCATCAGCCCCAAGCCGCAGGGCTTCTTCTATCGACCCCACAAGAGCCTTGCTGTTGCAGAAAGGCGACAGGGCGGTGGAAGCCGAGAGATGCATTATCAGAGCCGCGCGTCTTCCGCCTGCAGGATGGCACTGACGTGCAAGCCCTTTGTGCAGAACCAGCGCATCCGCACCTCCGGCGACCATATCGTTCATGGTTTCGTGCGCATCTGTAAGCCCCTGTACGGCTCCAGACGTTACGCCGTGATCCATAGGCACAATGAGCGTCCGGTTGGAATTTTCGTCCATAATGCGGGAAAGCCGAATTTTTTTACCTGTATTCATAGCCGCTATCCTGTTTGGCAGCCCTGAACGTCCATGCCGGACGGTCTGACTTGGAATAAGAGCGTGGTATGTTGAGGTATCTGGCACAGTTGTCAGCGGCCTTTGCAGGCCGCGCACAGCCACAGCAGATTCAGTGGGCCGTCTGACCCCCAGCCTTTGCGTTGCCAAAAACCGGGCACAGACCGTCAAGCATTGTGGAGAATTTGATCTGCGTTTCCTGATATTCCTTGACCGGATCAGACCCCGCCACAAGCCCGCAGCCAGCGAAAAGCACGGCGTTCTGCCTGTGGATCACGCCCGAGCGCAGAGCCACCATAAACTCTCCGTTGCCGTCAGCGTCAAGCCAGCCCACAGGGCCAGCGTACCACCCCCGGTCAACGCCTTCGTGCTTTCGCAAAAAAGCCAGCGCTGATTCTGTGGGAACCCCGCCTACAGCGGGGGTAGGGTGCAGACGCGCAACTGCGTCAAGGAGGCTTTTGTGGGGAAGAAGATCCCCCGAAAAGTGCGTGACAAGATGTTGCACCTTGCGCAATTTGTGCAAGGATGGCGTGGCATCTGTCACAATTTTTCCGCAATATGGTTTTAAGGCCCGCAACATGGCCTGAACCACAAAATCGTGCTCAAGCTGGTCTTTAGCTGAGTCCTGAAGTGCCTGCCCCAACAGAGCGTCCTGCTCCGAATCCTCACTGCGGGGGGCGCTTCCGGCCAGGGCCATAGTCTGAAATGATCCAGCGCTGGCGGTTATGAGTATCTCCGGCGTGGCTCCCACAAAGTAGACGCCACGACGGCCAAACGCAAAAATGGCGGCCTTGGGGTTCTCTGCCCCCAACCGCCTGATGATATTGGGCACAGTGAAGGGGGTTGTGGATGTGGCCCGTATGGTACGAGCGGCAACGATTTTTTTTGCGGAACCTTGCGAAATGGCGTTCATGGCGCCATGAACGAGATTATGCCATTGAATTTTTGCTTCTTCAGGATCAAAAACTGAAACGCGTCCTTCCTGCTCAAGAGGTGTCATACCTTCATCAGTCCGGGATTTAAAAACTGAGAAGATGCTTTGAAGGCGGACAGCAGCATCCGCGCCCGGGGGGACGTGGTCCGCCGCAACAATGTGGCAGCAGCCGGAGCTACTTTGAAAAATGGTCAACCGGGGGATCACCAGCGCGCCGTCAGCAAAACCAAGCCACATAGAAGACGCCGGGCAAGCGGCATCAAAACGGAATCCGCCAAGAGCAACGGGGGGCGCAGAGCCCATAACCACGGCATTTTTTATAAGATTATGCCATTGCGCAGAAATAGTCGTAAATCTGTCCGTTCCGTGTCCTGTGCATTCAAGGGCCACTCCAAGTCCGAGCAGTGATTTTTTTGCAAGCCCAAGCCACAAGCTTGCGTCCATTTGCGATGAATAACGGGTGAATAACGAGAGCAGGTCCACTGTGGGCACAGAAGCGCCTGCAACGGCAAGCACGGGACATCCTTTTTGTGATGCTCTCCGGCAAGCACCCTGAATGGCAAAAAACAAAGGGTATTGTATCGCTTCAACCATGACGGCCAGCCTTGACCTGGCTGCGTGTTTTCCGCCAATGCTCAATCTGGGTTGCAATATACCAGCTGGTTATCTGTTCAAATAATTTTTCAATGAAGTCTTCAGAGAGACCAGCGTCCCTGGCCCAAATTCGCCGATCCGCCAGCATGGCTTTCACACGCTCCGGCGCGGGGATATCTTCTTCATTTTTTTTAAACTGTGCCGCTGCAAGAACATAGGCAAGACGATGGCCGAAAAGGCTGATTATTTCACTGTCCAATCGGTCAATTTCACAACGAACATCCCCAAGATCGCAACATTCATCAGGTAGTTTCATGATTGCCTCTTTTATGTGTCATGAGTATCAAAATCAGCGCAGCGGGTGGGCCTGTCGCCCCAATCTTGTTTTTTGAATCATCAAGCTGGATCACCGTGACAAACACGTTCTTCAGCAAATGAAACACATGAAGAAGAGCTGAACACCTGATGGGGTGACGTCTATGGCTTGATTAAATATGAAAATGAATTTCATTTTATGAAAATAAACGGTGCTGTATTTCTTGTCAATAACTTTTGAAAATTGGGAGGATACCCCCATACCGTAAGATAAGGTATTTGTTATCCCTATTGACTCCATACTCTACAGGGGTATGGTGTCCGTAAAAATGAAGGTGGAAGCATGAGAGACTGTATGGACGTCGAGGCTGTTACCAAGCGGCTTCGGCGCATTGAAGGCCAGATCAAAGGCATCATAAAGATGGTCGAGAATGGCAAGCCTTGCGAAGACGTTCTTATCCAGATAGGCGCGGCCAAGTCTGCTCTGCATAAAACAGGGCAGGTGGTTCTTGAAGGCCATATGCAGCATTGCGTTCTGGACGGCGTCAAAAACGGAAACGAAGCCGAGGTGTTGAAGCGGCTGACATCAGCCATTGAGCAGTTTTCAAGAATTGTCTGACTTACCAATATATGTGGTGCCGCCACATATATTTTTTCTCCCAATTCATATACCTAATAGGGGTATATGGTATATAAGGCGGCGATTTTTACCGCAACAAAGGAAGCGCTCGCATGCTTAAAACTCTCTTCGATATCCTGTCCGGGCTACGCATGACCGTGCTGGGGGGCGTTTTTCTGGCCGCCAGCCTTGTGATCCTACTGGGTGACATTTCGGTGCCGTTAGACCCGGCCTGGCTTACGATTTTCATTTGCGGGTTTCCTTTAGTCTATCTCGCTCTGTACCGCGTCTTTTTTGAATGTCGCATCACCTCCGCCCTGCTCATCTCCATAGCCATGTTTGCGTGCATTTATATCGGCGAGCTGTTCGCTGCCGGAGAGGTCGTATTCATTATGGCTATCGGCGCCATTCTGGAAGAAAGGACAATAGAAAAGGCCCAAAAAGGCATAAAGGAATTAATCAATCTCATGCCCCTGCAGGGCCGCAAGCTTACGATACACGGCGAAACCACGCATGAGGAAATGGTTGACGTTGAGCAAATCCGCTACGGCGACCTGTTGCGAATTTTGCCGGGCGAAACCGTGCCTGTGGACGGAACTATCCGCGTCGGCAACACATCCATAGACCAGTCAGCCATGACCGGAGAATTTCTGCCAGTGGATAAAACTGTGGGAGATGACGTCTTCAGTGGAACAATCAACCGATTCGGGGCGATTGACATTGAAGCCACCAAGATCGGCGAAGATTCTTCTTTGCAAAAACTTATCAGTATGGTGCAGGAAGCAGAAAACAGCAAAGCGCCCATGCAGCGCATTGTGGACAAGTGGGCCGCATGGCTTGTTCCCATAGCAATGATCATTGCCGTTGGCGCTTATGCCATCACAAGCGACATCGTACGGGCTGTTACCGTTCTTGTGGTTTTTTGTCCCTGCGCCCTGGCGCTGGCGACTCCCACGTCCATCATGGCCGCCATTGGTCAGGCCACCAAGCAGGGTGTTTTGATTAAATCCGGTGAAGCTTTGGAAAAAATGGGCAAGGTTGACCGCATAGCCTTTGACAAAACAGGAACACTCACCCATGGCACACTTGCTGTCAGCGACATCATCTCCTTTTTGCCTGAAAAAACGCCGCACGACCTGTTGCAGTTTGCTGCTTCGATGGAAGCGCTGTCAGAGCACCCGCTTGGCAAGGCCCTTGTGGCTCATGCCAAAGAAAAGAATGTTTCCCTGTCAAAGGCAGGCGGCTTTATCATGACGCCCGGCAGGGGCATCAGCGCCAGTGTTGACGGCACTGCCGCGCTTATTGGGAACATCGGCTATTTGCAGGACAGCGGTGTACATGTGGATGAAAAGGCCGCTGCCGTCTTGAAAAACCCGCGCATGCAGGGCAAGGCAGTAATTTTGATCGCCCTTGATGGCGTCTGCGCTGGCACTGTGGCGTTTTCGGACACACTACGGGCTGGTTCGCAAGATATGGTAACTAAACTGCACGATATGGGGGCAGGCGTTGTGCTTTTGACTGGCGACCATGAGCAAACAGCCAATTATTTTTCGAGACAGGCCGGAATTGACCTTGTCTACTCTGAACTGCTCCCGGCCCAGAAGGTCGAACACATCAAAGTATTGCAGCAGAAAGGCCATGTTGTGTGCATGGTTGGCGATGGCGTAAATGACGCCCCAGCACTGAAAATCGCTGATGTTGGCGTGGCAATGGGCTCCATGGGCAGCGATATTGCCATTGACGCGGCCGATATCGCGCTGATGGGCGACGACATCGCAAAAATTCCCTACCTGAAGCGCCTCTCTGATGCCACGGTTATTACCATCAAATTCAACATTACCCTGTCGATGGCAATCAATTTTGTCGCCATCAGCATGTCGGTCATGGGCCTGCTCAATCCCATAACGGGAGCCCTGGTGCATAACGCCGGTTCCGTTTTGGTTGTTCTCAATGCCGCCCGTCTGTACGAGCGAAAGTTGATGACCAGCGCTGCGTAGCTGAATCAGTATTTGAAAAAAAACTGCCGTTGCCGCTCAGGGAAAATAGAACAGGAATCGATACGGCTCAATGCCCTTGACGGCAAGACAACAACAAACTAAAATAGAATTTAAATTTCTATTTCACTATTACCATATCAAGTCATGACCCACGTGCAATTCACGCAGCAAAAACTGGCAGATTATCCGATGCGCGGATTTCGCGCGCGGCTATGAGCAGTTCGTACTCAATCAATTCAGTAGCTTCTCTGCCCTGATCGGGCAGCGCTGTTTTTATTTCAAAGTTTGAACAAGGGGGAAAAGAGTGAATTCCATGATTGAGGCCGTATTGCAGGCTACACTTATTTCAAAATGCGTATTGGTGCTGCTGTTGTTTATGTCTGTGGCCAGTTGGGCGTATATGTGCGGCAAATGGTTTACGCTGCGCGCAGCCCAGAGCCGAACCCAGGAGGGGCTGGTGGCCTTTGACGATGCCGCAAATTTGAGCCAGGCCCTGCCCGTGATGGAGGCTGACAGGAAGTCGCCCCTGTACGGCATCACCCGCCGCGCGGTACGTGAGTATAACCGCCTCACACGTACGGGCGATACCGACCGACTGCTCAACGACAACGTACGCCGTGCCCTGCATTTTGCCATTGCCGAAGAAGTGGCGCGGCTCAAATCATCGCTGGCGCTGCTGGCCACCGCCGCCAATACGGCTCCTTTCATTGGCCTGTTCGGCACAGTGTGGGGAATCATGCATTCCTTTACAGCCATAGCCCAGATGAAAAGCGTTTCGCTGGCGACAGTGGCCCCCGGCATCGCCGAGGCGCTTATTGCCACGGCTGTCGGCCTGTTTGTGGCCATACCCGCCGTGTGCGGCTATAACGTATTCAGGGCAAAGCTGACGCACATTGAGGGCGTGTGCATCAACTACGCCGGGCAGTTGCTCAATCGGCTACAGCATGAAGCGCCGGAATACAGCAAAGGCATCAGCTTTGCCGAGGAGCGCTGATCATGGCCGCATCCACAGACGACGACTTTGTTGCCGACATCAACGTGACCCCCTTCGTGGACGTCATGCTGGTGCTGCTGATCATCTTTATGGTCACGGCCCCGATGATGACCGAAGGGCTTGATGTGGCCCTGCCCAAGGTGGAGACTTCGGAAGTTTTGCCCACTGAGGATGATCACATCATCCTCACCATCAAGTCCAATGGGGCGCTATACCTTGACGAGTATGAAACCGGGCTGGCCGATCTGCCTGAGGTTCTCACCACGCGCGTGAAGAACGCCGGACGTCAGCTTTTTGTGCGCGCAGACAAAGACGTGCCGTACGGCATGGTCATGCACGTTATGGATCGCGTGCGCGGTGCGGGCGTCAGCGACGTGGGCCTTGTGACCACATCCTTGCCCGACTACGCCTCCGACGCGGAAAACAGCGGCGTAGCGGCTCCCGGCAGCAAGAAGGACAATCTGCAATGAAGGTGGGCGCTCGTGGCGTAACCCTGTTTTTCTCTCTGGGCATGCACGCTCTGCTGCTGGGTGGTTTTGTGTTTCTTGCCAGGGAAGCTCCAAGCAACGCGGAAAGAGTGTACCGTGTGGCCCTAGCCGAGTTTGCCCCGGCCCCCGCTCTGACGCCTCCCCCACCAGTGGCGGTTGAGCCGCCAGCACCGCCCCCGCCGCCGGAACCCAAAACGCCGGAAGTTCAGCCCCAAAAGCTGGAAACACCAAAACCGGACGTAAAGAAGATCAGCCCCAAAAAGAGCGACAAGCCCGTGCCCAAGGAGCAGGCAGCCACTCCGCCTCCGCCCCCGCCGCCGTCTGCTCCCGCTGGCCCCCAGCCGCGCACAGTGGGCGGCCTCAGCGCCTATGAGAGCGATACGCTGGACCAACGACCGAGCATTACCCGGCGCGTTGAGCCGGAATATCCCACCAAGGCGCGGCGCATGAATATACAGGGCTCGGCCAGCGTGCGGCTTGTGGTGGATTCTTCCGGCCAGCCCCGTCACTGCGAGATCATTAGTGCCACACCGAGCGGATATTTCGAAGAGGCAGCTCTCAAGGCCGCCCAAAGCATGCGCTTCGCCCCCGGAAAACTCAAAGGACAACCGGTAAACACTCTGGTGGTGTTGCCCTTCGCTTTTCGACTGAGATAGAGCTTTTTTTCGACATCCGCTTTGGATGTTCAAAAAATATCTGCGCTAGATAGTGACCTAAAATCATAAACAATTTTGTGTCCTCCCTTCACGCGGTATCTGCTGCGCTATATACACGCATCGATAACACGATATTTCTGACAGAGTTTGGGAAAACATATGAGTTCATCTCCCTGGTAGCGATAGGCACGTAGGCCGCCCCTCTGGAGATAACAGGCTGTTTATAAATGCGGTATTTTGGATATTGAGAACAGGGGGCACCCTGGCGTGATCTTTCTCCCGACTTTGGAGATTAGAGCAGATTAACTTTGAAATGCTGTATATCCACATGAATTGAACCAACCCTGAACGCCGTCACAGATGACGACGTTCAGGGTTGTAGCAGCGAGCAACTCTTCCTCCATTCGTGGCGTTATTCCCCGCAGTATTTGTTTGACTTTGCTTCCCATCTTCTCAATCGGATTGAAATCTGGACTATAGGCGGGGAGAAATAATACTGTTGCCTGGCCTTGCGGATTGTTTCGCAGGCTTCTTGAGACTTATGCGCGCTGAGATTGTCCATGACAACAATATCGCCATGGTGCAAATTGGAGCGAGGATTTCTTTTATGTAAGCATCAAACATTTTTCGATCTACTGCGCCTTCAAAAACAAGGCTCTCTGTTGTGCCATTAAGCCTGGCTGAAGAGAGTATTGTCAAGGTTTCCCATTGCCCACATGGAACGGAATCCAAACAACGTCTTCCACCGAGAGCGCGTCCATAAAGACGCGTCATGTTCGTTTTAAGACCCGACTCATCCAGAAAAATCAAACAACTGGCATCCATTGTCTTTTGGAACTCATGCCACTCAGCGCGACTCTTGGCGATATCTTTGCGTCCTTGCTCGCTTGCCTTCAGAGTTTTTTAAAGATGTACCCAATCTTTCTTGTAATTTTGTGGATTGCCGGCAAAGAACATTTTTTTCCGAAGCGCTCTTTAAGCTCATTGAGGGTAGTGTCTGGATTGTTTTCAATATAAGAGGCCAGTTTTGTTCCAATTCTTCGGCGCTGAATACGGAGTGCCTTTGGCCTCTCGGTAAAGAAGTGTCTCGATTTTGCTGACTTTTACGAATCCATCTGCCAATGGTTTCGATGTGACAGCCAAAAATATTGGCGAGCTGCTGCCTACTGGCAGTTCCCGTCCGATAAGCCGTTACGACAATAGAACGAACTTCAGAAGTTGCTATATTCATGGAGGAACTATAACAAATTTATACAATTTTTCAAAGTTAACCTGCTCTGGCCGGACAGTAATGGATGGTACTGAAGAGGTGCCGTCCCAATATATTCTGTATTCTAATAATTTTTAGGACCAAATTACTCCAGCAAGAAAGTAGCAACTGTTTTTCAAAATACCCCGGGAAACCAATGCACCGCTTTGGATGCTGAAATCAAGGAGATATAAGCCGTACTCAAGCTGGTGCATCGGCAGGATGGCACACGGGATTGGGTGAATACTGCGAATTACCGCTTCCGCATATCAATGGCTGCAGGCCGAATCACATTGGATAAAAACGCGCTACGGAAAGAACGGACTGACATCTTCCGCTTTGAGCATCTGGGAGACATTGACGTGGACGCTCTGCTGGCCCGCTGCGAACGCACTGGTGAGCCTTTCGAGAAACTGAGCGTTTCAACAATCAACTGAACTCAAAGGAGAATTGCAGTGGGATACTATTCTGACGTGGCCCTGTACCTGACCAGGACAGGCGCGGCAAAACTGGCAACGGCCATAGAAGCGGATGTCAACAACACAACCGAAGATTTCGCCAGCAACGCCTAAAGGAATTGGCCGGCGGCGGCCTGCCCACAAGGACGTGGATTCCGGCGCAGGGGCCTTTTGCTGGAGCTGGATGAAGTGGTATGCCGACTTTGAGGATGTGGCCTTTGTGGAAAGCTTCATGGCCGACCTGAAATATGAGGAGTATTACTTCATCCGCGTGGGTGAAGATTATGACGACATCAAAATGAACGGCGGCTTTTGCGACAATCCGCTGGGCATGCGGATTACACGGGGGGTGCATTTGATGACGCGCAGGACACCTTGGCAAAACGCTTGTAAAGGATATCCTTTAATCACGGATTTCTTACTTTGTCTGAGGAGGACGCTATGCTTGCCAAACTTACTTCTAAAAATCAGCTTACGCTACCCAAGGCCATTGTACAGCAGATTGACCAGTCCGAATACTTTGATGTGACTCTGGAAAATGGGCGGATAGTTCTTACGCCAATGCAGGTACGGCCTGCTGATGCCGTTCGCGACAAACTTGCGGACCTGGGCATTACTGAACAGGATGTGGCCGATGCAGTTAAGTGGGGGCGGAGAGTATAGCTATGGCCCTTCGCGTGATTCTGGACGCAAATTGCCTTGTCTCTGCGCTGATATTTTCAAAAGGAAGGACAGCTGAACTCCGTCAATTATGGCAAACTGAAGAAATTATTCCTGTGGTCTGCCGTGAAACTGTTACCGAGTTGATCAGGGTATTGAGCTACCCCAAGTTTACCCTAACCCCCCAAGAGGTTGAGAACCTGCTCGCTGAATTTCTGCCGTGGGCTGAAGCCATCACGCTGGAAATGCCTCATGCAGAAGTCCCCGAGCTTCGAGATCAGGGCGATGTGGTCTTTATCTATCTCGCAAGAGCAATCAAGGCCGCGTTTCTCGTGTCAGGAGATAAACACCTCTTAGATCTGCGACAGACATTCCCTGAATTACATATCACGGGACCTGCGGAATTCTTGGCGCACATTAAAAACCATAATTAGCAGCGATTACAATAAATTTAATAGAAAGGCGCGTCCATATGGGCGCGCCTTTCTACGTTGGAGGCGATAATGAAAAATACCTACACTTCCGTACTTGATTCTCTCCAGTCCGCAGACCTTGATGCGGGTCAGGTTTTCAGCGGCAAATCATCCGGCACCACGGTCAGAGGTTATGCCACCCCATCGGCCTACACCCCGGCTCTTGACCATGAATATATATTCCACGAGTCCAGCCGCGACATCGCAGTTTGGTTTGTCGCTTCAGCCGTAACCTGGTGCAATGAGGGTTTTCCGCAGTGCTGCGCTTCACGCATCGGGGCGCGACGCAGTATTTTACCCTGTTGCCATGCCTTTGCACATTTTGTTAGTCTGCAAAAATCTTCGGGTTTTCTGTTCGAACTCTTTTTGGGGGTTGCCAGGCTGCAATGAACAATTTTTCAGATCAAAAAGATATGCCCGTGCCCTGCCAGCTGGTGACCGGCGGCGCTGGATTCATCGGCTCGGCCTATGTGCTTCAGGCCCGCCGCGCAGGAATCCGCGTCATCAATCTCGACAAGCTCACCTATGCCGGCAATCCTGCCAACCTGTCTTCATTGTCAGGTGATCCTGAGCACATCCTGGTGCGTGGCGACATCGGCAATGGAGAACTGGTGGCTTTTTTGCTCCAGACCCATACGCCGGACGCCGTGATCAATTTTGCCGCTGAAAGTCATGTGGATCGCTCCATTGTGGACCCGGACGCCTTTGTGCGCACCAATGTGCTGGGCACGGCGTCCCTTCTGCGCGTGGTCAAGGACTGGTGGCGCACCCTGCCCGCCCACAGGGCGGAGAAGTTTCGTTTTCTGCACGTGTCCACAGACGAGGTCTATGGCGCCCTGCAACCCGGCGATCCGGCCTTTACCGAAACCACGCCGTACAGCCCCAACAGCCCGTATTCCGCCTCCAAGGCGGCCAGCGACCATATGGTGCACGCTTTTCACGAAACCTATGGCCTGCCCATACTGCTGACCAACTGCTCCAACAATTACGGGCCGCGCCAGTTCCCTGAAAAGCTTATTCCGCTGGTGATCCTCAATGCGTTGGAGGGCAAGCCTTTGCCCGTGTACGGCAAGGGAGCCAATATCCGCGACTGGCTGCATGTGGAAGACCATTGCACCGCCATAGCCCGCGTGCTTGAATCGGGCGCAGTGGGACGGTGCTACAATATCGGCGGCCACGCCGAGCGCGCAAATCTTGAGGTGGTGCGCGCGGTCTGTGCCATTATGGACGAACTGGTTCCTCTGGGCCAGGGCGGCCATGCCGACCTCATAACCTTTGTGACGGACAGGCCGGGCCACGATTTTCGCTACGCCATCGACTGCTCCAGAATAGAAAAAGAACTGGGCTGGAAGCCGGTGCACGCATTCGAGAGCGGCCTGAAAGAAACGGTAGCGTGGTATCTTGCCAACAGACCATGGGTAGACCATGTGCGCAGTGGCGCGTACAGGGACTGGCTTGCCGTCAATTACGGGCAGCGCGTCGCCGCAACGGGAGAAACGCGATGAACCAGTGGAAAGGCATCATTCTGGCCGGGGGGTCCGGCTCGCGCCTCTATCCCCTGACCCTCAGCGTGAGCAAGCAGCTCATGCCCATTTACGACAAGCCCATGATTTATTACCCGCTGGCCACCTTGCTCATGGCGGGCATCCGTGACATCTGCCTCATTTCAACGCCCGAGCACCTTCACCTGTATCAGGCCTTGCTGCGTGACGGCTCACAGTGGGGTTGCTCCATACACTACGTGGAGCAACCGCGCCCCGAAGGACTGGCGCAGGCCTTCCTGCTGGCTGAAGACCATATTCGCGGGCACAACACCTGCCTTGTGCTTGGCGACAACGTCTTTTTCGGCCACGGCATGCCCGATCTCACCCGAGAGGCCATGACGCGCGAGGGCGGCGCGACCATTTTCGGCTATCATGTGCGCGATCCGCAGCGCTACGGCGTGGTGGAATTTGACGATAACCGCCGTGTGGTAAGCATTGAAGAAAAGCCCCTGAAGCCCAAGTCCAATTTTGCGGTCACGGGGCTCTATTTCTACGACAGCGACGTGGTGGACATTGCCCGCGCCGTGCGCCCGTCGGCGCGTGGCGAGCTGGAAATTACCGACGTCAACAATGCCTATCTTTCCCGTGGCGACCTGCATGTGGAGCTTGTGGGGCGCGGCATAGCCTGGCTGGATACGGGCACCCACGACTCGCTCATGGACGCGGGGGCCTTTGTGCAGGCGGTGGAAAACCGTCAGGGGCTCAAGGTGGCCTGCCTGGAAGAGATCGCCTGGCGCAATGGCTATATATCCTCCGACGACGTGCGTGCTCTGGCGCGGCCCATGGCCAAGACCGGCTACGGGCAATATTTGCTTGATCTTGTGGATACGGGGATAGGACAGTGGAAGTAGTTGCAACGCCCATAGGGGGCGTCACGCTTATCAAACCCAAGGTATGGGGCGACAGGCGCGGATACTTTGTGGAAACCTGGCAGCAGGAGCGGTACGCCGCTGCTGGCATTGATCTGCCCTTTGTGCAGGACAACCATTCCCGATCCGCCTACGGCATTTTGCGCGGTCTGCATTTTCAAAAAACACGGCCTCAGGGCAAGCTGGTGCATGTCTCCCTGGGCAGCGTCTTTGACGTTGTTGTGGACATCCGCGCGGGGTCGCCCAGCTTCGGGCAGTGGTACGGCATTGAACTGACGCAGGACAACCAGTGGCAGTTGTGGGTGCCGCCGGGGCTGGCGCACGGCTTTGTGGTCACCAGCGAATACGCCCATTTTCACTATAAATGTACGGAATATTACTGCCCCCAGGACGAAGGGGCCATACGCTGGAATGACCCTGACCTCGGCGTGGTCTGGCCGGTGGAATGCCCCGTGCTGTCGCAAAAGGATACGGT
Source organism: Desulfovibrio simplex (assembly GCF_055387835.1). Lineage (NCBI taxonomy): Bacteria > Pseudomonadati > Thermodesulfobacteriota > Desulfovibrionia > Desulfovibrionales > Desulfovibrionaceae > Desulfovibrio > Desulfovibrio simplex. The sequence goes on from NZ_AP042377.1 coordinate 277,100, forward strand.
AGCGCCCTCGTGGCGGGAATTTCAGGCCAGCCTTGCCACAACGTAGCTGACAGCAGGCATGGGCATGCATAATCTGCTCTAAAGAAACGCTGATTTATTCCGTTTGGCGTCGTTGCTTCACTTTTTTTGAAACAGTCGAGGACGGAAGAGTCCACTCCTGCTTCAAAAAAAGATCGCGCCTTGCCAAACGAAACAACTGCGCGTTTCCAAGAGGCCATTAATCAGTGTTTTCCTAAAAGCTCCCCATTGAAACGGGGAGCTTTTTTACGTGTATTTCGCCGCATAAAAACGAAAATCCAGAGCGGAGTACTGTTGTGGTGGTGCGCCGCCTTGGGGGCGGCCTCCAGAATCCCTGTCCAAGAGTAAAAAACACTTTGTACACTATCAAAATACACGAGACAGCGCTGTCCAAGAGTTTTAGGGGGTGGGGGCGTGGGGGAGGAGACCCTTTTGCAAAAGGGGCCCTCCCCCACAGAGCAGTTCAAACTGAAACTGTTCTGGCGGTCTACAGCATTTCCAAAAAGGCTTCGACGCGCACCTTGAGCTGTTCGGTATCGGTTTCAGAGTAGTCGGTTTCCACCTGAAGGTAGGGCAGGCCCAGGTCATTCTGCACAAATTTTTTCAGGGTCCAGGCTTCCACGGCATAGGTCTGGCATCCCTGCCAGGTCAGGTCCACCAAGGCATCCACAGAAAAGTCGGACGCCATCTGGCGCAGGGCGTCGTAGCGGTTGGGGTTGGGCGACATGACGGCGCAGGGCACGTCAAGGTAGCGGCGGGCCATGACGGTCAGGGGGTCGCCGTCTTCTTCCATCATGACGCGGGTTTTTTTGTAGGCGGAGCAGTTGTCCAGGCAGACGACGCTGCCGCCGCATTCTTCAATGAGGCGCACCACCTTGTGTGAACCGAGGCCCACGGGAACGCCGGTCAGCAGAATGCGGGGGGCTTCGGGGCTGGTTGCGCCCTGGCCCTCGTCGGCCAGGCGGCCCATTTCTTCCGCCAGATCTTCCAGCATGGCGATGCCCACTTCCTTGTCGGGAAAGAAGGACGTTTTGAAGGCGATCTCCACCAGTTCCACGCCGGTGACAGGCGAGGGTTTGCGCTGGGCCAGATCCATGACGGCCTTGAGCGCCAGGCGCTCGCGGTTCATGAGCCTGATGGCGTCGCGCAGCTTCGCATCGCCGATCTCCACGTCGAATTCCTGCTCAAGGCGGCGCACCAGACTCTCAAACTGGTTGCGCCAGTAGCTCAGCGCGTCGTTATCCTGAATCTGCGGCAACTGCAGCAAAGCTATGGGCTTGTAGGGCGCAAGCAGTTCATACATTTTTTTCTTGCCGTCACAGGTGGTGTCGGCCACCACGATGTCGGCGGCGGCCAGATAGGGGCAGCTGTCCTTGAGGGCAAAGCCGAAGCTGCTCTTGATGAGAGGGCAGAGGGCGCGGGGCAGGATTTCTTCCGCCGCCGGGATGGAGTCGTTCTTGGTGCCGCAGAGAGAGACCGGAATGGCCCCGGCGGCCAGCGCGATTTCTGACGGCGAGTACAGGCAGAACTGTCCGACGACCTTTTTGCCCTTCTCTTTGGCTTCCGTCAGGTTGAGCACGTTTTTTTCAAAAGCGGTGGTGATTTTGTCAAAACTGGCGCACTTCATGACTGCTCCTTTGTTTTGGCCCTGAGCGGCCGGACTGTTCTTTAGGAAACGCTGATTTATTCCGTTTGGCGGCGTTGCTTCACTTTTTTTGAAACAGTCGAGGACGGAAGAGTCCACTCCTGCTTCAAAAAAAGATCGCGCCTTGCCAAACGAAACAACTGCGCGTTTCCAAGAGGCTCTTTAATCAGTGTTTTTTTATTTTTTTCGTTCAAGCCTTTGGGCTGCCAGCAAGGCCGCGCCCAGTGCTCCCACCAGTTGCGGCTGCTCCGGCACCTGCACGGGCATGTCGAGCTCCTGGGCAAGAAAACCGCAAAAGGCCGGGCTGGTGGCCAGGCCTCCTGTAAACACGCACTGGCCGGTAAAGGCGATGCGACGGGCAAGGCCCCGCATGCGTCTGGCTATGGACACAAAAACCCCGGCCGCCAGATCGGCGGGCGGGGTTCCCTGCGCAAGAAGACCTACAATTTCCGTTTCCGCAAAAACAGCGCACATGCTTGATATGGGCACAGGCGCGCCATTGGCGGCGGTTTGGCCCAGCTCATCCAGGGGCATGCCCAAGATGCCTGCCAGCACCTGCAAAAAACGTCCTGTGCCTGCGGCGCATTTGTCGTTCATGACAAAGTCGCGCACGCCGCCACGTTCATCCAGGCTGATGGCCTTGCTGTCCTGCCCGCCGATGTCGAGCACGACGCCGGAGCCGGGGAAAAGCCAGGAGGCCCCTTTTGCGTGACAGGTGATTTCAGTAACGGTTTTTTGCGCAAAGGGCAGGGCGATGCGCCCGTAGCCAGTGGCCACGACTTGCCCGAGGTCGTGGCGGCTGGCGCCAGCCTCGCGACAGGCGGCGTCCAGAACCGCTTCGCCAGCCTCGCGCGTGTTCCACCCCGTAGGCAGCAGGGCGCTGCCAGCCACGGATCTGGCGGCAGCATCAAAGATTACGGCCTTGGCAGCTACCGAACCCACGTCTATTCCGGCTGAAAGCATTATTTTTCTCCTGTGCGCAGCGCGCGTCCGTCGTAGTGGCCCGCGTGGTCGCATCCGGCATAAGGCCCAAAAAAAGCCCCGCTGGTGGCGGGGCTGCGCTGTGGAGGAGAAGAACCGGCGGAATCTCTGAACCGCCTTCTGATAAAACACCAGGGCGCTGTTCAGAAATTCAGGCGGGACAACCTGCCCCACAGCGCCAGTATTCAGGTCATGCCGGAGCGCGTCAGGCTCCGGCCGTCACAGGACGCGCACGCGGCGCACAGGCCGCAAAAGGCCGAAGGCGTATTTTTAACCGCCCCCCGTGCGCGCGTCAGCACCCGTGTTTGCATATATTCTCCCGTGGTATCAGAGCAGTTTTTTACATGCGCTGCTGACGGCGTCAGCCAATGCCCGTGAAAGCTGCGTACCGCAACGGGCCTGCCACAATTGGCTGGGCGCGATCGGCTTTGGCCTGACCATTCGGGCAAGATCGGGCAGGCCGGGGCAGACCCGGCAGGCAGCCACGCATGGGCATGTCCCTGTAAAAGCGCTCCTGATGCTCAACTATCCCCAAAAGAACCAGAACTGTCAATTGGCGTGCTTTGTTGCACGGACGCACAGCGGCACGCCCTGCCCGTTCCCGTGCCGGAATGGCCCGCAGGCGGATCTGAAGGGCCGGAGTCGCCCTGCGCCACCCCCGGTGCGGCATCCAGCACACGCCGGATGTCGCCCACAAGCTCGCCTACGGAAGCGAGATAGTCTTCAAGGGTGCCCAGCCACTGTTCGAGGCAGGAGCGTCCTCTGGCCGCAAGGGCGTACTGCCTGCGGGCCGGGCCGCTGCCTTGCAGGTCCCAGGCGCAGTGCACAAGGCCTTCCTGCTCCATACTCTTGAGCACGCGGTAGATGCCCGCCGGGTCCGGCGGCTGCCCGTGAAATATGGGCATACCGGCCAGGCGTTCAAGAATGCGATAGCCGTGCAGATTTGCGTCGGCCAGCACCGTCAGGATGGCGGGGCGCACCAGCTTGACGAGATTTTTGCCCGTGCAGGCGCAGCCCTCGAAGGGGTTTTCGTCCTGAACCGGAAAATCCCGTCGGCCTGTCGTGCCTGCGTCATCTTTCTTGCCGGGATGGGACAGTGGTTTGAGTTCGCTCATTGGGTTCATGCGTATTCCGTGACTGTTGTCTCCCGTGCGGGAGCACGTGGTACGCGGCAGAAATCCGCCGCCGGACGCCTCAGGGAAAGCGCGGCTCCTGTGCGTACCCTAGCCAGAGGCGCGGGCCTTGTCGAGTCTGCCCGGCAGGGGATTGCCCCGGACGTGCCAAGCATAACCAAAGCGTGTTGCTCTGTTATTTGACTTGGTCTAGTAGTGAGGATACTCCAAAAATACCGGTTTTACCAACAAGCGTGCCTCTATATACGGACAGGGCGCGGACAGGGGCGAAAAAGGCGGGACAGCCCGCAGGGAGGCATGCCATGCCAGAGAATGCGGTAAAGGATTTTTCCTTCAGTGAAGAAGCACGCCTGCTGCTGGATACCACTGTCAGCGACAGGCGCATCGCCCATCTGCTTGAAAAAGCGGACGGCATGAGCCGCAGTCTGACAGACAGCCGGGGTTTTGTATGGGCGGCCATCGGCATTGACAGCACGCCCTGCGATATGGGCTGTACGTTTTGCAGTCAGGCCGCGCAATGGGACGTCTACAGGACCGCCCCGCCCCTGACCGAAGAGGCCATTGTGGAAAAAGCCGGGCAACTGGCCGACGGCGGGGCGGATTTTGTTGTTTTGCGCACGACGCAGCATTATCCCCTGGAGGTTTTGCAGCGCCTGGGCCGCCTGACGCGGGATCGCATCGGCAGTGATATCCACCTTGTCATCAATACGGGCGAAATGGGTTCCGACGATGTCAGGGCGCTCAGGGATTCGGGATTTAGCATGTCCTACCATGTGGTCAGGCTGCGCGAGGGCGTGGACACGGGGCACAGCGTGGACATGCGCCTGCGCACCATCGAGAATGTGCTCAAGGGCGGCCTTGAATTGCAATATCTCATTGAGCCTCTTGGGCCGGAACACAGCGCCGGCGAAATACTGGCCGAGGCCCGCCGCGCCCATGAGGTGGGCGCTTCGGGCACGGGCGTGATGGCGCGGGTGCCCATCATGGGCACGCCTCTGGCCCGTTACGGGCAGGTGTCCGACGCCTATCTCAAACGTGTGGCCGCCCTTGCCCGGCTGGAGTATCCCGACGGCGGGCGGCACCTCTGCGTCCATCCCCCCACGCCTGAGACTCTGCGCTGCGGCGCCAACACCATTATTGTGGAACAGGCCGCCAACCCCCGCGATACGTCCTCAAGCGCCAGCCCCTGGCGTGGGTTTGACCTGCCCGGCGCACGCGCTGTGTTGCGCGAGGCAGGGCTTGAGGTGCGCAAAACCAGGGCCGAAGCGTGAAGTTTGCAAGGGCGTGGGGCGGCCTGTTTCTTTTCTGCGGCTTGCACGGTCAAGTAAGAATTACCGGCGGCGTAGAACAGTGCAGATAGATGTTGAGATGCTGTGATGCCTGGAAAACGCTGTCGCTAACGTCTCCGCTTCAAATCAGAAAGCCCGTTATAATCACCTACAACACGCTAAGAGTTTCAGGGGGTGGGGGCGTGGGGGAGGCGACCCTTTTGCAAAAGGGTCCCTCCCCCACAAAGCATTTCACCGTGAAACTGTTCCAGAGCGCGCTAACATTCTGGTGGTGCGTAAAGACAGCGAACTTCCCGCACCGTAAACCTGTCTGACAATACAAAGCGCCCTCTGCGTGTGGCAGAGGGCGCATATTTATTCAATATATCCAATTGATTACTTGGCCTGCTGATCCCCGGAAGCAGCCGGAACCTCTGCCGGGTCAGCTGTCGGGGCCGCAGCGGGAGCGGGAGCCTGCGGCGCGGCGCTGACGCCGTCGTCAGCCTTGGGAGCCGCATGGGGGACGGCTGGCGCGGCATCCTCCGCCGGGGCGGCGGGATCGGCCTTGGCAGCATCGGCGGCCCCAGATGTCCCGGAAGCCGCGCCTTCGCTCTTGCCAGTCCCGGGTGCTTGCGCCGGCGTGCTGGGGGCATTGCCGCTCTTGCCGTTTTTGGCGTCCATTTCTTCCATCACCTTGGCATCGTAGTCCGCGGCTTCCGAAGCGGCTTTTTTAAGCGCCTCGTCAATGGTCGATGCCTCCTTGTCCGAATCCGGCCTGGCGCTTTCAGGAGCGGGGGTCAGCGGCGCGGCGGCGTCAGGCGAGGCCGTTTCGGGAGCCGCAGGTTCACCAGCGGGCGCCTCAGGAGTAGGCGTTTCCGGGGCAGCGCTTTCCGGTGCCGGAGCTTCACTTGCGGGCGTTTCAGGCGCAGTCGCGGGTGCGGGCCTCAAAATCTCTTCAAGATGGCTCAGTTTGGCCTGGGGAACGGCCTTGAGCTGCGGGCCAAGCAGCAGGGTGCCGGGCTGGGCCAGCAGGATGGCAATGACCACGCAGATGAGCAGCGCGCCGCCCATGCCGCCGTGAGCCCCCTTGCGCACCATGCGGGCCAGAAGGATGGCGGCCGCGATGCATATGACGCCGATAATGGGCAGGGCCTTGAGCCCGAGGACCATTGCGCGCTGGTCTGCGGTGAGGGTGAACTTGAAGAAGCCGCCCATCCAGTCCAGCGTGGGGCCGAAGCCCGCCGCCGTCAGGGCCATGCCCGCGTGCAGCAGGCAGAGCGCGGCGAAGATGAAGAACAGGCGGCCGCCCAGACCCGTGAGGCGCAGCAGCGCCTTGCCCAGCAAGGGGGCCGCAAGGCATATGACGGTGAGCGCGGCGCTGACAGGATCATAGGCGGTGAGGCTCAGCACAGCGGCCACGGTGACGCTTATCCACATAAAGGCGATTCCGGCCCTGTCCTTGCGCGAGGCCGCGAGGTCGCCGGGGGCGGTGCGCAATACGCGTACCCAGGAAACACAGGCAAAAATCGCCAGCCAGGGCAGCAGGCCCGCGGCGGCTATGAGCAGGGGCAGCCACCACCTGGCGCTGGGCCAGGGCCAGAGCATGAGGCGTTCGCCCAAAAATTTCAGATACCCGTCGGGCTGCTGCCAGAGCATGACGCCGCCAAGCCAGCAGGCCACCATAAGAAGCAGGAGCACAAAGCCCGTCACGCCGTCCAGCCCCTGCGCACGGCGGAAAGCGCCCCGCCATCCCAGAAAGAAGATACTGACGACCAGGGGCAGCAGGATGTGGAAGAGGCCCCCCGTGAGCCCGGCCAGCGCCGCCAGCACAAAGCCCGCAGGCAGGCTTATCCATGCCTGGGGTTTTTGCCAGCCGTGGCAGAGCAGAACCAGGGCAAAGAGGGTAAGGGCGGTGGCGAGGCTTTCCGGCCCGGTAAAATGTGCCAGGGGCACAAAGAGAGGGGCGGCCAGAAGAATCATGCCTCCTGCCAGCGCCGCCTGGGAGCTCAGGCCAGCCACCCGGGCCAGCGTCCACGCTCCCAAAAGGCAGAGCAGCGCGCCCGCAAGGCCCGCAAGGGGGAAGAGCAGGGGGCCAAAGTTGGGGCCGGCCATGGCCATGAGGCTCTGCATGCCCGCAAGGTACCAGTGGTAGACCGGCCAATGGGCAAGGCCGGGAGCGGCCGGAGCGAGCCACAGCCCGGTCTGGCTGGTCTGGTTGAACACAAGGATGCTTTCAGCCTCGCGCGGGCAGTACAGGGCATTGCCCATAAAGGCGGGCCATGCCTGGGCCAGCAGTATCAGAAGCAGAAAAAACGGGCCAACGCGGCTGGCGGCTTCAAAAATCTTTTGCGCGGCATTGGGCTTTACCGGAGCGTCCGGGGCCGCGCTGGCAGCAACCGTGGCGGCGCTTTGCCCGTCAGCGGTTTTGCCCGCCCTGCCCCGCCATGAGGAGAACATGCCCCGGCCTTTGGGCTTGCCGTCATTCTGGCTGGCCGCGTTCCGGGCGTTGTCCTGCTGGACAGGTCCGGACGAAGGGCCGCTCGCGTGGTCGTGTGCAGCATCGGCGTTGTGGGAGCCCTGTGGAGCTTCCAACGGGGAGGAGACGTCCCGGTTAGCGGCTGTCCGGTCGAAAGACAGGGGGCCTGCCCCCTGTGCGTCACCAGCCGCGTTGGCCTGAGCGTCCTTGCCGGGCCCGCTGGAAGGGGCATGGTCCGCATTGTCCACGCGGCTGTGCTGGTCGTCTTCAGGCTTGGTCGGGTTCTGGGTCATGGATTCGCTCCTTCAGAAGTTGCCGCCTGTCCCACGAGCAGCACATGCCGGGACTGGCGGGCGTCAAGGTCAAGTTCCACAGTATGCCCTTGCACGGGCAGGTTCTGGCCGTTCAGTATATTTCGTGCGCCGCGCGCCGGGGTCGGCAGGGCGCAGGCAAGGCGCTGGCTTTTGCCGGAAAAATTGGCGGCCAGCAGCCAGTAGCCGCCGCCGGGCAAGGCGTTCAGCACGCCCACGCAGCCTTCGGGGCCGGAAAAAATGGCGACCACGCGTCCCGCGGCCAGACCGGCCTCGCGCCGGGCGCGCAAAAGCACGGCCAGTTCGTGGACAAAACTTTGCCTGTCCGCCCACTGCCTGTCCAGAGCACCGAAAGCCAGGGGCGCTGGCGGCACGGAACCCACAAGGCCCATGCGCTCATCCCACAGGGGCACGTTGCCCATGCTGGCTGGCAAGCCCGCCGGGGGCTGCGGCAGGTTGAGCGCGCCCGTCATGTCCTGCGGGCTGATAAAGGCCAGCCCCGGAAGGCCTATGCGAAAAGAAAGCAGCAGCAGTACCGTTTGTCGCATGGCCGCAGCCTGCGCGGGCCTGGCGGCGGATGTGGCGTCCAGCCCAAGGGCCAGGGCCGCAAGGCCAGCCTGCGTGGTCCACAGCGTGGTATCTTCGGGCGAGGCCTTGGCCAGTTGCTGCGCCCGGCGTACCATATCCCTGCCCTGGGGCAGGTCCAGCAGGGGCCGCCAGTCCACGCGCTGCACGTCCTTTTGCCCACGCGCCAGGCGACTGTGATCCACACCCTGCTCCAGTGAGGCGCGCAGAAGCCGGGCCAGGGGGGCGGCGTCGCCGGTCAGCAGGGCGTAGGCCGCAGCGGGTTCGGTAATGACGTCGCGGGTAAAATCCACCGCCGTGTCCAGCACCGCCCTGGTCAGGGAGGGCGGCAGAACGTCATCCTGCATGGCCCATCCCCCGTAGCGGTGTATCTCGCGCGAAAGGGCGTCCAGCGCTTCCAGCCCCGGCGTCAGTTCCGCCAGACTGGACGCATCGGCCTGGCGGCTGGCAGACGGGCCTTTTGTTTTGCCCGGGCTTTGGCCTGTTCCCTGCCCTGGCGCCGCATTTGCCTGTGCGGCGGGCACATCCAGCCCCATGAGGGCTTCCAGACGCAGGCCTGCGAGGGTATGTTGCTGCAAGCCGGTATGGCGTATGACCGCTGCCGAAAATATGCGCCGGGCCTGTCCCGAAGGGTCCTGCCACAGCAATACGGGGCGCAGTGCATTCCCGCTGTAGCGGTATACCCAGCGCCGGGTCTGCCCGTCCGCGCCGCGCACCTCGCCCGTGACGGCCCAGCCGCCGGGTGTTGTCCAGGGCAGGGTGTCGCGGCTGAGGCCTGCGGGCAGAAGCCCCCGCTGCACAAGGGTCTGCACGGCCTGCGGCCGCAGGGGCAGGCAGTCCCATTCATCACCGGTGACAGGCAGGGCGTCCCAGTCTTTTTGCGGCACGGCCATCATGGCATAGAGACCGTCAAAACGCGAGGCGCGACGCGCCTGCAGGATAAAGTCCGGCCCAAGACCCGTGGCGGCCGGCGGCAGTTCGCCGCCCATCTGGATGTCCTGTTTTTCCAGACGGGACGCGGTGTTCTCAAAATCTTCCTCCGTCCCCATGGTCGGGTCCAGACGCAGGGCCGTCACGTTGACGCCGCCGGGCGTGGACATCTTCCGGCTGCCCCAGATATCGCCTTTTTCGCCCGTGGGCGCGGCAAAAAGCCCGTTCAGGCCGGCCTGACCCAGAAATTCCGGCAGCCCGGACAGGCCGAGGGCCTTCCAGAAGGGCTGCCCCGCCGTGACCGTATGCGGGTTCACGTCCAGCCATGAAGGCGCGGCGGAGAGCAGCAGGGGAACCCGGCGGGCAGCGGCGCTGTTGCGCCAGATGCGTTCCGTGCCGGAGACCTGGGCGGTAAGCTCCTGGGTGGAGCCAAGCATGGACTGGCGCTCAAGCCATTGCAGATAGCCCGGATCAGCGCGCGGCAGGACGCCGTTTGAGGCGGAAGCCGCTGGAGCCGCGCCGGACGCGCGCCGCGCCGCGCCTTCCTGCCGTGGCGTGCAGGCGCAAAGCAGCAGTGCCAGCACGCAGAAAAAGAGCGGCAGCAAGCGCGGCGGCAAAAAAGAAGCCGCAAGAAAGGGGCGGCGCTGTGCCGCGCACGACATGGGCCGCGTCTGCCCCGTAATCAGGACCGGGCCTCTTCCTCTGCCTTGGCCGTATTCCACAGTTCGTCCTTTTCGTCGAGGCTCAGAGCCGTAAAGTCCTGCCCCTGTTCGCGGGCCAGCTCTTCCATGCGGGCAAAGCGCTTCAGGAAGCGGCGCGTGGCGAGGTCAAGGGCCTCGCTGGCCTTGATGCCCTTGCGGCGTCCCAGTTCGGTAATGCTGAAAAGCAGGTCGCCCAGTTCGTGCTTTTGCGCCTCCGCATCGTTGCTGGCGGATGCGTCCAGCCATTCCAGCCATTCGGCTTCAACCTGCTGCTCCACCTCTTCGTCCTCGGGCCAGGTAAACCCGACGCGGGCGGCCTTGGAGTGGATGCGATAGGCCTTGAGCAGGGGAGGCAGGCTTTCGGGCAGGCTGTCATAGAGCCCCTTGGGCTTGCCCTCGTCGTCGGCATGTTCGGCTCTTTTGATTTTTTCCCAGGCTTTGAGCTGCTCATCCAGGCTGTCAAAAACCGTGTCGCCAAAAACGTGCGGGTGGCGGCGGATCATCTTGGCCTTGTTGTTGTTGAGGGCGTCGGCAAAGGTGAACTGGCCTTCCTTTTCATACAGGCGGGCCACAAACAGCAGCAGAAAGGCCACATCGCCAAGCTCTTCGCGGATGTCGGCCACATTGCCGGAGCGAATGGCGCTGACCAGTTCATGACTTTCTTCAATGATATAGTCGGCCAGGGACTGGGCGGTCTGCTCCTTGTCCCAGGGGCAGCCCTCGGGGCTGGTGAGTTTGTCAATGACGGCCTGCAATTCTTCAACTGCGCTCTTTTCCATAGAGTCTACGCTTCCTTGCCTGTTACGGATGCAGTGTTAAGGAAACGCTGATTTATTTCGTTTGGCGGCGTTGCTTCACTTTTTTTGAAACAGTCGAGGACGGAAAAGTCCACTCCTGCTTCAAAAAAGTTCGTGCCTTGCCAAACAAAATAACTGCGCGTTTCCAGGAGGTTCTTTAATCAGTGCGTCCTCAAAGTCCCAGACGCGACACGAGGTCGGGCGGCAGCCAGCCCCGAATCTGCGCCGAAAGGGCGGTAAAATAGGGTGGCACGCGGCTGTGTTGCATAAAGGCCGCCTGTGAGAAATATTTTTGCAGCACAAGCATGCACAAAGACCATAAAAGCGCGCCCTTGGCAAAACCCAGCGCGGCTCCGGCCAGCCTGTCTGCCCAGCTGACAAAAGAAAGCGAAAGGATTTTTTGCAGCAGGCGGGCCAGCAGGGCCACTGATATGAGTACGCCCAGAAATACAAGCACATAGGCCGCAATGGTGCGCCACCCCGGATCAGAAATGAGGGTCAGGTGGGGCGAAAGCAGATAGTGATAGGTGTGGGCAGCCCAAAAACCGCCCAACAGCGACACAATGCCCGCCACTTCGCCAACAAAGCCGTTAAGATAACCGCGTCCGGCAAAGAACGCCAGCGTCAGAACAACAATGAGGTCAAAAATATCCTGGCCCATGGTTTCTCCCTGAACGTACCCCTTGCGTGTGCCTTTAGCGCCACGCTCGCACGCGTGCGCAACGGGCAGCGCCAGACACCATAGCAAAAGCGTGGGCGCGGCACAATGCGTCAGACAAGGGCATGCGCCCGCCGGGAGGCCGCCAACGGTCCTTTGGCAAAAATCCTTGTGCGCATCGTCGGGAAAAACCGTTTTCGGGCCAACCGCCGGTTCGCCAGCGAGGCGGAAGGGGCTGGCGGCTGCCCGCGCATGGCCCCCCGTGCATGCCCTCCGTGGAGTTCCCGTTGCGAGGGGCCAGTCCCGATGGACAAGCGTGGCGCAGATGTGCTGTATCGTGCCCCAACCGTCGCGCCGTAATCACGTGATAAGTGGAAGGGGCACGCCAAAGGCAGTCAACGCCATGGCGGTTTTGACATGATCCGTGCAGCGGTTACAGTAGTCAGGCATGGGTGCGGAAACGGCACACGCTCAGGGCCAGTTCAAAGCCAGTTCAAGGCCCGTTTAAGGAAAGGCCTGTTCGTATATCATACTATTATGGGAGATGGGACATGGTGGCACAACTGGACAGAGGCCCGGTTGCCGGGGTCGTGCTCGCGGGGGGACTCTCCCGCCGTATGGGCAGGGACAAGGCCTTGGAGCGTCTGGCTGGCCCGCCGGTCGTAGAGTCCGCAGAGAATGTGGCGGGTGGCAATGACGGCAGCATGCTGGCCCGTATTCACTCTCTGGTGCGTTCCCTTGTGCCCGTATGCTTTGTTTCCTGCCGTGCGGACACTCCACGGCAGGGGTACGACTGCGTTTTCGATGCCGTGCAGGGGGTAGGCCCTACGGCAGGTCTGCAAGCGGCCTTGCGACGGGCCGAAGGTATGGGCTACACAGCCGTGCTGGCGCTTTCCTGCGATCTGCCCTTTATGGATGCCCCCACCTTGCGCAAACTGCTCGCGGCCAGAAATGAGGCCCCGGCCACAAATCTTGTCACGGCGTACCGCGAACGACATACCGGGCGCATTGAAGCCCTCGTCGCTGTGTATGAGGTGGGGGCCCTGCCGTACTTTGATCGAGCTCTGGTCCTGGGGCAGCGCCGGCTTGCCAGCGTTATTCCACAGGAATTACATTATTTTTTGGATTACGGGCCTGAAGAGGGCGAGCCTTTTTTCAACTGCAACAATCCGGAAGATCTGGCTCTGGCCCAGGCCCGGCTGGCATAGAAAATCACGATTTTTAAAAAAATCGTGATTTATTAATTATACCTGTATGTTATTATGACGTGGAATTCTGTGACGGCCGCACGCCTTTGCCGGAAGGCCCCGTCATTCGTTCACAAGAAGCTGCCCCCCCATATGGGGAAAGCGCGGCGGACAGGTAGCAATAAAGAGCGACTTGGCATACATAAATTCTGAACACAGTCCCCCATCTGTCTGCATCGGGCAGCATTTTTTGGAGAAGTACATGAATATCGGCTCCTATACTTTTGACGAATTTCGCCGTCTGGCGGAGAATTTTCACGGTTACGCCGCTCCCGGCCTGCTTGTGGGCGGGTATATGGTTGAGCTGGCCAAGAGGCACCTGCCAGAGGGCACGCTTTTCGAAGCAGTGGTGGAATCCGGCAAATGCCTGCCCGACGCGGTTCAGCTGCTGACCCTGTGCAGCATCGGCAACGGCTGGATGAAGATACACAATCTGGGCCGCTACGCCGTGTCGCTTTTTGACAAGCATACGGGCGAGGGCGTGCGCGTGAGCGTTGATCCTGTGAAAATGGCCGCGTATCCCGAAATAGAAGCGTGGTTTTTGAAGAAAAAAGCCAAGAAAGATCAGGATGTTCCCCGTCTTGAGGCCGAAATAGAACAGGCTGGCGACACCATCTGCAAGATTGAGCCGATTATGGTGAAGCGCCGTTTTATCGGGCACAAGCATATGTCGCGCATTGTCTGCTGCCCCGTGTGCGGCGAGGCCTATCCCGCTGAAGACGGCCCCGTGTGCCGGGGCTGTCAGGGCGAAGCTCCATATGTGGTTGCCCGGCGCGAAATAAAGGCCGCCGAGCGCCACGAGGCCGTCACAGGCGTGCGCGTGGTGCCCGTGCAGGAAGCCGTGGGGCAGACCCTGGCCCACGATATGACCCGCATAGAACCTGGCCAGTTCAAGGGGCCGGAATTCAAGGCGGGACAGCGCGTCAGCGTGGGCGATATCTGTCGTCTGCAACAGATGGGGCGTTTTCATGTGGCTGTGACGGATGCCCCCGCCGGGGAAGGGGCGGTTCCTTCCTTTGCCTCCGGCGACGGAGATCTTGTGCACGAGAATGAGGCGGCCGAGATTTTTGCCCGTCGTATGGCGGGCGAGGGCGTGCGCTATTCCCTGCCGCCCCGCGAGGGCAAGGTGGAATTTACCGCAGCCAGGGACGGCCTTTTCAGCATTGATGTGGAACGCATGCGCCGGTTTAACCTTGTGCCCGAAATAATGGTGGCTTCACGGCAGGACGCCACCCTGGTCAAGCAGGACGGCCCCCTGGCCGGCACGCGGGCCATTCCGCTTTTCATTACCCGTGAGCGGCTCTCACAGGCGCTTGAGGTTCTGGAGGGCGGGCCGCTCTTCAGCGTGCTGCCCCTGCGCAAGGCGCGCGTGGGCATTCTGGTGACAGGCACGGAAGTTTTTCAGGGCATCATCGAGGACAAGTTCATCCCCGTCATTACGGCCAAAGTCACCATGTTGGGGTGCAGCGTGGCGAAGACGGATATTGTTCCCGACGACAAAGCCCTGATGGCCAGGGCCGTAACCGGAATGCGCGAGGCCGGGGTTGATCTGCTGGTCACGACAGGCGGCCTTTCCGTTGATCCTGACGATGTGACCCGGCATGCCCTGGTGGATGCCGGGCTGACCGACGTGCTGCACGGCGTGCCCGTGCTGCCGGGCACCATGAGCCTTATGGGCCGCATCCCCGGCCCCGATGGCGACATGCAGGTGCTCGGCGTGCCTGCCTGCGCGTTGTATTACAAAACAACGTTTCTGGACCTGGTGTTGCCGCGCCTGCTGGCCAACCGTGGGATCACCCGCGCCGAACTCGCACGTATGGGCGAGGGGGGCTACTGCCTTTCCTGCCATACCTGTACCTGGCCAAAGTGCTGGTTCGGCAAGTAGCAGGTGCCCCGTGCAGGGTGATGCCTGAGGGCATGTTTTCTTCTGCTTTGGTGAAGTAAAAACGCTGAACAGTATTCACGGTAAAAAAAATGCAAAAATAAAGGCGGCTGGCAGAACTGTGCCGGCTGCCTTTTTTTATCAGGGCAATGGCATTTCAGCGCAGGGTCACGTTGAACCTGTGCTGGCGCAGCGTGAGCCGCTCGCGCCGTGAGACTGCGGGCGCGGTCTGGCTGGGCTTGCACGCGCCGTAACGGGCATGCCGTCATTATAGCAGATTAACTTTGAAATGCTTCACATTCCAAAGTTTTCATTCAGCCAAAAAATGCGATTTGCGGCTGCATCCACACCACGTTGTGGCGCGCTGCACTCTCGTGCAGCGTTAGAGCATTCACACTTTTTCAAAGTTAAATGCTCTAGCGTACACATTTTCAAAGACAATTCGCGCAAAAGACTGTACCGGCTGCCACTGATGTTTTCAGAGCGCGTTTTTGGAAGAGCCCTGTTTGCCAATTTGGTGTGCTTCGCCGATTGTCTAATTTGGGCTCTTGGGGTATCAAGGACTATATAAAAGCAACTGCACTGCCCCCTCGAGGTTTCTTGGCGCGTGCTTCAAGTCATTTGGGAAACATCCGGTTTGGGATGGCGCCCATTTCAGGGGGCGTATCTTCATTTTACGGATGGCGGCGAGTACAAGTGATTTTGCTCTGCCGTTGAAAGCAGGCTTTGTCCTGTGCATGGAAATTTAAGCCTGATAAAGAGACTGTTATACACAAGAACTGTATTTTTGTTCCTCCTGTATAGGAAATGACATTTAACTTCCATTTAAATTTGGATAAACAACAGTTTTTTTGCTGAAAAGAAAAGTTTCATGATTTGCGCAAGGCTTTCAAAAGCGTTCGCGTCTAGTCTCTGTACCCTTTAGCTGCTTGGCACTAAAGTGAACATGAAAAATACAGTAATTGTATCGTTGCTCATAATGGCTGTAATGGCTTTTTTTTGCGCGATGACACCCTGGGTCTTTGATGATTTTGGGTATGGATCTGGCGGTTCGAGCCTTACAGCCATATTTGCGGTCCAGATGAATGAACACCAGAGCTGGAGCGGCAAGTTTGTCGGCCATTTTATGGCGCGGGTTCTGCTGCATGGTCCCACCTGGCTGCATCCGGTGCTGACCCCCGTCATCTTTATGGGTCTTGTTTTCTCAGGAGTTTTACTGGTTCTGGGCGTGCAATGGCGTGAAAAGCTGCGGGCGTGGCATCTGGTGACGCTGGCAGGCCTTGTGTGGTTTGCGTTACCAGCGTTTGGCACCGTGTATTTCTGGCGCACTGGCACGCCGGACTATGGCTACAGCCTGACCTTTGCCACAGCCTTTCTTGTGCCCTACCGGTTCTGGATGGATAAAGAGGACTACAGGCTTCCTGGAGGCACTGCCTTGGCGCTTGCCGGAGTTCTGGCCGGGTGCAGCAATGAAAATGTGGGTATGCTCGCAATTCTGACGGCCTCTTGTATTGCAATCTATCGTTTCCGCAGCGCCAAAAAGGTGCCGCTATGGGCTGTTGCGGGTATTGCCGGGGCCATCGTGGGCTGGGTTGTGATGATGACGGCTCCTGGCAATGCCGTGAGACTGGCAAGCTTGGGTGGTGCTGAAAAAATACCGGTACTGTCGCTGAATTCATTCAACAGGTTCTTAACGTTCTGGAGTTCGCAAGAGCTTGAGATGCTGCCCTATATCCTGATTGCCATCGGCGCCTTGTGGCTGCTGCGGCGTCAGGGCCGATTGAGGCTTGCAACAGTTTTGCCCGGGCTGGTATTTTTTTTCATGGCCCAGACCAGCCTCGCGGCGTTTCTGTTCAGCCCGTCCACGCCATACCGGGCCATGTCCGCTACATTTTTTTACATTGCGCTGTGCTGCTTTGCCTTTATTGCGGCATGGGCAGCGCAGGGCGGGGGCGAAAAGTTGCTCTATGCCGCTTTTTGCGCGGTGCTGCTGACCAGCGTAGTGGTGGAGGCCGGAGTTTTTATTACGGCACAACCCGCCATTGAAGCCAGAAATCAGGCCATGGCAGCCGGAACCGTCACCGCGCGCGCATTGGAATATCCAACAACAGACAAGTATTTTTTCCCAGGCTATGATATCATTGAAGTTGACTCTTACGGCCCCCAAAAACTCCAGATGGTTCCCTGGGACGAGGCCGTGAGCCTTGATATGCCCGGAACAGGCACAATACGCGGGCTTGTCATCTGCAATGTTGTTTATCTGGACAATCTTCCGGCTGGCAAGGTGTCCGTTGCCGCCGTAGCCCACAGGCAGACGGTCGCCAGCAAGGTACAGGCCGTTTTGCGCTGGCTTTCTCCCTTGACTGCCCGTGAAACAACTTTTACACCCGCGATAACTTCGCGCTACGCTCCAGCCTCCGCAACGGTCACTGCCGACGGCAAGGCTGCCCTGCACATTGAAGGAGTTACGGATTTGAGCAGTCTTGCCTACATGGCTGTCAGCGAGCCCGGCAAGCCCATGGCATGGAAGCGGGTTGCGGTGGAAGCCAGCGGCATGTAGCAAGTAGTCATGCTGCGCGCAGATATTTTCCACGTTACGACCGGAGAAAAAAATTGGATCGTCCTGGTATTCCTTTATTGGCGCTGGTTGTGCCTTGTTATAATGAAGAAGAGATGTTGCCCAAAACGATGGACGCGCTCTCGGCAGTGCTGGCAGAGTGCAAGGCCAGGGGCCTCATTCAGAATGAAAGCTACGTCCTGTATGTAAATGACGGCAGCGCGGACGGCACATGGCATTTGCTTGAAGAACGCCATGCCATTGATCCGTTTTGCAGGGCCATCAGTTTTGCGGGCAATGCCGGCCACCAGAATGCCGTTTGGGCGGGTATGATCACCGCGCGGGACTGGGGTGTTGATTGCATCATAAGCCTGGATGCAGACCTGCAGGACGACATTGCCGCCATTCCCAAGATGCTGGATCATTATGCCAATGGCAGCGAAGTTGTTTACGGCGTGCGCTGCGATCGCAGTACAGATACCGTCTTCAAGCGGGCTACCGCGCACATGTTCTATGGTTTCATGCGCTGGCTGAAAGTTCCCCTCATCCCCGACCATGCCGACTATCGCCTTGTGAGCCGCCCTGTGCTTGAGGTTCTTGACAATATTCGTGAGCAGGGATTGTTTTTGCGGGGATTGTTTCCCTCTCTGGGCTTCAGGCACAGCGAGGTGCACTATGAGCGCCGCGAGCGCACTGCGGGTGAAAGCAAGTATCCTTTCTGGAAGATGGTCTCTTTTGCCTGGAAAGGAATCACCTCATGCAGCGCGGCCCCGCTGCGCCTTGCGGGACTCATGAGTTTTATCCTGATGATTGCCGCTCTGGCATACACATGCGTTTCGCTTTTCAAATATGCCATGGGCGAGACAATCCAGGGCTGGACGTCCATGATCATTGTGGTGTTGCTTCTTGGGTCTGTGCAGTTGTTTTGCCTGGCGCTCATGGGCGAATACATCGCAAAGATGTTCACAGAGGTTAAAAACAGGCCCCGCTATATAGTGGAAAAAAAATTATAGGCAGGGCAGCCCACCAGCGCATCCTTTCCAGAGCACGTTTGCGCTCTGGCGGTTGTGTGGCGGAAACCCTAGCGTCACACTGTGAAAAAAGCCCCAACGATGGATTGAAAAAACCTTCAGCCCGCTGCAGCAGTTGTGGGCTACAGGGCCGAGATCGCTCGCCTTGTTCCAAATCCTCGGCTGCGCTGCGGGGTTTTTCAGGCCTTGACAAACGTCGTCGCCTGTCTGCCCATTTGACTGTTCGTCCGTCTGCTCCATCTAGATGTAGAGTGTCAACACGTTGTTCACCCCCCCTAGCTTCGAAGCTGGAGGTTTTTTGCCAAGGGCCGAATGTGGTCGCAGAAAGTTATAACGATGCGTCCATATCGGCAGATAAGCTGTTCTTTTCCATGAGTGGGTATACGTTTCGGCGTATGCCCACTCATTCAATGCTGTTCGAATAAAGCGTTCTGCCTTGCCGTTGGTTTGTGGCCGGTAAGGCCGGGTTCGCTTGTGCTTTATCCCAAATTCACGACAGGCATCACGAAACTTCCACGACCTGTAGCACGATCCGTTATCCGTCAAAATTCGTTCTACCTTGATGCCGTGCACGGCATACCAGGCAACGGCAAACCACAAAAACTCTACCGCGGATTCCGCTGTTTCATCCGGGAGAATGGCGGTGTACGCGGCCCTTGAGGCATCATCAACGCAAACGTGCAGGTATTCCCAGCCTGGCCGTCTACGGTGGGCATTGCCCAAACCGACTTTGCGATGCCCAACGCCATCAATCTTGCCCAACTTCTTAATATCCAAATGCAGCATTTGCCCAGGATTTTCCCACTGGTAGCGCTGGACAGGATCCTTTTTCTCCAGGGAAGCCAGCCGGGAACAACTGAGCTTGCGTAAGGCTCGGAACACGCTGCTGCGACAGATATCCAGGCGGAGGGCGATTTCATCTCCGGTTTTCCGCGCTTTCCGCAATGCAAATATTCGGCAGAAATCCTCTTCTGACAGCTTGTTACGACAACGTCTGGGCCGTGAACCGCGATCTGCAAGCGCCTCCTGCCCGCCATGAGCATGGCGACTTTTCCATTTTCTTGCGGTACGCAGGCTCACGCCATATCCAGCTGCCACTCTGGCAGCCGGTTCATATTGCATTCGCCGCACCATTTCTTCTCGACTACGAATCGTCAGTTTGGCATTCTTATGGCTGTTCACCCTTTCCCTCACTCGGTTTGCTGTTGTCTGGTAACTCCAGCTTTACCGATTTTGGGAGGGTGAACAACCTATTGGAACATTACATCTAGAGGCTGCGTGAGCAGACGCCCGCCGCGGAGGCGCAAGCGCAGCTTCAGCCGTTGCCCGCAGGGCTGTCCTGCCCCGTAAGACGTTTCCGTCAACGGTTCAGGCAAGCCCTGCGGGTAACAGCCGCCGCGAAGACAGCACCGCTAATTATTGGCGCGGTTACGCGCCGAAGCGGGCGTCTTGGAAGCATTGCTTCAGGCGTTGTGACGCAGGAAACTACGCTTGAAGACAGCATGCGTAACGATGCGGCTTGTCCCTTACAATCGCTGTCGCCATCCGTAAGCCCTTCGGGCAACGGCTGCCGCGAGAATGGATATTTTCAATGCGAAAATGCTATAAGACATACGACAACGGCCCGGAAGAAGCTCCGGGCCGTTGTCGTATGTCTCGCTTGATCGTTTGAGGCGTAAGCCCTTGGCAGCTTTTTGAACGGCCGGTTCTTCACGATCCGTCAAAGCAATGTTATCAAGGCCGCAGTAGCGGTCGGGGGCTTTCCGAGGTGGGCTTTCAGAGAGATTTGTCGTTATAAAGAGCCGGGTTATTGTGCGCCATACGTCAAGCGTCACGATGCCTTTTCCACTTCACCGGGAGTGGGCGTTTTCTGGCCTGGTTGCCGGTTACACCTGCGCAATGCTTTTCGTGCGGCCAAGGAGCGACAAAAAGTCCCAAAGAGTGCCCGAGAGATGCGACTTGCCGTGGCAACAAAAAAACATGGTTCTCCCGACAATTCCTTGATGGACAAGGACAGAGGATCACCATGCGTTTTCATGTATCTGCACGAACAACGGCAAATAATATTGTGGAATCTGACACGCTGCCGTTGAGCTGTTTTGCATAAGTGGAGCGGGAGACGGGATTTGAACCCGCGACTTCAACCTTGGCAAGGTTGCACTCTACCACTGAGTTACTCCCGCGTGGTCTGCAAACGGCGAAGCGTAAAGAGATTTTTTGGAGGCGGCATCCAGATTTGAACTGGAGATGGAGGTTTTGCAGACCTCTGCCTTACCACTTGGCTATGCCGCCAGAAAAAAATTTGGAGCGGGAGACGGGATTTGAACCCGCGACTTCAACCTTGGCAAGGTTGCACTCTACCACTGAGTTACTCCCGCTCAGCGAGGTATGCTTTTACGTGGATTGCCCCTGAGTGTCAAGCATTGTTCCACAAATCTCACGGAGTTTTCTTTTTTCCTGCTTTGGGCGGCGTAAAAAACGCTGATAACTCGCATAAAAAGCCACGATGGCAAACAAGGGCGAACCGTCCGTTGGGAGGCGCTTTGCCCCGAGCGGCGCTTCCCATAATTCGGCTTGCCGCGTCGGGGTCATTTTACCGTCAGATCGCCCTGCGGCGGCCGCGTGAGCAAGCGCCCGCTGCGGCGCGCTGCACTTTCGTGCAGCGTTAGAGCATTTACACTTTTTCAAAGTGAAAATGCTCTAGTCTTTGCCGCGCTGGTCAACAATGCGCTGGGCCTTGCCCTCGGAGCGCTGGATGGAGCGCGGCTCCATCAGGCGCACCTTGGCCGTGACTCCCAGGAATTCCTTGATGTTCTTTTGCAGGCGGCTTTCCAGCATCTGGAGTTTGCGAATTTCGTCGGCAAACAGGCTGTCGCTGACTTCCACGCGCACTTCCAGCGTGTCCAGATTGTTAACTGAGCCCACAATGATCTGGTAGTTGGGGGTGAGGCCTTCACTTTCCATAAGCAGACCTTCGATCTGCTGCGGAAAAACGTTGACCCCGCGTATGATGAGCATGTCGTCGCTGCGGCCCTGCAAGCGCGAGATACGCACGTGGGTGCGGCCACATCTGCACGGCGTGTAGTCCAGGCTGGTGAGGTCCCGCGTGCGGTAGCGCAGCATGGGGATGCCCTCCTTGGTGAGGGTCGTCAGCACAAGTTCGCCCACCTGGCCGGGGGGAAGCTGCTCGCCGGTCACAGGATCAATGATTTCCGGCAGGATGTGATCTTCCCAAAGGTGCATGCCGCACTTGGCTTCCACGCATTCCATTGCGACGCCCGGCCCCATAATTTCAGAAAGGCCGTAAATGTTCATGGCATCGATGTTCATTTTTTCTTCGATGTCCCGGCGCATGGCTTCAGACCAGGGTTCGGCTCCAAAGATGCCTATGCGCAGCGCGAGTTCGCGAAAATCCACTCCCGCTTCCTGCGCGGCTTCCCACAGATGCAGGCCGTAGGAAGGCGTGGCGCACAATACAGTAGCGCCAAAATCGCGCATGAGGTGCGCCTGACGGCGCGTGGCTCCGCCGGAAGCCGGAACAACCGTGGCCCCGATGCGTTCCGCGCCGTAGTGCGCCCCAAGCCCGCCCGTAAAAAGGCCGTAGCCATAGGCCACATGCACCACGTCCGAGCGGTTGACCCCTGCGGCGGACATGCTGCGGGCCATAAGCTCGGCCCAGTTTTCAAGGTCGCGGGCCGTATAGCCCACAACCACGGCCTTGCCCGTGGTGCCGCTGGAGGCGTGCAGCCGCACGATATGGTCGCGCGGCACGGCAAACAGGCCGAAGGGGTAGTAGTTGCGCAGGTCCTGCTTTTCGGTAAAGGGCAGAAGTTTCAGGTCGGCCAGAGTTTTGATGTCGGCGGGGGTGATGCCCGCCTCGTCAAAGCGTTTGCGATAGAAGGGCACGTTGGCGTAAACGCGGTCGCACAAGTCGCGCAGGCGGCGCAGTTGCAACGCTTCCAGTTCCTCGCGGGGCAGGGTTTCCTGTTTGATATTGAAAAGCACGACCCACTCCTTATAGAATAGATAGCTGGCATTTGGCGGCTTGGGCCGTCAATGAAAAAGAAAAAATGGCTTCGCAGCGTGGAGACCCTTTTGGGTATGCCGCAATGTCCGCACCGGGTCAACAAAAACGGGGCATGGCGGGAGGGAGCCCTGGCCAGGAAGGCCTATGGCGGGCCGTGCGGCCTTGCCCTGAAAGATGCGCAGCAAGGGATGCTGCCGGGCTTCTGGGCGCATGTCGGACGGGTTGCCGTCTGGCATGCCAGGGGCGTGGGACGCGGCTTCGGGAAGCCATTGCCCTTGACCCGGCTTTGCGATATGTGCTTGCTATGGAAAATAATCACCCCAATACTCCCTCCGGGGGCCGCGCCCCCAAGCAGTTTTCAGAAGTTCCCGCAAGCCGCAAGGCGGCGGATATGGTCCAATGGCTTGAAGAGCACAAGGCCTTGCGTGTGGTTTGCATTGATCTTGAGGGGCAGGGCGGTTTTGCCGATGCCCTGATCATTGCCAGCGCCGGTTCGGTGCGTCACGCCCAGAGCCTTGCTGACGGCGTAAGCCTGATGTGCCGTGAGAAAAACTACGAATTTCTGCGCACGGAAGGGTACGCCGCCGGGCAGTGGATCCTGGTGGATATGAACGATGTTATCGTCAACATCTTTCAGGAACCCGTGCGCGAGCTTTACGCCCTCGAAGCCCTGTGGGGGCATGGCTCCGGAGCCGCAAAAACCGCTGGGCGCGAAGACCGCGGAGAATAATATATGACGCCAACGCTGCTGTTGATACTGGATGGCTGGGGCATTGCCCCGCCAGGGCCGGGCAATGCCCCGTACCTGGCGAAAACCCCCAATCTGGACGCCCTGACGGCCCGCTGCCCGCACGGGCAACTCATAGCCTCCGGGCGTGATGTGGGCCTGCCCAAAGGATATATGGGCAATTCGGAAGTCGGGCACCTGAACATCGGGGCAGGGCGCGTGGTCTATCAGGACATGACGCGCATCGACGTGGCTGTGGAGGACGGCTCCTTCGCGACCAACCCTGTCATCAACGACGTGCTGGCCGCGGCCAGTCGCGGGGGCGGCAAGCTGCACCTTGTGGGTCTGCTTTCCGGCGGCGGCGTTCACAGTCATATCCGTCATCTGGAGGCCTTGTGCGGCATGGCTGCCGGGCAGGGCATCCCCGTACGCGTGCACGCCCTCATGGATGGCCGTGATTGCGAGCCGCACAGCGGGATGGACTTTATCCGCGAGCTTGAAGCCAGCATCAAGGATCAGCCCCAGACGCGCATAGCCAGCCTTGTGGGCCGCTTTTACGCCATGGATCGCGACAAGCACTGGGAGCGGGTCAGTCAGGCCTGGAATGTGATAGTGCATGGTCAGGCGCCCACGGCGGCCAATCCTGAGGCGGCGGTGCGGGCTTCATACGAGGCGGGCGTTACTGATGAGTTCATGAAGCCCGTGCGCTTTGACACGGGTGACGCCGCCCCCGGCATGGCCGACGGCGACGCGGTCTTTTTCTTCAATTTCCGTGCCGACCGCATGCGCGAATTGACAGCGGCCTTCATTACCCCCGGTTTCGAGGGTTTTGACAGGGGCAAGATGCCCGTGCTGTCGGCGCTGGCGTCCATGACGTCCTATGAGGCCAGCTTTACCCTGCCGGTGGCCTTTCCCAAGGAAGCGGTCAGCCAGGGCCTTGGTCAGGTCGTGTCCGAGCGGGGCATGCGCCAGCTGCGCCTGGCGGAAACGGAGAAGTACGCCCATGTGACCTACTTTTTCAATGGCGGCGTTGAAGAGCTGTTTACGGGCGAGGACCGCGTCCTTGTGCCATCGCCGCGCGATGTGGCGACCTATGACCAGAAACCTGCCATGAGCGCGCCTCTGGTGACGGATGAGTTCGTCAAGGCCTGGAACTCCGGGCAGTATGACCTTGTTGTCTGCAACCTTGCCAATGGCGATATGGTGGGGCATACCGGCGTTGTTGAAGCCGCCGTCAAGGCCTGCGAAGTGGTGGACCAGTGCGTGGGCCGCATGATGGAAGCCGTGGAAGCCCGCAAGGGACGCATGCTCATCATTGCCGACCACGGCAACTGCGAAGTCATGCTCACGCCCGAAGGGCATCCGCAGACGGCCCATACCACCAATCCTGTGCCCTGCATCCTGCTGGAGCCTGACGGCGCGGTGAAGGCGCTGGCCGACGGCAGGCTGTGCGACGTTGCCCCGACGCTACTGGCCTTGTGGGGGATAGAACCATCAGCCCCCATGACCGGGCGCAATCTGGCTCTGAACGGCGCTGACGCCGATCAGGCGCGCAAGGAGGCCGCCCGTGGCTGAGCGTAAAAGGCCCATTGAGCCCGTGGCCCCTGACGGTATGGAAATCCTTTTCTTTTACCAGTGCCCAGGCTGCGGCAAACACGTGCCACAGGCCAGCCCCACCGAACCGCGCATGGTGCGCTGCCCAGGCTGCGGGCAGGGTTTTCCCATCATTCCGGTGGACGAGCACAGCCTGCATTATGTGCGCATCATGCTGGCCGAGGGCAAGGCTGCCGCTGATCCAGATTTTTTGTAGTACAAGAAACTGTCCCGCCTGGATTTCGTGCAGGCAGTTTTCGCGATGAAAACCATTTTGAAAACCCGGCTGTCACCTACGTGGCGGCTGGGTTTTTGTGTCTGTGTCAGCCTCATGACGAAGCGCCGACACGTGATGGCAATTTCGGTTAAAATTTTTTTACGAAAAACCTTGCGTATATAAATAAATCCGTGTAAAAGAATTTTCAACCTTAATGTAGGTTGTCAGTATTACCTGTGGGACGTTTAAACGAGAGGAAGGGCTATGAAACGTATCTGTACACTTATTTTGGCCGCCGGCCTCCTGCTCGGCGCTGCCACCGGCGCCAGCGCCATTGATTTCAAGGCTAAAGGCCAGTGGCTCATGGGCTTCAGCGAGGGCCAAGGCAGCCCCATTAACACTTTCCGCGATGCCCAGGGCGCGAAGACCAAGGGCAGCACAGAGGATGACTTCCAGGCCGCCCAGCGTCTGCGCCTTCAGTTGGATGCCGTGGCTTCCGAATCCCTGTCCGGCACCGTGTATTTCGAAATCGGCACCACCCAGTGGGGCCAGGCGAGCAGCGGCGGCGCCCTTGGCGCTGACGCCAACAACACCATCCGCCTCAAGCGCGCCTACATTGACTGGGCTGTGCCGCAGACCGACGCCAAGGTGCGCATGGGCATCCAGGGCGTGGCCCTGCCCAACGTGGCCGGCGGTTCCGCCATTATGGACACCGACGTGGCCGGCATCACCGTCAACTACAAGTTCAACGACAACGTTGGCCTGACCGCTCTGTGGGCCCGTCCGCTGAACGACAACTATGTTGACAAAAACAAGCCCTCGCAGAGCAACTATCTGGACAACATGGATCTGTTCAGCCTGATGCTGCCCCTGACCTTTGACGGCGTGAAGGTAACCCCTTGGGCCATGTACGGCATGGTGGGCAAGAATGCTCTGAAGTCTTGGAATGACAAGACCAACAGCTATGATGCCATCGGAACCCGTGACGGCAACCCCCAATTTACCCTGCGCCCCTACCCGGGCCTGACTGGCGTTGACAATATCGGCAAGACCGGCAACGATTACGGCACCGCTTTCTGGGCTGGTCTGCCTCTCGCCATCACCCTGTGGGATCCGCTGAACATCGAACTGGACATCAACTACGGTTACATGCAGGGCATGGGCCGCTTTGACGCCGTGAAAAATGGCGTGACCAAGCGCTCCAGCACCGAACGTCAGGGCTGGCTTGCCAAAGCCCTGGTGGAATACAAGCTTGATTGGGGCGTGCCCGGCATCCTGGGCTGGTACGCTTCCGGTGATGACGGCAACCCGAAGAACGGTTCGCAGCGCATGCCTTCCATTGTGCCTATGGGCAACTTCACCTCCTTCCTGGGTGACGGCAACATGGGCTGGGTCCGTCAGGATTACGCCATCGACTACGCCGGAACCTGGGGCATCGGCGCCCAGATCCGCGATATGAGCTTCATCGAAGACCTGTCGCACACCTTCCGCGTGGCCTACTTTGGCGGCACCAACAGCACCGGCATGGTCAAGTATATGGACAGCGCCAGTGCCTGGGCTTACGGCTACGGTGAAAACACCAGCCCTTACCTGACCACCAAGGACGCCCTGGTGGAATTCAACCTGGTGAACAGCTACAAGATTTACGAAAACCTCGAAATGAATCTTGAACTGGACTACGTTATCAACTGCATGGATAACAGCACCTGGAAGAAGGCCAACGGCGGCAACGGCGGCAGCTTCAGCAAGCAGGATATGTGGAAGGCCCAGGTGGTCTTCGCGTACAGCTTCTAGCGCAGAGTACCTTTGAGAATATACATTCTCAAAGGTAAAAGCACGCTCACTACGGCGTTTAACCGCGCAGATAAACTGCGCTTACGCCTCCGTAGCGGACGTCTGCTCACGCAGCCGTCAGAGCAATGTAACTTTTACATTGCTCTAAGCTGAGCGCTTGGCCGAAAGGCAAGGATTACGACTTCAAGGGGAGGCTTCGGCCTCCCCTTTTTGCGTCGGTATTCCTCATATGGCCGTTCAGGGGCCGTGCCGCCTTTTGAAGCAAGCGCCCCTGGCGGCCTGTTCCCGAGCGGCCATGTATGTGATGTGCGGATGATGCAGAAGCACGCCGTGATCGGGGCGCGCTTTCTTGACGGAATCTCTGCGCCTTACATGTGCGGTAAACGCAGGGGCGCCCGCCATTTCCCCGAGCCGGGATCTGTGCCGGGAGGTGAAGGGTGACTGGATCAGAGCAACTTTGGAATGCTTCACATTCCAATTTGTCATTCCGCCGCTTCGGCGCGTAAGCGCGCAAATAAATAGCGGTGCTGTCTTCGCGGCGGGCGTCTGCTCACGCAGCTGCCAGAGAAATTTCAAACTGAAACGGCTCTAAAACTATAAAAGTTTTAGGGGGTGGGGGTGTGGGGGAGGAGACCCTTTTGCAAAAGGGTCCCTCCCCCACAAGTATTGCACCGTACCCCGTTTTTGTCGGAGCGCGTTCGACGCTCACGTCCTTCCCCTACAAAGCACAGCAACGTACATTGCTCTAGCGTTTGCGTTGCAGATGGTCGCGCAACAGGATGGCCAGCAGGTTCATGCTCAAAACCAGCAGCAGGAGTACAAGGCCGGTTCCGTATTGCAGGGGCCGGGTTTTGGCTATTTCGGTTCCGGCCGTGGCCAGCACGTACATGTGGTAGGGCAGGGCCATGACAGAGCTGAAAATGGAGTCCGGATTCTTGGGCGTATAAAAGACCGCCGCGGTGAACATGATGGCTGCGGTTTCGCCCGCCGCGCGGGCCACGCCAAGGATAGCCCCAGTGAGCATGCCGGGCAGCGCGCAGGGCAGCACCACACGACTGATGGTCTGCCATTTGGTTGCGCCAAGGGCCAGGGAGGCTTCGCGGTAGGTGTCCGGCACGTTGCGCAGGGCTTCTTCAGCAGTGCCGATGATGACGGGCAGGGTCAGCACGGCCAGCGTCAGCACGCCTGAGAGTATGCTGACCCCGAAGCCGCAGAAGGTCACAAAAAAGGACAGGCCAAAAAGGCCAAAGACCACGGAGGGCACGCCAGCAAGGTTGTTGACCCCGAGGCGCACATAGCGGGCAAAGGCGTTGCGCTTGGCGTATTCGTGCAGGTATACCGCCGAGGCCACGCCAAGGGGAAAGGCCAGCAGCAGTGCGCCCAGCGAGAGAATGGCCGTGCCGATGATACAGGGCAGTATGCCGCCCTCTGTCATCATGTTGCGGGGAGACTGGCTGACGAACTCCCAGCTCAGCGCGGGCAGGCCGTTGTAGAGCAAAAAGCCGCATACGCCCATCAGGGCCAAAACGTTGCAGGTGGCCACGCCGCGCAGAAAGAAGAACATGACGTTCTGCGCGCGTCCTCTGGCCCTGCCGCTGGAGGGCAGCGCCACGCGCGCGGACGCGCCGGGCCGCGAATCGTGCTGTGAAGATGATGCCTGTGACATTTTTACGTCCTGTTCCCTATAAGCTGGAAGTTCCGGCCTGACGATGTTTTTCGGCAATATGCCCGGCGAGCATATTGAAGGCCAGCGTGAGCAGAAAGAGCACAATGCCTATGGCGAAGAGCGCGTGGTAATGCTCGCCTCTGAAAGGAGCCTCGGCCATTTCTGCGGCGATGGACGCGGGCATGGGCCGTATCGGGTCCAGCAGTGATGTGGGAATAATGGCCGCGCCGCCAGCCACCATAAGGACCACCATTGTTTCGCCGATGGCCCGCGACATGCCCAGCATGACGGCAGTGCCGATGCCGGAGAGCGCGGCGGGTATGACCACCCGAACCGTGGTCTGCCAGCGGGTGGCGCCCAGCGCCAGCGAGGCCTCGCGCAGGTCGCGCGGTACGCTGTACAGGGCATCCTCGGATACGGAACAGATGGTGGGCACGCTCATGAAGGCCAGCACCAGGGAGGCGTTCAGCAGGTTCAGGCCCGTGGCCGCGTCCAGATAGTCTTGCAGGAAGGGGGCCAGCACCACCATGCCCAGAAAACCCAGCACCACAGAAGGCAGAGCGGCCAGAAGTTCCACAAAGGGCTTGATGATGCGGCGAACGCCCGGATGGGCGATTTCCGTCAGGTATACGGCCGTAAGAACCCCGAGGGGCACCGCCAGCAGCGAGGAAAAAAACGTTACCGCCAGCGAGGCCACCAGCAGGGGAAAGATGCCGAAAAGCCCCGGGTCCTCTGTGGGATACCACAGATCGCCAAAAAGGAAATTTATGGGCGAGTAGTGCGCAAAGAGCGGCAGGCCTTCCATAAACAGAAATATGACAATGCCGGCCAGGGCCAGCAGGGAGCTGGCCGCCATGCCGGTAAGAATATAGTGAACCAGCTTTTCCTTCAGATCTCTGGAGCGCATGGGCCGTTCTCCTGACGCGCTAGCCGCGTCTTTGGCACTTGTGGCGCATATGCCTGGGCAAGACGGGATGTGGCTCCCGTTGGCCCCGCACCATGCGGAAATTGTTTGCAGGGCATGCTGCGCCCTTGTCCGTCAGAAATCTCCCGTCATTCCGGGATAATTTGTCTCCACTCCGAAATGGTTGCAAGGCGGAGTCACCGCACCGCCAGGCAACCATTTCGCAGAAGCGGTCTTGCTGACGCGAAGGCGGCAGCCGCCACGAAGTGGCGTGGATTCTGGCGAAAACCACGTTTTTCGCCAGAATGATGCGTTGAAACACGGAGTTTTGCAAAAGCAAAATGCTCTATTTGCTCAGGGGCACGTAGCCTACTTCACGCACGTCCTTCTGGCCCTTGTCGGGGGCAAGGAGGTATTCCACAAATTCTTTCACCACGCCCTTGGGAGCGCCGTTGGTAAAGATGTAAAGTTCGCGGGCAATGGGCCACTGCTTGGAAACGGCGGTTTCAGCACTGGCGCTCACGTTGTTCACCTTGAGGGGCTTGGTGGACTTGTCCACATAGCCGAGGCCCACGTAGCCGATGGCGTTCTTGTTCTTGGACACGGCCTGCACCACAGCGCCGTTGGAAGCCTGCATAAGGGCCCTGGGGCTGACGCGCTCCTTGTGCATGACCAGTTCTTCCCAGGACTCGAAGGTACCGGAAGAGGTGTCGCGCGAGACGGCCACGATCTGGGCGTCTTCGCCGCCAAGGTCTTTCCAGTTGGTGATCTTGCCGGCGAAAATGTCGCGCAGCTGTTCAACGGTGAGCTCGGCCACCTTGTTGGCGGGGTTGACCACAGGCACGATGGCGTCAATGGCGATGGCCGTGCGCAGGGGGGTCACGCCGTTTTTGGCCGCGGCTTCCACTTCCTTATCCTTGATGTCGCGCGAGCTCATGGCAATATCGCACTGTTTTTCGAGCAGGGCCTTGAGGCCGTTGCCGGAACCGCCGCCGGAAATGCTGAGTTCCGTGCCGGGATGGGAGGCCATGAACGCTTCACCGGCTTTTTGCACCACGGGCAAAACCGTGGTGGAGCCGTTGATGACGACCTGCTGGGCGGCCATGGCCGGAGCGCTCAGGCAAAGGACGGTGATGGCGGCGGCAAGCAGTTTGCCGCTGTAACGGGTCATGCGGGACTTGAAGTCGAAAGACATGGGTCTTCTCCTGTTGTTGAAACTCTGTGACATTGGTCTACATTGGCGGTTTTCGCCCGCCGCGACTCTTTTCTGGCCTTGTTCTGTTACAGAATGATGTCAGAACCACGAAGACTGCGTGAAGTCCGTATTTGCTTTTCAAATCCGCGTGGGGCATGTTTTTTTCAGTTTTACTCAGCGTCACGCAATTGTAACAAATCCACCATCACAATGGCGCAAAGAGGCGATGTACTCGGGCTGCGTCAGAGAGGTGTGAATTATGAGTCAACAAATACTGATAGTTGAAGATGAAGCCGACATCCGTGAACTTTTACGTTTCAATCTTGAGCGTGAAGGCTTCAGCGTGCTGGAGGCAGCCGACGGCAATGAAGGTCTCAAGCTGGCCCGGCAACATATGCCCGACCTTATGCTGCTGGACGTCATGTTGCCGGGTTTTGACGGGTTTGAGGTCTGCCGCCGCCTGGGTGCGCAGGCGGAAACCGCCAATATTCCGGTTCTCATGCTGACAGCCAGGGGCGAAGAAATGGACAGGGTCGTGGGATTGAGCCTTGGGGCGGACGATTACGTGGTCAAGCCCTTCAGCGTGCGCGAACTCATGCTGCGCATCCGGGCGGTGCTGCGGCGCGGAACGCGCAGCAGCGAAAGCCCTGTGCTTGAACGTCACGGCATACGCCTGCGGCCCGAAGCCCATACGGCCGAGGCGCAGGGCGAAGAGATGCCGCTTACGGCCACGGAGTTTCGTCTGCTTGAAGACCTGCTCCGCCACGCGGGGGCGGTGCGTACGCGCGAGCAGCTGTTGAACAAGGTGTGGGGCTATTCTTTTGAAGGGTATGCCCGCACCGTGGATACCCATGTGCGCCGTTTGCGCGCCAAGCTCGGCGACGCGGCCGCCATGCTGGAAACTGTACGCGGCGTCGGCTACAGAATCAAGGAGTAGAAAGGTCCCGCACGGGCTGCGCCTGTGGGGGCCCATAGCAAAGCTGGCGGCATGGCCGCACTGGCAGGGAACTATGTTTTCATTCAGAACCAGAATTTTTTACGGCATGCTGGCTGTGGCCCTGGTTTCCATAGCTGTGGCCGTGTTCTACGGCAAGGCCTGGTTTGAAAAGGCCCAGCTCGAATCCGCGCGTGAACGCCTTGTGCGTGAAACAGTGCTGGCCGGGGCCATACTGGACAGGCTTGGCGACCATACATCCGGGCTTTCTCAACTGGCGGACATTCTTGATATGCCGGAAGAGCGCCTGTCTCTGCTGAACAGCAGGGGCAGCGTGCTGGGCGATACAGCCCCCGGAGCGCAGCCCGTCACCCGTCTGGACAATCATGCCGACAGGCCCGAAGTACGTGAGGCCATGGCCGGAAGGGCAGGTTTTACCATCCGGCCCAGCGGCACTCTGGGCACAGATCTGGCCTATGCCGCTGTGGCCCTGCAAAACGGCGATATTTTGCGCGTTTCCGTGCCGCTGGTCAGCCTCAGGCAGATTATAGACAGCCAGCTTGCCGTCTTCACGCGCATAGGCCTTATCACCGTGGCGCTTTCGCTGGCGCTGGCCGGGCTGCTGTCCGGCGCGTTGCGGCGCTCGTTAAGCCAGATGGTGTCTGTGGTGGAGGCCATATCCCTTGGCAACTTTCAGCGTCGCCTGCGCCGTATACCAGGGCGCGAATTCGCGCCCCTGGCCGACGCCGTGAACCGCATGGCCGAAAATATCGAGGAGCACATCCGTGCGGCGGCCGAGCAGACAGCCCAGCTTGAAAGCATCCTCGACACCATGAGCGACGGAGTGCTGGTGCTTGGCCCGCGCGGGCGCATACGCCGTTGCAACAGGGCGCTGGCCAGGGAATTTCCCGATGCCGCGTCGGCCCTGGGCGCTCAGGTGGTTGAAGTCATCCCTTCGCCGCCCTTGCAGAATGCCGTTGACGACCTCATGGCAGAGGCGGAAGCCCGTAACCATGCGCGCCAGCGGGCGCTGGCCCTTGCCGCCTCCGTGGCGCAGGACTACCCGGGACTTGTGGGGGCCGAAGGCGCCTCCGGCGATGGCGCGACCCAGGCCCGGACAGCCGGGGCTGATGCCGCCGGGGTGGCAGCGCAGGATTTGGTCGCGCCAGACCTTGAGGGCCTTGAGGACGGCGAAGACGACAGCGATGAAGGGCTCACCCCGGAAGTCGGGCGTATGCAGCGTTATCTGCACCTTGAACTGCCTTCCGGTCAGGTCATGTCGGTCTGCATTTCGCTGCCCACATCCGCCGACACGGAAAAGGGCGGGCAACTGGGCGCTGTGGCCGTGTTCCACGACATCACGGAACTCATGCGGCTCGAGAGGGTGCGCAGGGACTTCGTGGCCAACGTGTCGCACGAATTGCGCACGCCGCTTACGGCCATACAGGGATATGCCGAAACTCTCATCAGTCTGGACGGCCCGCCGGAATGCCGCCGCTTTGGCGAGATCATTCTCAAGAACGGGGCCTACCTTTCGCGCATGGTGGAAGATCTGCTTACCCTGGCGCGCCTTGAGGGCAAGAGCGGCAGCCTTGAGCTTGCCCCGGTCGATCCCCGCGAAGCTCTGGCGCAGGCCACGGGCATGTGCCGGGAAGTGCTGGACCGCAGGCGCTGCAAGGTAGAGTCACAGATCCCGGCCGACTGTCGCGTCATGGCCAGCCAGCCGCATCTGACCCAGGTCTTTCGCAATCTGCTGGAAAACGCGGGTCGATACGCGCCAGAGGGCGGCGGCATCCGCGTGGGCGCGCGGCGGGCCGGCGACAGCGTCATCTTTCGCGTTACCGACGATGGCCCCGGCATTCCCAAGCAGGACCTTGAACGCATATTTGAACGCTTCTATCAGGTCGAGCGGCACAGGGGACAAGCCAGCACCGGCCTTGGCCTTGCCATCTGCAAGCATATCATTGAAAGGCACGGCGGCAGCATCCGGGCGGAAAGCCCGGCGCCTGACGGCAATACGGCCCTTGTTTTCACTCTTACTTCCGCTCATGGAGCAGCATAGTCATGAAGGAACATCTGCTGGCACGCAACGTCAGTG
This sequence comes from Desulfovibrio simplex, assembly GCF_055387835.1. Taxonomy (NCBI): domain Bacteria; kingdom Pseudomonadati; phylum Thermodesulfobacteriota; class Desulfovibrionia; order Desulfovibrionales; family Desulfovibrionaceae; genus Desulfovibrio; species Desulfovibrio simplex. The sequence continues at coordinate 310,475 of NZ_AP042377.1, forward strand.
TCTATTACGGGCAGCACAAGGCCCTGCACGAAGTGTCTCTGGCCTTCGAACCCTGCAAGGTGACGGCTCTTATCGGCCCGTCGGGCTGCGGCAAATCCACCTTTTTGCGTTGTCTGAACCGTATGAACGACCTCGTCCCCGGCGCGCGCGTGGAAGGTGAAATCCTGCTGGACGGCAAAGACGTGAACCGCCCGGATACGGATGTGGTTTCGCTGCGCTGCCGGGTGGGCATGGTTTTTCAGAAGCCCAACCCCTTTCCCAAAACCATTTATGAAAACGTGGCCTACGGTCTGCGGGTCAACGGCCTCAGGGACGAGAGTCTTATAGCTGAAAAAGTTGAACTTTCTCTGCGAAGGGCCGCCATCTTCGACGAGGTGAAAGACCGCCTGCAAGCCCCGGCCATTGGTCTTTCCGGCGGGCAGCAGCAGCGCTTGTGCATTGCCCGCGCCCTGGCTGTGGAGCCCGAAGTGCTGCTTATGGACGAACCCGCAAGCGCCCTTGACCCCATAGCCACGCAAAAGATTGAAGAAAGCATCCGTGAGCTGCGTGAGTCCCTGTCCATCATCATCGTTACCCACAACATGCAGCAGGCCGCCCGCGTGTCCGATACAACGGCGTTTTTCTACATGGGTGAACTCATTGAGTATAATGCCACAGATATAATGTTTACACGGCCAGCCAAAAAACAGACCGAAGACTATATCACCGGGCGTTTCGGCTAGGAGGCGGCCAGAGTTTCGTCTTCCGGCCCTGAGGCCTTTGTTCGCATTCAAAACCAAACCAGATGTGGCCGCAATCCGGTCAGAACATACAGCGCGATTTTTCAGGAGACTGTCATGCAACAGGCCAATTATCTGCAACAACTGCTTGTGACCCTGCGTACCCGGCTTCTGGTCATGTGCGCCAGTGTGGGCATTGCGCTGGAAGAGGCGGGCAAAGCCCTTGTCACCAACGATCCGGGCAGGGCCGCTGCCGTCATCGAAAGCGACGCGGCCATCGATGCCCTGGAAAACGAGATAGACGAAATGGCCCTGCGGCTGCTGGCCCGGTCGCAGCCTGTGGCCAGCGACCTGCGCTTTGTGGTCACATCCCTGCGTATGGTGGTGGATCTGGAGCGTATTGGCGACGAGGCCGTGAGCATGGCTGAACAGGCCACCCTCATGCAGGACATGCCGGGCTTCAGCGTGATACCCCACGTGCGCGAGCTTTACGTGAGCGCGCGCGAAGCTTTTGAAAACGCGGTGCGGGTCTTTCGCGAGAACGACGCCCAGGAAGCGCTGATCATGAGCCGGGGCGATGACGAAGCGGTGCAGACTGAAGTCCGCATCATCCAGGGGCTTATGGAAGGCCTTTCCGACCCGCAGAGCAGCCTCGAACCGCATCAGGCCATGCACATAATTTTGGTGACACGTTCGCTGACGCGCATCTGGCGGCGTTCCGTCAACATTGCCGAGCATGTGTACTTTATCAGCCGGGGTGAAAGCCTCAAGCACAAGGGCGAAAGCAGGGACGTCATGTTTTCCGCCCCTGCGACGCCACCCGCCGCTGGCGGGTTTACGCCTGCCGCCGCTTCGGGCGAAGCCGTCAAGCCCCATGAGGCGGACGGCAATGAAAAAAATCCCTCGCGCCGCAACCGTGCCGAGAAAGGCACAGACCCTGCAAAAAGTGGCACTGCGGAAAAAGGCACGGACAATGCGTGACCCCAAGCGCCGGGAGAGCGGGCCATGCCTTTAGCGTGGCCACCGGAGGCGCGCGCGTTCAGGTATGCGGACCCGCCCCTTGAGCGCCGCTACCCCGACCTCAGCCTTCTGCTTGACGCCTATGCCGTGGTGGATCTGGGCGTGAAGGTCGCGGTGGGCCGGGACGGGCGCGTGCCTGCCTGCCATTCGGGGTGTGCGCAATGCTGCAGGCAGCCCATCCCCGTAACGCCGCTGGAAGTGCTGGCGCTGCATTGTTACGCACGCCACAGGCTGCCGCAAGACAGGCTTGCCGGTCTGGCACAAAGGCTGTCGGGCTATGAGGGGCAGACGCGGGATATTGCCTCGCCCTGTCCCTTTCTTTATGACGGCGCCTGCCTCGTTTACCCCGTGCGGCCGGTGGCCTGCCGACAGTACATGGTTTTCGGCACGCCCTGCGCACAGGGAGAAGACGCCAGCCGCAGCCGCCCGCAGGATGTGCTTGCGCCGTCCTATGACCATATGCTGGCCGCGCTGATGCGCACGCTGCCCTGGTACGCAGGGCACGAACCCGGGCCGCCAGAACACCCCACCGAAGAAAGCGCCAGAGAGTTTTTTCACGCCATCACCTCCGTGATACAGGCTGTGGCCTGGAACCGCTTTTTCCGCGTCTGATTTCTGGTTGCTTCGCCATGCCGAGGCACTTCACTCGCGCAGCCCCAGAGCGCTTGCAAATGCACCCGCGCTGCCGTGAGCGTTGCCGCATTTTTGTGTCTCGCGCTGCACTTTCGTGCAGCGTCAGAGCATTTACACTTTTTCAAAGGTAACATGCTCTAAAATTAAGAGTTTTAGAGCATTTTCAAAGTGAAATTGCTCTGGCGACTGCGTGAGCAGGCGCCCGCCGCGAAGGCGTAAGCGCAGTTTATCTGCGCGGTTAAACGCCGTAGTGAGCGTGCCTTAAACTTTGAGAATGTATATTCTCAAAGTTAATCTGCTCTAGGGGGAGGGGGCGTGGGGGAGGAGACCCTTTTGCAAAAGGGTCCCTCCCCCACAAAGCATTCCAACACGGCATTGCGCCAATACGTACGGCGCGCAACGCACAGGGCCCGCACGGTTTTTCGCCGTGCGGGCCCTGGTGTATGGTCTTTGTGTTTGGTTCAGATATTACGCTGCGGTGAAGACAAGCTGTTCGTCCTTCGCATCCACGGTCACGGTCTGGCCGTCGCGGATCTTGCCGCCCACCAGCAGGCGGGCCAGCGGGGTTTCAACCGCCTGCTGCACGTAGCGCTTGAGGGGCCGTGCGCCGTAAATGGGGTCGTACCCGGCCTCACTGATGAAGCTCTTGGCCGCGTCGGTCATGTTCAGCTTGATCTTGCGGTCTTCAAGGCGCTTGCGCAGGCGAGCCATCTGCAATTCGACAATACGGCTGATCTGGTCGCGCCGCAGAGGCAGAAAGACCACGGTTTCATCAACGCGGTTGAGGAACTCCGGTCTGAAGTGCGCGCGCAGGTCTTCCATAACCCTTTCGCGTGCGCCTTCCTTCAGGGTTCCGTCAGCCTCGATGCCGTCCAGCAAGTGCATGGAGCCGATGTTGGACGTCATGATGACGATGCAGTTGCGAAAATCCACCGTGCGTCCCTGACTGTCGGTAAGGCGGCCATCGTCCAGCAGTTGCAGCAGGGTATTGAAGACGTCCGGGTGGGCCTTTTCTATTTCGTCAAAAAGAATGACTGAATAGGGTTTGCGCCGCACGGCCTCGGTAAGCTGGCCGCCTTCGTCATAGCCCACATATCCTGGAGGCGCGCCGATGAGGCGGGATACGGAGTGCTTTTCCATATACTCGCTCATGTCGAGACGCACCATATTGTCTTCAGTGTCAAAGAGCGCTTCGGCCAATGCCTTGGAAAGCTCGGTCTTGCCCACGCCCGTGGGGCCCAGGAAGATGAACGAACCTGTGGGCCTGTCGGGGTCGGAAAGACCGGCCCTGGCGCGCAGCACAGCGTCAGACACGGCAGTGACGGCTTCGTCCTGGCCCACAACGCGCTCATGCAACTGGTCGGGCAGGCGCAGCAGTTTTTCGCGTTCCGATTCCAGCAGCCGGGTAACGGGTATGCCCGTCCATTTGCCAACAATTTCGGCCACGTCGTCGGGCCGCACTTCTTCCTTGAGCAGGCGCGCGCCATTGGCGTCGTCGCTTCCCGCTGCTTCCGCGTCAGCCAGTTTTTTCTCAAGTTCAAGCAGTTTCGAATACTTGAGTTCAGCGGCCTTGTTGAGGTCATAGGCGCGTTCGGCCTGCTCGATGGCCAGCTTGGTCTGTTCGATCTGCTCCTTGATCTCGCGCACCTGGTTGATGGAGCCTTTTTCGCTTTCCCACTGCTTGCGCAGTTCGGCCTGATCGGCGCGCAGGTCGGCCAGCTCGTTTTCAAGCTTTTCAAGGCGGTCGCGTGAAGCCGCATCGGTTTCACGGCGCAGGGCCTCGCGCTCGATTTCAAGCTGCATGACCTTACGGTTCACTTCGTCCAGATCCGCGGGCAGGGAGTCTATCTCCGTGCGGATGAGGGCCGCGGCCTCGTCAATAAGGTCAATGGCCTTGTCGGGCAACTGGCGGTCCGTGATGTAGCGGTGCGAGAGCACCACGGCTTCCACAATGGCCGAGTCGCTTATGCGCACGCCATGGTGCACCTCAAAGCGTTCCTTGAGCCCGCGCAGGATGGAAATGGTGTCCTCCACCGTGGGTTCGTCCACCATGACCGGCTGAAAGCGCCGTTCCAGGGCCGGGTCCTTTTCAATGTACTTGCGATATTCGTCCACGGTGGTGGCGCCGATGCAGTGCAGCTCGCCGCGCGCCAGCATGGGTTTGAGCAGATTGCCCGCATCCATGGCGCCTTCGGTTTTGCCCGCGCCCACGATGGTGTGCAGTTCGTCAATGAAGAGGATGGTATGGCCTTCGCTTTTTTCCACTTCATTAAGAACGGCCTTGAGGCGCTCTTCAAATTCGCCGCGATATTTCGCGCCGGCGATGAGCGCGCCCATATCCAGCGCGAAGAGCTTGCGGCCCTTGAGGCCCTCGGGCACGTCGCCCTTGACGATACGGAAGGCCAGACCTTCAACGATGGCGGTTTTGCCAACGCCCGCCTCACCAATAAGAACGGGGTTGTTCTTGGTGCGGCGCGAAAGAATGCGGATAACCCGGCGTATCTCGGCATCGCGGCCGATAACCGGATCCATCTTGCCCTGACGGGCGGCCTCCACCAGGTCGCGGGCATACTTGTTCAGGGCTTCAAACGTGTCTTCCGGGTTGGCGCTGGTCACGCGCGCGCCGCCGCGCAGTTCTTCCATGGCGGCCACAAAGGCGCTGCGGGTGATCTTGTACTCCTTGAACACCTCGCCCAGAGACGTGGAAGACGGCACTTCGGTCAAAGCCGCGAACAGGTGGTCAACGCTGACGTACTCATCCTTCATGCGTTTGGCTTCATTCTGGGCGTCGCCCAGAACCTTGGCCAGGCGCTGCGTGATCATGATCTTGGTGGGGTCCATGCCGCCGCCGGACACGGAGGGGCGCTTGCGCAGCGCGCCTTCAACGGCCACGGCAAAGGCGCGGGGCTGCACGCCCATCTGATCCAGAATGCGCGGCACTATGCCGTTTTCCTGCCGGGTAAGAGCCAAGGCCAGATGCTCGACGTCCGTTTCCTGATGGCCCATGCCTGCGGCGAGGCTTTGGGCTTCGCTGACGGCTTCACGCGCTTTTTCAGTGAATTTGTTAATATCCATATGGATTCCTCCGACAATACCGCGCCGTTACGGGCGGCAAAATATATTTTTGGTTCCGCTACAGCAACATTGTGTGGCAGTTCCTGGTGCAGATTAAGGAAGCACTGATTAAAGAGCCTCCTGGAAACGCGCAGTTGTTTCGTTTGGCAAGGCGCGATCTTTTTTTGAAGCAGGAGTGGACTTTTTCGTCCTCGACTGTTTCAAAAAAGTGAAGCAACGCCGCCAAACGGAATAAATCAGCGTTTCCCTAATCTTCAAAATTCTTAAGGCTGCGCACCGCGCGCTCCAGGGCATCAATACGCTCAAGCAGGTCCACGATAATGGTGCCGCCAAGAACGGGCAGTTCAAAATCGCAGCAGATACGCTCAAGTTTGCGCACGCGGTAAATGTCCGCATCGCGGAAAAGGTGCTGCCGCTCGGCCGCGCCGCGCGTTTCAAGCCAACCCAGAGCGAGCAGTTCGTGAAGACGCTCGGGGTCTATGCCAGTAACCTGAACAAATTCTTCCCATACCATGACCGTGGACGGCGCGGGCAGGGTGGGATTTTTGGGTGTCATGCTCATGCTAAAACCCTCCACCAGGCGTTATGCGCGGGCCTTGAAGGCCGAAGTATCCGCCAGTTTCTGCCAGAGTTCGCGTTCGGCGTCAGACAGTTGCGCTGGCGTTTTTATCATGACTCTGGCCAGCAGGTCGCCACGTTTGCCGACCGCGCCCAGGCCCTTGCCGCGCAGGCGGAACTTGCGGCCGGAACTGGAGCCAGCGGGAATCTGCATTTCCACATGCCCCTCCAGCGTGGGCACTTCAACCCTGGCGCCGAGAACGGCCTCCCAAGGGGCCAGGGCAAGGTCGCACTGCAGATTTTCGCCGTCCACCTTGAACGTGTTGTGCGGAAGATAGCGCACCCGCAAAAAAAGGTCGCCGGGAGAGCCGCCAGGCGCGGGATCGCCCTGCCCGGCCAGCCGCAGCTTGGCCCCTTCGCGTATGCCCGAGGGCACGTTGACTTCAAGCGTCTTGGGCCCCTGCGGGCTCTGGATCGACACGGTACGGCTGCCGCCCTTCTGCACTTCTTCAAGCGTCAGGGGCAACTCGGCCTCCACATCCCGGCCACGCCGGGGACGGGAGGAAAAGCCGCCAAAGGGGTCAGGGCCGAATTGCGCGCCACGGCCGCCTGACTGCCCGCCGAACGAGCCGCCAAAAGGGTTGCCGGACTGGCCGCCAAACTGCGCGCCACCAGCCGCGCCGCCGAAAAGGGTTTCAAAAAAGTCTGAGAACCCTGATCCATCAAAACTTTTGCCGCCAAAGGTAAAGTGCACATTTTCAAAACCCGGCTCGCCCTGGAACTGCTGGCCATGCTGCCAGTTGGGGCCAAGCTGGTCGTACAGCTTGCGCTTTTCCGGGTCTTTAAGAACTTCATGCGCCTCGTTGATTTCTTTAAATTTGTCCTCAGCCTGCTTGTCGCCGGGATTCAGGTCGGGGTGGTATTTGCGCGCCAGCTTTTTATAGGCCTTGGAAATGTCCTCGGTCTTGGCCGTGCGCTCTACTCCCAGCAGTTTGTAATAATCCTTGTAAGATACTGACATTCTGTGCTCCCCCGTGCGAATCGTACTCCCGCTCGCGCCGCCCTTTTGGGGATGGTGGTTCGGGCTCTGCCGGCCGTATTGTGCGTGGCCGGGTCTCAATATGCAAGAATAAGGCCGTGATACCTGAGGTCAATGCCTGCCTGTGAAAAACAGTATACATTTTTACACAAAAACCAAAATCCTTATCGGGTTTTTGGGAATTTTTGCCTTGGGGATTTTCAGACATGCCTAAAGCGGGCTCTGGGGGTGATTTTTCGTCGGCTGCGGGAACTGGAGACGCGGGAGCAGGGGGCAGGTGCAGGGCGGGCGCGGTAAAGCCATGCGGCCCAAAACCGAGCAGCGCCATGAAGGAGCGCAGAGTCTTTGGGCGTCCACGCGCCACAGCGGGAGGCGTGGTTTTTTATCTGCATTGTACAGATAACCTCTGGAATACGCAGGAATATAGTAAAGATTTTAGGGGGAGGGGGCGTGGGGGAGGAGACCCTTTTGCAAAAGGGTCCCTCCCCCACAAAGCATTTTTAAAAAATGCTGCTTGAGCAGCAAAGGGGATTGTTACACATGGCCAAGGCCGGAAAGTTTTTGCAGCAGCAGTGCGGCCTTGGCGGGGCCGATGCCGGGCAGGCCGCACAGTTCTTCCTGTGTGGCCGCGCACATGGCTTCCACACTGCCGAAGCGGTCCCACAAAAGGCGCGCCGTGGCTGGCCCGATGCCGGGCAGGCGCATGAGCTCTCCAGAAAGGGCCGCGCCGCGCTTGGCCTTGCGGTGGCGGCCAATGGCAAAGCGGTGGGTGCTGTCGCGCACGTTTTGCAGAAAAAGCAGTTCCGGGCCGCCTTCCCGCAGGGGCAGGGGATTGACCCTGTCAGGCACAAAAATACGGTCGGCCACATTGCCGGCGCGGCGGTCGGCGTGGCCTTGTTCGTCCCTGGCCTTGGCGATGGCGGCCAGGGCGAAAAGGTCTGGCTGCCCTGCCTCCTGTAACGCGCGCTGAATGGTGCGCAACTGCCCGCGCCCGCCGTCAATGAGCAGCAGGTCGGGCCAGGGGGGGCCGCTTTCCAGCCTGCGCGCCACCCAGGCGTACAGTGTGGCATAGTCGTCGCCGCTGTCAGGCATGGCATAGGCGCGGTACTGTGAGCGTGCGGGCTGGCCTTCTTCAAAAACCACCATGCCAACGCGCGTCTGCTGCCCCCCTGTATGGGAAACGTCCACGCATTCGATGCGGTGCGGCGGCCCCGCAAGGTGCAGGGAGCGGGCCAGCCGGTCAAGAATACCCAGTTCGGTTCTTTGCTCCTGACGGCGCGCCTCTTCACGGGCATTGGACTGGGCCATGTCCACAAGCTGGTTATCCCCGGCATGCTGGGGCGGCACTATGCGCACAGCGCCGTTTCTGCGGTCGGACAGGGCCTGCTCCAGCAGTTCGCGGGCCGTGAAAGAAGAGAGAGGGGAGGACGGCGCAGCGGTGTCCCCGTGAGGGGCGGCCTGTCCGGTATGGGCTGGCGCGTCCATTCCCGAAATTTCTGGCCCCGGAGTTACTGGCCGGGAAGTCAGCGGTCCGGAAACTGCTGGGGCCGCATCCGGGACAGCATGAAAAGATGCATCAGGAGCGGGAGCCAGACTTTCAGCAAAGGGATTTCCATCGTCGTCCGTATGTTCCATATCCTCGGCATCGGGGGGAAGCCAGGGTAGAAGGATGCGCGGGGGCGGGGTTACCTGGCTGTAGTACTGGCTCACAAAGCTCCAGAGCAGTTCAGGGGCGTCTTCAAAACCCAGGCCCGGCCAGTAGAAGGCACGTCCATCCGTCACTGCGCCGCCTCGTACAAAGACAATGCCGAGAGCAAGGCCCCTGTCAGCCGGAAAGAGGCCCACGGCATCCATGTCGCCGCCACCGGGCAGGACCGCGGCCTGACGCTCCACCGTGCGTTCCACGGCGCGGATCTGGTCACGCAGAATGGCGGCTTTTTCAAATTCCAGATCTTCCGAGGCTCTGTCCATTGCCTCGCGCAGGCTGTTCATCAGAGGCGCGGCGCGTCCCTGTAAAAGATCACAGACCTTGCGGACGTTTTCATTGTATTCCTGAGGCGTCACCATGCCCATGCACGGCGCGGGGCATTGCCCCATAAAATGGTACAGGCACGCGCGCACGCGGTTTTTCATGGCCTTGTCGGAGCAGCGGCGCAGGACGAAAGCGCGGTGGATGATTTTCCACGTTTCGCGTGCCGCCAGCGCCGAAGTGAACGGCCCGAAATAGCGTGCGCCGTCTCGCCGGGCCTGACGAACAATTTCAAGCCGGGGAAAGTCGTGTTTGGTGTTCAGCCGAAAGAGCACATACTGCTTGTCGTCGCGCAGTACGATGTTATAGCGCGGCCTGTGCTTTTTGATAAGGCTGGCCTCAAGAAGCAGCGCTTCTTTTTCCGTGGTGGTGGTGAGGTACTCGATGCTTGCGGCATGAGAAAGCATTGCCCTTGTTTTGGCTGGCAGCCCGTCAGGCCTGAAATAGGAAAGCACACGCCGCCGCAGCACACGCGCCTTGCCAACGTATATGATGCGGCCCCGTTCATCCTTGTAGAGGTAAACGCCGGGCGACAGAGGGATGGTTGAGGATTCCGGTTTCTGCATGGCATCCATATAACCACCCTTGGTCAACTTGCCAACAGAAAGAAGCAAAGGAAACGCTGATTTATTCCGTTTGGGGCGTTGCTTCACTTTTTTTGAAACAGTCGAGGACGGAAGAGTCCACTGCTGCTTCAAAAAAAGTTCGCGCCTTGCCAAACGAAACAACTGCGCGTTTCCAAGAGGCTCTTTAGACCAAATTAACTTTGAGAATGGATATTCTCAAAGTTTAAGACACGCATGCTTCGGCGCTTAACAGCGCAAATAAATAGCGGTGCTGTCTTCATCCGTAAGCCCTGCGGGCGCGTTAGCCGTTGCAGCGTCAGCGGCTTACGGATAACGACAGCGACTCTTTGAGTAAGATTTTTGCGTAACTCATTGCCGTCTTTATCCGTAGCTTCCTGCGTCACAACGGCTAAAGCAACGGCTGAAGCTGCGCTTACGCCTTCGCTGCGGGCGCCTGCTCACGCAGTCGCCAGAGCAATTTCAAAGTGAAAACGCTCTAATCAGTGTTTTCCAAAGTGCAAGTGGGATGCCTCACGTGAGGGATTTTGCACAGTGAGTGGACGTATGCCCCTGCCGCGCAGGCGCGTTCCATTGGCTAAAGCCAACAGAAAAAGGGGAGCCTTGCGGCTCCCCTTTATAGTGAAACTTGAGTCCTGTTCTCTTAGAAAGAGTACACGAAGCTCACGTTGACGTTCCAGGGATCACGCACTTCGTCGGACTTGCCGTTCATCTTGCTGTTGCCCCACACGGACTTGGACTGGTCAAGCCAGGTAGCCAGGTAGGCGGCGTCGAGCATGATGATGAAGTTGTCATACATCTTGTAGGTGTTGGTCAGGCCAACTTCCATGGCGTAGTCCTGCGTGGTCATGTACAGGGGGTCCATGCCAGCAATACCGTCGACGCCGCCGGCGTTAGCCGCGATGCTGTTGCCGTTGCGGTTCATCTTTTTGGCCATATCCGGGCTGTTGGTGCCGCCGATGAGGTTCACGCGAAGGGTGTGCTTCAGGTTTTCCAGGAAGCTCATGTCCTTCAAGCGGGCGCCCACGCCCCAGGTGCCAGACATGCTGTAGCCAAGGGTGGCTTCACGAGCGATGTAGGGGTTGCCGTTGAAGGCAAAGTTGGAGAAGCCGTTGTTGCTGTTGTTCACGCTCAGGCTGGGCATACGCTCGGAGCCGTTGGCGGGATTGCTGTCGTCGCCGGAACCGTACCAGCCGTAGATGCCGGGGATGGCCCAGTCAAGCTTGTATTCGGCGAGCAGAGAAGCCAGCCAGCCGGAACGGTTGAGGCGGCTCTGGTCGTAGCTGGCGGAACCGTAGTTGAAATCCCACGCGATGCGGATGGGGTCAAACATGGTCACTTCGCCGGTCAGGCCAGCCCAGATGGTGCTGCCGTATTCGTTCAGCTTGTAACCGGTAACAGGGCTGCCGTCCTTGTGACGGGCGCCGCCAGCGGGAATCATGCCAGCCTTGGGGTACTTGCCGGAGGTGCCGGAGAAGTTGTTGAAGTAACCGTCGGCTTTATTCTTGTCAAGGCCGCGGAAAGCATTGGGGCCGATGGCAGCGTACATGACCCAGGGGGTCACTTTCACGCCGTCAAAGGTCAGGGGAACGAGCAGGGCGGCAACGTCAACGTTGTCCATGTAGTTGTTCTGCGTGGTCTTGGCGTCGTTCACATAGTTGTCGTTGAAGGGACGGGCCCACAGGGCGGTCACGGCAACGTTTTCGTTGAACTGATAGGAGGCGGTGATGCCGGCCACGTCGTCGTTGAAGACCTGGCTTTCAGTGGTGAAGCTGGGCAGAGCCATGCCCTGAATGCCCATGCGCACCTTCAGGTCGGTCTGGGGAACGAGCCAGTCGATGTAGGCGTTCTTCAGCTTGATGGAGTTGTTGTCGTCAGCGCCAAGAGCGCCGCCGGAAGGACTGGTGTTGCTGCCAGCTTTACCCCATGTGGTCTTGCCGATTTCAAAGAACACGGTACCGGACAGGGATTCGGAAGCAACGGCGTCCAACTGCAGGCGAACACGCTGGTTGGCTTCGAACTCGTCTTCACTCTTGTTGTAGCCGGTGCGGCCGTTGCCGCCGGTGAAGTTGCCGTTCTGGCCGTAGTCAAAGCTCATGATCCACTGGCCCTTGGCCTTGAAGTCAATGGCGCTGGCGCCTGTGGCAGCGCCGAACACCAGACCGGCCGCCAACAGAAGAGTAGCGATCTTTTTCATGGTTAACCTTCCTTTATTTTGCCCAGTAAGGGCACGTTGTTTCTGTACACGCCTGTGGAGCGGATGTCCGCTTCGGGCCAACTATAGGAAAGGCTCGAACACATTGCAAGCATTATCGTGCAAAAATTTTAACCCTTCTGGGATTTAAAAAAAGAAAAAATTAAAAATTTCTATTAAATCAAAATGTTAAAGTTTTTTTACACAGTAAATTTTTTCTTGGCGGCAATATTTTTTTGTCCGTATACCAGTAAAAAATTAAAGGTCGCTATAAATTCAGCATGTTACATCCATGTTACCATCAGTATAATTTTTTGGCATTGACCTCGAAAGCGGAGACGGCATTTGCTCGCAGGCATTGTCTGGTTCGACAGGGGGTTGTCATGGCGGTTCCGTTCTGCGGAATGGACCGTTTGCGCTTGACATGCAGAGAGGTGGCTTGAGTTCGGCTGTGGAGACAAATTAACGAAGTATAGTTTTTTATTTTTAATATATGTTAGAATATAAATAGAGTGTTGTGAGAGCGCCATTGCTTACCATTATCATTGGGTTCACCAGATGGTTTGGATGGTAGAACGCGAATTCTGGGTAGTGATCAGCGAACTCTGGGGGGCACGAAAGGAGCCTTGTCCTGCTTGCAGCCGTCTGCTGTGATCTGCGGCCCGCATTGGGACTGCTCTGGCGGCTGCCGCAGAGACGGCGCCGCCCGGAGCTTGTGCTGCCGGGACTGTGTTGCCCGGAATTTGCGCTGCCAGGCAAAAGCAGGAGCCGCACCCCATTGTGAACAGGCATTCACGACGAGGTACGGCTCCTGGCAAAGTCGTGCGGGGGATTATGGGGATCAGCGTGTGCCGGTTTTCGGGCATCCGGCTCATGCCCGCGGACTGTACGTGCCCCGCCCCCTGGTCAGGCCTGATCCGCAGCGTAGTCCACGCAGGCAAGCGCGAGCCCTTCAGGAGGCGCCGTCACCGAGGGCAGCGCCCGGCGGTCATGAGCCGCCAGCAGCGCGGGTATCTGCTCTGCCTGCATCTTGCCCTGGCCGCAGGCGGCCAGAAGACCGGCCATGTTGCGCACCATCTGCTTCAAAAAGCCGTCAGCCGTGACGGCAAGGCGAAGCATGGGCGCGTGGGGCGGATAAAATTCGCAGGGGGGCAGCTCTTCCAGTCGGGCGTCCAGCAGGGTGCGCTCGGTATTTTCCACATCCGTGCCCGCATTGCGCAGCCCGGCAAAGTCGTGCGTGCCCAGCAGGTACGGAATGGCGCTGCGCATGGCGTCCTGATCCAGCGGGCCGCAGTTCCACACAAAAGGACGAAGCTGGGGCGGCATAAAGCGCCGGTCCTGCCAGAACTGATAGACATAGGTTTTGCGCAGGGCGTCCTTGCGGGCGTGAAAATCAGGCGCCGCCCGCACTGCTTCCAGAACGCGGATATCGCGCGGAAGCACCGCATTGAGGCTGTGCCGCCAGTCAAAGCCCGCGCGGGCGTCGGGCACGTCGCAATGCGCCACCTGCCCATGGGCGTGCACGCCGGAGTCCGTGCGGCCCGAGCCATGCACGCGCACGTGCTGTCCCGCGATTTGCAGCAGGGCGGCTTCAAGCGCGCCCTGAACTGTTGGCGGGGGGGTGGGCTTTTCCTGAATCTGCCAGCCGCTGTAGCCCGTGCCCACGTAGGAAATGAGTAGTTTGAGACGCATTATTCCGGCAGCTTCATGCGGGTGATGATTTCCGTCAGCTTGGCTGTTTTGGCCGGATTGACGTAGGTGAGGATGTCCCCCGACTGTTTGGGCGACATGCCGGTAAGAATGCGTACCGCTACACGTTCATCCATACTTTCCAGTGCCTTGGCGGCGGCCTTGGGCTTCATCTGGGTATAGGTGAGCACCAGTCTGCGGATTTTTTCATCCTCAATGCCGCGCGCTTCGCGGATCATGTCCTTCATTTTCTGTTCGGCGTTCTGCATGTCCTTGAGGCGCTGATCCATCTGCTGGCGCAGCATGAGAATGTCCTGCTGCTCGCGGGCCAGTTCCTGCGCCTTGATATTGGGATCAATGGGCGTTTGCGCGGGGCGCACGGAAGGGGCCGGAGGCGCGGGCACGCCTGTCTGGCTGCTCATGGGCAGGGCAGGGACGCTGCGCGTGTTCGAATCGCCGAAGCCGGAAGCGCCGCGTGGCGGCAGAGGGGCGCCGTCCGTGCCCTGGCCGCGCGGGATGTTGGACGGAATATCCGGGGCTCCGGGCAGGGAATAGGGCGCGGACTGCGCGGCGGGCGCAAAGGGCGAAGCCTGGGTTGAGGGCGGCGTCTGCGGCACGGGCATATCCTGGGCGGCCGCGTGGGCGGCCTGCACGCTGCCAAGGGCGGGGATGGGCAAACGGCCAAGGGCGTCCAGCCAGCTGTGCTCGCCAGAAGCTTTTGACGCGGCAGTCGTGGCGGCGGGGCTGGCATGCGTTGGCGCGCTGACGCCCGGCTGGGCCAGAGGCGCAGGCAGGGGCGCGGGCTGGCTGATGTCCGGCGGGGTGAAAAGTTGCTGCTCCGCTGCATGGCTGATGGGGGATACTCCCGCTGGCATCATGGGCGAGGGCAGGGCGTCGGCATCCATTACACGCCCCTGCGCGGCAGATCCACGCGGTTGCGCGGCGGCCGCCATTCTGGCTGCGGCAGAACCCTGCGGCGCATGGGCCTGATCTTTGGCAAGCCGGTCAGCGGGCGAACTTTGGGGCTTACCCCCCGCGTCTGGAGCCGTGTGCGCAACGGGCGCGCCAGCGGCGCGCTGCGGCGTTGCGGGCAGATTCACGGGCTCGGCGCTGTTGTCGTTTTCCTGACGGCTGGCCGCCACAAGCGCGGTCAGCTTGTCCATAACAGCGGCCTCGGAAAGCGGATCCGCCGGAGGTACAAAGGCCGTTTGCGACGGCGCGCCGCCGAGCCATGAAGGCAGGGGAACGTCAAGAAGCAGCATGCACAGCATGGAGAGCTTGATGAAGCAAAGCACCGCCAGCCAGCGGAACAGCTTAGAGAGTCGGAGCTTTGTAGCGGAGGGTTGCTGTTTCGTCATTGGTGCGTTGCTCCTTCAATTGTTCCTCACGGGCATAGTGCTGCTTTTGCCTTTCCTTGAGTTTTTCCAGCAGCTTTTTGTCGATGGCGCGTTCGGCCAGCAGTTTGCGGGCTTCTTCAGCCAGTTGTTCCAGCATGCGTACCTGGATGGCTTCGTGCGCGGCGTCGGCGCGCAGGCCCTTGACGTATTGCTCAAGCAGCCAGCGTTCGGCGGCATCCATAAGAACCGCGCCCACAAGGCGGTCTTCGGCCTGGCGCAGTTCGGCCTTGATCCTGTCCAGGCGGTCCTGGGCTTCGGCAAGGCGGGAACGCTGTATGGCCAGATTGACCTTGGCCTCTTCTTCCAGCTGTTCCCGGTAATCCAGCACTTTTTGCATCTTGAAACGGAAGGGCACGCGCATACCGCCTTTTTTTTGACACCTGCGGGGCATCCGTTTTCATCAAGTGCAAACAGCGGGCCAAGCTGTGGCCGGTTTGCGCGCGAAGTCTGTGCAGCCAGACGTTGTCAGACGAGCGCAATCTGTTCACGCAGACAGGCCGCTGACCTCTCTTCCATCTATCATCTATAATGATAGAAGCAGCAGGGTCGGCTGACACGGCAGTGCGTATAACAAATCCAATCTGCTCCACAGCCCTCAGGGCGCTATACGTTCAGGGCCGCCGCATGGTTGACCGGTCCGGCTCCTTTGCCGGGGCTGTAGCTGCGGCGCAGGGTGAGGTTAAGATACTCCTGTGCCCGCGTCACGGCCACCTGCAGGGGCAGCCCCTTGCCAAGCCCCACCGCGATGGCGGCGGAAAGCGTGCAGCCCGTGCCGTGGTTGTTTATGGTATCCACCTTGGCCTGCGGCAAGGCCTTGGGGGCCTCGCCTTCGATGCACAGGCAGTCCGTGACCACAACGCTGCTTTCCATATGACCGCCCTTGATAAGCACGGCCCTTGCGCCCATTTGCAGAAGTTTTTCGCCAGCGGCCGCGGCGTCTTCAAAGGTGTCTATGGTCGTATTGGTCAGCATTTCGGCTTCGGGCCTGTTGGGCGTCAGCAGATCGCAGCCGGGTACAATGTCGTTGATGAGGGCGCTGACGGCGTCTTCATGCAAAAGATTGCTGCCGCTCTGGCTTACGGAAACCGGGTCCACGACCAGAGGAAAGTTGCGTTGCCGCAGTATGGGAGCTATCGCCCTGATGATAGGGGCGGAAAAAAGCATGCCTGTTTTGGCGGCCGCTACGGAAAAACCGTCAAGCACTGTGCGCAGTTGCAGAGCCACAAACTCGGGATCAGGGGCGTGTATGCCCGTGACGCCCAGGCCGTTTTGGGCGGTAAGAGCCGTAATGACGCTCATGCCGTAGCCGCCCATGGCCATAATTGTCTTCAGGTCTGCCTGTATGCCCGCACCGCCGCCGGAGTCGGACCCGGCAATAGTGAGAATGTTGGGAGGAGTCAGCATGTGAACCTCTTGGGTAGTGGGTAGAAAACAGTAAGAGCGAACAGAACCGCACTATAGCCCGCCCTGATGCCGGGTGCAATGTGTTGCTGTTCGCCACCGTTCCGACCCCGGAGAGTCTAGAAAATATCTTCACAGCCCCGAAAAGCAATGCTAGCATCAGCAAAGCGGTATGAGCCGGTATATGGGTATCCTGTGGGGTCGAAAGCGTCCTGCGAGGGGTTTTGCGCCGCAGTGTGATCAGGTGTTTTCACACGCCGCTGTTGAAGGAGTTGCGCATGAAACTGGAAAAAAAAGAACCCGGAGTACCGGGTATTATCAATCTTCCTGAGCCCGCTCCGGGCAAGGGCGGCCGCAAGGTGGTGGTTCTGGCCCTGCTGGCTGTGCTGCTGGTGGGCGGGACCGCCTATTGGCTCACGCGCGATAAAGACACGCGCGACCACTGGCGCGATCAGGCCGCCGCCGTTATCGACAATGCCACCAGCGGCACGCCCCTGGCCGGCGTGGGCGACGTTCTGCGTGACGCGCCTCCGCCGCCTCCGCCTTCGGTGGTGAGTCCCTATACAGAGCCGGGTACCCTGGCCGGACAGAATGTGCAGGGAACTGTGAACAGCCCCGCGGATGCGGCCATGCCCGGAAACGGGACTGCCGCCACGCCGGACGGTGTCGCCCCCCCCACCGGGCTGACCCCGCGCGTTACGGAAGACAGCCGCGTGCGCCCGCAATTTGTGGAAAACCTGGCGGCATATCTGGTTTCGCGTTTCAAGCCCGGCCCGCGTGTCGGTACGCTCAATACTTCGGTACAGAGCGTCAACCAGCGTTTCGGTTCCAAACTCACCGGCCTTGGAGACGGCGACGCGGGGGGCAGGGTCGCGCTTTTGCGCTATGCCTTTCATCCGACCATGCTGCAAGGGCTGTACCGCCTGTATGTGGACCGCTTCATGGAAGATATTGCCCGTGAAGCCAGGGCCAGGGATTTGAACGCCGAGCAGACGCAGCAGTTGTACATGGCATTGGCTGGCCGGCTCGTGATGCTCGCCGGAGCGCTTGAAGGCGTTGCCGCCACCCCTGACCTGGACGCGCGCCTGCGCCAGATGGACGCGGCGGCGCAAAACACGGTGGGCATCAACAGCCAGATGGCCGAGGCCGTGTTTGAATACGACCAGTTGCGTGAAGCCAAGGCTTCACAGGCCCAGCTCAACACGGCCCAACTGCGCGTGGATGGCCTTGGGGCACGGTTTCGCCGTTCCCTTGAAGAGCAGGCCGTGGCGCAACGGGCGCTGGTGAACGCCATCCGGCGCGGGGCCGGACAGACTATGGACGATGACGAGCTTATTTTTGTGGCCCGCTGGGCTGACCGCCGCCTCAAGCAGGACCCGCAGGCCATGGCCTCGGTGCAAACGGCTGCGGGTATCCTGCGCGATCTTGCCCGCCGTTGCGCACAGGCCGCCACGGGCGCGCCCGCGCCTCATAACGGCGCGCCCGCTTCCCACTCAGGGGCAGCGCAGGAACCCGCGTATTCCGGCCCAACGAGCGGGCAGGGAGCAGCACCCGGCGCGGCGCAGGGGCTGACACCACCCGCAGGCAATGGCGCGTTGTCAGCGCCTGTTCCTACTTCAGTCCTGGCTCCGGCTCAAGCTCCGGCCTCGGCCTCGGTTCCGACGCAAATGCCGTCTCAGGGAATGGCCCCGGCTGTTCCCGCCGCGCCTTCCACGCCGCATGCAAGCCCGGCCCTCACGCCGCCAGCAGCGCACCCGGAGGCCGTTGGGGCACCGGTTCAGGTGGGCGGGCAGGGCCGTTGAGCGCACGTTGCGTCTTTTTTGTGGGTGGCACACGCAGCGGCAAAAGCGGCATGGCCCAGCGCTGGGCCGAAGCCGTGGCCCCGCAACGGCTGTACCTGGCCACCTGTTGGGCCGAGGACGAGGAAATGGCGCGCCGTGTGGCGCGGCATCAGGATATGCGCGGCGCTGGCTGGCAATGCCTTGAGGAACCTCTGAATCCCGCCGCCGCCCTTGACCGTCTTTTTGCAGCGGCGACACAAACTGGCGGTGTGCGCGCTTCACAGCCGCCATCGGCAGTGGACGGCCCGACAGTGCCGGAAGGGCCAGACGTGCCAGACGGGCTGGCAGGGCCGAAAGGGCCGGAAATACCGGACGGGCCAGAAATGCCGAAAGGGCCGGAAACCGCCGTGCCGGGCGTTATTCTGCTGGACTGCATAAGCTTGTGGATCGCCAATCTTCTTGCCCGTGATCAGGACGAGAAGGCAATTTTACGTAGGGTATCGGCCCTTGGGGAGCGCCTTGCCGCGCCCCCTTTGCCCGTGGCCGTGGTCAGCGCCGAAACGGGCCTGGGCCTTGTGCCCATGTCGCCTCTGGGGCGAGCTTTTAATGACGTACTGGGTCTGGCCAATCAGGAACTGGCCCGGGTCTGCCGCCATGTGGTTTTTGTCAGTTGCGGCCTGCCCCTGGCTCTCAAGGGGGCGCTGCCGGAGGAACTATGCTGAACTGTTCGCGCAAATACAGCGGCACGGCCCATAGAAGGGCCATGCCGCTGGTCTTGTTGTGTGTTTTTCTGATGTCCCTGTGTTTGGGATTTGCCGCGCCGTCACTGGCGGCAGGCACGGCCGCCGCCGCGCGACAGTGCGTCGTGCAGGCTGGCAAAGCCGTGGACAGCGCCGATACGGCGGCTTTTGAAAAGCTTGTGGATATGGACGGCATTCTTGCTGCCGCCCTGGATATTTTTGTGCGGCGGGCCAGGCAGCCGCAGGCAGCGGCCGACCTGCCGCCCATGCTGGCCATACTGTTTTCTCAGGCCGCATCAGGCGAGCAGGGCAGCGCCACGGTGCGCGCCCTTCTGCTCAACGAATCACGCGCCTTTATCGTCAACGGCATCAGTTCCGGCGCGTTTGCCGGGCGCAAGGTGGAAGGGCGCGCCGCTCAGGGTGTACTGGCCCCCCTGTTCGCGGACGCTTCCACTGGCCGCAAGGAAATTCGGCAGGTGGGCGAGGCTCGCGCAAAAAATGGCGACTGGCTGGTGCCTTTTACTGTCTACGATCACGGCAATGGCGAAAGCTACCGGATAACCGGGCGAGTGAGTTTTGAAGGAAGCAGCACCGGGCGGCTGGTTGCTGTCGAAAACCTTGAAGCCCTTATGGGACAGGTTGCCGACGAAAGCCGCAGTGTGCAGTGAGGTCTGATACGTTCAGTGCTATGGTTGCGATAATCTTTTGCAATAACAGGCCAGCGCGAGGCTTGGATGCGTATATCTGTTGATAATCGCCATAGAATAGTGCTTTTGCTCTTTGTTGTGCTTGACCACCTGGTGTGGCTGTATGGCGGACATTGGGAACAGGCGTCTTTTGCTTATGTGGTCATGACGGAATGCATACGTGTTTTTGTGGGCATTGCCCTTGTGGCAAGCTTTTTTCGCCCCAAAATTCTGGAGGGCAGCGTTAAGTTTGTGCTGGCGTATTGCGTAGCCATGCTGCTGCTGAATCTATTTGGGTGTACGGATAAATCGAGAGGGGGTCGCGCGCCCGGTTCGATGCCCAATATTTTTTGGTTCAAAAAAGACCGTCTCGTTCCCATTGACGATGGTTTTTTGGCAGTAGTTTTTTATGTATGTTTTATATTGAGTACATATTTTTTCTCTGGAAAGTATATTGACCCAGAAATTATTGTAAAAAATAAATAAATCCTGTAAAAATATTATTTATTCTTTCTATAGATATATATTAAAGATGTATTTACTGTTATTGAGATGTTCATGGGCGGTGCATCTGTGGTAGAATGTGCATTTATTGAGCTCTAATGCGTTCAGCCTAATGGTTTCGACGATTTTTTTTGTAAAGACAGGCCGCCTGAGGTTATTGACTATGCGTATATCTGTTGATAATCGCCACAGAATCGTACTACTTGCCTTTATTATTGTTGACCACTTTATATGGCTGTACGGCGGGCATTGGGAGCAGACGTCTTTTGCTTATGTGGTAATGACGGAATGTTTCCGGATTTTTGTGGCGTTCGCCCTTATTGCAAGTTTTTTTTATAAAAAGATTCTGGAAATAACTGTTAATTTTATATTGTCATATTGCACCATTATGATGTTGCTCAGTTTTATTGGATCTTCAAGTGATGGAATATCACTTACGACACAACCTGGTGCTACACCCAATATTCTTTTTTTTAAAAAAGATCGCCTTGTTCCTATTGATCACGGATTTCTAGCGTCAGTAATTTATTTATACTTTATATTAAGTTCATATTTCTTTTCTGGAAAATATATTAATAAAAATATTATTACAAAAAATTAGTAACGTATGAAATATTATATTTTTTTGTGTATTTTAACGGTGCGGTTGACTGCTTTCGGCTTCATGTGGCGGAAAGCAAATGAAATATACAGTGCGCAATGATATTTGCTACGTACAGTGATGACGATTTTTATTGATTTTGCAGACACTGCCTGAGGTTATTAACTATGCGTATCTCTGTTGATAATCGTCACAGGATAGTACTACTTGCCTTTGTTATTGTTGACCATTTTATATGGCTGTATGGCGGACATTGGGAACAGGCGTCTTTTGC
This sequence comes from Desulfovibrio simplex, assembly GCF_055387835.1. Lineage (NCBI taxonomy): Bacteria > Pseudomonadati > Thermodesulfobacteriota > Desulfovibrionia > Desulfovibrionales > Desulfovibrionaceae > Desulfovibrio > Desulfovibrio simplex. The sequence goes on from NZ_AP042377.1 coordinate 331,399, forward strand.
TTATGTGGTCATAACGGAATGTATACGCATTTTTGTGGGTATAGCTCTTGTGGCAAGCTTTTTTTACAAAAAGATTCTGGAAATAACTGTTAATTTTATATTGTCATATTGCGCAATTATGATGTTGCTCAATTTTATTGGTGGCACGGATAAAACGAATTTTTCCGAAGTGCCCGGTTCGGTGGACAATGTTTTTTGGTTCAAAAAAGACCGCCTTGTTCCTATTGATCATGGGTTTCTTGCGTCAGTAGTTTATTTATACTTTATATTAAGCGCATATTTTTTTTCTGGAAAATATATTAATAAAAATATTATTACAAAAAATTAGTAACGTATGAAATATTATATTTTTTTGTGTATTTTAACGGTGCGGTTGACTGCTTTCGGCTTCATATGGCGGAAAGCAAATGAAATATACAGTGCGCAATGATATTTGCTACGTACAGTGATGACGATTTTTATTGATTTTGCAGACACTGCCTGAGGTTATTAACTATGCGTATATCTGTTGATAATCGCCACAGAATCGTACTACTTGCCTTTATTATTGTTGACCACTTTATATGGCTGTACGGCGGGCATTGGGAGCAGGCATCTTTTGCTTATGTGGTCATGACGGAATGCATACGCATTTTTGTGGGTATGGCCCTTGTGGCAAGTTTTTTTGATAAAAAGATTCTGGAGCCTAGTGTCAATATCGTACTGGCATATTGTGTGATCATGATGTTGCTCAACGTTTTTGGAAGTACGGATAAAGTGAGACCTTCCGACGTGCCCGGTACTATGGACAATATTTTTTGGTTCAAAAAAGACCGCCTTGTTTCTATTGATCACGGATTTCTAGCGTCAATAGTTTATTTATACTTTATATTAAGTACATATTTCTTTTCTGGAAAATATATTAATAAATATACTATTCCAAAGGCCAAGCAATAGATTGTTTATATATATTGCTTGGCCTTTATACTTAATTATAATGTGTTATTTTTTACGTTTTTTGGCTGCTTCTTTGAGCAACTCTGCACCGAATATTATTATGTATTGCTGCAGATCAAAAAGATTTGCAAAACCACTTCCCATTTTTTCCGCTCCAGATTTCACAACTCCCTGTAGCAGCTTAATGTTTTTTGTTTTTTCCGGATGCCCATAAGGGTAAGACCACCACGGGCGCAAGGCGTCAAGCATGCCGCCGAAAATGCCGCCGCCAGCGTCCGTAGCCGTATTCCGGGCGGCCTCAGCAACCAGCGTACCCCTGGCAAAGGCTTCTGAGGCGCGCCAGCCGTCTGTTCCTGCAAAAAATCCACCACCACGTCCACCACCCATTACGCGGCCTCCTTGCGAGCAGAAAATGCGTAGTATGGTATTTCAATCAGTTCTGGCCCGTTATTACGGTAAGGCCCGAAAATATCGTCCGGCATCCGGCTGTAGTTGACGATGGTTTGCGGCTGGAGCGTTTCAATCATAACGGCCAGACCCTGTTTGAAATATTCTCTGTCCAACTTGTTGCGTAGCAGACCATTGGTGCTGACGGCCACGGTCCCCCCTTTGGGCAGACCTTCAAAGGCGAAGGCATAGGTGCGTTCGTCTCCCCATCTGATATTGGGTATGATTGGCACGCCCTCACGTTGCAGCCAAAAGGCCAGTGCTCTGTTGCGGTAGGTGTTCCATATCTGCATGGCCAATGGCATTTCGCGGTATATGCTGAAATCAGGCGTAATCACGCCGGCAATACGCTTGAATACCGGCAGGTAGCGCTTTGGATTGTTCCAGACACATTCAAAAATATGATCGTGAGTGTAGAAATGCAGCCAGTTTTTATCGGTCGCCTTGGTATATGCCCTTTCAAAAGGAAGGGCATTGGCAGGAGTATAATGAACCGGCTTCAACTGCGGCAGTTCAAAAATCGGGCTGAACTGCGCTGTTTTAACCAGTTCGGACTTGAAAACGTCATAGCGGTTGTGGCGTGAGCGTTTCAAAATGCCTCCTTGAAGCAAAGAGGTTTTGTTGTTTTTTCAGTAAAAAGATTTTGCGCAGACCCTTGGAAACCTCGTTTCGGGTGTGAAGACTCCCTTCAAGAGCCTGAAACCCGGATAAACGTTTTAGGGGGTGGGGGCGTGGGGGAGGAGACCCTTTTTCAAAAGGGTCCCTCCCCCACAAAACATTTCCAATGAAAATATGTCTTTGCCGTATGCAGACGGCGCGCACACCGGGTGCGCGCCACAATATGCACATGCTCAGGGCAACAGCGGGCCGCGCGTGCCGAGGGTGTAGAAGTTGCGCCCCATGCGGGAAGCGCCGTTGAGCAGGGTGGTGGTCAGGCCCAGATAGTCGGTTTGCGCGTGACTGCCGAGATTTTCGGCGTTCAGGGCGGCCCCTGTGGACTGGTTGCGCAGGTTCCAGGCGCGCACCTGCTGGTTGTACGCGGCGGCATTGCCCTGCTGCTCCTGCGCCAGGGCGTCCAGTTCGCCTTTTTCCGCAGTATCAAGGTTCAGATCGAGCTGACTTCCCGCGTCAACCTGCGCGCCGGATGTCGACGCCTGCGCTCTTTGCCCGCCGATGATGCGGGCGGCCTCCTGCCGTTTTTTTACCGCGGCTTCATACCCGGCCTGTTTTTCCTGCCGGGCGGCATCATCCGCCAGGGTGGCGCTCTGTTCCGCCTGCTGCGCGCTGCGTTCAGCCAGCTTGGACTGGTATTCGGCCTGTTGGCGGCGGCTTTCGGCCTGCTGGATGGAACTGACCGTGCCCACGGCGGCTCCGGCCAGAGCCACGGCCGCACTTATGGCAGCGGCTGTACTGGTTGCAATGGCCATCAGCAAAGCTCCTTGTGCCAGATGGTTTCGGTATGGTGCGCGCCGAGGCGGCGGTACAGGGCGTCACAGGGACGAGAGGCGGGCGAACTGTACTGCACAAGACCCGCGCCACGTTGATGGAGTTCCGCCTCGGCATGGCGCAGCAGGCCAAGGGCCGTGAAGCCGCCCCGCGCCTGCGGGGTCAGATACAGACCGTCCAGAGCCGCCAGCAGCATGCCCTGACGGTGCGGGCAGGGCACAAGGGTAAAGGCCGCATAGCCCGCCAGAGCGCCGTCGGGCGCGCGGGCCGCGCTGACGTGCAGCATGCCCAGGCTCTCAAGGCGGGCGTAGCGTGCCGCGTCCAGACCATAGGCCGCGTCTCCGTGCAGGGGGGCCTCCACTTCGCTCCAGTGCGCGGCGGTGAGGGGCCGGGCCTCGGCCTCCAGTTGGGTGAAGGGTTCTGTGGCAAATGCCAGCATGGTGTTCTCCTTTGTTGATTCAGGGAGATGCCGTAAACAGGCGAATATGGGCAGATTGATTGTACGGTTGCGCCATGGCGGAAGGCGTGGTTTCTGACAACCGCGCAAGTCAGGGAGAGGCGTGACGCCGCTTCAGGAAAAGCTCACTTCCAGCACCAGGGAAAGCAGCCGGAAGGGCAGGGGCCTGTCCTGAACCAGCCAGAGACTGTCTGACGCGGCCCAGGTGCCGCCGGGGGCAAAGGACACGTCGCCGGAATAGGGCAGTACCGCCTGCCCCCAGTATTCCGGCAAAAAAGGCAGGTCGTAGAGTTCCTGTCTGCCAGGGCCGTATTTGCCGCCAACGCTGCGGTACAGGCGGGCGGTGCACGTGCCGTGGGCGCGCTGGCGGCCAAGGGTTGTGCCGGATGGGCCTTCCAGTTCTATGGGCAGGGTGGCGAGGGTTGAAACATAGGGCAGTCCCGCCTGCACCACACTGGCCGCATAGGGCAGTTCCATGCGGCCCTGGCGCACCACGCAGCCTTCCACCGGGCTGCCGTCCGCCAGTATGGCCAGTTCGCATCCTTCAAGGTGATTGAGGCCGTCCAGGCTGGCTTCGGGCTGCCGCGGGCGCAGGGTCAGTCCGCAGTCCACAAAAAAGGCTTCCTCAATGGCTTCGTGATCCTGCCACTGCGGGGCGAGGCGTTCGAGAAAGATACGCTCCTGCCCGTTTATCCGGCGTTCCACCACCAGCATGATGGTATCGCCCTTTTCGCCGGAGATGGCGGCCACCGAAAGCACCCGCCCGGCGGTGACCTGACGCGACCAGCCCCAGATGTCGTGCTCCTTCATATAGGTGAAGGCCAGCAGCAGGCCGTCGTCGCGCAGGCACCAGATGGTGGAGCCGGGCGTCTGCTGATAGGCCCACTGCAAAATGGTGTGGCCTTCAAAAAGGTGCGGGGCCATGATGGAAAGGTCATTGCCCGCGTAACCGTCTTTTTCCAGCGAATAGAAGAGGTCGCGCACGCGTGCGCCGTGGCGCTGTACATGCAGGATGGAGTTGCCGATGATTATGGGCGCAAGGCCCGCGCTGCCCCAGTAACTTTGGGCCGTAATGCTGATGTTGCCCGGCGTGATGGCCGCGCCGTCGCCCCCGGTGGCCTTGTACTCGCTGCCCGAGGTGCCAAGCAGCAGATCGCCGAAGCTGGCGGCCCAGGTGACGGCATCTATGGCGCCGGAGGCGATGAGATATTCCACCGGGTCATCATTCTGCAACGGGCGGGATTTGCGAAAGTTCTCAAAATCTCCCACGCGCGACATGTAAAAGGCCTGCGGATTTTTGGGCGTGGCCGCCAGCACCATGCGCTGCTGGTGAAAGGTCACCACGCCGGGGTAATTGCCGTCAGCAAAGGGGTCCCAGTCTTCTTTCGGGGTGTCGGACGTATTGGCCTCATAGTTCTGGTCGCTGAAGCTCAGGCCGGTGGAAACGCCGATAAAGCCAAAGTAGCCCGCTTCTTCCCTGTAGATATTGTATTCCACAGCGTCCGTAACGGCGGGCCAGGATATGGACGCGCTGTTGCCCTGCACCCAGTCGGACGGATGGCGGCCCGTGGCGCATTGCCCGGCGGGCGAAGCAAGGGATTCGCGCCCGTTGGCGTCCACGGCCGCCACCTTGTAGCGCAGGGCGTAGCTGCCCGCCGTGCCGTAAAATGTCACCGAGGGAGTGGACGGCGGCTTGAGGGACGTGTTGAGCGCCACTGCCTCCAGATGCCAGGCGTATGCGGCATGCCCGCCGGTGGAACCGGAACTCCCGGAGCCAGAGCTGTTGTCCGCATCCCGACGCACCACCTTGTGCAGGGGGTGATTGCTGTGGGCGAGGTACACGATATCACCCACCTGGGCGTAGGAGATGTCCAGCAGTTCATCGGGGCTGTAGGGCGTCGTAATGGATGCAATGTCCTCAAGCCCCCGCTCGCTGGCGATGCGCAGGCTGTGATCGCCCAGAACCAGCACGAAATTCTGACTGGCCAGGGCGCTGAAGCTGAAAGGAATAAGCACGGAATACCCGCCAAGATCAGCGACAAAGCGGGTGCCGGGGCGACGGGTCGCGTCGCCGTGCAGGCCGGGGAGCATGTTTTCCATGCAGGAAAGGCAGTTGCGGTACCGGGCAAGATCATAGCGCGCTGAAAGGGTGGGCGCTATTTCGCCGCCGGTGAAGTTTTGCAGGGCTGTGCGCATGGCGTGCTCCGGTTACAGTTGCGGAATGACGGGCCAGGGAGTTTCATCGCCGCCGCCGTCCCAGGGAGCGCCGGGCTGGTCTGGAAGGTCGCGCAGCGCCTGACGGTATGCCCGGATAATTCCAAGCTCTTCAGGGCCGACGGGGTAGTCCGCCAGCAGGTACTTGTCTGTGGCGGCAAGGCGGGCGTCACGTTCTGTGCGCAGTCGTGAGGCTCTGGCGGTCGCGCTGTTATACGCGGCGAGGCGCGCCGCTTCTGCTTCGGCTTCTTCGGCTGCTCGAGCGGCGGTTTCCAGTTCAAGCCGCTCTTTTTCAGCCTGCCACAAGGCCACGAACGGAGCCACTTCGTCGTCATAGGCTGTGGCGTCATCCGTGGAAAGCGGCCAGTTGTAGTCATCCTCCCACTCAATGTGCCCTTGCTGCCCGTCCCACTGAAGAGCGTGCATGCCAGACGGCGCAGTGAAGTCAAAAATTAGCGCAGTACCGTCTAAAAAAATAAGCTTGTCTGAAGGAACTACTGTTACTACGGGCATGGCGTTTTCCTTATATAATTTTTATAACAAAGTTGAGTGCGTAATAGGGCATAAGGTTAGTCACTGTATTGGTAGCAGCGGACAATGAGTGAGTATGTGCGTAATTAGCTCCGGCCGCTCCAGTTGTAGCTCCCGTAGCCAAATATTCAAGGAAACCTCCTGAATCGCCGGTATACCTTTCATACACTCCGGTGTAGTAGTGGGCGTGATATGCAAGTTGCTCTGTGGTCAGTGTTGTAGCCCCAACACTGCCGCTAACAGTATGGTTGTGATTGGCACTACCACCAGTAGTTCCAGCTACGTATGAAATGCTTGCCCCTAAAAGCGCCCTGCCCGTAAGGTTGGGCACTGCGTCGCCCTTGCCATTATTGCCGCCGTCGCACAGTATCCAGTCTTCTCTCGCTGATGTTTCACCAGGCATGATGGCCCGCCGCCCGTCGCTCCCCCCAAATTTCACGCCCCAGACAGGGATGGGGACAAATGGCGGGAAGGCGTCCCAGTATGAGACACTCAGCTCTCCTTCACCTGTGATGATTGTACCTGTCCCAGGTTTGACAATGCCTGCCTTTTCGGGGGTCGCAACGTCTATAGGTGTGACAGAAATTGTCCCTTCTTCCGTCACGGCAATACCTTTGCCGATTTTAACAAAGCCAAGTTTATCAGCGTCCGCCGGGCCAACATTGGCCAAGCTTTGCGCCCGGTTGGCTTCCATTTGGGCGCGGTCGGCCTCCGATTGCGCTCTGTCTGCCTCGCTTGAGGCCTTACCGATTTCTGCGGCAACGGCCTGCCGCGCATCATCCGCCGCTGCCTCGGCTGCCGCTTCTGCGGCGTTTGCCGCGCTCTGCGCCCTGTCGGCCTGCGCCGTTGCGGCAGTAACTGCGGTTGCTGTCGCTGCTGCAATGGCAGCCGAGGCTCCCGCAGCGCTGGCCGCTGCCTGAGCGGCGCTCTGTCCTGCCGCTGTCTTGGCGGCCTGGGCGGCACTGCCGGCGTTTTGCGCTTCGTCTCGGGCGGCGTAGACTGCCTGAACAACGTCTTGTGGGGTCTCCGAACTGGTGGCGGGCAGAATGACGGCGCGGACCAGCATTTCTTTCACCTGCTGGCGTTCTGCTGTGGCCTGATCCAGGGCGTCCTCAATGACCTGCGGGTCAAAGCGGGAGGCGCTGACAAGGTTCACCTCCTGCGTAAAGGGCATGTTGCGGGTGACGGCCAGCTTCCAGCCAGCGGGAAGGGGCGCGGCCTCATGCCGGTAGACGATTTCGCCGCCGGACGCGCCGATATCCGCTGTCCATCCGGAGGCCTCGGTGGTCGCCCCGTCAGGGGAAGTAAGCGTGACCACAAGCTGTGACGCATCCCACACCTTGAAACCGAAGGGAAAGCGCGTGGCCGCGTCATTACCTTCATAGACGGCCCGGCTGGGACTATAGGGCATGGTCATAAATATATCCTCGCTGTTATGTGTGCGGCCAGCTGGAGCAGTTTACGAATGAAATGAGTCAGCTGCTCTAGCGGGTGGCAAGCCAGGAATCCTCCGCCGGTTTTTCGCTGCGCTCCGAGGCCGCTGCCTCGCGCGCCGGGGGAAGACTGGCTGTATAGAGTTGTTCCAGTTCGGCGGCTTTTTGCCCATTGCCCTTGAGCAGGGGCACGGCCACAAGGGCCGCCAGTTTGCGGGCCAGCATATGGGCGAAAAGATCGTCAAACAGGCGGCTGTTGCGCACGTCCTCGGTGTACAGAAGCAGGGCGCGCGAGGCGTTTGTCAAAAGCAGAGAGCCGTCGCCCGCCGTATTCAGGGCAAGGCAGAAGGGCCTGTCCGAAAGGCCCTCGTGCCGCACCGCATGCACCTTGAGGCAGTTTTCAGGCAGGGCGTAGGCAAAGCGGTATTCCGGCGCGTAGCCCTGCGGCAGGGCCTGCAAGGCCAGCCATGCCCTGCGCTGGGCGAAACTCCAGGGAAAATCGCGCAATACCTGACGCCGGGCAGAATCCCAATACAGACGGCATTGCAGGACTTCTGGCGTGCTTTCACGCTCGGAAGCCACGCTGCGCGCGCCCAGAAAACCAAGAGCGCGGTTCCAGATGTCAATCTGGCTGATGGTCATAGCGCCTCCTATGGGGTGAGGAATGGAAAAAGCCTCCGGCGGCCAGGCCAGCCGGAGGCGGGAAATGTTGTTGTCACTGTGAGATGCCTGTGGGGGAGGACGTGCCTTTTTTGCCTTGAAAGATCAGGGCAGCCACTTTGAGGTGCCTTGTGGGGGAGGGACCCTTTTACAAAAGGGTCCCTCCCCCACGCCCCCACCCCTTAAAACTTTTACTGTAGTATAGTAAAAGTGTTTTCTGATCCGAGGTGGGGGTTAGAGCATTTTAACTTTGAAAAAGTGTAAATGCTCTAACGCTGCACGAAAGTGCAGCGCGCCACAACGTGGCGTGGATTCAGCCGAAAATCGCATTTTTTGGCTGAATGAAAACTTTGAAATGTGAAGCATTTCAAAGTTAATCTGCTCTAAGACAGCGCCTTTAAGGTATCCCCCTGTCTCTGAGGGCGTCTGCCCTAGCCAGCCATGAGCGCCTTTTCATAGGGCAGGTCTTCCTCGCGCAGCAGGGCGGAGAAGATGCTGCCCTGAGTGACGCTTTTGCCGCTCACGGGCGTGAGCGTGAACGTCAGGCGCAGCCAGCTCTTGCGTACCCCCTGCGGCAGAAAGCGGTGATAGGGGCGGGCTCCGGCTGCCAGGGCCGGGTTTTCCGACGAATGGGGCACGCTGACCGTGGCCCCGGCCACGCTTGTCCAGGGGCCGCTGGCGGTATCGGCCTCTTCAAGACCGATGGTCAGGGACTGCACCTCTTCGGGCTTGAAGCCCTGCGTTACGGACAGGCGCAAGGGCATGGGCTCCATACGGCCCGGCAGTTTGAGCGCGTTGAGGGCCACCGCGGGCCCGGTGGCGCTGGCGGTGAGGGGGCCTTCAAACAGAATGGAATTGCGGTCAATAATAGCCATGTGGGCTCCTTGTTTTATTGAAGCGTGGCGATTGAAGCGTTGTGATTGACGTATGGCGATTCAAGCTGCGGATGTGCTGGACTTGAGCAGCCGTACCGCAACCATCCGGGGTAATTCGTTGGCGTGGGGCTTTCTTCTCCGTCACAATCCTGGTTACACGACGCTTTCGCTGGCCAGCACGGCGTCGCACTGGCGCACGGGGCGGCCGTGCAGCACGGGAACAGCCTTGGAGTCAAAGAATTCGCCGTACTGCAGCTGCACGTTGCCAGCATCGGAATTTTGCAGTTCCAGAGCCGTGAGCACATCGGAATTGGCGTACCACACGGCTTTCTGGCGCAGGTGCTGGGGCATGCGGTTTTTTGCCTCGATGGTCAGCTTTTGCAGGTCGATAAAGCCGCTCTGTCCCTTGCGTTTGCCAAGGGCGGCCAGGGGCAGGTTGGCCACGCGCACCACGGCGCGCCAGTCGCGCACGGCCAGACCGCAGCGCCAGTTGTACTTGTCGCCCACCACCTGATACTTGCGGCCGTCGGGGTCCTGGGCCATGTAGGTATTGAGGTCCTCGTGCGAAAGACCGCCGGTGCTGCCCTTGGGGTAGATGCCGTGCACGGCCTGCGCGCCCCAGGAAATGAGCCAGAGCGAGGTGCAGCCGCCCTCGTCGCGGCCGCCGGCGTCCAGCACGTTTTTGGCGTCCTGCGCGGGATAGCGCATGGACAGGCCGTTGAATTCATCGGGGTTGAGGTTGCTGTTGCCGTAAAAAAGCGTGGCGGCCACTTTCTGGCGCATGGCTTCGGCAAAGGACACGCCCTCGCTCATGCGGAAGGCCTTGTCGCGGCTGCCGTAGAGGCGCAGCTCTTCCACGTCCAGTTCCATGATGGCCTCAAGAATGCCGCAGCCCTCCTTGACCTGCCCCCACTGGGACTTGGAGGGCGGCGTGCCCTGATAGAGCCTGCGCCAGTAGACTTCGGGCAGGCCCGTGCGGATGCGCGTGAGGTGCCCGTCGCTCTGGTTGGATTCCATCCAGAGCACGTCGTCCATAATGTCATTGGTCTTGTTCATCAGCTCGATGATCTGACCGGCCTTGTCGCCACGGTAAAACTGTTCCATTTCCGCCAGAGAAACCACAAGACCCGCAGAGTTGGACATGATTGCCTCGTATGTAGAAAGGTGAATGGACAAAAAAGGGGTAAGCCGCGCCACGGAAAACAGTTGTGGAGCGTCTGCTGAAACCGTGAGCATGCAGCGGACAAGATTTCTGCCCGGAGCGGTTTGTGATGATTGCCTGCCCGCTCAATGGCTGAACCGCCCATGGCGGGTTGATGACAGGCGGGAAAACCCCGTTTTCAACAGCAGTGGGTTCAGAAGGGGCAGACCGGGCTACTTGCGTGAGCTCCAGCCAGCGTACATGCGCTCCTCAAGCGGCGGCATGCCGCCGCCCGGTTCGCCGCGCACCAGGCTGTCTTCCATAAGCGCGTCAGCCACCCTGTTGAAAAAGCGCAATACCTCCGGGTGATTGCCATAGCCGCTTTCTTCAAGCAGCCTGCCGATGTGCCTGCCCTGGTCAAAGCGGTCCAGAGCCAGCTGGGCGCGGGCCACATTGGCGGCCATATGAACGCCGCCAAGCTGCGGGTCCTGCGCCACCTCCTCACGCCACTGGCTGACCTGCTTTTGCCACTGCTCATGCCGGGCGGCTTCGTGCTGGCGCATGTGCTGCTCTATCTGGCGGTGCAGCAGTTCCTGACCCGTGGCGTCACTGCCGTTCTGGGCCGAAGTATGGTCCGGGTTCTGGCCCGAGTTGCGGGCAGGGTTCTGCCCGGAATTCTGATCGGTGGCAGCGGCGGCGCCGCCGGGCATCCTGTCATGGCCGCTTTGGCCGCGCGGGCTGCCATAGTTGCCAACGTTTACCGCCCCGCCGGAACCGCCCGAAGCGCCGAGCCATGTGTTTGCTCCTGTGGGGGTGTTTGCCGATGCCGCGCCGGGGGCGCTGTCCTGTGCGGGTGCGGGAGTAAAAGCGTCATACGTCATGTTCGTCCTCTCTGTTCTCGAGCAGTTTCGGCAAATTGCCGGGGTCGGAGCGCTGCACAAGGCGCAGCAGGGTCATGCCCACATAGCGGCGGCCCTCGGCGAAGCCGAGGCGCGCGGCATCATGCGTGCCCGGTGCGCCGCAGCCGCCATTGTCAAGGTTCTGGGCGCTGAAACACTGGCATTGGTGGACGAGCCAGCGCAGGAACAGCCGCCCCTGCCGCTGGGCCATGAGGCTGTTGACGGCGTCGCGCAGTTGGCGCTCGGCCTCCTCCATCCGTTGGCGGGCTTCCCCTTCCTGCCTGTGCGCCTGTTCGTACGGGGCGAAGATATCCATCAGGGCGTCTCCCGCGGCGCGTGACGCCGGGCTTCTTCCATACTGTGCGCGACCGGGGGCGGACTTTCTGCCGTCTGACCGCCGTTACCGCCAATCTCGTTGACTTGCGCCTGGGCCGCACGTCCCAGCAGGGCCACAAGACCGTCAAGAACCGTGCCCTGCCTGCCCTGCGGGTCTGTGAGCGGGCTTTGGGCAAGCTGGTGCACAAGGTCCGCCCCCTGTTTCAGGGTGTCTGTCAGGGCCGCGGCGCGCAGGGCTTCGGCTCTGGCGGCGCGCAACTGCTCACGTTCCTCAAGGGAGCGGGTGAGGCTCACGGGCAGGCCGAGGCTGTCGGCGTAATTGTCGAGCAGGTGATCCACGTTGAGGGTGTCCAGAGCTTCGGGCTAGGCCGAAGAAGCCCTGAGGGTCAGGGCCAGATACTGATCCGCCGCGCTGACGCCCACCAGCTTTTGCGCCTGCGCCAGCAGGGAGACGAATTCCACCTTGAGGCGTCGTCCGGCCAGTTCGGGCGGGCAGGGGGGCAGCATGTCCAGCTCGCGCATGCATTCGAATGTTCTGTCCATAAGCGGGATAAAGAGTTCGTCGTGCAGGCGTTCCAGCACCGGGCCGATGAGAACCAGTTTTTCTTCCTCACGGGCGGCTATTTCACTGGCGGTCACGCCGCTGCGGCCCTCAAGAATGAGTTTGAAAAGGTCATTGTAGAGCCCGGATCTGATCTGGTTTTGCACGGATTCCATAGCGCGCCGGGCTGTGGACAGGTCGGGGTTGACCTGAAGCAGCGGCGTCGCCGCCTGCGGGCTCTGGCCCGGGGCGCTGTCCACATAGTTGATGCCGCCGGGGGTCAGATCCAGCCCCACGGAGCGCAAGCCCGCCGACACGCTCATGGGCGGGTCCACAGCCTTGTGGATGGCCTTGAGCGTGGTGATGCCCATCTGTTGCAGCATGCGGCAGTCGGGCAGGGCGTCCATTGCGGGCGAGCGCCCGTAAACGTCATTGCCCGCCACATCCCAGCGCGGGCCGAAACCGGGAAAATGCCTGAAGCCCGACTCACGCAGGGGGTGTTCGCCGCCGTCGCGTCCCTCAAGCCAGTAGACCGACGCCACGGGCATGTGCATGGCCGCGAGCATGCCGGGCTGGCAGTCCACACGCGGATACACGGCCTGGATGACGCTGCGCCTTTCGTCCGCGTTGCGGCCGGCCGCCTCGCGCAGGGATTCGGGCAGGGCCGAAAGGCCGAAGGTCTGCACGAGCTGGCGCAGGGTCATGCTTGAGCGGCGAAAAACCGTGTCCACCTTGCGGGCGGCGTCGCAGTCCAGCACATACTCGCCGGCGCAGAGCGGCATAAAGCGGAAGCCCTGTGTGGGGTCGGCCAGTTCAAAGGTAAAGGCCGTGCCAAAGGTCGCCAGTTCCGCGTACAGGGTGTGCATGGCGTTATAGAAGTTGCAGCGGTGAAAAACGGCGCGCATGCGCGTGGCCACTTCGTCCAGCCATGCCTGGCCGGGACGGCTGCGGGCCAGATCCGCATCGTCCAGTCCCAGGCGGAACCAGGGGCGGGCCGGGCTGGTCAGGCCGCCCTGAAGTCCGGCGGCCAGCGTGCGCATGGCCAGAATGCCCGTGGCGTCCACAAGGCCGCTGTTGAGCATGGGGCCTTCCTGATCTTCCTGCCCCTGCTGCCGCAACCGGCAGCGCGTGGGCAGGAAATGGTCGGCAAGGCTCTGCCATGCCGTGTCCCAGGGCGCACGGCGGCGCAGAAGGGCCTGATACCTGCGGGCCAGGGCAGGCACGTCCGCGCGCACCAGCGGATGATCCCGCTCGCCGTCCGCGTTTTCAGCGGCGGCCCTGGACGGCGGCGGCAGTGTCGTAGTGTAGGATGACCGCAACATGTCTATTGCCCCAACAGTGTTTTTTGCGTGGCGTCCGCCCGGTTGAGCGGGCTTGTGTACACCGAGGCGTTGATGCCCGCGGCCTTGCTGGCCTTGTCTTTCTGCGCCTGACGGGCGGCGGTGGCAGCCTCTGTGACAGGTTTTTGCACCTCCTGCTTGGGAACGGGGGTAACTTCAGGAACACTGGGGGAACTGTAACCTCCACCAAAACCCATAACGGCCTCCCTGGCTGTTGTATGTTCTGCAAGATCACGCGGCGTGCAGAGCACCAGCACGCCGTCCACATAACATTGTTTACGGGCGTGCCAGCAGGCTTGCGGCAGGCGGCCCATGACGTGAAAACCGCAGGCTTCGGCCAGCCGCCATGCGTGGCGATTGGGCGCGGGGCACAAACCGGCGATGGCGGCGCAGTCCAGATGGGCGAAAGCCCAGGCCAGGCCGCCGAGCGCCATGCGCACGGCCAGCCGCGCGGCAGTGCGGAATGTGGTAAAGTCAAATTCCCACACCTTGCCCCGACGTGGCGTGAACAGGGCGCAGCCCAGCATGGACGTCGTGCCGGGGTCGGGGCTGACGGTCAAACCGTCGCCTGGTCGCGCCGCTGGCCCGCTTTTGCCTAGAGCAATTTCACTTTGAAATTGCTCTGCTGACGCGAAGGCGGCAGCCGCCACAACGTGGCGTGGATTCTGGCGAAAACCACGTTTTTCGCCAGAATGATGCGTTGAAACAGGGACTGTTTCAAAAGCAAAATGCTCTAGGGAGTCGCCGCCTTCAGCAAGATGGCAACAGAGCAGCAGTCCACGCCGGGGAGAAGTGATGCGCCGCCAGTCAGCCAATGTGGGAGCGGCAAGCCCGCTCATGGCGCAGCCAAGCAGCCCCTCGGCCTGCATGCGTAAAAAGACGGCGTCCCGCTGGGCCTTGCTGACGGCTGGCGCGTAGTTAAAAAGCATCAGGAGCCTCCAAAGACATCGTAATGGGTTTTGGCGCGGCGCTGGCCGCCATGCGCGTCCTGTGGCGGACGAAATCCGGTGGCAGCGTAGCGCAGGGCGTCCGCCGCGTGGCTTGTCCAGTCGTGCAGGGGGCCGGAACCTGCCGCCTGCTGCCCTGGCCGCCATTGCCGCCTGTATGCCCTGAGGGCCTTGACGCCCCCGGCGCAAAAACCGGCGTCAAACCAGCAGCGGGGCAGGCAGCGGCGCACGGCGTCAATTCCGTCGGCCAGACTCAGGGACGGAGCCAGGGTAAAGCGGATGCCGAGCTGGGCCGCGCTTTCCCACCGGCTTTGGCCTGTGCCCAGCTCGCGCACGCGGATGTCGTGCGGGGCCAGATGCGTGCCGTAGGTAAAGCCCCGGCCCGCCATGCCGGACTGGCCGTCCAGCGGCGCTTGCCCGGCCGGGCGTGCCTTTTGGGCCAGCACGCCAGCATAGTGGGCAAGGCCCTCGCCCGATGCTTCGTAGTAGTCCACAAAACGCCACTGGCCCGAAGGCTCCACCTGAAAAAACCAGATGGCCGTGGCGTCATCCATGCCGAGGTCCCAGGCCGTGTGCACGGGCAGTTCCGGGGCGAAGGGCAGAGGGATGATACGGCCCTCGCGGTCGGCGGCGTCCATCAGGGGCGCGTAGTAGGCCCCGCGCACGGCGGCGGCGAAGGAGCATTCAAACTCCTGCATGTATTCGGCTTCGTCCATGCTGCGCCGCGCGGCCGCCAGTTCCGCCTGGGGCAAGTAGCCTGTCTGCGAGGCCGGGAACCGGAAGCGCGACCACAGCCCTTCCGTGTCGGCCCCGGCCTGCTGCCAGACATCGTAAAGCAGGTTGTCCGTGCCCTGCGGCGTGCCGCAGAACAGCGCCCGGCCCAGACGGTCTGCCAGCATGGGGCGGAAAATCTGTGTCCAGACCTGACGCGGCATGTCGGCGGGTTCGTCCAGCACAAGATCGTCCAGATACAGACCGCGCAGGGCCGGGGCGTTATCGGTGCCGAGCAGCCGTATGCGGCCCCCGGTGGGCAAAACGCACACAAGCTCGCTTTCCAGAAAACGCGAACCGGGTATGGCTCCGGCAAAGCGCTTGCAGTAATCCCAGGCCACGGCCTTGGCCTGCCCCTGAAAGGGCGCGGCGTAGGCCGCCCGCCAGTCTTCACGGCCAGCGACAAGCGCCTGCCGGATGAGATCATTGACCGCCGCCACTGTTTTGCCGAAGCGCCTGTGGCAGAGCAGCACGCAGAAGCGCTTGCGCTCCTCGTGAAACTGCCATTGCAGGGGGCGCGGACTGTAGGGAATGACATGCGGCATGAGCGTTGAAGCCTCCTGCGTGGTCTGGATCAGACTGGCTTTCAAATGGTTCACATTTCAATCAGGGCCTGTTCGTCAGGGGCGCCTGTCAGGGGACCACATTGGCTTCAGGCACGGTGCCTTTGCCGGAAGATGAACTGGGCGGGCCGCCCCACACCACCACGACCTTGGGCGGCGCATCGGGTGCATCCTCTTCGCGCAGTGAGCGTAAGATTGCGTGCAACTCTTTTATTTCCTTGACGATATCAATGCTTTTTCCGGCAATTTCAGCCTCGTCCAGTGTGCGCGTGAGCAGGTCAAGGCGCTGCTCCAGACTGTCCAGGAGGCGCGAGCTTTTCCGCGTTTTTCTGCCGCGAGGGCTTGCGGCGGGCATCAGTGGTTTTCTCCATCCGCGCCAATGCCGGACTTGCGCAAAAAAGCGCCTTGACGGGCGGGCGGTATGAGGTGCAGGCGGTCCTCCTGCCGTTCAAGACCGTGTTCCAGCCGTTCCAAAAGTCGGTCCAGGCCGGAAATGCGAATGTTCAGGGCCTGTATTTCGCCGCGCAGGGTTGAAAGCTCGTTGTGCAGCCCGGCCAGATCGGCATTGCCCGGCGTGAGGCGCAGGGTTTCTTCCAGAGCGCTGATGCGGCGGCAGGCGGCGGCCTCACGTCGGGTATCGCGCTGCAGGTGCAGCAGGTACTCGTCCTGCCGCACAAAGGCGCGGCGCAGGCTCCAGAGCGCCCAGGCAAAAAGCCCCTGAACGCCAAGCACCAGCAGGGATGCGCCGGATGAGGAAAAAATGTCCATAGTCATGATGATCTCCATTGTGCTGCGTTTGGGCGTGCGGCGGCCTCATGGGCCGCGCCGCGCCGCCCGCTGTCAGAATCCCAGTCCCAG
Organism: Desulfovibrio simplex; assembly: GCF_055387835.1. Lineage (NCBI taxonomy): Bacteria > Pseudomonadati > Thermodesulfobacteriota > Desulfovibrionia > Desulfovibrionales > Desulfovibrionaceae > Desulfovibrio > Desulfovibrio simplex. The sequence continues at coordinate 347,794 of NZ_AP042377.1, forward strand.
CATGCCCAGAAGCAGGGCCATGACCTGATCCAGGGCCGAGGGCGGCAGTTTGTCGGCCCATCCGGCGAAAAACAGCGGCACGATGACCAGCCGCCCCACGACCTCCCAGCAAAACAGCAGGGCCAGCACCCAGCCGAGAAAGGAGCGCCACAGGCGCATACGGCTGGCTGGCGCGCCAGAAACCTCAGCCTCGTTGATACGGCTCTGGGCCTCGTTCTGCCGGTTGCGGTCGGGCACGATCCTGTCCGCCAGGCCAGTGAGGCCGCCAAGAAGTTTGCCAAGCAACATCCACATCAGCCGTCCTCCCTCTCAAGTTCAGCCAGATACTGGTTCAAGGCTTTGACCCGGTTGCGCCAGCCTGCCAGAAACACCTGCATGGAGGGCCGCCGCGCGGCGAGGTCCCGGTAAAACGTGTCGCGCAGGCGCAGTACCTGACGGGCCGCGAACCAGTGTTTGCCGCCCTGTTCCAGCGCTTCGGCCAGTTGGCCCGTGGCTGGCCCCATGACGCCGTCTTCGGCAATGGGAACGTAGTGGTCCAGTTCAGCTTCCCCCACTGTGTTCATGGCCCGCTGCATCTGGCGCACGGCCCGCGCCGGGCCCATGTTCACGGCCCCGTCATACAGGGTCACGGCCAGGGGCAGGGGAAGCCCGCCACAGCCGAGCTTGTCCCAGAAGTGTTTCTTGAAAAGGGCGGCGGCCTGGGCTCTGGTGCAGGCGCGGATGTCGTCACCGTCCACATCGCCGTCCATGTCCATATCAAGGCTGGCATAGCCGCACCGGGGGGTGCGCGCGTCGGAGCAGCCGTCACAGCTGCGGGCCTGGCGCAGGCAGTCCTCACGGGCCTGGCGGGCCAGGTCCTGAACCCAGCGCAGCGAAACGCCGTACTTGGTAAGACCGCCGGGATCAGCGGGATGGTCGGAAAGGCCGCCTTCCCATCGGGCGGTGAAGTCGTGGGCTTTTTGAAAAAATGCGGTCATGGCATGTTCTCCCGGTCATGATGGCTGTGAGCGTTGCGCCTCCATCATCGGCGGCGTGGGTACAACATGTCAGAAAGGCGGCTCAGCGTAAGACTGAACGGGTTCAGCACCGCTATTTCCCCGTCTGGCGCGGGTCGGAACTGTGCAGACCCCCCTTTCAGGCCAAAAATGAAATTTAAAAAGCCCGCTATTTCGCGGGCTTATAAATATTTTTACCTGTGTAGTTTGTCTTTTTTGTTATTTATTGCGGGAGGTTATCCTGATTTTCCTTTTGCGGGCCCATCTCCTTGAACTCGTGGAGCAAATAGCCCTGCGCCGGAGCGGAGGCCACTTTTTTGAGTATTTTCCAGACCTGACGGTCGGACAGTCCGTGCCGCCGGGCCAGACAGGCCACGGCAGCGGTGCTGCTTTTGCCCTGCGCGGTATGGCGGGAAAAGGTCTCAATGATCTCCTGCTGGCGCAGTTTTGTGAGTACGGAAGAACAGCGCGGCACGTACAGCGGGGTTCCGCCAAAGGCCGCAATCAGCCTGGCCGCGCAGCGTTTTCCCAAACGGCGGCACAGGGGATGATGGCGCTCAGCGGGTATGACGGCGGGCACACGGATGGTCTGCCCGCCATAGGCATCGAGCAGCCGCCAGAGGTCATCCAGACGCCCGTTTTTCTGCCCGCCCAGGGCGTGCCATATTTGCCGCATGTTTTCGGGCAGATGCTCCAGCAGTTGCTGCCAGCGTTTTTTCTGATCTGCCTTTTGCAGGGCCTGCCCCCACGACCGCCGCCCGTCAGAGGCCGCTGGCCGAGGCGTTTTGCCAAGGGGCGCGGGCGCGGCGCTGGCATTGCGGGCTGCGGAATGCACGCGGGCAGGGGCCGCGCCGGCCGCGCTACTGGTGTACATAACGAACCCCTTGAACCCGCCGCGCGGTTCCGTCAGTGACTGCCCCGTGCGAGCTATCCGGCCTGAGCGAAGTATCTGCCCTGCACGGCGTATCCACGGTGGGTGGGTACGCGGCCAGCCGCGATGTGTCGGGCGTGGGCGTGCCCGTGGGTATGTGCGGCGGGCAGAGCGCCGCATCGTCCATGCAGCGGGCAAGCAGGCGCAGGTGGTCGCCCAGCAGGCGCAGCACAGGCTTTTGGGCGGGGAGTGCGTTGTTTTGTAAAATGTCCAGCACAGCGCTTACGGTTTCGATGTTGTTATAAAGTTCTGACATGCTATGCTCCCTGAAGTGAATATGGAGTGTCGTGCGTATTGGAAGATTTATAATTTTTTGTTTTAACGATCAAGGGAAAAGTTTTTAATTAAAAGAAAAGATTTATTATGCTGTTATTTATGTATCTTATCATTCATATAGGCAAATTTGTCGCCAAAAGCCTAGTGCTTCGCTGTATTTTACGCTTTTTTAAAAGAAAAGATTGTAAATTTGAGAAAAAATGGTTATGGTCAACGCGGATAAATAAAACCTTTCAATGTTTTTTAAAGAAAAGTTTTAAACCGGTACCCTTTGCCAATGGAAACGCCATGAAAACAGCAGCAGGAGTGAATTTGTCCAGAATTTTCGCGCAGCGTTTGCGCCAGCGGCGCGAGATCCTTGGCCTGCACAAGCAGGATGTGGCCAATGAGGTGGGGGTAAGTCTGACCACTATTCAGCAATACGAAAAAGGGCAGATGCCCAAGGGCGCGTTTGCGGTACGCCTGGCCGAAGCGCTGGACTGTTCCCTTGACTGGCTGCTGGCTGGCAAGGAGACCGTTGACGATGGCGGGCTTGGCACTGGCGAGGCAAGGCTGGTCATGGTTCCCATGGTGGAAGCCAGGCTTTCCGCTGGCAGGGGCAGTTTTGAAACTGGCGGCGAGGTGCTGCGGCACTATGCCTTTCGCTGGGATTTTCTCCACCGCAAGGGCAATCCTTCGCAGATGGTTCTTCTGCGTGTTTCAGGCGACAGCATGCAGCCGCAGATCATGCACAATGACGTGGTGCTCATAGATCAGGGGCAGCGTGACCCCGTGCCGGGCCGCATCTACGCGGTGGGCGTGGAAGACATGGTATACCTCAAGGTGGTCAACGCCATGCCGGGCAGGCTCATTCTGACGAGCTTCAATCCCGACTACGCGCCCATAGAGGCGGATACCGGCGAACAGCTGGCGGATCTCGTGCGCGTTATAGGGCGCGCCGTGTGGGTGGGACGGGAACTGGATTGAGTGGAAACCGGGCCGGGGCAGACAGGGTGGGCCTGGGCTGCGGCTCTGGCTGCGGTAATACCCCCGCGCGGTGATACGGCGGATGCGGGTGCTGCGCCGGGCATGAGTGAGCCGTCGGATATGGGCGCTGCGCCGGGTACGCCGGAGGCGACGCCTGAAAGCGGCGGCACTGCTTTGCCAGCGGCGAAACGCGCCAGGGGGCTGCCAGACCTGACCTTGTGCGGCATAATCTTTGTGCCCTGATTTTTTGCGGTCTGACCTTGTGTGGCATGGCCATGCGCAAAAAGCCGCATTGCGGCCTTGGCACAGTGTGCTGCGGAGTGGCGTTACGCTGGCTTGTACAGTCCCGGCCTTTCGGCCAGAGCCGTTTACAAATGAAATGAGTTGACCGCTCTGCAAGGATTTTCCTGAAAACCCTTGCCACGAAATGCGAGCAGACAGGCTTTTGCCTGCCGTACGCGAGCATTTCAAGTGTTAAATGCTCTAGGGCTTGAGGGGCGGACGCGGATTTGCCACTGGCGCGGGGGTGGCGTCCATTTCATTGGCGCTGGCCAGGTTGCGGTTCCACGCCCGTATGGCCGCCCCCTGCGAGACGGACCATTGCTGTGAGGTCTGTCCACATGAGCAAACCACCCGCCAGACTTCCTGCCGCCGTCCTGGCGGCAACATGGACTCCAGATAAACATTGGTGCCGCCGCAAGCAAGGCAAGGGCGAATCGTGTGTGGGTCAAGCTCTTTCATGCCCGGCAGCATAGCAGCTTTGGCGCGTGTCCACAAGAAGTACGTGCGGCAGTCCGTCAGGGTGGTGCCGTGTCGTGCGTCCATGTCTTTTGTGTCTTTTTGGGTGGGCGCAATCTTCCTAACGCTTTGCTGACGCCCCGTGGCGCAGGTTGTATTTGTGTGGCGCATCATGCGCTCACACAGCATGATAGACAAAATTTCTGGAGGATTTATGCGCTATTTTCTCGTTATGATTATGGCTGCCGCCATTGCCCTGCCTGTCCAGGCGGCCAATGCCGCTGAAAACACCGCTTCCGTAGGCGACTCCCAGGGCGTTGCGGCCCCGGCTCCCCACAAGGTCAAAGCCAGGACCCCGCATGAAAAAGGCCAGGGCGTGGCAAAGCTGCAAGAGGTGGACACCGTTTCCAAGGCTTTGACGGCTCCCAACAAGAGCCCGGCCACGATCGTGGCCACTATTGTGGAGAAGGTTGACGGTCAGAAGAACCGCTATATTGTGGACGACGGCACCGGTCGTATGACGGCGGCCATCGGTCCCAAGGCCCTCAAGGGCGTGAATCTGGCCCCCGGCATGAAGATTCGCCTCAAGGGCAAAATCAGGGTTGCCGCTGACAAGGCTCCTGTCATGGGCGTCAGGGCCGTGCACGTTATCAAGTAAATTTTTTTCTGTCCCGTGGCGGACGGGACGCCTCCTGCCCTGCGGTCCGCTTTATGCCGCAGGGCCCACAAATTCCGGCTTGGCGTCGCGTGGTGCATTTTTGATGGCTTTTGAGCTGTCCCACATGAAAAGCCGCGCAATTGTCTTGCGCTAAACCGCAAAAAAATCCACGCTGAAAATGATGCTGGCCATATGCCGCGTGCAGGCATGCAGGACACGTCCAGGCCATAATGGTCAGACACAGATCAGGCACACGCCGCGCACGCGCGGCCGGGCCACTGGCGCGCCGTCCGTCCACAGCCGGGCATATGAGCCACCACGCACGGGCGGGCCAGGTCCAGCCGAGTCAGCGGCCACACACTTTCACAGCTACGAAAAACAAGGATAACAGCTGCCGCATGAGGGGCTTCAGAACGACAGCCCGAAAGCGGGAGCACAACATATAGGATACCATCATGCGTATAGCACTTTTACTGATGCTGCTTCTTTTTGCCATACCGGCCCACGCGGCCTTTCAGGGGCCCGGCGCTGGCGGCTTCAAGGGCCCCACGGTGGGAGTTGAAATAACCTCCGCCAAGCAGGCGCTGGAAGGCCATGACGATGCTCCGGTGCTGCTTACCGGCAAGATTGTCGGCCGCAAGGCAGGCAGTGATGATAAATACATCTTCAGGGACGCCACAGGTGAAATAATTGTGGATATCGACAATAAGGTCTTTGCTGGCCGCACTGTCACTCCTGAAAATACCGTGAAGCTCTCCGGAAAGGTGGACAAGGATCTGCTTGAGCCCGCCAAGGTTGACGTCAAGGTTCTGGAAATTCTGAACTGATCGTGCTGCGCGGCCGGGTTTGCATCTGGCCGCGCCACGTATGGAGAATACGTATGCGAGTGTTGGCAGTGCTGCTGGCTCTGGTCATGGGTTTCGCCGGGGGGGGCTTTTCTGGCGAAACTGCGTGGGCTGGGGGTTTTGAAGGCCCCGGCGTGGCGGCCACCGTGACCCGCGCCGCTGATGTGCTGGGCGCGCAGGACGATGCGCCCTGTGTGCTGGAAGGACATATTGCAGAAAAGCTGCCCCGCCGCAAAAACCGCTACCTCTTTGAGGATCACAGCGGCAAGATCATTGTGGAAATCAAGAATGAGGTGTTCGGGCACCTTACGGTGACGCCGCGCGACAAGGTGCGCCTGCTCGGTCATATAGACTGGAACCGCAAGCGCCCCAATGAGGTTCAGGTAGACGCCATGGCAATAATCGGCACTGCGGACGCGCACGATTCACCGGGACGGTAAACCATGCCGCGCGCTCTTCTGCTTGTGGAAGATAACGAGGACATCCTCGCCAATCTTTACGCCTTTCTTGAGCCTATGGGCTATGTTCTGGACTGTGCCCGCAATGGCAAGGCCGGGCTTCAGATGGCCCTTGAGCACGATTTCGACTGCATCGTGCTGGATGTCATGCTGCCGGGGCTGGACGGCGTGAGCCTGTGCCGCCGCCTGCGGCAGGAGCACAGATGCGCCACGCCCGTCATCATGCTCACGGCGCGTGATGCCGTGGCCGACAGGGTGACGGGGCTTGAGGCCGGCGCCGACGATTATCTGGTCAAGCCTTTTGCCTTCAGGGAACTGGAGGCGCGCATCCGGGCTTTGCTGCGGCGGGGCCGCATGCAGAGCGTCACGGGAATGGACAAGGGCGGACTGTGGACCTGTGCCGACCTCACGCTGAACGATGAAGAGCATTGGGCCGAGCGTCAGGGGCGGCGGTTGCGTCTGAGTCCCACAGGATTCCGTATTCTCAAGGAACTGCTGCGTGCGGCGCCGGGGCTTGTGCGCCGTCAGCATCTGGAACAGCTGCTGTGGGGCGACGAACCGCCGGAGGGCAGCGCGCTGCGCACCCATATTCATGAATTGCGGCGCGAGCTGGACAAGCCCTTTGGCCTGCCCCTGCTGCACACGGTGCCGCACGTGGGCTACCGCCTGAGCCCCGACCCCGCCGACGGATGCGTGGCCGACATTGCGGAAAATGGCTTCTCATCAGGCCCGACCAGTCCGGCTCGCTCGGCCAGCCCGGCCAGCTCCTGTACTGACAAGGATGTGGGCTGATGACTCCCGCTGCGTCCCCTTCGTCTGCTTCTTCCCGCATCAGGCCGCCAGCCCGAAGCCGCACTGTTTTTGCGCGCCGGATTCTGGTGGCTTTTGTTTTTCTGGCTCTGGGCATGGGAACGGCCCTCAGCATTGTGGGGCATCTTTCCTTTGATTATCTGGGCACCTACCTGGTGGGCTGGCATGCCCGCCCGGTGATGGAAACCCTTATTGAGGCCGAAAAGCGCGCCTGGGAGGCTGAAGACAGCGGGCGCGACCAGCTGTACTACGGTGAAGACCTGGCAGCGGCCATGCACTGGACGTTTCTGGTGGGCAAGCAGGTGTCGCCGCAATGGCGCGACCTGCCCGACGGCCTGCACTTTGTGGAGAACGATGCCGAGTTTGTTCTCATCGAGCGCCGTGACGGTGTGGAGTACATGCTCAGGGGCGGCACTGGCGGTTTTCAGGCGCTCAAGGACCGGCTCAACGGCATCCTGCTGCTCTGCGCGCTGGCCGGACTGGCCGTGGCGGTGCTTCTGGCCATAGTTTTGAGCCGTCGTCTTACCGATCCCCTGCGGCGGCTTACCCTGGCGGTCGAGGGGCGTCCCACCACGGGGATGAACCGTATGACAGCCGGCTCCCAGGCCGTGCGCGACCCGGAATCCGACATGTGGGACGATCCGCCCGCCGACCGGGCCATGACCGTGTTTGCGACGCCCGCCGAAATTCCCATGACGGACATGGATGACGAGGTCGGCGTGCTGGCCCGCGCCATTGCCGCCCGCGAGGAGGCGCTTTGGCGTTTTGTGCAGCGCGAGAGCCATTTTACGGGCGATGTGAGTCACGAACTGCGCACCCCGCTCACGGTCATGCAGGGCGGGCTTGAGGTGCTTGAACTGCGCCTGGAACGCCTGCAGCAGGGTGACGACCTTGCCCCTGTGGTCAGCAGACTTCTGCGCACCACAGGCCGCATGAGCGATACGGTGCGCACGCTTCTGTTGCTGGCCCGCCGCCCTGAAGAAATACAGTTTCAGGTTTTGGACTGCGCCGCCTTGCTGCGGGAGGCCATAGGCGAGATGGAGCGCGAAGGGCTGGCGTACGCGAGAGAAGTGACTGACGGGTCCGACACGCCCTGTGCGGCAGGCTGTTTGCCCCACATGGTGGAGCTGATGCTGCGCAGCGAATCTTCGCCTGCGCCGCAAGACGGCGGTCTGCCCGCATCGGGGCCGGCCTGCGAGACGACCGAGGGGCTTCTTTGTGAGCCGTCCGCACGACCGCGTTCCTTTGCGTCTCCCCCGGTCGATCTGGCAACAGTCATACCCGCGTACGCGCACGCGCGCGCTCAAAGGGAACTGGCCATAATCATTTTCAAGAATTTGCTGGACAATGCCTGCAAGTATACCGAAAATGACCGCGCCTTTGTGCTTCTTGAATCCGGCAGGATGCTGGTGGGCAACAAAGGCCGGACACCTTGCGATGTCGATATTTTTGCGCGCGGCGTGCGCCGGCGCAACTCCACTGACCACAACGCCGACGGGGATGGCGCAGGGTATGGGCTGGGGCTTTCATTGGCCCAGCGCGCCTGCGAACGCCTCGGCTGGCTGCTTGAACTGCTGCCCTCCGCCTATACCGGAGCGGAAGAGATAACGGTGTTTCGCCTTGTTTTTCCTCCGGCAGCCCAAGGAGAAGACGTGTAATGTCAGGTTCTCAGATCAGCCCTGTTCGCGGTATGTTTTCGGGCCGTCGCAAGCTGGTGGCGGTGGTTCTGGTTCTGCTGGCTGCGGCGGCGGGCTGGAAGCTGCTGGGCAAGGGCGGCGGCCGCCCCGGCATGAGCATGGATGCTCCGCCAGTGCGCGTGGCCACGTCCCTGGCCCAGAACGTGCCGCATTTTCTTAACGGTCTTGGCACGGTGCTGCCGTCCGGCGACGTGCTTGTGACCAGCCGGGTTGACGGTCAGTTGCTGCGCCTGCACTTTGCCGAAGGCCAGCGCGTGAAAGCCGGAGACCTGCTGGCGGAGATAGACCCGCGTCCCTTCCAGGCCAGCCTGGATCAGGCCATGGGCAATCTTGCCAAAGACAGGGCCCAGCTTGAAAACGCCCGCAACGACCTTGCCCGGTACGCCAAACTTGCCCAGGGCAACTACATAGCGGCGCAGCAGTATGAAACGCAGCGCGCCCTGGTGAGGCAGTTTGAGGGCGTTGTGCGGGCCGATCAGGCCGCCGTGGATTCGGCCCGCCTGCAGCTGGAATACAGCCGCGTTACCGCCCCCATCAGCGGGCGGCTCGGCCTGCGCAATGTGGACGAAGGCAACATGATCAAGGCTTCGGACGCCAACGGTCTTGTGCGCATCACCGAAATCAGCCCATGTGACGTCATTTTTACCCTGCCGGAAAGCCAGGTGCCGCTGGTGGTGCAGGCCCTGCGCCACAACGAGAGCCTGCCCGGTTCCCCGCCGCTGCTTGTTCAGGCCTGGGACAGGGAGCAGAAGCGCCTTCTTGCCGTGGGGCAGCTTCTTTCGCTGGACAACCAGATAGACAGCGCCACCGGCACGGTGCGCCTCAAGGCCAGCTTTGCCAACAAGGACGGCGCTCTTTACCCCAACCAGTTCGTCAACGCGCGTCTGCTCGTGCGCGTCCTGCCGGGAGCCGTCACCGTGCCAGCCTCCGCCGTGCAGCTGGGCACGCGCGGGGCCTACGTGTATGTGGTTCGCCAGGCTGAAAAAGGGCAGGATGAGGCGCAGATACGTCTGGTGACGCCCGGCGTCAGTTCCGGCGGCCTGACGGTCATCGAAAAGGGGCTGGAGCCTGGCGAAAGGGTGGTGGTGGATGGCCTGGACCGCCTGCGGGACGGCACTGCCGTGCGCGTGGCGGCCACAGTGGAAACGCCCAGGGCGGAGTCCGTGGACGGAACCGCCGCTGAAGACTCCGGCGCTGCCCAAAACGCCCCCCCCAATATCCCGCAGGCGCAGGGGAGCGCGCCCACCGACGGCACGCCGCCGCCCAAATCCGGGCAGGCCCCGTAGAAACGCGCCGCGCCGCTTTTGCCGTACAGGACAATGCCGCCATGAATCTTTCGCGCATCTTCATTCTCCGGCCCATAGCCACATCCCTGCTCATGGTGGCCCTGCTGCTGTCTGGTCTTCTGGGCTACCGCTACCTGCCTGTGGCGGCGCTGCCGCAGATAGACTATCCCACCATCCAGGTGCAGACGCTGTACCCCGGCGCTTCCCCCGACGTCATAGCCTCCGTGGTGACGGCCCCGCTGGAGCGCCAGTTCGGCACCATGCCGGGCCTTGTGCAGATGAGTTCGCTCTCGTCCGCCGGAGCCTCTGTCGTTACCCTGCAATTCGACCTTTCAATGGCTCTGGACGTGGCGGAGCAGGAGGTGCAGGCCGCCATCAACGCGGCGGACAACCTGCTGCCTTCCGACCTGCCCACGCCGCCCATATACAACAAGGTCAACCCGGCGGACCCGCCCGTCATCACCCTTGCCGTCACCAGCGACGCCATGCCTCTGACCCGGCTGGAAGACCTGGTGGATACGCGCATGGCACAGAAGATTTCGCAGCTGCCGGGCGTGGGGCTGGTGACGCTTTCGGGCGGGCAGCGCCCCGCCGTGCGCGTGCAGATGAATCCCAGGGCGCTGGCCAACGCTGGCCTTACTCTCGCTGACGTGCGCACCGCCATAGCCAAAACCAACGTCAATGACGCCAAGGGCAGCTTTGACGGGCAGGAACGCGCCAGCACCATCGACGCCAACGATCAGCTCTCCTCGGCGGAGGAATACGCCAATGCCATCATTGGCTACAGGGACGGCGCTCCCCTGCGCCTCAAGGATGTGGCCGATGTGGTGGAAGGGGCCGAGAACGCCCGTCTGGCGGCCTACGTCGCCGGTGACGGCATGAGTTTTCGCCCGGCCATCGTGCTTTCGGTGCAGCGGCAGCCGGGGGCCAACGTCATCGGCGTCGCCAACAGCGTGACGCAGCTTTTGCCCGTATTGCAGCAGACCCTGCCGGGCAATGTGGAGGTGCGCGTGGTTACGGACCGCACCACCACCATCCGCGCAACGGTGCACGACGTGCAGCTTGAACTGCTGCTGGCCGTGGCTCTGGTTATCTGGGTCATCTGGCTTTTTTTGCGCAACGCGCAGGCCACCATCATCCCCGCGCTGGCCGTGCCCCTCTCTCTGGTGGGGTCGCTGGGCGTCATGCATCTTGCGGGCTATTCGCTCAACAACCTCACGCTCATGGCCCTTGTCATCGCCACAGGCTTTGTGGTGGACGACGCCATTGTGGTCATTGAAAACATTTCCCGTTATCTGGAGCAGGGCATGCGCCCGCGTGAGGCCGCGCTCACGGGCGCGGGGCAGATAGGCTTTACCATCATATCCCTGACCATTTCGCTGGTGGCCGTGCTTATTCCCCTGCTCTTCATGGGCGATGTGGTGGGCAGGCTGTTCAGGGAATTCGCCGTTACCCTGGCCGTGACCATCCTTATCTCCGCGGCCATATCACTGACGCTGACGCCCATGCTCTGCGCCGTCATGCTGCGGCCCGAGCGCCACGCAAGCCAGAAAAGCGAAGGCCGTTTTTTTACGCGCCTGCTCCAGTGGTACGAGGGCAGGCTGGACTGGGTGCTGGCCCATCAAAAGTTCACCCTGACCGTGGCCGTGGGCACCCTGGTGCTGACCGTGCTCCTGTACGTGCTGGTGCCCAAGGGATTTTTTCCCGTGCAGGACACGGGCGTCATACAGGGTGTGGCCGAAGCCCCGCAGGACACGTCCTTCAAGGCCATGGCCACACGGCAGCGCGAGCTTGCCCAGGTCATTCTTGAAGACCCGGCAGTGGAAAGCGTGGTGTTTTTTGTGGGGGTGGACGGCATCAACCAGACCATGGCCACTTCGCGCCTGAGCATAGAACTGCGCCCGCTGGACGACCGTGACGCCCGCGCGCCCGCCATAGCCCGGCGCATCATGAAAAAGGCGGCCGCGTTGCCCGGCATGACGCTGTATCTGCAACCCGTGCAGGACCTGACCATTGAGGACCGCGTGTCCCGCAGCCAGTACCAGCTCACTGTGGAAGCTCTGGACAAGACGCAGCTTGACGCCTGGGTGCGGCGGATGGTGGACGCCCTGCGCCAGCAGCCCCAGCTTGAGCTTGTGACCAGCGACTACCAGAGCCCCGGCCGCATGGCCTGGCTCAATATCAACCGAGACGCCGCCGGAAGGCTCGGCATCAGCATGTCTGATATCGACAACGCCCTGTACGACGCTCTGGGCCAGCGCCTCATTTCCACCATTTTTACCCAGACCAACCAGTACAAGGTCGTGCTTGAGGTGGCTCCGCGCTTCCGTCAGGGGCCGCAGGACATTGAAAATATCTACGTCAAGGGCGGCGACGGCAAGCCCGTGCCCCTCACCAGCATCGCCACGGTGGAGGAACGTCCCACCCAGCTTTCCATAGCGCGTCAGGGGCAGTTTCCCGTGGCGACCATATCCTTCAACGTGGCCCGGGGCTCTTCACTGGGCGCGGCTGTAAAGGCGGTCACCACCACCTTTGAGAGCCTGCAACTGCCGGATTCGTTGCGCATACGGTTTCAGGGGGCCAGCCAGGCCTTTGTGTCGTCCACCGACAATCAGGTGTGGCTCATTCTGGCGGCCATCGTGACCATGTATATTGTGCTGGGCGTATTGTACGAAAGTTATATCCACCCTGTGACCATTCTTTCCACCCTGCCTTCCGCCGGGGTGGGGGCTTTGCTGGCTATCATGCTTGGGGGCATGGAGCTTGGCGTGGTGGGCATTATCGGCATCATCCTGCTCATCGGCATTGTCAAAAAGAACGCCATCATGATGATAGACTTCGCCCTCGACGCCGAACGCAATGAGGGCAAAGCGCCGCTGGCCGCCATACGGCAGGCCTGCCTGCTGCGCCTGCGGCCCATTCTCATGACGACTATGGCGGCCCTGCTGGGCGCGCTGCCCCTTATGGTGGGCTGGGGCATGGGCGCCGAGTTGCGTCGTCCCCTGGGCGTGACCATGGTGGGCGGCCTTATTGTCAGTCAGGTGCTGACGCTTTTTACAACGCCGGTCATCTATCTGTGGTTTGACCGCTTGAGCCGCCGTGTGCGCGGCAAGGGCGCGGCTGAACCCGATGCCGCGCCGGATGGCGCATCCGCAGGCGAAACCGGGGGCCAGGCCTCGGGCATGAACGCGCCCGCGCGGCCCGAAGAGGGCAGGTCATGAACCGCCCCCCGGAAGCCGGAACAGGCGGCAGGCCGGACACCCCCCGCGTGCGCAGAAAACCGGAGCCCGGCCACAGGCTCGGCCCTCTGGTGCTGCCCCTGAATATTTCCGCGCCCTTTATCCGGCGGCCCGTGGCAACAGCCCTTCTGACCATAGCCATAACCCTGGCGGGCATCGTGGCCTTTGGCCTTTTGCCCGTGGCCCCGCTGCCGGATACGGATTTTCCCGTGGTTATGGTGCGGGCGAACATGCCCGGCGCAGGGGCGGAAACTATGGCCGCCACGGTGGCCACGCCGCTGGAACGGGCCTTGGGGCGCATAGCCGGCGTCACGGAAATGACCTCAAGCAGCAGCCTTGGTTCCACCCAGGTCATTTTGCAGTTTGACCTCAACCGCAATATCGACGGCGCGGCCCGCGACGTGCAGTCGGCCATCAATGCGGCGCGTTCCAACCTGCCGACCATGCCGTCCAACCCTTCCTACCGCAAGGTGAACCCGGCTGGCGCGCCCATCATGATCCTGTCCATCACCTCGGACGTGCTGACCCGCTCACAACTGTACGATGCGGCCTCCACGGTGCTGGCGCAAAAAATATCCCAGCTTGCCGGCGTGGGTGAAGTCATTGTGGGCGGCGGCGCGCTGCCTGCGGTGCGCGTGGAGGTCATACCCGACGCCCTCAGCAGGGTGGGCCTGAGCATGGCGGACGTACGCAAGGCGCTTGCCGCAGCCAATGCCTATCTGCCCAAGGGGCAGATTGAAAGCGAGACCAACTACTGGCTGGTGAGCGCCAACGACCAGTTGCACCAGGCGGAAGACTACAAGCCTCTCATCGTGGGCCGCAGCGGCGGCAGGGTCATACGCCTCGCTGACGTGGCGGAGGTGGTGGACAGCGCGCAGGACGTGCGCGCCATGGCTGTCTCCAACGGCAAACCCGCCGTGCTGCTCATTGTTTTTCGCTCGCCCGGAGCCAATATCATCGAGACTGTGGACAGGGTGAAAGATATGCTGCCCCAGTTGCGCTCCTGGCTGCCGGAGAGCGCTGATCTTGAGTTGCGCATGGACCGATCGCTGACTATCCGCGCATCGCTGCATGAGGTGGAAAAAAGCCTGGTGCTGGCCATGGCCCTTGTGGTGCTGGTGACGTTTCTTTTTCTGCGCAACGGGCGCGCCACCAGTATTCCGGCGGTGGCCGCGCCTGTGTCGCTCATTGCCACCTTTGGGGTCATGTACCTTTGCGGCTACAGCCTGGACAACCTCTCGCTCATGGCGCTCACCGTCTCCACGGGTTTTGTGGTGGACGACGCCATTGTGGTGCTTGAAAACATCGTGCGCCGTCTGGAAATGGGCGAAAGCCCCCTGCGGGCCGCCCTGCGCGGCGCGAGGGAAGTGGGCTTTACCGTTGTGTCCATTTCTCTTTCCCTGGTGGCGGTGTTCGCGCCCATTCTTTTTATGGGCGGCGTGGTGGGGCGGCTGTTCCGAGAATTTTCCGTGGTGCTGACCACGGCGGTGCTTGTTTCAATGGTGGTTTCGCTCACCACCACGCCCATGATGTGCGCCAGACTTTTGCGGCCCATGAACCAGAGCGAGCACGACGCCAGGGCCGCTGCCCAGGCGCAGCGGTTGTGCGCCGGCGGCCTTTGCGGCCTTGTGCGCAGATTTTTCGCAAGGCTGGGTGATGCGTGGGGCCGGGTGCTTTCGGGCATGCAGAAGGGCTACGCCAAAAGTCTGCCTGTGGTGCTGCGGCATCCGCGTCTGACCATGTTTGTTCTGCTGCTTGTGGTGGCGGCCAATGTATGGATGTATATCACCGTGCCCAAGGGTTTTTTTCCCGAGCAGGACACGGGCGTCATCATGGGCGGCATCCGCGCCGACCAGAGCGCGTCCTTTCAGGCCATGCAGGTCAAGCTGGCCAAGCTTGTGGAAGTTATACGCGCGGACCCGGCGGTGCAGCAGGTTTCTGCCCATATTTCCGGCGGGCGTGGCGGCGGTGGCGTCTTTATTGCCCTCAAACCTCTGGCTGTACGCAAGGTGAACGCGCAGGCCGTCATAGGCAGGCTGCGCGGCAAGCTTTCCGGCGAACCCGGCTTGCAGATTTTTTTGCAACCGGCGCAGGACATCATGATGGGCGGGCGCGGTTCGCGTTCGCAGTACCAGTACACCCTTCAGGCCGATAATCTGGACGATCTGCGCACCTGGGGCCGACGCATGCAACGGGAGCTTGCGTCATTGCCGATATTCAAGGATGTGGACAGCGATATTGAAGAGCGCGGCCTGCAAACCACAGTCACGGTCAACCGCGACGCCCTGGCGCGGCACGGGCTGACCATGAAGGACGTGGACTCGGCCCTGGGCACTGCCTTTGGGCAAAGTCAGGTCTCCACCATTTACCGCGACAAGAACCAGTACCGCGTGGTGCTCGAATACGGGCCGGACTGGCTGCAAAGCGAGGAAGCCCTTGAAAAGGTCTATCTGCCGGGCAAAGAGGGGCTGGTTCCCCTGCTGAGCGTCGCCCATGTGGTTCCGTCCTTTGCGCCGCTCTCCGTCTCGCATCAGGGGCAGTTCGCCGCAGTGACCCTTTCCTTCAATCTTGCGCCGGGTTCGGCGCTTTCGCAGGCGCAGACGGCCATTGATGAGGCGCGGGTCAAGATCGGCATGCCCTCCACCATTGTGGGCAGCTTTCAGGGCACC
The DNA here is from genome assembly GCF_055387835.1 of Desulfovibrio simplex. NCBI lineage: Bacteria > Pseudomonadati > Thermodesulfobacteriota > Desulfovibrionia > Desulfovibrionales > Desulfovibrionaceae > Desulfovibrio > Desulfovibrio simplex. Next base: position 363,362 of record NZ_AP042377.1, read on the forward strand.
GCCAAGATGTTCAGCGACACGGCGGGCAATCAGGTCATCCTTATCCTGGCGGCCCTGGCCGCGCTGTATATTGTTCTTGGCATGCTGTACGAAAGCCTCATCCATCCTTTGACCATTCTGTCCACGCTGCCTTCAGCCGGAGGCGGGGCCTTGCTGGCGCTCATGCTCTTCAAGATGGAGTTCAGCGTCATTGCCCTTATCGGCGTGCTGCTGCTGTGCGGCATCGTCAAAAAGAACGCCATCATGATGATCGACTTTGCCCTGGAGGCTTCGCGCAGCCGCAATCTGCCCCCGGACAAAGCCATCTATGAGGCATGTCTGCTGCGCTTTCGGCCCATCATGATGACCACGGCAGCCGCTATCCTCGGGGCCGTGCCTCTGATGCTGGGCCAGGGCGACGGAGCCGAGATCCGTCAGCCCCTTGGCGTGACCATTGTGGGCGGCCTTCTGGTGAGCCAGATTCTGACGCTCTATACCACGCCCGTGGTGTACCTGTGCCTTGACCGCGCCCGGTTGCGCGTGCGCCGCTGGTGGTGGCGCGTACGCTACGGCGAGGCCGTGGCGGGCAGATTGCAGGTTTTGAGCAAGAAGGCGTAGGCCCAGGCAGACGCAGACGCGGAGTATGTCAGGGAAGTACGGATTAAAGAGCCTCTTGGAAACGCGCAGTTGTTTCGTTTGGCAAGGCGCAATCTTTTTTTGAAGCAGGAGTGGACTCTTCCGTCCTCAACTGTTTCAAAAAAAGTGAAGCAACGCCGCCAAACGGAATAAATCAGCGTTTCCTTTAAAATGTTTTGTGGGGGAGGGACCCTTTTGCAAAAGGGTCCCTCCCCCACACCCCCTCCCCCTAAAACTCTTATTGTGGTTCAGAGAGTTCACTAATGAAATACCCTGACGGCTGCGCGCAACAGTCCATCAAGTATGCGAAAATGCCGTAACGTGCGTGGCTTCAGCCAAGGTGCAAAGTAAAAACCCCCTGACGGGGGTTTTTACTTTGCACGCGGGGATATTGAGTGAAGTGGCGGTGGTCGCGGGCAATCTGGATTTCAAAGGCGCACCGCAATACGGTGGAAGATTCTCACAAGCGTATGCCCATAATGCCATATGCAAGCATCATGAGATCAAACCATATAAACATGGAAATTGGCTGTAAGAACAGGCACATGACAAAAGTGGTCAGGGGTATTTTAATAAGAATTGAAGGGCTGACCCTATGGCGAAAGCGTAAAAAATACAGCCCTGCTGACAGCAATGCAACTACCCCTGTCCACAGTGCGGCTTCTACTATTCTGTATACCCAAATTTCGTCAAAGGAGTCCTGGTGCAAGACGCTCGTCAGTTGCGTTAGTTCAACATTAGTGAAGAAGAAAGTAGCGCCAACACCTATAAAAACCTGCGCATACATCCAGAAGCTACGCTCGAACCGAAATATTTTCAAACAAGCAACCGTGCCCGCAAAACTCGTGATAGCAATAGCAGTATTGGTGACAACATCAGCCGTGCCGGTGAGTTCCAAGGATAACCATACGTCCTGCACAGCCCATAACGTAAGCAGCAATAACGGCCACTGCCGCACCCATAAATCTACTATGAATCTGGTTGTAGTATTTACAATATACTCAATACGTTCAACGATCATGTGCACATCCTTTTGAGCAAGTATGTCTCACAGTGAATTCGTATTTTCGGTGATTCCCAAAAGGCTGGAGTCAATTACTGAAACGAATGATACTTCTCACTCGGGTATGCCGAGAAGGCCATATATATTCATTATCAGGATAAACCATGTAAGCATAAAAAAAGGCTGCAAGAATACGTACATGACAAAGGTTGTCAGGGGTATTTTAATAAGCACTACGGAGCTGACCCTATGACGAAAGCGTAAAAAATACAGCCCTGCTGACAGCAATGCAACTATCCCTGTCCACAGTGCGGCTTCTATTGTTCTTGATATCAACTCTTCGTCAATGGTTTTCAGGTGCAAGGCGCTCTTCAGTTGCTTTAATTCGGGATTAATGAAAAAGACAATGCCCCCAACACCAATAAAAACCAGCGCATACATCCAGAAGCAACGCTCAAACCGAAATATTTTCAGGCAAGCAACCGTGCCCGCAAAAGTCGTGATAACAACAGCAATATTGGTGACGACAACAGCCGTGCCGGTGAGGTTTACGGATATCCATAAACTCAGTACAGCCCAGAGCGTTAGCAGCAATAACGGCCACTGCCGCACCCATAAGTCTACCACGAATCTGGTTGTAGTATTTACCACATACTCAATACGTTCAACGATCATGCGCGCACCCTTGGGATAGAATGTAGCTCAATGTAGCATGACAGCATCTGTTCAAAATAAAATGGGGCAGCGAATATTGGGTTAAAGAGTTTGTTACGCCATTATTAAAGTACATTTGAGATAACTAGAGCAGATTAACTTTGAGAATATATACTCTCAAAATTTAAGGCACGCTCACTACTACGTTAAACCGTGCAGATAAACTGCGCTTACGCCTCCGCAGCGAACATCAGTTCGCGCAACCATCAGAGCAATGTAAAAGTTAACGAACTCTACACCAAGCGTATGTGGTTAAGTAGTTTTTTGGCTATGGTGCTGTCAACAACATTTTTTATAGTTAACAAGCTATAAAAAATGGAGAAAACAAAAAACTGCACAGGTTAATATTTTTTTAATTAACGGGCTTTATTGATATAAATTTTTATAAAAGTGACCAAAAGCGCCCTTCGGTACCGGATAACCCGCACCAATCAAGCAAATAGCGGTGCTGAACCCGTTCAGTCTTACATATCCTCGTCATGAAGCTATACTCCCGCCAAATCATCAACCATTGTCATACAGGAGGCTTCATAATGGCAGGAAGTTATGGCGGCAGGCATGGCGGAGCAGGGCATGACGTATCAGGGCAGCCCCGGTTGAAAAATGGGCAGTTTACCTTTGTGGCGGATAAGGCCAGGGCGGAGATGGCCGCAAGGCAGGCTCAGGCTGCTCTCAACGCGCCCATGCCCGTTTCGCCCGACGCGCCTCTGGAAGAACGCATGTACGCCGAGAGCGTGGCTGATGTGGTCAAGAGACATTCACAAAAAGATCACTCCGATCTCAAACCCTATACAGCGGAACCCGGTGCAACGGTGCCATACTATCGTATGGGGGTCAGGCCGTTAGATTGGGCAGCTTTGCAAAGTAGTTATGGCAAGAGGTTCTTAAAAAAAGGCCCACACGTTGACCATATGCACTTTGTGGGCAGCGACGGCAGTAACTTCGGCTTTACATGGGGCGGGACATTCTCTGAGGACGTGGAAAAGCTGGACACCTATCAGGTAGAAACGCCCAAATACCGTAAAGAGTATATTGACCGCGCGCGTGCGGAAATTGATGAGGAACACGGGCCGATAGAAATTTTTCATACTCAGCAAGATAGAAGGTTACGCTATCTTATTAATGTTAACTGCCAAAGTTATTTCGCTAAGGTGCTCCAGAAAGCCAAACAGTATGAGACAAAGGTCAAACCCTTGGTGCTCCCGTAGAGGAGTTTACTCATATGTCTAATTTTTAAGAACATGTTCTGACAATCAAGCCCCGGTGGCATCAGAACTGCCGGGGCTTGTCTTTTATTCGGGTATGCCGAGAATGCCATATACCTGCATTATCAGGATAAACCATGTAAGCATAAAAAAAGGCTGCAAGAATAGGTACATGACAAAGGTGGTCAGAGGTATTTTAATAAGAACTAAGGGACTGACCCGATGCCGGAACCGCAAAAAATAAAGCCCGGCTGACAGTGCTATAATGACTCCCGTCCATTGCAATGCTTCTGTAAGTCGCCATATAACATTGTAGTCTAACGCTTCCAGATGCAGAGATTTCTGTATTTCATGTATATTGACTGGATCAAAGGCTACAAAGGGAAGGCCCATAAACGCCAGTCCGTATATCCAGAAGCAGCGTTCAAGGTGAAACACCTTCAGGCAAGCAACTGTACCCACAAAACTTGCGGCGAAAACAAGCCTGCTTATGATGTTATCCGTTTCCAGAAAATCCACCACAGCGCACAGGATGAGCAGCAATAACGGCCACTGCCGCACCCAGAAGTCTACTACGAACCTGGTTGTGGTATTTACCACATACTCAATACGCTCAACGATCATGCGCATATCCTCTTGTGCAGACTTATGTTCGCCGTAATTTTCGCAATACCGGCTCCATAATGGACGGGGCCAGCCACAGGCACAAAGGCAAAAAAAGCAGCAAAAAGGCGCAGCCGCCCAGGGCAAGGGCCAGCAGGGCCGCCCACAGGGCATGCAGGCCAAGATCAGCCGCGCGGCAGAGGGCATAGGCGCTCAGCCACCACGCGGCGGCAGCGCCGGGCAGGGAGCAGCCAATGGCGCGTAACGCAAGACCGCACAGGCCGGCAAAAGCGCCCTGTCCCTGCCGCCGAGCCCACAGCGCCATGAGCCACAGCACGTAAAGGCTCACGCTCAGGCCGGAAAGGGCGGCAATGGCCCATGCCCCGTGCGGCACAGCCCAGTAATAGTAAATGGGCAGGCAAACCACTGTCATGATTGTGCCGGTGACAGCCGGGGTTATGGTGTCGCCGTGGGCATAATAGGCCCTTACCAGCACCATGTAGATGATCCAGAACGGCGTTGCGGCCAGCATGATTTGCGTGAGCGGGGTGGCGGCAAGGGTTTCGGCGGGGCCAAAGCGGCCGCCCTGAAAAATGACGCCCAAAATAGGCCCGGCGCAGGCCGTCATGGCCAGAGCGCAGGGGATGATAAGCCCCAGACTGGCCCGCAAGGCCGTGCGCAGGGTGCGGTCAAAGCCCTCCCTGTCGCCATCGGTAAGCAGCTTGACCAGAAAGGGATACGACGCCACGGCGGCTGCCTGCCCCATAAGGCCCACAGGCACCTGCGTGATGCGCCGCGCGTAGTTGAGCAGGCTTACGGCTCCGTCGCCCACCAGTGACCCGAAAACGCGCAAAAACTGCTCGTCCAGCATCATGATGGTCTGCCCCAGCATGAGGGGCAGGGCGGTGACAAGAAATTTGCCCATGAGGGGATGCCGCCACACGGCCCGCAGGCGCATGCCGTCCTGCATGGCGACCATGAGGGGCAGAATGAAGGTGCCGACGGCGGCCCCGAAGGTCACGCCCACGCAGTAGCCCGTCATGCCTTCAAGGTGTCTGAGTATGGAGGCGGGCAGAGCGTTCTGCACCAGGGGCAGCCCGGACAGCCAGGGCAGGGTCAGGCCGCCAAGGATGATGCCGCCGTTGTAGATGATGGGAGCCAGCGCGGGCACGCGGAACTGCCGCCGCAGAAAAAGCAGGGCCGTTATGCAGGCGCCGCAGAGAAAGAAAACCTGCGCGGGCAGCACGATACGCATGAAAAAGGCCAGCCGCAGCCACTGCTCCGGCGTAAAGCCGGGGGCTATCAGGCGGGCCAGGGGTTCGGCGGCCAGCATGCCCGCCAGGGTCAGAGCCAGTGAGGCCGTACCCATCCAGCAGAACACGCAGGAAAAAAACTTCCAGGCGTCGTCCTCATCCTCCTGAAAGCGGCGCGACAGCAGGGGGATGATGGTGATGGACATAAAGCCGCCAGCCAGCATGTAATTGATGATGTCCGGCACCACAAAGGCGGCGAAGTACATGTCCGCCTCGCCCCCGGCCCCGAACTGCCACGAGATGACCTTGTCGCGCACAAGGCCCATGAGGCGCGAAATGATGGTGCTGGCGGCCAGAATAAGGGCCGCCGCACCCATGCGTTGTCTGGCGGACAGAAGGCCCATCAGCCGCGTTTTCCTGCTGATTTCTTGCCGGGCCTGCCGGATTTTGCGGGAGCGGCCGTACCGTTTTTGCCGCTCTTGCCGCCCTGTCCGTTGCCTTTACGGGACGACGGTCTGCCGGGCTGGGCGGGTTTGCCCGCGCCGTTCTTTTTTCCTTTTCTGGCGGGTTTGCCCGATGTTCCGTTTTTGGAGCGGCCATCACCGTCGCCGGGCGAAACCAGCTTCCAGCCGGAGGATGAACCCTTGCGGCCCCCGGCAGCGCGGCCCGCTCCTGCGCCCTTGCCACGCGCGCCTCGCGCGCCCCGGCTGCCGATGCCCTTGGGCAGTTCCAGCGGCATGAGGCGGATTTCAAGGCGGCCCAGATTCACTTCGGCCAGGGCCACGTCCAGCTTCTGGCCCATGTGCCAGATGATGCCGGAATGCTGGCCCACAAGACTCATTGTGCGGGCGTCAAAGTCATACCAGTCGTCGCCCAGGTCTTCCACGCGGATCATGCCTTCCACAGGCATTTCTGTCAGTTCCACGAAAACGCCAAAGTCCGTCACGCCCGCCACAATGCCGCTGAAATGCTCGCCCACGCGGGGCAACAGGGCAAGGCAGCCAAGGCGGCGGTCCATTTCGCGCTCGCAGGCCATGGCCGCCCGTTCGCGCCTGTTCAGCTGGTCTGCTATGCGCAAAAGCTTCTGTCCGGCGGGCACAGGCCCGGCGTCCAGCCCAAGCGACGTTTTGAGCGCCCTGTGGGTGAGCAGGTCGGCATACCGTCGGATGGGCGAGGTAAAGTGGCAATAGGCCACGGATGCCAGCCCGAAGTGCCCCTCGTTGACGGGCATGTAGCGCGCCTGGGGCATGGCCCGCAGGCAGAGGCGGTTGACCAGGAATTCCTGCGGCGTGCCCTGGACAGCGGCCAGTACGCCCTGCATGGAGGCCGCCGAGGGCCGGGGCGGCAGGTTTTCAAAACCCGTGGCTTCCAGCGTGTCAAAAAGGCTTTCAAGCCTTTCGGGGTCCGGTTCGGGGTGTATGCGGTAGAGAAAGGGAATGCCCGCGTCGCGCAGGTGGCGGGCCACGGCCTCGTTGGCCGCGATCATGAATTCTTCGATGAGGCGGTGGGCGTCGTGCCGCAGGCGGTGCCCAAGCCAGGCCACGCGGCCAAGGTCGTCCAGGCGGCATTCCGCTTCGGGCAGGTCAAAGTCCAGCGTGCCGCGCTGGCGGCGCACGTCGCGCAATACGGCGTAAAGCGCGAAGGCCTTGTCCAGCATGGCCAGCACTTCTTCTCCGCGCTCCTGCGCTGCGAGGTCGGCGAGGGCGGCCGTATCTTTGTCCAGCAGGCAGGCTTTGACCTGATCGTAGGTCAGGCGCGCCGCCGAGCGCATGACAGCCTGCGAAAAACGCGGCTTGCCCGGCTGACCCTTGGCGGTAAAGGGAATTTCCGCCAGCACGGCCAGCCTGTTTACGTTGGGACGCAGGCTGCACAGGCCGTTGGACAGAATTTCGGGCAGCATGGGTTCCACGGAACGGGGAAAATACCAGGAATTGCCGCGCGAAAGGGCTTCGGCGTCAAGCGCGCCGGGGCAGCCGCGCCCGCGCGGGCGCACATAATGGCTCACGTCGGCAATGGCCACGCGCAGAATCCAGCCCTTGCCTCCGGGCTGCTCCTCCACATGGATGGCGTCGTCAAAGTCCCTGGCGTCAGCGCCGTCAATGGTCACGAGCGCGAGATGGCGCACGTCCTGCCGGCCCTTGAAGTCGGCCTCTTCAGGCTCGCCGGGCAGGGCCTGGGCCTCGGCCAGAACTCCGGCGGGAAAGTCGCGGGGCACTTCGTGGTTGAGCTTGACCAGCTCTTCCTGCACGGCCACGTCGTCTTCGCGCCCGTAGTCGCCCAAAAGGCGGGCGCTCCACAGGTCGGAGGCCAGGGGCTTGACGGGGGCCAGCAGCACGAGGGTTCCCTGAGCCGGGGCTGGCGTGCCTTCGGGCAGTTCCACGTTGAAATCTGCGGGCAGGCGGCTGTCCGCCGGGCGGCAGAAGATGCTGTTGCCGTGGCGGTGGACCACGTGCGCGGGCACTTCCTTGAGGCCGCGTTCAAGCACTTCGAGGACGCGGCCTTCAGGCGAAGGGCCGCGCTGCGCGCCGGGCGCAAGGGCCACGCGCACCATATCCTTGTGCCATGCGCCGCCGTTCTGGGCAGCGGGGATGTAGATATCCTTGTCTCCGGCAAACTGCCAGCGCGAGTCGCCAGGGTCGTCATCATCGGCAGGGCGCATGGGCGTCACAAAGCCAGCGCCCTCGCGCAGGGCGCTGAAGCGCCCGGTAACGCTTTTCAGGTTTTCGGGCCGTGTCCACAGCCCCCCGCGCAGCCGCAGCGCGCGGCCATGCTGTTCAAGGTCTTCAAGCGCGGCTTCCAGTTCTTTTCTGTCGCGGCGGGCAAGGCCCAAAACGCGTAAAAGGCCGTCCAGGCGCATGGGGCGGTTCTGGGCGGCAAGGGTTTGCAGCAATTCTTCATGAGAAGGGACGCTGCCAGTGATCGCGGCAGCACTGGTGCTGCCGCGAAGTTTTTTTTGTTTTTTCATAAAATTCATTCACTCTGCAAGGCACGAAAAAGGGGCAAAAGGCCAGACCTTTCGCCCCCTACTGCGTGCTTGCTCTCAGGCTGTGCCCAAGTGCGGCTATCAGTTGCGGTTGCCGCCGAAAAGGCGCAGCAGCATGAGGAAAAGATTGATAAAGTCCAGATACAGGGTCAGCGCGCCAAGGATGGCGCCACGGCGCACGGCCGTCGCATCGTCCAGGGGAGCGCTTTCGCCGAACCGGCGCAGCTTTTGCGTGTCATAGGCGGTGAGGCCCGTAAAAATAAGTACGCCAAGGCAGCTCACCACAAAGTCCATCATGGCGCTCTTCAGGAAGATATTGACGACCATGGCGATGACAATGCCGATGAGGCCCATGAACAGGAAGCTGCCCATGGCGGTAAGATCGCGCTTGGTCACTGTGCCGTAGACGGTCATGGCCAGGAAGGTGCCTGTGGTGACCAGAAAGGCGTTGGTGATGGACGCGATGGGGTAGATTACAAAAATGGACGACAGCGTAGCCCCTGTCAGCGCCGAATACAGCAGGAACAGGCCGGTGGCCGTGCTGCCGGACATTTTGTGCACGGCGGCCGAAATGGCGATAACCAGGCCGAACTGGGCCACGATAAGGGCGATCATGATCAGCGAATTGCCAAAAATGACCTGCTGCACTGCGGGCGTGCTTGCTACAAACCAGGCCATAAGGGTGGTGACGCCAAGGCCCACGGTCATCCACTGGTAAACCTGGCGCATGTAAATGGAAGCAACGCTACTGACGCCGCTTTGCGCGACACTGCGGGAATTCGACATTATATCCTCCGAAAAACTGTTGAAGCCTGACCGACCCCGGCATTCCTCCATGGACTGCCGTACGGCACTGCCGCGAGGATGATGTCCTTTTGCATGCCGGACAAGCCGTATCTCCTGTCTTCTTTCATATACTATATGACACAAGCCCGGTTTAGCAAGTCCTGCCCCGCGCAAAACGCCGATAATCCGGAATGCGGGCGCGCCACATTGCCTCAATGTCAGCGCAGGATGCCGCATGGGACGGCATGTGACATTTGCGCGGCATATGTCGTCTGCGCGGCCATATGTCGCCAAAACGGCGTGCAGGCGTTATCTGACAGTAACTTGATGGGCGCGGGCTGCCGTGGTAGCGTTGCGGAGCAGCCGGGCGGACGTCCGGCCATCATACCGCAGCAATGTAAGGAGTTACATATGAAATTTTTCCGTTCCGGCGTCATGTTTCGCGCCCTTGCCCTGTCTCTCTGTCTGATGGCGGCTCCGCTCATGGCCGTGGGGCTTGGGCTTTCTTCCGCCCATGCTGCCGCTCCCGATCCGGCTGTGAAGCTTGAGACCAACTATGGCGACATCATCGTGCGCCTGGACGCCCGCAAAGCCCCCATCAGCACCGCCAACTTTGTGCAGTACGTCAAATCGGGGTTTTATGACGGCACCATTTTTCACCGGGTCATCAAGAATTTTATGGTTCAGGGCGGCGGGTTCACCCCTGACCTGAAGCAGAAGGAAACCCGCGCCGCCATCCGTAATGAAGCGGATAACGGCCTCAAGAACAAAAAGTACACCATCGCCATGGCCCGTACCGGCGAACCGCATTCGGCGACAGCCCAGTTCTTCATCAATACCAAGGACAACGATTTTCTGGATTTCAAGAGCCAGACTCCCCAGGGTTGGGGCTACGCGGTCTTTGGCAAGGTGATCAAGGGTCAGGAAGTGGTGGACAAGATCGCCGCCGTCACCACTGGCAAAAAGGGTTACTATGACGACGTGCCTATGGAAAACGTCACCATCAAGAAGGCCGTGATCGTTGAGTAGTGCTGCTGCGCAGTGATGATTCGCGCTTTGGCGCAGGAAAAGGGGCCGCAAGGCCCTTTTTTTGCGCCCTGCAGACATGGCGGATTTTTTATCTTTGATTTTGGCCGGTTGCGGGTGGGCGGGAATTCTTCGCAGTCAGCGTTTCAAAGCAAAACAATGCAGGGCCTGTCCTTCGAGAGAGTTTTGTTGTGCCCTGCGGGGCTGCGGCTCTGAAGAAAACAAAGCAGGGCTTGTCCTTTGAGAGTGGGCTTCTGTGCCCTGCGGGCACGGCGGCTTTTCATTTATTTCGTTTTGGCCGCCTGCGCGGCGGGCGGCAAGGCGGGGCCGGTTATGGGGCTGCGCCCCCTTCTCGGCCCCCCTTGCATCCCCCCCGAAGCACCCCCCTGTCCTACCCTGGCCAACAGTTTCTCTTTTTCGGGGGCGGCTACGCACGAACCTCGCCGACGTGTCGGCTTCGGTTCTTTATGACGCCGCCCCCGGCGTTGCCCCACTCCTTGCCTGAGAAACAGCACAGGCTCGAGTGTGTTGCCTGCGTGACAGCACTTTTAGGTTGAACCACGCCGGTCTTATCATCGCCTTGGGGTAACGTACGCGGAAAACAATTTCAGAATACATTGTACTCTTTGTGAGGTCAGCAAAACGACAGAAACAAAACTGTTCTCGGCACCGCGTACTGCATAACCATCCAAACGGTCAGGATAAGAACCATACTCATCGCCACAGAATACCTGTCCAAACCAAAGGAATGCCATTCTCGAGGCTCTCACCAGTCAATAAGACGCCCCCACGAACCTCCATTCAGTACGGCGGCGCATGCTGGGATAAGGGGTCCTTCATCGAACTCCCATTCAGCGCGAACCCGCACACTGGCATTGCGCGGCGCGGAGGGAGATCGCCGAGCAAAGCGAGGAAGCTCCCGAAGCGACAGCCGCGCAGCCCTCGTGGAATGGCGGAATATGGAAAACCCTTGAAGACTAGCCCGTGGGAGTGGAGAGGTACGACAAGCCCAGCGGGGTAGTCCGGGGGGAGTGCAGAGGGGGCCTCGGAGGGGCGGCAGCCCCTAACAGGCCCCCATCTGCCGCGCGCCGCGCAGGCGGCCCAAACAACATAAAAAGAAAAGCCCCGTGCCCGCAGGGCACAGAAGCCGCCTCTCAAAGGACAGGCTCGACTTTGTTCTCTTTTAAGCCCCTACAACGCTAGTACCGCCGCCACTGCGTGTCTTTATCCAATAGTGATACGCAATTCCTGAGAGTCCTTGCAGTCAACCAAACGGCCCCCTCTCAGTCAGAACGAACCCGCACACTGGCATTGCGCGGCGCGCAGGGAGATCACCGAGCGAAGCGAGGAAGCTCCCGAAGCGACAGCCGCGCAGCCCTCGTGGAATGGCGGAATATGGAAAACCTTTGAAGACTAGCCCGTGGGAGTGGAGAGGTACGACAAGCCCAGCGGGGTAGTCCGGGGGGAGTGCAGAGGGGGCCTCGGAGGGGCGGCAGCCCCTAACAGGCCCCCATCTGCCGCGCGCCGCGCAGGCGGCCCAAACTAAAATAAAGAAAAGCCGCCGTGCCCGCAGGGCACAGAAGCCTCCTCTCAAAGGACAACCCCTGCTTTATTTTCTTCAGAGCGCTCGCCGCGCATACCCACGGCCTTGCCACGCGCCGCGCAGGCGGCCAAAATCGAAGAAGTCGCTATTTTCCCGCAAGAGCGGCAAAGCGCCGCATGGTCAGATGGCAGATGGCCACGGCCAGAGCGTCCGAGGTATCCAGCGCCCAGTCGGCGTTTTTGACGTTGAGCAGGCGCTGCACCATAAAGGACACCTGTTCCTTTTCGGCGCGGCCCGTGCCCACCAGGGATTTTTTTACGAGCGTTGGTTCATAGTCGCGTATGACAAGGCCGTGAGCGGCGCAGGCGGCCACGGCCACGCCCCTGGCCTGCCCCAGCTTGAGGGCGCTGGCCGCGTTTTTGGCGGTAAAAACCTGCTCAATGGCGGCTTCATCGGGTTTGAGGCGGGCCACGATGGCTGAAAGCTCATGATAGATGCGCGCCAGACGGTCAGAAAATTCCTTGCCGGCCGAGGCCGTGCGCACCACGCCGCAGTCCATCAACTGCAACACGCCTGAAGTCTCGCGCACCACGCCCCAGCCCGTGCGTTGCGAACCGGGGTCGATGCCCAGAACCGTGACGGCTCCTTTAGCGTTGCACGTCGGCATATTACAGCAAAAACGAGGTGATGACGTAGTCCGCCGCCAGAATCAGCACGCAGGATATGACCACGGCCGAGGTTGTGGCGTTGCCCACGGCTTCGGGACCCACGCTGTCGCGCCGCATGTTGGTGTAGTAGCCCTGGCGGCAGCAGATGGTGGAGACCAGCAGGCCGAACACAATGGCCTTGATGAAGCCGCCGGACACGTCCGTCATGGTTACGGAACTGGAGATGCGGTAAAAGTAGGCGCCCTGGTTGATGCCGAGCATGAGCACGCCCGTGAGATAGCCGCCAATGATGCCGATGACGTCAAAAACGGCCGTAAGCAGGGGAAAGCTGATGAGCGAAGCCACAAGGCGCGGGCTGACAAGGTAGCCCATTGAGTTGATGTCCATCACGTCCAGGGCGTCGATCTGGTCGGTGATGCGCATGACGCCTATTTCCGCCGTCATTGAAGATCCCGCGCGTCCTGTGAGCATGATGGCCGTAAGCACCGGGCCAAGTTCGCGGATGAGCGTCAGCGACACGGCGGAACCGAGCATGCCCACGGACCCGAACTGCACCAGGGTGTAATAACCTTGCAATCCCAGCACCATACCGCAAAAAATGCCTATGAGCATGATGAGAAAAAAGGACTTGGAGCCGATGATATACAGCTGCTGCAAGGTGCGCGGAAATATCTTTCTGCTGGCGAATATCTGGGCGAGCCCCTCGAACATGAAGATGGCCGTGCCGCCCAAAGCGTCCAGGCCGCGCAGGCAGGGACGGCCAATAAGGCGTAAAAAGCCTGTGAAGGTAAGGGCTTGTGTCATGTGGACTCCTTAGGGCAGTTTACGGATGAAACAAGGTAACTGCTCTGCAAGGATTTTTCTGAAAAATCCTTGCCACGAAATGCGAGCAGGCGGGCTTTTGCCGGCCGTGCGCGAGCATTTCAAGTGTTAAGGAAACGCTGATTTCTTTCGTTTGGCGGCGTTGCTTCGCTTTTTTTGAAACAGTCGAGGACAGAAGAGTCCACTCCTGCTTCAAAAAAAGATCGCGCCTTGCCAAACGAAAGAACTGCGCGTTTCCAAGAGGCTCTTTAATCAGTGCTTCCTTAAATGCTCTGGGCCGGATTGCCATTGCGAGCATAAGTCCCCACCGTTATAGCATGTAACTTTAAAAAAAGTTACATGCTCAGCGGCCCGTGCCGCGACTTTTGCCGGGTACGGCTTTTTTGGACTTCTGTATGGGCGCGCCGAGTTTCATGCGGGCAAGCTCTTCGCGCAGGTTGTTTGCGTCAATATCTGTGCCGCGCATGTTGACCATGACCAGTTGAACCTTGCCGCTTTTTTGCAGGCGCGTGCGTATGCCGCGCTCTTCAAGATTTTTGCGCAGCTTGTCGGCATCGTCAGTGCTTTTGAAGGCCGCTACCTGAAAAACAAAATCGTACTGCGGCGCTTGCGGGGCTGCCGGCTTTTGGGCCTGAGCCGATGCCTGGGCCTGCGTCGCGGGAGTTTTTGGAGCAGCCTGCGCACCAGCCTGCGCTCCCCCTTGAGACGGCTTGATGCCCCAGGCGGCCAGGCTGTTGGCGCTGGGCCGATCAAAGGGATACGCCGAGGGGTTGGCCGGGCTGGCGGTCTCGGGGGCTGAAGGAGCTGCGGCCGCAGCCGGAGCCGCCGCCTGCGGTCCTGCCGCAGTGCCGTCAGGGGTGGGCGCTTCCTGGCCTTTGTGGGCTGCGGCGTCGGGTTCCGCCCCGGCCGCCGTCGCTGTCGGCGTATTCGGAGCATCCGCGCCGCCTTGCGCCGCCTGCGGGGCCTGTTTGTCCAGTTGCAGGCCGGTCATCTGCTCGACGCGCTGCTCCGGGTTTTGTCCCCGGCCCACCATAAAGCCCATAAAGAAAGACCAGCCCACGGCGGCCATGAGTATGAGTCCCAGCAGGGTGGCCATGGGCGCCGACAGGCGTAGGATGAGCCGTTTTTTATCGCTTGCGGCGGGGCTTGCGGCGATTTTTTGTCTGGGCTTGCGTAGCGGTGGGGGCATTCCTGATCCTTGTGTGCGTTCTTGGAGCAATTTCACTAGCAATGCTGTCGCCATCCGTAAGGCTTCTTCGTCGCCTAACGGCTGCCGCTTGAAATTGCTCTGGCGACTGCGTGAGCAGGCGCCCGCCGCGAAGGCGTAAGCGCAGTTTATCTGCGCGGTTAAACGCCGTAGTGAGCGTGTCTTAAACTTTGAGAATGTATATTCTCAAAGTTAATCTGCTCTACTGGCGTATGCGCCGGACGGACAGGGTGAACCGCGCCCGCCCGGCGTCACAAACAAATCCTGCAATACTACATGCTTTCCGGCGCGCTGACGCCGAGCACGTCCAGGCCGTTGCGCACGACCTGACCAACGGCCCGCAGCAGGGCCAGACGGGCCAGGGTGCGCGGGGCGTCATCGGCCAGCAGTACCTGATGCCTGGCGTAATAGCTGTGCAGAAGTCCGGCCAGATCCGTCAGGTAGTGGCTCACATGGTGCACGCCCAGGCACTGCGCGGCGGACTGCAGCATGTCTTCAAACCCGGCAACCTTGCGCAGCAGGGCCATGTCTTCGGGCGTATCCAGCGGGGCCAGCAGGGCGGCGTCCGTTTTTTCGGGCAGCTCGAAGCCGCGTTCGGCGGCCCGGCGCAGCACCGCGCAGATGCGCGCATAGGCGTACTGCACGTAGTAGACAGGATTGTCCATACTGCGCTGCTTGGCAAGCTCCAGGTCAAAGTCCAGCGGACTGTCGCTCTTGCGCGATAAAAACATGAAGCGCGCCGCGTCCGTGCCCACTTCCTTGATAACGTCGGACAGGGTTTCAAAGGTTCCCGCCCTGGTGGACATGCTCACGGGCTGGCCTTCGCGCAGCAGGTTCACAAGCTGGATGAGCACCACGTCAAAACTGCTCTGATCCTTGCCCATGGCCGTGATGGCCGCGCGCATGCGGGGAATGTAGCCGTGGTGATCAGCGCCCCAGATGTCGATAAGCCAGTCAAAGCCGCGCTCGAACTTGTCGTGGTGATAGGCGATGTCGGAGGCAAAGTAGGTCAGCGTGCCGTCGGATTTTCTGAGCACGCGGTCCTTGTCGTCGCCGAGCTGCCCGGTGGCGAACCAGAAGGCATTGTCCTTGTCATAGGTATAACCGGATTTGCCCAGCGCCGCAAAGGCCGCATCCACCGCGCCGTCTTCCACAAGGGTTTTTTCCGAAAACCAGCGCAGGTGCTCCACGCGGAAATCGCGCAAGTCGTCCTTGATGCCGTTGAGGATGTCGTTCATGGCCTTGTCGTAGCACATGTCCTCGCCCTCGGCTGCGGGCATGTCGGGCAGGGCGGGATTGGCTTCAAGCATTTCGCGAGCGATATCAATGATATAGTCGCCCTTGTAATAGTCTTCGGGCCATTCCACCGTGCGTCCGGCCAGTTCCAGCACGCGCAGCCATACGGAAAGGCCCAGCAGGCGCATCTGGCGACCGGCGTCGTTGATGTAGTATTCCGTATGCACGTGGTGTCCGGCCTTGCGCAGCAGGCGGGCCAGGCTGTCGCCAACGGCGGCCCCGCGCCCGTGACCCACATGCAGCGGGCCGGTGGGGTTGGCTGAAACATATTCCAGAAGCACCCTGCGGCCGGGCTCCTTGCTTTCGCCGTAGCTCTGGCCCGCGCTTTCAATATCGGCGACGGTTTCACGCCAGAATGCCTGGCTGAAGGTCACGTTGCAAAAGCCCGGTCCGGCGACCTCAACCTTTTCCACATCAGGGCAGCGCTCCTGAAGCTTTTGGGCAAATTTTTGCCCAAGCTCGCGGGGATTGGTTTTGGCTTCCCTGGCCAGCAGCATGGCCGAGTTGACGGAAAGATCGCCGTGGCGGGGATCGCGGGGCGGCTCTATGACCGTTTTGGCGGGCCAGGCAAGGCCCTCTTCTTCAATAATGGCCGCCAGGGCCGTGCGCAGGGTTTCAATGGCGCGCATAGTGCTTTCGCATCCTTTACGTATACAGGTTCTTCTGGTGCAGTTTGTCACTGCGGCGGGGCAGTCGGCCCGTGTCCGTCAGTCGGCTCCGGCGTGGGGCCGGAGTATTTTTGTCTTGTGGGGCCGCGTGCCTTGGCAAAGGTATCTTCGCAAAGGTTCAGACGCTTTCGCCTGGGCGCGCAACCGCGCGGACGCCCAGTTTTAATGCCGTTGCCCGGCGCGTGCGCCGTCACGCAGCGCGTGGGCTTTTTCAGCGGGCGTCTGTCCCCGCAGCCGGCAGGGCCGCTTCAGTATGAAAGCGCTCTAGCCAGCCAAGGCCGCCGCGCTTTCGGCATTATTGACAAGCTCAACAGTCAGTTGATCCGCCTGGGCGCGGTCGGCCAGACAGGGAGCGACCATCTTGCCGAGCACGGCCTTGGGGCCCAGTTCCAGCCAGCGGCGAGCGCCGTCATCGTACTGATTGCGCATGGTGTCAATCCACTGCACGGATGAGGTCATCTGGGCCAGCAGGCTTTCGAGCGCGCTTTCGCCCTCGTGAACGGCCTTGCCGTGGGCATTGCAGTAGACGGGGAATCTGGGTCTGCTCCAGGTGGCCTTGCGCAGCTGCGGAGCCAGCTCCTTGCTGGCGTCAGCCATCATGGGACTGTGAAAGGCTCCGCTGACCTTGAGTTCAATGCCACGGCCCTTGGCTTCTTTCGCCTTCTGGCAGGCCAGGGCCACGGCGGCCTTGGTTCCGCTGACGACAAGCTGCCCCGGCGTGTTGTAGTTGGCCACAAGGATCATCTCGCCGCACTCGGCGGCGGTGTCGGCCACGATCTTTTCCACCTGGGCAAGATCCAGTTTGAGCAGGGCGGCCATGGCTCCCTTGCCTTCAGGGTCCGCTTCGGCCATAAGGCGGCCGCGCAGGCTGGTCAGTTCCAGCACGCTTTGGGGCGAAAGCACCCCTGCGGCGGCCAGTGCGCTGAATTCGCCAAGGCTGTGCCCGGCGGCGGCCAGGGGCTTCACACGGCCGGCCACGGCGCTCCAGAGGTTCAGGTTCACCACGGTAAGGGCCGGTTGCAGGGCGCGTGTGTCATTCATGGCGGCGTCGTCGCCGTCCCAGTAAATTTCGCGCAGGGGCAGACCGCTGGCCCGCTCGGCCAGTTTCCAGAGGTTCATGGCCTCGGCTGAGGCTTCAGCCAGATCGCGGCCCATGCCCGCTTCCTGTGATCCCTGACCGGGAAAAAGCAGAACGGCTTGTGTCATCGGAACGTATCCTCCAAGGGCGCGGCAGGCAGGCCGCATGTGGTCAAAAATGGCGCGGCGTGACCGCAAGCCCTCTTTTTTACGTTATCGGCGCGGGGCTTGCAAGTCCCGGTCGGCGGGGCTATGAGTATGCACCGGCATGATCGTGAAACACCGGACGGCAAACAGTACAGGAGCAGCGCAAGACCATGCAGCGACAAGCGGTAGACAGGAAGGAACTGGCACGGCTGGCGGCGGCCACAGGCGCGGACGTGCCGCAGGAGGCCCTGGAGCCTCTGGCCGTATACCTTGAGATGCTCTGTCAGTGGAACAAGGCCATGAACCTTGTGGGCCCGCACTCCTGGCAGGATATGCTCACCCGTCTTGTGGCGGACAGTTTTCATCTTGCGTCCTTTCTGGACAGCCTGTCCGTGCCCGCCGCTCCCCTGACCTGGGATCTCGGCGCGGGCGCGGGGCTGCCGGGCATACCCCTGCGCATGTTGTGGACGAAGGGCGCGTATTATATGGTTGAAGTGCGGGAAAAAAGGGCGCTTTTTCTCTCCAGCGTGCTTTCGCAGACCCAGTTGCCCAACACGCACGTTTTTCGCGGCCCGGTCGAGCATTTTTTTCACGGCCAGTATTATCCGGCGGATTGCATTGTAAGCAGGGCCTTCATGCCCTGGCGGCAACTTCTGGATCTGACCTTGCCCCGGTTGCGCCGTGAAGGACACCTTGTGATCCTGGCGCTGGAGCCCGCGCCGGAAGTTCTGCCTGCCCCCTGGCGTCTGGCCGGGCAGCGCAGTTACGTGGTCGCGGGCAGCGGGCGCTGGTTCTGGGCGCTCACCCCCGATATGCCGGAAAGCGACCGTAAAACCTTCAGCGCCGGTCAGCATAAAGAAGACGGAGCATAGCATGCCCCAGCAGAGCCCTGCCCCTGAAAACAATCATTCGGCGGAACTTTCGCCGGAAAACGCGACGCGCGGCCTTTCCGCCAGCGCCGGGCATATGCCGGAATCCTCTGAAAATCCGCGCGCCACGGGCGGAGCCCTGGGCGATGCCAACGGGCCTGTGGGGCGCGATGCGCGCGTAAATTCGCAGGGTTTGGCGCATCCGTGGGCCTTGCCGCGTGCCACGCATCTTGGTTTTCCGCCAGGGCCGGATGTGGCCGGGTACTGGCTGCGGGGATTTTTCTGGGGTGTCGTGACGCTTGTGATGGCTTTTGGGCTGCGCATGCTGGAATGGCCCTGCTGGCAAAATCCCGAATACCGTCTGGGCAGCCAGTGGCTTCTGGCCACGCACGACGCCTATCACTGGGTGGCGGGAGCAGAGGGCATCGGCCTTGCCGTGGGGCACCCCATGGCGGAAATGCTGCGTTTGATGGCCGAAGCCCTGGGCACGTATCCCGCCGCTGTGGCCTTCTGGTTTCCGGCGGTGCTGGCAAGCTTTGTGGCGCTTATTGTCTACGCCTGGGTATGGGCTTTGGGCAGCATGGAGGCGGGCGTGGCGGCCGGTCTGCTCACATCGCTTGCGCCGGGCTTTCTGGCCCGAACCATGCTCGGCTATTATGACACGGATCTTGTGACCCTGTTTTTTCCTCTGCTCATGACGCTGGCCCCGGCCAGCTGGGCCATGCGCTACATGCTGCTGCCGCAGATGGTGCTGCGCCGTCTGGCCATAGGGTCTGGCATCATGACGGCCAGGCGGCTGTTCAGCCGGGGCCTGCCCGAAGACGGGCTGGTCGAGCGGCTGCGCCATGCCGAACACCTTGGCAATCCTCTGCGCTGGCAGTGGATTGTGCTGCTGGGCTGTTCGGGCGTCATTTCGTGGTGGACGCAGGAATGGCACTCGGTTTTTCCCTATCTTATCCGCTACAACGTGCTCCTGCTGGCCTTCATGAGCCTTATCATGGCTCCGCGCGGGCGGCGGGCGCTGCTGCTTCTGGGCAGCCTCGCGTATGCCCTGCCGACGCTCTCGGGCCCGGTGGGTCTGGGCTTCAGTCTGCTGCTTCTGCTGGCGGGCACAAAGTCCGGCCTCAGGGCGCGGCGCATGCTCTGCCGTCCGTGGGTTCTGGTTCTGTTGTGGGTAGGTGTTGCGGCCCTGCTGGTGCGCGGTGAAATTCTCGCCACGCTCATGAACCACGTCAACGCCTACCTGAAGCACGCTGGCGACGTCAAAAGCACGGGCGAAGGCGCTGTGCTCGTGTACCCCTCGGTGAACCAGTCCATCATCGAGGTGCAGGACCTGAGCTTCGCCGCCCTGTTCCCCTATTTCCATCCCTGGATGGAAGCGGCCATCCTTGGCCTTCTGGGTTTTTTTGTGGTGATGGTGCGCCGGCCGGGAGCACTTTTTCTGCTGCCGCTGGCGGCTCTTGGGATTCTGAGCACCAAGCTTGGCGGGCGCATGGTCATGTTCGGCGCGCCTGTGGTCGCCCTGGGGCTGGCCCTGCCCCTGTACTGGGTCTGGCAGCGCCTTTTGCGTACCAACCTGCGCGGGTCCGTGGCCGGGCTGCTGACCTCCGCCGTGCTGGTGGCCCTGATGGTGGTTCCCTTTGTGGAGATGATCCCCGCCATGTCGCAGGGGCCCATGATCAACCGCCGCCACGCCGAAGCCCTGACGCGGGTGCGCACCATGACGCCCCCGGATTCCATGCTCTGGCTGTGGTGGGACTGGGGCTACGCCGCCCACTATTTTTCACGCCGCGCCACCATTGCCGACGGCGCGCAGCACGCAGGGCCGTCGCTGTACTTGCCCGCCGCCGTTTTCGCCACCGACAATGCCCGTTTTGCCCGCCAGCTCATCCGGTACACGGCCTCGCGCGGCAATGAGGCCGGCAATGTTTTTGAGGGGCTGGACGGAAATTCGGCCCAGGCCCTCATGGACAAGCTGCGCTCTGACGAAACGCCGCTCATTGAGGCCAAGGGCAAGCTCTATCTTGTGGTGAGCTTTGAAATGCTGCGGCTGGGCTTCTGGATAAGCAATTTCGGCAACTGGAATTTTGTCACGCACTCCGGCGAGGGCGGGGCGCTGTCCATTGTGCCGCAGGAGCTTGCCTACAGGCTGGACACGGGCGAAGTGCGCCTTGAGGGCAGCACCAGCGCCATCTACGCCTCATCCATCAACGTGTTTGAAGAAACCGGCGTCACGCGGCACAACTATATTCAGGAGTGGTTTGACGCGCATCCCAATGCCACGCCGCAACAGCAGCAGGAATTTTTGTCCAAGCGGCGCAATATCAACTTTTTCTTCAACCGCGTGACAGACGAAAAACTGGCCATGGACGAAGGGCTGTACAATTCGCTCATGGTGCAGCTGCTTATGGGCGAGCCGCAGAACCCGCGTTTTTCGCCCTATTTCAAGCTTGTGTATGACAACGTGTTCGCCAGAATTTACGAAGTGTTGTAAGAACGCGCGCCGCGCTGGCGCAAGGGCGTTAGAGCATTTTAACTTTGAAAAAGTGTAAAGGCTCTGACGCTGCACGAAAGGGCGGCGCGCCACAGCGTGGCGTGGATTCAGTCGAAAAATGCGATTTTTCGACTGAATGAACACTTTGAAATGTGAAGCATTTCAAAGTTAATCTGGTCTAGTGGTGGTAGGGAACCTTGCGCAGGATGCATTCCGCGCGGTAAATCTGCTCCAGCAGCACCACGCGGGCCAGTTCGTGCGGCAGGGTCATGTCCGACAGGCGGATCATTTTACTGGCTTTCTGACGCACGCAATCGTCCAGCCCCCAGGCTCCGCCGATAATAAAACAGGCCCGGCCGCGCGCGTCCTGATCCATCTGTTGCAGCAGGGCGGCCATCTGGGGCGAGGTAAGCCCCTGGCCGCGTTCGTCCAGCACAAGAACCACGTCCTGAGGCGTCAGGGCCTCAATGATGCGCCTTCCCTCAAGGGCATTGCGCTGATCAGGGGGCAGGGCGGCGTCGCCATCGCGCACTTCGGTATATTCCAGGGGCCGCCAGCGGTTGATGCGCGTGAGGTAGTGGGCTGCGGCGTCTTTCCAGAAAGGTGTTTTTAACTTGCCCACGCTGATGCATCGTAAGGGTTTGCCTGCCATGTCTCTCCAATCATTCTGTCAGGATCTGCAAGAGGCCGTCGCCTGTCTGCGCGGCGGTCATGCGCTGATTTTTCCTACCGAAACCTTTTATGGTCTGGGATGTCTGGCCACAGACAGCGTGGCTGTAAACAGAGTCTACCAGTTGAAGCGGCGTTCCGTCCATAAGCCCTTGCCACTGCTGGCGGCCAGCGCGGAGCAGGTGCGGGTCGTGGCCTGCCTTGAGGCCATGCCCGAAGCCCTTGCCGCCTTCTGGCCAGGGCCGCTTACGGTGCTGCTGCCCGCAAGCCCCGCATTGCCTGCGGCCCTTGTGAATGAACGCGGTCAGGTGGCGGTACGGGTGACGCCGCATCCTGTGGCGGCGGCTCTGGCCCGGGGGGCGGGCGGCCCGCTGACGGCCAGCAGCGCCAACCTCAACGGGCGTCAGCCCGTGTGCCGCGTGGAACAACTGGACCCCGAACTTCTGGCAGCGCTGGAACACCAAGGGCAGACACCCTGCGTGGTAGCCCTTGGCCCGTCCCCGCGGGGGGGGGAGCCTTCAACCCTTGTGGAGCCCTTGGCGGACGGGGAAAACGCCGGGCCGCGCTCGCGGCGGCTGCGCATGGTTCGCGCCGGGGCAGTGAGCGCTCAGGCCCTGGAGGCCGCGGGCTTTACGATTGTCTAAGGTCGCGCTGAAATATTATTTGGCATGCTTTGTGGGGGAGGGACCCTTTTGGAAAAGGGTCTCCTCCCCCATGCCCCCACCCCCTAAAATTTTTATGGTGGGTTGGTATAGTACAAGGCGCTATTTACTGATTTCGCGCCACGCCGGTTGTTTTCGGCCTGAGTCTTTACACATCTGGCCGTAACCGCTGGCGGCTGGTCAGGGGCATTGCGCGGCGGGCCGTAATGCAGCGCTGACTGCCGGGGCATCGGGCAAGCGGGCAGCCCGGACTAGCTGGATCATCTGGCTGGATTATCAAGGCTTCACGAAAACCTGCCGCCGTACTATGGCGTTGATGTACTGGTCTTCAGTCTGAATCAGCCCCAGCTTTGCGCAGATGTCCGCATAGCTGTTTTCGCGGTTGTCACGGAACTTCTCGGTCAGGGCCATGAAAGGGCGCAACACAAGGCCCCACCCGCGCAGACGCGGCTTTGCCAGATCCACCAGCAGAAATTTGCCGCCGGGTTTCAGCATGCGGGCAATATTGTTCAAGGCGGCGCGGCGCACCTTGGGGCTTGCCTCGTGCAGGGCCATTGAGGTCATGACAAGGTTCAGCGCCGCATCTGGAAAAAGCGCGTCATCCATAGACGCCGTGCTGAAGTGCAAGACCCCGCCCTGACCGCCAGGCCGGTTGCCGGCATAGGTCGTCTGGTCTTCGGAAATGTCCACCCCGTGTATGATGCAGCGCGGTGACGATCTGTGCGCCAGCGCGAAACTCAGGGCCCCCGTGCCGCACCCCATGTCCAGAGCTTTCATGCCGTCTTCAAGGCGCAGGTCGCCAACGGCGCGCTTGTAAAAATCATCGTTCAGACCGAATATTCTGGCCATGCGTTCGTAGTGCTTGCCCGCGCGCATCCCGGTAAAGGCCTCGCCTTTTTTCGCCGTGTTGTGGCTGTTCATATTTTTTCCCGTAGCTGGTTAGGGTGAAGCGTGCAGACCATGGCGCGCCTAGCGTCAATGCTGCCGTGCGTGCTTGCGGCGGCGTGCGCTGATACTTTGTATGGCAGCCATACAAAATATCTCCAAAAAAAGCCGCCTCGATCAGGTTTTGCTGAAGGCGGCGAGCCGCATCAGAATGTCATTGAGCAGGCTGGTAAAACTGTTCAGCATCTCCGGGCTATGCTCCGCTGCCGCTTCAAGCACCAGATTGTCGAGCTTCTGGTGAAAACAGATGTGGTTTTGGTGGGCAAGCAGGCCTTTATCAGTAAGATAAATGTTCAGCCTGGTCATTTTCAGGGGGTCTTTTTCCTTGCGCACAAGCCCCTTGCGTTCAAGTTTGCGCAGCATCTCAGAAACGCTGCCCTTGGTTATTCCAAGTTTCTCGGCCAGCCCGTTCACATGAATGCCCTGGGCATTGTGAATGGTCATGATCATCTGTATTTCCGCCAGATGAATCTCCACATCAGTGCCAAAATTGCGGCATTGACGCTCAAGCATGTGAAACTGGTTTACCAGTGAGAGCAGCGCGAAGCAGATGTGGTTATTGCGCAGGCGCTGGATGTCCGGGTCGTCGTGGGCGGCAAGAATTGACTGCTGAATGCGCAATTCGACGGCGGTTTTTTTGCTGTCCTTATCGTACATGCGGGATATGTATGGTAGCCATACCTTTTTGTCAAGATCTGGCGTCGCTTGCCTCTGAACGCTTGCGGCCCGACCTTTGCTGGCTTAGTATGCCTGTGCCTGCGGCTTTCGCCGAGGGGCAAAGACCATTGAGGCTCAAATGAAAAAAGACGTTGTCTGCCCGCACTGCGGCAAACCCTATTCCTGCTTTCGCAATCCCGCGCCCACGGCGGATGTGATCATTTACGAACCGGGCAGGGGGGTGGTGATCATCCGGCGCAGGCATGCGCCCATCGGCTTTGCCCTGCCTGGCGGGTTCATCGATGAGGGCGAGCAGGCTGAAGAGGCCGCCGTTCGTGAAATGCGCGAAGAGACAGGGCTTGATGTGGAGCTGACCGGATTGCTGGGCGTGTATTCGCGGCCCAAGCGCGATCCGCGCCAGCACACGCTTACCGTGGTTTTTACGGGCAGGGCGCATAATCCCGACGCCATCTGCGCCGGGGACGACGCGGCCCAGGCCGCCTTTTATCCAATGGACGCCCTGCCGCAGCCGCTGGTCTTTGATCATGCGGAAATTCTGGAGCATTTCAGGCAGGCACTGGCCGGACAGCGGCAGGTGGCGGCCGTGCAGCCCCTGGCCTGCCACCATCTGGCCGATATGAACGCCGACACGGAAAAAAGCGCGGCATCCGCCGCATCCACCGGCGCAGCCGCGTCCGCCACATCCACCGGCGCAGCCGCGTCCGCCACACCCGCAGGGCATGAAGGGGAGAAGTGCTGATGGGCTACCGCAACATGCAGGAATGCCTCGCCGATCTGGAGAGCTGTGGCCATCTCAAGCGTATCGACGCTGAAGTGGACCCGCATCTGGAGCTGGCGGCCATCCAGCGGCGGGCCTTCAGGGCCAAGGCTCCGGCCCTGCTGTTCACGCGGGTCAGGGGAACGTCCTTTCCCATGCTGTGCAATCTTTTCGGCACGCGCGAGCGCCTGCACCATATTTTCAGGGACAGCCTGCCTGCCGTGCGGGCCGTGCTGGCCGCCAAGGCCGATCCCGCGGCCGCTCTTAAAAAGCCCTGGCGCGCGCTGCCGGCGGTGCCGGGGCTCTGGCGCATGCTCCCGCGGCTGCGGCGCGGCACAGTCGGAAGGGAGGGCGGCAACGTGCCCGTGCTGGAGCGCCGTTGCGCGCCCGCCGACCTGCCGCAACTGACCTGCTGGCCTATGGACGGCGGGGCCTTCATCACCCTTCCCCTTGTTTACAGCGAAGACCCCGTTAAACCGGGAACCGACGCGTCCAATCTCGGCATGTACCGGGTACAGCAGAGCGGCAATGACTACGCGCCGGATGAAATGGGCCTGCACTACCAGATCCACCGTGGCATCGGCGTGCACCACGCCCACGCCATCGCGCAAGGACGTCCGCTCCCGGTGCACGTGTATGTGGGCGGCCCGCCAAGCCTCACCGTGGCCGCGGTGATGCCCCTTCCCGAAGGTCTCAGCGAATTGCGCTTCGCCGGTCTGCTTGGCGGACGCCGTATGGATATGGTCAGGGTTGACGGCCTTCCCTTGCCCGTGCTTGCGGAAGCGGATTTTTGCATCAGCGGGCACATCATGCCCAAGCCCAAGCCCGAGGGACCCTTTGGCGACCATGTGGGGTATTACAGTCTTACCCACGATTTTCCCGTGCTCAAGGTGGATGCGGTGTACCACCGCAAGGGGGCGGTGTGGCCTTTTACCGCCGTGGGGCGGCCGCCGCAGGAAGATACCGTTTTCGGCGAATTCATCCACGAACTTACCGGGCCGCTGGTGCCGCAGGTTTTTCAGGGCGTGCGCGAGGTGCATGCCGTGGACGCGGCAGGGGTGCACCCCCTGTTGCTGGCCCTGGGCAGTGAGCGCTATACTCCCTACGAAGCCAGGCGCAGACCGCGCGAACTCCTGACCATGGCCCTGCATCTGCTGGGAACCACGCAGACGGCTCTGGCCAAATATGTTCTCGTGGCAGCTCACGAGGATGCCCCCGGCCTCAGCGCGGGCCATGCGCCGCAGTTCTTGCGTCATCTTCTGGAACGCACGGATTTTGCGCGCGATCTGCACTTTATCACGCACAGCACCAACGATACCTTGGACTACACGGGGCTTGGCCTCAATGAGGGGTCAAAGCTCATATGGGCTGCCGCCGGGGAAAAACGGCGCGAACTCGGGCTGGAACTGACAGGTCAGGCGGCCGATCTGCCTTCCCTGCCTGAGGGCTTCGGCGACGCGCGCGTGGCTGGCCCCGGCCTGCTTGTGCTGCGCGGTCCACGGCACGCTCTGGGCAGAAACGAGACTGATCCGGCGATGGAAAACCTTGCGGACGCGCTGGCCCACTGGCCCGGACGCGAAGCCTTTCCCCTGGTGGTGGTTGCGGACGATGCGGCGTTCTGCGCCAGGGATATGGACAACTTTCTCTGGGTGGCCTTTACCCGGTCCGACCCGGCCACGGATGTGTACGGGGCCCGCGCGCAGACGCGGGCGAAGCACTGGTCGTGTGAAGTGCCGCTGGTTATGGACGCCCGCCTGAAGCCCTTCCACGCTCCCCCCCTGGAAGAGGACCCGGCCACCACCCGCAGGGTGGATGCCCTGGCCGCACCGGGCGGGCCTTTACACGGATATCTTTAACATGGGGGAGGCAGCGGCATGAAAATAGCCCTTTTGCAGTGCAACAGCGTCACTGGCGATGTGGCCGGAAATATGGAACGCATACTTGATGACGTGCGGCAGGCCGCCGCAGCCGGGGCGGAGTTGTGCGTGACGCCTGAACTGGCCTTGTGCGGCGTGGCTCCGGGGCACTATCTTTGTGCGGATGATTTCGCGGCCGGGTGCCGCAAGGCGCTCGACCACATGGCTGAAACGCTCAAGGACGGCCCGGCCCTGCTGGTGGGTACGCCCGTGCCCAGCGTATACGCCTCGGGCCTGCTTTCCAATGCCGCGGTGCTGGTTCATAAGGGCGCGTGGCAGGTGGCCTCGCGCAAGGTTTACCAGGGCGGAGCCCAGGGGTCGGGGCCGGATGCCGAAGACAGCCGCTATTTTGACAGGGGCATTTCCTGCGGCATTCTGACCCTGGGCGGCTGGCGCATGGGCGTTGTGCTGTGTGAAGATGCCCAGCGCGAAGAAGATGCCTTTTGGAAAACCCGCTACGCCAGCGGGCACAATCCGCTCATGGAACTGGTGCAGCGCGGCGTTGACGCCCTCATCCACATGGCGGCGGCTCCGTATACGGAAGGAGCGCAGGCCGCGGGCGAGCATATGCTTTCGCACGTGGCCGCCCGGCATCATGTGCATCTTTTTTCCGTCAACCTTGTGGGCGGCAACGACAGCCGCGTGTACAACGGGCAAAGTCTGGTTTTTGATCCCACGGGTCAGCTGCTGGCACGGGGAAAGGCTTTTGACGAAGACGTGCTGCTGGTGGACACAGCCCGCAATACCGCAGGCGGCAAGACTCCGGAGCCGTTGTGCGCCAGCGTTGAGGAAGACTGCTGGCGGGCGCTTACATTGGGCACACGCGACTTTGTGCGCAAATGCGGCGCTGCAAAGGCCATTGTCGGGCTGTCGGGCGGTATGGATTCGTCCCTTGTGTGCTGCGTGGCCGTTGAGGCTCTGGGGGCGGAAAACGTCACCGGCGTGCTCATGCCTTCGCCCTACAGCAGTGACGGCTCGGTCAGTGATGCCCTCAGCCTTGCCAGCAGCCTTGGCATCACCACGGTCACACTGCCCATTGAACCTGTGATGAACGCCTTTGCCCAGACGCTGGCTCCTGGTCTGGATCTTTTTGAGGCCCGCCCGGGCGACACCACCTTCGAAAACCTTCAGGCGCGCATTCGCGGAACCCTGCTGTCCTCCCTGGCCAACCGCGCCGGGGCGCTTGTGCTCAATACGGGCAACAAAAGCGAGGCCGCCATGGGGTACAGCACCCTGTACGGCGACACCGTGGGGGCTCTGGCCGTCATCGGCGATCTGACCAAGACGCGCACCTATGCCGTGGCGCGCTGGTATAATGAACACAAGGGAGAGCAGATCATTCCGCAGCAGGTCTTTGACAAGGCGCCCTCGGCGGAACTGCGCCCCGGCCAGAAAGACGCGGACAGCCTGCCGCCCTACGAAGAGCTTGATCCTGTTCTTGAAGATCTGCTGCTGCCCACAACGCCGCCTGTGACCGGGCATTCTTCACCCCTGCGTCTTGAAGTGCGGCAGAAGCTTTTTTCGGCCGAATTCAAGCGCAGGCAGGAGCCATTGGCGCTTTTTGTCAGCCGCATGCCCTTTGGCGAGGGTTGGCAGGCCCCAGTGGCCGGGCATTATCGGCTGCCATAACATTTGCGCAGCCGGGGCTGAATGCGGGAATTTTTTTGTACATCGACTGTGAGGGGACGGTCATTTTCGCCGTGCTTTCACTGTGTGGACGTTTTGTGTGAGGGCAGGGGTCTGGCGCGTCGCGTCAGGCCGGATCGGCTGTGGTCATGCGCCCCCTGCGCAGCCGGCCTGCCTGCTTGATGTTTGCCGTAGCTGTGTGGCGGCTGCGGACGTGTGGACGGCTGGAGAACGGCGGCCCGCCTGAAGCCTGGCGGGCGGGGGTTTTTTCTTGAAGACGGCGGCGCGCTGGGGTAAGAGCAGTGTGTTGCATAACGAAGATCGAGTGGAGGAAAGTATGGTGGAAGCACCTGAAAAAAATCTGGCCCTGGATATTGTGCGTATTACCGAAGCAGCGGCTCTGGCGTCAGCCCGCTGGCTCGGACGCGGCGACAAGGAGGCCGGAGACGGCGCTGCCGTTGACGCCATGCGCATCAGCTTTGCCACTCTTCATATTGACGGTCTGGTGATTATTGGCGAGGGCGAAAAAGATAACGCCCCCATGCTGGCCAATGGCGAAAAAGTGGGCATGGGCGTGGGCCCCTGCCTTGATGTGGCTGTGGACCCGGTGGAAGGCACAAGCCTTCTGGCCTATGGCCGCCCCAATGCCATCTCTGTGGTGGGCGTCGCCCCCCAGGGCTGCATGTTCAACCCCGGTCCGAGCTATTACATGCAAAAGCTCGTGGTATCCCGCGAAGCGCGCGATGTGATAGATCTGGACGCGCCCGTCAAGGTGAACCTGGCCAACGTGGCCAAAGCCCTGGGCAAGAGCGTGCAGGACCTGGTGGTCTTTGTGCTGGACAAGCCCCGGCATGAGAAGCTCATCAGCGAAATCCGCCAGGCTGGCGCGCGCATTCAGCTCCACACTGACGGCGACGTGGCTGGCGGCCTCATGGCTGTGGACCCGCGCTCTGAAGTGGACATCATGATGGGCACGGGGGGCACCCCTGAAGGCGTGCTGGCCGCCTGCGCCATCAAGGGCATGGGCGGGCAGATACTGGCCCGGCTTGATCCGCAGTCCTATGTGGAAAAAGAAGCCATCAACGAGGCCGGTACTGACGTGCGCGAGGTGCTTACCGTCAATGACCTTGTACGCAGCGATGACTGCTTTTTTGCCGCCACCGGCATCTCCGGCGGCGATTTCCTGCGCGGCGTGCGCTACAGTTCCAAATACGCCGTGACGCATTCCCTTGTTTTACGCGGTAAAACGGGAACGTTGCGGTATGTGGAGTCTTATCATAATATGGACAGACTCTCGAAATTCAGCGCGGTTCGGTATTGAATGAATACTTTGTTGTCGGGCTTACGGGCGCAGTCGCGCCCTGTGGCGTCACTGAACATGAATTTTCATACACGTGCGGCCACTATGGCTGCACGTACGCTCCTGGCCGGAATGGTCGTCCTCTGCCTGACCCTGGCGTCCGGTTTGCCGGGCGGTTTTTTTTCCGGTCAGGCCCTGGCTGCTGTCAACCATGCGAAAAAACAGGCCCCAGCGGCTTCCACTGTATACGAAAAGCAGCCTCCCGTTACGGACAAGGAGCTGCTGAACTTCCTCGAAGCGCTGCCGCAATTTCGTGCCTGGGCCAAGGCCAATAATGAAGAGGCGCACCCCACTCTGAACGACGGCAAGGCGGATTTCATGTACTCGCCGCAGGCAGCCGCCTGGGTGCAGCAGCATGGATGGGACCCGGTACGCTTTTTTTGCGTCATGGGGCGCATGGCCGCCGCTCTGGCCATCGTTGAAGAAGGCAACGACATGACTGGCGTGCGTTCCAAAGACATGCCGGAAGTGACGGAAGGTGAGCTGGCTCTGGCCCGGCGTCATCTTGGCACCATGCTGAAGGTCAGCACCGATGTGCCGCCCATAAGCCGGTAGGCGGGGCATATCCGGCGCGCGACGCTTCTGGCGCTGGCGCGAACGCGGAAAAAATGGTTCGGGCTCGCAACATGAAAACCAGCCCGCAGACATCATTGCTGCGGGGCACTGTGGGCGGTCCGGGATGGATCGCGTCAGTTTTCGTAGGCTGCTGCGAGGGTCATTTGCCACGCAACGCCTGCAGCACAAAATCTGCAAAGGTGGTTTTGCATGTCGACCCGGCGGTACGCGTTCAGTTGGGATTTTGTCGGCAATATTCATGATGGTCGGCCAAATCTTGGCAACAGCGCACGCATTGAGGTATATCGCCTGTTTCAGTATACCCTGCGTGATATCATCGAGTTGCGCTACGGTACGACCGAATCCGAAGAAGTCATGCGCGAGAGCGGAAAACTCGCCGGGTGGAAATTCTGCGAAAGATTTGTCGGCCGCCGTGAGCGGTTTGACGATTTTGTGGCGGCGGTGCAAAAAGCCCTGCTGGACTTTGGTATCGGCATTATGCGGATCGAAAGCGCCAACTACGAAACCTTGCATTTTACCCTGACCGTGGCTGAAGATCTGGATTGTTCCGGTCTGCCGGACAAAGAGCACACGGTCTGCCACTACGATGAGGGCTTTCTGGCAGGAATGCTTCTGGCCCAGACCGGCGAGGAATTTTACGTGCGTGAAACCGATTGCTGGTGCACCGGCGACAGGACATGCCGCTTTGAGGTCAGACCGCAGCCGCAGATGGCCACCAGCAATGCCTGAGGCAGGGTCGCATTGAGCAGATATCTTCTCAATGGCTGCCTAAGCCCCTTGGATCTGTCGATCCGACCATGCCGCGACACGTCTTCACGATGAGCGCCAGCGCAAACCGTTGCCGGCGCCAATGCGCTGGTAAAGAACTCTGACAGGGTTCAGGTTCACGGCGCGTGGGAGTTTCGCCCGTTGCGCCAGCAAAGCGCCCGGTTTTCGCCGCCACAAGGGGCCAGAACATAGGCAATCAGCAACCACCAGGGCTGCGTCCATAGGGACGCAGCCCTGTTCGCGTATTCAGGCGTAGGAAATCATGGCAGAAACCGGGAGCGGACGAGGATTGAGAATATATATTTTACGGCCATGCACATTCGCACAGCCCTTGGCAGCCAGGGCAAAGCCGCGCAGCGCGCGTGCCGTCACAGCGGTCGCCAGTGCATGCGGCTTCGTCAGGCGGAGAGGGGGAATTTGATTCTCGGTACAGGGCGAGCGCCCGTGCATGAGGCTGCCAGAGCAACTTCAGGTGAGCGCGCACGATCCAGCGACAGGCGCGGTTTGAAAAGCGCTCCGAGCCCGTGGCGGGCACAAGGCGCAATCCCCGGCCACAACACGCCAAGCAACGTGTTTTTACTTCGTGCCTGCGTTATGGGCTGGCGTGTCGCGGCTGTATCGCGGCAGGCGCACCGCCGCGGAATAAAAAATCCCTGAAAAGGGCATTCAGGGATTTTTCGCTGTAGCTGCATTCCCACGCCAGGAGACCGTGCGGCCCTCAGTGGGTGAACAGCGCCGCCCATCCCCCGTTGAAAAGATTTTCCGGCCCCGGCACCTGCCAAGGGCCGGAAAATCATGTGGGGAGGGGAGTATGTTTTGGCAGCGGCATGGCCCGGGGGCCATGACTACGCGGCCATTGTGTCAAAAAGTTCTTTGGCGTTGTTGTTGGCGGGGTTGGCGCCAAGCACAGTTTCCAGATGCTGACGGGCATCGTCACTGCGGCCAAGGTAAATCAGGCATCCTGCCAGGGTCACGCGAACGGCTTCGGCTTCAACGCCGGTGCGCAGGGTGTCTTCCAGATGGGGCAGCACGCTTTCAACGCGGTCCAGCTGATAGGCTTCACGCACAAGGCAGTTCAGGGCGATGATGTTTTCGGGGTTCTTGTTCATGGCGCGGGCAAAGTAGTCAAAAGCGCCTTCGTGCTGACCCTGTTCCATAAGAACCAGGCCGATGCCGCACAGGGCCTTGTCGGTCTCTTCAACCGCAGCGGCCTTTTGGTAAAGAACCAGCGCCTTGTCAAGCTCGGAGCGCTGCACCGCCACAGTGGCCAGGCCCATGTACGGGGCCGCGCTCTGGGCGTTGCTGTTGGCAGCCTTGCGATAATATTCTTCGGCCTTGTCAAAGTCACCCATGAACAGGTAGCATTCACCCAATTCTTTATTGATTTCGTAATCCAGTTGATTGCTCATTTTTTCCTCCCCAACTGAGGCTGGTTTGCGGAGGCGCAGAATGCGCCTTTGGTTTGCCCCGTATTATGCACTGCGCGTGCCAATTCTGAATTATGCAAGCAAATCAGTGCATTGATTTTTTGATGCGAAGGGGTTTGCGGGGTGGCGGCAAAGGCAGCCGCGCAAAAAACGCCAAAAAGCCGCCACTGACGGGGCGGGCGGCAGATTTTGCCGCCGGGTACGCAAAAAGCCTTTTGCGCACAGGGGCAAAAGGCTTCAGGCCAGGGCATATGCCCTTTGAAATGGTGTGACCGCAGTAAGGACTGGCTCAGTATCCCCGCTTCAGCCCGAAAAATACTGAGGCCAGATCACCAAGCCACGCCCGTTACGGCGTTTGGCCTCCACGGCGGGCGACTGCACGCAGACGCCAGAGCATTTCAACATTGAACCGCCTTGGCGTTACGCTAGAGCAGATTACCTTTGAAATTCTTCATATTTCAAAGTTTTCATTCAGCCGAAAAATGCGATTTGCGGTAGCCGTTGGCGGGTCTTTGCTGCTTACGGATAACCAATGCTGTCTTTGCGGCAGCCGTTGCTTTAGCCGTTGTGACGCGCTGCCCTTTCGTGCAGCGTTGGAACATGTACCTTTTTTCAAAGGCAACAGACTCTATAATAAGAGTTTTAGGGGGTGGGGGCGTGGGGGAGGAGACCCTTTTGCAAAAGGGTCCCTCCCCCACAAAGCATTTCAAAAGGAAAAAGGCGATCCGCGTTCAAGAGCGCAGGGTTCAGGCATGCAGGCTCTGGCTGCCCCCGTGCACATTGATATGGTGCAGCATGACGCCAAGAACGCCTTCAATACCCAGAAGCGAAGTGTCCACAATAAGGGCGTCCGGGGCAGGGCGTAGCGGGGCCACGGCCCGGTTGCGGTCGAGAGCGTCACGCTGGCGGATCTGTTCCGTGAGGCTTGTCAGTTCTGCGGTTTCCCCTCTTTCTTCAAGGTCGCGCAGTCGCCGCATGGCGCGCACTTCCGGGGCGGCATCCAGAAAAAATTTGAAGCGCGCGTCGGGGAAAACCACTGTGCCCATGTCGCGGCCCTCGGCCACCAGGGGCGACCTCTCGCCAATGGCCCGCTGCGTCTGGCGCAGGATGTCGCGCACCACCGGCACCGTGGCGATGCGGGCTGCCAGCATGCCCACTTCTTCAGTGCGGACTTCGCCACGCACGGCCATGCCATTGCAGAACAGGGTAGACTGCTGCCCCATGCCGCTGAGAGTGAACGTCCAGTGCGCACAACGGCCGCGCAATTCGTCTTCAGGGAGTTTTTCCGCGCCGGGCCCCAGCTTGAGGGCCATACAGCGAAACATGGCGCCGGTATCCAGATAGGCCAGCCCCAGGCTTTCGGCCATGCGGCGGGCCAGGGTGGTCTTGCCGACCCCGGCCGGGCCGTCCAGCGTTACGACAGGCAGGCGGGCGCTCATTTGTGCTCCTTGGGCGCGGCATCAGCCCCGGCATGGCGGTTTTCCAGAAGAATTTCGTCCATGGCCAGCAGAAAGGCCCTGTTTTCCCGTTCATTACCAACGCTGACGCGCAGATGGTCAGGCAGATTATAGCTTTTGAGCGGGCGGATAATGATGCCCCGGCGGAGCAGGGCTTCAAAGCAATCCTCTGCTCCCAGCGTGTCTTGCGGCAGCTGGAAAAGAACAAAATTTGCCGCGCTGGGCCAGACGTAGCAGCCCAGGGCCGTGAGGCCAACCGTAAGGGCATTGCGCCCCTGACGCACGGTCTGCATGGTGTGCGCATAGAACGTGGTGTCTTTCAATGCGGCGAGAGCGGCCTCTTCCGCCAGAATATTGACGGAGAAGGGTAAACGGGCCCGCCAGCAGTAGTCGGCTATGGCTGGAGGCAGAACGCCGTACCCCACGCGCAGGCCCGCAAGGCCGAAGCTTTTTGAAAATGTGCGCATGAACGCCGTGTTTTCGGGCAGGTGGCCGCTGGCCAGAAGAGAAGATTCCGGCTCGTTTTCCGCAAAGTCCATGTAGGCTTCGTCCACCACAAGCAGGCAGGCGGGCGCAATCTCGGCCAGCTTGTCGGCCAGTCGCGCCACGCCTTCGCGCGGCGGGCAGTAGCCCGAAGGATTGTCGGGCGTGGTGACGAAAACAAGGCGGGTATTGGCATCCACCCTGGAAAGCAGGCCGTCAAAGTTGAAAGAAAAATCGGCATTGAGCGGGTGGCGGCGCACTTCAACGCCGCAGACGCGCCCCTGGATGGGGTAGATGCTGAAGCAGGGTTCAAAACAGACCAGATTGTGCACGCCGGGTTTTGCCAGAATGCGAATGAGCAGGTCTATGATCTCATCGGAGCCGTTTCCGACCACTATGCGGCGGGCATCAACGCCGTGGAGCTGCGCCAGCGCCCCCGCGAGCCGGGGATTGCCCCCCTGGGGGTACCGAAAGCCCATGGCCGCGTGGCGCTGTACGGCTTCACACGCCAGGGGCGACATGCCCAGCGGATTTTCGTTGCTGGCCATTTTGATGGCCGTGGCAAGATTGTACTTCTGCTGAATCTCGGCAATGGACAGGCCTGGAACATAGGCCTTCAGGGCAAGAATTTCCTGCCGCACGCTGATCTCAAACATGTCTTCTCCACAGCCGGGCATGGGGGGGCTCTCGGCAACAAGAGGATTATTAACGGGCCGCGCCCCTATTATGGAGACGCGGCCCTGATGTGATGTCATGCCGGGGTACACATGGCATATCCGGCTGGATGACCGGCAATGTCAGGCGTGTTTGCAAGTCGCCGCAACAGCGGCATGGCGTACGCTTTGCAGCTGTATGCCCTCAAGGGTGCTTGACACTAGCTGGGGCGTACGGTCAGCACGGGCATGTCGGCGTTTTTGACCACCTTTTCGGCAACGGAGCCAAAGAGGATTCTGTCAATGCCCTTGCGGCCGTGGGTGCCCATAACAATGATGTCCACCTCTTCTTCCTTGGCGTGGGCCAGGATTTCTTCGGCCGCGTAGCCGATGAGCACCTTGCCCGTGGCCGTCACGCCAGCAAAGTTTTCAGCCACAAAAGATTCCATGGACTTTTCAGCGCCGGAGACGATTTCGCCCACAAAGTTTTCTATGGTGTTGGGGGGCACGTGAAAGCCCACATACTGGCTCAGCGAAGGAGCGGTGTATACAACCACAACGCTTGCGTTCAATCCCTTTGCAAGCAGAACGGCGTATTCGGCCACATCCTTGCTGTGTTCGGAGAGGTCTACCGCGCAAAGAATCTTTTTGATTTCCTTCATGGCAAGCTCCTGTTCCCCGTGGGATGATAAGGTTAAAAAATCCGCATCCTGAATATTTTCAGTTTATTCGCCATGCGGGCTGGTTCGAGGCTGTTTATCATTTTGTTAAATTTTAGTTTTTTTTACAACAATAGACAAGGTCTTTTGGAGAGCATATGCTTGCGCCTGGGGAAAATTTTTCCCTTCCATAAATACGGTATGTTATAAAATCAGCTAGTTGAGCCGACCTGCGACTTGGCAGACTTCTTGCACAAATGGCGCAAATGCGGAACGCCAACCCTGGAGGCGACATGAAGATCAAGAATGAGCAACTGGAAGCCCTGCTTCGCCAGCAGGAGCAATCCTCCGGCACAATCCGCAAGTCGGGCGATCAGGGGGCGGGCTTTGAAGCCGCTCTGGCCGAGCAGTTGGGGCTTGTGGGCGCCGGGACGTCTTCCACCGCCGGGGGTACGCTCCCGGTGGGCGGTATGCAGACGGCCCAGGCGTCACAGGCGTCCATGATAAGCCAGATGCTGCTGGGCGCTACAGGGCAGGCCGACGAAGCCAATCCTACTGAAGACGTGCTGCAGGAAGCCTTCAGCCAGGCTTCGGGTACGCTGGATATGTGGGATTCCTACGTCAGCACCCTTGGCGATGCCGGCAAAAACGGCTCCTTGCGTCAGGCCTATGCGCTTTTGCAGGGCATTGACGGACAGGTTGCCTCACTGAAGGAAAATACCGCGGGTCTGCGCGGGCAGAATCCCGGCCTGGATACCCTGGTGAACAATCTGGAGGTGCTCGCCACCACAGAAAAGTTCAAATTCAACCGCGGAGACTACAACGTCTGATTTTTCCTTGTGAGCAGATTGCAAAAAAGCCGTGAACATCAGGGGTTCACGGCTTTTTTGTTTTTGTGGGAGTGTCGTTGGAGAGGGAGTGTGCGTGTCAGGGTTGGACTTGTGTGATCCCCCGGGGCGCTGAAGGGCTGGTGCGCCCCGAAGGATCCGTTCAGGGAACTGGCTCTATGAATTGGCTATATATCAAGAGAGTGGCACTCTCGAAGTCTACGGGCTTACCGTCATGAAGGTGCGCAGGCAAATTGCGCGTGTTCTGTTGCCGGGCGGCCGCCTGAGGCAGCCGCCCGTAGGCTGGTGTCAGTCGAAAAGCTTAGTTGGTCTTGGCGTTGGGGGCGGTGTCAGCGGGCTGGTTCATCATGCCCATGCCGTAGCCGCCGCCGTGCATGCCGGGGCCGCCGTGATTACCGGGGCCGCCGTGGCCGCCGCGCGGGCCCATCATGCCCTTGCCGCCCATGCCGGGGCAGTCGCCCATGCCGCCCATCATGCCGCGGCCCATACCGTGACCGCCCATGTAGGGAACGCCCTTATCCTGCATCTGCTTGCGCATGGCGCCGTCAAGCTGGTACAGCTTGCCGTCCACGTCCTTCACATCCTTCTGCAGGGCCACGATCCTCGGATCGTCAGGCTTCACTCCCTGATAGAGCAGGGCGTTGATCTCGGCCTGCTTGCCGTACTTCTGCTGGAAGAGCGGCTGCATCTTGGGGCCGAATTCCTTGTGGATGTCCTGTATGGCGTTGATCTGTTCAGGAGTCATGTTCATATGGGGACCCATATGCTGGCCCATCCGGCCGGCCGCAGGGGGAGCGGGAACTTCGGCCGGGGCGCTGCTGGCGATGCCGGCGGTTCCAAGCAGGGCTACAAGAGCGAGCGCCGCAGTGGTAGAAGCAAATTTGGATGTTTTCATGGTGTGTCCTTTATAATGTTCGGTTGAGGCCGAAGTTTTTTGTCTTTGTGCGGACCTTGGCGCCGCAGTGCGTCGTTACCGTGTATGCGAACGGGTGATTCAGGGGGCCGTATATGCCATTTCTGCCTTGCCAGCCCGGCCCCCTATGGCCGCCGCAGCCGGACAGCGACGCCGCTGTTGTGATTGTCTGCCAAGAACGTTGGTAAGGCGTCTCATGTGTGGTCCTTGGGGTTTCAGGGCGTCTGCGGCCGGGGCTTACCGGCCCATGTGGCTGCCGCCATGGGGACCGTGGGGGCCGTAGCCGCCGTGACCGCTGCCGCCGTTGCCGCACCAGGGAGAGGCAGTTCCGGTGCTTGTGGCATTCTGGGCGTGCACGGGCAGGGCGGTGAGGGCCATGGCGAACACAAGGGCCAAGGATGCAAAGATGAACGAGGGTTTGATGGTTGAAGTTTTCATGATGGTCTCCTTGACTGTATATGTATCGTGCTCTTGATTGTTTCCTGAAAGGAATATCAGATCACGTTTTTAAGCTTTTCGTATTCTTCCGGTGTTATTTCGCCGGAAGCAAGGCGTCGTTTCAAAATGTTCAGCGTGTCGCGGCGGTCAAAGTTGCAGGGTTTGCGTCCAATAAAGCGAAAGATACAGTAAATCGCCAGAACCAGCACCGTAACCGCAAGAAGCATTCCTATCCAACCGCCACCCCAGCCGAAAAAATTCAGATAATTACAAGCATGCATTATGTGTCCTCCCGGTGAGACCGGGCGCGCCCTGCATTGGGGCGGGGTTGCGCTGTCACCTGTTTGCGCGTTTTCACGCGCTCTTGCCCCCTATAAGGCAAAGCTCGTGCCAACGTTGTGCGTTTTCTTATAACATTAGATAGTAATTAATTTTATTTTATTGTGGACGCTTTTGGGCAGTATCCTGGTCTGATGGATATTGTCCATTTTTTACCCACATTGGCACGGCTGTGTCCAATTTTTACCAGCACCCTTGACCAGATGAGTAAAAAATACATAATAGGGACATTCAGCCACACAAGGACAGGCCATGAAGAGCAGATTTTCAAGATTATTCTCCATCAGAGGAGCGCGCGCCCTGCATTTGGGGCTTTCTCCCTGGATGATCGTGGGCATAGCCATTATTCTTGGTCTGACCATTTCGGCTCTTGCCGTGCGGAGCACCCAGCGCGGCAAGACGTATATGATACAGAACCTCCTGGACCGGGCCGAGGCCCTCATATGGGCCCTGGAGGCGGGCGCGCGCACGGGTTTGTGCACCCCTCTGGGCAATTCGGACGGGCTGCAGTCCCTGCTGGCGGAAACGGCCAAGCAGCCCGGCATTGTTTTTATGGCTGTGGCCAACAATGCGGGAGAAATGCTGGCCTACAGCGTGCCAGTGCGCACCCGCGACAGAAGCCGGGGCAATGATGGCAGATATGCAGCCGGGTCGGGATCAGTCGGCGACGGCAGGGTCGCCGCGCAGGCGCAACAGGGCGAAAAAGCTTTGACCATTATCATGCCCACGGCGGTGCAGGTGACGGAAAAACCCGCATGGCGTCTGCGCCAGTGGGGCGACAGAAAAGTTTTTGAGGTATACCGCGCTTTTGTTCCGCTGGAAGATGACCGCCCAATGCCTTTGCCCATGCGCGGGCACGGGCAGCACGGCATGGGGCGCAGCAGGGGCGTGGTGGGCACGGATATGCCCCATGGCCCCATGTCGCCCAGAAGAATGGAGCCACTGCCACAGCCCGCGGGGCCGGGCATGTCGGGCGTTACGGGCGGCCCGCAGCCGGACTTGAGGCGGCCCGCTCCCGGAATGCCGGGGGACGGCAGCGCCTGGCCGGCTGCCCAACTGCATCCGGGGCAGCCCCGTCAGCCGCAGGGCGTGGTCGTGGTGGGGCTTGATCTCAAACCCTTTGAGGCGGCGCTGGCGGCGGACCTGCGCTATAACGCCATGTCGGCCGCCCTGGTGGCGGCTTTGGGCCTTGCGGGCTTTGTTTCACTGTTCTGGGCGCAGAATTACCGCCATTCACGCAAGATGCTGCGCGATTCGCGGGCCATGGCGTCAGAAGTGGTCGCCAATCTGCCTCTGGGCCTTCTGACCAGTGATCCTTCGGGCAGGGTGGCCATGGTCAACGACACTGCCCTGCGCATGTTCGACCTTGACCGGGGCACGGCCTTGTACGCGCCCCTGACAGGGCTGCCGGGTCTGGACTGGAAGGCGCTGGTGGCGGAACTGGCCGGGGGCCGCAAGGTGCTTGAGCGCGAATGCGTCCTGACGACAGGGCGCGCGGGCGCGGTCATCAGCCTCAGCGCCGCCACCATGCGCAATCAGGACGGCGTTTTTCTGGGCAACGTATTTATTCTGCGCGACATTACCGAGGTCAAGCGCCTGCAGGCAGACGCGCAGCGCAACGACCGTCTTTCAGCCCTGGGGCATCTGGCTGCCGGTGTGGCGCATGAGGTGCGCAATCCTCTGAGCACCATCAAGGGCGTGGCCCTCTATATCGCCAAGCGCATGCTGCCGGGCGGCCGTGAAGAGGAAGCCGCCCAGCGCATGATTGATGAAGTGGACAGGCTGGACAGGGTCGTTTCCGAACTGCTGGAATTCGCCCGGCCAGGAGCCATCAGCACGACGGACGCCGACCTTGCCGAAATCATCAACCGGGCCCTGCGTCTGACCGAAGCCGATGTGCGCGCCAGAAACATCCAGGTCACTCTTGACGTGGCTTCTGACCTGCCGCCGGTAAGGGTCAATGCCGAACGCCTCACCCAGGCGCTGCTCAACCTTTTTCTCAATGCCGTGCAGGCCATGGGGGAAGGCGGGCAACTGCGCGTGGGCGCGCGTCTCTCGTCTGACGGGCAGACTTTCAGCCTTTCTGTCAGCGACAATGGCCCCGGTATCCCCAGAGACATTCAGGCGGCCATTTTTACGCCCTATTTTACCACCAAGCCCTCGGGCACGGGCCTTGGGCTGGCCATAGTCTACCAGATTGTCGAAGGGCACGGCGGCAGTGTGAGCGTCAATTCCGAACCGGGGCACGGCACGGAATTCATCCTTGTGCTGCCTGTCCGCGGCAGGGGCGAAGCCTTTTCGACCGGGCAGAGTAAAAAATAATTTCAGGACGCCGGGCCGGTACGGCAGGGCGTCCCCGGAGCAGCTTTACCCTGAAGCTGCTCCGGCAACTGCGGGAGCAGCCGTTCTCCGTGGAGGCGCAGTTTGTCCGCGCTGTTGCGCGCCGTAAAGGCCGTGCCGCAAGCCTTGGGAATGTATATTCGCATCGTTACCCTGCGCCAGCTATCAACCAGGATGATCAAGGAATATTGTCATGAGTGCGACTTCAGCTGTCAGACTGATGGTGGTGGACGACGACCGCAACCACCGCGAAATGCTGCGGGCCCTGCTGGAAGAATGGGGATATGACCCCGTTACCGTGGACAATGGGGAAGAGGCCGTGGCCATGTGCCAGGAAAGCCCCTTTGACCTCATCCTTATGGACGTGAGGATGGGGGGCATGAGCGGCATTGAGGCCACCCGCGCCATCAAAAGCTACAATCCCGCCATCCCTGTGCTGATCATGACGGCGTACTCCGATGTGGCCAACGCGGTGGAAGCCCTCAAGGCCGGAGCGTACGACTACCTTACCAAGCCCCTGGCCTTTGACGCCCTCAAGCTGGCGCTGGAGCGCGCGCTGGACCACGCCAATCTGCGCGACGAGGTGCGCGCCTTGCGTCACGAACTGGCCGCCAACGTCGATTCCCGCAACGTCATTGGCCAGAGTCCGGCCATGCGGCAGGTGCTTGGCCTGGTTTCAGCCATAGCGGCTTCCGAGGCCACGGTGCTCATCACCGGTGAATCCGGCACGGGCAAGGAGGTTATCGCCAAGCTGATCCACGCCAACAGCAACAGGGCCAAAGGGCCGTACGTGGCCGTCAATTGTGCGGCCCTTACGGAAACCCTGCTGGAATCCGAGCTGTTCGGCCATGAAAAGGGGGCCTTTACCGGGGCGGAAAAACGCCGCGAGGGGCGCTTTCTGGCGGCGAACAAGGGCACCATCTTTCTGGATGAAATTGGCGAGATTCCTTTATCCATGCAGGTCAAACTGTTGCGCGTCATTCAGGAGCGCGAGCTGCAACGTGTGGGCGGCGACCAGACCATCAAGGTGGATGTGCGCATTCTGGCCGCCACCAACAAGGATCTGGCCCTTGAAGTGGAGGAGGGGCGCTTTCGGCAGGACCTTTACTACAGGCTCAACGTGGTTTCATTGCAATTGCCGCCCCTGCGCGACCGGCATGAGGATATTCCTCTGCTGGCCATGCACTTCATGAAGATTTTTGCCGAACGTAACGGCAAGATGGTCAAGGGCTTCACCCCTGCGGCCATGGACAGGCTCGTCAAACACACATGGCCCGGCAACGTGCGCGAACTGGAAAACGCGGTGGAACGCGCCGTTGTGCTGCTGGTGGGGGAATACATCAGCGAGCGCGAACTGCCGCCCACCATTGCCGAAGCCGAAGAGGAAAGCCCGCGTTCGTCCAGACTGGATTTTGCCAACATGACGCTGGAAGAAATCGAGCGTCTGGCCGTGCAGGATACTCTTGAACAGGTCGGCGGCAATAAAAGCGAAGCCGCGCGGCGTCTGGGCATCAACCGCAAGACGCTGCTGGCCAAGCTGGGAGACGGCAAGTAGGGGGTAGGCATGATGCATGCGAACACAACCGGATTAATGCTATGCTAAAAACAATGTGCGATGTGTTGTATCGGCGGGCAGTCAAGGCGACGTTCTATTCGCTGGCGGGGTTTCGGGCCGCCTTTACCAAGGAAGAGGCCTTTCGGCTTGAGCTCACGGGATTGATCATCCTTGTTCTCATCATGTTTGTGGCGCCGTGGCCCCTCTGGAAAAAATTTGTGATGACGGGCTCGTATCTTTTGATCCTTATTGTTGAATTGTTGAACTCCGCCGTTGAAGATGTGTGCGACCTCGTGAGCACCGAATATTCCGATTTAATAAAAACAGCCAAAGACAAAGGGTCAATGGCTGTCTTAATGGCTTTGCTTGCCAATATGCTTCTGCTTGTGGGGCTACTGTTGTGGTAAATTGCAGCCCTGGGACA
This sequence comes from Desulfovibrio simplex, assembly GCF_055387835.1. NCBI lineage: Bacteria > Pseudomonadati > Thermodesulfobacteriota > Desulfovibrionia > Desulfovibrionales > Desulfovibrionaceae > Desulfovibrio > Desulfovibrio simplex. The sequence continues at coordinate 405,834 of NZ_AP042377.1, forward strand.
AAAGCGAAGCGAAGTTTCTTTTCAAATAAAAGTACATCTTGCTTCTGTTTAAAAGCGGATCTGACTCATGCAGGAAGGTGTGTTTTTGTCCGGTAATGAACAAAACAAAGGGGATGCATCCGGAACCTTCGGGGGTGTATGACCTGTGGTCACCCCAAAGGGCGACGGTGGTTCCTTCAGGCAGCTTGCTCGCATAGCTGGCAAGGGCTGCATCCGTATTTCTGCACAAAGAGTAGTAAACGTGCCGCGGTGTACCAGAAAAACACATGTTTTTGCAGACCTTTTCCGGCTGATCCATGACATGCATGTCCATTGTGATAATAAAATGGAAGAAGGAGCCGGTGTGGGGAATTTTTTGGGCGGCAAAGTCAAACAGGTCTGTGTCGGCAACAATGCCGTCAGTCCATACCTGGGTAATGCGAACCCCTTCGGCCTGCATTTTTTCCAGACCGTAATTATGCTGTACCCCCTGACTGCGATAGGTCTTTTCCTGATTCATATAATTGCCGGGTAAACCGTGAAAGAAATAGCTTGAGGCAACTTTTTTTGTCAAAAGCTGCGGTAATGCTTCTGAAAAATCCTTTTCATATTCGTAGTGCAGAATATTGTGCGAGGCGATGCGGCCAGTGAAGACTTCATAGTCGGAATTGGCGGAAGCCATTTTTTTTGTACCATCCAGGCGTATTGCCACTCCCTTTTCCTGAAGACTGTGCAGAAAAGGCATTACATACTCACCGTCAACATTGGCGGTGAGCATTTCATAATCTAATGATTCTACCTGAATACAAACGATTTTATCCGTGCAGGTAAGAAGCGGCAGACCTTCAGTGCCGTCCGGAGATTCCGTGGGTTGCGTCTGATCCTGCATGCGCCAAGGGTATCCTGTGGCAAGCTCCAGAACGAATGTGGCCAGATACCCCCGGGCGTGCAGTGAGCGCCGTTCGGGTGGAGTGGGGCTTACTTTGCCGCTTATGGAGTTTTGTGGCCAGAACGCCTTGAGCGGCAGGGTTGCAAAGCTGGTGGACATGGCAATGGCAAACGTTGCGAGAGCAAGACCGCCAACCCATTTACGACGCGGCAATTCTTTGATTTTGAATAAAAAAAAGAGTTGGGCAAAGGCGCAGACAACAAAGAATAACGATTTTAGCAGCGGCACGTGGAAGAAAAGTGAAAAACCAAGATGGCTTGCGTAACGTGTGCCGTGGACAAGTGTGGATAAATTCAAGGGCACTTTAAGGGTTTCGGCCACAGTCAGGCACACAATGCTGAACAGGCATTGCCCTATGATAAGCAATACGCAGATATCACGGCGAATCCAGGTGAAAAGGCACAGGGATGCAGCCAGATTTATGCCTACAACTGGAAAGCTCGGACGAATGCTCCACCATTGGCAAACTGAACTGGAAAGTGACATCAACAGAACCAGAAGCAACAGGTATAACCATGAAAGCTTCGCATCAGTCATGTCTCACTCCAGGTTTTGTTCACCCACTATTTCATATCACGAAAATCTTTTACCTGCGTAAAGCCAGCAGGCCGTCCAGTATGGTCCAGGGATTGGGCGGGCAGCCCGGCACAAAAAGATCCACTGGCAGGATGTCGGTAATGCCGTTATTGCACTGCGGCCCATTGCGGAAAAGCCCGCCCGATATGGCGCAGGCCCCCACCGCCGCCACAAGGCGTGGTTCGGGAATGGCGTCATAGGTGTCGATGACGGCCAGGCGCATGTTTTCAGAAACAGGCCCGGTGACCAGAATGCCGTCGGCATGGCGTGGCGAGGCCACAAAGTCAATGCCAAAGCGCGGCAGGTCAAAGACCAGGGTGCCAAGCACATTGCAGTCCGCCTCGCAGGCGTTGCAGCCCGCGGCGCTGACCTGACGCAGCTTGAGAGAACGCCGGAAAAGGGAAAATTTGCCGGGTGCGGAAGGTCTGGCCGCCTGCGGAGCCGGTTGGCCCGGAACCACCAGCAGGTCTTCACGCCTGAAAACCGCCATGCGGTGCTCGCCGGTGAAGGCGATGGCCTGTCGGGGGCAAACCTGGCGGCAGGCGCCGCAGAAGGTGCAGCGTCCCATATCCAGGGTGGGCGTGCCGTCGGGCGTGCCCTCGGTGGGCAGCAAGGCTCCTGTGGGGCAGGCCGCGTAACAGGCCGTGCAGCCGTCGCAGTTCACGGGCGTGAGGCTGGGCCTGCCCATAAACCTGGGCGAAAGCACGGGCTGCTGGCGGGGATAGTCCAGCGTGCGATATTTCTGACGGATGCGTTCCTTAATTATATGCAGCATGTCAAAGCCTTACAGGTCATGTCCGCAATAAGAGAGGTTGAAGCTCTTGTTGCAGAGAGGAAAGTCTGAAATCTGGTTGCCGCGCAGGGCCATGGCCAGTCCCGTCCAGTTGTGGAAGGAGGGATCTATCACCTTGTACACAAAGATGCGCCCACGCGAGTCGGTAAGCGCCACATGGCAGACTTCGCCGCGCCAGCCTTCCACCTGGGCCACGGCGAGGGTATGCGGCGGCAGGGCCGCAAAGTCGGTGGCCGGGCCGTCGGGCTCGTGCCCGGCCGTTGCAGAGTTCGTTTGTGCGGGTGCCGCATGGGCCTGGGCCGCATGGCCTGCGGACGCGGCGCAGGTGGGCGTTTCGACTTCCTGATCGGGCTGACCGGGCAGGGCCGCCAGACGGGTGAGGTCAAGCTCAAGCAGCCGCAGGCTGTCATCCAGTTCGCGGCTGCGCACACAGGTGCGCGCCATGACGTCCCCCGTGATCTCCAGCCGGGGAGCGCAGTTTTCGCAGGAAAGGTCGCTGAGGGGCATGTGAAAGCGCGCGTCCACGTCCAGGCCGCAGGCGCGGGCGGCCACCCCCACCAGTCCCAGTTCGCGGGCCACGGCGGGCTCCACCGAGCCGGTCTCCGCAAGGCGGTTGCGCACGGTCACGGCATCCAGCATGACATCCACAGAGCCGCGCGCGTCTTGCCAGGCCGACCGCACACGGTCGAGCAGATCCGCACATTCCTGCGGGGCGAGGTCATACGCCACGCCGCCGGGCCGCAACAGGCCACGCCCGAAGCGGTTGCCGCACAGGCTGGCGGTCATGTTCAGAAAATCTCCGCGAATGCGGCCGTTCCATGAGGCTGTGGGCAAAAAGCCAGTGTCCCCGGCAATGGCCCCAAGGTCGCCCGTATGGTTGGCCAGACGCTCCAGTTCCAGGCCGATACGGCGCACAAGCTGGGCGCGTTCGTCAGGCTGCTGCCCTTTCATGCGCTCAAGCACGACGCAGTATGCCGTGGCGTGGGCCACCGTGGAATCTCCGGCTGCGCATTCCAGCAGGGGAAGGCGGCGGGCGGCGGGGCCGTGAACGAGCATGCTCTCCAGCCCCCGGTGCTGGTACCCCAGGGCAATTTCCAGATGCAGCACATTTTCGCCATAGCACTGAAAACGGAAATGCCCCGGCTCTATGATTCCCGCGTGAACAGGGCCAACGGCCACCTCATGCACGTCCACGCCCTCGACCCGGTAAAAGGGGTAGGGCTGGGCTGGGTGCGGCGGGGCGGATTTTTCCGCCAGGGCTGCCGCTGGCGCAGCTTCGGGTAACGCGGCGGACTCCGCGCCCGAAGCGTCCGAGCCGGAAACATTCGCGCCAGAAACGCCCGCCGCAGTGCGCGCCTGGGCCTCGAAGCTGTCAGGAGTGCGCCGCACGCTTTTGAGCCAGGGATGTCCCACGGGCTCCACGCCCCATTGTTCGTAAATTTCGCGCTCGAAGTAGTGCAGTTGGGGCAGGTCTGGCGTCATTGACACAAAGGCCGTCACCGGCGGCGTGCGGCGGGCCATGAGACGGCGCGTGCCGTCATGGGCCAGCACGCAGCACAGGCTGACGGGCACGGGCTGTCTGGGTATGGTTTCTGCAACGTCTTCATCGGGAATGCCAAAAAAGGCCAGAACGCGCCAGCCGCCTGCAATGGCGTGGCGCAGGTGGTCACGCAGTTCGGTCACGGAGAAACGCGCCAGATTTTTCAGATCAACCGCCTCGCGGTAGTCGAACGACATGGTATCCTCCTGGACCAGATTGCCTTTGAAATACTTTACATCTCAATTTGTTATTCCGCCGAAAATATTATTTGCGGTAGCCGTTAGCGGGTCTTTGCCGCTTACGGATAGCGACAGCCATCAGTAGCTTCCTTCGTCGCAACGGCTAAAGCTCGGCAGAATCCGCGCACGTTGGCGCGCTGCGCTTTCGCGCAGCGACGGAGCATGTCCCTTTTTTCAAAGGTAAAAGGCTCTAGCCGCCGATGAGGGCAGCGCCCTGACGCAAAAAATTCCAAAGCCAGTCGGGTATCCACAAGCCAAGGGTCAGCACGGCCCCCCCAAGAACCAGGGGCGGCAGCACGCTCAGCAGCGGTTCCCGCACGGTTTGGGGCATGTCTATGGGGCGGTTGCCCTGCACCATACGCAGAACCGCGACGGAAAGGCCGACAAAAATCACGGCAAGGGCCAGCATATAGGCCGCGGCCAGCAAGGGCGAATTCGCCGCCAGCATGCCCTTGAAGATGATGAATTCACTGATGAAGATGCCGAAGGGCGGCGAACCGGCCACGGCCAGAAAACCGGCCATCCATAAGGCTCCTGTTACGGGCATGGTCCAGCGCATGCCACGGATGTCATAGCTGGAAAAGGTGTGGTAACGGGCCAGAATATTTCCGGAAAGCAGAAAGAGCATGCACTTGGTCAGCGAATGGCAGACGGCGTGCAGCATGGCTCCGGATACGGCCAGGCCGCCCACGCCTATGCCCAGGGCCAGAATGCCCATATGTTCCACGCTGGAGTACGCCAGCATGCGCTTGTAGTGTCCCTGCCCCACAATGAAGATGGCCGCCGTGATAAGCGAGATCAGGCCGAAAAAGCTGAGCAGCCCGCCGCTGAAGCCGCCAAGTCCGGCGGCCAGCATGATCTGGTGTCCGCGCAGGATGCCAAGCAGGGCACAGTTGAGCAACGCACCGGAGAGCAGGGCGGACACCAGGGAGGGGGCCTGACTGTGGGCGTCGGGCAGCCAGTTGTGCAGAGGGGCCAGGCCCATCTTGGTGCCATAGCCCACCAGCAGAAAGATATAGGCCGCCTTGAGCCAGGTTTCTTCACCGGCACGGGCGTGACTGACAAACCAGCCAAGCTGGTCCATGCCTTCCAGCATGGCTTCCATGCCTTCGGGCGTGTAGAACGCCACGGAAAGCAGAATGTTGCCCACCATGGCCAGGGCAATGCCCACGGAGCAGATGATAAGATACTTCCACGTGGCCTCGAGGGAACGCTGGTGCCTGTGAAAATAGATGAGCGGCGCGCTGGAAAGGGTGGTGCCTTCTATGCCCACCCACAAAGCGCCCAGATGGGGCGTGGTGGTCACAAGCGTCATGGATGAAAGAAAAAAGCACAGGCAGGCGGCAAGGCGGCGCTGGGGCGCGTTGGTAAAGCCGGGGCCGCCGTGGATGTCCGTATGGACTTCCAGTCTGTCTTCCTCACGCAGGTAGTAGACCGCATATACAGAAGCCGCCAGAAAGAGCAGGCTGGCCAGCATGAGAAAAAGCGCGCCAAGAGGGTCGGGGGCCAGCAGACCGTTCATGGCTCTGGGCTCGGCCCCCGTGCTGACGGCATGTGTCGTCCAGGCGGCCAGAACCGTATGGGCGAGAGCGGTCAGTGGCAGAAGAACCCGGCACATGGCCTTGGTGCCGAGCAGGATGATACAGCCCGCCCCGAGCGGGAGAAAAAGCAAGGCTTCCAGCATGGCGGTCAATCCCTGAGGCTGCGAAAGCGGCCAACGTCAATGGACTCAAAAGTGTTGCCAATATGGTTGATGGCAATGCCCATAACGAAAACAGCCACAAACACGTCCAGCAGCAGGGCAAGCTCAAACCACGTGGTTGCTGCGGTCATGAGCGGCATGCCCAGCAGAAAGATGCCGTTTTCCGCCACCAGATAACCAATGACCTGGGCCAGGGCCGTTGTGCGCCCCACCACCAGGATAAGTCCGCAAAACAGTGTGGTCAGGGCCGTGGGCAGCACCAGCGGCGGAAAAAGGGCAGGCAGGGTGAGCAGTCGCGCTTCAAGCCACAAAGAGAGCACAAGCCCCCCCATGCCGGCCAGTACGCCGATGGCCACGTGCATGCGGGGTCTCATGCGATGGTGGGAGTGCAGGCGGTTACGGGTGCGCCAGAGCAGGCCAGGCAGAAGCGCCCCCTTGATGAGCAGCACGGCGGCTGCCAGCAGGGCGTGGTCCATGCTCAGCAGCATGCCCGCCAGCAGTAAGCCCTGAAAGGCCGTGAAGCGTATGAGCCACATGATCCGTGTTGTGCCCAGCATGAGTAGGTTGTTCAGCATGAGCAAGAACAGGCAGCTTTGCAGTGCGGATTCCACGCTTTTACCTCGCCTGGGTCAGGATGAGGGCCAGAGCCGCCATGGCCGATGCGCTGCCCAGCAGAAAGGGCACGCGGTCCATGCGCAGACGGGCCATGACAGATTCGACAATGCCCACAATAACGGCCAGCAGCACCACGGTGGCAAGGCGCAGCCCCGCCTGTTGCCACAGGGGCAGGGCCGGGGTCATGAGACCGGCGATAAGCGCGGCGAAAAACCACAGCTTGAGGGCCGCCCCGTAGATGACCATGGCCAGGTTGGGGCCGGAGTGGTCAAGCACCATAACCTCGTGGATCATGGTCAGTTCCAGGTGCGTGTTGGGGTCGTCCACGGGAATGCGACAGTTTTCCACCAGCAGCAGAATAAAGAAAATGCAGGGCAGAAGCAGCAGTTCGCCCCGGCCCATGGCCCATGCCCCGGCGATCTGCCCGCCGAACAGGGATGAGAGGGAGAAGGCCGTATGCGGGCCGCGCCCCGTATCCAGCGTCACGCTGGTGAGCACCAGAAGAGCCAGGAAAAAAAGCGGTTCGGCCAGGGCCGCAAAAGTGGCCTCACGGCTGGCGCCCATGCCTTCAAAGGCCGAGCCGGTGTCCAGGGCGGACAGCATGATGGCGAAACGCCCCATGCCCAGCAGATAGGCCGCAAGAATAAAGTCTCCGGTGAAGGCCAGGGGCGAGGTGGCCCCGCCCAGGGGCAGCAGGGCCATGGCGCAAAACGTCGCGGCCAGGGATACGGCGGAGCCGCTGGCGAAAACCCAGGTGGTGGTGTGGCTGACGACCTCGCCCTTGCGCATGAGTTTGGCAAGGTCGTAGTAGGTTTGCAGAACGGGCTTGCCGTGCCTGCCCGCAAACTTTGCCTTTACCCGGTTGATGATGCCGGGCAGCAGGGGCGCCAGAACAAGCGCCAGAACAAGCTGCGCAAAATAAACGACCATGTCCTGTTTCATGCGCTCAGCCCCCAGATAAGCAGGCCCACCACAGTGGCAAGAATATACAGGATATAGAGGTGGATCTTGCCGTGCTGTATGATTTTACAGGCATTGCACAGGCGTTCCACAGCTTCGAACAGGGGTGTGTAGAACCCGTTGCGCAGGCGGTCCGGCGCAGAAACGCTCAAGGCGCCGCTTTGGGGAAACAAACGGGAATCAAGGTTCATACGCACGTTAAGCCCCATGCCCGGCGCAAAGATTTTGGCCAGTGGTTCGGAAAAACCGGCGTCCGTGTACTGGATGCGGGCCGAACCGCCCTGGTAGCCGCAGCCCCATGTGGGCATGGAACTCACGCTGCGTCGCCGGAGCATCCTTTTGCGCAGGATGATGCCCGCGAGGGAGAGCCCGAGGGCAATGGAACACACAAGCGATACCATGGCGAGACTGGCGCGCGCCTGATCCTGGCCTGCGGCGGCTGCGGCCTGCATGTCGTTGGGCATGGGCAGCGCGGCAAGGCCCGTCATGGAGGCGAGGTCAAAAAAGACCGGGGCCGCCAGCCCGCCAGCCACGCAGACGGCGGCGGGCAGCGCCAGAGGCCACAGGACCTTCCAGCCCAGGGGGCGCGCATTGGCCGCAAAGCCGGTGCGTGGCTCGCCAAGAAAGGTGATGCCATAAGCCTTGGTGTAGAGGACAGCGGCGAGCCCGCTGATGAGAGCGAGGCCCACCAGTGCCAGCAGAAGCCCCACCTGCCGCTCCAGCCCGGGAAGGCTGGGGCCGTCCAGAAGTGAGAGGGCCAGCACAAGTTCGCCCGCAAAGCCATTGAGCGGCGGCAGGCAGGCAATGGCGGCCGCGCCGAGGGCAAAGGCCGCGCCCAGCAGCGGCAGGCTTTTCTGCAGTCCGCCCAGCAGTTCCATACGCACGGTGCCCGTGGCGTGCAGCACTTCGCCCGCGCACAGGAAAAGCAGCCCCTTGAAGCCCGCGTGATTCAGCATGTGCATGAGGCAGCCCGCCATGCCGAGAGTCGCAATCCAGGCGTTGCCGCAGGACAGGCCGATAAGGCTCGCGCCTGCGCCCATGAGCATGAGGCCCATATTTTCAACGCTGGAATAGGCCAGCAGACGTTTGAGATTGCTCTGTCCCAGAGCTTTCAAAATACCCATGAGGCCCGTGCCCAGACCCACAAGCAGCAGGGCCCATCCCCACCATTCGGGAGCCGCGCCCGGCGCGGCCAGCATGCCCAGGCTGCGGATGATGCCGTAAAGGCCGGCGTTGATCATGGCCCCGGAAAGCAGGGCAGATACGTGGCTGGGGGCTGCGGGGTGCGCTTCTGGAAGCCAGACGTGCATGGGGGCAAGGCCCATCTTGGCTCCAAAGCCCAGAACGGCCAGCACAAAAAGGGCCGTCAGCACGTGGGGGCCAGCGTCGCGCACTACTCCCAGCATGACAGCGCCGCCCTGCAGGGCATCAAAGGACGTGGTGCCCGTGCTTTGCCAGAGCAGGACAAAAAAGGCCATGAGTGCGACCGCGCCAAGATGGGCTGCCACAAGGTAGACCCATGAAGCGTCGCGCACCTGACGGTCGCCGTCGTTAAAGTCGATGAGAAAAAAGGGCGCGAGGGACATGAGTTCCCACGACAGCATGAAGAGCACGGCATCGCGCGCGGCCATGACGAGAGTCAACCCCAGGAGCAGCAGCAGGTAGAAGAACCAGTGGGCTGCCAGGTTGTGTTCCTGCGGCCGCTCATGGCGCAGGGCAATGCCGCCGGAAATGGCGCACACAAGGCCAAGACCGAAGACCGGCAGCAAGAAGACCCTGCTTAAGGGGTCAAGCCCCAGGGTACAGGCCCCTATGGGCAGTCCCCAGGGCAGGCGTACTGCGACAGCCTCGCTCCAGGGGGAAAACGCCAGGGCGCACAGGCCAGCCACGCAACCCGCCGCGGCTCCGCAGGAGCCCAGAAGGTTGGCGGCCCGGCCATTGCCCGCCGTTGGCGGCAAAAAAGCCAGCAGCGCCGTTCCGGCGGCTGTGGCCGCCAGGATGAGCAGGGTTATGATAAAGAGCGTCATGGTATACGGAGGTTGCGGCCGGCGTTTAGGCCATGCCCTGTTTCAGCATGTCCTCAAAGTGCGCAATGGTTTTTTTCAGGCCGTCTTCGAGTTTGACCTGAGGCTCCCAGCCCAGTTTTTCACGGGCAAGGGTGATGTCGGGCTTGCGCTGCTTGGGGTCGTCGCCGGGCAGCGGCTCGTAGGTGATGGCCGATTTGCTGCCCGTCATTTCCACTACCTTTTCAGCCAGTTCGCGGATGGTGAACTCACCCGGGTTCCCCATGTTCATTGGGCCGATGAAATCCTCCGACGAGGCCATGAAGCGCACCATGCATTCGATGAGATCATCCACATAGCAGAAGGAGCGGGTCTGGCTGCCATCGCCGTAAATGGTGATGGGTTCGTTCTTGAGAGCCTGGATAATGAAGTTGGACACCACGCGCCCGTCGTTGGGGTGCATCTTGGGGCCATAGGTGTTGAAGATGCGTCCCACCTTGATGGGCAGGCCGCCCTGACGCCAGTAGGCGAAGAACAGGGCCTCGGCGCAGCGCTTGCCCTCATCGTAGCAGGAGCGGATGCCGTTGGGGTTCACGTGGCCCCAGTAGTCTTCGGTCTGCGGATGGATTTCGGGGTCGCCGTATACTTCGCTGGTGGACGCCTGATAGATGCGCGCCTTGAGCCTTTTGGCCAGGCCCAGCATGTTGATGGCCCCGTGAACGCAGGTCTTGATGGTCTGCACGGGGTCGTGCTGGTAGTGTATGGGCGAGGCCGGGCAGGCCAGATTGTAGATTTCGTCCACTTCCACGTAGAGGGGAAAGGTCACATCGTGGCGGATGAGTTCAAACCTTTTGTTGTCGAGAAATTCTTCAACATTGGCGCGGGCGCTGGAAAAAAAGTTGTCCAGGCAGAGAACCTCATGCCCTTCGTTGAGCAGTCTTTCGCACAGGTGGGAACCGAGAAAGCCTGAACCGCCTGTAACCAGTATACGTTTGCGGAGATGCATATTTCCCCCGGGAAGGTATTGTTAAATCATGCGTCGGTACAACAAAAACGCTTAAGCATAGTCCTATTGTTCAGGCTTTGCAATGGCATTCACGGCCACCTGGGCATATGTACGGCATGGGGGACGGCTTGCCCTTGCCTGCACGCGTTGCTATGTATCGGCGCGAGGTACACATGTCCAAGAAATCCGTTGAACGTATTGATCCCGTAACCGTGGCTCTGCCGCCTGAAGGCGTGGACAGCCATGCCCATCTGGACGGTGAGGAATTTGACCAGGACCGTGAGGCCGTGCTCGCGCGCGCCAGCGCCAGCGGCGTGGCCCATGTGGGCAATGTTTTTCTGGGGCCGGAAGACTTCGCCGCCAGACGGCGGTATTTCGAGGCCCATCCCCAGGTGTTTTTCCTGCTGGGCATCCATCCCTGCCACGGACAGAACTGCACGCCGGAAGCTCTTGCGGCCATGCGGCGCGCCTTTGGCCAGGACCCCCGCCTCAAGGCGGTGGGTGAGATAGGGCTGGATTTTTACTGGGACGACTGCCCCCGCGAGGTGCAGTACGAAGCCTTTGCCGCCCAGCTGCATCTGGCACGCGAAGTGGGGCGGCCTGTGGTGATCCATTGCCGCGAGGCTGAAGAAGAAACCCTTATGGTTCTGGAATCGCAGGGCTTTAAAGACTATCCCCTGCTGTGGCACTGCTTTGGCAAAGGGCCGGATCTGGCCGCGCGCATCCTGCGCAACGGCTGGCATATCTCCGTTCCCGGCCCTGTCACCTATAAGGCCAACGAAGACCTGCGGCAGGCTGTGGCCCGTATTCCGGCCGACCGCCTCATGCTGGAGACCGACGCTCCCTATCTCGCGCCCCTTCCCTGGCGCGGCAAGCGCAACGAACCCGCGTTCACCGTGTTTACGGCCCGTGCCGTGGCCGAGGCGCGCGGGCAGGAACCGGAAGAGGTCTGGCGCGTGTGCGGGCACAATGCCCGCCGCTTTTTCGGCCTGTAGCCCCGCATCGCACGGGCGGTCAGGAATAGTCCGTCTTTGCCTGCTGCTGACAATCCTGTCGCCCCATGCGCGGGGGGCGGCCACAGCCGTGGATGTGCGGAAGGGCGGGCAGGCCTGTGACCTTGCGTCGCACGGGCGGCCTTTGTTTTTTTCGCTGCAATATGGCGGAAAAATGCGAATTTTTGCCTCGCTTGACCAGATAAAGACCCTCGGATACTGTTTTTGCCATGGTTGACTTTTGCAACACTTCATCTCCCTCTCTGTGGGGGCAGCGTCGGCGCGGCACTCCGTTTTTTGTGGAATCCGCGACCGCAAAAGCATCCCTGTTCTGTTTTTTCGGCGTCACCTGACCGTTTGTCAGGTGGGGCTGGATGTCTCCCGCGCTCCATTAGCGGACAGTCTTCATGCTGTCCGCGAGGGCGGCTTCTTCCTACACCTGACTCCCGGCGGCGTGGTCACGCCTTTTGTTGTGTTGTGCGGCGCATGCGCGCCACCCGTTCACGCTAACCGTAGGAGACAGTCATGAAACGTGGAATCCTCGCGGCTCTTTTGCTTTTGTGCGGCATGGGCACGGCCCTGGCCGCCGCTCCGGCAGCCCCCCTTGACGCCTTCAAGGGGCAGAAGGGCGTTATAGACATCGCGGGCGGCACTGCCCATATCCCTGTCATGAAAGAAGCCGCCAGACAGATTATGGAGGCCAATCCCGATGTGCGCATCACCGTGGCTGGCGGCGGTTCCGGCGTGGGCGTGCAGAAGGTGGGCGAGGGCATTGTGCAGATCGGCAATACGGGCCGCGCCCTCAAGCCCGCCGAAGTGGAAAAGTACGGCCTCGTGTCCTTCCCCTTCGCCATTGACGGCGTGGCCGTGGCCGTCAACCCGGCCAACAGGGTCGCGGGGCTGACCAAGGCCCAGATCAGGGATATCTTCGCCGGCAAGATCGCCAACTGGAAGGAAGTGGGCGGCGCTGACGCCCCCATATCCCTCTATGTGCGCGAAGACGGCAGCGGCACCCGCGAAACCTTTGAAGAGCGCGCTCTGGACAAGGGCGTATCCGCCGCCGGGGCCAACGTGGTCAACTCCAACGGAGCCATGAAGACCGCCATCGGTCAGGACCCCAACGCCATCGGCTATGTGGGCATCGGCCATCTGGACAAGAGCATCAAGGGCATAAGCGTGGACGGCATGGCCCCCAGCCAGGAAAACGCCGCTTCCGGGCAGTACACCGTCACCCGTCTGCTCTACATGAACACCAGGGGTGAACCCCAGGGCATCACCAGGGGCTTTGTGGACTACATCTTTACTCCTGCCGGACAGGAGATTGTGTCCAAGGCCGGCTACATCCCCTATGTCAAAAAATAGGGCGCAGGCGACCCTTCAAGGCGGGAGCGCTGCGGCGCTCCCGCCTGCGGGTCCGCAGACGGCGGATCATACCGACAGTCCGGGCCTTGCCCTGCGTCTGTCGGTGTGGGTGGCGGTGCTGGCCGTGGCGCTGCTTTTTGTCATGGTCGTCATGGCAGCCCTGCCCGCCATAAAACTCCCCGGCCCCGGCGGCCCCCTTGACTGGGTCTGGCAGCCCGCGCAGGGGAGGTTCGGCATCCTGCCCATGTGCGTGGGGTCCCTGGCCCTTGCCGCAGTGGCCCTTCTGCTGGGCTGGCCTCTGGCCGTGGGGCTGTGCTGCTGGCTGCTTACCGAAGAGTGCTCCGCCTTGCAGCCCCTGGTTCGCTTTGTCGAGGCGCTGGTGCGCTTCATGACCACGGTGCCCACCGTTGTTTACGGCTTTGCCGCCGTATTTCTGCTGACGCCCTTTGCGCGGGCGCTGCTGGGCGGCACGGGCATGTGCCTGGCTGCCGCTGGCGTGATGCTGGTTCTGCTGATTTTGCCCACAATGACGCTGATTCTGATGGCGGGCCTGCGCCCCCGGCTTGAGGGGCTTTGCCCTTGGGGCCTGGCCATGGGTTTCAGCCGTTTTGACCTGGTGCGCCTTTTTGTGCTGCCCCGGTCTGGCCGCAATCTGGCCAGCGCCGCTGTCCTGGGCTTTGGCAGGGCCGTGGGCGACACGCTCATTCCGCTCATGCTGGCGGGCAACGCCACGCACGTTCCCGGCGGTCTGGCCGAAAGCATGCGCAGCCTCACGGCGCACATGGCGCTGGTCACGGCCAATGAGGTGGGCGGGGCGGCGTACAATTCCCTTTTTGTGGCCGGGCTGGTTCTGCTGGCGGTCAATACGGCTGCAAGCCTGGCCCTGCGCCGCCTCGTCAGGCAGAAAGACGCCACGGCGCAGCGGGAGGCGTCAGCATGAGGCGCGGCGCTCTTGTGCGGGTATGCGTGCGCTGGCTGCTGCGCGCCTGCGCCCTGATCCCGTGTGCGGCCGTGCTTTTTTTATTGGGCTTTTTGACGGTCAAGGGCGCTCCACAGCTGGGAGCGCACCTGCTTTTTGGCGATGTGCCGCCCCTGGACGCCCTGCTGGGACGCCGTCCTGTGTGGGACGGGCTGTGGCCCGCCTGCGCGGGAACCCTGTATCTTGTGGGCCTGACCATGGCGCTGGCTCTTTTTCCCGGCGTGGGCTGCGGCCTGTATCTGGCGGAATTCGCCCCTGCGCGTCAGGCCGGGCGCATCCGTCTGGCCATGGATGTGCTGGCGGGCACGCCGTCCATCGTTATGGGGCTCTTCGGCTTTACGCTCATACTCTTTCTGCGTCATTCCGTCTGGCCCGGAGCCAACACGTCCCTGCTGCTCTCGGCCTGCTGTCTGGCCCTTCTGGTTCTGCCGGTCATTGTGACCACCACCTGTGAAGCTCTGGAGGCCGTGCCCGACAGCCTGCGCTTCACAGGGGCCGCGCTGGGGTTTACCCGGCGGCAGCTTGCCCGCCGGGTTCTGCTGCCTGCCGCCGGGCCGGGCATATGGGGCGGCGTGCTGCTGGCCACGGGCAGGGCGGCCGAAGACACGGCGGTGATCATGCTCACGGGCGTTGTGGCCAATGCCGGACTGCCCGGCGGGCTGGCGGACAAGTTTGAGGCTTTGCCTTTTTCCATTTACTATACCGCGGCGCAGTACCAGAATACGGACGAGCTGCTGCGCGGTTTCGGAGCGGCTCTGGTGCTGCTTTTGCTGTCGTCGGCCCTGCTTTTTTGCGCCCGGCGTATGGAAAAGCGCTTTCGCCGGCGCTGGCAGGGGGTAGCGTGAGTTCTGCGGTTCGCATCAATGACCTGTGCGTGTACTTCGGGCAGCAGCAGGTGTTGCACAATGTCTGCATCGATGCCCCCAGGCGGGGCATCACCGTGCTTGCCGGACGTTCCGGTTCGGGCAAGACCACCTTGCTGCGCGCCATGAACCGCCTGAACGAGACTTTTTTTCACTGCCGCACAACGGGCGTGGTGGAGCTTGATCTGGGGCGGGGGCTTGAGGCCATATATCCCGCGTCCGGCGTGAACGTGCGCCCGCTGGCGCAACTTCGCCGTCTGGTGGGCATGGTTTTTCAGACGCCCAACGTCCTGCCCGTCAGTGTGGAGCGCAATCTTGCCCTGCCCCTTGAAGTGGTGGCGGGTCTGCACGAAAAGGAGCGAGGCCGGAAAACCCGGGAGGCGCTCATGAGCGTGGGCCTGTGGGCGGAGGTCAGAGACCGTCTTGATATGCCCGCGGAGCGGCTTTCCGGCGGGCAGCAGCAGCGCCTTTGTCTGGCGCGGGCACTGGCCCTGGAACCAGCCATGCTGTTGCTGGACGAGCCCACGGCATCTTTGGATGTCCACGCCACGGCGGAGATTGAAGGCCTGCTGCTGCGTCTTGCCTGCGAGTACCCGCTGCTGGTGGTTTCGCACAATCCGGAGCAGGCCGTGCGTCTGGGAGAGCGGCTGGTCATCATGGCTGACGGGCATGTGCAACAGGTTTTTGAGCGCGGGCAGGCGGACGGCGAGGCCGTGGCCCGTGCCCTTGCGGACGCGGGATAGCGCGAGCCCACCCTGAATCGGCGTTGGCGGCGAATACCCCCGGATTGGTCATTGAATCGACGCGCGTGCCCGCGAAAAAGAACGCTGTGCCCCGCGCCTGTCCACCCTTGCCGCAATAGAGCATTTTAACTTTGAAAAAGTGTAAATGCTCTGACGCTGCACGAGAGTGCAGCGCGCCACAACGTGGCGTGGATTCAGCCGAGCTTTAGCCGTCGCAACGGCTGAAGCCTGCGTCACAACGGCTAAAGCAACGGCTGCCGCAAAGACAGCATTGATTATCCGTAAGCGGTAAAGCCCCGCTAACGGCTACCGCAAATCGCATTTTTTGGCTGAATGAAAACTTTGAAATATGAAGTAGTTCAAAGTTAATCCGCTCTAGGGCGAAATCCTTTATGCCTTGACAAATTTGTCAATAATTTTGGAAATATCCTCCCACTCCCTTGACCTTGCCGCCTGAAGCACGGCATTCTCTTTTCCGAAGGAGGAAGCATGGAGCATCTGACTTTTTCGACCCTTGATCCAAGCTTCAATCTTGCACTTGAAGAAGTTCTGTTCCAGTCCTTGCCTGCTGGCCATCCCGGCTGGTTTCTGCTCTGGCAGAATGGCCCTTCGGTCATCGTGGGCCGCCATCAATGCACAGCCGATGAGGTGAACGCGGACTTCATCCGCCGCGAAAATCTGCCTGTGGTGCGCCGTATAACCGGCGGCGGAGCCGTGTACCACGATACGGGCAATCTCAATTTTTCCTTTATTGAACACGCCAATGGCCGCGAAAAGGTGGACTTCAGGCGCTATCTGGAACCCGTGTGCGCTGCTCTGGCCGATCTTGGCGTGCAGGCCGTGATATCGGGCCGTAACGACATTGAGGCCAAAGGACGCAAAATTTCCGGCAGCGGGCAGATGCTGCGGCGGGGCAAGGTGCTGCACCACGGAACCCTGCTTATTGACGTGAATTTTGAGCGACTTGTGGATGCTCTGAATGTAGACCCTGAAAAAATGCGGTCCAAGGGCGTTGCCTCGGTGCGGTCGCGGGTGGGCAATATTTCGGAATACTGGCATTCCGGCAGTGATATCGCGGCTCTGACAGCGGCCCTGGTGCGCCGTTGCGCCGACGCTCCCGGCACGGTGGACGAAGCCCTCGTGGCCGAAGCTCAAAGGCTGGCCGATGAAAAATACCGGCAGTGGAGCTGGAACTACGGCGCCATGCCCAATTTTACCGAACGCAAGCGACAGCGCTTTGATTGGGGCACGGTTGAACTGCGCATTGACGTAAAAGGCGGGCACATATCCGCATGTAAAATATTGGGAGATTTTTTCTGCAATGCAGGAGAGGGTATTCAAGAGTTGGAGCAGCGCCTTACTGGTGTTTCACGAGAGCCGGAACAGCTGGAACACGTTTTGAAACAGACTGATTTGTCCTGCTATTTCAGTAACTGTGAACCATCTGTTATGACACGGTTTTTTGTTCAGACGTAAGAAACTGAACCACAACGGGCAAGTGTGAAAGATAATTTGGTGAATGTTTGAGGCGCGTTGCGTATTGTAGAATGCGAACCGCAATGAATATGGAATGCTGATAATTTTTTCACACTTCTTGTGTCTGTTCTTTGCAAGTGGTATCCCTTGTATATAAGTGCATTGTTGGTTTCCTTCGGGGCTGCGCCCAGTGCCTGGCATGACGCAGTTATTTTGTAACCACACCCAGACCAAGGAGAAGACATGTCGGATTTGCGAACTCCGCTTACTTCCTGGCATGAAGCCCAGGGCGCCAAGATGGCTCCTTTCGCCGGCTGGCTCATGCCCATCCAGTATGAAGGAATTCTTGCGGAACACCTGCATACCAGAAAGCATGCCGGTATTTTTGATATCTGCCACATGGGCGAATTCCGCATTGAAGGTCCCGGCGCGGCTGAGGCCCTGTCGCTTGCCGTCAGCCACAACCTTGAAACCCTGGCTCCGGGCAAATGCCGCTACGGCTTTTTGCTCAATGCCAAGGGCGGCGTGCTTGACGACGGCATCATTTACCGCTTTGGGCCGGAATCCTTCATGGCGGTGGTCAATGCCGCCTGCGCGGCCGACGATCTGGCCACCCTGCGTACCCGCCTGCCGGAAAGCGTAAAAATTACTGACATTTCAGACGATACCGGCAAGGTGGACCTGCAAGGCCCGGATTCGCTGGACGTGCTTGAAAAGCTCATGGGTCAGAACTTTCATGACCTCGGCTATTTCTCTTTCCGCGAATCGCAGTGGCAGGGCGTGCCCGTATTGGTGAGCCGCACGGGCTACACCGGCGAACTGGGCTATGAACTCTATCTGCCCGCCAGCAAGACAGAAGACTTCTGGAAGGCCCTGCTGGCCGACGAGCGCGTGAAGCCCGTGGGGCTTGGCGCGCGCGACACCCTGCGCCTTGAGGCGGGCCTGCCCCTGTACGGGCATGACCTTGATGAAGACCACAGCCCGGCCGAGGCTGGCATGGGCCGCATGATGACAAGTCAGGCGGACTATGTGGGCAAGGAAGGGGCGCAGGTCATCCGCGAGGTTCTGGTGCCCCTGAAGATCGAGGGCCGCCGCGCCGCCCGTCATGGCGATGCCGTGGCCCTGCCCGGCGGCGATGTGGTGGGCCGTGTTACCAGCGGTTCTTTCGCGCCTTCTCTGGGCTATGTCATTGCCTTTGCCTGGGTGGACGCCGCCCATGCCGACAAGGAAAACTTTGTGGTGCGCGCCTCAAGAACGGAACTGCCCGCCGTGAAAGTGGACGTTCCCTTCTACAAGGACGGCACGGCCCGCAAAAAACTGGCCTGACGCCCGCGTGGGGCGGCCAGTGGACCGTAAGGCCGAGCGCCGCCCGCGGGGTTGAATCTGTGATGGTTTGCGTGCCGCCACGGCGCGCACTTTGCTCCCAATAACTTTCAGGAGAACGCATATGGCTACCAATCCCACGGATCTGTTGTACAGCAAAAGCCACGAATGGGTGCGCATGGAGGGCGACGAGGCTGTGGTGGGCATCACCCACTTTGCCCAGGAATCCCTCGGCGACATCACCTATGTGGAACTGCCCCTGGTGGGCGACGAAGTGAGTGCGGAAGGGGAGTTCGGCTCCGTTGAGTCCGTCAAGGCGGCCAGTGACCTGATTTCGCCGGTAAGCGGTGATGTCACCGGCGTCAACACCGCTCTGGAAGACGCCCCCGAAAAATGCAACAGCGACCCCTACGGCGAGGGCTGGCTCATTCGAGTCAAGGTTTCCGGCAAGCCTGAAGGCCTTATGGACGCGGCTGCGTACGAAGCCTTTTGCGCCACTGAAGGACACTAGAGCATTTTACTTTTGAAAAAGGGTAAATGCGCCAACGCTGCACAAAGGTGTGGCGCGCCGCAACGTGGCGCAGATTCAGCCGGAAATCATATTTCGGCAGAATGACACCTTTGAACAGCGCGACATTTCAACGTTAATCTGATTGAGAGGTTGCCCCACGGGGAATTTGTTTTTCGGCTGAAATCCTCGTCATTCCGCACGATCCGGAGTAAGCGGAGGCAGGGTGGCAGGGGCCTGCCGCACAAGGCGCAAACTTTTGGTTATCACGCCTTTGCAGGGTGGGCTTTCATGCCGGAGCGCGACAGATTCCCCGGTATTGCGCTTTGCGTCTGGTTTGGATTCTGGGGCAGGGTGCCTTTGAGAATGTGCGTTCGCAAAGGTAAGGGTGCGTGATCCGCGGATACGCCGCGCCTGGCTTTCACGGCCAGCCCTGCTCACGCAGCCGCCAGGGGGTTTTTGCAACTGTCCTGCTGGCGGTGCTGCCTTTATCCGCAAGCCCTGTGGGCACGGTTGAAGTTGCGTTTCGTTTTACGGGGGCGTCTGCGCACGCAGATGCCCGGGCATTTCAAGGTGAAATGCCCCAAGCCAGCCCCCCCAATGCCTTGGGACCGGTAACGGCGCCCGGGGTTGCGGCCCGGAATATGGCGACGCGGCATACAGGCCCGCCCGCTCAAAGTGAGCGGCGGGCGCCGCCGCTGATTCCAACGGATTCGCCCCTACCTTCCAGGCATCCGTCACGCGTAACATGTTCAAGGAGCAGATATGCCATACATCCCCCACACACCGGAAGAGTTGCAAGAGATGCTCTCCGTGGTTGGTGTGCGCGATCTGGACGGCCTTTTTGCCGATATTCCTCCGGAAATGCGCCCCAAACAGTTCAATCTGCCCAAAGGTCAGTCCGAAGCAGCCGTTTGCGCCTACTTTGAGGGCCTGGCCGCCAAAAACTGCCCGGATATCATGTCCTTCCTTGGCGCGGGCTATTATGCCCACGACATCCCCAAGGCTGTGGACGCGCTTTCAGGGCGCAGCGAATTCTACACCTCCTACACGCCCTATCAGCCCGAGTGCTCGCAGGGAACCCTGCAGGCCATTTTTGAATTCCAGACGGCCATAAGCCGCCTCATGGGCATGGATTGCGCCAATGCCTCGGTGTACGACGGCGGTTCCGCCATTTTCGAGGCCGCCATGATGGCTGTTCGCGCCACCCGCCGCCGCGTGCTGGTGGTGGACGAGGCCGTCAACCCCATCTGGCGCGTCATGCTGGCATCCTATATTTCCAGCCTTGACCTTGAACTCAAAACCGTCAAACAGGAAAAGGGCGTGAGCCGCCTTGACGCGCTCATGGCTGCCATCGACGACACCACTGCCGCCGTCATTGTGCAGAATCCCAACTTCTTCGGCGCGGTGGCCGACTATACCCAGGTGTTCGCCAAAGCGCGCGAGCACAAGGCTTTCGGCGTCATCTCCGTGTACCCGGTCATGCAGTCGGTGCTGAAAACGCCCGGCGAAATGGGCGCGGATGTGGCCGTGGCCGAAGGGCAGAGCCTCGGCATGCCCCTTTCGTTCGGCGGCCCCTACCTTGGCATAATGACCTGCCGCAAAGAGCATATCCGCCAGTTCCCCGGCCGCATTGTGGGCCGCACAAACGATCTCGACGGCAAAACGGGCTATGTGCTTACTCTCCAGGCCCGCGAGCAGCATATCCGCAGGGCCAAGGCCACGTCCAACATCTGCTCCAACCAGGCGCTGTGCGCCCTGAGATCGCTTATCTACATGTCGCTGCTCGGCCCCTGCGGCCTCACGCGGCTGGCTGAAAACAACATGGCGCTTACCCGCTATGCCGTGGAACGCCTCACTGCCATCAAGGGCATTGAACTGCTCAACGATGCTCCTTACGGCAATGAAGTGGCCCTGCGTCTGCCCATCCCGGCCCAGTCGCTGGTGGACGCCCTTGCCGGACACGGCTGCGTGCCCGGTTATCCCCTTGGCCGGTACTATCCCGGCATGGAAAACGTCTTGCTGCTGGCCTGCACCGAACGCAACAGCCGTCAGCAGATCGGCATGCTGGCCGAAACCGTGGGAGGTCTGTTGTGAAAACCATATTCGCAAAATCCGTGCCCGGTCGCAGCGCCTTTTGTTTAGAATCCGACGCCCCCAAGGCCGCGGACATGCTGCCCGCAGGCTTGCTGCGCAAGGAAGAGCCCCGCTTGCCCCAATGCTCCGAACTGGACGTGGTGCGCCATTTTACCGGCCTTTCCAAGCTCAACTATTGTGTGGACGGCAATTTCTATCCCCTTGGCTCCTGCACAATGAAGTATAACCCCAAGTTCACGGAGTATGTGGCCTCCTTGCCCGGCTTTACGCGTCTGCATCCCATGCTCGCCCAGTTGGGCAGCGGCGTCGGCTGCACCCAGGGCGCGCTTGAGTGCGTGTATCAGGCCGAAAATCTGCTCTGCGAACTCACCGGCATGAAGGCCTTTACCCTGCAGCCCATGGCAGGGGCCAACGGCGAATTTGTGGGCGTCAAGCTCATCGCCGCCTACCACAAGGCCAAGGGCCGTAACCGCAAAAAGATGCTCATCCCCGACGCCGCCCACGGCACCAACCCCGCTTCGGCGGCTCTGGCGGGCTTTGAGACCATCAATATCGAATCCCGCGACGGCATGGTGGACCCCGACGCCATTGTGGCCGCCATCCAAAAGCACGGCGAGGATGTGGCGGGCCTCATGATGACCTGCCCCAACACGCTGGGACTTATGGAAGTGCACCTGCCCCGCATCGTGGCGGAACTGCGCAAGATCGACGCCCTGCTGTACTACGACGGCGCCAACATGAACGCCATCATGGGCAAGATGCGCGTGGGCGACGTGGGCTTTGACGTGGTGCACCTCAACGTGCACAAGACCCTGTCCACCCCGCACGGCGGCGGCGGCCCCGGCGCCGGGCCAGTGGGCGTGGGCGAGCGCCTCATCCCCTTCCTGCCCGCCCCGCGCGTGCGCAAGGGGCCGGACGGCATGTTCAGCCTTGATTATAATGTGCCGCAGTCCATCGGCTATATGGGGCCCTTCTACGGCAGCTTCGGCATACTGATACGCGCGCTTGCCTACATGATGCGCCTCGGGGCCGAAGGGCTCACCAGGGCTTCGGAATACGCGGTGCTCAATGCCAACTACCTGAAAAAGCGTCTGGAAAAAGTTCTGGACATCCCCTATGCCGCACGGCTGTGCGCCCACGAGTTCGTGGCCTCCGCGCCTCAGGGAACCCGCGCGCTGGATATAGCCAAAGCCCTGCTGGACCGTGGTTTCCACGCGCCCACCATCTACTTCCCGCTGATCGTCCATGAGTGCATCATGGCCGAACCCACGGAAACGGAAAGCAAGGAAACCCTGGACTCCTTTGTGCAGGCTCTGGAAGACATCATGCTCGTGGCCAAGAACGATCCGCAGGCACTGCTGGACGCTCCCGTGACCCTGCCCGCTCGCCGCATGGACGAGACGGCGGCGGCCCGCAACATGATCCTTACGGAAGACATGGCTTAAGGCTTTATTTTTGAAGTGGTTTGTGGGGGAGGGACCCTTTTGAAAAAGGGTCGCCTCCCCCAGACAGTGTCGTCACGAGCGCCTTTCCTGATATTTCTGCGTCGAACTTCGCCTTTTATTCCGGTCGAGTACCATCAGAGTACACTCCCTGCATAAAAGGCTTGTTCTCCTTGATATAACAGGAAATTCATCTCGTGACGACGCTGTCTCGAACTTGTACCTTTGCTTCAGTTTTTGCAGAGAGCCTCCTGATTTGAAAAAGGATTTTCAGGGGCAGCGCTTTCGAGTGTATTTCAAAGAGCCAGATACAAATAGAGGGGGCCGCGCTTTGCGCGGCCCCCTCTTGCTATCGGGCTGTCAGGTTCGTGGGAGCCTGGTTTCACACCCCATGCGGGGCGTACAAAGGGCCAAGACACTTGCCGGGAAGGCATGGCCCTGAAACAGGCTGTTATTTATCCGCGCCGCAGCACTTTTTGTACTTTTTGCCGCTGCCGCAGGGGCAGGGGTCGTTGCGGCCGATACGGGGCGCGGCCTTGGCCGGGGTGTTGGAGGTTTCGACATCGCCGCCACCGGAGTAGGACAGACTGCTGGCCCGTTCTTTATGGCGGAATTCACGCGCAAGCGGCTGGCCCTGGGGCTCGGCCTCTTCCGGGGCCACCTCGATGGCGTCCACCACGGGTTCGGCGGGGGCCACGCGAATTCTGGTCAGGGCGCGGAAGACGCTTTCGCGGATCTGGAAGAGCATGGATTGGAACAGCTCAAAGCCTTCACGCTTGTATTCCAGCTTGGGATCGCGCTGGCCGTAGCCGCGCAGGCCGATGCCGTCACGCAGGGCGTCCATGTTGCGCAAATGTTCCTTCCAGCTTCGGTCAAGCTCTTCAAGCATGAAGTAGCGCTGGATGTCGCGGTAGCTGTCGCCGGTTTCGGCCTTGAGACTGCCAAGAATCTTGTGCACCAGGGGGCCGCACTCCTCGCGTTCGGGCAGGCGGGCATTTTCAGGCAGCACGCGGTCAAGGTTGAACACGTCGCGCAGGCGGGCAAAGGCCGCCTGACGGATGCCGTCCTGATCGTCCACGGGCACGTTTTCAAGCGAGCCGTACACGTCGTCCAGCACGTCGTTCATGAACTCGTCCATGACGGGATCAAGGTCTTCTTCCACCATGAGTTCACGACGCAGCGCATAGATGACTTCGCGCTGCTGGTTCATGACGTTGTCATAATCCAGCAGGGTTTTACGAATTTCAAAGTGATGCGCTTCAACACGCTTTTGCGCGCCTTCAACCGCACGGGTGACCATGGCGTTTTCAATGGCTTCGCCATCACGCAGGCCCAGCTTTTCCATAAGGCCCTTGATGCGGTCGGAGCCGAAAAGGCGCATGAGGTCGTCCTCAAGCGACAGGTAAAAACGGGAGGAGCCGGGGTCGCCCTGACGGCCTGAACGGCCGCGCAACTGGTTGTCGATGCGGCGGCTTTCGTGCCGCTCGGTGCCGAGGATGTGCAGGCCGCCCAGGTCCACCACGCCTTCGCCCAGCACGATGTCCGTGCCGCGCCCGGCCATGTTGGTGGCGATGGTGACCTTGCCCGCCTGACCGGCCTGGGCGACGATTTCGGCTTCTTTTTCGTGCTGCTTGGCGTTGAGCACGTTGTGGGGAATGCCCAGCTTGTTCAGGCGGTGCGAAAGCATTTCGGACGTTTCAATGGAAATGGTGCCCACAAGCACGGGCTGCCCTTTTTTGTGCAGCTCGGTGATGGCTTCCACAATGGCGTCGAATTTTTCCTGACGGCTGCGGTAGATGAGGTCGGGGTAGTCCTTGCGCACCATGGGCCTGTTGGGCGGGATGGAGATGACCTCCAGATTGTAGATCTGGTGGAATTCCACGGCCTCGGTGTCCGCCGTACCCGTCATGCCCGAAAGTTTTTCGTACAGGCGAAAGTAGTTCTGGAAGGTGATGGAGGCCAGCGTCTGGTTTTCGGCGGCGATGGTCACGCCTTCCTTGGCTTCCAGCGCCTGGTGCAGACCGTCGGAATAGCGGCGGCCAGCCATGAGACGGCCCGTAAATTCGTCAACAATGACCACCTGGTCGTCCTGCACGATGTAGTCCACGTCGCGCTTGAAAATCTGGTGCGCCTTGAGCGACTGCATGACGTGATGTTGCGCCGTGATATTGGCGGGGTCGAAGAGGTTGTCGACCTTGAGCATCGCTTCGCAGTGGGCCACTCCCTCGTCGGTGAGCATGGCGGTGCGGGCTTTTTCGTCAATGGTGTAATGCTCGGGCTGGAGCTTGCGGACTATTTCGTCCACAGTGCGGTAAAAGCCCACGGATTCGTCGGAAGCGCCGGAAATGATGAGGGGCGTTCTGGCTTCGTCAATAAGGATGGAGTCCACTTCGTCCACAATGGCGTAATTGTGGCCGCGCTGCACCAGCTGGTGGCCGTAGAACTTCATGTTGTCGCGCAGGTAGTCGAACCCGAACTCGTTGTTGGTGCCGTAGGTGATGTCGGCGGCGTACTGCTGCTTGCGCTCTTCATCGTCAAGACCGTGAACGATGACGCCCGTGGTCAGACCCAGAAAGCCGTACAGCTGGCCCATCCAGGCCGAGTCGCGCCTGGCCAGATAGTCGTTGACCGTGACCACGTGCACGCCCTTGCCCGACAGCGCGTTGAGCACCACGGGCAGGGTGGCCACAAGGGTTTTACCTTCGCCTGTCTTCATTTCGGCGATTTTGCCCTTGTGCAGGACCATGCCGCCTATAAGCTGCACGTCATAGTGGCGCATGCTCAGCACGCGCCGCGAGGCCTCGCGCACCAGGGCGAAAACTTCGGGAAGAAGGGCGTCCAGGCTCTGGCCTTCTTCCTGAACGGCATTTTTGTACTGGAGGATACGGGCGGCGAAATCCTCGTCCGCCAGCTCCTGCATTTGTGGTTCCAAGGCATTGATACGCTGCACAAGGGGGCGCAGACGGCGCAAATAACGTTCGTTCTTGCTGCCGAATATTTTTTTGAAAAGAAAGCCGAACATGAAGTCTCCTCTGTTGGGCACGGGCAAGCCGCCTTTGGCCCGGATGCACGCGCCTTTATGGCGCGTCGGCGCAAACTCGGGGCCCACGGTCCTGAGCAGCCTGGGGGGCTGGCGGCATCTCCTTAAAATAAGACATAAATGCCGGGTTGGCAATGCGGGCGGGCGCGGCCTCCGCCGGGAAAGGTGAAATCCGGAGCCGCCGCGCCCTGGCGGCGGGGCAGCGCGCATGCGCGACGGTGAGGCTCGCTGTTTGCGGGTATTGCCGAGGCTCTTTTGCGCGGGGTCGCCGGCTGCCGTCAGGCAGGAAGAAAACCGCTGCGGGACTTATTCTCGCCACAGGACTTATCTTTCTGTTATCGCTGCCGATACAATACAAAGAGCGCCGCTCGTGAAATCATCTTTTGGGCGTTGGACGGGGCCGTGGCAGGATCGCGGTCAGTCTTGCAGATGTTCCTGCTTTATGACGGCTTCGGCCTTGATTCTGTCCAGCAGTTCCGCAAAGACGGCCTTGACGTTTTCGCGTATGTCGCCGGCCACAACCAGAAAGAGCACGTCGTCGCCGGGTTTGAGCAGGCCCTCTTCGGCATCGGCCACAATGGCGAAAATGCCGGGGCGTTGCTCCATCTCGGCCACAATGGCGGCCATCTTTTCCCGGTCGGGTGTGATGTCTACCGAAGTGACCGGGGAATGGTCGTTGCGGGACCATCCCCGTACCACACCGTTGTGAACGAGCATCATACCCACGTGGTCGGTGAAGCCGGGGCGGGCTTTGAGTTCCTGAAGAGTTTTGTTAATATCCATTGGGAACCGCCTTGGTTTGATCCACATCCGATTGTGGCGCTGGGCAGTATATACCAGGCCCGCGCCTTCATAAAGGATTTTGTTCATGGCCCAGCTATCGCAGTTATTGTCCCGACTTCCCGAGACCCAAGACATGAGCATGAGCACCATGGGCCATGTTCTGTGGGTCTGCTGGCATGGCAAACTGGCCCCTGCCGTCGGGCAGACGCTGCTCAACTACGGCGGCATGCTGGTGGGCGAGGAAGAAGAGCAGGCCCTGTGGTTCTTTTTTACCGATGATGTCTTTCTGGCATTGGCCCGGCTTATGGTCTGGGGCAACTTTAACGAACTGCCTGTAAGCATAGAACTTTTTCCTGGACGTTTGCAGTTTGGCCGTAAGCGCGACGTGAACCTTTTGCTGGACGCGACCCTGCAGACGCAGGAAATGCTGGTGCGCGACAGCCTTGAAGTATGGGTGCATCCCAAGAGCCGCGAAGGCAAAAAGAATCTTCCCGGTATTGATTTTGAGCGCCGCGCGGGCCGCCAGGGCATGAGCCCGGTAGACTGGGCTACCATGCTGGTGGACGTGCGTATGCCCTATGCCTCCACCCAGGCCTGGTTCGCCATCCTGCACCCCCTGGGCAGTCCTTTGGACAAAGCCTACCAGAGCGGCTGGAGCGCCATGTTCAAAAAGATCGAGGCGCTGTTGCAGCGGCTCAAGATAAAGTCCATTGTCAGCGGCTCCTTTGTGATGCTGGCCATGGACAATCTGCTTATGCTGCGCACCTTTCTGCGCGACTATCTGCAGGGCTGCGACAAGGAAAACGGGGAGGCCGGGGCGTGCTGGCCCTGCGTCTGCGTGGTTGCCGACCGCAACAATCTCAATTTCAACAGCGACCTGCCCAAGAAGATCGGCCTGCAGTGGGACAACCTCATGCCGGACTTCCCCTACCTGAGCTATCGCAACGCCTATCTGCTGGGCGAGGGTTTTACGGTTCGCGACCTGCGATATACCGGCGAACAGATGAGCATGGACAGCTGGTGCAACGTGCTGCTGGACGAGAACAGCCTCAGCGAGCGTTCCATCCCCCTGCTCATGCCCGCCCAGCTCACAGCGGGCGACGCGGCGGAAACCGGGTGTTTTTACTGCGGCATCCACAGCCATACGGCGGCCCAGTGCCCCACACGCCAGATTCCGCCCAGCGGACGGGATTTGTGGGACAAGGTGGCGAATCTGGACCTGGACGCCATCAACGATGGCTTCCGTCGCGTCGAGCAGGTGCTTACCGAGCAGCATACGGCGGGCTATGGCGTGCTGCTGGAAGAGGGCGGCGACGCGGGGCTTGTGCTGCAAGGCGTGCTGGACATCAATGGCATGTGCCAGTTGCGCAATGTGCCCCAG
Organism: Desulfovibrio simplex; assembly: GCF_055387835.1. Taxonomy (NCBI): domain Bacteria; kingdom Pseudomonadati; phylum Thermodesulfobacteriota; class Desulfovibrionia; order Desulfovibrionales; family Desulfovibrionaceae; genus Desulfovibrio; species Desulfovibrio simplex. The sequence continues at coordinate 433,185 of NZ_AP042377.1, forward strand.
CACTGGCTGTACCGCATGCGCGACCCCGAACCTGGCGATAACCCACCCCCCCGTGACGACAGCCCGGCCTGGGATTTGCTGAAAAAGCTCACCGCCGCCCCACCCGAAGGGCTGGCGGAGATTGATAAAAAAACAAGCCAGAGCATCGGGCGGCATCCGCGCGACTGGCGTTTGCGGATGGTTCTGGGCTTCTGCCATGTGCAGCGGCAGGATTTCGCACGCGCCGACGCAGCCTTTGGCGAAGCGGCCATGCTCGCCCCATCGCCCATGCTTCAGGCCTGGAACGAGTTTTTGCAGGCCAGACTTGAGGAAGAGCAGGGGCATTTTGGCGCGGCCATTGAACAGTATGGCCAGATCTGGCGCGTCATGCCCCAGTGGCGTGAAGTCCGCTACCGTGAAATGGCCTGCAAGGTGAAAATGGGCTTTGCCGAAGCGGTGCAGGATCTGCTGATAAAGCTTATCCGCGAAGATCCCACCTACTTCAATCGTGTGCTGGTGGACCCTGCACTGGAGCGGGGGCGTCTGCTCATTCTTTCTTCCCTGTATGATCTGTGGGCCGAGGCCAAGAAAAAGGCCGAGGCGGACGGCGGGGCCATCAATGCCCTGCATGCCCGGCTTGACGACTGGTTTCCGCCCGAGCATCTCGTGCAGTTGCAGCTTGGGGCAAAGGTGCGACAGCTCGAAAAGCTCGCCAATACCAATACCTATATTGCCTATCTCAAGGTTGTGGAAGAACTGCCTGCTCTGGAAAAAGAGCTGGAAGCCTGCATCAGTCACGAAGTGGAAGACCTGCGCAATAAATACAAATATTATCTTGATATTATTCAAGAAGTTCGCGATGAAGCCTCCTGGTTCCCCTTTCCCGCTGCCCTGCGCCAGTTCAGTCGTGACTTCAATGAGAGCGCGGGCATTATCAACCGTGCCTTTTCCTGCAATTTCAAGGAAGCGGAATCGTTCAAGCGCACGCAGGCCGATACGCCGCGTCTGGCGGAGTTGCTGCGCAACCTGCGCAAGCGTCTGCAATTCTTGCGTATGGTGCGCGACGGGACGCTTTTCGGCCTCACCATGGGCAAAACTTTTTTGTGGCTGGAACTCGTCGGGCTGCTGCTCTGCTTTATTGGCGTGCCCGTGGTGGTCTTTTGGGGCGACAGCCTGCGCCTGGGCTGGCTGCGTGACATTCTGGGCGACGACCAGTGGTCCATCCAGAAGGTGCTTATTCTCATCGTGTCCGTTGTGGCCCTCGGCATTGCGGCCCTGCGTTCCACCCTTGTTTTTGACAGCAAACGCGAAAAACTGCTGGAACAGGCGCGGCAGCAACGTGAGCAGGCCCAGCAGGCGCGCCTTGAGCGCGTCCGCAAACAGCGCCGCGCCGAAGAGGAAAAAGCCCGGAAAGCGCGTGAGGCCATGGCCGTCCGTGAGGCGCAGCGCAAGTATAAGGAAAAGAGTGGGTAATACTTTGTGAGGGAGAGAATGCTTTTGGGGGAGGGTCCCTTTTGCAAAAGGGTCTCCTCCCCCAGGCCCCCACCCCCTAGACCAGATTAACTTTGAGAATGGACATTCTCAAAGTTTAAGACACGCATACTTCGGCGCTTAACAGCGCAAATAAATTGCGCTTACGCCTTCGCTGCGGGCGCCTGCTCACGCAGTCGCCAGAGCAATTTCAAAGTGAAAATGCTCTAAAACTCTTGTTGTGTTGCCGTGCGGCACAGCGAGTTTTCTGACCTGAAATGAGGGGAGCCGGGGCAGCGCCTTTCAGGCAGCACGCCATTGTAACGTTTGTCCGCTCCAGCGCCCGGAACCGGATCGGATGTAAAAGCTGAGAAGCCCGCCAATCCCTGCAATTCTTTGCAGGTGGCGGGCTTTTTCGCATGGCATCTGTCACGCGGCATTATGTCAGCCAGATAAAGCCGCCCATGGTGAGGACTGACAGTATGGTGCTCCAGAACAGGGTTGAAGCCATTTCCTGTTGGCCTGTGCCATATTCCACAGCAAAGATGACGGCGATGGAGGCCGTGGGAATGGCCAGCGTCACGGCAACCAGCCCGCGCTCGGTACCCGGAACAGCCAGCCAGATCATGGCCAGAAGGGTCATGCCCGGCAGCACGATGTTCTTGGCAATGACGTTGACAACCACAGGCAACGACACGCTCACCTTTTGCGCATAAAGCACCGCGCCCACCGCAAACAGGGCCACGCCGCCGGTCGCCTGCCCCAGCAGCAGAAATGAGCCCTTGAGAACCTTGGGCATGTCCAGCCCCAGCAACAACAGGGTGAAAGCGAGCACCGGCGCCCACACGACGGGTTGCCTGACCGCATTGACAATGCTCGCAGCCACAATGCGCGCGGCGCTTTTTTTCTGTCCGTCGCTGGCGCTTTGCGCTGAACCCACAAGAAAAACAAGGGCCAGGGGAACCTGAACAAGGTTCAGAAGTATGCTGCCTGCGGCTACGGAGAGATCGGCCTCCACCGGAAACAGCAGGCCCAGTACCGGGGTGCCCACAAAGGGCACGGCAGGCCCGGCAATGGCCAGACCGCGCAGGGCCGCCAGCCTGACGTCCGACCCGCATACAAAGCGGGAAATCAGGAATACCAGTATAAAGCCGCCAGCCATTCCCACAGCCAGCCACAAAAAAACCTGGACGTTTTTCAGCACTTCAGCAAGGGGAGTGCCCAGAATGCCCGCGAAAAGAAGCATTGGCAAAGCATAGCCCATAACCATGCGGTTGAGTATGGAGGCCTGATCCTGGGTGAAGTCGTGCCGCCACCCGGCCAAAAGGCCCAGGAGCAGTGTGACCACAATGGGGAGCAGGGCCATGATGATCGTTTCAAGCATAGAAGGTTCCTTTTTTGCCGTGTGGTCTGTCGCTCACGCCGAAAGCGCGTCTGACGGCGAACCGGCGTGGTCGCATGCATGCGCCACGGTTGTCAGCCGTGTTTTTTGACAGGAAAAACCGAAAACACCATGGGGGCGCTGCCGCGCTGTTGTGGTTCGTGCGCAGACTTACGGCTGCTGACGGATGGATGGCCGCTGCCCGGCCTTTTTTACAGGGCCGGGCAGCGTTTTTTGCTAAAGCAGGGAAGGAATGGCGGGAATGATGGGCACTTCAAGCAGCGTGGGGCCGGAACGCTTGAAAGCCTGGGCGCAGGCCTTGCGCACGCCATCCGCGGTTTCGACGCGCTGGGCTTCGCAGCCGTAACCCCTGGCAAGGGAAACGAGGTCAAGGCCGGGCAGGTCAAGACCGGGAACGCCGGGGGTTTCTTCCAGAGCGGCAAAGGATTTCAGGATGGCGTATGCGCCGTTCCTGGGTATGACAAAGAGAATGGGCAGATCCTGCTGGGCTGCTGTCCAAAGTCCCTGAACCGAGTATTGCATGGAGCCGTCGCCAATGATGGCCAGAACCGGGCGGTTGCGGCCACTGTCGCGTTCTGCCAGGGCAATGCCCACGCTGGCGGGCAGGTTCCAGCCAAGGCTGCCGCTGGCAAAGGTGTAAAAGGTGTCTGGCAGCTTCACGGGCCAGGCCGCGTGCAGTTCGCCGAGATTGGACGGCGATTCTTCCACCAGAACGGTCTCGGCAGGGGTGGCTTCGCGCAGGATTTTAAAAAGCTCAAGTGCTGTCAGCATGTTGCATTGACAAGGCTCGGGCGCGGCCGGTTGCGGGGCCATACGGTGCGCCTGCTTTTTGACTGTCGGGGAATTGGGACGCGCTTTAACGCGGGCTTCCAGCGCTTCCAGCGCCAGTACGGCGTCGCAGAGCATGCTGTCGCCCACCGGAGCGCGTCCGGTTTCTTCCGGGTCGTCAGAAATGTGCAGCAGGTGCAGTTTTTCAGGAATATAGGGGCCTTTCACATAGGGATAGTAGCGAAAAACCGGCGCGCCGATGACAATGGCCACATCGTGCCCTTCAAGCTTTTTGGCCAGCGGCCCTATGGCAAAGGGCAGGCCTCCGGCGTAAAGGGGGTGGTCTTCGGGGAAGGGGGGCCGCTCAGAGGCGGGAGCCGCCCAAACGGGGGCGTTGAGCTTTTCGGCTAGGGCAATGGCCTGCTTCCAGCCGTTGCCCCTGGCAATGGCCGCGCCATAGATAAGCGCGGGCTTCTTGGCTTTGGAGAGCAGGTCGGCAAACTTGGCGATACGTTCGGGATCCGGCCCGATGCGGGTCGCCACGCACCGCGCCACGGGTTCTCCAGGGGCGGGTTTGTCCCAGTCATCAAGCGGGATGGACAGAAAAACAGGCCCGGCCGGGGGCTGTAACGCCATGGCGTACGCCCGCATAAAGGCTGCGGGAACATCCTCCGCGCGCACAGGTTCGTAACTCCACTTGACCCAGGGTTTGGGCAGTTCCGCTGGCTGCACATTGGTGAGCCACGGTTCCATAAGGAGCATCTCGCGGGTCTGGTTGCCCGCCGTGATGATCAGGGGCGTCTGGTTCATCCTGGCAGAAAGAATGTTGCTCATGGCGTTGCACAGCCCGGCCGAGGTGTGCACATTCACCAGCGCCGGTCTGCGGGTGGCCTGGGCGTAGCCGTCGGCGGCCCCTACGGCGGAAGCTTCTTGAAGGGTCTGTATGTAACGGAAGTCTTTTGGAAAATCCTTAAGAAAGGTTTCTTCGGTGGAGCCGGGATTGCCAAAGATGGTGGTAAGGCCCAGTTGGCGCAAAAGCTTGAAGGTCGCCTCTCGGATGGTCATAACCATAAATATCTCCGTGATTGACGGTTAACATTACTATTACTCCTATGGGGTAGCATGGCCGAAGTCGCCTGACAATATAGTATTTGCCATGACAATATTTATGATTTGATTAAAGATCCTGCCCGATTACGACGCCGTCAGGGCAAGCACTGCGCGGATGTGTATTCTTACCGCTTTGAGTCGCATAGTCTGGCGCCTGCGCTGTGGGCAGACCGCGCGCGTGCCCTTGTCAGCCGCACGCATGCCAAACAATCCCTCTTTCCGCGGTCAGAGCGCGCATGCCTTCAGCCGCGTGACTGCGTGTGGAGCTGCGTAAGCGCGTTGCCCCAGGCGTGTTTGGGGCTTGAAAATATAGGGTTGCTGCGCGTCCTTTCATTACGCTATGATCTAGAGCACATTAACTTTGAGAATATACATTCTCAAAGTTTAAGGCACGCTCACTTCGGCGTTTAACCGCGCAGATAAACTGCGCTTACGCCTCCGTAGCGAACGTCTGCTCACGCAGCCGTCAGAGCAATTTAAAAGTTAAATTGCTCTAAAGTACTATTTAAATAATAAATAGCCATATGAATTCAGCAGCATTGCCAGCAGGTTGCGGCTTTTTGGGGCCAGTATGTCTTGCCAAGGCTTTCAAGAATGATTATTGATAGAACAAGACCAATGAGGAGGACGCCATGTCGCAACTAAAGGACTTTGCACTTTACGATATAGACTGGAATCTGACCCCGGAGCATGCGGTGACCATGTATCTTGAATGGGGCAATAATGACTGGCATTCGGAGTATCCTCCGGTTCGTTCCAAGGACGATGTGGCCCACTACTTTGTTGTGGACAGCTGGCAGAGTCCCCCCATGGTGCGGCTGGTTCGGCGTAACTCCGAAAGGGCGGACGATCTCATCAGCCTGCCCCTGCCCAAGAATCTTATGGAAGATTTTCGCAAGGAGCATGGCGACTGGCGAGGCATCAGCGCGCCGACTCCTGAAGTAAAGTCCTGGCTCAAGCGCGAGCTAGAGCAGGATTAGCCCACTTGGGCGCAGCAGTCTTGCGTTTTCGCAACATATCTGGTCGCAGCAGCGCATACAGGCTGTGGCCAGGGAACCGTACATGTACTGAAGTGAAACGCGTAAGGGGCCGCATTGCGGCCCCTTTACAGTTCTGTCCCGGCAATTCCGCACAGGAATTGCCGGGCTTTTCAGTTTTTATACTACAACACAGTAAAAGTTTTAGGGGGAGGGGGCGTGGGGGAGAGGACCCTTTTGCAAAAGGGTCCTCTCCCCCGCAAAGTACTGCACCATGTTCCCCTATTGCTAAGGAAGCACTGATTAAAGAGCCTCCTGGAAACGCGCAGTTATTTTGTTTGGCAAGGCGCGATCTTTTTTGAAACAGGAGTGGACTCTTCCGTCCTCGACTGTTTCAAAAAAGTGAAGCAACGCCGCCAAACGAAATAAATCAGCGTTTCCCTAGTACCAGCGGCCGAACTTACGGATGTACACCACCTTCATGCCCTGCGCCACAACGCAGTAGCACAGCAGCGTGGCCGCCAGCCAGGGGAAGTAGCTCCAGGGCAGGGGCTCGAGTCCCACCAGGGCGCCCAGCCCGGAAAAGGGCAGGTATATGCCCAGCGCCATGACGGTTCCTGTCAGCAGCAACACCGGAAGGGCGGCCGTGCTTTGCACAAAGGGAATTTTCCTTGTGCGCAGCATGTGCACCACGAGGGTCTGGGAGAGAAGGCCCTCAACAAACCAGCCGGACTGGAAGAGCGACTGCATCTCAACGCTGGTTGCGCCAAAGACAAACCACATGAGCGCATAGGTGGTTATGTCGAAAATGGATGAGGTGGGGCCTATCCAGACCATGAAACGGCCGATGTTCTTTGCGTCCCATTTGCGGGGTTTTTGCAGAAACTCCTTGTCCACCCTGTCCCAGGGTAGTGAAAGTTGCGAGAAGTCATACATGAGGTTCTGGAGCAGCAGCTGGATGGGCAGCATGGGCAAAAAGGGGATGAACGCGCTGGCCACCAGCACCGAAAAAACGTTGCCGAAGTTGGAACTCGCCGTCATGTTGAGATATTTCATGATGTTGCCAAAGGTTTCCCTGCCTTTGACAACCCCTTCTTCCAGCACCATCAGGCTTTTTTCAAGCAGGATGATATCCGCGGATTCCTTGGCGATGTCCGCGGCGGAATCCACGGAAATGCCCACATCCGCATCCCGCAGGCCGGGAGCGTCGTTTATGCCGTCGCCAAGAAAGCCCACGGTGTGGCCGCCCTGTTGCAGCGTCTTGATAATGCGTGACTTCTGCAAGGGGGTGAGCCTTGCGAACACGTTGTGCTCCCGGGCGGCCGCAAGCAGTTCCTGCTCGTTCATGGCGTCCATCTGGTCGCCGGTGAGCACGGTTCCCGGTTCCAGGCCGACTTCACGGCAGATCTTGGCCGTGATGACCGGCGTGTCGCCCGTGAGCACCTTGACGCCCACGCCGTGTTCGCGCAGGGCGGCAATGGCGGATTCGGCACTGTCTTTGGGCGGATCAAGAAAGGTAAGAAACCCCCTGATGATCAGGTCTTTTTCCGCTTCTGTGGTATACTGCTGGCGGATGTCGTCGCCCTTGATGGCCTTTGCGCCCAGGGCCAGCACCCGGAAACCGTCACGGTTGTAATCCTCGGACAGATCAATGATTTTTTGCCGCCACTGGGCGTCCATGGGTACGACCTGCCCGTGCACGTAGACACCCGACGCGATGGAGAGCATTTCTTCCACAGCGCCCTTGCATACCAGAAGGTGCTCGCCGGAAGTGTCGGACACGATGACCGAGAGACGGCGGCGCACAAAGTCGAAGGGAAGCTCGTCCACCTTGTGCATGTGACGGGGCAGGCCGTTTTCAGGGTGCTGCTCGCCAAAATGGACAATGGCCTTGTCCATGAGGTTTTTTATGCCGCTCTGATGATAGCTGTTGACCCAGGCGAGGCGCAGCACGTCATCGTCCCTGTTTCCCAGAGCGTCCACATGGCGTTCGAGAATGATCTTGTCCTGCGTCAGGGTGCCGGTTTTATCTGTGCACAGGATGTCCATAGCCCCGAAGTTCTGGATGGAATTGAGGCGCTTGACCACCACCTTGCTGCGCGACATGGCCACCGCGCCCTTGGCCAGGTTGGCGCTGACAATCATCGGCAGCATTTCTGGCGTGAGGCCCACGGCAATGGCCAGGGAGAACATGAAGGCGTCGCTCCAGTCGCCCTTTGTGAAGCCGTTGATAAAAAAGACAATGGGCACCATGCAGAGCATGAAGCGGATGAGCAGCCAGCTTACGCTGTTGACGCCCCTGTCAAAGGCCGTCTGGGAGCGGGTGCCCACAATGCTTTTGGCCAGCGAACCGAAATAGGTGCTGGCCCCGGTGGCCACCACAAGGGCCGTGGCGGTGCCGATGACCACATTGCTTCCCATAAAGCACATATTGCCCGCATCAAGGGCGCGACCAGAGGGAACGGTTTGCCCGGCGGTTGCGGCGGATTTTTCCGCCACTGCGGCAAGGGTGTCGTATTTTTCCACAGGCAGGGATTCCCCGGTAAGGGCAGCCTGGCTGACAAAAAGGTCACGCGACTCAATCAGACGGACGTCAGCGGGGATCATGTCCCCGGCGGAAAGCCGCACAATATCGCCGGGAACCAGCTCTGCCAGCGGGATTTCCCTGGTTTCGGACTGTCCCTCATCATTGCGGCGGGTCACGGCGGCCGTTGTGTGCACCATGGCCTGCAAGGCTTCGGCGGCCTTGTTTGAGCGATATTCCTGCCAGAAGCGCATGAACCCGCTCAGAAGCACCATTACCAGCACAATGGCGGAGCTGGTGCCGTCGGTCTCTTCGCCAGCGCCCAGCGGCAGCCAGTAGTCGCTGTAAAAGCTGACGACGCTGATAAGAAGCAGCACGTAAATGAAGGGATTATTAAAAGCCCCGGCGAGCTGCACCAAGGGGTTGGGCACACGCTCGCGCGCGACGTCGTTGCGGCCTTCAGTCTCAAGCCGGGCCTTCGCCTGGGATTCCTGCAGGCCTTCGCCGCACGAATCAAAGCTGGCGAAAAGCTCGTTAAGGCTTTTTTGGGCGGCATCGGCGGCCCTAAGGGAGGTGTGGGCAGGCGCGGGGCGCGCCCCCTTGCGGAAATCGAAAAACATTGGCATGGCCTCCTGCCGCTTCAGGCGCGCGGCGGAAGCATGTCCTGCCTATGCGGTATAGGAGAGGAAATGCAGCCTTGCGGCCGGTGCGGCGGTAATAATGTTGATGCTCATGTCCGCAGCGAACACTGTTGGGGCATTCGCTGCGAAGCTACTAGGGGGATGGTCCATGGCTCAGGAACTCCTTTTTCGCGGGCCGCCTCTGGGGCGGCGGTTTTGCGCGGCGTGCGCGTTAAGGAAACGCTGATTTATTCCGTTTGGCGGCGTTGCTTCACTTTTTTTGAAACAGTCGAGGACGGAAGAGTCCACTCCTGCTTCAAAAAAAGAGCGCGCCTTGCCAAAAGAAATAACTGCGCGTTTCCAGGAGGCTCTTTAATCAGTGCTTCCTTAAGGTGATTTCACGTCGGGCCTGCTCAGCGGCTGCGTGGGCAGGGATTCGCCGTGAAGGCGTATACGCAGGTTGTCTGCGCTGGTACGCGCCGCAGGGGCGGCTTCAGGTTTTGAGAGGCACAGTCTCAAAACCGGTTTGCGTCAATGAACAGGCCGTTACACAACTGCCTGCCGGCTACGGCTATCTTGCGGGAGTGACGCAAGAGAACGCAGACGCGGGAAAATACGCTCGAAAATTCCGGGGTGACGCGGTCAGCACCAGAAAGAGATTGATGGCGAAAAACGCCACAGCCAGCATAATGCAAAGAAAGAGAGAGAATTTCATGGCTCGCCTCCGATGCCCGAAACAGGCTGCGGCGAGCGGGAAGGAACCGTTACAGGCCGTAGCGTGCTATTTCAGGCAAGCTGATCGCACAGGTTTGACTACTACTGGGTAAACTGTCCATAACGGGTCTTGGTTTAGGGTTAAAGGTGCATAAGACAAAAAAGCTCTAGGTAATTTTGCGTGAGGAGTCAAGCTTGCGCGAAAATCCTTTGGGGTTGCCATCAAGGGGCGCGCGGATTGCGAAGACGGCAGGGGCAAGGAACCGCTCTCTGCTGCCAGGCGAGCGGTTCCTTCGGCCTTTGGACGCTTACTGACCGAGCAGGTCGCGGGTTTGCGGCGTAAGTCCTTTCAGGCTGTCGAAAACGGCTAGGGCGCCCTGGTTTTCCGGGTCCTGGATGATGGCAATAAGCACCATGTCAGGCGTGGCGTGAACCCTGGTCAGGGCAGAAGCCTTGAAGGCCTGACTGCGCGGTTCGCCGCTGAATGACCAGAAGTGGCCGTCCTGTTGCGGTTCTGTGGCCCCGGCCTGAAATTGGCGCAGGTTTTCGGCCAAGCTTTCGCTTGTGGCTTTTGTCTCGTTGGGCAGAACAAAAACGCTCACCAGCGCCCTGTAATCGTCGCCCGTCGGATCCTTGAGGCCGAGAACGAGCATGCACTCGTCATCGTTGCCGGAACGGAAGCCGGTGCGTTCTTCGCCATCCCAACCCTCTGGCAGGTTGGCGCTGAAGCGGGCAAAGTCTCTGGTCGCGGCCGGCGGCGTCTCGGAAGCCGCGTGCGCGGCAAGGACGCCGGAACCCAAAATCAGCACGCAGGCCAGAAGAAGGGGGAAAAAAGCGGGGATACGCATGCGAACCTCACTGCAGACTGCATTTGCGCGACACGCTCTGGCGGCGTGGAGTACCCGGATCAGGACGCGCTTCGCAGCAGGTATAGGATGAAGGGCAGGCTCTGGCGCACAACCAGCAGCGCCAGGGCCAGCCAGTTGAGCCACAGCAGCCGCACGCGGGAGCGCACGGTAAACAGTATGGCCCAGCAGGCCACAGCCAGCGTCATGGGCACGAGGCCGGCAGCCTGCGGCATGAGCCAGTCGGGCAGACTCTGGCCGCTGAACGACAGTCCGATGAACAGGCCCCATCTGTCAATGCAGCGGGGTATGTATCCTATCAGGGCCCACAGGGCGCACCAGCGGGCGGCCTTTTCAAGGTCGGCAACGGCGGGAAAAGGCTCGCCCTTGCGGTGGAAGAAAAACAGGGCCAGCAAGGCAAACGCGCCCGCAGGGGCAAAGCAGGTGAAGTAGTTGTGCGTGGCTGCGCCAAGCAAGGCAGAAACCATGCGCCCCCATTCCATGCCCTGCGGCGGCCCGGAAAAAGACCAGTTGGGCAGAAGCTGCGCGGCAAAAAAGCAGACGGCGGCCATCAAATACAGGCACAGCCTGCCGCGCATGGCTTCGCCCGCCAGCTGGTCGCTTCTGCCGGAACCTTCCACAGGGGCCGGGGCGCGGCGCGCCTTGCGAGTTGACCGGCTTTTGGAGGCAGCGCCCGCGCCGCTTTTCGCCGCAGGCCCGTCTTTGTCAGGGGCGCCTTCGTCAGGCAGCCCTGCGGCAAGGGGAGAGCGCCCATCCAAATAGGCCACAATCCACAGGCAGCACAGGCCGCCAATCCAGGCCAGCACCGTGGTGGTGTAGGGAAGCACCGCGTCGTCCCACAGGGAAAGGCTGTTCAGGAGGCTGGACGAACCGCCGAGGCTGATGAGCGTGGCAGCCAGGTCGGTGGCGGTCAGCAGCGGGCCGAGCAGGCCGAGCCCAAGGGCCAGCCGCGTGAGTTTTTGTGTTCCCAGAATGCAGAGGCGGGCGTTGCCGCGTCTTCCGGCCAGCAGGGTCAGGGCCATGATGACCGGCAAGGCGGCAGCGGCGCTCATGCCGATATTCAGTATATTGGAGGCCCATTGCCAGTAAAAAAGCCCTTCAGGTATGTTTTGCATGCCGTCTTGTAGCCCGTGACGCCCGGCGTAGCAAGATGCCCATAGGGCTGGCGGCATGAAAAAATGTGGACGACGCTGTCTTAAAAATGGCTGTAGTGCAGGATTTGCGGGGTGTTTCCAGCGCCGCGGCGTTTCAGGCGGCCTGATTTTGTGTCCAGCGCATGCGCTTGTCCGGCGGCATGGCATGATCTATAGTGCCTGGACCCGACAAACCATAAACCAGATACGTGGCCTGCCCACGCACGAGACGCGATCCATGACGTTTTTCGCCGTATTTCTGCTTGCCGTTGCCCTGTCCATGGACGCTTTTGCCGTTGCCGTAGTCTCTGGCTGCGCCCTGCAAAAGCCCAGCCCGCGCCATTATGTGCGCCTTTCAGCCGCCTTTGGCTTTTTTCAGTTCGCCATGCCCGTTATCGGCTGGTATCTCGGGGTGTCCGTACGTGAATATATGGAAGCCTGGGACCATTGGATAGCTTTTGTCCTGCTGGCCTGGATAGGCGGCAAGATGGCCCTGTCAGGACTGCGTGCTCTCAGGCACAGGGAGTCCTGCGCCTGTCCCGCCGTGGACCCCACAGCGGGCAGCAATCTTTTGGTGCTGAGCGTCGCCACCAGTATTGACGCCTTGGCTGTTGGGCTGTCGCTGGCCATTCTTGGAACGCCCATATGGGGCGAAGCCGCGCTGATAGGAATTATTTGCGCGGGCATCACGGCTGGCGGTGTGCGTATTGGTAAGACACTGGCCAATCTCTGCGCTTTCAATGGGTGGGCGGAACTGGCGGGAGGCTTGACGCTGCTCGCCATTGCCTGCAACATTCTGCGAGAGCATCAGGTTTTTTAAGGAAACGCTGATTTATTTCGATTGGCGGCGTTGCTTCACTTTTTTGAAACAGTCGAGGACGGAAGAGTCCACTCCTGCTTCAAAAAAAGATCGCGCCTTGCCAAACGAAATAACTGCGCGTTTCCAAGAGGCTCTTTAAGCAGTGTTTTCCTTAATCAAACCTGTCCGCCGTGCTTACAGGCGTACCATGTCGGCCGCCAGGCCGTGCGGAAAAAGGAGTTCTCATGGCTACTATCAGCGCCAGATATCTTGGCGACCTGCGTATGGAATGCGTGCACAACCAGAGCGGCACCAGGATTATCACCGATGCCCCCAGCGACAACCAGGGCAAGGGTGAAGCCTTTTCGCCCACAGACCTTTGCGCCACGGCGCTCGGCACCTGCGCCATGACCATTATAGGCATATACGGCAAAACCCACGGGGTGGATGTGACCGGCACGGAGGTGGAGATCACCAAGACCATGAGTGCCGACCCGCGCCGCATCGGCAAGATTGAGGTTGTGTTCAAGATGCCGCCGCGCACTTACTCCGCCAAGGAAAAGACCATCATAGAGCGTTGCACCGCGTCCTGCCCCGTGCATCTGACGCTGCACCCGGAAGTGGAGCAGGTCTTTACCTTTATCTGGCAGGATTAAGCGCCCGGCATCAAGACATCCGGCCCTTTTGCCTGTCACCTGCGCCAGCGGCGATGCTGTTCGGGCAACCGTTGGCGCGCACATTCCTTCCATCCGTCACAGGACACGTCATGTCATCTCCTCCGTTGGTTTCCGTCATTATTCCTACCCACAACTATGGCCGATTTCTGCCTGAAGCCGTGCGTAGCGTTTTGCGCCAAAAGGCTGACAATCTTGATGTGGAAATCATCGTGGTGGATGATGGCTCCACGGACAATACGCAGGACGTGGCCCATGCAATGCTGCGGGACATTGTGTATGTCCGGCAGCAAAAGAGCGGGGTGTCGACAGCGCGCAATACAGGCATACAAAAGGCACGTGGTGACTTTGTCGTTTTTCTGGATGCCGACGATGTGCTGATGGAAGAAGTTCTGTCCACCCACCTGGGTATGTTTGCAAAGCATCCCCATCTGGACATGTCATTGTGCCGCTGCTTTGATTACCACACGCACGGCAGCGACGGGGCCAATTGTTTGTGGCCGCTCATGCGCGGGTATTGGAATATCCATATATGTTGCGCCAATGTTGCGCCTCTTCACTGCTTTATGCTGCGTGAAAAGGTCATACGGCAGGCAGGCCTGTTCAACGTGTCGCTTACAGGTTGCGAGGATTATGAATATTGGCTGCGCTGTTTCAGCACGGGATGTCGCGCTGGTCTGGCTGCTGAAGGATTGGTTATCTACCGCAGGCATCAAACAAGCACCACCGCCAACAGACAACACATGCTTCTGCATGAGGTGTCCCTTCGAAGCCTTATGGCCAATATGCTTGATTCGTCGAACCTGACGGACTCGCAGGAAAAGCTGGGCGGATGGCTGGCCCTGGCCAGCGGCTGCCTCAATCTGGCAAGCCAGGTTACATTCTGCAAGGCGTTTGCTTTTAAAATGCAAGACATGTTTGTTCGGGCGCTTCAGGAAGCGGAGCGTCTGTACGCGAGTTCAAAAGGCAGCAACGCGGATCTGCGCTGCATACAGCGATATTATCCGGCCCAAGCCATCAAAACCGCCGGACTTATGGCCGAAGATCTGACCCCTGATGCGATTAACGCTGTAAAATTGCTTGTAAACCGCTATCCTCATTTTGCGGAGTGCAGCGCGGCGGAGCTCGACAGTCAGATTTCTGCCATGTCGCAGCATCTTCAGGTTTCTGGAATTCCTGGCGTTTTACAGCGTTTTGCTGCATCCGGCAGTTGAGAACCTTCGTGCATTTGCCTTGCCGTTTTTGACGCAAGAGGCTATTGCACTGCGTGAAGTTTTCCGTTGTTACGTGGAGATAAGGAGATAGTGATGCCAAAGAACGCGGCCCTCATTCTGGCGGCAGGCAAGGGCACCCGCATGCATTCAGACAAGCCCAAGGTTTTGCAGACCATGCTGGGCGAACCCATGCTGGCCAGCGTGCTCGCGGCTTTGCGCCCTGTATTTGCCGAGGACGTCTGGATTGTGACCGGCCACAAGGCCGAAATGGTGCAGGCCGCCTTTCCGGACGCGTCCTTTGTTCTGCAGAAACAGCAGCTCGGCACCGGGCACGCTCTCATACAGGCTTTGCCTGCCCTGACCAAGGCTGGCTGCACGCATCTTCTGGTGGTCAACGGCGACGCGCCCCTGCTCTCGGAATCGCTGGTGCGCCAGTTTCTGGCCGAAGCCGTGGGCGCTGACCTGGCCTTTGCCACCATTGAGCTGGACAACCCCGGGGCTTATGGCCGCGTGGTGCGTCAGGGCGACGATGTGCGCGCCATCGTGGAGGCCAAGGATTACGACCCGGCGCTGTACGGGCCGCCAACCAATGAAGTCAACGCGGGCATGTACTACTGCGCGCTGGACGCGGTGGAAAGCCTGCTGCCCCGAATCAACAACGCCAACAAGAGCGGCGAATACTATATCACCGACCTCGTGGGTCTGGCTGTGGCGGAAAAATACAATGTTCTCGGCGTGCGTTGCGGGCGCGATGATGGGCTCATGGGGGTGAACTCGCCCCAGGAACTGGAGCGGATGGAAGAAACCCTGCGTGAGCGCCGGGTGCGTGATCTGCTGGCCTCGGGCGTCATCATTCACGCGGCCGCCAGTGTGCGCGTGGGCCTTCTGGCCGAGGTGGAGCCCGGCGCGGAGCTTACCGGCCCTTGCGAAATTTACGGGCATTCGCGCATCCTGCGCGGCGCCTCGGTGGCCTCGCACTGCGTGATCCGCGACAGCGTCGTCAGCAATGGGGCGCAGATACGCTCTTTTTCACACCTTGAAGGCGCCCAGGTGGGCGACGATGCCCTTGTGGGGCCTTACGCGCGGCTGCGCTCCGGCGCGGTGCTTGAGGCCCAGTCGCATGTGGGCAATTTCGTCGAGTTGAAAAAGGCGCGCCTGGGGCGGGGGGCCAAAGCCAACCACCTGAGTTATCTTGGCGATGCGGATGTGGGCGCGGGCAGCAATATCGGCGCGGGCACCATCACCTGCAATTATGACGGCAAAAACAAGCATGTCACCAAGATAGGCCAGCGAGCCTTCATTGGCAGCAATACTGCCCTGGTGGCCCCGGTGAGCGTGGGCGACGATGCGCTTGTGGGGGCGGGGTCGGTCATCACCGTGGACGTGCCTGCCGGTGAACTTGGCATTGCCAGAGGCAAGCAGAAAAATCTGCCACGCAGAAAAAACTGACGCGTAGTTTGGGTGTCGCCTGCACGGGGCATGCGCCTCTGGTTTGTGCAGGGCGCGGGCAATACAAGGTGGAGCGTGATTTCTTCACTGCCCGGATTTTGTGTCTGGAGCCGGAACCAATTGTTTCAAAATTGTCGCAAACCCGCTGCCATGGCGCATAAATGGGGACTGCGCCGCCAAGCCATGCGTGGCGCGGGTTTTTTTCGAATTTACCGCATCCATTCTTGCCAAGGCTCTGGTGCGATGCTATCTATGAACCATGGAACTTCTGGGACAGCTTGAAACACAAGTTGCGGCTCTTTTGGCCAGGCTTGACCGCCTCAAGGCGGAGAATGCGCGCATCAGCGCTGAGTCTGCCGCTATGGGGGCGGAAAGGGCTGCTCTGGAAGATGAAAACCACAGGCTGCGCGAAGCTCTTGAGAATGAAGAACAGTTGCGGGCTCAGGCGCTGGCGCGCATTGACGCCGTACTGCGCAACATTCAGGAGCACGACAGCGTAGAGTAGGTTTTTGTGAATCAGGACGCTATCAACCTAACCGTTCTAGGCTTAAGCATTGCTTTTAAGCCTGGTGCAGATATGGACCGTGTTCATGAGGCCGTGCGGCTTGTTGAAGAACGGTTTGCTGACCAGAAGCTGAGGTTCCACGGAGGGCAGACCAAGGATATTCTGCTGACCTTTATGGCCCTTGGACTGGCGGATGATTTGTTGCAATCGCAGAAAGAGCAGGCGGACGCGCGCGAGCGCGTAGAGGCCATGCTTTCGAAGATAGAGGGGTCTGATTAGACCTCTGGGCGTTTCCCTGGGGAGCGCGTGATTTATGCCTCGGTGCTAACCTGACAAGTATATAAAAGGGAATCGTCACTGTCCTCAGTGTGCAAGCCCGGCCACGACCGGGACGCCTGAAGGGGACATAACAGGCTCCCGACCTGGTTATCCAGGTTCTGTACCGCAAGCATGACACGGCTCTCTGGGGAAAAAGCCGCTTTCAGCAGTAGTTTGGAATTCCAGCTTCCGCTATGGGGCCGTCACTTCTTCTTGCAACGCCATCCTTATTGCCGCGTTTGCGGCGTCCAGCCAGGGATACAGCAGCCCTTTGGGCTCAATTGCTACGGCGGCCAGCATTGGCTGCCGGTGTTCGCCGGGCTGGTTCTAGGACTGGTCCCGTATTGATAAAAGAGAGGCTGGATTCATGGACCCATTGTTCATCGTGGCGCTGCTTGCGTCCGTGCTGCTGGGGGCGGCACTGGGCGTGGTGGTGTATAAGCGGTCTACCACAAAACGCATCGGCGATGCCGATGACCTGGCCAAGCGTATTGTGGCCGAGGCCCGCAAAGAGGCTCAGGCCCAGAAAAAAGAAATTCTGCTCCAGGGGCAGGACGATCTGTTCAACCAGAAGCGCGAACTTGAAAACGAGTTCAAAGAGCGGGAACGCGAAGTCAAAACCCGCGAGCGCAAGCTGGAAGAAATGAGCGGCCGCCTTGAAGAAAAACTGGAAAAAGCCACCGCCAAAGAGCACGAACTGCTCGCCTCCGAAAAGGATCTGGCCCGCAAGGAGCGGCAGCTGGCAGAATCCGAGATGTTTCTGCAGACCCGCATAGAGGAGCAGGAACAGCGACTGGCGCAGATATCGGGTTTTACCGTTGAAGAAGCGAAAGCCCAGCTTTTCATGGAAGTTGAGGCCAAGACGCGGCACGAATCTGCAAAGATGATCCGTCAGATTGAGATGGAAGCCCGCGAAACCGCAGACCGCAAAGCCAAAGAAATTCTCTGTAACGTCATTCAGCGCTACGCGGGCGACTACGTGAACGAGCAGACCGTCACCGCCGTCACCCTGCCCAGCGAAGACATGAAGGGACGCATCATCGGCCGTGAAGGGCGCAACATCCGCGCGCTTGAGGCTGCCACCGGCGTGGATCTCATCATTGACGACACTCCGGAAACCGTCATCCTTTCCGCGTACAGCCCCCTGCGCCGTCAGGTGGCCAAGATGGCCCTGGAGCGCCTTATTCAGGATGGCCGCATCCATCCCGCCCGCATTGAAGACATTGTGCAAAAGTGTGAGCAGGAGTTGGACACCCAGGTGCGCGAAGTGGGCGAGCAGGCCACCTTCGATGCCGGGGTGCACGGCATCCACCCGGAAATCGTGCGTCTTCTCGGGCAGTTGCGCTATCGCACCTCCTTTACGCAAAACGTGCTGCAGCATTCGCTTGAAGTGTCCGCCCTGTGCGGCATGATGGCGGCGGAGCTCGGCATGGACGTAAAGAAAGCCAAGCGCGCCGGACTGCTGCACGACATCGGCAAGGCGGTGGACCATGAAGTGGAGGGCCCCCATGCCCTCATCGGCGCGGATCTGGCCAAGAAGTACAACGAAAGCCATGAGATAATCCACGCCATCGCCGCCCACCACGAGGATCAGCGCCCGTCCACGGCCTTGGCCGTGCTGGTTCAGGCTGCGGATTCCATTTCCGGCGCACGCCCCGGCGCGCGCAAGGAACTGCTCGAAAACTACGTGAAGCGCCTTGAAGACCTTGAAGGCATCGCCACCAGTTTTGAAGGTGTCAGCAAGGCCTACGCCATCCAGGCCGGACGTGAGATTCGCGTTATGGTCAACTCTGATCAGGTGGATGACGACACAACCTATGTGTTGTGCAAGGATATTGCTGAAAAAATTGAAAAAAATCTGACATATCCCGGGCAGATCCGCGTCACGGTCATCCGTGAACGGCGTGCCGTGGGCCTTGCCAAATAGGTTCGGTTCAGTAAGGGGACAGGTCATATGCTATGACGCAAGACCTTCTGTTATATGTTTTTGATCTGGCGGCCAGCTTTATGCTGGCCGCCGCCGCATCCTGCCGTGCGCGTTCGGGCGGGGCGCATTTCAGCGGCGCGGCGGTGCTGGCCTGTCTGGTCGGCCTTGCCGCGCCGCTGCTGCGTGAAGGGCTGCTTGGGCATCCGGTGCTGGCCCTGAACCGGGGCGACTATCTTGCCTCGGCTGTGGTGGGCGGGCTGGCCGGTATTCTGGCCGGGCGCTGGCGACGCTCGTGGCTGTTTTTTTACTGGCTGGACAGCCTGGGCCTGGGGCTGGCCGCAGGCGTGGCTACGGTGCTGGGCTTGTATTCCGGACTTGGCGTAACGGGTTGTCTGATACTTGGGGTGCTGACCGCCCTGACCGGCGGCTTTGTGCGCGACGTGGCTCTGGGCGACACGGCCCGGCTGGTTGAGGACTATCTCTACGCCACGGCGGCGGCCCTGGGGGCCATGCTGGCTCTGGCGACCCTGATGTACGGCAGGATGCCTCCCTGGCAGTGCGCCCTGGCGGGGTGCGGGCTGGTACTTGTACTGCGGGCTTTGCGCCTGCGAAAGGGCGGTTTTGGCGCTGTATGAGCCACGATTTTAGAAAGTGTCGAAAAATGCAAAATGGCTCTTGACTCTTTGGTATAGTTTCACTATCTTCTCGTTTCGCGCAACGGCACTGACTTTGAAACGGCACGCAGGCGAAACAAGTTTCGCCGGGCCGGAAGAAAGTGATTGACGGGGTGCGAAAAGAGGGGCATAAGTCTCCCGCGCTCATACAAAACTGAATAATGGCTTTTAGTTGCGATGCCGGAATCATTTC
>NZ_AP042377.1:455000-1555000 GCF_055387835.1 Desulfovibrio simplex
CCACCAAACCAACATACTCGATGCCACGCCGCGTTTGGCAACAGGCGAGTGACAAATTGGTCACGCGAATGTCAACCAAGCGCAGAGCTTGGCGGACCCGAGAGGGTCGGCTCTTTAACAATTGCATAGGGATGGAAGGAAGTTTTTTTCGAGAAAAACAAGCAAACAAGAGCATCGGGTGGATGCCTTGGCGACGGAAGGCGATGAAAGACGCGGTAAGCTGCGATAAGCCTCGGGGAGAAGCTAAACATTCTTTGATCCGTGGATGTCTGAATGGGGAAACCCGGCGGGAGTCATGTCCCGTCATCTGCAAGTGAATACATAGCTTGCAAGAAGCCAACTCAGGGAAGTGAAACATCTCAGTACCTGAAGGAAAGGAAATCAAACGAGACTCCCTCAGTAGCGGCGAGCGAAGGGGGAAGAGCCTAAACCGTCAGGATTCGTCCTGGCGGGGTTGTAGGGCCGGCATACGTGATTCGCGATTAGGCAGGGGAAGGAAGCTGGAAAGCTTCGCCAGAGCGGGTGATAGCCCCGTACCCGAACCCGAAAACGACACAGCCGGTACCTGAGTACTGCGAGGCACGTGAAACCTCGTGGGAATCTGGGAGGACCATCTTCCAAGGCTAAGTACTAACCGTCGACCGATAGTGCACCAGTACCGTGAGGGAAAGGTGAAAAGAACCCCTGTCAGGGGAGTGAAATAGAATCTGAAACCTGATGCTTACAAGCTGTGGGAGCCTCCTTGCGGGGTGACCACGTGCCTTTTGCATAATGAGTCAGCGAGTTAATCTGTACTGCAAGGTTAAGCGTAAGTGGAGCCGTAGCGAAAGCGAGTCTGATAAGGGCGATAAGTAGTGCGGATTAGACCCGAAACCGGGTGATCTATCCATGAGCAGGTTGAAGCAAGGGTAAAGCCTTGTGGAGGACCGAACCCTTAGCGGCTGAAAACGCTTGGGATGACTTGTGGATAGGGGTGAAAGGCCAATCAAACCCGGTGATAGCTGGTTCTCCCCGAAATATATTGAGGTATAGCCTCATGGATTGTCTACCGGAGGTAAAGCACTGACAGAGCTAGGGGTCCTACCAGATTACCAAACTCTTTCAAACTCAGAATGCCGGTCAGATGTACCATGGGAGTCAGACAGTGGGTGCTAAGGTCCATTGTCGAGAGGGTAAGAGCCCAGATCAACAGCTAAGGTCTCCAAATCTATGCTCAGTGGTTAAGGTGGTGACGTTGTAGAGACACCCAGGACGTTGGCTTAGAAGCAGCCATCGTTTAAAGAAAGCGTAATAGCTCACTGGTCTAATGACGTTGCGCCGAAAATGTAACGGGGCTAAGCATAGTACCGAAGCTTTGAATTCCGCGTATGCGGTCTGGTAGGGGAGCGTTCTTCACGGGCAGAAGGTGTGTTGTAAAGCATGCTGGACTGTGGAGAAGTGATTATGCTGACATGAGTAACGATAAAACGGGTGAAAAACCCGTTCGCCGTAAACCCAAGGTTTCCTGGGTAAAGGTAATCTTCCCAGGGTTAGTCGGTCCCTAAGGCGAGGCTGAAAGGCGTAGTTGATGGGAAACGTGTTAATATTCACGTACTTGTATGTTCGCGCGATGGAGGGACGCAGGAAGGTAGACGGTCCGGGTGTTGGATTACCCGGTGCAAGCAGGTAGGCGTGAGGTGCAGGCAAATCCGCACTTCTTTACGCCGAGACGCGAGTCCGTGACCGTAAGGTCTGAAGCCGTTGAGCCTCTACTGCCTAGAAAAGCTTCTAAGTATAGAACATGCAAACCGTACCGAAAACCAACTCAGGTGGGTGGGATGAATAATCCAAGGCGCTCGAGAGAACTCTGGCCAAGGAACTCGGCAAAATAACCCCGTACCTTCGGAAGAAGGGGTGCTCCTTCGGGTGAAATTGATTCACTTAATGAGCCTGAGGGAGCCGCAGTGAAATGGTGGTGGCGACTGTTTACTAAAAACATAGGTCTGTGCGAAGTCCTAAAGACGACGTATACGGACTGACGCCTGCCCGGTGCCGGAAGGTTAAAAGGAGAGGTCAGCGCAAGCGAAGCTTTGAATTGAAGCCCCGGTAAACGGCGGCCGTAACTATAACGGTCCTAAGGTAGCGAAATTCCTTGTCGGGTAAGTTCCGACCTGCACGAATGGCGTAACGATCTCCACACTGTCTCGGCCAGAGACTCGGTGAAATTGAAGTCGCGGTGAAAATGCCGTGTACCCGCAGAAAGACGGAAAGACCCTGTGCACCTTTACTATAGCTTGACATTGGGATTTGGAACTGCATGTGTAGGATAGGTGGGAGACTGTGAACTCTGTACGCTAGTATGGAGGGAGTCATTGTTGAAATACCACCCTTGTTTTTTCAGGTCCCTAACCCTCTACCGTTATCCGGTGAGGGAACAGTGTCTGGTGGGTAGTTTGACTGGGGCGGTCGCCTCCTAAAGTGTAACGGAGGCATGCAAAGGTTCCCTCAGGCTGATTGGAAACCAGCCGTCGAGTGCAAACGCATAAGGGAGCTTGACTGCAAGAGAGACATCTCGAGCAGGTACGAAAGTAGGTGTTAGTGATCCGGTGGTCCCGAATGGAAGGGCCATCGCTCATTGGATAAAAGGTACGCCGGGGATAACAGGCTGATCGCATCCAAGAGTTCACATCGACGATGCGGTTTGGCACCTCGATGTCGGCTCATCACATCCTGGGGCTGAAGCAGGTCCCAAGGGTACGGCTGTTCGCCGTTTAAAGTGGTACGCGAGCTGGGTTTAAAACGTCGTGAGACAGTTTGGTCCCTATCTTCTGTGGGCGCTGGAGAATTGAAAGGGCCTGTCCCTAGTACGAGAGGACCGGGATGGACGCACCCCTGGTGGACCTGTTGTCGTGCCAACGGCACAGCAGGGTAGCTATGTGCGGAAGGGATAACCGCTGAAAGCATCTAAGCGGGAAGCCTGCCTTAAGATAAGTTCTCCCTGGAGCAATCCCTGAAGGGCCGAGGTAGACTACCTCGTTGATAGGCTGGAGGTGGAAGCGTCGCGAGATGCGGAGCTGACCAGTACTAATAGCCCGTGCGGCTTGTTTATGAAAAAAACTCCTTCCTTCCCTGTCAATTATATATTTGACAACTTTGTTGGTAGCCATGGAGGAGAGGGTACACCCAATCCCATTCCGAACTTGGAAGTTAAGCTCTCCATCGTCGATGATACTGCATAACGTCATGTGGGAAAGTAGACCGCTGCCAACATCTTTTAAAGCTCCCCGCTGCATCTCGCGCGGGGAGCTTTGTTATTTTACGCCTAAGGTATTTCTTCGCTCTGCTGTCCTTATCCGTAAAGCGCTTGCAGCGCTAACGGCTAAGGCATTTCCGCACGACAGGCGTAAGTCGCCATGGCTCCTACGCCTGCGGCTCCACTGTCCTTATCCGTACGGCTCGTGCCTCGCCTACGGCTAAGGCAACGTCATGTGGGAAAGTAGACCGCTGCCAACATCTTTTAAAAAGCCCTTCGCTGCTAAAGCGCGAAGGGCTTTTTACTTTTCTGCGACAAGGCGTTCTTCCCCCCTTCGTTCTCCTTTCTTCCCTCCGCTGTGATTACTGGCCATGCCCAGCCTTATTCCATGCTATTTCCAATGTCCCTTATTTGGGCCGCCTGCGCGGCGGGCGGCAGAGGGGGCCTGTTAGGGGCTGCGCCCCTCCGAGGCCCCCTCTGCACTCCCCCCGGACAACCCCCTGGAGCTTTCCATATCCCGTCACCCGGCGAGGGCTGCGCGGCACCTGCTGCGGGAGCTTCCTCGCTGCGCTCGGCGATCTCCCTCCGCGCCGCGCAATGCCAGCAACCGATTGGTTGACGGGCTCACGTTTAAACGGCGTGCAGCCGTATCTAAAAATGACCTCGTGTCATCCAACGGCCATAGTATGGCATAGAAAAGCCTTCCATTTCTTAATAAACGCAAAGTAGTTGAGTTTCTTGAACCTGAATAGATTTCAGGGCGCTGGCGCGGGCCTTGCGAGCGACACACCACAAACATGTCGCGCTGCAAGAGGCGTAACTGTCTGATATGCCATACTAAGATTCTCGGATAGCAGTTCTGATTGCACTTCAAAAAAATAATGAACAACAGTGGCACGTTGGGTGATAAAATGCCAAGAGCCCGCAAAAATGTCGTTTATACTACATTGGTGGATAGTGAAGTCTGTCACAACCAAAATATGTCCTCACGGGGAGGGTAATTCGCACTTCACTTGAACAGAGGAGAGGTTATGAGAACGAGATTCAAGCGCCTTACGCTTCTGGTTTTTGCCTTCGCTGTTTCTTTTGCCGTCAATGCGGTTGCCTACGAGCTTCATAACGGGCCCACTGGTGTATTGTATTACGAAAAAGACAAGTGTTTTAACGGCTATACGCTATTCACTCCCACCGAAAACAACAAAGTTACCTATCTTATAGATATGGAGGGCAATATTGTCCACACCTGGGAAGTCAAAGGCGCCGAGGGTTCCAGTTTTCACTCGCGCCTGCTGCCTAACGGCAATCTGCTTTTGTTGCGCAATGTGAAAGACGAAGATGCGAACGCACAGATCGGTGGCTGGGCGGGCATTCTTGATGAAGTGGATTGGGACGGCAATGTGGTTTGGTCGTACCGCATGGCCGACAAGGATCATATCTCGCACCATACCTTTGACCGCATGCCCAACGGCAACACCCTGATTCTGGGTTGGGAGCGGATCTCCAACGACAAAATGGTCGCCAAGGGCCGTGACCCCAAAACCGTCCCCACAGAACCCGTAATGATCAAGGGCAAGCCGCACACCGACTTTTGGGTAGACTTTGTGCGCGAGGTGGACAAAAACGGCAAAACCGTGTGGGAATGGCATCTTATCGATCATGTAGGCAAGGGACAGGACCAGCTCGACCCCAACTATGTCGTCCCCAAAAAAGTTGGAGCAGGGTACGACAACTATGACTGGTCGCACTTTAACACGGTGGAATTTGTGCCTGGTAAAGACGGAAACGATAAAGTTCTCGTAAATTCGCGCAACTTTTCCGAAGCCCTGCTTATCGACAAAAAGACCGGCAAAATTGAATGGCGCTGGGGCAACCCCTCGTCCCACGGCAAAGGCCAGGGGCCCACATGGTATGACGATCAGTCCCAGATCATTTTTGGCTCGCATCATGCCGCTATGATTGGGGAAAACATGATGTCCATATTCGATAACGGTTCTGAACGCGCCGAGCCCAACCGCTCCCGCGTGCTGGAAGTCGACATGACCACCGGCAAGATTGTTTGGGAATACGCGGCCAACGATGGCAACAGTTTCTTCAGTTACCGCCAGGGCGCAGCGCAAAAGCTGCCCAACGGCAACTATTTTGTCACCTCCACCCAGCACGGCCACCTTTTTGAGGTCACTCGTGATAAAAAAGTCGTATGGGAGTTCATCAGCCCTATCATGGAAGGTAAGAACACCCCGATCATGCTGGACGCGGAACACGTGTTGCGCACCCCCAAGGGCGTCCCTGTAACACACATGTACCAGAACATGATCCATCGCGCCTACCGTTACGCTCCCGACTACCCCGGCCTTATGGGCAAGGACCTTTCGCCCAAAGGGTATATCGTCACGGACGGAAAAAAATGGTTTGAAATGAATAAAAAGTAAACACGCCATTACAAGAGCGCAATAGGGTACACGGCGCGGATGCAAAATCATCCGCGCCGTTTTTGCGGGCAATCACAGCAAGGTTTGCTTGGTAAATATGACAGTGATTTTGCTTGATTTTGTATTAGTAAGAAACGAGGATAGGCATCCCAGGCAAAAATATTTTTCAATTCTGAAGGTGTCGCAATGAACAAGGCCTATGCGCAAAGAATTTCAAATTTAAAAGCCTCTGAAATACGTGAACTTTTAAAGATTACCGAACAGCCTGATGTTATCTCCTTTGCCGGAGGCCTGCCCGCGCCCGAACTCTTTCCCATTAAGGCCATCAGCGACTTGTGCGTTTCAGTGCTGGCGCACGACGGTCAAAGAGCTTTGCAGTATGCCACGACTGAAGGCTATCCTCCTTTACGCCGATGGATAGCGGACAGAATGAACGCCACGTTGGGCACTGTTTTCAAGGAAGACAATATATTGATAACCAATGGGTCACAGCAGGGGCTGGATCTCAGTGGCAAGGTTTTTATTGATGAAGGTGACGTCATCCTGTGCGAAAGCCCGACCTATCTTGCGGCGATTACCGCTTTCAGGGCTTATGGCTGCCGTTTTGTTGAAGTGCCCACTGACGAGGACGGCATGCGCATGGATGATCTTGCCAAACTTCTTGAAACGACCACGCGGGTCAAGGGGATTTATGTGATCCCCAACTTTCAGAATCCTACAGGGCTAACCATGAGTTTGGACCGCCGTAGGCGGCTTGCCGAGCTGGCCGCCCAGCACAGGGTTATGGTTCTGGAGGATAACCCTTATGGCGAATTGCGCTTTGAAGGCAAATTTCTTCCGTCAGTGCAGTCGTTTGACAAAGAAGGCCTGGTCATTTCTTTTGGGTCATTCTCAAAAATACTCTGTCCGGGTTTTAGAATCGGTTGGGTAGCCGGTAAAAAAGACATCGTGCAAAAATACGTTCTTGTTAAGCAAGGCGTTGATTTGCAAAGCAATACTTTTGTCCAGGCCATAATCGCCGCCTATCTTGAAAAGCATGATATTGATGCTCACATCAGGAACATTCTTGGCGTGTATAAAAATAGACGCGATGTTCTGCTTTCTGCGCTGGGGCGGCATTTTCCTCAGGAAGTTCGCTTCACCCGGCCGGAAGGGGGACTTTTTGCCTGGGTGACCTTACCAAAATCAATGGATTCTCGAACAATCCTTGATGCTTGCGTAAAGCGCAAAGTTGCCTTTGTCCCAGGCGGGTCGTTTTTTCCAAACGGCGGGCAGGAAAATACCCTGCGACTGAACTTTTCCAATATGGAAGAAGCCCGTATTGAAGAAGGCGTTTCCATCCTGGCTGATGTGCTGAACGAGCACCTAGCCAGGGCGCGGTAAAATAATGCGCGTTTCCGGCAGGCTGGCGAGCTACGGCGCAGGGTACACAAAATCCTGGAGGACGATATGCCATTCGTGAATATCAAGGTGACAGGCGGCAAAGAGGCTCCAACCACGGAACAGAAGGCAGAACTGATCAAGGGCGTGACAGACCTGCTGGTGCGCGTGCTTGACAAAAATCCTGCCACCACCGTGGTCATTATTGAAGAAGTGGACATGGACAACTGGGGCATTGGCGGGCAGAGCATCACCGAACGCAGAAAGATGGGCTAAGACAATTTCTCTTTGAAACGGCTTTGGCGATTGCGGGAGCAGGCGCTCGCCCTGAGGGCGTAAGCGCAGGGTGTCTGCGCGGTTACGCGCCTAAGCGGGCCTGGCAAAACCGCTGTTTCGCAGTATCCGCGGACCTGGGTTTGGGAGCCAGTGCCTGCGCCCACATGCGTGGTCTGAAGCCGTACCCGCGAGCGGCAGCCTTTGCGGATGTCTGGGTGCACGGGCAATCCGCCCTACGTCGGCAAAAAATCTTTGCCCCCGTTGTCGTCGGCAATACATTCAAACACAGCCATGAGCTCTTCAGGTATTCTGACAGGCCGCCCGCTGGTGAGGTCGATGTATACCCATTGCGTTTCGGCCTCAACCAGCACGGCATCATCAGATTCACGCACAAAGCGGTAACGGCGTATGCACTGGCGGGAGGCGAATGAGGCTATCCATGTGGTTGCCACAATGTCCTCGCCAAGCACGGCCGGGCGCTTGTAGACAACGGAGTGACGCCGCACTACCCAGCCCTGCGCCAGTTCCTCATAGCGGGCCATGTCCCAGCCCTTGGCGGCGGTGTGCGCCGTGGCCAGGTCCTGCATCCACTGCACATAGCAAACGTTGTTAACCCGGCCCTGTCTGTCGATATCCTGGTCGGAAATGTGTATTGTTTGTCTGAAAATGGACATCCCGAATCACTCCGAAAATTAAGCTGTGTTGAAGACAGGATACGCCGGAAGCCGGCAAAGGAAAAGTCCCGTCATGGCGACGGGATGCCGTGACCAGCAATGCCGTGGCGTAAAGGCAATGGGCCGGCGCGATGTCAGACGCGTCCTTGCGGCAATCTGACAGGTGGTGGCCGCACTTTTAGACCAGATTAACTTTGAGAATGGACATTCTCAAAGTTTAAGACACGCATACTTCGGCGCTTAACAGCGCAAATAAATTGCGCTTACGCCTTCGCTGCGGGCGCCTGCTCACGCAGTCGCCAGAGCAATTTCAAAGTGAAAATGCTCTAGCCCGCGCCCTGAAGGCAGTTGGGAACACAGAACCAGCGCCAGCCGGGGCCTGCGCATAAGCGCAGGCCCCGTGGTGTCCATAAATGGCAGAAGAGTTATTGTAGTGGAGTTGCGAGGAAGAGTCAGCCGTTGCCGGAATGCTCCGCCGGCGTGAGCAATGGTCACAGGCGTTCCATCGCAAAAAATGGATAACCGGAACGCCCGTTGGCGTGCATACAGGTTATACGGAGGCGATGACTTCTATTTCCACTCTGGCCCCAAGAGGCAGGGCCTTGACGGCAAAGCAGCTTCTGGCCGGAAAAGGCGCGGAAAAAAACTCCGCGTATACTTCGTTGACGGACGCAAAGTCACTGATGTCGGTAAGGTAAACCGTGGTTTTAACCACCTTTTGCATGGAGGAGCCGGCCTCTTCCAGAATGGCTTTGACATTGGACAGCGATGCCCGCGCCTGATCCTTGATATTGTCCGGAATCTCTTTGGAGCCGGGCTTCAGGGGAAGCTGGCCGGATGTGAATATCAGCGATCCGGTGGAAATGGCCTGGGAATAGGGGCCGATGGCGGCGGGGGCCTTGTCGGTGGAGATTACAGTGGTTGCATTCATTGCAGTATCCTTGGTTGACTGTGCGTGCTTAAAACAGGTTTAACAATCGTCTTTTTCTGGAAAATGGGTGCATGAAGGCCGGTCCCGTGGCTTTAGCCTGCCGTCTGCGATGCCGCCAGGCGAGGCGTGTTTCAAGCGGCATTTGCAGGATCCTGTCTGGCGCTTCCGTTGCAGGCTGGTGCTGTTGCACCATGGCGTGCCGGGAATATTCCTGACGTAAGGGGGCCAGAATCACGCCGCGCAGACGGGCCAGATAGAAGCAGGCCTCCAGAACGACTCCTCCCAGGCAGCGTGCCTTGTCGGAAATGCTTTGCCAGTTCACATGTTCCGCCGGGCGCGGGTCCACATCCGCGCATTTGAGCCCCTGAGACACGTACATGCCTTCAGTGATGAGGCCGCGCAGCAGCCCGCTCAGTGGAGAGGGCACGGGGGCGCCGTCCACTGTGAAAAGCGTTTCTCCGCTGGTTACGCAGTCGCCAAGACTCCGGACGTGCCTGACCATTCCCGCCCTTGGCGCGCGCACCACGCGCTCAGCGCTCTTGCCGCCCAGCTCGCCGGGAATGCCGGTATTGGGCAGAGCCGCGCCACTGAGGACAAGCCGCCCCAGATCATGCCCGCGCATGGTTTCAATAACGGCGTCCACGTCTTCCGGCGCGCTGAAGCCCGGTCCCAGAGCTATGGTCAGGGGAGCCATGTTTCGATGGGTTCCCAGGTTGCGCTTGGCAATGATGGCGTCCACCAGAACGGCTGGTCGAAGCCACGCAAGACTCTCGGCTTCGGGATCGACAAGCACGGGAACGACCCCGTCAGCCCAGGCACGGGCGCAGTCGGCAGGAGCGGCCACCAGGCGGGCGCGCATATCCTCCACCTGAAATTCTCCCTCCGACACTGCCGAACTGACGGCCACGTTTCTGCGAATGGCCAGGGGCTGCGGCACTTCCAGCACCGCCGTCCTGAAGCCAGCCCGCCAGAGCTTCTGCACCACGCCTGTGGCCAGATCGCCGCCGCCGCGCACCGCGATCACATCCTGATTGTACAT
This sequence comes from Desulfovibrio simplex, assembly GCF_055387835.1. Taxonomy (NCBI): domain Bacteria; kingdom Pseudomonadati; phylum Thermodesulfobacteriota; class Desulfovibrionia; order Desulfovibrionales; family Desulfovibrionaceae; genus Desulfovibrio; species Desulfovibrio simplex. The sequence continues at coordinate 464,962 of NZ_AP042377.1, forward strand.
CATACCCCCTCCTGAATGGCGTTTGCGGTGCGGGCGCGCTGAGGCGGGCCGTTCGTATCCGCGCCCTGCATGCGGATGGCCCGGCCGTGCCGGGCGCTGCCGGCCACAATACAATCCAGATTGGCCAGAGTTTCCGGCGACAGTGCGTCAACAACGCGGCTGGCCTGATCCAGGGCGACAGCGTCTTCAATTTGGCTGAAAAAAAGGATTTTCCGCCCTCTGGCGTGCGCGAACAGGCCGCAAGAGCCGCTGATGACAGCGGCAAGGTGATCGGCCTGCAACTCTTCGCCTTCACGCAGCCCGGAAAGTTCTTTGAAAACGGGCCAGCGGTGTACGTGGCGGGAATCAAGGGGGCGCCCCAGAAGGCGGACGGGAATGACCCCGATGGTGACCGTGGTAAAGTCCGGCACCACAGGTTCCTGCGGGCCCCATCCCTTGAGGGGGAGCATGCGCGAGCCGTCGGCCTCAAGCAGCAGCAGACGAAACGGGCCGTCATGACCGCTCAGGTTTTCATATATTTTGTGGGGCAGCGGCAGCAACTTGTAAGCGGCCATGGCCTCATCGACAGACTTGGCGGAAGCGCCGGACGGCAATGCTTGGGAGTTGTTACGGGCTTCGTGAAACCAGTGCATTTCCCGCTCTGAGGGGGCGGTGGGCTTGGCATTGGGAGTGGTCCGGCCGCTGCCGGACGAAATGGCGCGGCCACAGGCAAGGTAGATGCCCGGTTCGGGGGCGTGCCTTTTCTCGGCCCAGGCGCACAGCAGGTCTTCGGCGGCGACCTGATCCAGAAAGGCCCTGTAGCTTTGCGGAGAAGGAGCGAATATTTTGGTTGTTGTGCCCAAGAGCACGGGCAAAGACGGAAAACAGCCAGCCAGGGCGCTCATGAGCGTGCTTTTGCCGCCGCTGCCGATGAGGCAGACCCTGTCTCCAGACCGCAGGCCAAGGATACGGGCGATGTCCGTCCGTGTTTCAGCGGGCGTGGTCGGCGTCATGTGTCGTGCCATGGGAAAAACATCCGTTTTCTGGCCGCCAGGGCCGGATTTTGGGTTGTCAGCGGGCCGGATAAGCCCCATGCTGGAACCGTCGCACGTCAGACCGTTAACCCCAGCCTCTTTATGACCGTCATGAACATAGCCGCCATCGTACTTGCCGCCGGACTGTCCCGGCGTATGGGAAAAAACAAGCTGTTGCTCCCCTTTGGAAACAGCAGCCTTCTTGGCCGCAGTCTGGCCCTGGTTGCCTCCCTGCCCTATGCCGAGCGCATACTTGTCACCACGGAGCAGACCCTGCACTGGCTGGAGCAGCATGAAGAGCTGCCGCCGGGCTTCAGAACAGTAATCAACCATGCCCCCGAAGAAGGGCAGGCCGCCAGTCTGCGCCTGGGAACAGCGGCATCCGGGGCAGATGGCTATATGTATTTTACCGGCGACCAGCCCCTGCTGCACCGGGAAGCGGTGCTGGCCCTGCTTGAACGGGCTTCGCCGGAGCATATTGTAGTGCCGAAGGCTGGCGGTCGCCCCGCCAGCCCCGTATTTTTTCCGGCGCGTTTCCGCGCCGAGCTTCTGCAGCGGTGGGGCGACGAGGGCGGCCGGGGCGTGCGGGACGCGCACCCGGAGGCATGCCAGTATGTGCAAATGTCCGAGCCGCACGTACTGGCGGATATTGACACGCCTGAGCAGTACGAGGCCCTGCTCCGTCTGGAGCAGCCGCGGGAATGATGTTCTTTGCCGCCCTTCTGCCATGCTGTGATGCCCTGTTGCCGGGAGCGCGCCCGGGAGAATCAGTTTTTGGAGCAATTTCATTTTGAAATTGCTCCAGCTGTCGCGAAGGCGGCAGCCGCCACAACGTGGCGTGGATTCAGCCGAAAATCACATTTTTCGGCTGAATGAAAACTTTGAAATGTGAAGCATTTCAAAGTTAATCTGCTCTAGGATCCTTGGGTTTGGGAGCTTTTTTATAAAAGGTGTTTTTCAAAGGCAGCGATGTGCGAAAAACCCCGTCCAGATGATAATAGGCCCCCTGGATGGCTGGCGTGGCAGGGATTGAGGCCAGTTCGCCCACGCCCTTGCCGCCCTTGCCAAAAGGACCCCAATTCTTGTTGTCGACAAATTGCGTGCGTATCTCGGGAACCTCTGTAGCCCTGAAAAGGCCAAGCGTGCCGTACTTGTTCTTGGGGTAGCCGTCTTCCATCTTGAAATCCTCGGTCAGGGCGTAGCCCATGCCCATGACGATGCCGCCTTCAAGCTGGCCCTGGGCAGCAGCCGGGTTGGCCACACGCCCCGCGTCATAGGCCCCGTGGATGGAGATGATTTTTCCGTCGTCGTCGATGTCGACGACCAAGGCCGCATAGCCGTACGCCACATGGCTGACGGGATTTGGTTTGTCGCTGCCCATGGGGTCTGTGACGCCCAGGAATTCGCCCAGAAATTCTCTGCCTTCAAGGTGTTGCAGCGCTTCGTGCCACGAGATCTGTTCTTCTTCGATGATTTCTTCCAGCGCCTGTTTCAGTTGTGCGGTGGCGCGTACCGTGGCCTCGCCGGTGAACACGGTCTGGCGCGAGGCCGTGGTGGTGCCGGAATTGGGGGTACGGATGGTGTCCGGCGGCTCGACAAAGAAGACATCCGGGGCAAATCCTGTACTTTCGCAAGCCATTTGCAGCATGACCGTGGCCATGCCCTGACCTATGCAGGCGGCGCTGCTGCGCAGATGTATTCTGCCTTTTTCCACGGAGGCGATGCAGCGGCCGGTATCGGGAAGGCCCACACCCACGCCGGAATTCTTGAAGCATGCTGAAATTCCGGGGTGCCTCGCCTTGTCAAAGGATTCCTTGACGGCCTCAAGGCATTCCACCACAGCGGTGCTCGGGTCGGCTATCTGGCCGTTGGGCAGGGCCTGCCCCGGCCTCACGGCATTGCGGTAGCGGATTTCCCAGGGTGAAATGCCCGCTTTTTCGGCCAGGAGCGTCAGGGCGCATTCCATACAGAAGGCGGACTGGGTAACGCCGAAGCCGCGAAACGCTCCCGCCGGGGGATTGTTGGTATACATGGCCCGGCCGCGCACCTTGAAATTTTGAAAGCTGTAAGGCCCGCCCGCATGGGTGCAGGCGCGCTGCAAAACAGGCCCCCCCAGTGAGGCGAAGGAACCGGTATCGGACAGGATGTCGAAATCCGCTCCCTGGATGATGCCGTTTTCGTCACAGCCAAGGGTTACGTTGATCTCCATGGCGTGCCGCTTGGGGTGGAAATCCAGGCTTTCCTGCCGGGAGAATTTGACCTTCACGGGCTTTTTCACAATCCATGCGGCCAGGGCCGCATGGTGCTGCACGCTCATGTCTTCCTTGCCGCCAAAGCCGCCGCCCACCAGCATGGAGTGTATATGCGTCTTCTCGTACGGCAGGTTGAGCATGTCGGCCAGTTCGTGCTGCTCGTCATAGATGCCCTGCGCGCCGGTATAGACCAGAATGCCGTCCTCGCCTTCGGGCACGCCAATGGCGCATTCCGGCTCCATAAAGGCGTGGTCCGTGGGGGGCAGGACAAAGCGCTGCCTGACCACATGTCTTGACGCGGCGATGGCTGCTGCGGCATCGCCGCGGTCCACGATTTCCTCGCGCAGCAGATTGCCATTGGGGTGCACCTTGGGGCTGTCCGGGGCGAGAGCCTGGGCCGCAGAGGTGACAGGGGGCAGTTCCTCCCATTCCACTTCCACAAGATCAAGGGCTTCCTTCAAGGCTTCCCGTGTTCTGGTCACCACAAGGGCCACGGCATCGCCGACAAAGTGCGTGATTTCGCCCACGCCCACGAGTACGGGCTGGTCCTTGACAATATGGCCGATGATTCTTTTCCCTGGTATGTCGTCGGCGGTGATGACGCGCACCACGTCGGGATGCTCCAGCGCTTTTGAAGGGTTGATGCCAAGCACCCTTGCGCGTGGGTATTTGCTGCGGACCCCGGCTGCGTAAAGCATGCCCGCGAGGCCGGGATGTTCCGGCCCGAGGTCGTCCACATACAGGCCCGTGCCCAGGGTTTTTTCACGCGCGTCCAGGCGCGGAAAATCCTCGCCAAGCTTGCCGGTGAAGTTTTCCCGGGGTACGGGGTCGCCTTGCCGGAACAGTTTGGCGGCCCGCAGAATGGCGTCTTCAATCTTCACGTAGCCTGTGCAGCGGCAGATATTGGGCCGGATGGCCTTTTTGACGTCTGCCCGGACCGGGTCCGGGTTGACGTCCAGCAGGGCCTTGGCGCTCATGACCATACCGGGAATGCAGTAGCCGCACTGCACTGCGCCCGCCTTGGCGAAACTGTAGGCGTACACGTTTTTTTCACGCTCGGTGAGTCCCTCGATGGTGACTACGCTTTTGCCTTCAAGTTTTGCCAGTGACGGCACGCAGGCGCGCGTGGCCTTGCCGTCCACAAGCACTGTGCAGGCGCCGCAAGCGCCTTCGCTGCAACCGTCCTTGGTGCCCATAAGACCGAGGTCTTCCCGCAGAAAGGACAGGAGCTTGCGATCCGGAGCATCTGAGACGACGTCACGTCCGTTTACCTTGAATGATGACATATATTCTCCTGTGGTCTTGGCTTCGGGCCGCGGGGAGGGGCTGGCGAGTCCGCGCCGCTCGCGACCGCCGTGGGCTGGACCTGAAGCGGTCGTCTAGCTGGTCTGCTTGTCCTTGGCCATGCTGGTTGCCGCCATCTTGGCTGCGGGCGGGCTTTCGCCGTTGTCATCGCCTTCAGGAATGAAGAATTCCTGCAGGGGCGTGCATTCTTCATTAAACACTTCTTCGCTGAAGATGCAGGCGGGCGCGTCGGGCAGAATCTGGTGTACGATCATGGCCGTCACACCGCCGGAAACCACGGGGGCTTCAAAGAATATTTTGAAAAAGTGCGGCATTTTGTTGAACATTTCCGGCGTCAGCATGGAGATCATGCCCACACCCACGGACGCGGCGATGACAATACTTTCGCGGCGGGTCACGCCGTGTTCGGACATAATGCGTATGCCAGACGTGGCGATGGTTCCGAAAAGGACCACAAGCGCGCCGCCGAGTACCGGCCGGGGCAGAAGCTCAAAAATAACCACCACTACAGGAAAGATGGAGAACAGCACGAACAGCGCGCCGCAAAAAACGCCCACCTTGCGGCTGGCTACGCCGGAAAGCTGGATGACGCCGTTGTTCTGGGCAAAAGTAATCTGCGGAAAACAGCCGAAAATGGCCGCCAGAGCGCTGAAAACGCCGCCGCAGAGGATGCCGCCCTTGAGCCGTGAGCGAAACACCGGGCCGGAGGTGGGCTGTTCCGAGATGGAGGCCGTGGCCGTGATGTCGCCTATGGCTTCAATAATCAGCACCAGGAAAATGAAGGACAGCAGGATGAAGGCCTGAAGGTCAAAGCCAAAGAACCCGAACTTGAAAGGCACGGGCAAGATGAAAAGCTCTCTCGGCTGGCTCAGAATGGCCCAGTTGACCTTGCCCATAGCAACCGCCACCAGAAAGCCCACGCCCATGCCGATGACCAGGGAACACATGCGGAAGAGGGGATTTTTCAGCCGGTTGATGCCCACCACCGCAAGAATGACCACGCCCCCGAGGAAAAGATTGTCAAGGTTGCCGTAGGTGCCGTTGGCTTTGGAGGCGAAGCCGCCCGCCATTTCTATGGCGCCCACCTTGATAAGTGACGCGCCGATCATGAAAACGGTGATGCCCGCCACGGTGTGAGTGATGACCTTGCGCAGAAATTTTACCGTATAGCTGCCGAGCACCAGCCAGATGGAGCCCACAAAGCAGACGCCGAAGAGGGTATTGAGGGATTCCTGCCAGGAGAGCCCTTTTTGCTGCATGAAGGCCAGGCCCAGAGTGATCAGCGTGGCGGGAAAGGCGAAGCTGGTGGCCTGCACGTTGAGCATGCCGGACCCTATAAGCCCGAAGGGGCGGGTGGCGTGCACTATGATGCTCAGGCCGGCAAAAAAGAGCGACATGCTCACGAGATAAGCCACGGCCGAGGTGGGCGCGCCCAGGGCGGTAGCCACAATGACCGGCGGCGTCATGACCCCGAGAATCATGGCCAGGATGTGCTGCAGGGCGGCGAGCAGGGTGATGCCGAAAGGAGGTTTGGCGTCCAGCGGATATATGAGTTCGCTGGTCCTGACGGGTGCGTCGGCGGCAGTATTGGGATTGGACTGGGTGGTCATCAAGCGTCTCCTTCTGGCTGAACGTCCATTGCGGAAGACAGGGCGGGGTTGCCCGAAACAAGAGAACAGCATACCGCCGCCTGCACTGCAGGCAACAGCGAAACGTCATCAATATCCTGCTTGAGTGTTACTTCCCTGGCTTCAAGGCTGCATGCGTCAAGCACGGCACACATATTTTCGTCCTCATAGACCAGGGTTTCATTGTCATCACGCAGGCTCCAGGCTTTACCGCAGTGCTTGCCCATGTACAGGGCGGCGGATTTACGCCAAAAGCCGTTGTCGTCCGCGTCAAAGGAAGCCCTGCTGAGGTGCAGGCGCGGTTTGTCCCTGTAAGGCGCGCCCGAAGAGGGACAGAAGGCCACGCAGTTGCCGCATTCGTTGCAGAAATCGCCAATGTTCATGATCTGCGCGGATTGTTCTATGCCGCCCGTGCCCAGAGTGGACACGCGGGTTTGTCCGTTGTTTTTTTGCGCCCGCTGTATGGGCCAGGTGCGGCTTTGCGTGGCCAGCAGCACATTGGCTCTGTTGGGGCAGACAGACACGCAAATGCCGCAGAAGCTGTCGCATTGCAGGCAGCGCGCCGCCTCGCGGCTGACAGCTTCGGCAGAGCCAGCGTCATTTCTGGTCATACCCTGAAGACGGAAGGCCTGACGGCGGCGCAGGTCGGCAAGGTTCATTCCGGCCCGCCTGTGTGGGCGGCTGTTGGCAAACAGCACACCCAGGCGGGCCAGAATGGCGGCAGAAGCCCGGCGTCCTTCTCCCACGCTGGCAACTAGAGAAGACGGCGGGCCGCCCTTTCCGGTGGAGGTAGCCCGGAAAATGCCGGATTCATCGGAAACGGAAATTTCTTCCACGCCCGGCGACAGGTACACGGCATCGGCCGTCGCAGCCAGTCGGGCGAGTTTGTCGGCTCCCACGTGGCAGCCGCAGTGCAGGTGAACGCCCTGGGCCAGTATGGCGTCCACGTCCTGAATGACCAGAGCGGCCACCTTGGCCCCTTTGTCCAGGATGGGGCCGAGGGTGCGTCCGCCAGCGCGGGGGGCGCCCTCGTACACGTCTACCTCACATCCGGCCAAAGCCAGGAAAAAGGCGCAGGAAAGCCCGGCCGGGCCTGCGCCAACAACGGCAACGCGGTGTCCGTTGGGCGGGGCGGGGCGGTGGTCGCGCTGTCCCACAAGGGCCGCGCAGCCCTTCACTTCCCTGATCTGAAGGCCATCGTCATACTGTATGCGCATGCATTTTTCACGGCAGGTCTGGTTGCACATGGCCCCGAGTACGGAGGGGAAGGGGTTGGTATTAGTGATGACCGCCAGTGCGCCGTCAAAGTCGCCGGCTGCCGCCCGTTCAAGATAGGTCGGAATATGCTGGCCTGCCGGGCAGCGGCTCATACAGGGAGCGGCGGCGCAGTCGAATGCGGGCAGGGGGCGGGACGTCTTGACGTCAGTATGGCGCATGGCGCTTCTGGCATAGCGGGAATCCGGCGCAGAGGCGCGGGGGGCGGTTTTGGCAAGATTTTGCAGCACGGCGGCCGTATGGTCTTCCAGCCCCGCCGTCTTGCGCGCGAAATCGGCTATGCTTTTTGCCCCGGCCGTGTGCATGGTCGCGCGGAGGTTTTCCAGATACTGGGCCAGGCGACCATAACCGCCGGGCTTGAGCAGGTCCGAGCAGACGGTCAGGGGCGCAAGCCCGCAGGCCAGGGTTTCCGCCACGTTCAGGGCGTCCACCCCGGCACAGAACGAAATGTCCAGACCGCCCTGAAAATCGTCCTGAAGGCGGCGGGCCACGGCGATGGAAACAGGGTAGAGAGCCCGCCCGCTCATGTAGACCATAGGCTCTTTTTCCGGCAGGCTCTGGCCGCTGTTGAGCGCCTCAAGCGTGTTGGTGAGCTTGACGCCAAAGGCCAGCCCCAGTTCATCGGCGGCATGGCGGCAGTTATGAAGAATGCGCAGGGCCGTGTCGTAGGAAATGTCGTGTTCAAAGGCGATGTCGGGCACATTCACCGTGTATCCGAGGCTCTCGTTGAGGATGCCGCGCACACGCTCCGGCCCCAGCAGGGTGGGATTCATCTTGAGTGTGGTGTTGAGGCGGCGGCCCTGCAGAAAATACAGGGCTATCTTTTCCACCTCATCGGGCGGGCAGCCGTGCATGCAGGAAATGGTCAGGCTGTCGCTCATGGAGGCGGGAATGTCCAGGTCGGCCGCTTCGGGCAATATCTTTGCCAGTTTTTGCCGCATGGCGCGCACATCGTCGCCGCAGTTTTGCATGCGGTCCAGAAAGCGCTGCACCGTGGGGCTCAGGATGCCCTCCATGCTGTACCCGGCGCTCATGTTGAAAATCATGCCCGGGCTGCCCTCAAAGCCGAAATGGGCGTGCAGAACATGAATCAGTACCCAGGCCTTGAGGTATTCCTCATAACTGCCGTCCAGGCTCAGTTCCTGTGACCATTCGCAGTTATAGCCCTCGTCCCGCATGTCGATGCAGGGCTTGGTCACGGCGATGCTGTCCAGCACCTGCACGGTTTTCAGCTCCATGTAACGCGCGCCGCACAGCCATGCCGCGATGATGTTCTGGGCCATCTGGGTATGCGGCCCGGCAGCGGCTCCCAGGGGAGTTTCAAGCTCGATTCCGTAGCGCTTCATGCGGAAGGGATCGTTTTTCTCCGGGGTGAAAAACAGGTCCCTGACGATGCCCAGAGCGGACCCCTGCCTCAGATCTTCAAGTATCCAGCTCAGAAGCCGGTCGGCATCCATGCCGTGCATGTGGTCGGTTGTCATGACCTCTCCTTTTAGAGCATTTTTCTTTTGAAATTGCTCTGGCGACTGCGTGAGCAGTCGCCCGCCGCGAAGGCGTAAGCGCAATTTATTTGCGCTGTTAAGCGCCGAAGCGAGCGTGTCTTAAACTTTGAGAATAGATATTCTTAAAGTTAATTTGCATTGGAGCATTCAACACTTGAAACGCTCGCTTACGGCAGGCAAAAGCCTGTCTGCTCGCATTTCGTGGCAAGGATTTTCAGGAAAATCCTTGCAGAGCGGTTCACTCATTTCATTCGTAACCTGCTCTAGCTGAGCCTGTTCCAGAGCCTTTTCGCCTGCTGTCGGGCGAAAGCCAGAATTTCCTCTTCATTGCAGCGGGTGAGACGCCGGTTCTCCACAATCACCCGTCCCTGGCTGATGACCGTGTCCACATGTCCCGCGGTGAGCCCATAAAAAATATGCCCCAGCACGTTATGTTCATGCAGGGGCGTAGGGCTGTCGTAATCAAGGATGACAAGGTTGTTTTGCGCGTCGCCGCAGGGGCCGTGCAAGGCCGTGTGCCGGTGCACGTTGCGCAGCCGCTCGTAGGCCGCTGCGGGGGTGATGCCTTCGACGCTGATGCCCGCGAAATACGAAGACTGCGCCGAGCGGATCATGTCGGAATGCATGCCGTCGGTGCCGAGCATGACGCGCTCGCTGTAGCCGTAGGCGGCAAGACCCACGTTATTGTTCTGGTTGGATTCGGTGTTTTGCACGATCCAGCAGGGGGACTGCGCAAGGATGGCCCTGTCCTCTTCGCTGATGTGGACGCAGTGGCCCAGAATGGTCTTGGGCAGGTCCAGGACCCCGGCATCCTTGAGGCGGCGTACCACCGTCCTGCCGTAGGTTGTCAGGCAGTGTTCCTGATCGGAGGCGGCTTCGGCCACGTGGATGTGGATGCCCGTGCCATACTTGCGTGCCAGGGCCACGGCGGCGTTCAGCGTGTCGTCGCAAACCGTGAAAGACGCGTGCAGCCCCACATGCCCCTTGCCGCCGGAGGCGAAATAGCGTTCATGCTCTTCAAGACTCTGGCGGGCGATGTCCGCCCCGTCGCGGTCGGAAGTTTCGTGGCAGAGCAGGTGCCCTATGCCCACGCGGTCCAGGGCCCTGGCAATGGTTGTCAGGCTGCCCTCAACGGCGTGGGGCGCGGCATGATGGTCGATGCAGAAAGCCACGCCGTTCTTGGCCAGATACAGGGCCGTGGCCAGTGCCGAGGCTTCGGTCATGTCCCTGTCCAGGCACTTGTCGAGCCGCCACCATATCTGTTCGAGAATGTCGGTGAAGCTTTTGGGCTGACGCGGCGCGGGGGGCATGCCGCGTGACAGACAGGAATATATGTGATGGTGCCCGCAGGCCAGGGCCCTGGTGACGAAGCGGCCCTTGCAGTCAAGCACGCGGTTTCCGGCGTGGAGGTTCACGGCCTCGGGAATTTCGGCCACGGCCTTAACCGCGCCAGCGGGGCCTTCCTCAACGGCAAAATGCCCATTGGTCAGGGCAAGGGTTTCCGCGTCAATCATGACCGCATTGCGCAAGTACAACATTGGTGGACTCCTTTTGGCTGCATGGCCCCCGGTTTTCCAGACAGAGGCGCTTCAGGCTGGCTGGCCTGTGGTGAACGAAATACGCCGGACTAACGCGCCTCCATAAACCGGTCTCTGCGCAGAAAGCTTCCCTGCCCCCGTGCGCCGGTGAACCGTCCGTTATCAACAACGCGGCAACCACGCAGAAAAACTGTGTCAATGCCGCACAGAACGTCCATGTTTTCGTAGAGTGAGTAGTCCCAGGAGCCGTGCAGGTCGTGGGCATGCACGGTGCGTCGGGCGTGCGGGTCAAGGATGACGATATCGGCGTCGGAACCGGGAGCCAGAGCGCCCTTGCGCGGGTAAAGGCCCATGAGTCTGGCCGGATTGCCCGCCATAACTTCCGCAAAGCGCTCGAGGCTTATGCGCCCTTTGGCCACGCCTTGGCTGAAAATCAGCGCAAAGCGCTCCTCGATGCCCGGAGCGCCGCCAGGGCAGCGGGTGAAATCGCCGAGGCCCCTGTTTTTGTCCGCAAGGGAAAAGGCGCAGTGATCCGTGGCGACGGTCTGTATGTCGCCCTTGGCCAGGCCTTGCCAGAGGGCTTCCACATCTTCGCGGCGGCGCAGGGGAGGGGACATGATGTAGCGCAGGCCCATGACAGGGTCTTCGTATCGGTCTTCAGCAAGAATGAGGTACTGGGTGCAGGTTTCGACGAAAATATTTTTCTGGCCGCCTTCGCGGGCCTTGCGGATTTCCGCCAGAGCGGCGGCAGTGGAGAGGTGTACGATATAGACGGGGGCGTTTCCGGCTGCGGCGGCCAGGCGCAACAGCCGCGCCACTGCGCGGGCCTCGCATTCCGGTGGGCGGCTTCTGGCGTGCCAGATGGGTCCGCCGTGTTTTTCGGCCTTGCAGGCGGCGATGCCGTTCTGCACACATTGGTGGTCCTCGGCGTGCACTGCGGTCAACAGCCCAAGGTCGCGGCAATGCCGCAGCATGGCCGAAAGGCCCGCGTCGTCGAGGTGCCGGTCGTAGGTCATGTAGGCCTTGACCGTTGTGACGCCCTGAGTCGCGAATGTTTCGAGGTTTTTGACGCTGTCGGCGTCGCCGCTCTGTACCAGACCGTGAAAGCCGTAGTCCGCGGCCGCCTGCCCGGCGGCCAGTTCCGCATACAGGGCCAGTTGCCGCGTGGGGGAGCGCCCGGCGGGGGTGAAACCCAGGTGCTCGACAATGCTTGTGGTTCCGCCCATGAGGGCTGCGTGCGTGCCCGTGTAATAGACATCCCCGGCCGCGGTGTCCGGGTTGAGGGTCACATGGGTATGAACGTCTATGCCGCCCGGCAGAAGTATCTTGCCCGAAGCGTCCATAATGGCGGCGCCATCCGCAGCCAGACCGCGCCCCACAGCGGTGATGCGGCCGTTGTCCAGCAGCAGGTCGCTTTGCTGCACGCCCTGCGGGGTGACCACGGTTCCGTTGCGGATAAGGGTTTTGAGCGCCGTTTCTTTCATATGAACCCGTTGGGTTGACGTTGCTTCATTTGCATGCGCTTTTTATCCGGCGTGGCTCCGGGGGGAGGGGTGCCCCCCGGAGCATTCCGGCAAACCTCGTTATTTGATCCTGGGTTTGCCTTCTTCCAACAGGCGCATGAGCGTGTCGGCCGGATCAGCCTTGCGCGCCAGAAGAATCATTGCGGCAATGACATACGGCTTGTAGCTGGCTTCCTGATACAGGGGGGCGCGGTAGCGGTCGAACACGCTGGCTTCCACTTCGCCTTCCTTGCAGGAAACGCCGGTGATGTCGGCGGGCAAGCAGTGCAGGTAGAGAGCCTTGCCCTTGCTGGTGGTGGCCATGAGTTTTTCGGTGCATTCCCAGCTTTTGTGCTCGCTGTTCTGGGCCAGAAGCTGTTTTTCAAGCTTTTTGATGCCTTCCTGATCGCCCTGTTCGTAAAGGGCCGAGCGCTTTTCCATAGCCGCAAACGGCGCCCAGCTCTTGGGGTAAACGATGTCGGCGTTTTCAAAGGCTTCTTCCATAGAATTGGTGCGCTTGTACGCGCAACCTGAAGCTTTGGCGTTTTCGGCGGCGATGGCCTCCACCTCGGGCATGACTTCGTAGCCCTTGGGGTGGGCCAGGGTCACGTCCATGCCGAAGCGGGTCATGAGACCGATGACGCCCTGGGGAACCGAAAGAGGTTTGCCATAGGAGGGGGAATAGGCCCAGGTCATGGCCACTTTTTTGCCCTTGAGCTTCTCTACGCCGCCAAAGTGGTTGATGACGTGCAGCATGTCGGCCATGCACTGGGTGGGGTGGTCGATGTCGCACTGCAGGTCCACGATGGTGGGGCGCTGCTCAAGCACGCCTTCGGCATGACCTTCGCGCAGGGCGGCGGACACTTCGCGCATGTAGGCGTTGCCCTTGCCGATGAACATGTCGTCACGGATGCCCACGGTTTCGGCCATGAAGGACACCATATTGGCTGTTTCGCGCACGGTTTCGCCATGGGCGATCTGCGACTTGCCTTCGTCCAGATCCTGCACGGTGAGGCCGAGGAGGTTGCAGGCCGAGGCAAAGGAAAAACGGGTGCGGGTGGAATTGTCGCGGAACAGCGAAATGCCGAGGCCGGAATCAAAGATGCGCGGCGAAATGCCGTTGGTGCGCAGACCTCTGAGAATATCGGCCACAGCGAAGGTGGCGGCGATTTCATCGTCGCTCTTGTGCCAGGTTTCCAGAAAATCATTCATGTACATGTTTTTGTGGTTGAGCCTGGAAAGGCATTTGATCATTTCGCGGATGCCGGTGCGGTCCATGGTATTCTCCTGAGTACTGCTATGTATAATGTGCAGGTATGTTGTTGCATTGCTGCGGCCGGTCTTTTTTCGCATCACGCCGCAGGCCTGTCTTCGTGCCCTGCCGCCGGGAAAGGCCGTAACCCTCCACGGCGGCAGGGCCTTACCGTGTAATGTGCGTGCCGCCCTGGCCGTTGATGGCGGCTTTCAGATGCTCGGGGCTGGTAATGATGACCCGTTCACCGCCCGCGGCCAGAAAGTCCAGGGCTGCCTTGACCTTGGGGCCCATGCTCCCCGCCGGGAACTGCCCCTGGTCATAATAGGCCTGCATTTCGGCGGCGCTGATTTCGCCAAGAGCCTTCTGGTCGGGCTTGCCGAAATTGACGCAAACCTTCTCCACGCCGGTGGATATAATCAGGGTTCCGGCTCCCAGTGCGTTGGCGAGCAGCCGGGAGGCGAGGTCCTTGTCGATCACCGCGTCCACGCCGTGCAGATGCCCCTGCGCATCGGCCACAACCGGGATGCCGCCACCGCCCACGGTGACGAGGTGAAAGCCGCCGTCCAGCAGGGCGCGGATGGCGTCCAGCTCAACGATTTCGACAGGGGCCGGGCTCGGAACCACACGCCGCCAGCCCCGCCCGGGATCTTCTTTGAGAACCCATTGCGGGTTTTGTTCACGCAGGACGGGCAGGTCTTTTTCTTCGTAGAATTCACCTACGAACTTGTCGGGATCCGCGAAGCCGGGGTCATCGGCTTTGACGCGCACCTGGGTGACCAGGCTGACCACCTGCCCGGCGTCGTTGCGCGCGCGCAGTTCGTTGCTCAGGGCCTGCTGGATCTGCCAGCCGATGGCGCCCTGGGTGTCCGCCACACACGAGACCAGGGGTACGGAGTGCAAGTCGCTGTTCTTGCGGGCTATTTCCGACCGCAGCAGGATAAAGCCCACCTGCGGGCCGTTGCCGTGGGTGATGACCACCCTGCGGCCGGATTCGATAACGTCGGCAATGTGGGCGACAGTGGCGCAGATGGCGTCATACTGGTCGGCGACGCTCTTCTTGTCGCGGGCGCTGATAAGCGAGTTGCCGCCGATGGCTATAACCACCAGGTCTCTTTGTGTGGCGGTCATGGCTCTACCCCTTGTTTTCCGCGTAGGTGGCGGGCAGTGCTGCGTACAGGGCGGCGCAGCGCACGAGGTCTTCCTTCCAGGTCTTTTCGTCGGGCGCGTGGGCTTCCTTTTCCTTGCCGGGGCCGAAGCCGACCACGGGAATGCCGAACATGCCCATTATGGACACGCCGTTGGTGGAGAAAGTCCACTTATCGGTGCGGCCTTCCTTGCTGAAGAGTTTGCGGTAGGCGTCTTCGGCGGACTTGCAGACCACGTCTTCCTTGGGCAGCACCCAGGTGGGGAAATAGCAGTCGGTGGGGTACACGAGGCCGGTCCAGGAGGGTTCCTCGTAGGTGTACATGGACACCTTCACACGGTCGCCGGCGGCGCGCACGGAAGGCAGGTCGCGGATCTGGCCGATGGCAAGTTCCTTGTCTTCGCCCGTGGTCAGGCGGCGGTCGATGGAAATGGAGCAGCCATCGGCCACGGCGCAACGCGAGGGAGAGGAATAGAATATCTGGGAGACCGTGAGCGAGCCCTTGCCGAGGAAGGGATCGTCCTTGAGTTTCTTGTGCAGTTCCTCAAGTTCGGTCAGGATGTGCCCCATGCGGAAGATGGCGTTGTCGCCGCGTTCGGGAGCGGAGCCGTGGCAGGAAACGCCGCGCACGTCCACGCGGATTTCCATACGCCCGCGCTGGCCCCGGTAGATGCCGCCGTCAGTGGGTTCGGTGCTGACCACGAACTCGGGCTTGAGGCCGTGTTCCTTGATGAGATACTGCCAGCACAGACCGTCGCAGTCTTCTTCCTGTACGGTTCCCACCATGGCCACGGTGAAATCCTTGGGGATGAGCCCCAGTTCCTTCATGATCAGAGCTCCGTAAACCATTGAGGCCATGCCGCCTTCCTGGTCAGAAGCGCCGCGTCCGCCGATGGTTTCGTCGTCCTCGTAGCCCTGGTAGGGATCAAAGGTCCAGTTGGCGCGCTCACCCACGCCCACGGTGTCAATATGGGCGTCAAAAGCGATGAGACGCGGGCCGTTGCCCATATAGCCGATGACGTTGCCCATCTTGTCAATTTCAACGCGGTCGAAGCCCACATCTTCCATTTCTTTCTTGATGCGCTTGATGACGCCTTCTTCCTGGCAGCTTTCCGAAGGAATGGCGATCATGTCGCGCAGAAAACGCGTCATGCGAGGCTCATATTTTTTGCTTAACTCGTTGACCTTGGCGAAATCCATTGATTTTTCTCCTTGGGTGAACTCTGTTGGCTTTGTGCCGGTTGAGGATCGGGCGTATAAAAACTGTCGCAAACAAGCCGGAGGAAGTTGCCACGGGCGTTCCGCGCCTGGCGAAAAAACGGGTCCTTGAGGGCGCGCTTTTTCGGCTTCCGGCCTAAAAAAAGAGCGTTTGGGCCGCCGCAAGGCCAAAGGCCTCATGGCGGCTCATCTAGGGAAGATCGAGGTCGGGATAGGCTCCAAACCATACGACGTTTCTGTATACTTCGGGGGCGGTATCACCTTCGGTGCTGATGAGCAGAACCGAAGAGTCCGGTCCAAGACCCAGGGCCGCGCGCTGGGCCGTTGCCGCCGGGTGCTGCATGAGCCACTGGACAATGCCGGTGGTCACCGCTCCTGACTCGCCGGAAACCACAGGATTGTCGCCCTTCACCGGGGCCGCGAGCACGCGCATGCCGTTGGCGGCTATATAGTCGGGGCAGGAGATGTGGGCGGAGCAGTAGTCGCGCAAAAGGCCCCAGCTTGTGGTGTTGGGCTCGCCGCAGGCCAGGCCCGCCATGAGGGTTTGCAGGTCGCCGGTGACGTTGTGGGGGTTGCCGTCTCCGATGAAGGCGGATTTGTAGATGCAGTTGGCCTGATGCGGCTCGACCGTGATGAATTTGGGCGCCTTTTCGCCAAGCGCCGCCGTCAGGCATCCCACCACGGCTCCCGCAAAGGACCCCACGCCAGCCTGAAGGAAGCAGTGCGTGGGCAGGGTGCCCAGGGCCTTCATCTGCTCCAGAGCCTCGGCGGCCAGGGTCATGTAGCCCTGCATGATCCAGGTGGGGATCTCTTCATATCCGTCCCAGGCTGTGTCCTGCACCATGACGTAGCCCTTTTCCTGCGCCAGATTCCAGCTCATGCGCACGGCTTCGTCATAGTTCAGGTCCGTAACGGTGCATTGGGCGCCTTCGGCCAGGATATTGTTCTTGCGGATGTCTTCCGAGCCCTTGGGCATGAAGACGATGCACTTGTAGCCCAGTTCGCGGGCCGTCCAGGCCAGACCGCGGCCATGGTTGCCGTCGGTGGTGGTGATGAAGGTGATGTCGCCGGCCTTGGCCCGTACGTCGGGCGAGGTCAGCATGTCACGCGAAATGCCCTCAATGGGCAGGCCGACCCTGGAGGCCAGATAACGGGCCATGGCGTATGAGCCGCCGAGGACCTTGAATGCGTTCAGCCCGAAGCGCCGCGATTCGTCCTTGACCATGACGTGCTTGAGCCCGAGTTCCTTTGACAGCCCCGTGAGGCTGTGCAGCGGCGTGGGCGAATATTCTTTGAAGGTGGCGTGAAAGGAGCGAACCGTTTCGGCGACGGAAGGTGACAATGCCGAAAGATCAGCCCCCTTGCCGGGAGTTTTGGGTGATGGGTTCAGGTGAATCCTGACAGACATAATGCCCCCACAGGTAACAGGTTGCTGACAGGCTGCCGTGGCTGCCGTTGTGAGCATATAGGGGCAAAAATGGGGCCAAAGGTGGAATGTGAAAAAAATATCAACGATGTTGGCAAGATGAAGCTTTTGTCAAAGCGCCAGGGGAGGTATTTTTTCTTGTCAAAATGAGAAAATTATCACTTTGAGAAACGCTGGGAGGGGATTTTCTTAAATTGAGAAAAATCGGATTTTTCGGTAAAACGTGGCCAGACTGAGCCCCAGAGCCCGAGCGGCGTTCTTTTTGCCTTCGGTGCTTCTACCGAACGTTTCAAGGGCAGCGCGGATGGCGCGTTCTTCCAGTTGCGCCAGGGGCACTATCTGTCCCGCGCTGGCGGCCTGAACCGGCAAGGGGGGAGCCTGCGGAGCGTTTTCAGTCTCCAGCCGCCGCACATCCTCCAGAAGCTTGGCAGGCAGGCAGTCAATGCCTATGGCGCCGTCGGCGGGCATCATGTTTACGGCGTATTCCAGCACGTGCTCCAGTTCGCGCACGTTGCCCGGCCATGTATATTTTTCCAGCAGGCGCAGCATGGAGGCGCGCAGCCGTGGGCGGCGTTTGTGGAAGAGCGCGCAGTATTTGTCCAGAAAGAAATTGGCCAGAATGGGCACGTCGCCTGTGCGCTGGCGCAGGGGGGGCATGTCCAGCGGGATGACGTTGAGCCGGTAGTACAGGTCTTCACGAAAGGCGCTGCGTTTGATGCACTCGCGCAGGTCTTCATTGCTGGCCGCGATGACGCGCACATTGACCGGGATAAGACGGTTGGAGCCAAGGCGGATGACCACCCTTTCCTGAAGCACGCGCAGCAGCTTTACCTGCACGTAAAGAGGCATGGCCGATATTTCGTCCAGAAAGATGACGCCGCCCTCGGCCAGTTCGAATTTGCCCATGCGCCCCTTGCTGGAAGCGCCCGTAAATGCGCCGCTCACATAGCCGAACAACTCGCTTTCCAGCAGGGTGTCGGGTATGCCGCCGCAGTTGATGGCAATAAAGGGCGCGTTTTTTCTGGGCCCGGCATTGTGGATGGCGCGGGCCAGCAGCTCCTTGCCCGTGCCGGATTCGCCGGTGATGAGCACGGTGGAGCCGGAATCGGCCACCTGTATGGCCTTGCTCTTGAGGGCCTCCAGGGCCGGGGAACTGCCGATGAGGTTGTCGAATCCGGCCTCGTCGCTGTGGGAGTTGATGTTTCCGGCCAGACGCGCAAGACGGGTAGGCAGTTCAAAAACAAACATCATCGACTTGCCGTCGCCCCCGCAGTCCAGATCCATCATCCGGCCAGGCAGGTTATGCACCCTTCCGTCCGGGGTTTTCACCTCATATTCCTCGTAGCCGTATACGCCGCCGTCGCAACGCTGGATGCCGCTCACGCTCATGCTTCGCCCGGCATCCTCGCCGAGCAGATCGCGCGCCGGGCTGTTGGCGTAGAGCAGGCTGCCGTCGATGTTGAACAGCACAATGCCGAGGCCGGGAATGTCCGCAGCCTGAAGCATAAGGTCAAGCATGCGCGTGGCCTGGATCAGGCGGCCTCTTTCGCCTATTTTCAGCGCCAGGCCGTCGGCCAGAAAGGAAATGAAGGCCGAATAGCTGTCCAGTGAGGCCAGTATCCGCGCGCGGTCTTCGTCATTGAAACAGACCAGCCCGATGACGCCGAAGAGCCTGGTTTCGTCCGCAATGGGCGTGGACAGCGAAAAGTGCTCGCGGCATTTTTCCCGGTCCGGGCAACGCCCGCAAATGGCGTGATGCCGGGGCGTGTCCACCTGAATGGTCTTCCGGCTGCGCATGACCTCCTTGTAGACTTCCCCGGCCCTGGCGAGATTCTGGCCTACGCTGTCGGCATAGATGCCCGTGCCGGCGACACGGACCATGTTGCTGTCCACGATTTCCACGTCAATGCCAGTCACCCTGGAAATAACGTCCGCGTAGGACTGCACTGAAGGCTGAAGATCCGAAAGCATGCTCAGGACCTCCCGGAAGCCAGCGCACCGGACGGTAAAAGGGCCGGGCGCGAGGTTTCGCCGCCGCGCGGCGGCATGTCTCGAAGATATGAACCGATACTCATGCGTGCTTTGCCATACAACAGCGCTTTGCCGCCCCGTCTTGTTGAGGGTTGGGGCCAGCGGAAAAATGCTCGCGGTCGACTATGTGGCGCACTTTACCCTGAAGCCGCCCTGGTTACAACCAATGCCATACCTTGCCCGGCCCACGAAGGAATCACGGACGCCTGCCGCCATGGGATAAGGAGCGGGCATGCGTTGTGCAGTCCTTTGAACAAAGAGCGAGCTTCCATTGTTCTGGCTGCCTGGAGCGCCTGGAGGAACATGCGGCGGCTCAGGGCTTGCGCGACCTTTCCCACTGTTTTCGCTGCCTGTTTTGACTGCACACGTCGCGTACGGGTAATGCCTCAGGGCTTGCGCGACTTTTCGCCCTCCAGCGTTGCCGCTGACAGGCATCCCGGATGTTCCGTCCGTCTGTCTGCCGGTCAGCACCATCCGCTTTTTGCAACATGCCGGTTTCTCGCCAAACAAGCGCGCGGGCATGCCAGAACGGGCTGCCGCCTGTATGGTCGGGGCGGCATATCCTTTGCCGGCATTGGCCACAAGGTCCGCCACGATGCGGGATGATGAGAGTACATTGTTAACAGCGAAATATCGTTTGATAAAACAATATAGCGTTGCCGATTGCGGCGATATTTTTAAATTTATTATTTAACATGCTGTTTTAAAATAAAAAAATAAAATAGACGTAGTTTTTGAATATCAGGGGGTTGTTGCCTCTTCCGCTGGTTTTCAGGGGGAGCTATTTGGGGGCTGGGGCAGGCGGATGACGATCATCTGGCGTGGAGGTATTTTGCCGTACCTGCTTTTGCGCGCCGCTTGTCTGCCTTGCTTGCTCGTCAATAACATTGAACTTTTGAGGTGTGATAATGGCAAAATTTGCAAAGCCGCAGTTGGACCAACTGGAAAGCGGCCCCTGGCCGAGCTTTGTGTCCGACATCAAGCAGGAAGCCGCGCAACGCGCGGCCAACGCCAACAATATTGAATACCAGATTCCCGTGGATGCGCCTGAAGGCCTGCTTGGCGTGCTTGAGCTTTCCTACGGTTATTCGGAACAACTTCGGCAAGTGGCTGTATCATGAAATCCTTGAGCCCGGCGTGCTCATGCACGTGGCCGAAAGCGGCGACAGCGCCTGCTCAACGCCAGATTCAAATGGTCAGGGCCGTCCTTTGAAGTATCGTTCAGGCAACAGCGGCCGCCACGAATTTCGTGGCGGCCGCATGTTTTCAACTGTTAAGCCTGTGGCAAAAGTTGGGCGCGTAAACCTTACGCGCCTTGCGTGAAATGGCCTTATTCCCATGCCCTGGAAAATTCCCTGTCCTTAAAGGCCTCGGCCAGGCCCGTAACCTGTTTCAGACGCAACACCTCGTCGGGGTCCATGCCAAGTTCCCTGCCGATGCGTTCGTCGCTCCAGTTATAGCTTTTCAGCGCTGTTACCAGCTTTGCCGTCAGTTCCACCTTGTGCGTTCCCCTGGCCAGGTTATGCCGGACCGTGGATGTTATCCTGTCCTCAAGAGGTTTGTTCAGTTCAACAATAAAAATATGTCCGGCGAGAGCCTCGCGGACCTCGGGAGCATTTTGGGCGACGCTCCTCCGGTGGAATCCGTCCACAACCTGGAATGCCCCTGTGCCGTCCCCGGCAACGACCACCGGCATGGTTTGTCCGTCTTTGCCCATGGACAAGCGGAGCAAGCGCATTTCAGGCGGCGCAACCTTATTGGGATTATAGTCGTTTCCCCTGACTTTCTCCACGCGCACCAGTTGCGGCCGAGCGGCCGGATGGGGCAGGTTCAGATACCGGGCGGCCATTTTCACGAGACGATTATATATCTCCACGCGCCGCGGAAACCCGCGCATATCTGACTGCAATGCGGCTTCCAGAGAGTCGAGCGTCTTTTCAATTTCCATATAGCGCCTCCAGGTACAGGACATATTGGATGAAACGCCCTCGCGGATTTCCATACGGCACAAAGCCCAACGGGGCATACCGGCCCTCCAGGGTCAGGTAGTCCGTGAGCCACACCGAACGAACGTGATTGCGCCTCGCATGCTCAACACAATGGTGCAGCACCGTCTCCCGGAGCACATCGTCATCGACCGGACTGTAAAGATGGCGCAGCAGTCCCTTTGTGCCGCGCACGCGTATTGAACCGAAGGCGTATACGGTCTGCTCCTTGACCGCCACGTACCATACCTGTCCGGGGCGGCTGGAAATCGTGCCGCCCAGGGCGTTTCTCGTGGCGTCGCACGCGCAGAACTCTCCTATGAGGCTGAAGAGATCGCGGTTTTGTTTACGGTTGCTGCTGTGGACGAATTTTTCGATGTGCATAGTTTTCCGCTAGTTCAGAAAACGCAGTGCCCACGATAACTGCTTTTCCATTTCACTTTTCGTCTGGCTGAAGGAAAGCCCTTTGCACCAATAATCGTTTTTTAAAAGAACCTTGCATATCCGCCGCCAGCTCGGCGCTTTTCGCGCCGTTTCCAGACGCGGTTCCGCCTCCTCGGGAATGACCGGGAATCCGCGCTTCCGCCACCAGCGTATAAATATCCGGATCTTGCCCCGGTAGTGCTCGGCTGTGCTCTCGGGCATGGTGGAAAGCAGAAAATCGCAATAGCTTTGCCACGTATGCCCGCAAGGGAGCGTGATGTGGTAATTGCCCAGCACATTGCCGGACTTTGCGACATGACGGTTCCCGAAGTTCGCGCCCTGCACTCTGCCGACGAGCCGCGCCCATGTCTCCGGCTCCAGAATTTTGAAGAGCCAGAGGCTTTTTCGCTGATCGTCGCCAAAAGGCTGGCAAAGCCGCATTTGCGGAAGACTGAGCCCCGCCATGTGCATGAGGTCGTAAATGCGGTTGTAGTCCCAGCGCATGCGCCCGTGTGCCGTCCAGATGTCTTCCGCTTTCCAGTCGTAAATGGGATAGGCGTTGACGAGTCCCGAACCGGAAACGGTGGTCCACCCCTGCTTGTTCCAGCGCTGTTTGGTCCAGGACTTGATGGTGCGGAAGCGGTTCAGGCTTTCATCGCTCCGGATGCCCACAAGGCAGGCGCAAGATTTTCCGTGGGAAAACTGTCGCCCGAACAGAGGAACGAACTCTTCAAACTCCATCCCCCGGCGGAACCAGGGAAAAAATTTTTCGTCATTGATGACCCCCGCATATGAGGGCATTTCGCGGATCCAGGCATGACGGGCCTCCGGCTCCCAGCACAACCAGTGCGGTTGTGCCTGGCTTACGGAATTGCGCAAATGCAGGGGGAGGCATATCCAGTGCGGCCTGACCTCCGGGTTCATCATGATCCTGGCGACGAAATCGGCGGTATGGGTGTACCAGGCCTCCAGGTCTATATGCAGGACATCAAGAGGGAGTCTTTTTTTCTTCCGCGCCACTTCCAAAGCCAGCTGGACGAGACAGCCGGAGTCTTTGCCCCCGGAAAACGAGACATACACCCGTTCAAAGGAGTCAAATATTGCTTCGATCCTTTGAACGGCAGCTGTGAAGACATCAATATCGAGGTATTGCTTTCCCATAAAATAAAATAGAGGGTTCTGCCATAACAAGACGGATGCCCGGACCGCGCCTGCCTCTATTCCCGGTTGAAAACATAGTGGCAGCGGCAATTACCGTGCAACGCCGGAAACGACGCAATTTCTTCCATTGGCTTTTGCGCCATAAAGGCAATGATCCGCTTGTGTGACTGACTCGTTACATTGGGATTTACTTTGCTTCCTTTTCTTCCGCCATGCGCGATTGGCTTACGCCAAAGCCCGCTGTTGCCCTAAGGCGGCTTTCAGCCGGCAAATCTTATTCCGGCGATGCTTTCTCTGATATTCTCCGCCACGCAGACGCCACTATCCAGCGACAAATTGTGCAAGAGCAGAATAAATTTTTCTCTGCCATTCCGGGCGCATCCCGCGCAAGGCGGCTCTGAAAAGCTCAGCCGCCCGCTGCAGAAACAGGCGAAGAACTCTCGTAAAATCGCATCGCCACACATGTTTTTGTGGAGCCGCCCGCACTCCTGCTGCCACTGTTTTACGTCAACCGTCTGCTTTCAACAGGATAATGGTATCGGCTCCTGGCAAACGCAGCCCCCGTTTCGCTTGGAGTACCGGTTGAAGCATCATGGCCGGCTCCGTCGTCAGCGTTTCTTCGGTATTCTCGCGCCAAAAACCGTGCTGACGGCAACGCCTGATAGCGTAAGCGCCCTTTGTCTGTGCCATGCTGCCCAGGAGCATTATAAAAGTTCTCATTCAGCCGAAAAATGCGATTTGCGGCTGAATCCACGCCACGTTGTGGCGCGCCGCACTTTCGTGCAGCGTTAGAGCATTTTCAATGCTCTAACCGTTTTACCGCTCTTAATCTGACCTGCCGGCACACCGATAAACAGCCGTTGCAAAAAAGCAGAAGCAAATGATCCTTCCTGTGAACTATGGATCACTGTGTGGCTGAATTTCATAACCTGTTTATTCTGTAACAGTTATGAAATTTTTGTTTGTAGAATACAATTTTTTTGTTTATGAGGCAATGTTCCAGTAATTGTTCCATTCTCATAAAAATTTCAAAAAATATTCTTGCAGCATCACATGAGTTTTTATGTCTTCTACTCCATGACAGGTCAAATAGTTATCAAAAGTTTTATTAATATAATATCCTGGAATTTCTTCTTTTGAGTCAACTAGCTGAAAATCCCTCTTTCTTTCAAGGGCTGCCTGCCAGATCAAACCGAAACGACCTCGTATTGGGATTACGTATGGGCATGCCTTCGGCACTACCTCTTTTGATCGAGGCCTCCGGTCGGATTGGGGCTGTTCCACGTGTCGTTTATCCGTGAAATCCCGTGTAACAGCGGAAAGCAGGCCTGGCCTGCCTGAAAAATAAAAGAGAGTACTCGTAGCTGCCTCGTGTGGCTACAAGTACTCTCTTACAGGGTTTTTTAACAGGTAACGGGTTCTGAACCTAGTCCAGATTAACTTTGAACTGCTTCACATTTCAAAGTTTTCATTCAGCCGAAAAGTGCGATTCTCGGCTGAATCCACGCCTCGTTGTGGCGCGTTGCACTTTCGTGCAGCGTTAGAGCATTTACACTTTTTCAAAGTTAACATGCTCTAGCAGTTTACCATTTCCCGCACGGCGTTGTCTGTGGTCTCCTGGCAGGAGTTCAGCACACTGGGTATGCAGTTGCCTTCGTCCACTATAGCGGCATCTCCTTCAGGAAGGGCAGAGTAATTGACGGCAGGCTCGGCGGGGCGGCCTTGTCCAAGCCCTTCATTCATGTCGGTCAGGCCCATGTCGTGCAGATCCGGGTCGAATCCTCCGTACCAAAGATCGGCCCCGTCTTTTTCCACATCCTGCTGGTCGGTGGCCGCAAACAGGCTGTCGATGCTTTCATCGCCGTAGGTCAGCGTGATGGGGGCATGAATCTCGGCGTAATCACCTCCATCGTCCCCCTCACTGCTCAGGTAGCCGTTATGCAGGGTATTATCCCCTTCTTCAAAGGCCGTGTCCGCCACAGAGGCAAAATGGCTGCTCAGGGAAGTGAAGAATAGAGGCGTTGCGTCTTCTCCCCCGTCATTTTCGGCAACATGCGTCTGCGGTATGGCGTCAGGCTCAAGGTCCGGCTGCGCATTCCAGAGACTGTCCGGCTGCGTGTCGAAAATGGCCTCCAAATTGTCGTGAGAGACCGTATGGTGGGTGAGGGCCTGCGAGTTTTGCATGTCGTCGGCCATGCCGCTGTCCGTTCCATCATGGGAGGCATGGTGGCTGTCCGGCACAGGGATATCCGCGCCGGTTTCCGCAAGCAGTGCCGCAGTGGTGGGAGTGGGGCTGGGGTTCGTCAGGTAATCGAAAAGCTCCTGCGGCTCAATGGGAACTCCGGCACCGTAGAGGGTGTTCAGAAAGCCCCCGAAGGTTGACATAAAGTCAGCCAGATATGCCGCAGACAGGGCGCTGTCGTCCCATCCTTCAAAGCTGATGCCTGAAAGCCCGCTTGTGATAAGGCCGCTGGCCCCTATGCCGTTGAGCCATGCCCCGTAACGGACGGCAAAGCTTTCAGTGTCGGACTCCTGAAGTATCAGGGTATAGGTTCCGCCCGCTGCAATGACGTTCAGGCTGCCGGCCTGCACCGCGCCGTTGATGGTAAGGCTGTTGCCGCCGCCGCCCAGATTGATTTCATTGCCGCTGTTACCATTGTTACCATCGTCAAGGATTTTTCCGTTTATGATCACGTGATCATCGCCAGCACCGGTGGTAATGATGTTTTTGCCGCCGTTCGTGGCCTGCATGGCGATGCCCTGGCCGTTGTTGGCGGTCAGGGTGATGCTGTCCGTGTCTCCTGCCTGGGAATGGCCGGTGATGTAGTTTACGGAACCGCCGCCGTCAGCCCACATGGCAATGGCTTTTTCAGCACTATCGGCCGATGCCGTGATGGTCACGGTCAGGGGCGATCCGGAGGTGGACTCAAGCGTGTTCACACCGCCGTTTGTGACAAAAAGCCCTTTGCCGCATTGGTTGTCAAGGGATATTTTATCCGCGGTCAGGACGTTGTGGCTGCCTGCGCCGTCAGCCCTGACGGAAGCCGTATCGTTTATGTCGGTTGAATACGGGTCCCGCTTACTGTCGGTTGCGGCGGAAGTGGCAATTGTGATGGCGCCGCCCGGCGCGGCCGTAAGCGTGTTTTGGCCGCCCGCCAGAGCATTGACGGCAGCAACCGTCCGGTCGGCGTACACCTTGGAATCGATGACGATATTATCCGCAATCAGGGTATTGGTGCTTGCTATGGTATTTTGTATCCCGATTGCCGACAGGGCTGTCGTGATGCCGGAAAAGGCGACATCGCCGTCCGTTTTGACATAGTTGCCGCCGCCGCTGTCGGCTCTAAGACCGAAGCCCTGCCCGGTAAAGCTGATGTTTGTGCCGCCTGTGCCGAGGATGGCGTTGCTGCCGCCGTCAGTGGCATGAGCGGCGCAGTCGTCATAGTACAGCAGCGAATTCGTGGGAGACCAGTTTACCTTGGCGCTCCAGGAATTGAATTCAATGCTGCCGGCATCTACGGACAGCGTATTTTCGCTGCCGGTTCCTGTGGCCCGAAGAACCTTGCCGCCGAACAGCGCGACGTTTCCGCCCGTGCCGGTGACGCTGTTCTTGCCGCCCGCTTCGGCAAGCAGGCCGTTGCTGCTGCTGGTTTGCGCCGTAATGTTGATGTCTTTGCCGGTGATGGTGTTGCCGCTGCCGGCTCCCTCGGCCTTGAGGCCGGTATTGGTTGCGTCAACGGAGATCTTGCCGTCCGCGGCGCTGATGGTGTTGCTGCCGCCCGATGCGGCCACAAGCCCCGCGCTGTTGTCGATAATGTCCACCGTGCCGCTGCCCGTGGCCGTAATGGTATTGCTTCCGCCGTTGCTGGCCGAGGCTCCTGTGCCGGATTTGTTGCCTTTGACCTCGATGCTGCCGCCCTGGGCGGTAATGGTGTTCCGCCCGGAGCCGTCGGCGGCAAGCCCGTCGCGCGCGTTAATGCTTACGTCGCCTCCATTTTTTGCTGTAATGCTGTTTACTCCAGAGCCATCGGCAAAGAGACCCTTCGCTTTTCCGTCAATCTTAATATCATTGCCAGTGACCTCATTCTGGCCCTGCCCTTTGGTCCACACAGCATTGTTCCCATCGATCTCAACAGTTCCATTTGCCTTTATTTCATTTTTGCTGAGAACATCTCCTTGGGCATACATTCCGCCTTTAATCGTGGCATTGTCAC
Source organism: Desulfovibrio simplex (assembly GCF_055387835.1). Lineage (NCBI taxonomy): Bacteria > Pseudomonadati > Thermodesulfobacteriota > Desulfovibrionia > Desulfovibrionales > Desulfovibrionaceae > Desulfovibrio > Desulfovibrio simplex. Next base: position 491,834 of record NZ_AP042377.1, read on the forward strand.
TATTGATAGTGTTTGTACCAGCGGTAAAGGCCTGCATCCCTATACTGCCCCCTTCAACAGTGACATCTTTACCCGTGACGATATTTTTTGCGTTGCTTTCGGCCCGCAGGCCGTAAGCCGTGCCCTTGATGGCAACCGTATCGGTAGAATTATCGCCGATTGTGTTTTTGCCGTACCAGCCGGTAGCAAAGGCGGCAACATTATTGGAGCTAACATTAGTGCCGTTGTCGCTGGTAATGGCGATATCACTGCCCGTGACTTTGTTCTCGCCGCCACTTGAGGCATGAAGCCCATACATGGCGCCTGTGATTTCAACCTCGCCGGCAGAACCACCGGCAACCGTGTTCTTGCTTCCCGTACCAAAGGCGTAGACGGCAGCGTCCAGGTTGCCGACGCCAGTGCTGGTCACGGTCACATTGCCGCTTTCTGTCTTGATGCTGTTGCTGCCGGAATCTTTGGCGTACATGCCGTAGCTGCTGGAGGCACCGTTGCCGGTCACTGTCACATCGCCGCTGTCGGTGGTGATGCTGTTGCTGCTGTTTGTACCCTGGGCAAACATGCCGGAGCCAGAGGTTGTGCCTGTGCCCGACACGGTCACGTTGCCGTCCGCGGTTTTGATTTCGTTGTTGCTGCCGGCATATTCGGCAAACATGCCGTAACCGTGGCTGTAGCTGCCGTTGCCGTTGCCGGTAACGGTCACGTTGCCGGTCACCGTTTCGATGGTGTTGCTGCCGTCGCTTTTGGCAGACATGCCGTAACCGTGGCTGTAGTTGCCGTTGCCGTTGCTGTTGCCGGTAACGGTCACGTTACCAACTGCGGTTTTGATTTCGTTGTTGCTGCCGGTATATTCGGCAAACATGCCGTAACCGTCGCTGTAGCTGCCGGTGCCGTTGCCGTTGCCGGTAACGGTCACGTTGCCGGTCACCGTTTCGATGGTGTTGCTGCCGTCCCTTTCGGCAGACATGCCGTAACCGTCGCTGTAGCTGCCGTTGCCGTTGCCGTTGCCGGTAACGGTCACGTTACCGGCCGCGGTTTTGATTTCGTTGTTGCTGCCGGCATATTCGGCAGACATGCCGTAACCGTCGCGGTAGGTGCCGTTGCCGTTGCCGTTGCCGGTAACGGTCACGTTGCCGGTCACCGTTTCGATGGTGTTGCTGCCGTCCCTTTTGGCAGACATGCCGTAACCGTCGCGGTAGGTGCCGTTGCCGTTGCCGTTGCCGGTAACGGTCACGTTGCCGGTCACCGTTTCGATGGTGTTGCTGCCGTCCCTTTTGGCAGACATGCCGTAACCGTGGCTGTAGCTGCCAGTGCCGTTGCCGTTGCCGGTAACGGTCACGTTACCGGCCGCGGTTTTGATTTCGTTGTTGCTGCCGGCATATTCGGCAAACATGCCGTAACCGTCGCGGTAGGTGCCGTTGCCGTTGCCGTTGCCGGTAACGGTCACGTTGCCGGTCACCGTTTCGATGGTGTTGCTGCCGTCCCTTTTGGCAGACATGCCGTAACCGTGGCTGTAGCTGCCAGTGCCGTTGCCGTTGCCGGTAACGGTCACGTTACCGGCCGCGGTTTTGATTTCGTTGTTGCTGCCGGCATATTCGGCAAACATGCCGTAACCGTCGCTGTAGCTGCCAGTGCCGTTGCCGTTGCCGGTAACGGTCACGTTGCCGGTCACCGTTTCGATGGTGTTGCTGCCGTCCCTTTTGGCAGACATGCCGTAACCGTCGCTGTAGCTGCCAGTGCCGTTGCCGTTGCCGGTAACGGTCACGTTACCGTCCGCGGTTTTGATTTCGTTGTTGCTGCCGGCATATTCGGCAAACATGCCGTAACCGTCGCTGTAGCTGCCGTTGCCGTTGCCGTTGCCGGTAACGGTCACGTTGCCGCCCACCGTTTCGATGGTGTTGCTGCCTTTATTTTTGGCAAACATACCGTAACCGTCGCTGTGGCTGCCAGTGCCGTTGCCGTTGCCGGTAACGGTCACGTTACCGCCCACCGTTTCGATCTTGTTGCTGCTACCGGCTGATTCGGCATGCATGCCATAACCGTCGCTGTAGCTGCCAGTGCCGTTGCCGTTGCCGGTCACGGTCACGTTGCCGCCCACCGTTTCGATGGTGTTGCTGCCTTTATTTTTGGCAAACATACCGTAACCGTCGCCGTTTTCCCCGCTGCCAGTCACAGTCACATCGCCGGTCTTTGTGGTGGTGGTGATGCTGTTGCTGCCGTAATTGCTGGAGCTCATTCCTGTGCCGGAGCCGTCCCGACTTTCGCCGGTAACGGCCACCTTGCCGCTGTCAGTGGTGATGCTGTTGCTGCCGTAATTGCCGGCGCTCATTCCTGTACTGGAAGCGCCTGTGTCGCTTTTGGCGGTAACCGTCACAGCACCGTTCGCGGTTTTGATCTCGTTGCTGGCGGACGAGCTCACACTCATGCCGCTGCTGCCAGCGGCTCCGTTGCTGGTAACGGTGACGTTTCCGCTTTCAGTGGTGATGGTATTACTGCCGGAAGAGCCAGCATCCATGCCGCTGCCGTAAGCATTGGCAATGCCGGAACCGGCAACGTCTACATTGCCGCCCTTTGTGGTGACGCTGTTGCCGCTGAGAGAACCGGAGGCCAGCATGCCTATATTGCCAGAGGCGCTCACGCTGCCGCTTTCGGTGACAATGCTGTTGCTGCCGGAAGAAGTGGCGGACATGCCATAGCCTGTACCGGCGTTGCTGCCGGTGCCAGAGGTTGCAACATTGCCGTCCTTGGTCGTAATGCTGTTGCTGCCGCCCACGGCCACCATACCGGAGCCACGACCCGCCCCCAGGCCGTCACGGGAGCCGGTCACCTTTACATCACCGCTTGTTGTAATGATGTCGTTACTGCCGTCAGTGGTGGCATACATGCCGTAACCCGCGCCCCATCTGGTGGCGCCGGAGGGATTGTTTGCGCCGGTATAGGAGCCGCTGACCGTCACATTGCCGTCAGTTGTTTCGACTTTGTTGCTGCCGTCACTGCTGGCAGCCATGCCGTGCCCCATAATGGGACTGGTTTGGGAGAGAGAGCCGGGACCGGTGATGGACCCGCTGATGGTCACGTTGCCGCTTCCGGAAATAATCTTGTTACTGCCGGAATTATCGGCGGCCACTCCTGTGCCTGTCTCCTGTGAGCCTGTGCTGCTGCTTGTGTTGGTTATGGTCACATTGCCGTCCGCGCCGGCGTCAATGGTGTTGCTTCCGGCTGAGGCGTGGACAGCTCCGGCATAAGCGCCGGTGCTGGAAATGGTGATATCGCCGCCGTTTGTGGAAACAGCGTTGGAGGAGTCCACGTCTGCCGAAATTCCTGTGTAGCCGGCGTTTATGGTAACAGAGCCGCCCTTGGTCACGATGCTGTTTTTACTGTCTGGGCCAGTAAAAACACCCTGAACTACATCCTTGTAAGCGGATGCCATTCCAATTTCCGCATCTATATATACGGAACCATTTTCAACCGTAATGATGTTGGTGCTGCCGTGAATGGCGCCGATTCCGTCCCCTTGGGCGGCAGTCACGTTCAGGTCGCCGTCTGTCACTGAAACAGTGTTGACGCCGCTGCCATATGCGAAAATGCCGTGGTTGTCCGCATGGATGTCCACTTCGCCGCCGCTGATGGTATTCTTGCCGCCGAGCCAAGCTCCTACGCCCGTGGCATAGGGATCGGTATTCTGGATATGGACCGTCCCCTTGCCCATGTCGATGATGTTTTCGACGTTGCCGTTTCCGACCCCGGCGCCGCTTGCGTGCACGCCGCCCGACACGTCAAGCCTGCCGTCCGCGGAAGTGATGCGCGTGGTGGAGCCCAGTGTGGTGTTGTCAACCCCGGCAGCAAGGTTGATGGTATTGTAGTCATCGGCCATATGGGCCGGATCGGCCGAGCCGCTGGCATGTATGGAGCTGCCGCCGATGACAGTGTCGTTTATGATGATTTCGTCATTTTGCGAGGACGAGACGACGGAGTAGGCCCCGCCGTTGTTCTGGCCCTGATGGAACTCGCCTATATTGTCCAGATGCTGGCCGCCATAGCGGCTGTCGTGCGCCGCGGAATCAAAGTTCTGATTGTCTGTGGCCACAAGCTCCACATTGTATTCAAAGCTGTCGCCCGAAGCGCGGTCCGTAACCGTAATATGAATGAAGTCCACCAGGCTTTCGCCCGTAAGGCCGAGCCGCTGCATTTCAGCAACGCCGTCCGCGGTGAGGCGAAACTCCAGACGGCCGGAAAGGCTGTTAAAGCTTACGTCTACCCAGGAGCTTGACCATCCGGCGGGCAGGCTGACGCTCACCGCATAGGGCGCTGCCGCATTTGTGCCGTCAAAGTCGATGTCCCCTGACGCAATGGCGGCAGGAGCCGTGCCATTGCCGCCGAAAAACACGCTGGTGGTGACGGCATCGCCCGTGGAGCCAGGGGAATACAGCACGGCGCGGACAAAGGGACCCGCGGGGAAGGCAGATGGTGGAGTAGCAGCAGATGGTGGAGCAGCAGCCGTGCCGGAAAAATCGTTGCCTGGCAAACTACCCTGCAGAGCAGCAGTGTGCGATGGCATTTCCTGTCCGTACACTTCGCGTTCTCCCGAAGCATAGTCGATAGCGCCAAGACGGTCTACGCCACCGAGAAGAACTCCTGGGTCGTCCTGGTACTGGCCGATGCCGTTATTTTTGGGGCTGGCTTCTGGTCCGGCAGCAGGCGTGATGTCCAGATTATCCGACAAGGCCAGTAAAAAGTCCGGGCCGGAAATCACCGTGCCGTCGGCGAGTTCGAAATTTGGCAGCGCTTCAAGGTTGTTGGCGCTTCCCGCGGCGTCTTCGCCGACGACAAAATAGTCAACCAACCGCACTACGCCACCGTCTTGCGAGGTAATAACTAAAGAATTGCCCTCACGCCCGAAGATGGCCGAGCTTGTGTCAAAGCCAAACCGTACGTTGTTTCCCGGGTTTACTTTGATATCCATCTGCTTTTCAAGCTTGGGCGTATTTACAGTAATGGTAGTGCTGTGAGATGTCTTGATTTTGGGCATAGTCCCTCCGCTTAATTGCCGCCTTGGACCTACGGCCAAGAAGTAATTTTATTTGTATTTAGTAAAATATATATTGTAATATTTCAAAATCAAGGCGTTTTTATTGTAATAACCACAATGTTATACATTTTTAGTTGTGTGTGTTCGATTTATCGAAAAACAGTAAAGCATGGTTTAATTTAATGCATTGATATAAATTTATTTTATGTTGTTTATTATTGTGTATGTTAATCTTTAGTGTTTATGGGCAATAAAAATATTTGTTGTACAATCTGCAATTTCAGCGAAAGTGGGGCGCATAAAACCATTGCGTAAATAGCGGCATATCTAAGACGCATGTTCAATATAATATATTATTTTTTATTGATTAATTTTATTTGTAGTATGATAAATGAGAAATGGCGGTGCCGAAGGCGAATGAGTGTGCCCTTGATTTGCGGGGTTAATGTCACTACTACAATTTTGACTGTGCCAATGCCGCGGGTTGGGGGCGAAATGTCTGGATAGTTCTCGATAACATTTTGTCTTTTATGCAGATTCATGACAAATTAATTGCCATGATAAAAGTCGGTTGGTTGTATCAGATAAGGTATGCGAGGCGCTGATTTTTCTTTTTTCCCTGAACAGCCCGAATGTATTCGTCCTTTTTCCCCCTTGCTGTATGCAATCCGGCGAATCGATGGCGCTCCGCCTGATCGAAAGCCAGGCAAGCGATTACAAGAGGCCGCGGTCTTGCTTGACTCTCCGAACAAAGCGGACGGTTTATTGGGCAGGCAGGGGGTACGATGCCGACTTGTTTCGTAAGGCATTACTCAGAAAGGAGCGGAACGGATCTTTGCGGCAGGAATAAAGTACTATTTTCCCAAGGCTGGAAAATGCCGGCGTCAGGCGATGCGATTACGGAAGACGCCGATGATCCGGAAAAGCCGAAAGCGACTGTCCCGCCGTGAAGTCCGGCACAAAGGCCGCGGTTCTGGCCGGAACAGTCACCACCTTCTGTATGTTTCAGAGTTGCCTGGACACCAGGCGTTCCAGAGTTAACAGCGCTCTTTTCAGATCGGCCCAATTTTCTATACCCGTGAGTGTAATGCGCACTGCTTCTGGAGGCGGAGTGAAGCCGACAGCAAAGCGTTCAGATTTAAAAATTCTAATATCCCGCTTTGCTGCTTCGCACTCTAAATCAGCAGCCTTCATCGGAGGGGGAAGGAAAAGCCATGCGAACATACTAAAGTCTGTGATATTAAAATCATGGCCCTCAAAAATCTTCCGAAAGAGGGCCACACGCTTGGCGATCTGTACCTTCTTTTGTGGTATGATTTTATCTACGTGGCCTGCAAAAATCGCTTCGGCTGCGATTTCCGCACAGATGGGGGAAACGGACAACATGCTGTCCGTTATGCCTTGTGTGAGAGGCTTGATGAGGCGGTCAGGCGCTGCCACATACGCGATGCGAAGACCCGCCAGAAATGCTTTGGACAAGCCGGCGATATAAACGCTTTGTCGCGGGAGCATGGACGAAAGGAGTTCGCCCGGGGAATCATCGAGATAGCCGCAAGAGTCATTTTCTATGAGAAGAAGATTATGCCTCTGGATAATGTCACGCAAAGCGGCTTTGCGCGCCAAGGACATTTCGGTGTTGGTCGGGTTTTGAATCCGTCCGGAAAGGTATACTCCCTTGATCTGCTGCCGGTGGCATAGAGAATCAAGCTCTGCGGGTATCATGCCTTCACTGTCCATCGGGATGCCTTCCAGCCGGATATCGTTTCGATGCGCTACAGCTTTCATGCCGAGATAGGTGAGATCGTCTGTAGCGATCCGGTCGCCAGGCATAAACAGGCTGTTGCATACGATAAACAGGGCATTCTGCGCGCCCGCGGTGATGGCAACATTTTTGGGGAGAACTCTGAGGCCAAGACGAGAAAGCCAGTCCGCCCCAGCGTTACGGTGTTCCGCGAGCCCTTGTGATTCGCAGTACGTCATTAACGTCGAGTGCTTATGAAGAATTTTTCTGGCAACAGTGGAGAGAGCTATATCCGGCTTGGCCAGGGGACGCGCAAGCCCCATATCCCAACGGGGAGAATTCAAAGCCAGATCGGTGACCGACGACTTTCTGCCCGCGTCGGCAGTGACGAATGTCCCGCGCCCAACGACGGCCGAAACCAGGCCACGGCGCTCGGCCTCCTGGTATATGCGGGTCGCAGTGCTGAGCGTGACTCCAACCACGTCAGCGAGGTGTCGGTGTGTGGGCAGTTTTTCTCCAGGCTGAAGGACACCTGTACGAATGTCCTTCTCAAGGGCTTCCACAACCGCAAGATAGAGCGGCTTTGAGGTGTCAATTGTTTCCAATTTCCACATATTGACTCCAAGATTGGCTTTTATTGATGATACCTATTTATTCAATGTCGTATCACAAAGTCAATCAGTATATTGTGGTAAGTACAATATGATAGTTCATCGATTACGGGTTGTTTGCTTTACATGCACAATATTCATTGTCCGTAGCAACACACAAGTATGAGGTGCGGGCGACGGCAGGCAGCAAGAATCAAGAACAGGAATCCATAAGCAAGATAGCGGCATTTTGAAAACAACACTTGGCAGGTCATTATAATATGCTGAATTGATTTCTATTTTGATGGATGGTTTTGGAAGGGCCATGAAAGGGAATAAGCACAGCATAAGGCATTGTACTGCGTCAATATGTTACTACTACAATCGGCCTTATGTCCGTTGCCGGGACGTCCTTGAGCAGAGCCACCTGCCTTCTGATACCAGACGCACGCTTGACAAGAAAGCGCCCGGCGGCCACCAAGCAAAGCCCAACGAACAATGTCGCGCTGGTGGGGTTTGAGCATGGGATGGATGGATTCGGCAGGCACGGCAAAGCCTGAGTGCCGTGAAAGGGTCAGCTTCGCCTCAAGAAAGGCCCGGTAGTTGGTGGGGGTAGAGGGCTGCATTAGGCGGCCCTCTCAAAATCAAGACTAGAGTGCAGGTGGGTGACAAAAGCCGTTTTTTTTGTGGAGAAACAAAAAAGGATGCCACATGTTTTTGCATGTAACATCCTGATTTTTTTATTGGTGCGCCCGAGAGGAATCGAACCCCTGACCAAGAGCTTAGAAGGCTCCTGCTCTGTCCAACTGAGCTACGGGCGCGTGATCCGTATGTCATTGGCATCCGGCTTTGTGGCGCACCACTATAGGGAGAGCGCCTCTGCTCGTCAATATCTTACTCTGCAGACAGACATATTCGGGCAGCAAGCTGGATGCAAGCCACGATGTTTCAAAAACCAGGGGTTCGCGGTATGGGCTCTCCCGAACCTACAGGGCTGTTCTGTTTTCCTGGTTCGCCGTGTGGTTTCAGGCCATGTTTTCGTCGAAAACAAGCGGCTCTTCAGCCAGGGTCGCCACCATCACGGCCTTGATGGTGTGCAGGCGGTTTTCCGCCTCTTCAAAGGCCACATTGCGCGGCGATTCAAAAACCTCGTCGTTTACTTCCATGCAATCAATGCCGAACCGCTGAAAGATTTCTTCGCCCACGGTTGTGCTGCGGTTGTGGAAGCTTGGCAGGCAATGCAGAAACTTGCAGTCATCGTTGCCAGTCAGGCGCATGGTGTCGCCCGTGATGCGGTAGGGGGTGAGCAGCTCAATGCGCTCTTTCCACACGTCGTCAGGTTCGCCCATGGAAACCCAGACGTCCGTTGACAGGAAGTCGCAGCCGAGGACGCCTTCTTCCACGCTCTCTGTGCGGCTGATTCGGGCCCCGGTTTTTTGGGCGATCTGGCAGGCAATTTCATACACCTCGTCAGAGGTCCACAGCGCCCGCGGGGCCACAGAGCGAAAATCCAGTCCCAGCAGGGCAGAACCAACCATAAGCGAATTGCCCATGTTATAGCGCGCGTCGCCCAGATAGGCCATGGTCTGACGGTTCAGCGGCTTGGGGCAGCATTCGCGCATGGTCAGCATGTCCGCCAGAAGCTGGGTGGGGTGCCATTCATTGGTCAGCCCGTTCCACACCGGCACAGAAGCATGTTCGGCCAGCGCTTCCACACGTTCCTGGCCAAAGCCGCGGTACTCGATGCCGTCATAAAAGCGGGAAAGCACGCGGGCCGTGTCGGCCAGTGATTCCTTTTTGCCCATCTGCGAGCCGGAAGGTCCAAGATAGGTTACGTTGGCGCCCTGGTCATACGCAGCCACTTCAAAAGAACAGCGGGTTCTGGTGGAGTCTTTTTCAAACAGGATGACAATATTTCTGTCCCGTAGGAATTTTGGCTCGCGGCGCGCTTTTTTGGCCTGCTTGAGGTTGGCCGCCAGATCCAGCAGATAGGTGAGATCTTCCGGCGTGAAGTCGGTTTCCTTCAGAAAGTCTCTTTTTTGCAGTCTGTTCATGCGCTGTTCCGCCTTTGAGTGGATTGGGGCCTGCCGTATGCTGAAATTGGCTGGCCGTGCTGTGCTGATTGAAGCCGTTTTTCCCCGTGCTGCCGGTCGCGCCGTTGTGGTGGCGCTACATGTCATAGCGGCAGGAGCATGGCGATTTCGTCACAGCAGTAGAATTTGGGGCATTTGCTGCATTCGACCCAAACGCTTGGGGGCATGTCGTCCCTGTCGAATTCTTTAAAGCCGCATTTGGCGAAGAAATCCGGCACGAGAGTAAAAACAAAGACTCTCGGCAGGGCAAGGCTGCGGCAACGCTCCACCAGCATGGACACAAGGCGCTTGCCAAAGCCCTGTCCCTGGCAGGACGGATGCACCGCCACGGAGCGGATTTCACCAAGGTCGGCCCAGAGGACGTGTACGGCCCCACAGGCCACGATGACATCGCGGCCGCCGTCCGCTGCGGGCGCTGTGGCCACCATGTAGTCCTGTATGTGCTGGTACAGGTACTGGGGGCCACGGGCCAGCATGACGTTAGCCGAAGCATACTGGTTGATAAGCGCCGACATGCCGTGCACGTCCTCAACCGTAGCGGGCCGGATGACCAGCTTTGAAAGGTCGCTTATGCAGACGTCGGGAACAATGGGCCTATCATCAGCGCCTGAGCGCGGAATGGCGATGGGCATTTTTTTTGCCTCTGTTTCGGGGGGTAAAGAATTGAACGCCGCCAGCCTGGCGGTCGGCACAGCCTGAAAAACGCAAGCCGTATACGGCAAATTTTAAAACAAAGATTTTACATAGCACTATTGGTTTCAGGGTGCAAGATACTTCTGGACTTGCAGGGCACCGGCGTGCTGCTGCATGACAGGAAAAAATAAGATTAAAAATAAATATGTTATGCGTAAAAGGTGGGAGCATTTGCGCACTACGGCGCTCTGGCGGGTGCGTGGCGGAGGTCGCAGTGCACACACGAATGCCGTTTCAAGGGAGGGGGCAACACCAACGAGGGCGTACCATAACAGGAACGCATGTACTGTTGCGCAGCCGCGTTGCACAGGGATACAGGCAAGTCCGTCCCTGCGGTTTGTTCGCGCGCTGACAGCACAAGGGGCATGCCCTGGAGTACTGCGGACATCGGGAATGGATATGCGCAGAAGCTACGGGCTGGTGAGGTTCAGGGCATGCTCGCAGATGTCCTCAGTGTAAAAGCGAAAGGCGCTCTCTTCCTGGGTTTTGGCTACAAGCAGGGCGATGCTGGCCCTGTTTATCATTTCCATAAAGGGCAGGTCTTCTTCCTCGATGGTGTCTGTCGTGTAAATGCCGGCATGCAGGTGGAGGGAAAAAACATTGGCGGGCTGGTATGCGTCTTTTTCTATGTCGCTGGCGGCATGAGCGAATGTGGCGATCAGATTTTCATGGCTCGTAAAGGGCATAATTCCGGCAAAGGTGTCGCCCGCGATGTGGCAGCAGCGGGCAAGCGGGCCACGGCAGTTTTTTTCAAGTATGCGTGCAATGCGCCGCAACTCTTTGTCGCCCGCCTCGACTCCCTGCATTTTGTTATAAAACTTGAAATTCTTTATGTCTGCCAGCCAAATGGCAAAAACCGTATCCGGATTTTTTTGTAAAAGCTCTGTTGCCTCCAGTTGCAGGCGATGACTGTTGATGCCGCCGGTTACGGGGTCAACAAAAGCCAGCTTTTGCAGCTGGCGGTCGCGCCACTCGGTCAGCCGGTACACGCGCCAGGCCAGGAAGAGAAAGCAGATCAGCGCCAGAATGGTGACAACGCCTCCACCGTACAGCAGCACGGGAGAGACCAGGTCCAGCGCGTCCAGCGGGACCGAGCAGAAAAGAAGCCAGTTGTTGTTCTGAATGGGGTCAAAAGCCGCAAGGTACTGTTTATTTTCATCGTGATACAAAAAATAGTGTCTGCGGCCCTGAGCCAGCTTGTCCACGGAGTCACGGTAGTCGGCCTCATTCATGTGACCAAGGTCAAAAATGCTCTCTATGCCCTTGGCGAGGCCAAGGTCTGAAGACAGAACAAAGCGTCCCTGCGCGTCGATCAGCCCCGCAAACCCTTTGGCATTGAAAAGAGGCGTACTGAGAATATTCAAAAAAACTTCCGCCCTGGTCACCCCGATCAGCACATGGCTGACGTAGTTATCACTGGGAACAGGCACCGTGCAGTAGATTACATGGCCCGGGCCATAGGGATTTTTGCGGGGAGGGGAGAGCGCCGTTCCTCCCGCAAGGGCTGTGCGAAACGAGTCCTCTCCGGAGAAGTCCACGTCGTGGTCGACGACGCCCTGCGCATCAGCCACATCGCCCCTGCCTGAGGGTGTGATGAGCCCGATGTGTGTAAAATTGTTATTATTCATGATTTCTTTATGCAGCGGAAGCGTTTTTTGCTGCGGCATGTAGCTGACCGTGGTAGCAAGGCCGTGAAGGGTCTGAAAGTTTTGCGCAAATTGCCTTTGCAACAGTATCCGCAACTGCGTTGTGGTCTCATACAGGTGGATTATGTTGACCTGCTCGATCTGTCTGGTCGCATGGCGCAGCAGCATAAGGCTGCAGACGAGGAAAAGGCCGCCGACAAGAAAGGCTATCGCGTAGATGCGTTTAATCTGCTGTTTGCTTCTGTACATGCCTGCCCTCTACAGAATGATATGTATATTAAATACCTTAATCTATTTATTGGCAAGAAATAAAAAACCGACCACGCAGCGATTAAAATTTCTAATTAATTTCAGTTATTTGATATGTATTGAAAATTTGTTCGAACAAGATTGCGGCATGTGTTCAGGCATACGCGGATGAACTTCAGCCCCGCCTCCCCTGATTTTTGGAAAAATTTGAAGGTATCTATGCGAAAATATACATTTTGTATGTTACTCAGGCAGACCCGCAAGGGGTCTCCGCGGGGGATAATTATTTATGTAGCATTTTTGGTGAAATACAAAAATAGTTTTAAAATTTTAATTTCAGTGGCGGGCCATCAAATGCCGCGCTTGCCCAGGTTTATACATGTTTGCTTATAATTGTTTTATTTTGGTATGTTGCGAGAGGACGCCATAAGGAAATAGGGGTGGTTTTTACGGATTAGTATTGAACTAGGATTTTTCTTTTTCTTTTCCAGTATGTTAGTAAGGTTGTTTACTCTTAACCATGTGGTGAGGTAGGATACACACAGCGTAAGCGAAACGTTGTTTGGTTGTGCAAACAGTTTGCAATAATCGGATGCCTCAGCCGGACAGCCTGACGGATACAACGCATGGACCCGCCCAAGGTTGCCGGAGACATCCCATTTACCACTGAGGATTATTTTATGACGCAACAGTTTACCCGCAGAAAATTTCTGCAATCGGCCTGTATCACCCTCAGCGCGCTGACGGTGAGCGCCAGCGGCCTTGATAAGGCCCTGGCTGCCGTTATTGGTGTGGGCCCCATGGCCACATGTGATGTCCTTATAATCGGCTCAGGCGGCGCGGGTTTGCGGGCCGCAGTGGCCGCCATGAAAAAGAATCCCAAGCTCAACGTGGTGGTGGTCAGCAAGTGCATGCCCTCCCGCAACGCCACCTGTATGGCCGAAGGCGGCATCAACGGCGTTACGGATTTCAGCAAGGGCGATTCCTACGAACTGCACTGCTATGACACCGTCAAGGGTGGCGACTACCTTGTGGACCAGGATGCCACGCTCAAGTTCTGCGAGCAGGCCGGCCCCACGATTCTGGAACTGGACTACCTGGGAATGCCTTTTTCGCGCACGGAAGACGGCAGGGTAAAGGCCCGGCCTTTTGGCGGCGCATCCAAGGTGCGCTGCAACTATTCCGCCGACAAAACGGGACATATTGTGGCCCATGTCTGTCTGGACGAGGCCCTGACCCACGGCGTGAAATTCCTTATGGATTACGAGCTGCTGGATCTGGGCGTTGATAACGGACGTTGCGAGGGCGCGGTGCTGCGCAACATCCGTACCGGAGAAATCGCTCCGGTGCGCGCCAAGGCCGTGGTGCTGGCCACGGGCGGATATACCCGTATTTTCTGGAACCGTACGTCTACCCCGTACATCGCCACCGGCGACGGCGTGGCGGCGGCTCTGCGCGCCGGCGTGCCTTTCAAGGATCCGGAAATGATCCAGTTCCACCCCACGGGCGTGGTGCACGGCGGCGTGCTCATCACCGAGGCGGCGCGTGGAGAGGGCGGCTATCTGCTCAATAACAAGGGCGAACGCTTCATGAAAAACTATGCGGCGGCCAAGATGGAACTGGCCCCGCGTGACATCGTGGCCCGCGCCATTGAAACCGAAATCCGCGAAGGCCGTGGCTATGGTCACGGGCTGGAATCTTATGTGCTGCTGGATCTCGTGCATCTGGGCAGGGACAAGATCGTCAATGACCTCCCGCAGATCCGGCACGTCGGCAAGCTGTTCGAAAACATTGACCTTGTGGACAAGCCCATGGTCATCCGCCCCACGGCGCACTATTCCATGGGCGGCATTGCTGTGGCCAGGTTTGACGATATGTCCACTGCCATGCCCGGGCTGTTTACCGCTGGCGAGGCTTCCTGCGTGTCCATACACGGCGCCAACCGTTTGGGCGGCAACTCTCTGGCCGATGCCGTGGTTACAGGAAAGATCGCCGGGGACGGCGCAGCTGCCTATGCAACCACGGCTGATCAGAGCGCGGGCAAGGGCCTGGCCGATCTGACGGGCCAGTGGCAGAGCCGCTTCAAGAATGTCACAAGCGGGGGCGACGCCAAAAAAATGTACGCCCTGCGCGAAGAAATGGGCGCACAGCTCTGGGACAACATGGGCATATTCCGTACTGAGGCGCAGCTTGCGTCTTTGGCTGACACCCTGACCGAGATGCGCTCGCGCTATGATGCCCTGCGCGTGCCCAACGCCAACCCGGTCTACAACTCCGTGTTCACGGAATACGTAGAGTTGGGAAATATGCTGCAACTGGCCCAGGCCGCCTGCCTTGCCGCCACCGAGCGCAAGGAATCCCGCGGCGCGCACACGCGTGAGGACTTCCCCAAGCGCGATGACGCCAACTACCTCAAACACAGCATGGTCACCATGGATGAGGGCGGCAAGCTGCACATGGGCTGGAAAGATGTGGAAATCACCAAATTCAAGCCTGAGGAGCGGAAGTACTGATGGCTACCCTTATTATTGACCGCTTTGACGGCAAAAAACAGTATGAGCAGAGCTACACGCTTGCCACCGACGATGTTGCGGGCAAGACGGTGCTCAATACCTTGTTGTTCATCAAGCAGACCCAGGACCCCACGCTGAATTTCACGGCGTCCTGCCGTTGCGCCATATGCGGCGCGTGCGGCGTGAGGGTCAACGGCCATGCCATTCTGGCCTGCGACACCAAGATGGACGATCTCATGAAAACCTATGGTTCGGATACGTTCCGCATCTCGCCCCTGGCCAATTTCAAGGTCATTTCAGACCTTGTGGTGGACTGGGAACCCGCGGTGGACAACCTGCGCAAAATCCATCCCGGCATGGTGGCCAAGTCCGAATTTTCCGTGAAGGAAGGCTGCCGCCAGACCCAGGCGGAATTTGACCGCATCAAGAAGCAGTGGGACTGCATCATCTGCGGCTGCTGTGCTTCGGAGTGCAACAAGCTCACTGCCGACAACTGCGACTACATGGAACCCTTCGTGTTCACGCACGCCTGGCGTGTTGCCAATGACTCGCGCACCAAGGATCCGCTGCTGCACGGCAAACCTTCTGTGGCTGGCGGCCTGTGGAACTGCGTGCACTGTCAGGAATGCGCCAACCGTTGCCCCAAGGGCATCAGCTCCGCCGACGACATAGCGGCCATGCGCGCCATGGTCATGTCCAAGGGCATGACCGAGGGCGTTGGCCCCGCCCATGCCAAATCCTTCTATACTGACCTGGTGGACGATTCCGGCAGGCTTAATGAAGTGCGGCTTGCCCTGCGTACTGAAGGCGTCAGCACCTTGGGCAGAGCGGGTATGGCCATCACCCTGCTGCGGCAGGGCAAGATGAACCCGCTGGAAGTTTTCGGCGGCGAAAACATTGAGGGGCACGATGCCCTTGTGAAGATGATTGAGGCGGCGCATGCCGCTGCGAAGGAGTAACCGTATGCAGACCGAATATGCCTTTTTCCCCGGCTGCGTGCTGACTCAGGCCGCCAAGGAATCCAAGATGGCCCTTGAAGCTGTGGCACCCGTACTGGGCATCACGCTCAAGGAGATCCCCGGCTGGAGCTGCTGCGGCGCTTCGCAGGCTCAGGACGTGGACCACGTGGCAACCCTGGTGGCCAACGCGCGCAATCTGGCGCTGGCCGAACAGATGGGGCTGCCCATACTGACATCGTGCAGCACCTGTCTGCTCATGCTGCGCCGCGCCAAGGCGGAACTGGACGGCGGGCAGAAAGAGCGCATCAATACCTTTCTGGCCAAGGGAAACATGGCCTACAAAGGCACCAGCGATGTGACCAGCCTGTTGTGGGTGCTGGCTCAGAATGCCGACGTGCTCAAATCCAAGGTCGTCAAGCCGCTCACAGGTCTTAAAGTGGCGGCGTTCTACGGCTGTCACAGCCTGCGGCCGGAATCGGCCCTTGGTTTTGAAAGCTCCGTGAATCCCTCAAGCTTTGAAACCATTGTCAGCGCCGTAGGCGCACAGACCGCGCCCTTTGCCAAGCGGCTGGACTGCTGCGGTTTTCATGCCGTCTACCCGGCGGAAAAATCCGTCATGCACATGACCAGCGAAATCGTCAACGACGCCGCTGCCGGCGGCGCAAACTGCATTGTCACTCCCTGTCCCCTCTGCCAGATGCAGCTGGACATCTACCAGGACAATGCGCAGGAAATCAGCAAATCCAAGGCCCGCGTGCCCGTGCTGCACCTTTCGCAGTTTGTGGGCCTGGCCCTTGGCATACCCGCCAAGCAACTGGGACTTGACTATAACGTCATTGACGCAACCAAGCTCGGCTAAGGAAACGCTGATTTATTTCGTTTGGCGGCGTTGCTTCACTTTTTCTGAAACAGTCGAGGACGGAAGAGTCCACTCCTGCTTCAAAAAAAGATCGCGCCTTGCCAAACAAAATAACTGCGCGTTTCCAGGAGGCTCTTTAGAGCAGATTAACTTTGAGAATATACATTCTCAAAGTTTAAGGCACGCTCACTACGGCGTTTAACCGCGCAGATAAACTGCGCGTACGCCTTCGTAGCGAACGTCTGCTTACGCAGCCATCAGAGCAATTTAAAAGTTAAATTGCTCTAATCAGTGCTTCCCAAACACTGTATAGTTGACTGCGTTTTTTACAACGCAACGTCAGGCGGCCCTTTTCATCCGGCAAGCGCGCGAGTGCCCGCTTCCGGCATGAAAAGGGCCGCCTTTGTGTTTTGGCGCAAAAGGGATACATGGGCGGCAGGTTCAGGGTCTGAATGAAGAGATATGTCAGGTTGCAGTGCTTTGTGGGGGAGGGACCCTTTTGTAAAAGGGTCCCACGCCCCCACCCCCTAAAACTTTTATAGCATTTTGGTATACTGTAACGCTGGTTCTGATTTAAATGGCGATGTTGCAGACAGTCCCTTGCAGACAGCACAGAATCTCAAAGTGCATCTGCTCTACCCCGGCGCAAACGCCGGGGCGCAGCGCTGACAGACCGCCCAGGTCTTTTGGAAGGCAAAAGGCGCGCTGGCATCGGACTGACCGTGCGCAGACGCCAGAAATCAGACAGAAAGGCTGTCCTTCCGCTCACGCCGCCAGGCGAAGCCGGCGGCGTGAGCATTTTTTTGTGAACTGTTTCATGCCGCGTTCTTCTGTTCTGGCAACTGTTGCATGCATGGCTGCGCTGTACTTCTTGTCACATGAAAACCCCGTACGGAGTTTGCGCGCAATGCCATTTGCCAGGTAATATTGCCGCAACCACAATTTTGAGACCTGACCAAAAAATGAAGCGCAGAGAAGAGCAGGGCAACGGGTACTGTTATGAAAATAAAAAGAGGAAAGCGTATTGACCGAAAGGTAAGTAACGACACGAAAATTTTACAGACTGTTTAATCAATGAATAAAGGATTTTTCTTTCTTATTGACGCAAAATGCCAGTTCGTTTAACTCTAGAAAAAGCTAAATGTATTGGCAAGGAAGGAGGAAACACATTAGTTTTATGTTGTGAGGGACAATTTTAGGGTGAATATTTTCACAACTCACAATGTAGTGGGGCAAAAATTATGAATACACTTGTTTTCTGCTGTGTGGCGCTGCCATTCATTGTAGCGCTTGTACTCTATTTCACACAGCTTGACCGCAGCCGCAAGCTCCTCGTGCCTGCAGCGGTTGCGGTGATGGCGCTGGCAGCCGTGATCATGGGAGCTCACGGCACGTTCCGCCTGGAGGCGGAATCATTCCTTGGCATACCGCTGGACAGCCTGTTCAGTCTGCTTGACCTGTTGCTGCTGCTCTATATTCTGGGACTTGGCTGGAAACTCGGCAGCAGAACGGTCATGGGCATGACGGTGCTGCAACTGGTGGGCCTGCTCTACCTGAAGTTCGTTCTTGCGGACGGAGCAGCGCCCATCACGGCTTTTGCGCCCGATGGCCTTTCGCTTATCATGGTTATCATCATTACCGTCGTGGGTGGTCTTATCACCATTTACGGCCTGGGCTACATGGATATTCATGAAGAGCATCTGCATTTGCGCGTATCGCGCAAACCCCGTTTTTTCGCCATTATATTCTGTTTCCTTGGAGCTATGAATGGCCTGGTGCTTTCCAACAATCTTTCGTGGATGTTTTTTTTCTGGGAAGTAACAACCCTCTGTTCCTATTTGCTCATCAGTCATGATCAGACGCAAGAAGCCAATGCCAATGCTTACCGCGCCTTGTGGATGAACGTTCTCGGTGGTCTCGCCTTTGTTTCGGCCATGCTTTTTGTCCAGAAGAGCCTTGGCACGCTGTCCACTGAAATCGTCCTGCAAAAAATGACGGCTCTGGATGTAAAGAGCACGGCCATGTTGCTGCCTTTCGCCTTTTTCTGTCTGGCAGCCTTTACAAAGTCGGCCCAGGTGCCGTTTGAAAGCTGGCTGTGCGGGGCCATGGTGGCTCCCACTCCGGTTTCGGCCCTGCTGCACTCAGCCACCATGGTCAAGGCTGGCACCTATCTTTTGCTGCGCATGGCCCCGGCCTTTGCGGACACCACCATGTCCACCATCGTGGCGCTGTTCGGCGCATTCACCTTTGTGGGCACCTGCATCCTCGCGGTCAGCCAGAGTAATGCCAAAAAGATTCTGGCCTATTCCACCATCGCCAACCTTGGCCTGATCATCGCCTGTGTGGGCATCAACACCGCGGCGTCCATGATGGCGGCCACAACCATCATCATCTACCACTCCGTATCCAAGGGCCTGCTCTTCATGTGCGTGGGCGCCATTGAACAGCGCATCGGATCGCGCGATATCGAAGACATGCGCGGCCTGTACAGCAAGATGCCCCGCACGGCCATTATTACGGCCATTGGCATCTTTACCATGATGCTGCCGCCTTTCGGCATGCTCATAGGCAAGTGGATGGCCATTGAAGCCATCGCACGCGCTACCCAGGCCATGACGCCCATCATCTTCTTTATTGCGTTGGGGTCGGCCTTCACGGTGCTGTTCTGGGCCCGCTGGGCCGGCATCCTGGTTTCTTCGGCCAATCTGCACGAACGGCCGACGCACGGTAATCCCAAGGCCTCGGTCATGTTCGCCCTGCGTTCGCTCTGCGGCCTTGCCATCGTGTTCTCCTTCTTTTCCCCGATGGTTCTGAAGACCTTTGTGGAACCTTCCGTTGCCGGCGTGTACGCCCGTTTCGGCCTCAAGCCCGAAGGCTTCATCCCTGGCGCGTCGCTTACGGGCGGGGCGGGGTACTTCTGGATTTACCTGCTCTTCATCCTGCTTGGCCTCGGAGCCTGGATCGCCTGGAGGGTGGCCAGAAAGGTGCCCAGCGGGGCGCATACGCAGCCGTACTTCTCCGGCCTGACGCAGGATCAGGCAGGACAGATAGGCTTCAAGGGGCCCATGAACGCCTTTGAACCCGTGCGCCTTTCCAACTTCTATCTGTCTCAGTACTTTGGCGAAGGCACCATCACAAGGGCCATTGATATTATTTCCACGGCCTTTCTCATCGTCCTGGTAGGAGGTCTGCTCTGATGCTGTCCATCCTCAGTGCTATCGGCGGATTGATCTTGTCGCCCCTGATGGGGGGGCTGCTGACCGGGGTGGACCGCCGTGTCACGGCGCGCCTGCAATCGCGCCTTGGGCCACCTCTGCTTCAGCCTTTTTACGATGTGTTTAAACTGTTTGGCAAAGAAGCCTACGTCACCAACGCGTGGCTGGTTTTCAGCGCCTACATGACGCTCATCTCATCGGCTCTGTCCCTGCTCATCTTCTTTATGGGCGGCGATTTGCTGTTGCTGTTCTTTGTGCTCACGGTGGGCGCGGTCTTTCAGGTGGTGGGCGCGCTGTGCGTGCCCTCGCCGTACAGCAACGTTGGCGCACAGCGCGAACTTCTGCTCATGCTGGCCTATGAACCCATACTCATTCTGGTGTTTGTGGGCTTTGCCATGTGCACGGGTTCCTTCTCGCTTGAAGCCGTCTTTGCGCAGGACCAGCCCCTGCTGCTCAAGATGCCCTTGCTGTTCCTGGCTCTCGGCTACGCCCTGACCATCAAGCTGCGCAAGTCGCCCTTTGATATCTCGGCCAGCCATCACGGCCATCAGGAACTGGTCAAGGGCGTGCATACCGAATATTCGGGTCCTTTCCTTGGCCTCATTGAAGTGGCCCACTGGCTTGACCTGATACTCATTCTCGGGCTTTGCGCCATGTTCTGGCATACCAGCGTCATTGGCATGGCCACGCTGGTGGTTGCCTCACTGTTTACGGAAATTCTCATCGATAACGTCACGGCCCGGCTCACGTGGCAGTGGATGGTGCAGAAGAAGTCTCTGCTGCTCGGCATGGGATTGGCCCTGGTTAATCTGTTATGGCTGTATGTGGCGTAAGGAGGCAGGCATATGGGTTTTGTAGATAAGATGATAAAGCAGAGCCGTCTGAAGTCTCCCTGGATAGTCCACTTTGACTGCGGCTCCTGCAACGGTTGCGATATTGAAGTTCTGGCCTGCCTCACGCCCATTTATGACGTGGAGCGCTTTGGCGTCGTCAATGCGGGCAACCCCAAGCATGCGGACGTTCTGCTGGTTACCGGCACGGTCAACCACCGCAACCGTCACGTGCTCAAGCAGATATATGACCAGATGCCTTCGCCCAAGGCTGTGGTTTCCATAGGCGCATGCAACCTTTCCGGCGGCGTCTTCAAGGATACCTACAATGTGCTTAACGGCGCGTACAACATCATCCCCGTGGATGTCTTTGTGCCGGGCTGCCCGCCCAAGCCCGAAGCCATCATTGACGGAGTGGTGGAAGCACTGGCAGTGCTCAAGGCCAAGATGGGCATGGGCCCCATGCCCGAAGCGACCTTCATGCCGGGCGACGAAGACGGAACGCCCGCTGGCGCAAGGGATGAACAAGCGCCCGTTGCCGAAGGCGACAAGTCACTGCAAAACGCGGGTTAGCCCGGAGAGGATGCAATCATGTTTTTTGAAGCCAAAGACGTGACGCCCGATACGCTGCTTGCTGAAGTGCAGCGCCTGGCCAACGCCAAATGCCGTTTTGTCACCATGTCGCAGACGGTTGTTGATGAGAACACCCTGCGACTGTTCTATCACTTTGATGAAAACCTCACCATGTCCGACCTGCGCCACAATCCCGAGCTGTGCATGTGGGCGCCCACGGACGCCAAGGGCATGGTGCATCTGCGTATGGATGTGAACAAGGACGAGCTCATACCGAGCATCAGTTCCATATACTTTTGCGCGGTGCTTATTGAAAACGAGACCCAGGACCAGTTTGGAGTGCGCTTTGCGGGCCTGCCGCTGGACTACCAGGGCGGTATGTACATGGAAGGCGAAGTGACTCACGCCCCGTATTTCACTATGACCACCGTCCGGCGTCCCGCCGCGGCTGCCAAGGATGACGCCAAGGCAGAATCCGCCAAAGGAGATCAGGCATGAGCAACCGCACCACAGTGATTCCATTCGGGCCGCAGCATCCCGTGCTGCCCGAACCTCTGCACATCAAGTTTGTGGTGGAGGACGAAACCGTTGTCGGGGCCATTCCCCAGCTCGGCTTCGTGCATCGCGGCCTGGAAAGCCTCGTGCGCACCAAGGACTATAACCAGATGGTCTTTGTGGTGGAGCGTATTTGCGGCATCTGTTCCTGCATACACGCCAACTGCTACTGCAACGCCATTGAAGACATGATGGGCATCACGGCTCCGCCGCGCGCCCAGTTTTTGCGGGTCATCTGGTCGGAACTGCACCGCATCCATTCGCATCTTTTGTGGCTGGGTCTTTTTGCGGACTCCTTCGGCTTTGAAAGCGTGTTCCAGCAGTTCTGGCGCATCCGCGAGCATGTCATGGACATTTGTGAAGCCACGGCGGGCAACCGCGTGATACTGTCGGTCAACGTGGTGGGCGGCGTGCGCCGCGACCTCGCGCCCGACCAGATCCGCTGGATGCTTGGCCGTCTGGACGAACTGCAAAAAGGCATGCGCGAACTCACAAGCACCATGCTGGACGACTATACCGTGCAGGAACGCACGCGCGGCATAGGCTACCTCAGCAAGGACGACGCCCGCCTGCTGGGCGCTGCCGGCCCCACCCTGCGCGGCAGCGGATGGGAAATCGACGAACGCATGCACGGCTACGCAGCCTACAGCGACCTTAACTTCATCCCTGTTGTGGAAAACGACGGCGACTGCTACGCGCGTTCCAAGGTGCGCTTCTATGAAGTGCTGCACTCAATTGATCTTATCCGCGAAGCCCTGAACCGCCTGCCGGAGAGCGAGCTTACCGTCAAGGTGCCCGGCAATCCTGATGGTGAATCCGTCTTCCGCGTTGAACAGCCCAGAGGCGAACTGTTCTACTACATACGCGCCAATGGCACGAAGCATCTGGAACGCATGCGGGTGCGTACGCCAACCTTCGCCAACGTCCCGCCCCTGCTGCACATGTTGCCGGGCTGCAAACTGCCCGACGTGCCGGTCATAGTGCTCAGCATAGACCCGTGCATTTCCTGCACAGAGAGGTAGCCCATGTACATGCTTAAAAACGTGTTGCGCAACCTGTCGGGTAAGCCCGCCACGCGGCTGTATCCGCTGGAAGAGCGTGAGCCCTTCCCGGCGTACAGGGGCGTAATAACCAATGATGTTGAAAGGTGCATATTCTGCAGTACCTGCGCAAAGGTCTGCCCCACGGATGCCATCACCGTGGACGCCAAGGCGGGCCAATGGGTGTATGACCCCTTCCTGTGCGTCTACTGTTCGGCCTGTGTGGAAAAATGCCCCACCAAATGCCTGATGCAGGTTCCAACGCACCGCAAACCCTCGGTAACCAAGTTCCGGGTGTTGCGCACAGGCACGCCGCGCGTCAAAAAAAGCGCCGGAGCCAAGGGCAAGGGAGAAGGCCGCACCAAGGATAAACCTGAAAGCGACTAGAGCCACGGCCTCACCAACGCCGTAGCCGGATACAACAAAAGACCGCCTTTACATGGCGGTCTTTTGTTGTATCCGGCTATGCCCCGGGTATTTTCGGTCAGGGCGCAACTTTGGCGCGTTAGCTGATGCCCTGCGCGTTTTTTGCTTACAGCGCGATTACGGCGCGGCAGTGGTGGTGCGGAGTATCATTAAAGCCCCTTATCAAAGGTTGCGGCACGCCCTTCGGAGCGCGCGACAGCATGGGACGCACGGTAGAGTGCTGCATTGCAACGTTGTCTTATTCGCAGGGGCCTGCGGCAGGGGGCGCCGACCCTTACACGTTCACGGGGGCATCCACTCCTGCGGCCCGTCCGGGCATTTCACGGTAAAACGCTTCAGGGGGCAGAAGGATTCTCTGCCTGAACTGGTTGCGGCAAGGCTTGGGCCAAGCACTGCGCCTCGCCAGAATGTGAATTCCCGCTCGTATGGGCTGTAACATGACAGCCCCAAAGAACCGCCGCTGAATGGTCGTAAAGATATTTATTACTGATCTTGGTGAGCACTAGTGCGAGACATCGTTGTTTTGCCTTCAAATTACATACGTATACTTCTTGTTGCTGGTATAGATGCAATGACAATGGAACAGTTGAATAAATATAATTACTATATTTTTGTATATATTTTTCAATATAGAAAAATAGTAAATATCTGTTGCATATTTTGCTTGCTATATACTATATAAAATCATGCTACAGAGATATTGCGTGCGTTAAATTTGTCACTTGCAAAAACAGTAATATAATATCGAGTATTTTTATGTGATCGTGATAATGTTTTTTGCTGATATGGTATTGCAAAATGAATGTTTATAAGCGACACTAAGGAAAGCATCCCTGTATCTCAAACACGTGACCGGCTCTGGCAACAGGGGTTTGCAGTAGTGCTTGCTTTTGCAAGACGTGTGCATATTTTCACTTATCCCTCGTGAATTGTTTAACTTTTTTCTCAATGATTCGGGGCTTGGGATCACATCTGCGCTGCCTGCGCGAGCGGACGCGCATGATCCGGTAGTAAATAAAGTAAACTTGGAGGAGAAACTTTATGAAAAACAAATGGATGGTTGGCGGCAGTCTAGTTTTATTGTTGCTGTTTACCGTAGGGCAGGTCTTTGCTGCCGAAGGGCAGGCCCCGGCTGCCGATCCTGCTGCTCCTGCCGCTGAAGCCCCCAAGGCTCCGGCCAAGGCCATTGATGATCCTGCTATCGCCGCACAACTGCAGTCGGCGCCGGCCGGGCTGAAAAAAGCCATTGCCGAGCAGCTCAAGGTCGCCCCCGAAACGTACAACGCCACTGCCGAGGCTGGCTACCTGGGCATTCCCGGCGGGCCCAAGGTTAACCTCATACTGGCCTTTGGCTGGGCCCTGTGGGTGGGCTGGATATTCTCCACCGTGGGCGCTTTTGGCGGCGTTATGGCGGGTGTGGGCCACATGACCGTGCACGGCCTTGGCAACTACGCAAAGTCGTTCGGCAAAACGCCCCTCAACAAGGCTGTTACCGACTCTGTGCGCGCCTCCAACCAGATGCTTGCCGGTCTTTCGGCCGTTATCAGTACCTTCAGTTACTACCGCATGAAGCGTCTGGTGCTGCCCCTGGGTATTGCCCTGGGTCTTGGCTCCATTGTGGGCGCGTATCTGTCCACCTCGCTCACCGCGGGCAAGCTGAACTTCTCGTCCTACCAGGGCTATTTCGGCATGTTCGTTCTGGCGCTGGGCCTGTATCTTATATGGGAAACCTCGCCCGCAGGGCAGCGTTCCAAGGCCAAAGCCAAGGAAGCCGCCAAGGCTTTTGAAGCTGCCGCCAAGAGCAAAAGCACCGGCGACAAAGCGCCCACTGGCGTGAGTCTCATATCCTTCAGCCTCACCCGCTGTGTGTTCACTTTCTGTGGCGTAGAGTTTTCTTTCAACCCGCTGCTGCCCTTCTTTGGCGGCGTCGTTATCGCCAGCATCGCGGCCTTCCTTGGCGTGGGCGGCGGCTTCCTGCTGGTTCCCTTCATCACCAGCGTGACCCAGCTTCCGATGTATCTGGCTGCGGGCACTTCCGCTCTGGCCGTTCTGGTGAGCATGATCACGGGTATCACGACCCTCATGCTGCACGGCGCGCTGGTGGACTGGAACCTGGTGAGCATCGAGCTTCTCGGTGTGGCCGTGGGCTCCATTGTTGGCCCCTACACCTCCCGCTTCTTCTCTGAAATCTGGCTCAAGCGCCTCTTTATCGTGCTGGCCCTCTATGTGGGTACAGACTACGTGCTGCGTGGCTTCTTCCAGATCAAGATGTTTGGCTAGCAGCCACGTACGGCCGTTGTGGAACGCAAAATCCTCAAGGTCGGCGATCCGGCAGTTGGTCTGCCTGATCCTGGGGTTCTAGCGCGCCGGCAGTCCCGGTTCCGGATGTAAAAATAATGGCGCGGCGGAGAATTGTCTCCCCCGCGCCATTGCGCTATGGTACGGGCATACCGTTTCAGTCACCAGCAAACCCTGAAGGCGCAAGGGGCTCCTGAACTCCTTATGATAGACACATTTCTTGTTTGGCTCGATCCTGTTCTTGTTCTGCCTTTCCGGGTGATACCGCACCCGGAAGTGGGCTATCTTTTTGGCGTGGGCTGCCTTGCGCTCATTACCGTGCTTCTCGGTCTTGCCACCCTGAGCCTGGCCAACAGGCTGCATGCCAACCGCCTGAAGAAGTACAGGGATCAGATGCAGCACTATCACACGCTGAGCGAGCAGGCGCTGTCCACCGGAAGCAAGGAAACGTTCAAGGCCGTCAACCGTCAGGGGCATGAAGCCTTTGGTTACCATTTTTCTTTGAGCGGTGCGCTTTTTGTGGCCTCGCTGTGGCCGGTTCCCATTGTGTTTGCCTGGATGCAGCTGCGGTTCGGCCTGCTGAGCCCGGTTCTGCCCTTTAATCTGCCGCTCTTCGGCAACCAGCCGGGCATGGTCTTTTGGTTTTTGCTTTATTACATTCCGTTGCGGATGTATTTTTCGAAAGTCTGTCGGAAGCTGCAACTGCGCAAAAGAGAGCCGCTTTCACAGGAAAACGTCATGTATCCCTAGGAAGTCTTAGAGTATTTTACCGTTGAAGAGGTCAAATGCTCTAAAGGCGCACGAGAGCGCAGCGCGCCACAAGGTGGAGTGGTTCAGCTGAAAATCGCATTTTTCAGATGAATGACAACATGAAATGCTTCACATTTCAAAGGTACTCTGATCCGGGATGCGCCTCAGGGAGGCCACCTGGAGCGGGTTTTCCACGCCGCGCTAGCGCCATAAAGGCGGGAGTTTTTGCCGCCACGGCTGAACATGTTGCGCACAGCGGCCGGGGGCTTGCCGCAAGGAACAGAACGTGTACTAATTCGTCATGGCATACGTCTGCCCGCGGTAGCCCGTGAACCGTTGTCTACTATCCCGGACGTTTTTAGATCAGAGGCATGAGGTTGCCGTGGGCCGCGGCAGTGGGCAAGAGAGTGGTCAGGGGTTTTATCTTGACAATGAAATTCATTTTCATAATGATGGGGCATGCCGCGCGAACCGGTCTTGTCCCGGCTCGTCACCATAAGGAGATCCCCATGTATACACGTTTTGGTACGACAGAGGAGATGGTCATTCAGACCGTTGAAGAAAACAACGCAACCTTTCTGCTGGCCATCGACAGCACAGGCCTGTATATGACAACGCCCAATTACGTGGGCAAACCTCTCGCCGACACCAACCGTTACAGCGCCGCGCGCCAGAATGTTAACGAAAGGTTGCGCGCCCTGGGGTTGAACCCCGAAGAACTGTGGGCCAACAACCAGAACCTTATCAAGAGCGAAACCGTATCCGCCAAGAAGGTCAACCCGCTCAAGGCCTCCAAGCGCGGTTCCAAGGGTTAGG
The DNA here is from genome assembly GCF_055387835.1 of Desulfovibrio simplex. Classification (NCBI taxonomy): domain Bacteria; kingdom Pseudomonadati; phylum Thermodesulfobacteriota; class Desulfovibrionia; order Desulfovibrionales; family Desulfovibrionaceae; genus Desulfovibrio; species Desulfovibrio simplex. Next base: position 518,706 of record NZ_AP042377.1, read on the forward strand.
TAATTTTAGTTTGAACTCTTTGTGGGGGAGGGACCCTTTTACAAAAGGGTCCCTCCCCCACAAAGCATTCCCCCGTACACATAACTCACCAACTAAACAAAATAACTACACAAACAGGGTCTTCAGTTTGTGCGGCTGGCAGCGTAAGTACTGCGAGGGGGCATCGGTAATGGACGCGCCAAGGGCTGCCGCCGCGTGCCAGGGCCAGCGCGGGTCGTACAGCATGGCGCGGCCGATGGCCACCATGTCGGCCTGACCGCTGACAATAATGCCCGCAGCCAGTTCAGGCTCGGTAATGAGCCCGACGGCAATGACGGGCAGGCTTGTGACCGCCTGCTTGACGGTGTGGGCAAAGCCGACCTGATAGCCGGGAGCCAGGCTGATCTGCTGATCAGGCGAAAGTCCGCCGCCGGACACGTGAATGTAGGCAGCCCCGGCCTTTTCGATTTCCTGCGCCAGGATGGCGCACTCCGCCACATCCCATCCGCCGGGGACAAAGTCCGAGCCTGAAACGCGCACGCCTACTGGAACGCTGGCGGGCAGGGCCTTACGCATAGCCGCGAAAACACGCAGGGGGAAGCGCATTCTGTTTTCCAGACTGCCGCCGTAGGCATCGTTCCGCTTGTTGGACAGGGGCGAGAGAAACTCGTGCAGCAGATAGCCGTGGGCCGCATGCAGCTCAATGGCCTTGTAACCCGCGCGAACAGCGCGCTGCGCGGTTGCCACGAAGGCCTCCAGCAGGCGATTGATGTCGGCCTCGGTGAGCGCCAGGGGCGTTGGCGAGGCCGCGTCAAAGGGCAGCGCGGAAGGCGCATACACTGGCCAGCCGCCATCCTGCGGGGCAAGGGGGCCGCGTCCTTCCCATGGGCGGCCTGTGGAGCCCTTGCGGCCTGCGTGTCCTATCTGGAGGGCCACGGGTATGGAGGAAAACGTGCCGACAAAGTCCAGCATGCGGCGGTGCAGTTCTTCCTGCTCGTCGTTCCACAGGCCAAGGTCAGCCTGAGAAATTCTGCCCTCCGGCTCAACGGCGGTAGCTTCGACAATCAGCAGTCCTGCGCCCGAAACGGCCAAATGCCCGTAGTGCATATGGTGCCACTGCGTCGGGCGTCCTTCGTCCGCGGAATACTGGTCCATGGGCGGAATAACGATACGGTTGGCAAGCTTCAGCCCGCCAAGTGTGATGGGAGAGAAAAGTGTATTCATGCAAACTCCTGCCTCACGGCCACGGGGCCGTAAATTCGTTGCCCCTGGCTCTTCCGTGTCTGGTGCAGCCAGGGTAAACAGGCTCAGCGCCCGCTGTTGCGGGTCAATGTTGTTTCATTATGCGCTCTGGTCCTGCCCAGGGCAAGTGCCACGCCTGATTGCCAGTGAGGCGCGGCTTTTTGCTGTATGTACACAGTGTTGCGTCGCTGCTGGGCCTGATTGCGCCATTGTCAGGGCGCTTTAAGCGCGACAGGTTTCAGGGACGGCCTGGGATTTCTTTTGCACCTTGTTTGTAATGGTGATATAAAGCTGGAAATTACCTGCGATTATGTCAAGCCCGCAAAACACTGCAAAGGTATCCGCCATACGGCGGTTTTTCAGCATCATGCGGCTTGTTGTCATAAACAGATATGCGGCTGCGGACGCCATGCGCCCGCAAGGCGCCAACGGAGGCTTGCGTTAAGCAGCACTTGGGGGCCGTCGCAGAAACGGGGGAAGAAGGGGCGCGCCTTCTTCCCCCGCAGCCATTTTGGCCTCCTTGCACTCCATCCGGTAATGCGGGCAGTAAATCCGCGGGGATCTCAACGCGGTGTCTTTTGACGCGCCATCCCTTCAGGCTGTCAACGCTCCCAGGCGATTTCGTGCATTGTGGTCAGGCGATCGGCGCTTTCGCCCGTGAACAGGGCCGTTTTTGTATTCTCAGACAAAAGGCGATGTTGGAAGAGCACTGCCCCAAAGCTGGCAATAGTCTTTGCTTGCGCAGTGCGAAACGTCCACCACGGGAATTTCACGCGGAGATTGCCCCGGCGGGGGTGTACTGGCGCTCGCCAACGCATGCACAGTAGCTGTGCAGTCAAATATCGGGCGGGCGTCTTTGGATTTTGCGGCTATGAATTGCCGAAGTTGCCTTGTTCTGGAGCATTTTACTTTTTGAAAAAAGTTACATGCTCCAACGCGACACGAGAGTGCAGCGCGCCACAACGTGGCGTGAATGCTACCGCAAATCACATTTTTCGGCTGAATGAAAACTTTGAAATGTGAAGCAGTTCAAAGTTAATCTGCTCTAGGGGGGTGGGGGCGTGGAGGAGGAGACCCTTTTGCAAAAAGGTCCCTCCCCCACAAAGCATTTCAAGTTGTCATTACATCTAGCCGTTATTGGCAGCATCTTTGGCGGCGCTGAGCGCAGCCTGAAGGCGGCTTTCATCTTCATGCGACAGTGAGGACTGGATGATTTCGCCGCCGGAGCCGCGCAGTTCAGCCAGCACCTTGTCGGTAATTTCAGAATCCACCAGCACAAACAGTGCCGAAGAACCCGGCTTGAGCTTTTCGCCAAGCTGCTTCATGAAATCATCGTTGATGCCCACATCGCTCAGCGCGCCGCCCACAGCGCCCGCGCCCGCGCCCACCACCAGGCCAAGCAGGGGATTCAGAAAGATCAGGCCGATGAGGGCCCCCCAGAAGCCGCCGCTCAAAGCGCCGGTGGCCGTGAGGTTGAAAAGCTGATGCAGCTTGACCTTGCCGTCCTGTTTGCGGGTAACTACCACTGCGTCTTCAAGGTCCACAAGGTAGGATTTCTGCATTTTTAAAAACTTGACGCGCTCTTCACTGGCCTGGGTTTCGTTGGGATAGGCTACAGCAATAAGTGTACGCATGGATGCTCCTTGGTTGTCAAAGTCGCCGCGAAAAAGGCGCGGCTGTATGCTATCATTACGGTAATTAATGATTATGGTTAGTAGTATAGCCCTGCCCGTGCGGTAAGGCAACCGTAAGCGGGCAGAGGGCGCGTTGGGTGAACCTGGGCCGTCCTTGGGCTACAGCTTGTTTACGGGCAGCTTCACGTACTGGATGCCGTTGACCGCAGCGCCAAATCTGCCGGTGCGCATATTGGCCTGGATGGAAGGCAGCAGCAGGGCGGGCACATCCTTGTCGGTGTCGTCGGCCTTGCGTTGCGCGACGAAGCTGTTTTTATCAATGCCGGTATGCAACCTGGTGTTTTTTGACTTCTGCTCGCCGACGGTGGTCATGCACTCGGGGCCGCGCGTGCCTTCAGGCGGATAGTCATGTCCGACATAGATGCGATAATGGTCGGGCAGGGCAAAGAGCTTGCGCGACGAATCGTAGGAGTCCTCGGCGCTGCCGCCAGGGAAGTCGCAACGACCCGAACCGACGTCCGGCAAAAAGATGGTGTCGCCCACAAAGGCGGTGTCTTCGATAATGTAGGTCGTGTCCGCCGGGGTGTGCCCGGGGGTATGGATGATTCTGGCCTTGAGGTCGGCGATGGTGAATTCTTCATCATTGTCAAACAGATGATCAAAGTCCGAACCATCGGCGGGGGTGTCGTCGGCCGTCTGAAAAATGGGAACCCAGGTGCTGATAATGTCCAGAATATGCTTGCTGATGGCAATTTTTCCGCCCAGTTTTTCTTTGATATAGCTGGCGGCGGTGATGTGGTCGGCGTGGATGTGGGTTTCAAGAATCCACTCAACCTGCAACTGTTTCTGCCGCACAAAGGTGATGACGGCATCAGCGGAGGTAGTGGTCGTGCGGCTTGAGGGCATGTCGTAATCAAGAACGCTGTCAATGACGGCGCAACGTTTCTGGGTATCTGTATCGGACCAGACCACGTAGGTCCAGGTAGCGGTAACGGGATCAAAGAATCCGCGCACATTGGGTGCAGCCATGGTAAACTCCTTGGACATCGGCGGTACTTTGCCGGAACGGGAACGTTTGAGTGACCTTGCAGGCAGGGGCTCTATGCCGGTCTGCCAACTGCCGGAGAAAGGGCGTCGGCTCCGCGCCTACTGGCAGCTTGCACCGGGGCTTTTGCCGCCCTTGCCTCCGCCGATGGGGCATGCCCCGCCACTGGAGCACGAAGCCCCCTGCCGGTTCCACGGCGCGTACATGAGCAGCATGGCCATGCCGCACCAGTTGGTGAGGCCCGAAACGGTCAGTCCTGAGCCGACAAACAGCGCGCCAAGATAGAAGGCCGGGTGGACAAAGAAGCCCAGCAGCATGAAGAGCAGAATAAGGAGCCCCGCCGCGAGGCGCACCTGCTTTTCCAGCGAGGGAACAGCGTCGCCGGGTCTGGAAGGGGCCGCGCCCACGGTGGCGAATCCTTCTTCCAGGCAGGCGCTCAGGCCGCCCTCGATAATGCTGACATTGCTGAAGCCCGCTTCGGCGAACTTGGCGGCGCCGGTTTTGGCTCGCGAGCCGGTATTGCACAATACGAGGATGGGCGTATCGGCAAGCACGCCGTTGCGCAGGGCCGTATCGCGCGGGACCAGGTCCAGCAGCGGCGCAAGGGCCGTTGGTATGGCCAGGCGCTTTTCAGCATATTCCATTGGCGTGCGCACATCCACAATGAGCGCCTGTCGTAAATCCATACTTTGCAGCTCTTTTGCGGTGATGCTTTGAACAGTGGACATATCATCTCCTTTGGCGGCTATGCCGGGATGTATGTGGCGTGAATGGAGTTCGGGATAAAGCAGAAAGGTTGTCCGAGGCAGTATCCTTCCATAAATATAGTGATATAGTTTGCACGGGATTGCAACAGCGGCACGGATTGTTCTTCATGTGAAGAAAATGGCGTACAGCAGTGACGGTATGATTGGCCTGTTTTGTAAAAAATAAATTGCAATATTGAGTTGTAAAGTATGATTTGAAGCGATACCGCTTTGAACACGCTCGCGAGTGCGCGAAGAGACGTCCGGCTTCTGCATTGCGCGGGCCGGCTCAGCCGCCGTGTAGGCGTCGCGGCATAAGCTGCGAGTGCGCGGGGTCGTGCGGGCGGTCGCAGTCCTAGCACGTAAGCCGGACTGAATTTTTGGCGCGGAGAGGCAGGACTCGGCGTTACGGATGCCACGCGACGCGCTTCGGGGATCAGGGTGCCGTGGATGCTTGTCCGGCGCGGTGCGGCTATCAGGAAGCCGCGCAAGCTCCGGAGGTTCGGGTCGTAGTAACGCGGAGCACTACAGAAGCTTCAGCCATGGTGGCCCATATGTGTGCAGGCTTCAGGCATGGCGCCGTCGGCGGTACAGAAAGAGACAGCGTGCGTAACGCCGAGGATTGCTTCATGACGCCGCTGACGTCGTCCGTGGGGTCCGCAAGCCCCCCACCGACAGCGCGACGACTGTCGCAATGCCTGCCGCAACGTCAGCGTTGTCGTAAGGTCAGCACTGCTGGCGGCTTGCGCGGGCATGTGCCGTACAGTTTTCGTGAATGCGCGTCCCCAAGCGATGCTACTTGGCCTGTTTGCGTTCACGCTTGGACATGCGCAGCCTGTCGGCCAGCATGCAGCAGCCGCATAAAAATACGGAAAAGGCGGTGGCCGTGAACACGCCCCTGTAGCCAAAGCCCGCGTTGACCACCATGCCGCCAATGAGCGGGGCCAGCATGCCGCTGGCGTCAAACGTCGCCATCATCACGTTGGAGTTGATGGAGCGCGTGGATGGAGTGGAACGGTCATACACGGCGGCGGCCAGCAGCGGGTAGAGCAGTCCGAGGCCAAGGCCGTACAGGCATGTGAGGGGCACAAAGGCCCACAGTGGCCCCCAGGCCAGCCCCAGCATGCAGAACGCCAGTACAAGGCTGCACAGGAGCGTCACCCTGTAGCGGGGCAGCGCGTCCAGCCTGTTGCTGCCCGCGAGACGCACCAGGATGATGGTGAGGGTATAGACGGAAAAGAACCATGCTGGGTGCGCGCCCGTGACCGAACACAGCCCCTTGATGAAAAATATGGCCAGTATGGTCATGATGCTGAAGCTCAGGCAGGCCATATAGACGAAGAACAGCCCGGAATGACTCACAGATTGCCACAGGGCCTGGCGCGAAACGCCGCCGCCGTCCCCGGGGGGCATTTCGGGCGTTTTCAGTCGGGGAGCCAGGGGAATGAGCATGAGCAGCGAAGGCAGGCCCAGCAGCGCGGAAACGGCAAAAAGGCCCGACTCGCCGCCCAGGAGGGGCAATATCGGTTCCGCCGCGGCGGGTATGATGGAGTAGGGCAGCAGCATGGTGAGAGAAAAGATGGCGAAGCCTCGGGCGCTTTGCCCCCTGGGGATGCAACTCACCAGCACGGCCACGGTGCAGCTTGAAAAAACAGCCAGGGCAATGCCCTGCACAATGCGCAATATCCAGATCAGGCCGATGACGTGCGGGCCGCCTACATGCGCGTATCCCAGCATGACGCAGCTTGAGACGATGATGGAAAGGGTCATGGCCATGAGCTTGCCCCGCCGCAGCAGAAAAACGCTGGCCAGCGGGCGGAACAGCAATACCATGGCGAACATTGACGACAACAGCACACCGCGCCAGTTGGGGCTGATGGTCATTGTCTCAAGCCACTGCTCAAAGCAGTAGAAAACGGCGATAAAGCTGTTGCAGAACATGGTCATGCAAAACAGCAGAATAAAATCACGGCTCAAAAGCGTTTGCGGCGGCTCTGGAGATGCCGGGGGGCTCACAGGCGGCAGAGGTGAAGCGGCAACGGACGGCATGGGGCCTCAACGGGTTTACGCCGCGACCGCCGCAGCCGCGGGCTGCCAGCGGCTGCTTCGGGTGAAGCTGCGGCCAGACTGAAATGCTTCACATTTCAATGTGTCATTCTGCAGAAAGATGCGATTTGCGGTAGCCGTTAGCGGGTCTTTGCCGCTTACAAATAGCGACAGCCATCAGCAGGCTGCTCGTTCAATTAACCAATTGCTGTCGTTGCGGCAACCGTTGCTTTAGCCGTTGCGACGCAGGAAGCTACGGATAAAGACAGCCTGAGTGACTACACAGTTCACTCCATACAATCGCTGTCGCCATTCGTAAGGCTCGCAGACTCGCCAACGACTGCCGCGAAGCTACGGATGAAGACGGCAATGAGTTACGCAAAAATCTTACCCAAAGAGTCGCTGTCGTTATCCGTAAGCCGCTGATGCTGCAACGGCTGACGCGCCCGCAGGGCTTGCCTGAACCACTGACGGAACCGTCTTACGGGGCAGGACAGCATCGCTACGGATGGCGACAGCGATTGTAAGGGACAAACCGTGTCGTTACGCATGCTGTCTTCAAGCGTCGTTTCCTGCGTCACAACGCTTGAAGCCTGCGCCGCAACGGCTGAAGCTCGGCAGCATCCACGCCACATCGCGGCGCGCTGCACTCTCGTGCGGCGTCAGGGCATGTAACCTTTTTTCAAAGTTACAATGCTCTAATGATACTCGCCCCTGAGAAATTTGTCGGCACAGGCGGCAACGGCCGCCTCATCCACCATCAACATGTCCATCTGGCGAGTCATGATAAGCAAACGCCCCAACTGATCCAGCCGGGTGCACAGTTCGGGCTTTGGATACTTCTGGTAGCGCGCGCGTATCCTATCACCCGTCAGCTCAACGGTAAAGCCGAGTTCTTTGAGTATCAGGCCTATACAGCGAACCCTGCGCACTCTTTGTTCATCGCTGGCGGCACCGCCCGCAAACTCGAAGCGTATGTAGTTTTTGCTCAGGGAGTCGCCGCACCATGTGTCCAGAATGGCGTAGTGGTAGCCCACGCGAGATGAAAAATTCAAATAGCGGTCGGAAACAATGGCGTAACTGCGCTGGCCAAAGCGCGAGCAGCCTTCCTGGTTGCCGCCGATAACGCTTTGCCCCATAACGGACAAAAAGCCCCGCATGTTTATGGGGCGGGGACCACGCGCCTGCACGGCGGGGTTGAGCATGCCGTCAAGAACATGCCTGAAGGGCACGCTGGTCACGTCGTCAGGGCATACGCGGCGCGATTCGGGATTACGCAGTCCGCCGCCAAGGTCGATGATGTACAGGTCCAGCGGAATGGAGCTGACAAGCGCGCTGGCCACCCCCGCGCTGTTGTCGGTGACGCTGTCGGATATCTTGAACATCTCGGAATAGCTCATTTCATGCGCATAGCGCATGATGTCGTGCAGCGAGGTGCAATGCTTTGGGGTAAAGGTGTCGGCCCTGGGGTCCACCAGGTGCAGGGGCAGGATATAGGGAGTAATGCGGCGCAGCAGCATAAGGGCGGGGCTGTCGGCCCTGGCCTGGGGGCGGGTGAGCCGCAGGGCCAGCAGCTCAGGCACTTCACCATCAAATATTCTGCCCGTGAGGGCGTCAACCGTTACGACCTGGCCAGCGGCAAGCACGCCCGTGACGCCGGGTATGTTCATGAGCGTGGGCACGCCGAATTCGCGGCATATGGACGCCATATGCCCCGTGAGGCTGCCTGTCTGGGCAATAATGGCCGAGGCCCGGCGCATGACCGACATGGCGCTGGGCGAGGAGTGGTCCATAAGCATCACGGCGCCTTCAGGAAAATGCGTAATGTCCTCGCCGTCGCCCACAAATACCACGGGGCCGCAGCCCACGCCCCTGGCCGCCACATCCGCTCCGGAAAGCAGGGGCCGCAGATGCCCCAAAATGGGAGCCGCCTTTTCTTCCGCCATGCTGTCGAGCCCCATGGGGCGCGTTTGCAGCAGCACAATCTGGTCGTCTTCGTCCACGGCCCATTCCATATCCTGCGGATACTGGTAATGCCGTTCCAGTTCCATAACCATGTTCGCAAGCTGGCGCACCTGGTCGTCGCTGAGGCAAGGCACGTCCTGCAGGTCTTCCGGCACAGGCGTCAGCTCGCTTTCCACCCCGGTTTCTGTCCGCGTCAGGCGCAGGCGCACGGCCTTGTGCGCGATGGTGGCCTTGGTGATCTTGCCTGTGGCCCGCGATACAAGCCATTGGTCGGGCGTGCCGGAGCCGTCCACCACCATTTCGCCCAATCCCCACAGGCCGTTGATGACAATGCTGTTGGAGCGCAGGTCAACGGGGTGGCGCGAAAAAGCCACTCCGGCGGCGCGGGAGCGCACCATCTCCAGACAGCACAGGCCCATGCCCGTGGCGTCCAGGGCATAGCCGTGTTCGGCGCGATAGGCCAGGGCTCGGGGAGAATACAGGCTGGCCACCACAGACTTGAAGGCGGGTATCAGGTCATTGCGGGTAACGCCGAGCAGACTGCGGTATTGCCCGGCAAAGGATTGCACCCCGTCTTCGGCTATGGCGCTGGAGCGCAGGGCCGCCACTGTCTGTGGGGAATCGCCGTAGGCCATGTCCCAGGCCTTGAGCAGGGCTTCCTCAACCTCCTGCGGCACAGGCGCTTCACAAATGATCTGTTCCACCTGACGGGCAATGGCGTTGACGCTGTCGGGTTTTTCCGGGTCCAAGGAGCGCAGCAGGGAATAGATGCTTTTGAAAAGCCCGGGAGTGCGCAAAAGAAAAATGCTCCCGGCCCTGATGGTGATGGCGAATCCGCGCGGCACCGGCATATCCAGCATGTTGCGCAGTTCGCCCAGGTTGGCGTTTTTGCCGCCCACGCTGTAGGCCATGCTGGCGTCTATTTCAGTGAGATCAAGGATCAGGGTGGGCACGTCACCGCTGGCGCGCTGATCCAGCTCTTTTTCAATGCGCCTGGCAATGTTTTGCAAGGCGTCATGCAAATCCTGGTGCCGCTGACTGGAAATGTCATTGAGCGCGGACGTCATGCGGTCGCAGCGAAAGATGGCCCGGCGGGCCTCCTTGCGCACCTGGCTGGTTTCCATATGGCGCTCGCCCTGCTGGGTGGCGTTAAGGCCGGCCAGAATACCCGCAAGGTCAGCATTGGCCTGCAAAAGATCCTTGAATGAGGCATACCGCCGATGAAAGGCGACCATGGCCTGCTCGCGCGTGATGCGCGGCTTGCGGCCAAAAAGTTTTTTCAGCTTGCTGACCACGAAAACACCCTTGGTATGCTGTTTGAGGCGTTGTATCAGCCTTCGGAAAGAGATCCGCCCACAACCACATAGCGTTGGGCCGGGCCACGGCCTTCCTTGCGCACAAGGCCCATCTGCACAAAGAGTTGCAGATCGTACTGCGCCGTGCGCATGGAAATGTCCTTGCCCAGCATCTGCTGATATTCCTGGCGGCTTATGCTGCCCATGGCCACAAGACGCGGCCACATCTCCGTCTGGCGGGAATTGAGGCGGGCCATGGCCGTGTTTGACGTGCCGCCTGCGGCATCAGCGGTGTTCGCGTTGATGGCCGAAGCCGATGCAAACGCGGATTCCTGCCCGGCAGCGCGTTCAAAGCCGGGGGCGTACAACGGCGTCTGGCGTGGAGGACTGGAAGACGCGGTGAAGCCCGATGTGGGCGAAGCGGAGCCGGACGTGGAAGAAAAATTCTGACCAGAAGTCTGTTTTTCGCCGGAATCCGCAGAGGGCATGGCGGCTGCCCCACTGGAGGACTGCGGGGCTCCCTTGTTTGCGGCGGCTTTGCCCCCCTCGTCAGCGCCAGCCCGGCCTTGCAGGCCGTCATGCGCGCCCTGCAACTGCGGGTCGGCCACCTGGGCTGCCTGATTTTCGGCGGTGCCGGCGGTGTTGCCGCCATTGGGCATGGTTATTGGCCCCAGCTGGATATTTTCGGCATAGAGGATGTTTTCTTCGCAGAACGTCAGGGCGCGGGTAAGCGTATTTTTCAGTTCGCGCACATTGCCGGGCCAGGAGTAGGCCATGAGTTTGGCCAGCGCGCCCCGGCTTATTTGCGGCATCTGCGCCGCTTGGGGCATCCTCGCCCCCTTGGCCGTACGGGAAGGCGTCGTGGGCAAAGAGTCGTTGTTTTCGGCGTCGGCGTCGTTTGCCGTTTCCACCTCTTCCGCCCTGGCCCTGGCCTTCACGGCTTCTGTCAGAAAATACACGGTCAACGAGGGAATGTCGCTCTTTCTCTCCCGCAGGGGAGGCGTGTGGATGGTAATGACGGCAAGGCGATAATACAGGTCTTCGCGGAAGACGCCCTCGCGCGCGTCTTCAAGCAGGGAAGCGTTGGTGGCGGCGATGATGCGCGTGTCAAAGGGAACCTCCTGATCGCTGCCGAGAGGGCGGATGCGCCGGGTGGACAGCGCGCGGAGCAGGGCCTGCTGCACCTTGGGCGCGGCGTTGCCCACTTCGTCCAGCATGAGGGTGCCGCCTTCCGCCGCCAGAAACGCGCCTTTTCTGGCTTGCCTGGCCTCGGTAAAGGCGCCTTTCACATGGCCGAACAGGGTGTCCATGAGCAGGTTTTCATCCAGCGCGCCGCAGTTGATGGTGATGAACGGGCCGGAGGCCCGCGAGCTCAGCCGGTGTATGGCTTCAGACACCAGTTCCTTTCCTGTGCCGGTTTCGCCGATGACAAGCACGTCGGCCAGAACCTGAGAGGCCTTGCGCACCTGATCATACAGGATCTGCATGGCGGGTGATGTTCCCACAAGACCGCTGGCGGGCAAGTCTTCGGGGTGGGGCAGGTCGGGCGCGGGTTCGCGCTGCCATTGGGCGTCCTGCAGGGCCTCGTGGCTGAGGCGCTGTATCCTGGCCTGGCGCAGGCGTCCCAGCAGGGTGTTGATGTCCGCCTTTACGCCTTCCAGTTCCCTCGGCAGGGGCGGCAGGTCAAGGTCGTCGGATCCACCCGTGACGTTGCGCTTGTGCAGCGTCCACCCCAGAGTGTTGAGCGATTTGCTCATCTGGCGCGCCAGCCACCACAGGCTCAGCGTTAAAAGCAGCATGCCCCCCAGAAAGCTGACGGCGTATATGCCCATGACCTGCATGCCGGCACGGGTGGTCGTAAAGCTGGTATCCAGAACGGCCAGGCCGCCGAGCACAATGGGGTCGCCGCCGGAGCCTGGCATAAAGCTTATGGGCACGTAGCTTACCCGCTCCACCCGCATCTGGCCGTTGCTCCACACGGTGCTGCTTTCTGTCATGGGCAGCTGGTTGGCCTGCCCTGCCTGCACGTCGGCAACCATGCTCCAGTAGTTGATATGTTCCGGACTTGGGCGAAAAGCCATGCTGAAGCCGGGACGTCCGTAATCACCCCAAAATCCCGCCCGAACGGAATCGTTGGCCAGGCTTTTGCCTGCCAGAGTCGCGTCGGGCGTTTCGGATTGAAACAGCATCCAGCCGTCCCTGTCGAAAAACAGGCTGCGCACGCGGGTTTCGGAGCCTGACGCCGCTATGGGGGCCTCGGGAGATGAATAGCGCGAGATGATGTTCCGCAGGTCCTTCATATCAAGGGACAGCAGGAGGTAGCCCTTGAAGTTGCCCTCCCTGTCATGCACGGCCGTAAAAAAGCGCAGCACATAAAGAGACAGGCCCTGAAGGGAATTGTTGACCGGCACCATGGAGTATACGGCCTCCATGGGTTGCCCCACATTGACATACCCGGGCCGCTGATCGCCGCTGAGGTTGTGAAACGGGCTTGAGGGGCTGTCCAGCGCCACCTGCATGGGCACATTGATGACCTGGCCCTCGTGGTTGAGCAGAAGGTAGCGGCTTTCGGGGGCCAGACCCAGGTAGGCCACCTCGCGGTAATGCAGGCCGTCGGCTTTCGTGCGGAACTCCAGCCTGTTCTTCATGTCCGCCGGATCCATTGATCCGGCGGCCAGAATGAGCAGCTGGTTGCGTGTTTCTGCCAGCGCATGCTCAAGAGCCAGCCTCATGCCCTGGGCCTGAAGCTGCGCGTTGCGCGCTATTGCGCGATTGACGATGTTTTCGATGCTGCTGCCGGTGGCGACAAAGATAAGAAGCAGAACCACAGCCAGCAGGGGGAGCCCCAGTATGAGCATGCGGCTGACAAGGCTGCGGTTCATGAAAAAGGAGGTGATGTCCAACGTGCTGCCGCCGGGAAGCGTTCTGTAGAAGCGCATCAGGGAGCCCCCTTTTGTGGTTGCGCAAAAAAGCGCAATCTTTGTGGCGACTATAGGATAGTTGCGAAAAACTGGCAAGATGTTTCGTGCAAACGGAGGAAAAAATCAGAGAATTACGGCAAATATCATGCAATGGCACGAGGATTGCTATCTTTTTCACATTCACTGCGTGACAGTCGGTGTGGCCCGGTGTGGGAACAGCCGAAAAGAGTCTAAAGGGACCGCAAACTGAGTGGAGGGTTTTATGAAAAAGATGCGCAAGCTCATGACGTGGCTGGCAGGCTGCGCGTTCATGCTTGCCGCCATGCCTGGCATGGCCTTGGCAGCCGGCGGAGGAAAGGAAGCGGCGGTGGTCATTGTGGCCGATACGCGCAAGCTGGACGGCATCCTGTACTGGTGGGCTGAAATGTACAATGAAAGCCATCTGTTTTTCGCCATCCTGACCATGCTCATCATTCCCATCGTGGGATGTATTCTGGGCTGGTTGGCCGACATCGTCATGACGCATATCGGCATTGACCTCAAGCACCGCGAACTGGCCGAAAAGTAAGGGGGCACAGTATGGAATGGCTGTATATTTTGATGCCCATTTCCGGCGTGAACATTTTTTGGCCGGGACTGATCATTCTTGGGTTTGGCGTGGGTATTATCGGCGGCTTTTTCGGGCTGGGCGGCGCATGGATGGTGACCCCCGGTCTGAACATCCTGGGCTTCCCCATGGCCTTTGCCATCGGCACTGACGTTGCGCAGATGGCCGGTAAATCACTTATTTCGACCATGCGTCACGGCAAGTTCGGCAACGTCGACTACATGCTGGGCATCACCATGCTCATCGGTACGGTCATCGGCGTTGAAATCGGCGCGCAGATGGTCATGTGGCTTGAGCGCATCGGTTCGGTGGACAAGGTCGTGCGCTGGCTTTACGTGGTGCTGCTCATCTCCATTGCCTGGCTGGTCTTCCACGACGCCGCCGTGCGCCGTCGCAAGGAGCGCGAGGCCAAGGCGCAGCACAAGGAACTGGACGCCACCGCTGTGGGTATTGACTGGGCTTCACGCCTTCAAGCTATCAGGATTCCTCCCGTTGTACACTACAAGCATGCCAACATCACCTGCTCTGCGTGGCTGCCCATCATGGTCAGCTTTTTCACGGGCTGGCTGGCCGGTATCCTCGGTATCGGCGGCGGTCTCATCCGTATGCCCGCTCTCGTCTATCTTGTGGGCTGCCCCACCCATCTGGCAGTGGGCACGGACCTCTTTGAAGTTGCCATTTCCGGCCTGTATGGAACGGCGTCCTACGCGTACAAGGGTCGCGTGGAGCTCCTGGCCGCCCTCATCATGCTGGCTGGCGCTGCCGTTGGAGCGCAGATAGGCGTGGTGGCCACCAAATATGTCAAGGGTTACGGCATCCGTTTTGTCTTTGGTCTGGCCGTGCTCGGCTGCCTTATGTCAGTTGTGCTCAAGCTCCTTCAGGCTGAATTCCCGTCCTGGGGCTGGCTGCTTGGCCCTCTGGCCACAGTTGAAGTGCTTGGTTTCGTGAGTGCCATTTCCATCTACATCGCGGTGAAGATGGTGCAGGGCGCCAAGGCGGAATTGGCCGCCAAGAAGATGCGGGCAGCGAACAGCTAGGAGGAACACAGCCATGAAGATTCGTAGTTTGCTGCTTATAATGGTTCTTGGACTGACCACCTTTCTTGCCGCCTGCAACTTTGAAGGCGGAGTGGAGCAGGGCCGCTGTGTGGCCTTCAATCCCGAAGCCAAAACAATAACCATCGTTGTTGACGTTACCCATGACCAGTTCAACCCCCATTACAGTGGCGGCGCGCATACCTACAAGTTGCCCGCAGCCCCCGGCGAAATGGGCCCCACTCCCGTAGTGGGCGGTCGTCTGATGATAGATCTGGCCAAGAACACAGTGCTCATTTATGACAACGATGCCAAGACCGTGCGCGAAATTCCCGTGCAGTTCGTGGACGTGGAAAAGAACATCCAGCCCAAGCATCCCAAGGTGGCTGGCAAGACGTTCCCCGTCGTGGACAAGGAACAGCAGACAGTTACGGTGTACTCCAGCCGTCTGAGCGCCCTGATCACCTTCAAGGTGCCCGCCAGCGAAATCGACCTGCCGGTCTATGCCTGGACGGCCGGCAACGAGATGCGCATCGCCTTCCGCACCAGCGCCAAGGATCAGGCCATCCGCATCATGAACGTGAGCAAGACCAACATCTTCAGCAAGTAAGCGTATACAGCGTCACACTGCCGGGGCGGGCTTATGGCCCGCCCCGGCAAAAGCCTTTGGAGAGCAGAATGAACAGCTACAAGCAGCACCTGTATATCAGTGGCATCCGTATAACGGCCAATGCGCTCATGGTGGCGGCGGTCTTTGCGGCCATGTATCAATCGTCACACAGCTTTAATTCTGCTGAACTGGTATTCTGCGCATGGTTTTTCGGCATCACCGTCCCCCTGTGGGCCGGAGCCTTCTGGCTGACGCGGCTGGTGCGGCGGCGGTTTCCCGCTGAGGGGCAGAGCATGGTGGAGCTGCCGCGCAAGGGGCTCAGCCTGGTCAGCTGGCGGGTGCTCGAGCCTTCGCAGCATTCCTTGACGGTGCAGCGCTCATGATTGCCGCCCCCACTTGCAGAGGATATGATTTGCCCATGCAGACAGTTCTTGACGCCAACACCTGGGAAACCTGCCAGGGTATCCGCCAGCGCCAGCGCAAGCTGGGGCTGGTCTGTGCGGTTTTGCTGGCTGTGGCCCTGCTTGGGCTGGTGGACGGGCTTCAGGGGCTCATGCGGTCAGGGGCAAACGCGCTTGAGCTTCTGCCGGGAAAAATGGCGGCACTTTCAGGCCCGTTGACAATCAAGAATCCCGTGATGCGGGATATCGAGGTAAGCTTCACCCCGGCGAGCGCCCCCCTGAATTTCAACCTGGAAGGCTTTTTTGCGGGGTACTGGTTTGGCAACGGCATGTGGCGCGGCACGGTAACCGCCGAAAATCAGGCGGAACCCGGTGAATACCACATGCGGGTGGCCTTCAGGGGCGCTGCCGCCAGCACCTTTCAAAATTATACTGTGCAGGTGCATGCCGATGCCAATGACATGCGCGCCCAATCCACGTCCTTTGCCCTGCGGCTGACCGGGGTCAATCCTTTTGCGCTGGCGGCGGGCTTTGTCGGCCTGGCTATGCTGGTTGGCGTGGGCGTCTACCGGCAGGGCAGCAGGCTTATCCGCATGCTGGTGCGCATGGGCTGCGGCGAAGTTGTGCGGGTGCAGGAAGAAAAGAACGGCGTGCGCTTGTGGTGCCTCCTTTACGGCTCACGCCCGCCGTATGAGGGTACTGTCTGCGCTGTCATCACCACCGAAGGCGGGGTGCTGGCCCATGCCCGCGCCGGCACTGCGGCCAAGGGGTCGTTGCAGCTTTTCATCTCGCACCCTGAACCTGCGCAAAAAGAATCCGGCCCGGAGCACAATGAGTCCGGCCCGGCGCCAAAAGAAATTTCTTTCGCCGTGCGGCCCGGCTGCCTTGTCTGCCTGCGACCTCCGTGTTCGCAGTCTCCTCCGGCCCCCACAAGCTGAGCCAACCGGCGTTGCGCGGCATGCACATACGCGCCTTTGTGCATGCCGCATTTATTTTATCCACTGATTATCCGCCCTTGTCCGGCTGTTCCTGATGGAGCGCCGTCAGGGCGGATTTTTCGCGGTGTGCCCGCAGGGGCTGGCGCAAACCCCGGGACCTGCCCTTTCCCGCTCTTGCCGCCCGTGCGGGCATGCGTTAATATTTGTGGGTTATATGCCCATTGCGGGCGCAAAACCAAGGTGGATTTCATGCTACAACAGTGCCCTTGCGGCAGCGGGCGGTCTTTGGACCAGTGCTGTGCCCCTTATATGGATGGGTCGGTCTGGCCCGATGATGCCGAAACGCTTATGCGTTCGCGGTATTCGGCCTATGTATTGGGCCGTTATCAATGGCTTGTGGACAGTACGCACCCGGACTACCGGGATGGCGTTTCCGTGCAAAAGCTGACGGAACAGGCCAAGGATGTCCATTGGCTGCGCCTGGATGTCGGGCGGGTGGAAGACGGCGTGCCTGCGGGACAGAACGGCGAACTTTTCGATGTGGTGGAATTTCACGCCTACTACGAGATGGAAGGCATCCCCCGTCAGTTGGGTGAACGCAGCTTCTTTGCCCGGCATGAAGACAAGATTTATTATGTGGACGGCGTCGGCCTGCGGCCGGAAGCCTACCGCAGGCCGGAAGTCAAGGTCGGGCGTAATGACCCCTGCCCTTGCGGCAGTGGCAAGAAATACAAAAAATGCTGTGGGGCCGGAAAAGCTTGAACGAGCGAAGCACAGATACGTCTGCCCGAGGCGGCGGCAAAAGCGGGCCGCTGACGGCCATCCGCCAGTTCTGCCTTGAATGCCAGGGCGCATCGGGCAGGGCTGTGCGCGCCTGTGCGGACAGGCACTGCCCCCTTTGGGAATGGCGCCTTGCATCCTTGCCTGACGAACTCTGCCCCGCGCCCGAGGCGGAGGCAGGGCTTCAGGCCTTGCGCGCCATCAGGCGGCAGTGCATGCTCTGCGCTGGTGACAGGGAAGAAGTGCGCGCCTGCGCCACACGTGAGACCTGCGTGTTGTGGCGTTACCGTTTCGGCGTGCGCCCCCAGACCTACAAGCTGGTACGTCGCCGTTTTTTTGCCCCCAAACCATTGAGTCTGCTGTGAAGCGCGCCCCGCACGCGGGCTGCGGCCAGGCAGATTGCCCCAGCCGGATTGGGGCCAGCCGGATTGCTGCCTGGCGGGCGGCTGTCAGGTGGACGCGTCAATGTGTAGCGTCTTTTTGGGGAATGCATATGTCAGAGCATGTTAACTTTGAAAAAGTGTAAATGCTCTAACGCCGCACGAAAGTGCAGCGCGCCACAACGTGGCGTGGATTCAGCTGAGCTTTAGCCGTTGCGACGAAGGAAGCTACGGATGCTTCAAGCGTTGTGACGCAGGCTTAAAGCGTTGTGACGCAGGAAACTACGCTTGAAGACAGCATGCGTAACGACACGGTTTGTCCCTTACAATCGCTGTCGCCATCCGTAAGCCCTGTGGGCAACGGCTGCCGCAAAGACAGCATTGGTTAATTGAGCGGACAGCCTACTGATGGCTGTCGCTATCCGTAAGCGGTAAAGCCCCGCTAACGGCTCCGCAAATCGCATTTTTCGGCTGAATGAAGACTTTGAAATGTGAAGCATTTCAAAGTTAATCTGCTGTTTTTCAGGGGCACCCACGTAGCCGCCAAAGCAGTTTTGTTTTTAAATTGCTTTAAACCTTGGGCCGGTATAACGACTGGCAAAAGGTATAAGGGAGAAGCCGATGTCTCATTATCTTGAATGGTCGCGGGCCTACAGCCACAGGCTGAACGCGGCGGACGCCGCCCCTCTTCGGGCCAGGGCTGCCGAACTGGGCGTCCGCCTGGAGCGTGAGCTGGCTCAGGGCACCCTGCCTTTTCTTTCAATGCCGTACAGGGCGACGCTTGAGCGGGATCTGCCGCCTGTTCTTGAAAAGGTGCGAACGCGCAAGCACATGCTTGTTCTGGGCATAGGCGGTTCGGCTCTGGGCGCGCGGGCGCTGCAAAAAGCCTTTGCGCCGGGCCAGGACAGGCCGGGGCATGACGGTCCGTGCCTGTGGATTGCCGACAACGTGTGCGCTGAAGAACTTGAAGCCCTGCTTGGCAGCCTTGATGCGGCAGACACGTCCGTGGTCTGCATCAGCAAGTCTGGCGGCACCATTGAAACCCTGGCCCAGTATTTTCTTGTGCGCCAGTGGCTTCAGGACGCTCTGGGCCAGGGCTGGCATGATCACATGGTGGTGGTTACCGACGCCACATCCGGCTATCTGCGGCAGGAGGCCACCCTGCACGGTCTGGCTTCGCTGGAAGTTCCAGACCATCTGGGCGGGCGCTATTCGGTGCTTTCCGCCGTGGGGCTGCTGCCCGCCGGATTTCTGGGCATTGACTGGCAGGCCCTCCTGGACGGCGCGGCCAGTGTGACCCGTCATCTGGTGGAAAACCCGCGCGCCATGGGGCAGCACCCTGCCTACGCGCTTGCCTGCTGGGCCAGGGCTCTGGAATTGCAGGAATACAGCGAGCTCATCCTGTTCTGCTACGTGCCGCAATGGGCGGCCCTTGGCCCGTGGTTTGCGCAGTTGTGGGCGGAAAGTCTGGGCAAGGACGGCCAGGGCATCCTGCCTGTGGCTGCCACGGGCGTTACGGATCAGCATTCGGTAAATCAGATGTTTCTGAGCGGCCCGCGCAACAAGGGCTGCATCTTTCTTACCAGCCGGGGGCAGGCCGCAGGCCGCGCCTTTGGTCAGGATCTGCCGCAGGAATGGGCCTGGCTGCGGGGCAAGCCCCTGGGCGCGCTGCTTGAAGCCGAGGCCCTGGGCACGCGCATGGCCCTTTGCATGAATGAGGTGCCGCTGGTGCATATTGATATGGACGGCACTGGCCCCAGGGCTGCCGGGGCCTTCATGCTGCTGATGGAGGCGGCGACCCTGTTTACTGGCTGGCTCATGGGCGTGAACCCTCTGGATCAGCCTGCGGTGGAGCTGGGCAAGCGCCTGGCCAATGCCCGCCTGGGCGCGCCTGGCTATGCGTCCGAGCATGCGGACCTGGATACTTTTATGGCCGTGCCCGTGCAGGAGCAGGCATTTTAAGGAAAGCAGATGTTCTTCAAAAAAAAGCGGAGCGCAACGAACAGTGATTCGGGCCGCGCGCCGCGCGGCCCGCAGGCCGAGGACTGTGCGCAGCCATACACGGGCGGCGTTCAGGACTGGAGCCCGAGCAATCCGGGCGGGCCTGTTCCCAATGCACAAGGTGAAGCTGAGGGCGGCCTGCCGCTGAGCTACGCCCGCCCTTTGTCATGGCTTTCGCTGGTGGTCATTTTGCTCACCAGTCTGGGGCTTTCTTTCTTTATCTCCAACTCGGCCCGCGAAACGCTGCTGACCCGGCAGGAGGGCTTTGCCCGCCTGCTGGTAGAAAACCTCAACAGCCAGATATTCCGGCGCTTCGCCCTGCCGACGCTGATGGGCTACGGGCGCATCGCCCTGCGCCAGCCCGCCCAGTACGAAAGACTTGACCAGGTCGTGCAATCCGTCCTTCAGGGGCTGCCGGTGGAGCGCCTGCGCATTTACGACTTTTCCCGGCTGGTGGCCTATTCCACCCGCAAGGAAGAAGTCGGCCGGGCCGGGCTTTCCCCTGCCAATCTGGATGACATACTGCACGGCGGGGCGCCTTCGTCTGAAATCGTCTCGACCATACCCGCCTGGCAGGCCCCGTTCAGGCTGCCGCTGGAGGAGGGCACCTTTGTTCTGCGCGTGCTCTATCCGCTGAAAGGCGAACCCCTGCAGCCTGGGCTGGAGGCCCCCATCATGGGAGCCCTGGAACTCACGCAGGATATTACGGGCGACTATGAACAGGTGCTGACCTTTCAGGGCATCATTGTGGTCATGTGCCTGATGTCATCCGTGGTGCTTTTCGGCCTTCTGCTCATGCTTATCCACCGTTCGGAGCGCGTACTGGCCGAGCGCATGCAAAAAAACCGGCAGCTTGAAAAGCAGTTGCACAGTAACGAGCGTTTTGTGAGCATGGGGCGCGTCATCGCCAGCATTGCCCACGAAATACGCAATCCCCTCGGCATCATCCGCTCCAGCGCCGAATTGCTGCAACGCCGTACAGACAAGGCCGATGCGGGTACGCGACGTATTCTGGGCGCGATTTTTGATGAATCCGTGCGCCTGTCGCAGACGGTGAACGACTTTCTGGACTATGCCCGCCCCCGTCAGCCCAAACAGGATCTCGTCGATGTGAGCCTTGTGCTGGATCAGGTGCTGGCCTTTCTTGAAGGGGACATGGCCCGGCGCGGAGTCGCGGTGGAGCGTGAGACTGACGAATCTCTCTTTGTGCACGGCGACAAGGATTTGCTGTACCGCGCGTTTTACAATATCATGGTCAACGGACAACAGGCAATGGACGGACCGGGCATCCTGCGTGTCAGCGGCAACCGTGACGGCGAAGGCCATGTCCGGCTGGAGTTTCTTGATTCCGGGCCGGGCTTTGACGCCGCCACTGTGGGCAATCTGCTGGACCCTTTCTTTACGACCAAAGACGGGGGCACAGGGTTGGGCCTGCCCATTGTACAGTCCATTATCACCAGCCACGGCGGCGTAATCCAGCTGGAAAACGGCCCGGAAGGCGGCGCTCTTGTGCGTGTGCTGCTGCCCGAGGCCCATACCGGGGCACAGGAATAGTCTTATGAGCGAAAAAGCGCATATTCTTATTATTGACGACGAAAAAAACTATCTGCTTGTTCTGCAAACCCTGCTGGAAGACGAAGGATACGCAGTCACCGCCATCAGCGACCCCGAAACCGCTCTGGCCTTTGTCGAAGAAAGCGAAGTCGACGTGGTGGTGACGGACATGAAGATGCCCAAGGTCACCGGGCGTCAGGTGCTTGAAAGAGTCAAAAAAAGCTGGCCCTATATTCCGGTGCTCATCATGACGGCCTTCGGATCCATCGAAAGCGCTGTGGACGTGATGAAGTACGGGGCCTTTGACTATATTACCAAGCCCTTTTCCAATGACGAGCTTTTGCTTTCCATCCATAACGCTGTGGAACTCGCCCGTGCCCACAGGCAGTACCGCCTGCTGCAGGAAGTTATGGAAGACCGCTACGGCGTGCACAAGATCGTGGGGCGCAGCCGCGCCATACGCGACGTGCTTGTCATGGTTGAGCGGGCCGCGCCCAGTCGCTCCACGGTGCTCATCACCGGCGAGTCGGGTACAGGAAAGGAACTCGTGGCACGCGCCATACACTATACAAGTCCCCGCAAGGACAACCCCTTTGTGTCCGTCAACTGTATGGCCCTCAACCCCGGCGTGCTGGAAAGCGAACTTTTCGGGCACGAAAAAGGGTCCTTTACCGGCGCTGTGGCCATGCGGCGCGGCCGTTTTGAACAGGCCGACGGAGGCACGCTTTTTCTGGACGAAATAGCGGAACTCACGCCCGACCTTCAGGTCAAGCTCCTGCGTGTGCTTCAGGAGCGGCGGTTCGAGCGTGTGGGCGGCGGCGAAGAAATTGAGGTGGACATTCGCGTGGTGGCAGCCACAAACAAGGATCTTGCCGCTCTGGTGGAAAAGGGCGCGTTTCGTGATGACCTGTACTACAGGCTCAACGTGGTGCAGGTTCCCCTGCCGCCCCTGCGCGAGCGCCGTGAGGACATCCCGCTGCTGGTGGCCCACTTTGTGGAAAAAGTTTGTGCCGACAACACCATGCCCCCCAAAACGTTCAGCACCGAGGCCCTCAATTACCTGACGGGTTACGAGTGGCCGGGCAATATCCGGCAGCTTGAAAACGTGGTCGAGAGCTGTCTTGTGCTGGTTCCCGGTGCGGTCATCAATGTGGACAATCTGCCCGCAGAGATCCGTGATGAAGAGTCGCAGTTCAAAAGCGCCGTGGACCTTCTGCCCGTGCAGCTGGACCTTGCCGACACTCTGGAAAAAATCGAAGCCGCCCTCATCCGCAGGGCGCTGGTGCGGGCAGATCTTGTTCAGGTTAAGGCTGCTGAATATCTTGGTATTTCAAAGAGCTTGCTGCAGTATAAGCTGAAAAAATACGCCATAACAGGGCACTAGAGCATTTACACTTTTTCAAAGTTAAAATGCTCTAAAACTTTCAGTGTATTTTTGTTGTACAATGACGCAAACAGGCCCGTCTTCAACAGAAGGCGGGCCTGTTTGCATTCCTGCGGGGCACCGCCACAACGTGCGTGGATTCAGCCGAAAAACGCGATTTTCGGCTGAATGACAAATGGAACTATAAAGCATTTCAAAGGTAATCTGATCTGGCGGGCAGCGGGGTGAGGGTGTTGCTCTGGGCACGCTACTGCAGAAGGTATTTTTTTGAATGTATATTTGTAAGGATGCCGTGCCGCTGTGTCCAAGGCACGGCGCAGGTCTGCTGTGCTTGCCGATGGAAGGGGCGGTGGTATCCTTATTTAACTTGTCAAATCAGATTTTTTACGTAAGGATGTTCCATTGCACATACTGCGGCCAGGGCTGCTCGAATCGATGCGCTTTGGGAGCGCGCGTGAAGGGTGGTAACCGTCCTGAAACGCTGATTGATTGATCAGCTAGAACATTTCAAGTGTTAAATGCTCGCGTACGGCAGGCAAAAGCCTGCCTACCCGCATTTCGTGGCAAGGATTTTCAGGAAAGCCCTTGCAGAGCGGTTGACTCAATTCATTCGTAAGATGCTCCAGAGTGGTCGGCCGTGAAAATTTTGACCTCAACGTCTGAAGACTCCCGCTCCGGCGCGTACCGACGGCAGGCGGCGCAAACGCCCGGCGGCAGGGTCTGCGCGCAGGCGCAGGTAAATTTCAGCGTGAAAGTGCGTTAATACTTTTTTTGCCCCAAAATCAGCCGTGTGCCTGTGTCTGCCCGTAAGCGGCAGCAGGCCAGGGAAGACAGGGGCCGGTTTTTTGTCCGGCGGCCGCCCAGGGCGGCCGCCGGAACCGCAGAAAATATGCGCGGTCTGCTCCGGTGCATCAACCTTTGCGGTTGGCCAGACGCTTTTTGAGGTTTTGGGCCACAACCTCAGGGTCCATCGGCTTGCGGGCAATGCCGCTTTCCATGGCGGCTTTGGCGGTGGCGGCGGCCACTCGCGGCGCCACTTCGGGGTTGAGTGTGGAGGGGATGATAAATTCGGGGTTCAGATCTTCCGGCTTGACCAGATCGGCGATGGCGTAGGCCGCCGCGATCTTCATGGCGTCGTTGATATCCGTGGCGGCCACGTCCAGAGCCCCGCGGAAAATGCCGGGAAAGGCCAGTACGTTGTTGATCTGGTTGGGACAATCTGAGCGGCCCGTGGCAATCACTTTCGCCCCTGCGTCCCTGGCGCGCTGGAGCGGCCAGATTTCGGGTATGGGGTTGGCCTGCGCGAAGACAATGGGATCTTTGGCCATGCTGCGGATCATGTCTTCAGTGAGGGTATCGGGGGCGGACACGCCGATGAAAACGTCCGCGCCCTTGATGGCGTCGGCCAGGCCGCCCTTGATTTTTCGGGGATTGGTGCGGCGGGCGATGTCTTCCTTGTAGGAGTTCATGCCCTCGGGGCGGCCTTCCCATATGGGGCCGCGCGAGTCGCACATGATGACGTTTTTCAGGCCAAGCGCCATAAGCAGCTTGATGATGGCAATGCCCGCCGCCCCTGCGCCGCTGGTGACAACGGTGATGTCTTCCAGTTTTTTGTTCACGATCTTGAGGGCGCTGATAAGCCCGGCCAGCGTGACAACGGCCGTGCCGTGCTGGTCATCGTGAAAAATGGGCCCCTTGAAGATGCCGTTCTTTTTCAGGCTGTCTTCAATGACAAAGCACTCGGGAGCCTTGATGTCCTCAAGGTTTACGCCGCCGAAGGTGGGCGACATGAGTTCCACCAGCTCAACGATTTTTGCGGTATCCTTGGTGTTGACGCAAACGGGGAAGGCATCCACATCGCCAAAGGTTTTGAAGAGCAGGGATTTGCCCTCCATAACCGGCATGGCGGCGGCAGGGCCGATGTCGCCCAGGCCCAGCACCGCGGTGCCGTTGGAAACCACGCAGACAAAGTTGGAGTGGTTTGTGTAGACATCAAGGGTTTCGGGCTGGCGGTGGATTTCCATGCAGGGTTCGGCAACGCCGGGCGAATAGGCCAGGGTAAGGTCGTCGGCGTCATTCACGGGCACTTTGACGCGCACCTCTATCTTGCCCTGATACTCCTTGTGCATGGCCAGGGCTTCATCCCGCAGATTCTTGATACGAGACATGATACACTCCTTGACTGTTTTCTGCCTGGGGGGTCGAA
Organism: Desulfovibrio simplex; assembly: GCF_055387835.1. Taxonomy (NCBI): domain Bacteria; kingdom Pseudomonadati; phylum Thermodesulfobacteriota; class Desulfovibrionia; order Desulfovibrionales; family Desulfovibrionaceae; genus Desulfovibrio; species Desulfovibrio simplex. The sequence continues at coordinate 543,474 of NZ_AP042377.1, forward strand.
AGGAACGGCCTCGCGGGCGGTTAAGGCGAAAAAAACGGCAAGGGGCGCTGAGCGCCGGAATCCCTTGCAGTCCGTAGGTATACAGGAAGAGCCGTGGCAAGCAAACTGCTTCTTCGCGGCCAGCGCCGGCAAGAGGACAGGCAAGCCTGTGATACCAGTTGTTTTTTGAAAACCCGCGTGGCAATGTGAATCATGCCATGGTTACTTACTGTATAAAGGAGATAGATAGCGCCATGACGACCACCAATGCAAATAATGGCAGTGCGGAAAGGCTGCAGGGCAGAAGACGCAGCATTCAGCGTCCGCGTGTGCATGTGGAGGTGTTGTCCTGCCTGTTGGAAGATATACAATCTGGCGTATACCAGGTGGGGCAGAAATTGCCTTCTGAACGCGAACTTATGGATGAATTCGGTGTTGGGCGTCCTGCCGTGCGCGAAGCGCTTTCAGCCTTGGCGCGTATGGGCCTTATAGAGGTGTCGCCCGGCATGCGCGCGCGGGTGTGCCGGCTTACGCTCAACCCTTTGCTGCGTGAAATGCGCGCCACCATGGAAATTTATTCCAGCACGCATGACGGCTGGCGTCAGATGCACGACCTGCGGCAGTTTTTTGAAACGGCGGTGGTGCGTCATGCGGCCCGCCATATGACAGACGAGCATCTGGCGGAACTTGAGCGCATATTGCAACGGCAGCGCATCTTGCTGGACAATTCGGAAATTCGGGAGTTTTCCGAGGCGGACATTGATTTTCACCGCTATCTTGTCCACTGCGTTACGAACAGTTTTCTGGATATCATTTCCAACGGTTTTTCGGGCTGGCTGATCACGCCCCTGTATGCCTCCATGCAGGTGCGCAAGCAGAGCGAACTGGCATACAAGGCTCACGTGCGGATATTTGAAGCGCTGAAGCAACGGGACGCCGACGCCGCGGAAGAGGCCATGTGCGCCCACCTGGGAGAAATGCGCGGCATTTACCAGGTGGATGTCATGTCTGAAACGGAAAAAAACCGATAGAAATCAGGGCGCGTTTACTGTGAAAGGGTCTGACGGTTGCGGGAGCGGGCGCTGGCCGCAAGACTGGAACCAGTTACCCTTCTTCAACGGTAAAAGCGCTAAAAAGTAAAAGCCGCAACGGAACCTCCGTTGCGGCTTTTATAGGCCGGACACCCGGCAACGTCTGTTGCCGCTGCTTCCTTTCGGACCTGACGGAGTTGGCAGTGTTGCCGCCGCCCGGCCTGGCACATGCTTTACCTGCAAAGATGCGGGCTGTCAATGCCCGGCCTGTGTCGCTCCCTTTGCGCGTAGCGTTGCGGTTTTGTTCTTTCGCCAGAGCAGCGACAACGTGAATTCGTTCTATCCCGCGGCTCCGATCCTGGTTTTTTCCCGATTCAGCAGGCCGGGCAGGGCGGTGGCGTTGCTCAATATCCTGTCCATCATGCTGTCGCTCAGGCCGCCCATCTGCTGTAATCGCTGGCGTTCTTGCAGCGGATCGTAGAGCGGCCAGTCCGTGCCGAAGAGTATTCTTTCCGGGGGGCAGGCCGCCAGCAGCCTTTTGACCAGCATGGGGGTCGAAAAGGGCGTGGTGCTGGACGTGTCGAACCAGAGGTTGGGCCGTTCTTTGACCATAAGGGTTTTGAGCGCGTGCGCCCACATCCGGTAGCCGCCGAAATGCGCGGCAATGACCTGAAGCCGGGGAAAGGCGTCCAGAATGGCCGCCAGCTTGTAGGGGCAGGAAGGATTTTTTTCAGGGGAGATTCTGTCGCCAATGTGCATCTCAAACACAAAGCGCCCCTGCGATGCCTCAAAGATGGGCAAAAGGCGCGTGTCGCTGAGCCAGAATCCCTGAAAGTCCGGGTGCAGCTTTATGCCGCGTATGCCGGCCGCTTCCAGGCGGTCCAGTTCCGCTTCCCACTGCTCATAACCGGGATGCACGGTGCCAAAAGCGATAACCTGATCGGGATAGGCCCGTTGCAGGCTGATGGCGTAACTGTTCGCCGGAATGACCTGTGCGGGCGCTGTGGCTGCGCACAGCACCACGCACCTGTCGATTCCGGCCATGCGCTCGCGTTCCAGCAGGTTGTCTATAGTGCCATTACCAGCGCAGGCAACATCATAATGTCCGTTAAGGTGTTCCACGGCCTTGTGCGCAATCTTGGGATGAAAGGCGTGGGTGTGGATGTCGATGTACATGGCTAGGCGTTGCTCACCCCGTTTACGACGTTGACGGGCGTTCCCGCGCTCCAGCGGCGGATATTTTCCGCGGTGAGGTCAATGATGTTCTGCCGCGCCCTGGTAGTGGCCCAGGCGATATGCGGCGTAATAAGCGTATTGGGGGCTGTGAGCAGGGGGTTGTCCGCGCTGGGCGGTTCTTCGGAAAGAACGTCCGTGCCAAGTCCGCCCAGCTGGCCGCTTTTGAGGGCTTCGGCGGCTGCGGCCTCATCAACAAGCGGCCCACGGGAAGTATTGAGCAGTATGGCGCCCTTGCGCATGTTGGCCAGGGTTTTCGCGTTGATTATGTGCCGCGTTTCCTTGGTCAGGGGACAGTGCAGGGAAATGACGTCAGACGCGCAGAGGAGGTGCTCCAGCGTGGCAAAGGCAAAGGGACTGTAAGTGGGCGGATCCTTGGGCACTCGGCAGTGGGCAAGGACGCTCATGCCGAAAGCGTGCGCCAGTTCGCCCATGCGGCGGCCGATGGAGCCAAAACCGACAAGCCCCATTGTCAGGCCCTCAAGGCAGACGGGCGGGATTTTCCAGTAGCACCATTGCCTTGATTTCAGCCAGTCGCCATTTTTCACGCTCTCGGTGTGCAGGCTGGTGTGGCGGCACAGTTCCAGCAGCATGGCCATGGCGTGCTGCGCTACGTCGCTCACGCCGTAGGCCACGACATTGCACACAGGTATGCCGCGCTGGGCCAGTGCGTCGATATCGATGATATTGTACCCGGTGGCCAGCACGCCCACCATGCGCACTCCTTCAATGGCAGGCAGGTCTTCTTTGAGAAGCGGGGTCTTGTTGGTCAACAGAACGTCAGCCCCCTTGGAGCGTTCAGCCAGTTGATCCCTGCTGGTCGACTCGTACACGGTTACATCGCCCAGGGCCTTGATGGGGCCCCAATCTACATCGCCGGGGTTGAGTACCCCACCGTCAAGAATGACAATCTTCATTGAAATATCCTCGCTTGCGGGCAGTGTAGCCCGAGCCGGAAGCCTCCGCAAGTGGACCGGGTCAGGAGGCTTCGGTGGTCTGAACGGGCGCTGGGCCTGACAGTACGTGAACCTTTCCGCCTTTGAGATGTTTAGAGCATTTTAACCTTGAAAAAGTGTAAATGCTCTGACGCTGCACGAAAGAACAGCGCTCCGCTACGTGGCGTGGATTTTGCCGCGAATCGCATTTTTCGGCTGAATGACAAATTGAAATGTGAAGCGTTTTAAAGGTAACCCGAACTGGTTCAGTACCATTGAGAATGGATATTCTCAATGCGAAAATGCTCTAAATGGTTGCAGACGCCGCTGCGGCGCGCGTGGCTGAACGGATGCGCCGCGCCTGCGCCTCACTGCGGGCGTCTGCCTCGCAATCGGTCAAGCGGTGTCGCCGTGAGCGTGCTGAAACATACCGTATTTTGGTGGTTGGAAATAGAATGCAAAGAAGGCCACCCTTGGGGGTGGCCTTCAAGTTCGTCACACAGACCAGAGGTCTAGTGGGCGATCACGCGGAAGTCGTCGCGGCGGTTCTTGGCCCAAGCGGCTTCGTTGTTGCCCTGCACGGCGGGGTTTTCCTTGCCGTAGCTGATCATTTCAAGCTGGTTGGGGTTCACGCCAAGCATAACCAGGTATTCGTACGCAGCGCGGGCGCGGCGTTCGCCAAGGGCGAGGTTGTATTCCTGGGTGCCACGATCGTCGCAGTTGCCTTCGATGCGAACGCGGATGCTGGGGAACTGCTTCATCAGATCAGACTTCTGCTTCAGCATTTCTTTGTACTGGTTTTCAACGTTGAATTTGTCGAAAGCGAAGTACACGCGGCCATCAGTGATCTGCTGGACAGCAGCGCGCATTTCAGGGGTCATGCCATCGTCATAGCCGGGTTCGCCAGTGGTCTTTTTTGCACAACCAAAACCGGCGGCCAGAGCCATAACCAGAGCGAGAATAAGAGCGTAGCGTTTCATTGTGTCCTCCTGAACAGCTCATTCTCCAAGAAATTAATACCTTTCCTTTCTGCACACATAAGGGCGCATTGCCCTTGCATAACAGATGGTATCTGCACCGTAATTTTTGTCAAGAAGTGTGTTGGGTTTTCGGCCCACTTTCGTAAAATATTTTTTACCCGGTATGGCGTGAAATCGTTGAAAACCGGGTGAAAAATATTTTTATCCAATCAATCAACCGTAATAATTATTTTTGCACCCCAGGCATGCCCCAGCGGGGAAATGACGCATTTCCACCACCGGTGGGCACCCGTTTGGCGTCGCCGCCATGCCGTGTGATCAGGTAAACGCCGCGTCCGCCGCCGCGTGAGGACGCAAATGCGATAAAGTAGCTGTCCGCACAGAAGGCGGGCTGCTCGTCGCTGCCGGGGCCAAAGGTCACCTGGCGCTCCATGCCCGTGAGCATGTCCTGCACAAAGATGCGGTGGCCGTAATCCGTCATGCGGCTGTATACCACAAGGGTTCCGTCAGGCGAAAGGTTGGCTTCGGAATTGTAGGTGCCGTTTTTGCTCACCCGCGTAATGGAACCGCTGCCGAGGTCTTTGAGGAAGATCTGGGGGCCGCCCAGCCGCGAGGAGGTAAAGGCCATCTTGGTGCCTGTGGCGTCAAAGGTCGGCGATACGTTGATGGAGTCGCCCTGCTCAAGCACTTTTTCTTTCTGGAAAACGTGGTTGAGCTGGAAGATAACGGGGTATTTGCCGTTGGAAAGAGCCACGGCCACCTTGTTGTCGGGCATGAACGCAGGCCCGATGACCACGTTGCCGGGGAAGCGGATACGCTGCACTTTGCCGGTGGCGCGGTCCCACACGCCCAGAGCGTGCGACTGGGGGTCGATCTGGGTAAAGACCACAAACCGGCCATCAGGGGACCATGCCGGAGACATGGCCTCGCCGGGCATATTGGTGATCTGGCGCAGATCGCGGCCCGTGGGCTTGACCAGCCAGACGTTGGAGTCCATCTTGCCGTTTTTCTTGACGAAGGCCAGCGTGGAGCGGAAGAAGGAACCGTTGCCCGTCAGGGCCTCCAGCAGGTCGGCACAGAAGCGGTCCGCCACTTCGGGCAGATCGCGGGAGCTGACCTTGGGATATTCCTTGCCAAAAAGGCGGCCGCCGGTGTTGGTTTCAAAGGCGCGGATCTGCACAGGGCGGGTGCCGCTGTCGCCTTCAGGCCAGAATGTGGTCACCACAATGTCGGACCCGGCAAGCTGAAAGCGCTTGAAATCCAGTGAGGGCGGCTCGTAACCGGCCAGAACCACGCCGCCCAGCACGGCCTTGGGATCGGTCAGGCGCATGAAGGGCAGAAAGCTCAGGTTTTCCTGAACAATCTTTTGCAGGTCTGCGCCCATGCCCGAGGCCGGCGTCTGCGGGCCTTTGAGGGGCGCGGCCAGAGCCAGGTTGACGATGTTCTGGCCCGGACCATAAATGTCCACGCGCATGGCGGCCTGTGCCCCGCTTCCCAGGGCCAGCCAGAGCCCCAGAGCCAGGAGAAGAAGCAGTTTTTTCATGGCGTCAGCAGTCCTTGTTGCATCGGCGCGCTAACGGCGCACCAGGGTAAGAGTTATATCCAGCGTTGCGTCAAGCCCTTCGGGAGGCGGCGGAATGCTGCCAACCTTGCCAATGCCTTTGCGCACGAAGGAATCGAGCATTCTGTCGCCGCTTTTCTCAATAAGGGCGGCATCCTCAATGGCCCCTGTCTTGGGGTTCACCTTCAGACTCACCGTAGGATAATAGGTACCGGGCGGTGTTTCAACCGGTATGATGATGGACTCGGCAAGCTGCCGCGTCACATTGGAAAAATATTTGCCGTAATCTTTGCCGTACTTGTACTGGGCCTTTTTGTCCGGGCCGTAGAGTCTTTTTTCACCCGAGGTGGGCGCGGATATGGCCGGGGGCGCGGCTGCGCCGCGGCTTACGGGCCCTGCGACGTTGCCGGGAACAGACTGTTTTTGCCCTGCATCGGGTACGGTTGGCAAGGGCGATGGCGCGATGGTCAGGGGAGATGCCTGCACCTGTGCCGGTGGCGCGCTTTTTGCCTCGCCCGCCTTATCCTTGCCCTTATCACTGCCCTGATCCTTTTTCGCCTGCGCCCCCCCAAGGCTTACCTTGGCCGGGGTACTGTCCTGACCACGGCCTGCCACTGGCGCCGCCTTTTCGGTGGTTTTTCCCGCCTTGCCGCCAGAGCGCTCTTTGACGGGCGGCGCGGGAGCCACAACCGTGGGTTTGATATCGGGCAGATCCTTGCCGGTAGCTTTGGCGGCCTCTTCCGCCCTTTGGCGCGCGCGCTCTTCCGCGCCAGCGGCCATGTTGTCGCTCATGGCGGCCTGAGCCTTGACGCGGGCTCGCTCCTCAAGGCGCAGCGATTCCGCATCGTCCGGGATCTGGTTGCGCGTCTTGCCCTTGGGCGTGCCCGTCCAGAAGGACAGGTGCACTTCCAGCGGTTTTTCGTGAGGCGTTCTGCCAAATGAACCGACCTGGCGCACCGCGCCGCAGGCGGAACTGTCCAAGGCTTCCATGCCCGAGGGACGCACCGGGGTGCAGCTCAGCACATGGCCTTTGCCGTCGACCCCCACTTTCAGCTGTACCTGAAAGTCGCCTTTCAGGGCCGGGGGCGGAGCCCATATGTCCACTATCTTATCAAGCATTTTCCCGGCATAGCCGCCCGAAGCGTCCGCTGTGGACATGGCGGCGGCCCGGGCCCCTGTCGCCGTGAGGCTCAGGGTCAGTATGCCAAGAAGCTGAAACAGTCTGCGGGAAAAATAGAGAAGCGACGTGCGCTGCGCGGATGGCATGGTGACCTCCTGTAGGCACAGAATAGCCTGTATGTTAAAACGGACGTCTGGTATCTCCGTCCATCGTGAAGAAAAATTCTATCTGACAATCCTGGCCAGAGGGGGGCGGCGCAAAGCCCCCTTCCCTGTCCGTACGTATAATGGCGTTGTGCGCCGACGCGTCAAACTGCTCGTTGCCAGAGCGTTGCACCATTGTAATCTGCTGCACTTTACCGCTCTTGTCCACTGCTACGACGAGCAGACATTTGAGCCACACGGGATGCGCCGACGTGAAGCCCCAGTTGGCACGCACCTTTTCAGGCATCAGCTCCCAGGCTGTTTTGGCATTGGGCCGGGATGGCGTGTTCTCTGACGTTTTTCCGGCATCGGCCGGGATCTGAGGGGCTGATGTCACACCAGCGCATGAAGTCAGAAGGAGCGCAAGACATAGCGTACAGAGTATACGCACCAGTGCGCGTCCTGTGATCATGCGCAAAAGCGGCATCGCGGCCTCAGATCCCTTTGCGGGTGTGGAGTTGCTGGCGTTATCTGCCCATCAGTTCGTCATAGGTGAACACAAGGTCCATGTCGCCGTATTCCGCGGAAGGCGGGGCGGGGAAGTCCCCGCTCTGGCTGGTGCGGATGATGGCGTTCACCGTGGAGGCGTCAAACTGGGAGTTGCCCGAGCTTTGCGATATGACGGCCTGTTGCACCTTGCCCTGCATGTCCACGCGCACGTGCACGACGCAGCTCAGGTTTCTGCGGCTTGCCGAGGTAAAGCCCCAGTTGGGGCGTACCGCCAACATGACCTGTCCCTGATAGACGTCGCCGAGTCCGCCGCCGCCGGGGCCAGAGCCTTCGCCGCCGCCGCCTCCGCGATTGCCGCCGGCCCTTTTCTGGGCCTGGGCAAGGGCCTGTTCAACGGCATTGCCCCTGTCGCCCGAATCCGCGCGTGAAGTGGCGTTGCGCTTGGCCTGTTGCAGGGCTGCGGCCACCGGATCTTCCGCAGGCTTCTGGGGACCTTTTTTGTCGTCTTTTTTGGCAGGCTCCGGTTTTTTCTGATCCTTGGGCTTTTCAGCTTCCTTGGGTTTTTCCGGTTCCTTGGGCTTGTTTTCTTTTTTGGCGGCCACTGGCGTAGCGTCCGGCTTGGGCTCGGGCTTGGGTTCCTGTTTCGGTTCCGGTTTGGGCTCGGGTTTCTTGACCGGGGCCACATCGTGCTTGGGCGGCGGCGTCACGGGAGAAGGCTGTTTTACTTCAACCCGTTCCGGGGCGGCAACTTCTGCCTTGGGCGCGGGCGGAGTGGGCGCAAGAGGTCCGTCGCCCGGCGCGCCCATATGCCCGAGAATGGGGGACGGCGTACGGTTGCCGCCAGGCGCGCCTTCCACCAGGCTGATCATGACAGGAGGCGCGTCAAGCCGGACAGGCGGGGGGCTGGGCCAGAACCAGATGAGCAGAAAAGCCGCCAGGTGCAGGCACAGGGAAAGAACATACGAGGCCAGACGCATACAAAAACCTACTTCGGGGCGCGGGCAGGGGCGGTTTTGCCGCCCTTGGCCGGGGCTTGATCGGGCTGTTCGGCGATGACGCCGAGCTTTTCAATGCCAACGGCCTTGATATGTCCCATAACTTCCACCACAGTGCCGTAAGGTACAGCCTTGTCTGCCTGAAGGAAGAGCGTTTTATTTTTTTCTTTGACCAGGCGTTGCAGGTAGCCTTCAAGGTCTTCCATACTGTCCACGCCGTATTCGTCCAGGTATATCTTGCCGTCGTTGCGCACGGTAAGCACCATATGGTCGGCTTCAGTGGGCAGCACTTCAACCTGCGTGGTCTGGGGCAGGTCAACTTCAAGCCCCTGGCTCATCATGGGCGTTGCCACCATAAAAATGATGAGCAGCACCAGCATGACGTCCACAAAGGGCGTGACGTTGATATCCGAAACGAATTTGTTGCCGCCTCCGACGTTGGCACCCATGCTACATCTCCGTGGCGCCCGTGCGCTGCACGGGCCGGTGGGCATTGAGTTCGCGCTGTACGCGGTTCAGGAAGACGCCCGCAAAGTTGACCAGCAGCGTGTCCACCTGAGAAAGCTTGCCCATAAAGATGTTGAAGCCGATGGTGGCGGGCACGGCCACAGCGAGGCCGATGGCGGTGGCGACCAGGGCTTCGGAAATGCCGGGAGCCACGGTGGCCAGTGAGGCGGATTTGAGCATGCCTATGGAGTGGAACGAGCTCATGATGCCCCACACCGTACCGAACAGGCCGATAAAGGGCGCGGTGTTGGCCGTGGTGGCCAAAAGCGAAAGCGAGCGCTGCAGGCGCGCCAGTTCGCTGCCCACACCCTGGCGCAAGGCGCGGCGGACGTTGTCCACCACAACTTCGCTGCTGTTGCCCAGCTCCTTGGAGCGGTTGAATTCCAGCACGCCCTGGTGTGCTATATAGTAGAGGGGAGATGCGGGATCGGCGCCGAGAGATTGCACGGCTTCACGCAGGTTGGGGGCTTTTTCAAACCCTTCCGTGCCGTTGAGCGCCTTGTTGTTGGCGGCGCTGAGCGCGAAAAATTTCTGGATCATCAGGCCCCAGCTGATAATGGACATAACGACCAGAAGAGCCAGCACCGCCTTGGCCACCAGGCTCGCCTGGGCAATCATTGAAAAGAAACTGAATTCCATGAAGTTCTCCATAAGTGCGCAGCAGCCGTGTTTTTCACAAATCGCCGCAAGTAGTGCCGGAACGCAGGGCGCAAAAAAGCGCCGGTCATGACGGCAGCGCCGTCACAGCCGCATAAGGCTCTGGCGGAGAATGCAACGAGTGGGGCAAAGTTTCAAGATTTTTTTTAGACCTTTTGCCCCTGGCTCGCTATGGGCGGGGTTTTGAAACCTGCACGCCGAAACGGAATGCACCTGTCCGGGCGGTTCGTCAAGTCCGATGATTGACAAAGCTCGGGCCTGCGCCCGCGCGGCGCGGTCTTGGTCACCCATATGGCGGCAGTTGCGCGCGGCAGCGGCCTTGTGCCCCCTGCCGACTTTTGTCTGAAAAACAGGCCGTGTAGCCCCGCAGAGCGTTTTTGACGGCCTGAATGCCGCCGGTTTTCCCGAGGCCCGCTGTGCCATGCTCGGTATCGATAGTATATGAAGAAGTTTTTTTGGCAAGCCGGGTGAAAAAAAGCCCGGGCCACGCAGGACGGTGGGGGAATTCCACCCGGCGGTATGAAATATTTTATATTTATTTTTTTCATTGAGTCCTATATGCTTGGGCGCGTATTGCCGAGCCAGCCGGGCCATGCCGGGCCATGCCGGGCTGACCAGCGTGTCACGTCGAGGGTGTGCCGGGCCATGTTGCCAATGACGTGTTGCGCGTTGTATGCAGGCAATGCAAGAGCCACCTTCCCATACGCCGCTTCCAGGGCGCGTGCCACCTCTTCAATTACGGCGGTTTCAGTGATTCGCTCGTCAATCCTCTTTTTTGCGCTCCTGTTGGTCTTTTTTTGCTCCCCATCCATCGCGGCACAGCGCGGTGCGGGGCCTGGGGCTGCTGTTCCGCTTTTTCAGGGGCAGCGCAGTCTTGGGCAGCAGGACGGAACAAGGGCAGGTACGGGAAAAAATGATGCCGGGGCGATGCGCATAGCCATGCACGATGCCGTAAGCCGCGCTCTGGAGTTTAACCCCAGCCTCGGTTCGCAGGAGGCGCAGGGGCGCTCGTCGGAGGAAAGCCGCAAGTCCGCGCGCGGCGCTTTTGGCCCCAGGCTTGGCATGACCTATTCAACGGCCAAGCAGGAAAAAACGAGCAGTCCCTCCACGGTCAAGCCGCCAAAGATGGGCTCGTACAGCTGGGGCGTGGAAGTTTCACAGCCGGTGTTTCAGGGCTTCAAGCTGCTGGCGAACTACCAGAAGGCCGCCCTCCAGGCCGACAGCGACAAGGCGGCCCTGCGCAATGCCGAACTGTCCATGACGGAACAGGTGCAGGCGCAGTTTCTGAATCTTTTGCGCTATGAAGAGAGCGTGCGCAGCGAACGTGACGCCCTGGCGCGTCTGCGTGATCAGTTGCGCATCACCACGGCCTTTTTTGATGTTGGTCTGCGCCCCAGGCTTGATGTGCTGCAGGCCGAAGTCGACGTGTACCAGGCGGAAAATTCGGTAATCATCGCTGAAAACAATCGTGAGACCAGCCATGCCCGGCTGAACACGCTGCTGGGGATTCCGGCCACCGCGCAGGTTAATTACACGGGGCAGCTTGCCCACGTGCCCTTTACACTGTCGCTGGAGCAATGCCTTGAGGCTGCCTATCGCCAGCGCCCGGATCTGTATATGGCCGCCAAGTCGGTGGAGATCGCCGGCAAGAATCAGCAGGCTGTACAGAGCGACTATTATCCGCAGGTAGAGGGCTACTATAATATAACCCAGAGCGGCAACACGCCCGACCTGCAAAAGGACGGCAGCAACGGTTCGCGTTCGCAGACCTGGGAAGTGGGCGCGCGCGCCACCTGGAATGTTTTTCAGTGGGGCACTACCTATTACGCCGACAAGGAAGCCGGATGGCTTGTCACCAAGATGCGCTATGAGGCTGAAAATCTGAAGCTCAGCGTGGGGTATGACATCAAGTCCAAGCTGCTGGCCGTGCGTGAAGCGGAAAAACGCATTAATGTGGCGGAAAAAACCGTGGAGCAGGCCACCGAGGCCTACCATGTGGCCTTGGCCCGCTACCAGGAACAGGTGGGCACCAACTTTGACGTGTTGGACGCATCGTCCAAGCTCACCACGGCCCAGGCAGCCCTGACGGGGGCCAAGGCCGACTATCTTACTGCCCTGTCGCAATTGTATGTGGCCATGGGCGAATTTCAACCGGACCTTATGAGGCGCTGACCCGAATGCCTGGCGCGCCCAAGCACAAGCGAAAGAGGAATGAAAGAACCCTACCTTACAATTACGCCCCTGGGGGGCCTTGGAGAAATCGGCCTTAACTGTCAGTTGTGGGAAACCGCAGGCGGCGTGGTCATGGTGGACTGCGGCCTTATGTTTCCTGACGACGCCCATCTGGGCGTGGACGTGGTTATCCCGCATTTTGGCGCAGTCAGCGCCATAAAAGATAAATTGCTCGGCATTGTGCTCACGCATGGGCACGAAGACCACATCGGGGCTCTGCCCTGGCTTTTGCCCGAACTCAAGGGCACGCGCATCTTTGGTTCGCGTTTTACCCTTGCCCTTGTGGAACACAAGCTGCGCGAGCGTGAAATTCTCGACTGGGCGGAACTGTGCCCCGTGAACGCGCAAACGGTGCTGCCCCTGGGCGACCTGACCTTCCATTTTTTTCCGGTCTGTCACTCCATTCCCGAAGGCTTCGGCCTTGGGGTGGAAACGCCCATCGGGCGCGTTGTCCACAGCGGCGACTTCAAGATCGATCCGCATCCTCTTGACGGCACGGGCACGGACCTGGGCGTTTTTCGCGATTTCGCGGGGCCGCAGGGCGCGCGTCTTCTGCTTTCAGATTCCACAAACGTCATGCGTGAGGGGCATTCTCTCACGGAAAGAGAAGTCAAGGATTCGCTGGAAAAGATTTTTGCCAGGGCGGAAGGACGCATTGTCATTACGCTTTTTTCAAGTCATATCCAGCGGATACAAGAGGTGTTCGATCTTGCGCGCGAATTCGGGCGTACCGTGGTCATCAGCGGAAAGTCCCTGGCCAACAATATAGAGATGGCCCGTGATCTTGGCATAGCCAAGCTGCCGCCTTCGTTTTTCAACGCCCATAACGGCGTGCCCGATCTGCCTGACGACGAGCAGGTTCTTGTGGTCACTGGCGCGCAGGGCGAACCCATGTCGGCCTTGTCGCGCATGGTGCTTGGCGGCCACCGGCAGCTCGAGATCCGCAAGGGCGATACCGTGGTCATGAGTTCGCGCATGATTCCGGGCAATGCCAAGGCTGTGTCCAAGCTCATCAATGAAATGTACCGCATGGGCGCGGAAGTGCTGTATGAAAGCGTCCACGCCATACACGCATCGGGCCACGCCCAGCGCGAAGAGCTGCGGGCAATGTTCGAGGCCGTGCGGCCCGAGCTTTTCGTGCCCGTGCACGGCGAGTACCAGCACCTTGTAAAACACGGCCGCCTGGCTGTGGAGTGTGGCGTCAAAGAAGAGAACGTCATTCTTCTGGAGGACGGGCAGCCCCTGACCCTGCTGGAAGATTCCTTCAGGCTGGAACAGAAGGTGTCCGTGGAGTGTACGCTCGTGGACGGCAAGGGCGTTGGCGATGTGGGCTATGCCGTGTTGCGTGAGCGCCGCATCCTCGGCGATGAGGGCATGGTCATTGTTGTGCTGGTTGTGGATTCGGAAACCGGCAGCGTGTTGCACGGGCCGGAGATGATCTCCAAGGGCTTTGTGTTCGAGCAGCACTACAGCCACCTGCTTGAAGACGCCAAATGTCTTGTGCTGGACGAAATTGAAGCGGCCCGTCCCGGGCAGCTCAATCGCATGCAGGAGGGCATACGCTCGTCGCTGCGGCGTTTCTTCCGCCGTGTGCTTGAGCGTGATCCTGTGGTGGTGGCCATTATCAGCGAGGTTTAGCGCAGCTTCAAAGCAAAACAGCTTTGGCGGCGCGCGGGCAGACGCCAGCAGTGGAGGCCAGACGCGGTTTGCCAGAGTTGCCAAACGTCGCAACGGCGCGCCATACGCGTTGAGAGTGTGTGTTTGCACCTGTGGCCTGCTCGTAGCTGGCGTGGTTGGCCGTTACGGGCCAGTGAGGCCAGCGCGAGTCTTATGGGCCGGTGCTGACCGTCGCGGGGCGCAGGGGGACATCGGGGGTATGTGGCGCGCAAGAACTGGAGCCCCTGGGGCGCGCAGACCTTCGGCATGTCGCTGCCGTACCGGAGGCCTGGCGTTTGTCCTTGGGGTGCGCGGTCAGGCCGGGAAACTCCGGATGTTGTCTTCAGCCCGTGCGAAACGGAAAGTAGCGGTTCCGGCGCGTCTTGGGCGATGCAGTGGCCTGCGCTCTAGGGGAAGTGCGCCGGGAGCCAGCGTTGTCAGGTACGGGCTCGAGTGAGGCTGTTCTTCTTTTCGAAGCATGCCGGGTGTTGTCGTGCGACATGCGTCGTGACGGCATGGATATTGCTTTTTCATGACAAGAAATTGGCGGCGGTAAAAACTGCCGCAAGGAGCTGTCATGAACAAGGCAAGCGAGGCTGCCAGGTTTCCCTATATTATGCTGTGCACTGCTCTTTTGGGTTGTGGGCTGTTTTTCGGCATGCTGCTCTGGCAGGAAGGCGGAGGCCAGAAGATTCGGGATGGACTGCTGTATGCTCCCGGTTTTGTTGTCAAAGCTGAGGTGGTGGATGTGATGCGGGTTGTGCCCCTTGCCGGAGCCAGGCTGCGCAGCCCAAGCGTTGATGCCGATACAGGGTATGTAGTGCAACTGGCACATTGACGCTACGCGCATTGCGACATTGTCTCTGCGGGCAGAACACCCGGCGCGCCTTGCGGCATGTAGCCGCAACGCCGCGCAGGTGTGTCTGGCCGCCTTTTTGCGGTCTGTGGTCGCGCTGGCGGCAGCCCCGATATGACGCAAAATTCGGAAGTTCAATGCTTTTTGCATAAAATACGCAAAAATTTTTAAAAATATTGCAAATGCAACGTCAGGCTCCGTCGATTTCGTATACCTTGCAGTTATGGAATGCCCGATTTTTTGAATTTCGTGCGTGAGCTTTACGGTGTGAATAAAAGGTTGAACGCAAAGGGGCGCAAGGTTGCCTAGTAATTTACTAGGTCGTCTTGACGGAGAAAGGCCTATACCTTATCCAGTATGCACTTGTTTACGCGACTGGCACGGTGTCCTTGACCGCGCAGCATTCATGCCCTATTTTTACCACTTCACACCATACTAAAACGTAGGTGTTTCCTGGCTTCAAAAAGTCGGGATCACGCTACGACGTAAAAAGGGTAAAACTCCGTCATGAATTGGGATTGGGATAAGCTACAAGAAAAGCGGCAGCGGCAGCAGGGAGGCAATCCTCCACCCCGACCACAACGAGAGACAGAACCAGATGATGAAGGGCAGGAACGCCAGCAGGCCCCCCGAGCAAAGCGTACCCCTTTTAATAGACCCGGCGGAGGGGACGAAAATCCCTTCAAGAAGCTTTCGCAATTACGGTTTCCCAATGGAAGAGGGTTTTTGCTTGTAGGGCTTGGAGTCGTGGTTCTCTGGCTGCTGTCAGGCATTTATATAATCAATCCGGATGAACAGGGCGTTGTGCTGCGGTTTGGCAAATATAACCGTACTGAAGGCCCCGGGCCGCACTATGCGCTGCCCGCGCCCATAGAAAGTGTATACAAGCCCCAGGTAACCCAGGTGCTTCGCAGTGAGGTCGGGTTCCGTTCCGTGGGGCAGAGCGCGACCTTCCAGCAGGGTCAGGTGCGTACCGTTTCGGAAGAAGCGTCGATGCTCACCGGGGACGAAAATATCGTCAACGTCCAGTTCAGCGTGCAGTACAAGATAGACGACCCGGTACAGTATCTTTTTAACGTCAGCGCGCCCACCGCCCTCGTTCGCAACGCCGCCGAGGCGGCCATGCGCGAGGTTATCGGCAACAGCCAGATCGACTCGGCCATCACCGATGGCAAGCTGAAGATCCAGAGCGAAGCCACCCAGCTTTTGCAGACGATTCTTAACCGTTACGGGGCGGGTATTCAGGTGCTGGCCGTGCAGCTGCAGGATGTGCACCCCCCGCACGAAGTTATTGACGCATTCAAGGATGTGGCCAGCGCAAGAGAAGACAAAAGCCGCATCATCAATGAGGCTGAAGCCTACCGCAACGAACTTCTGCCCAAGGCACGAGGTCAGGCGGCGGCCATGCTCAACGAGGCAGAAGCCTATCAGGCCACGCGCGTGCGCAACGCCGAGGGTGAAACCTCCCGCTTCGACGCCCTGAGCGCGGAGCACAGCAAGGCTCCCAAGGTTACGGAACAGCGCCTTTACTATGAAGCAATGGAAGATATTCTTGCCGGCGCGGATGAAAAGGTGCTTCTGGACGGCCCTGCGGCATCGCGGGCCCTGCCCTACCTGACCTTGCCCGGAGTGGGCGCGCCAGCTGCCCCCAGGGTTTTGGAGAAGAAGTGATGCGTAATAATTCTTTGACAATAGTGATAGTGTTGCTGGTTGTTGCGGTTGTTGGCAGTCAATGTTTTTTTACTGTGCATCAGACGCAGACAGCCCTGGTGCTGCAACTGGGTGAACCCCTGGATAGGGTGTATGAACCCGGACTGCACTTCAAGATGCCTTTTATCCAGAATGTGGTGTACTTCGACTCGCGGGTGCTGGACTACGAAGCCCGCTCGCGTGAGGCCTTTACAGTAGATAAAAAGGCCATTGTACTTGATAACTACGCCCGCTGGAAGATTATTAATCCTTTGCAGTTTTATCGTACCATGCGCTCCATCCCTGGCGCGCAAGCACGACTTGACGATGTTGTTTACTCCCAGTTGCGGGCCCTGGTGGGCGCATACACGCTTACAGAAGTTGTTTCATCCCACCGCGCGGCCATCATGAAGGAAGTGACAAATAAAGTTTCAGCCCTGATGCACAGTTACGGTGTCGAAGTGCTGGACGTGCGCATCAAGCGCACAGACCTGCCGCCGGAAAACCAGCGTGCCATCTTTGGGCGTATGCGGGCCGAGCGTGAACGCCAGGCCAAGCAGTACCGCTCTGAAGGTGAAGAAGAGTCCACGCGCATCCGGTCCGATGCAGACCGCCAGCGCGCTGTCATTCTGGCTGAAGCTGCGCGAGAAGCGCAGATTACGCGAGGCACGGGCGATGCCAAGGCCGCCTCTGTCTACGCACAATCCTATAACAAGGCTCCCCAGTTTTACGCGTACCAACGCTGGCTGGAAGCCATGCGAAAATCTCTCAAGGAGAACAGCAAGATGGTGCTGGCCAACGAAGCGCCTCTTCTTAATCCTCAACATTGATGACGCGGTTTCGCCGCGTTACGGAGTCCAAGACCATGCCTGCCTTTGCAGAAATATACGAACGTATCAAGCTGGCGACAAACAGCCGCACCCAGGTTGAATTGGCCGAAGTGCTGGATATACGTCAGTCGAGCATCTCCGATGCCAAACGACGCAATTCAGTGCCTGGCGACTGGTTTATGAAACTGTTTGAAAAATTCGGGCTAAACCCCGACTGGCTCAAACAGGGCATAGGCCCCATGTACCTACGCACTGAACAGGGCTATATGCCGCAGGACGCCCCTGCCTCCCTGGCTGAAAGCGCCGTCCACTACGGCGATACCCTGGCCAGAGGAGTTGTGGTTTCCATCTATCAGATGCGCTCTGACTACAGTGATGACCAGCCGCGACCGTTCCTGGATATAGCGGGCAAGATATCGCTGCCGCATTCGTTTACACGAGACGGACTTTGCGTGTTGCGCATGCGCGGAACCAACATGATCCCCACCGTGATGCCCGACGCTCTTCTTGGCGTGGACACCCTGGATAAGGACGTGATTTCGGGGCGCATATACGCGCTTTTCGCACCCAACGAGGGCGTGATCCTGCGGCGTGTGTTCCTGAATGGCTCCCAGGATGGCTATATATTGCGCTCTGATTCGGCGGATTTTCCTGAAACTACACTCACGCCGGACCTGCTGGCCAAGCGTCTGTTGGGTCGGGTGGTATGGATTCTTCAGGAACTTTAAGAATGCGCCTGAGCCCGGTTGGTAACGTGGCGTTGCCTTTATTCAGGACTGCCTGGCTGGTCTGCTGTCTGACGTGCTGTATGCTTGCGGCTGCCTGTGGCGGTGCGCACACCGAGCCCGTGTCCCCCCCAGACCAGGCCAGCCCGGCATTTACGGGATATGGCAAAACCACTGCCACCGACCTTCCGGCCAAGGGCGTTGTGCCGGGCGTCCCGCAAAACGGCGAAGCCGTTGCGGCGCCTTCCGGCCAACCCCTGCAATCTCCGTCCGGCAGCCTTGCCGGGCAGAGCATTGAAGGGCTCCCCCTCGTGTGGCAGCCCCTGGCCCGGCGGCTCGCTGCCGATGGGCTTTCAGGCCCCAGGGTGGACGCCCTGTTGGCCACGCTCGCGCCCGTGCCCAGTCAGTCTCCCATGGGGCGCAAAATGCTTGAGTTGTATAAAAGCCGCTTCATGCCCAAGCCGCCCTCCGTCACTCCTCCGGCAACGCAATATTATAAGGGCGTCGTAACGGAACAGAACGCGCGCCTGTGCCGTGATTTTGTGGCCGAGCACAAGCTGGCCTTCAGCCAGGCCCAGACCAGGTTTGGCGTGCCTTCGTCCGTGGCGGTGGCCCTCCTCTTTGTGGAGACGCGCCTTGGCAAGATACTTGCCGATGTGCCCGAAAACGCGCTGTTCACCCTGGCGAGCATGGCGGTAAGCCGCCAGCCTGACGATATCAGTCAATGGTTGCCCCGCATGCCGGGCTATGAAGAGCATCTGCCCTGGTTTGAAGAAACCATGCCCAAGCGCGCCGACTGGGCCTATAAAGAAGTGCGTGCTCTTGTCACCCATATTTTGCAGGATGATCTGGACCCCCGGTATTTGCCGAGTTCCATTTACGGGGCCGTGGGGCTTTGCCAGTTCATGCCTTCCAATATCGCGGCATACGGCGCGGACGGCGACGGAGACGGCAAGGTGGACCTGTTTCACGTGCCCGACGCCGTGGCCAGTCTGTCCAACTATCTTGCGCGGCATGGCTGGAAGCCGGGCATAAACCGCGCCCAGCAGCACAAAGTGCTCATGGCCTATAATAAATCGGTCATCTACGCCAACACCATTCTGGCTTTGGCGGACCTCGTTGCCAAGCCCGCCATTCCTGTCAAAGCCGCCGGACCCGGCAAACCGGATAACGCCGCTCAAAAAGGCAAAATTACCAGCAGCGGCACGGCCGGGCAGGGCGGAAAATCCCTGCCCAAGGGCAAGGCTCCATCCGGCGGCATACCGTCGGGCGGCCAGAAAACATCCAAGTAACTCTTTTCCGCAGTCTGAACGGCCGCCTTTCATGAGGGACTGGCTGCGGCATCCGAATCCCTGGGCGTATGCCCTAGACCAGATTAACTTTGAGAATGGACATTCTCAAAGTTTAAGACACGCATGCTTCGGCGCTTAACAGCGCAAATAAATTGCGCTTACGCCTTCGCTGCGGGCGCCTGCTCACGCAGTCGCCAGAGCAATTTCAAAGTGAAAATGCTCTAAAGCCCTGGCGCCTTAAAATCCCTTCGCCCGCGGCCTGAGCGGACGCCGGTGGGGCAGGGGCGGTGAACGCCGGCAGCGCCCCCCAAAGCGGACAGAACCGTTGATTTTTCACTGTCGGCCATCATGAGCGCGGTGTAAACAATGAAAAGGCTGCCCCACAAACCGCAAAGCTGCGGCACCGTGAGAGGCGTGACATATTATTTGAAAACATATATTCTCAAAAGCAAGCTGCTTCACGGGCGTCAGTTTCTCTCAAGGAATTCTTTCATCAGTCGATAAACAAGATATGGGGCTTTGCCCCATGCGTGGCTGCCTGTCCCGTCAACAGGAACATTTCTGGAACACTGTGTTTGCAGAAATGCCAAAGCCACGATGCCGGGCTGTGCCCGGCTCCGGCCCGTTCATTCTCCATCGCATCGGCGCAAGCCGGACGTGGCGCTTGAAGTGGGTATTTGCGGTAGTGTGCCCGCAAATCGTCCGGCGTTCTAACGAGCGCCGGACGCGCGTTTTTTGGGCCGGCGCATGTCAGGAACGCATGTTCTCCGCAGCTTTTCTTGCCATCGGGCCCATCGGGTGGCATACTTTCGACATGAAGTGCACATCGCGGTCCGACTCCTCCACGGCAAGGGCGCCACGTCCTCTGGCCGATCTTCCACGGTTGCCCGGCCTGGGGCGTCAGGTGAACGCTGTTCCCGGGGACGATGCCTGTTTCGCCCTGTGGAACAAATACGACATGCTGCCCAATATCAGGCGGCACTCTTTGCTGGTGGCCCATATTGCCACGTCTCTGGCTGTCAGGGCTGCGGATCTCGGCTTTGACGTCAATGTTGATGAAGTGCGCGCCGGAGGCTTGCTGCACGACATAGCCAAGACCTATTGCGTGCGCCACGGCGGCAGCCATGCCCAGGTGGGCGCAGCCTGGGCAGTGGCTGAAACCGGCGATTACGCCATCGCTCAGGGCGTTATGATGCATGTCTGGTGGCCGTGGCCGCTCCCTGAAGGAAGCGGCATCTGCGCCCTGCCTTTTTTCGTGATGTATGCTGACAAAAGGGTCAGGCATGATGCCTGCGTCAGCCTGGAAGAGCGGTACGATGATCTGCTGGGCCGCTATGGACACAGCGAGGCTGCCCGTGAAGGAATTTACGCCGCCTTCCATCAGGGGAAAAATATTGAAAGCGCGCTCTCGGCGCAGTTGGGATGGACTCTGTATGAAGATTCTTTTGATTGCGGGCGGCTGGTCCCCTGAACGTCAGGTTTCACTGAGCGGCGCGCGAGCCATGGTTCCGGCCCTGGAAGCGCGCGGCCATCAGGTCACTTTTTTTGACTTGCTTGCTGACTTCAACCGCTTGCTGGATGAAGCCAAAAAGCATGATTTCGCCCTCATCAACCTGCACGGCGCTCCGGGCGAAGACGGCCTTGTGCAGGCCATGCTGGAGCGCGTGGGCTGCCCCTATCAGGGCTCTGGCCCTGCGGGTTCTTTTCTGGCGCTCAACAAATGCGCGGCCAAGCAGCTCTTCCGCCTGGCGGGCCTGCCCACCGCCGACTGGGAATTTGTGCCCCTGCCGCCCGAAAAGGGCTGGCAGCCGCTTCTGCCGTATCCGCTCTTTGTCAAAAGCAATACCGGAGGATCTTCCTTGCGGCTTGGCCGCGCCGCCAACCGCGTCGAGCTTGACGACATCATGGGCCAGATATTCGCTGCCGGTGAAGAGGTCATTATGGAGCCGGTTCTGCATGGCAAGGAAGTGACGTGCGGCATCCTGGGCGAGGAACCTCTGCCCCCCATTCTTATCGAACCCGTGGCTGGCGACTTTTTCGACTACGAAAGCAAGTACGCGCAGGACGGCGCACGCGAAATATGCCCGGCGCCCATCGGTGACGAGATTACGGTTCGCGTGCAGGAGCTGACCCTGGCCGCGCACAGGGTGCTTGGTCTCAGGGGCTACAGCAGGGCAGACTTCATTCTTGGCCCGGATGAAAGCCTCACGCTTCTTGAGGTCAACACGCTGCCCGGCATGACCGCGACCAGCCTTGTGCCGCGTGAAGCCAGAACCATAGGACTGGATTTTGGCCAGTTGCTTGAGCGTCTTATGGAACTGGGACTTGCGGACTGCGGCAAAAAATAGTTTTTCGCGGCGTCGGGCACGGTCATTGGCGATGCTGTCGCCGTCCGCAAGGCTCCTTTGCCATTGGCCGCAAGGCTCTTTGGTCGCCTGACACTGCGCGTGAAATTGTTCCGGCAACTGCGAGAGCGGGTGCCCGCCGCAAGGAGCAGGCGTGGATTCTCTCCGCTGTTACGTGCCGCAGCGGGCGAATTGCGGCTTTTGGGCCGCGTATCCTCAGTGGTACTCCGCCTTGGGGGCAGCTTTTGCAGGCAGCCTGATATGCCTGCATACGGATATGGCAGGAAAGTATGGCACTGATCGGCCCGCCACGGCATCGCGTCATGGCGGGCCGTGGCTTCCCCGAGGCGGGGCATGCTTTGCGGCGGCAGATTGCAGCTCCATTTATGACCGGCACCCTTCAACAGTTATGGTCTTATGTCTGATAGAAAAAAATTGCCCGGCCATCTGGCGGCCCTGTTCTGCACGCTTGTATGGGGTACCACGTTCATTTCCACCAAGGTGCTGCTGCGTGATTTCAGCCCCATAGAAATACTTTTTTTCCGGTTTGCCCTGGGCTTTACGGCCTTGTGGCTGGCCTGTCCGCACGCGTTGCGGCTTACGGAACGCAAACAGGAATGGCTGTTCGCCGGGGCCGGGCTTGCCGGTGTAACACTGTATTTTCTGCTGGAAAATATCGCCCTTACCCACACGTTCGCATCCAATGTGGGCGTTATCGTGGCCGTGTCGCCGTTTTTCACGGCCTTGCTGTCCTTCTGGCTGCTGAAAGCTGAAAAACCCGGCCTCAACTTTTTTCTTGGCTTTACGGCGGCCATTGCAGGCATCGGACTCATAAGCTTCAGCGGCAGCACGCAGTTGCAGCTCAACCCTCTTGGGGACCTGCTGGCAGTGCTGGCCGGGTTGGCCTGGTCCTTTTACTCCATACTTACCCGCAAGATTCTGGCCCTTGGCTATAAAAGTCTTCAGGTGACCCGGCGCTGTTTTTTTTACGGCCTGCTGTTCATGCTTCCCTGCCTGCCCTTCATGAATTTTCACTGGGATCTGGCCCGGTTTGGCGCTTTTGTAAACTGGAGCAACGTGGTCTTTCTGGGCCTCGGCGCGTCGGCCCTGTGCTTTGTGGCCTGGACATTCGCCATCAAACGGCTGGGAGCCGTGCAGAGCAGCGTGTATATTTATCTTGTGCCGGTGGTGACAGTCATTACCGCCGCCCTCATCCTGCAAGAGCGCATAACCGGGATGGCGGCACTGGGCACAGCGCTGACCCTGGCAGGCCTTGTGGTGTCCGAAATACGGCAGTTTGGCGTGAGAAGAAAAGCCGAGTCCCTGCAACGGCGGGGACAGGAAAACACATAAGGCTGCAACGAAATGAGGTACGGCAGTCTTTGTGGGGGAGGGACCCTTTTGCAAAAGGGTCTCCTCCCCCACGCCCCCACCCCCTAAAACTCTTATTACGTCTTAGTATATCGCGAAGAGTTTGCTGATCTGGAGAGGTGCTTCCAGAGGCAGCGTCGTCAAGGCATCACACCATCTCAAAAAGATCAGCTTTAGAGCATTTACACTTTTTCAAAGTGTAAATGCTCTAAAGCTGCACGAAAGTGCAGCGCGCCACAACGTGGCGTGGATTCAGCCGAGCTTCAGCCGTTGCGACGCAGGAAGCTACGGATAAAGACAGCCTGAGTAACTACACAGTTCACTCCATACAATCGCTGTCGCCATCCGTAGCGATGCTGTCCTGCCCCGTAAGACGGTTCCGTCAACGGTTCAGGCAAGCCCTGCGGGCGCGTCAGCCGTTGCAGCGTCAGCGGCTTACGGATAAAGACAGCATTGATTATCCGTAAGCGGTAAAGCCCCGCTAACGGCTACCGCAAATCGCATTTTTCGGCTGAATGAACACTTTGAAATGTGAAGCATTTCAAAGTTAATCTGCTCTAGGAAGGCACCAGCGGCAGCGGGGCGGTTCGCCTTCGCAGCGGCGGCGATTGCACCGTGAACGTGTTCGTGTCATAGGGGTATGATATTGACTTTCATTTTCATATAGGGCAGTGTGCAGGCACTCTTAACCCTCTGCCTGAAATGCACACAGGATTATCATGACGCCTTCGCAAATAGTCTCAGCCCTGAACTCCCTCCTTTCCATCCGGCAGCCGGTCTTCATATGGGGCGCGCCGGGGGTCGGCAAAAGCCAGATAGTCGCCCAGGTGGCCCAAGCCAGGGGGCTGGCCCTGCGCGACATTCGCGCCGTATTGCTTGATCCTGTCGATCTGCGCGGGCTGCCGCGCATTACCGATCAGGGGCTTTCGGTGTGGTGCCCGCCCGCCTTTCTGCCCACGCCTTCGGACCCGCAGGAGGGCATTATTTTTCTGGATGAACTCAACGCCGCGCCTCCTCTGGTGCAGGCCGCCTGCTACCAGCTCATCCTTGACCGCGCCATTGGGGAGTACCGCCTGCCCGACGGCTGGTCCATCGTGGCGGCGGGCAACAGGGAAAAGGACAAGGCCGTGTCGTACCGCATGCCCTCGGCACTGGCCAACCGTCTGGTGCACCTGGAGTGCGACGCCAATCTGGACGACTGGCTCTCCTGGGCGCAGGGGGCGGGCATTCGCGCGGAGGTTTGCGCGTTTTTGCGCTTTCGGCCCCGTTTATTGCACGACTTTGACCCTCTGAAAGCGGAAAAAGCCTTTGCCTCGCCACGCTCATGGGAGTTTGTGTCGCGCATCCTGGACGCCCGCCCCGATACTGATGTGGAGTACGAACTGTTCCAGGGCACGGTGGGTTTGGCTGGTGCTGCGGAGTTTATGGGTTTTCTTTCTGTATGGCGCGAACTGCCCACAGTGGATGAGGTGCTGGCCGCTCCTGCTTCGGCCATGGTTCCGCTGGAGCCCGCCGCCCTCTACGCCATGTGCGAGGCCTTGAGTCTCAGGGCCAGCACGGAAACCATCGAAGCGCTGACGGCCTATGCCGAACGACTGCCCTCGGAGTTCGGCGTGCTGCTCATGCGCGACGCCGTGTGTCAGGACACGCATCTCGTGCACACCGAGGCCTTTTCACGCTGGGCCGAAAAAAATGCCGAAGTGCTGATGTAGGCCATGAAGGAAAACGTCAGTGCCGTAAGCCCTGTTTCCGCCCCTGCCCCTGTCGCCGCCGGGCCGGACGAGCCCGCTCCCGCTGCCACTGGGCCGGAAGCGCTCTCCCGCAAGGCCGCCCTGGCCATGAAAAAAGCCAGAACGGCCCTTGTGCTGGACCATCCTTTTTTCGGCTCCCTGGCTCTGCGCCTGCGCTTCAAGCAAGACACGACCTGCGCCGACATGTGGACGGACGGCAAGAGCCTGGGCTTCAATCCCGCATACGCGGCCACCTTGCCAGAGGCCAAACTTGTGGCGGCCCAGGCACATGAAGTGATGCATCTGGCCTTCGGGCATCATCTGCGCCGCAAGGGCCGCGAAGAAAAACTGTGGAACCGCGCCTGCGATCTGGCCATAAACCACATTTTGCTTGAAGCGGGCTTTGACCTGCCCGAGGGTTTTGCGCACGACCCAACCTACGCGGGCATGTCGGCGGATGATATTTACGAGGCTCTGGCGGCCCTTCAGGAAAGCACCTCCAAAGGCGAGGCAGACAGTGATTCCGCCCGTGCGGACGGTCAGGATGAAGCGGGCGCGGGTGCCATGAATTTTGAAGGCGGCAGGGAGCTGGGCGGCAAAAGCGCCGCGCGGTCTCAGGGCGGCAAAAAAGAAAATCCCGGGCAGGATGGTGAAGATCAGGCTCAGGCCGGAACAAAGGCGGCAAAAAACAATAAAAAGGGAGCCCCGGTAAAAGGGGAGGGCACAACCTCCTTTACCGGCGAGGTGCGCGACCATCCCGACCTGCAGGGGCTGGAGAACGATCACGCCCTGAAACTGATGGAGCAGGAAGCCGACGTGGCCCTTTCGCAAGCGGTGCAGAGGGCCAGACATATGGGCAGCCTGCCCGCGGGGTTCACGCGGCTGCTTAAAAAGGAGCGCCGCCCGGAACTGGACTGGCGCGAGCTCTTGCGGCGTTTTCTTGAGCAGTGCGCGGACAATGACTATGCGTGGTCCACCCCCAACAGGCGCTACCTGTATCAGCATATATATCTGCCAGCTCGGCGCGAGGCGCGCCTGCCCCATGTGGTTCTGGCTGTGGACTGTTCCGGCTCCGTGGATGAAGCTGCCCTGTCGCTGTTCTGCTCCGAGCTGTTTTCTGTGCTGGACGCCTTTGACACCACGCTCACCGTGCTGTTCCACGATACAAAGATTCAGGGCGAAATGACCTTTGACCGTATGAGCATGCCCTCAAACCTGACGCCCGTTGGCGGTGGCGGCACGGACTACCGCCCCATCTGCGCGCATATTGAGGAGCGGCAATTGCGCCCCACCTGCCTTGTGTGGTTCACGGACCTTGAGTGCAGCCGTTTTCCTGATGAACCGGACTACCCCGTGCTGTGGGTGTGCAGTGAACCCCGGCCCGACGCGCCGCCTTTTGGCGAGCTTGTGACGCTGACGGGCCGTACGCCGAGGTTATCGGATCAACAACCGGGCACGTCTGTGCCTTTGCGAGCAAACCATGCAGATTGAATGGAAAATAACCAAAAAACGCGGAAACCTGCGGCCTGTTCTCAGTTACTGCGTTCACCTTGAAGATCACGAGAAGGCTCTGGCTCTGCCCGTGGTGAGCATTGTTTCGCGCATTCCCAAACCCGAGGAAGACAGGCAGGACTATTGCTATCCCGGACTGCTGGAACGCGCCGCCGACTACAGCCCCAAAAACTTTCACGTGCTGGAAGCCCCTTCGCACAAGGGGCATGCCTGGACGCGCACCCTGCTGCTCCCCTGGCGCGAGGACAACAGCTACCCCGAAGTGGAAGCTTCTTTCGAGCTTTTGCGGCAGGCCATGGAGGAAGCGTTGCGGGGCGCATACAACAGCGAGCCAATGGAGCTTGCGGGCAGCGTGCGCACCTCGTCCGGGGCCAAGGCAAAGATCGCGCCCGGTGTACTGGGCGAAAAGTTTTTGCGTATCGCGGCAAGGGCTGCCGCGCACAGGGAAAGCGCCGCTTCCTAGACAGCGTGGTCACGAGCGTCTTTTCAGGCATCTCTGCGTCGAACTTCGCCTTTTATTCCGGTCGAGTACCATCAGAGTACACTCCCTGCACAAAAAGCTCGTTCTCCTTGATATGACTGAAAATTCATCTCGTGACTACACTGTCTGGAGCACGTTCACTTTGAACTTGCTCTGGCGGATGCGGGAGCAGACGCCCGCCGCGGAGGCGTAAGCGCAGCTTCAGGCAAGCCCTTCGGGCAACGGCTGCCGCGAAGACAGCACCGCTATTTATTTACGCTGTTACGCGCCGAAGTGGGCGTCTTGGAAGCATTGGGAGTGGATATTCTCGATGCACCAACGCTGCACGAAAGTGCGGCGCAACATGACGGAGTTCAGCCATCCGTGCCAGACCATGTTCAGCCCCGCCACGCATGCGGAAAAAAATAAGCCCGCGCAAGAGACATTTCTTTACGCGGGCTTTTTGTGGCGCAGCGGCTACATGCCGCCGTCAGCTTCCATAACTACCCCGATATCCGCTGGTCTGCCGAAATAGGGCCAGGTTGTCACCAGAACGTCCACGCCCGTGGCCGCATACTCCGCAGCGTTTTCACCCGTAATGCCTCCGGCGGCCAGAATGAGAATATCCGGCCGTGTGCCACGTAAAGCGCCCACCGTGGCGGCCAGATCCGCGCAGGAGAATTTTTCGCACTGAACGATGTCTATTCCGGCGGAGGCAATAAGCAGGGCGTCCTCAAGGCTGTCCACTTCGGCGGAGAGTTTTTTTTCGGGCATGCTGGCGCGCAGGTCCTGCACGCGGCGGGCAAAAAACTCCATCGGCGCTTGCCGCCCGTCATTGGCGAAAAACTGCAGATGCTGTGAAAAAACCAAAATGGAGTCTGAAAGATTCTGGCGGTGGATAACGGCTCCGCCGTTCATTGCCGCCTCAAGGCACAGGGCTTTGGCGGCGGGAAAACTTTTGCGCGTTACGGCCACCCGTACGCCAGGACGCACGGCGGCGGCGCGCTCCACCATAAAGGCGCAACGCCGCGCAATGCCCGACATGTATTCCATAAGCGCCTGGCTTGCCTTCCAGCCCCGGTGCAGGCCCGCGGCGCTTCCCCTGGCCTCAAGAAACACCTGATCCGCCTCGGCGACGTCGCCGTTGTTGATCAGTCGTGTCACAGAAAGGCCGCAGCGCAGCAGCATCTGTTCGGCTTCTTCCACGCCGCTGACAACGCCTTTCTGGCGGGGGCTGAAAAACATGGCTCCGGCATGCGCCCCGATGCCCAGCATTTCGACTGTCAGGTCCGGGCCGGGGCAATCATCGGCCAGCAGGCCGTCAAACCACGAAGAAGATTTGGGAATATGCATGAGGTCTGCCTTTTGTTGTGAGATCGTCGGGCCGTAGCGAGGGGGTAACGCGATTTTTTTGTGGAAATACTCGGCGGTTGCGTGATCTGGCCGTGCCGTGTAGGCGCGCGGTGCATCAGCACTGTCATGCGCCGCGCACTCGCGCTGTCACGTGCAATAACCTTGGCGAATATGTATTCGTAAAGGCAGGCTGCTTTACAGGAGCAATAAGCCCCGCTCGGTACGCGAATTCTTGCCACTGGTCATGACCACCATGCCGCAAAAGTTCGCGTTTTGCCAGTGGGCTGCACCCTGCGTCTGACGCGGTGGTGTTCAGATATGCTCTCTGCGATTCCGGCTGCCGCCGCACCCTGCGCGGACTCAGGGCCGGTCCATGCGGGGCTCAGGGTTGGCCTGGGCGGGGCCCAGGTCTTGCCCTGTGCCGGGGGCAGGCCTTACCCCTGTTTCATCTCCGCGATAAGCTGGTTGAGGGCCTGCGCCTGCCGCGCCAGTTCGGCCACAGCCTGCGCGGCTTCACTCATGGCCTGGGCCGTCTGGTTGGACATGTCGTTCACCTGCGTTATGGACTGGTTGATTTCTTCGCTGGCCGCGGACTGTTCTTCACTGGCCGTAGCGATCGCGCCCACCTGATCCGCCGTGGCTTCAACATTGGTGACAATCTGCCGCAAGGCGTCACCGGACTGGTTGGCAAAGAGGGTGGCCGTCTCCACCTCGTGCAGGGCCTTGTCCATGGCGGAAACGCTCTGGGAAACGCTTTGCTGGATGGCGGCAATGGCGCCGCCCACGTCGTTGGTTGAGGTCATGGTTTTTTCGGCCAGTTTGCGCACTTCATCGGCCACCACGGCAAAGCCCCGTCCGGCGTCACCGGCACGGGCCGCTTCGATGGCGGCGTTAAGCGCCAGCAGGTTGGTCTGGTCGGCTATGTCTGAAATGACATTCATGATGCGGTTGATGGCCTGCGCGTGTTCGTTGAGCTTTGCCATGTCTGCCTT
Organism: Desulfovibrio simplex; assembly: GCF_055387835.1. NCBI lineage: Bacteria > Pseudomonadati > Thermodesulfobacteriota > Desulfovibrionia > Desulfovibrionales > Desulfovibrionaceae > Desulfovibrio > Desulfovibrio simplex. The sequence goes on from NZ_AP042377.1 coordinate 572,168, forward strand.
AAGCTCAAGCGAAACCTTGTGTACCTGATCTATGCTTTGCAGGGCGCTTTGTACGATTTTTGCCCCGGCCTCGGCATTGGCCCTGGTTTCGGCAGAAACGGACGCGGCGGAGGAGGCGTTACGGGCAACCTCCTGTACTGTGGCGTTCATTTCATTCATGGCTGTGGCGGCTTCGCCCAGACGCTGGGCGGACCCCACCGCAGTGTGATCGGACTGCTCGATCTGGGCAGAAAGCTGACTGGATGCGGAGAAAATGATGGAAACCACCCCTTCCAGATGTTCGGCAGCGGCAAGCATTCCCTCGCGCCTGGCACGCTCGGCGCGTTGCGCCGCCTCTTCGGCCTGTGCGGTGGCTTGCTGCGCCGTGGCGGCGGCCTGTTCGGCGGCAAGCGTTTTTTGTTCGCTTTCTTCAAGCAGGCTTTTTATGTTGCCAACCATGTGCTCCATGCCCTGGCCAAGAACACTGAATTCGTCCTTGCGGCTTTGAGAACGCGTAAGAAGGAGGTTTTCTTCAGTATTCGTCTCCAGCCGTCCTCCTGCCACAGCCTCCGCCATGCGGGAAAAGCCGCGTGCCATGAGCGCTATGCCGCGCGCTGAAGTAATGATCATGAGCCCGACAATCAACACACAGCCCCCTGCCAGCAGCAGGGCATTGGTGAACAACTGCTGCACCGGCGCCAGAGCTTCGCTGCGGTCGAGTTCAAGGCCGATAATCCACTTTTCTTCAGGCAACTGCTGAAAATAGATGATTTTGGCCTCGCCATTGGCATCGGTGTAGGTGACACGGCCGTGTTTTGCGCCGATCATCTCCCGCACATGCGCCAGTGTGCCGTCTTCGCGGGTGCGCACCTTGGGGTCAGGGTGCATGATCATTTTGCCGTTCATGTCATAGATAAAGGCAAAACCCTTTTCTCCCACCTTGACGAGGTTGGTCGTTTCGTTCGCAAGATTGGCGTCGTCAATGCCCACGGTAACAACGCCCACGATCTTGCCTTCGCGCTTGACCGGAAGGGCAATAACCGTTGTGGCTTGTCCTGTGGTAAGGCTGACCACATCCGAGATGCTGGTGTTGCCCTTCAATGCTTCGGGAAAATAGGGGCGCTTGGAAAAATCCGTTCCGACGGACTTGCTGGGGCCGTTCTGCCCGCTGACATGGTGGGCGATCACCTTCCCGTCCGGAGCTATAAGCGCACTGTAGACGATATTACCGCTGACGCCGGTGAATTCGCTCAAGGCGGTATCCACCGCTGCGGCCTGCGGCGAGGAAAGGGCATCGGGTGCGCCAGTATTGTAGAGATTTATGTACTGCGTAATTCTGTTGTTCTGCGATACTATGGCAAGGGAGTCTCTCAATCCCATAATAACGGCGTGTATGCCTGACGCCTGTGTCTGCAACACCATTGTCATGTCAGTTTCAATCTGCGTACGCAGTATTTTTTCTGACATTTTGTAGCTCATGCCAGCAAGCAGCACCAGACCAAGAATCGCCGGAACAAGGATGAAAAGGATCATTTTGGCCATCAAACTGCGTCTCATGAGTCCTCTCCTTATAATAAGCGTCAATAACATCCTGCTGCGGGCAGTAGAGCATTTTAACTTTGAAAAAGTGTAAATGCTCTAACGCTGCACGAAAGTGCAGCGCGCCACAACGTGGCGTGGATTCAGCCGAGCTTTAGCCTTTGCGACGAAGGCTTCAGCCGTTGCGACGCAGGAAGCTACGGATAAAGACAGCCTGAGTAGCTACACAGTTCACTCCATACAATCGCTGTCGCCATTCGTAAGGCTCGCAGACTCGCCAACGACTGCCGCGAAGCTACGGATGCTTCAAGCGTTGTAACGCAGGCTTAAAGCGTTGTGACGCAGGCTTAAAGCGTTGTGACGCAGGAAACTACGCTTGAAGACAGCATGCGTAACGACACGGTTTGTCCCTTACAATCGCTGTCGCCATCCGTAAGCCCTGCGGGCAACGGCTGCCGCGAAACTACGCTTGAAGACAGCATGCGTAACGACACGGTTTGTCCCTTACAATCGCTGTCGCCATCCGTAAGCCCTGCGGGCAACGGCTGCCGCGAAACTACGCTTGAAGACAGCATGCGTAACGACACGGTTTGTCCCTTACAATCGCTGTCGCCATCCGTAAGCCCTGCGGGCAACGGCTGCCGCGAAACTACACTTGAAGACAGCATGCGTAACGACACGGCTTGTCCCTTACAATCGCTGTCGCCATCCGTAGCGATGCTGTCCTGCCCCGTAAGACGGTTCCGTCAACGGTTCAGGCAAGCACTGCGGGCGCGTTAGCCGTTGCAGCGTCAGCGGCTTACGGATAACGACAGCGACTCTTTGAGTAAGATTTTTGCGTAACTCATTGCCGTCTTTATCCGTAGCTTCCTGCGTCACAACGGCTAAAGCAACGGCTGCCGCAAAGACAGCATTGGTTAATTGAGCGGACAGCCTACTGATGGCTGTCGCTATCCGTAAGCGGTAAAGACCCGCTAACGGCTGAACACTTTGAAATGTGAAGCATTTCAAAGTTAATCTACTCTAGAACGCAGGCGACAAATGGCAGGCTCCACATATCTCATAAATATGCAAACAACTATTCGTCAGTCCATATACTTTGATTGCCTGAAGTTTTTTATTATGGCAAGCGCGGGAAAAAAATTATGCTTCTGCCAGAGTGTAGTGAGTATGGTATCTTACTTGTTTTTTTCAGTTTATGAAACGTGATGCTGATATTTTTCGTTGCCCGGTCCGGCATGTGTCCCGCTTGGCGGATGGCTGCATGCCGTGAATATGATCAGCGCGCGGGCCGTCACCTGCCCGCGATGAGGCGGCTTGGGGGCACGATAACAGATTACCTCACTGAGTGTAAGTATTTTCAATGTGAATGCACAGCGATTAGGGCATTTTAACTTTGAAAAAGTGTAAATGCTCTAACACTGCACGAAAGTGCAGCGCGCCACAACGTGGCGTGGATTCAGCCGAGCTTTAGCCGTTGCGACGAAGGCTTTATCCGTAGCTTCATGCATCGCAACGGCTGAAGCCTGCGTCACAACGGCTAAAGCAACGGCTGCCGCAAAGACAGCATTGATTAGCCGTAAGCGGTAAAGACCCGCTAACGGCTACCGCAAAGCGCATTTTTCGGCTGAATGAACACTTTGAAATGTGAAGCATTTCAAAGTTAATCTACTCTAGGGCATGCGGGAGGGGCCTGAAGCCGCGTGTGGCTTTTGGGCGGCCGGCACACGCGACAGCCCCTGGGCACGTTCAAACGTGCGGTACGGTCAGGCCCGCCCCGGAGGAAGAAAAACCAAATACTGGAAAGGGCCGTGCGGGAAGGGATGCCTTGTGGAACGTGGCGCTGTGAATGGCAAGCCGCCCGTTCACACTGCGGTGAAAGGGCGGCTTTTATACGCGTCAGTGGGGCGGTTGCGCTATTGCTCGTCGCGGTCGCCCAGAAAGCCGCGCGGCTTTTTGGCGTACCGGGCTGGCGGCTGGCGGCGTGAACCGGCAGCGCCGGGTTTGCGGGGGCGGGGCGTTCCCGGCCTGCCGCTGTCCATTTTTGCCGTCACGCGCGTTCCAGCGATGAACACGCCCTTGTTGAGTACGGTCATCACATCTTCCGCCAGATCCGAGGCGATTTCCACAAGGCTGAAGCCTTTCTGAATGCTGATGGCGCCAATGTTGCGGCTTGAAATGCCTGTTTCGCCAGTGATGGCGCCAACCAGTTCGCGGGGGCTGGCCTTGTGCATATGACCGACATTGATGTGGATCTTTGTCATGGGGCCGTCATTTTCGCGCCGTTGCGATCTTGTGTCGGGTCTGTCCCCATCACGCCTGCCGGACGGCTCGTTTGACGAACGCCGGGGGATCATGGCCAGGGGGTCCTGCTCAAGGGACTTGTCCTGATCGCCAAAATCCCTTTGCATCAGAAGTTTGAGCAGAGCCGCGGAGATGTCGCGGTTGGTGACTTCGCCATCGGGAAACTGCGAGGACAAAAATTCTTCCACCAGCACCAGCCAGCGTTCAAGCGTGCCGCTTTCAACAGTCTGCCGCACTTCATCCAGCAGCCGGGAGGTACGGATGCTGTCCACATCGCGCAGGCTCGGCAGGCGGCCCTCGGTGATGCGGGCCTTGGTGCAGCGTATGATGTCGCGCATCTTGTAGTGTTCGCGCATGGTCACAAAGGTGAAGGCGCTGCCCACACGGCCAGCACGGCCTGTGCGGCCGATGCGGTGTACGTATTTTTCCACATCGTGGGGGATGTCGTAGTTGACCACGGCATCCACATCGTCCACGTCAAGGCCGCGCGCCGCCACGTCCGTAGCCACAAGCACGTCCAGGCCGTCAGTGCGGAAGCGCTGCATCACCCGGTCACGCTGCGACTGGGCAAGGTTGCCGTGCAGGCCGTCTGCCTGATAGCCACGCTGCTGCAGATGCAGGGTGACCTCGTCAACGCTGCGCTTGGTGGAACAGAAGACAAGGGCCTTGCGAAAGCCCTGCGAGTCAAGCAGGCGGCAGAGCGCGTCCATTTTCTGGTGAGGCCGCACCTCGTAATAGACCTGCTCAATGGCGGGAACCGTAAGCATTTTCTGCGCGACGGTGAGCATTTCAGGGTCACGCAAAAAGCGCTTGCACAGCTCGCGGATGGGGGCGGGCACCGTGGCCGAAAACAGCACGCGCTGGCAGTCGGCCGGGGTCTGCTCAAGGATGGCCTCAATATCTTCACGAAAGCCCATGTCCAGCATTTCGTCGGCTTCGTCCAGCACGGCCACGCGGATGGATTCCAGATTCAGGGTGCCGCGCTTCATGTGGTCCATAACGCGGCCCGGCGTGCCCACCACGACCTGCACGCCCTTGGCCAGGGCGCGAAGTTGCCGTTCAATGGGCTGGCCGCCATAAATGGGCAGAATGGCGACGCCGCGCTTGCGGGCGGCGAGCTTGTTCAATTCTTCCGACACCTGGATGGCCAGTTCGCGCGTGGGGCAAAGCACCAGAGCCTGCACGTTTTTGCCGGACGTCAGTTTTTCGAGAATGGGCAGGCCAAAGGCCGCCGTTTTACCGGTGCCTGTCTGTGCCTGACCAAGCGCGTCCCGGCCTGCAAGCAGGGAGGGAATGGCCAGTATCTGTATGGGGGAGGGCTCTTCAAAGCCCAGATCTTCAACGGCTTTCAATAATTCGCGGGATAAACCCAGATCTTCAAACGATGCGGTCATGCTGTTCCTGAGATAAGATTTTAACGGAAGAAAATTTCGTGGGAAAAAAATATAGCCTCATCCGGGGCAATACACAATGAGTATCATACGGGCGAATATACGTTTTTCTGCCCCGGTGCGCATAAAAAAATCTGAAGTAGGCCATAATCAACGCTTTCTGGCTGTTTGCATTTGTTCCGTGAGAGAGTATAATCTTGAAAATGGCTGAATATAGGGGTCTGCTCCGGCAGCCGACTTACGGCCTTTAACAGGAAGGACGGTCTTTATGGGCGCATTGAGTATACAGCATTTGCTGGTCGTGCTGGTAGTGGTAATGTTATTGTTTGGTTCAAAAAAATTGCCAGAAATTGGCGGCGGGCTTGGCAGGGCTATCAAAAATTTCAAGAAGGCGACCACAGAGCCGGACGAAATTGACATAACCGCTCGCAATAACGGAAACGATCACAATAAATCGGCCTGACGGGCCGGATCAGAACGGTGTTTAACCGGTTTTATGCATGCCCCGGGCCAAGGCCCGGGGCTTTTGCGTACCCAATGCTGTATGCTCACGTAAAACCCCGGCCAACACCGGGGTTTTACGTGAGCATTTACACTTTTTCAAAGTTAAATTGCTCTAAAACGCGGGGATAAGCTTTGCGTCAGTGACCTTGAGATTCTTGAGCAGGGTTTGTCCTGCGCTCAGGTCAGGACCGACGATGGAGGTCACGGCAAAGGTCTTGCCGTTGGAGCCGAAGTACGAGACGCCCTTGGCCCCGTCCTGGTCAAAGGTCGACACGTAGAAGCCGTTTTCCTCCCTGGGGGCGCTGGCGGCGATGCCGCCGCTCTTCATGCCTTTGATGGTCTGTTCGGCCACATCCTTGGCGCTCATGGGGGCGTCGACCACCGTAATGGTCACGGCGGTGCCGTCTGTGGTGTTCTGGAACAAGGCCACGCTGGAACCCGGCTGGCTGATGATTTCACTGGGCTGCGTCCAGTCATCGGGGAGCGTGATGGAAAAATGGGGAGTTTTCACCTCGTTGGCCAGGGCCAGGGTGGCGCAGAGGGTAAGGGCAGCGGTGAGAACAAGGCCGAGAATGTTTTTCATATAAGAATTCTCCTGGGTCGTACAGGTGCTTTTACGCAACTGTGGGTTTTATTTGGTATGTTGTGGGATGCCAGGTGCGGAGTAGGGCATTTTACCTTTGAAAAAGGTTATAGGCTCCAATGCTGCACAGGAATGCAGCGCACCGCGACGTAGGGTGAACTCTGCCGAAGATCATGCTTTTCGGCAATAAAAATTGAAATATGAAGTATTTCACCGGTAATCTGGTCTGAAGCCCTTGCTCGACTGCAAAATTATTTGTCAGGGCTGTAATTCATGATGGCCTGCTATCCGCGTCCGCGGCACTGTATCTGCGGCACTGTCGGCAGGGAAATGTTCCGGGGCGTAGTATTGGGTGGGTTTGCGCGGGGCAGACGCCGTGTATCTTTTTGCCGTCTTCGGGTGGGCATGCCGTATGCGAAAGCTGATGCGTTGCGTCCAACCAAAAACGGGGGCATGCGCAAGCGTGCCCCCGTTTTTCAGATAGTCTCAAGAGGGTCAGCCTTTAAAGTTTTTGGCTGCAAATTGCCAGTTAACCAGTTTTTCCAAGAAAGCTTCAATAAACTTGGGGCGGGCGTTCCGATAGTCAATATAATAAGCATGCTCCCACACATCAATGGTCATAACAGGGGTGTCGCCGGTGCGCAGCGGGTTGCCCGCGGCCCCCAGGTTCTGGATTTCAAGCGCGCCGCTGGCTTTTTTAACAAGATAGGTCCAGCCCGAGCCAAAATTGCCGGCAGCTTTGACCGAAAACTCTTCCTTGAATTTTTCGAAGCTTCCCCATTGTGCGGCAATGGCATCAGCCAGGGCGCCTTCGGGCTTTCCGCCGCCATTGGGCTTCATACAGCTCCAGAAAAACGTGTGATTCCACACTTGCGCGGCATTGTTGTAAATGGGCGAATCTGGGGCTTTTTTGATAATCTCTTCCAGCGGCATGTCCTTATAGTCGGTGCCTTCCTGAAGATTATTCAGATTCGTTACATAGGCCCTGTGGTGTTTGCCATAGTGATATTCCAGTGTTTCCTGTGAGATGGCGGGCTCAAGGGCGTTCATGGCATAGGGAAGTTCGGGCAGAATTCTTTCCATAGTTCACTCCGTATGGGTGTTTTCATGTTGAAAAACAGACAGACCGATGCCTCCTCCCCAAAAAAGTGTTCATGCCAAGCATAGCAGTTGATAATAGATAGTTCAACATTGTTTGCCACAGGAGCAATAATTTGCTGAAAAAAATTATGAAAATCGTCAAGTTATTGGAGTGCTGTCACTATTGGCATCGCGGGAGGCACGGTCGTGCCCCTCGCAGTAACTCAAGCAGGGTCTTCTGTCACAAATGGATACCCTGTGGGTAGTAAAGGTCAATAAAACAGCCCTGTCTTCTGAGCCGGCATATGTCTTACGATGCCATATGAAGAGCCATCAAGAGTTTCAGGGGGTAGAGGGGCGTCTGCCCCGCATGCTTCGAGGAAGAATATGGGATGCAGTGTTTGTTTTATGGGTTCTGGGACGAACGCTGCATTTTTGTCCATCATGTCGCAAAAGCAATTGCCCTTTCCTGCTGAAAAGCAGGGCGGCCCCCTGAATGGCGCCAAAAATAATTTTGCGGCCCGTATGTTTTTATGCAGTATTTGCGGGGGCGTTGATGAAGAAACATGCGCCGTTCAACGTGACTGCGAGCAGGATTCTGTGGAGACGGTGTGATCAGCGCAACTGAAATACAAATTATGCTATGGTAAAATATCATATTTTTTATTGTATTTAAATACTGTTTCATGATATGGTACAGTATGATACACTCTTTGTAGAAAAAACAGTTTTAATAAATAAAGCACATTGCGTGTATTTATATATTGTCTAGTTTTTTGCGCCAGGATTACCACGCGAAAAACTCGTGCTGTAAACTTATGGCCTAATCCTTTAAAAGAATCGACCGATTTGAAAAGCAATACTTTCTTCAGGGTGCAGATATGAAAATTTCGCATAAGCTTTTGTGCATCAGTTGTGTTCCTTTGTTGGCCTTTCTGGTTTTAAGCGTCATGTACGCTCGCATCTGGAGTAATGAAAGGACCGCCATTGTTGAAATCAGGAACAACATTGACCTGTATATTCCAATTTCGCGTCTCATCCACGAATTGCAGAAAGAGCGCGGTCTGACCAGCGCCTTTAAAGCTGGCGCGAGCAGAAGCGACATGGACAGGCAGCGCAAGGAAGTGGACGCCATCCTGGGCAGGTTGCCCGCAGTCATCAGTGCCGCCCCCTTGAGTCCCGAGCAGGTGCAAAATTTCAACGCCACGCTCAAAGAGGTGGCGGCCGTACGCCAGAAAGTGGAGCAGGGCGGCAATCCTGCGGACCTGCTGGCGGCCTATACCGGACTCATCGCCCGTCTGCTGGAACATGAGAAAACCGTTGCCAATCTGCGCAATTTTCTCGGCATCGACAAAATATTCACCTCGGTGGAACTTCTGGAAAGCGCCAAAGAAAGCGCTGGCCGGTTGCGTGCCGCTCTTTCTGGCGTACTCACCGCAGACAAGGGCATAACGCTGGAAGCCTTCCAGCGGCTGGTGGCGCTCAAGGCCCAGATGGATGCCAATATTTTTTCCAAGACAATGGTTCTGGTGCCCGAAGGGCGGAAAATTCTGGACGCCATGCAAAACTCCCAACCCTGGCAGGACACCGACAAGGCCTTTTATGCCGTGCTGGCCCATTACGGAGAAGGCAATTTTGGCGTTTCCGGCGAGGTGTTCTTCAAGAACATGACGTCGATCATTGATGTCATGGCCGGCGTACGCGATATAGAATTCGCCGCCCTGGAAAAGAACATGAACCAGACCTATGCGCGGGCCTCCGCCACGCTCACCCGCCTGTACATTGTCATGGGCGGAGCGGTGCTGCTGATCCTGATTATGGTTGTTCTGGTCATACGTTCTATCAATGGGCCCATCAGGACCCTCATCAACTATGCCAACGAGGTTGCCTCCGGCAGGCTGGACGTTCCGCAGCTCACGGGCATGCGACACGAACTGGGGGCCTTGTGCACGGCCCTCAATATAATGATCGCCAATCTGGAAAAGATGCTGCGCCAGTCCGAGCAGGCCAGCCAGATCGCCCGTGAAGAATCGCAAAAAGCCCATGTGGCCATGGAGCAGGCCGAGGAGGCCAAACTCAGGGCCGAGCGGGCCAAGGCCGAAGGCATGCTGGCGGCGGCGGCCCAGCTTGAGGGCGTGGTGAAAGCCATGGGTGAAACAACGCGGACGCTTGAGGGACACGTGCTCCGGGCCGAACGCGGAGCGGGCCAGCAGGCCTCGCATATTACGGAAACCGCAACCGCCATGGAAGAAATGAACGCCACTGTACTGGAAGTGGCCAGAAACGCGGGACAGGCCTCCGACGCTTCCGGCGCCACCCGTGAAAAGGCGGGCAGTGGCGCCTCCGTTGTTCATGAGGCCATTAGCGGCATGGAAACCGTGCGCCGGCAATCGCTCAAACTGCGGCAGAACATGGCGCAACTGGATGATGACGCCAAGGGCATTACCCAGATTATGGGCGTCATTTCCGACATCGCGGACCAGACCAATCTGCTCGCCCTGAACGCCGCCATTGAAGCGGCCCGCGCTGGTGACGCCGGACGGGGTTTTGCCGTTGTGGCCGACGAGGTGCGCAAGCTGGCCGAAAAAACCATGGCCTCCACCACGGAAGTGGGCCGGACAATCGCGGCTATCCAGGCCTCGGCCAGAGAAAGCACCAGTCAGGTGGACGAGGCTGTCGTCTCTGTTGAAGAGGCGACCCGCCTGGTCAACCTGTCAGGCACAGCCTTGCAGGAAATCGTCAGCATGGCCGACGTCACGGCTGATCAGGTGCACGCCATTGCAACGGCCGCCGAGGAACAGTCGGCCACGTCCGAGGAAATTAACCGCTCGCTGACGAATATCAACGGCATCTCCGGCGAGGTGGTCAACATCATGCACGAATCTGCCAAGGCCGTGCAGGAGGTTTCCACCCAGGCCGATGTGCTCAATCGCCTGATGGAAGAAATGAAAAAGTCAAGTTCTGTATAATGCTGTAAAGTATGGGGAATAACCTGCACTGCGTCGTGTGGACGCACAGGAAGATTTGGCAGCTTGAGTCTGGCTGGCCGCACTGCAGCCGCCAGTGATCACCGCATCTCCGGGACTGGCTGAAGGCCCCAGGATTGCTGTTTTTCGCCGCCGCGCGGTGCCGTGTTGCCAGAGGCATGGCTGATGGGCTTTGCGCGGATCGCGGGCTTGTCGGCCAAGGGCTGAAGCCACGCCTTGCTGGTAAACGTTTTTGATTTTGGCCTATCTTCGGTCCCTGGCGGTTCTGGATCCGGCGGGCCCGGAAAAGGCCGCACGCTGGCGAAAGTACCTGTTGCATCAAAAGCGCATGGGCTTCAGCCTGGGAATATGGCCGGCCATTATCTGATCCGTTCAAATCCGCTGCAGGCAGAAAGGGCGCTTTAAAGCGCCCTTTCTTTGTCTATGGCCGAGGATGAAATAGACTCGTCTTGTTCTGATTTACTTTGAAAATCAAACTGTTGTCGTTTTGCTACCCCTGTTGGGACAAATAGTCCGTCACTTCCTTGAAGGCTGCCTTGCCGCCCAGCAGCACGCCTCCATATCCCCCACCCGGTGAGCCCCAGGCGCTGGCAAGATACACGCCCGGCACCTTTGTTTTGTTGGGCAAACGGGTCATGAAGGAGTTGTCGACACTCTGGTTGTAACCATAGAGCGCACCACCAGGATTGAGCGTGAAGCGGTAATTGGTCAATGGCGTGGAACTCTCACTCATGATAATCATGCTGGAAAGACCGGGAATGGCCAGTTTTTCGGCCTGCGCGATAAGCAGGTTGGTCAGTTCCTGTTTCTTTTTGTCATAGGCGGGGCTGTTGCCCGCAAGATAATCCGCTTCCATCTCTTTCCATACGTCGTGTGAGCAACTGGCCACTATGCTCAGGCTCGTGCAGCCCTCGGGGGAAAATCCCCGCTCAAGATTGTCGTACACCATGAGCGAAAAGCCCGACTTGTCAAAATGGGCCTGCATGGCTTCTTGGTAATTGGCGTCCAAATCCAGGCTGGCGTAGTAGGAAACTTCGGGATACGGGAACTGTTTGGTTATGTCCCGGTCAAGTCCAAGCCACACAATGACGCTGCCGGGACTGAAGGAATAGGTATTCAGCTTGTCGCTGTCTTCTTTGGCAACGCTTCCCTGCGGCAGAAGTTTGTCGAAAACCTGCGGCGCGCTGGCGTTGCAGACCACGGCCTTTGCCTTGAATTCCCGCCCGTCGCTGGTTTTGACTCCTGTCGCTTTGCCATTGGCAAGCACTATGGATTCCACCCTGGCTCCATAGCGCACCTCGCCGCCGGCAGCCGTGACAACTCCGGCCAGAGCGTTTGACAATGTTTGCGACGTGCCCTTGATATAGGAGCCACCACTTTCAATATAGTCGCCCGTGGGTTCCAGATAATAGAAAGCCGAGAGGCGCGACGGCGGCAGGCCGTAGTAGCTGCAGCTTTGCCCCAGAAGAGCCTTGAGCCGGGGGTCATGTATGTGGGCGTCCAGCAACTGCCCCACCGTTTTGTCCCTGATGTCCCACAAAGTGGGGAACAATTGCGGAAAGCGCGCCTCGTCCGACGCGGACAGCCCTTTGCCCAGTGCCGCGGATTCATCCATGACCCGCTGCCACATCCCAAAGTAGTCAGTCAGCCCTTGGCGCTCAGCCGGAAACATGTCCGCCATCTGCCGTTCAAACCCTTTGAGGCCGCATTTTGCGGGAATATCCACCGACAGACCAGGAAAACGTGAAGACCATGCGTGCGGATGGGCGATCAACTCCAGCTTATCCCATATGCCGAGGTCTTCCAGCAACGCCCTGGTATCTCCAGATGCGAGCACGGAAGAATGCAGAGAAACCTCGCACAAAAAATCACCTTTGTCCGAGCCGCGCAGAAAAGACGTGGCATAGCCCCCGGGCACATCATACTGTTCAAGCAACAGCACCTTGAATCCATTTTTCGCCAGGTAGCCGGCGCAGGCCAGTCCTCCCAATCCCGCTCCCACGACAATGACATCGTAGACTCCATCCTCCGTTTTTGGGGCTGCTCCGGCGAATTTCCATCCTACCAATGAGCTAGCAGCTGCAATGGCGGATAATTGAAGGAAAAATCTTCTGTCCATAAAAACTCCTAGCATAATATTGGTATGATTTTATGGTATAAGAAATGCGCAGCATGTCAACGATCAGAAATATGTAAATATATTATAAAAATAGCATGTTATGGGATGTATTCGCCCCAAATAAAGGCATCTGCTTCTGATATGGCGAGCTTTTGTGCCTCATATAAATATTATTCTATCATTATCGTCGGACACGTGCTGAAATTGCAGATATTATGGGTACTTATTGCTGTGGAATGGAAATTCAATACTAAAGTAAGCCATTGAAAAATTGGTGTTCATGACATCGGTGTACAAGAATACAACAAAGTATATTCATCTGGATTTTTTGGAGTAAACCGAAAATGAAAGACCCTGGATCTGTCACGGACTTGCAGAATGCGGTTACAAGAGAGCGATAAGCCAGGGGACGTTTGGGCACAAAGGAAGAGCGAGAAGCGGGCGGGGATCAGTGGTCTGGTGATGATATCCGGTAAAAAGCAAAAATAAATACCCCTTTGGAGCTGCGCTTTAAAGGGGTATTGGTTTTCTTGGGCGGATCGCGGGTTAAACGGGATAAAACCACGAGAACAGGCTGTCTTGCAGGCGTTGACCGGTCATCAGCCTCGGACTGCAGAATAGGTGTTTGGCGGAGACGTATAGGGGTCGAACCTACCACAGACCGTAAAGCCTGCCACCGGTTTTGAAGACCGGGCGCCACACCGGTGACGAAACGTCTCCGCGTAATTCCCTGTATGATAAGCGAAAATGATAAATCACGCAAGTGGACGGTGTGATCTTTTCAAAGTGCCTTTTTGCCATTGCCAAACCATAAGCAGGCATTATATGTGAAAAAAGGTAATGCCGGTGAGCGTGGAGTCCGTCCATTTGACAGCGGCTATGTGCAGGTAGTATTTCTCTGCTTGCGTGGGCCTATGTCCGGGTCCTGGCCGCGCGTTTCTGCGCGCGGAAAACGTAATGGAGGCAATGTTGAACCAGATGAGTCGCAACCTGATGCTATGGGCTATTATCGTCCTGGCGATGGTTATGCTTTTTAATATGTTCCAGCAGCCGCAGGGCGTAATGCAACGGGTGCCTTATTCAGACTTTCTGAATCAGGTCGAGGGCGGGCAAATATTGTCTGTTACGATGCAGGGTCATACGCTCACAGGTAAAACATCAGACGGCAAGACTGTTCAGACATACGCTCCGCAGGATCTGGGGCTCGTCAACCGCCTTATTGAAAAAAAGGTGGAGGTCAAGGCGGAACCGCCTGAAGAACAGCCATGGTATATGACCCTGCTGGTTTCGTGGTTCCCCATGCTGCTTCTTGTTGGCGTGTGGATTTTCTTTATGCGCCAGATGCAGGGCGGCGGCGGCAAGGCCATGAATTTTGGCCGTTCTCGCGCGCGCATGCTCAGTCAGGACAGCGCACGGGTCACTTTTGCCGATGTGGCCGGGGTGGATGAGGCCAAGGACGAACTGGCAGAAGTTGTGGAATTTCTGTCCAATCCCAAAAAATTTACCCGCCTTGGCGGGCGTATTCCCAAGGGTGTTTTGCTTGTGGGGCCTCCCGGTACGGGCAAGACCCTTCTTGCGCGTGCCGTGGCCGGTGAGGCGGGGGTTCCCTTCTTTTCCATTTCCGGCTCGGACTTTGTGGAAATGTTTGTGGGCGTGGGCGCTTCGCGCGTGCGCGATCTTTTTGTACAGGGCAAAAAAAATGCCCCTTGCCTTATCTTTATTGACGAAATTGACGCCGTGGGCCGTCAGCGCGGAGCCGGGCTCGGCGGCGGGCACGACGAACGCGAACAGACCCTGAACCAGATGCTGGTTGAAATGGACGGCTTTGAAAGCAATGAGGGCGTCATCCTCATTGCCGCCACCAACCGTCCCGACGTGCTGGATCCGGCCTTGTTGCGCCCTGGCCGTTTCGACCGCCAGGTGGTCGTGCCCACGCCCGATCTGCGGGGCAGGCGCCGTATCCTTGAAGTCCACACCAAGCGCACGCCCCTGGCTGGCGATGTGGATCTGGACGTTCTGGCGCGCGGCACGCCCGGTTTCTCCGGCGCGGATCTGGAAAATCTGGTCAACGAAGCGGCTTTGCAGGCCGCCAAGCTGAATCAGGACAGACTGGACATGCACGATTTTGAATATGCCAAGGATAAAGTGCTCATGGGCCGCGAGCGGCGCAGCCTTATCCTGTCAGATGATGAAAAGCGCATCACCGCCTATCATGAGGGTGGTCACGCTCTGGCAGCCCGCCTGCTGCCTGGGGCGGACCCGGTGCATAAGGTTACCATCATCCCGCGGGGCCGCGCTCTTGGCGTGACCATGCAACTGCCCGAAGAAGACCGCCACGGCTATTCGCGCTCGTACTTGCGCAATACCCTTGTGGTGCTGCTGGGCGGCCGGGTGGCTGAAGAGCTTATTTTTGATGATATCACCACCGGCGCTTCCAACGACATCGAACGCGTCACGCGCATGGCCCGCAAGATGGTGTGCGAGTGGGGCATGAGCGAAGCCGTCGGCACGCTGGCCATCGGTGAAACCGGTGAAGAGGTCTTCATCGGGCGCGAATGGGTGCAGAACAAGAACTTCAGCGAAAGCACCGCGCGTCTGGTTGACTCTGAAGTCAAGCGCATCGTCGATGAAGCTCACGAGCGCTGCACAGTGCTGCTCAGGGACAATGAGGAAGCACTGCACCGCATTGCGCAGGCCCTGCTTGACCGCGAGACCATCACGGGCGAAGAGCTTGATCTTCTGATGGAAGACAAGGAACTGCCGCCGCTGGACAGCAATGGCAAGCCCATGAAGTATTCCGAAGCGCCGAGCCGTCCCGGCAAGGGCAACGGAAAGGGCAAAAGCGACGCCGCCGACGCTTCCTCTGCTGCTTCCGCCGGCAAGCCTGCCGAGTTTACTCTTGAGCCTGACTCGGTGGATGGTTCCGTCGCGCCTCATGAAGCGCCCACATCGGCCGGAGGCGTTGAATCACGACCCGGCGAATCCGCAGACCAGAGCGAAAAAGACGACAACAAGCGACAGCAGTAATGAAAAATGCATTCCCGGAGGCGTCAAAGGACGCAGCCTGGTACGTTAAAGGGGGGCGGGCGTTAAAGACGCCCTCCCCCTTTGGCGTTATGGGCATTGTCAACCTTACGCCAGATTCATTTTACGACGGAGGCGTGCACCACATGCCGCCCGCCGGTCTTGAGCATGCCCTGACCCTGCTCGAACAGGGCGCGGACATTCTGGATCTTGGCGCAGAATCCTCACGGCCGGGCGCGGCCGAGTTGCCGCCGGATGAAGAAATACAGCGTCTTGCGCCTGTACTTATGGGATTACGCCGCCACGCCCCCTGGGCAACCGTTTCGGTCGATACTTACCACGCGGCCACAGCCGCGGCTGTGCTGGAGCAGGGCGCGGCCATAGTCAATGATATTTCAGCCTGCGCCTTTGATCCCGGCCTGCTGGACGTGCTTGTGCAGTACAAGCCGGGCTATGTGCTCATGCACAGCCAGGGACGCCCGGAAACCATGCAGCATAGTCCGCACTATGAGGATGTCCGGCGCGAGGTTCGGGAGTTTTTTGAGCGCAACCTTGCGCGGCTGGTCCGGGCAGGGCTGCCGGAAAACCGCATTGTGCTTGATCCCGGCATAGGGTTTGGCAAAACCCTGGCGCACAATCTCGAACTGCTGGCTCACCCTGAAGACTGGCTCGGCTTTGGAAGGCCCGTGCTTATGGCCCTGTCAATGAAGTCGGTCTTCGGCGGTCTGCTGTCGTTGCCCCCGGCGCGTCGCGGAGCCGCCACAGTGGCTGCCACGGCGCTTTTGCGTGCCAGGGGCATATTCTGGCACAGGGTGCACCATGTGGCTGAAGCCAGGCAGGCGCTTGCGGTGGCCACTGCCTTTGGTGGATTTCAATAACAATTCGTTATTGTTAAAAAAGGAAAAAGCATGGCATCTGACCGCCACTCGTCAAAAACAACATTCGATGCCGTGCGAAAATCCAGAACCTTTCTGGGCGTGTTCACAGTGAGCCTGTGCTGCTGTCTGGTGGCGGTTTTTTTTCTCGTGCAGCGCCGGGTGCAGGTGGAATTTTCCCGCCTGGAAAATATGATTCTGGCTCAGAGAGATGACCTGAGGGCAGAGCTTACCGGCCTGCTGTTCAAAACGCGGGCACTGGCCGCTCTTGTTGTTCAGAATGACGGGCATGTGGCCGGTTTTGACGAAGTTGCAAAGTTCCTTGCCAACAGTAAAAGCATCGACATTTTTGCACTGGCCCCAGGTGGGGTGATTTCGCATGTCTATCCACTCAAAGGGCACGAATCTCTGCTGGGAATGAACCTCTTTGATTCTCCGTTCGGCGGTGCATTTATTGCTTCCCAGGGCAATGACGGCATCAGTGTTTTCGGCCCCCTGCAATTGCCTGACGGCACAAACGCGCTGCTGGGCGGCCTGCCGGTGTTTTTGACGAATGCAAAGGGCCAGAACCGGTTATGGGGACTGGCGGTCATCGCGCTCAAGTTTCCTCAACTGCTGGATGTCGCTGATCTTGATCTGCTCGAAGAACAGGGTTTGAGCTATGAGATACTGCGCTACGATCCCCAAACCAAGCAGCGCGTGCCCATTTCTGCCAGTGACCGCCCTTTTGACGAGCACGCTCCGCACCTGAACATGGCCATACAGATATTCGACGCCAACTGGCAGTTTCGCATCTCGTCCAATGAAGCATGGCATGAATCTTTCGAAAACTGGCTGTATATCTTTTTCGCCGCAGTGCTCAGCCTGTTGCTTGCCTCCCTTGCCCAGAAAAACCGTGACCTGGCCGAGGCCCACCACCGCCTTGAAGAAATGGTGTATAAAGACACGCTTACCGGCGCCCTTAACAGGCGCGGACTTTTTTATACCATGACGGCCCGCGCGGCGGAAGCGCAAGATAAAAAATTTATCTTGTATTACCTTGACTTAGATCGTTTTAAAGATGTTAATGATACCTATGGACATAAAGCCGGCGACCGAGTATTGCAACATTTCGCATCTGTCATACAGTCCGTTGCGCCGCCAGACAGCGTTTTTGCCCGTATGGGCGGCGATGAATTCATTCTGGTGCTGTTCAGCGCGTATACAGAAGCGCAGATGACTGCCGCGCTGGACAAGGCCGCCGCAACACTGGCAAACGGCCTGCCCGATGAGGGGCTGGCCGTGCCTATCATTTTCAGCGTGGGCAGGGCAGGGTATCCTGAAAACGGGAAAACGCTTGACGAGCTGCTCTCACGGGCCGACAGGGCCATGTATCTGGACAAGGAACGCCGTCGGCAGCATACGCGGCAGGTCGCCCGGTAGGGCAGCACCGCTGGCTGTCATTCAGGCGAAAGTGTGAAAACGGAAGACCGAACCGCCCGGCGTCATGGCCTGGCGGACGCGGCCATATAAGTTCTGATATCTTCAGGTCAAGGATCATATACGGTGCTGGACAATATACCCATTGAATGGCGCGATCTTCTGGATATAGGCGTGGTCAGCGTGCTTTTGTACCAGCTTATCCAGCTGGTGCGCGGCTCACGCGCCCTGGCTGTACTGACCGGCCTTGGCGTGCTGACCCTCCTGTTCTTTTTTGCCAAGGCCATGGGGCTGTATACGCTGAGCTGGCTTTTGCAGCATATCTTCAGTTCCCTTTTCATTCTTATTGTGGTCATTTTTCAGTCCGACATCCGGCAGGCTCTGGGCGAAATGGGCACGCGACGTCTGTTCCACCGCAAACAGCTTCTGAAGGACGGCGTTGAAGAAGTGGTCATGGCCTGCGTGGAAATGGCCCGCCTGCGCGTGGGCGCGCTTATTGTCGTTGAGCGCAGCATGCGCCTTGGCGATATGATCAAGCGCGAAGGCGTGCGCGTTGACGCGCAGCTTTCGCGGCAGCTGCTCATGAACATTTTTTATCCCAAAGCCCCTCTGCACGACGGCGCAGTGGTCATCAGCAACGGAAGGCTCATGGCCGCCGCCTGTATCCTTCCCCTGGCCGAGGCCAAGGGGCAGAGCTTCGGCACCCGCCACAGGGCGGCGCTGGGAGTAACGTTGGAAACTGACGCCGTAACCATTGTCGTGTCAGAAGAGCGGGGCGAAATTTCTGTGGCCATGAAGGGCAAACTTATGCGCGCCCTGGATGCTGCCCGTTTGCGTGAGGTTCTCAATGAAGTTCTCTAGTTCCTCCCGGCGTTCGCTGCACCTTATGTCCATGCTGGTGGCCGTTCTGGCCGCCGTGAGCATGTGGTACGTGGTCAGCGTGCGTGAACGCGTTGAAGCCCAGCTTGAAGTCACTCTGGATTATTACGGCATACCGGCCAACCTCGTGATTACCGATGGCCTCGTAAACAAGGTTATGGTCCGCCTGCGCGGGCCCGAAACCCTGTTGCGGTCCGTGACGCAGGGCAAGCTGATACAGGCTGTTGACCTTTCCCATATCAAAAAAGGCGTTACTGTGGTGCCCCTGACCGCCGAACATCTGGGGCCGGGTTTTCGCGCTTTTGAGCTCATCGACGTGCAGCCGCCGCGTATTGTGGTCAAGGCTGACAATCTGATAGAACGCTCGGTTCCTGTTCGCGTTGCGGTGGGTTCGTCCCTGAGCAACGGCGCGCTGACGGTGGAAAACGTCAAAGTCAGCCCGTCCAATGTTATTTTACGCGGGCCAGAGGCCGTAGTGGAAGACATTGCCAGTGTGCCGGTGCCCATTCAGGCTGACCCCAAGGCCGCTGGCAGCACGGTGCAGCAGGTGGTTACCCTGGACACGCCAGGGCTCGTCACGCCCATACCGCCGACGGTCAAGGTGCAGTACAGCATCACAAGCGGCCGCACTGAAGTGACCCGTAGCTGCAAGATAGAAGTTCTGGCTGAAAACCGCCGTCAGTACACGGTGACGCCGGCGGAAATCAGCGTGCACGTTGAGGTGCCGGAGGCTCTGGCCAAAAATGCCCAGTACTTCAAGCAGCTGGAAGCTACGGTCAGCCCGCCCGATATGGTTGAAGGGGAGAGCCGAAAGGTTGAAATACGCTTTCGCCTGCCAGAAGGCATGACGCTCTTGAACCCCGGCACAGAAGAAGTTACGGTAAGCCGCAAGAAAAAATAGCCCGGCCTCCCGGTATGTTGCAGGGGGTTGGAGGCCGCTTTGCGGCCTGAAGGAGATGGCATGGCCGATCGTCTTTTCGGCACCGATGGTTTGCGCGGCACGGTCAACAATTATCCGATGACCGTGGATGTGGCCTTGCGCCTGGGGCTGGCCGCCGGGGTGCGCTTCCGCCGTGGGCAGCATCAGCACAAGGTGGTTATCGGCAAGGATACGCGGCTTTCGGGCTATATGTTCGAATCAGCCCTCACGGCCGGTCTGTGCGCCGCGGGTATGCAGGTCATCATGACCGGGCCGCTGCCGACGCCCGCCATATCGTTTCTGACGCGCAGCATGCGGGCGGACCTTGGCGTGGTTATTTCGGCTTCGCACAATCCTTTTCACGACAATGGCATCAAGTTTTTTGACGCTGACGGCTACAAGCTGCCCGACCTGGCCGAGGATGAAATATCCGCCATGGTGCTGGACGGGAACTTTTCCTGGCCCTATCCCGACTCCCGTGGCGTGGGCCGGGCCACCAAGATCGAGGATGCCGGCGGCCGGTATATCGTGTATACCAAGAGCTGTTTTCCGGCGCACCTGACGCTGTCCGGCCTCCGCATTGTGGTGGACTGCGCCAACGGCGCCAGCTACAAGGTCGCCCCCCTGGCTCTGGAAGAACTTGGGGCCGAGGTCTTCCGCATCGGCACAAACCCTGACGGCACCAATATCAACGAGCATTGCGGCTCGCTCCATCCCGAAGTGGTGGCCGCCAAGGTTCGCGAGGTGCGGGCGGACGTGGGCCTGGCTCTGGATGGCGATGCCGACCGTCTTATTGTTGTGGATGAGCGCGGCGTCATTCTGGACGGCGACCAGATCATGGCCCTGTGCGCCCAGGCCATGATGGCCAGGGGAGAGTTGCCGGGCAATTTGCTGGTGGCCACAGCCATGAGCAATATGGCCCTGGAAATCTTCATGGGTGAGCACGGCGGCCGACTTTTGCGCACCAAGGTTGGCGACAGATACGTCATGGAAGCCATGCGCCGTGATGGAGCCATGCTCGGCGGCGAACAGTCCGGGCATCTTATTTTCCACAAATACAGCACAACGGGTGACGGCCTGCTGGCCGCCTTGCAGATACTGCGCATCATGCGAGAGAAAGAGCGCCCCCTCTCCGAACTGGCCGGCCTGCTGACGCCTTTTCCGCAAAAGCTCATCAATGTGCGTGTTGAAAAGCGTCTGCCCTTTGAAGAACGCCCGGCCATTGGCGAAGCCGTGGCGCAGGTGGAGAAGGAACTGGGCGGGCGCGGCAGGGTACTCTTGCGCTACTCCGGCACTGAAGCCCTCTGCCGAGTGATGGTGGAAGGCGAAAATGCGGACAAGGTGCGGGAATATGCCGAAGACCTTGCGCAGGTGGTCGCGCGCGAGCTGCGCTAAGGCCCATGCGTGTCGAGACATCTTCTCGACACTTTTGGCGCGCCCGCTGCGCCGCGTAACAGTGCGGCCATGTGGCGCTTACGGCATGACGGCGAGCGTCTGCCCACGCGGTGTCAGAGCAACTCCAAAGTGAAACCGCGCCGGCGCGGGGCGGTATCCTGGTGATTTTAGAGCGGTTTACGAATGAAATGAGTTAACTGCTCTGCAAGGATTTTCAGGAAAATCCTTGCCACGAAATGCGAGCAGGCAGGCTTTTGCCTGCAGTACACGAGCATTTCAAGTGTTAAATGCTCTAGTTGTCCGGCCATTGTGCCTGCAACCAGGAACGGGACAGCGGATTTTTCGTGTATGCCGGAATTTTTGCGGCGGCTCCGCGCGTCGGTCGTGGTTGCCTGCAACGAAGTTTTCGCATCCCAGATCCGCGCCGCTGCACTTCGGTTGTTGCATCCGTTCCGGTTTTGATCGAATATATAGCAAGCTAAACAAACAGCGGAGGCGAGCATGAAGGATATTCGCAAGGTTATTATTCCCGTAGCCGGATGGGGTACGCGCTCATTGCCCGCGACCAAGAATATTCCCAAGGAAATGCTGCCCATCTATAACAAGCCTGTCATCCAGTATGTGGTTGAGGAGGCCCAGAAGGCCAATATCGAGGATGTGATCTTCGTAACCAACCGCGACAAGAGCGTTATTGAAGACCATTTTGACTACAACCTGCAGCTGGAGTCCGTGCTGGAGCGCGCCGGAAAGCTGGACAAGCTTGCCGAAGTTCGCAAAGTGGCTGAAATGGTCAACATCATGTCCGTGCGCCAGAAAAAGCAGCTCGGCCTTGGCCATGCGGTACTCTGTGCACGCGAACTTGTGCGTGATGACCCCTTTGCCGTCATGGTGGGCGATGACCTCATGTTTGGCGGGGTGCCCGGCATCGCACAGCTTATCGACGTGGCCATGGCGGAAAAAATGCCCGTCATTGGCGTGATGGAAGTGCCGTGGGAAAAGGTCAGCCGTTACGGCATCATCGAAGGTGATGAAGTGGCACCTGGCGTGTTCAGGGTCAAGAACATGGTGGAAAAGCCCGCCAGGGAAAAAGCGCCTTCCCGCATGGCCATTGTGGGACGCTATGTGCTTACGCCCGATATTTTTGACTATCTTGAAAAAGTCACCCCTGGGCATGGCGGTGAAATTCAGCTAACCGACGCCCTCCAGGCCCTGGCGCAGGACAAGGGCATGATGGCGGTACGCATGTCAGGCATGCGTTTTGACGCGGGCGACTGGGCTGAATTTTTGACGGCCAATATTTATTTTGCCCTTCAGGATGAAGAATTGCGCTACGATTTGCTGAACCTGCTCAAGAATTTTGTCCAGTTTCACTAGACAGCGTCATCACGAGCGCCTTTCCAGTTATCTCTGCGTCGAACTTCGCCTTTTATTCCGGTCGAGTACCGTCAGAGTACACTCCCTGCATAACAGGCTCGTTCTCCTGGATATAACTGGAAATTCATCTCGTGGCGACACTGTCTAGGCAACGTCATGTTGGGATGCTTTGTGGGGGAGGGACCCTTTTGCAAAAGGGTCTCCTCCCCCACGCCCCCACCCCCTAAAACCTTTATGTTTGGATAGTGCCAGAGCCGTTCAATTTTGAAATGCCCTGGAGGGTGCACGCCATCTGGCAGTGCGCAGCCCGCAGCCTGCAGCCCGCCCCGGTAAATGATAGTCTCTTTGGGAAGCACTGATTAAAGAGCCTCCTGGAAACGCGCAGTTGTTTCGTTTGGCAAGGCGCGATCTTTTTTTGAAGCAGGAGTGGACTCTTCCGTCCTCGACTGTTTCAAAAAAAGTGAAGCAACGCCGCCAAACGGAATAAATCAGCGTTTCCTTTGGTATTCTCCCCCGACCTTGCGGTTGGGGGAGGCTTGCTTTCCCCCCGGTATTGGTTAACTCTGCCCCACATGTACGCCAGCATCGCTCTTCTGAGTCCCCCTTATGCTACCCTGAGCTACGCTCTGCCGCCGGAATTTCCCCAGGATTTCTGGCGACCCGGCCTGCGTGTGGCCATACCCCTTGGGCGGGGCGAAAAGGCCGCCCTGCGCGCCGGGGTGGTGCTTGAAACCAGCGAAAGCCTTGATTTGCCCGAAGGCGTGGCCTGCAAGAGCGTCTGCTGGCCTCTTGAGGAACAGCCCCTGCTTACGGCTGATCTGCTGGCCCTTGCCCAGGACCTCGCCCTTCGGCAGGCGCTGAGCCCCGGGCATATCCTTGGCCATGCGCTGCCGCAGGGCCTGCGCCTCACGCGGGTACGGCTGCGGCTTCTGCATGAAAAGGGCGCTGCCTCATGGCCGCTGGCCCGCATCCGGGGAGCGGATGATGCCACGCGGCGCGAGCTTGCGCAGGCTTTGGCACAGGGCGCGGCAAGGCTGCTGCCCCCGGGATCAGACGCCGCCAGCGAAGAATTTTGTGTTTTACGCGTGGATCCGCCCTGGCCAGTGCGCCCTTCGGCGTCACGGCAGCTGGAGGTGCTGGAATATCTTCTCGAACACGGGGCCGTGAGCCGCCGAAACCTTACGCGCGCCCTGGGGCAGGGCGTCGGCACGCCCCTGCAGTCGCTGTTGTCCGCGGGTCACGTTGCGTTGACGCGGCAGGACGCCGAAGATGAAGTGGAGGCCGTGGAGCAGAGCCTTTTGCCGCCCCCGCCCGCCCCCTTTACCCTGAATGACGATCAGGCAGCTGCCCTGGGCGACATGAGGGCCGCGCTTGAGGCAGCCCAGAGGGGAAAAAAGGCGGCGTCACGCCTGCTCTATGGCGTGACCGGCAGTGGCAAAACCGCTGTGTATCTTGAACTGGCCCGCGCGTGCCTTGCGGCGGGCAAAAGCGTGCTCCTGCTCGCGCCGGAAGTGGCGCTGGCCTATAAGCTGCGGCGTGACGCCAGTTGCGCCTTGCCGGATGTTCCGCTTTTTTTCCATCACGGCTATCAGTCGCCGGCCCGGCGTGAGACGACGTACAGGCAACTGGCGGCCCGGCAGGAACCCTGCCTTGTGGTGGGCACGCGCTCGGCCCTGTTTTTGCCGGTGCCGCATCTGGCCTGCGTGGTGCTGGACGAGGAGCATGACGCCTCCTTCAAGCAGGATGAAAGTCTGGCTTATCAGGCCAAGGAAGTGGCCTGGTTTCGCATGGCCCAGACCCACGGCCTGCTGGTGCTGGGATCGGCCACGCCTGACCTTAAAACATTTCATGCAGCGGAAAGCGGCTTTCTGCCCGTGCTGCGTCTGCCCCGGCGCGTGGGCGGGCGCGATCTGCCCCCCGTTGAACTGGTGGACATCAGTTCGCTTTCTCCCGCCGCCACGACGGAAGACGGACTTCTGGCCCCGCAGAGCGAGCAGGCCCTGCAGGCGGTCATCAGCAGGGGAGAGCAGGCTGTGGTTCTGCTCAACCGCCGTGGCTATGCCCCGCTCATGTACTGCCTTGACTGCGGGCGCACACTGCGCTGCCCGCACTGCGAAATAGGGCTGACCTATCATAAGGGACGCGAAAAGCTGGTTTGCCATTATTGTGGCTACTCCCGGCCTTTTCCGTCTCCCTGCCCGGAGTGCAAGGGCATGAATTTTCTGCCCATGGGCGAGGGTACAGAGCGTCTGGCCGAACGCCTGAGCGTGCTGGCCGGCGGGCCTGTGCTGCGTCTGGACAGGGACAGCACTCGGCGTCCGGGGCGGATGGAAGAGATTCTGGCGGCCTTCGCCCGGCAGGAATCCCCCATTCTTGTGGGCACGCAGATGCTTTCCAAGGGGCATCACTTTCCCAACGTGACCCTGGCGGTGATTGCGGACGGCGACCTCGGGCTCAACCTGCCCGACTACCGCGCGGCAGAGCGCACGTTTCAGTTGCTGGTGCAGTCGTCCGGCAGGGCGGGGCGGGGCGACAAGGCCGGACAGGTGCTTATCCAGACGCGCGATGTGAACCACTATTGCTGGCAATATGTGCGCGAAGCCGATTATGAGGGCTTTTACGCCGCTGAGCTGGCCCGTCGCAAACTGCGGAAGTATCCGCCCTTTGTGCGGCTGGCGCTCATTCGCATTTCTCACGCTGTGGAGGACAGCGGCGGCGCGGCGGCCCTGAGCGACCTGGCCGCCGCCATGCGCGGACGGGCTGCGGAGCTTGGCCTGCAACTGCTGGGGCCCGCTCCTGCGCCGCTGGCCTTGCTGCGGGGCCGCCGCCGTTATTCCTGCCTTGTGAAAGGGCAGGATTGGCAGGCCATACGCGCCCTGTATTTTTTTGCCTCAACACAAAAATCTACCAAAAACCTACGACTTTTTCTTGACCTTGATCCTGTAAATATGTTGTGAATGGCAATTGCATTTTGCAGGCTGTTAGTGGGGCTGGCCGTCTTCCCGTACCGGAAACAGGACGGCTGTTTATCCAGTGCTGTCCGCCCGCCTGAGGGCAATTTCAAACCGTTCGTGAGAATGGCTTGTCTGGCGGCGTCTGGTGTTTTCTTGAGCACAGGCCGTTACGGCGTAAGGTCATGGGGGGGAGGATGAAGGTTTTTCGCGCATTGGCGCTGATGCTGGCGCTGGTTTTCTGCTGTTCGGGCACAGTGCGGGCCGAGGGTTTCGCGCTCAATGAATGGAGCGCGCGCGGCGTGTCCCTTGCCGGCGGCCTCATAGGGCGTGCCGACGATGTTTCCACCCTCGCCTATAACGCGGCGGGCATAACGCAGGTGCCCGGCACCCATGTTATGGGCGGCCTGGCCTTCATTGCGCCCATGGGCACCATTGTGGCCGATATGGACAATTCGGGCACAAAGTACGCATCCACCAAGCCCGACGTGTGGCTGGCCCCGCATGGTTTTGTCAGCCACCAGTTGAATGACAATGTCTGGCTGGGTTTTGCCTCCTTCAGCCGTTTTGGCCTGGGCAACTCCTTCGACAGCAATTGGGTCGGCAGATACAATATGTATGACATCGGCCTGAAAACCATGTCCTTTGTCCCCACCCTGGCCTATAAGGTCAATGATACGCTTTCCCTGTCCGTGGGTGCTGAAGTGATGAACGCCCATGTTTACAGGGGCAGCAAGATTCCCACTATGCCCACGCTTACCTCGAAACCCTTTGACAACGACCTGCAGCTTGAAGGCGACGGTTGGGGAGTTGGCGCGCACCTTGGCATGCACATGCGCTTCAATGACCAGTGGTCCATGGGGCTGTCGTACAAGAGCCAGGTCACGCTCAATCTTTATGGCGACGTGGATTTCAGCTATGAGGGCGACAGCATCCTTACCCGAGCAGGCACTCTGCCCGTGGCCCGGGACCGCAGCGCCAACGCCACCTTGCAGCTGCCCGACTCCATTGCCTGGGGGCTCGCGTATAAACCGCTTGAGAATCTGAGTTTTGAAGTGGGTACGGTCTTTACCCGCTGGTCCACCTATAATGCCCTGAACATCAACATGGGCAACGACTATTCCTCAGTCAACAACAAGGAATGGCGTGACGGCTGGAATTTCAACGGCAGCGTCGAGTACAAGCCTCTGGACTGGTGGAGCCTGCGTGCCGGCGTCGCCTATGAAACCCCGGTGGTCAACGAAAGTTACAGCGATTACATGATGCCCACCAATGGCCGTACCATCATGAGCCTTGGCACCGGCATCACCTGGAACAACTGGACAGTTGATCTGGCTTATGCCCATTTGTGGATCTACCCTGTGGACTATGACAATACCAGTTCCTCAGGCATCCGTGGCTCCACAAGCCATATCACGGGCGGGCACTCTGAAAATGTGCAGGCCAATATTTACATGTTCTCGGTGGGGTACACCTTCTAAACTTGCATCTTTTCCAAGATTTTTATGCGGCCCTGAAAGGCCGTATCAGGGTCATCATGAATGCCCCGGTCTGACATTGCCAGGCCGGGGCATTCTTTTTTGGGGCTTTACTCAATTGCCGTAATCGTGTGAAACTGGAGCAAACTGCCTTTGCGGATATACGCTCTCAAAGGTTGAAAACGCCCGCATCGGCGCATGTCAGTGCAAAAATGAAGTGCTCACGCCTATACGGGAGCGCCTGCCCATAGAGCCGCCAGGCAGTTTCAACGTAAACCTGCTCTGCCCCACCGACAGGTTGCTGGCGGAAACAGCAGGGCGCTTTCAGGAACCGTTGCCGCAGGGGTGTGTTTTTTTGCAATTTTTATGGTCGTTGGCTTTCTGGCGCAAACCCACGTTTCAGATGATGGGCGGCGCTGGCGGTCACGCGTAACCCGAAACCAAAAGGATGATGTTGCCATGAGAAAGCACGTAAAAGCCAATGTCAGCTGGGTTGGTTATATAGACTGGGAATTGAAGCACTTTCACGGAGACGAATACTCCATCATCAATGGCTCAAGCCAGAACGCCTATCTGGTTGAAGAAGAAAAAACCGTACTCATTGATACGGTATGGGCGCCGCATCGATTTGAGTTTATTGAAAATCTCAAATCAGAAATTGACCTTGCAAAACTGGATTGCGTGGTGGCCAATCACGGTGAAGTGGACCATTCCGGCGCGCTGACAGAGCTTATGAAAGAACGTCCGGATTTGCCCATTTACTGCACAGCCAATGCCGTTAAAAGCCTTGAGGGGCAATACGGAAAGCACGGCTGGAATTTCAACGTGGTAAAAACCGGTGACACCCTTGATGTAGGCAATGGCAAGAAGCTCGTATTCGTCGAAATGCGCATGCTGCACTGGCCTGACAGCATGGCGACCTATCTTACTGGCGACAACATCCTTTTTTCCAATGATGCCTTTGGCCAGCATTTTGCCGTTGAAGGTCTTTTTAACGACAAGGCCGATCAATGCCTGCTTGAAAAAGAGGCAATGAAATACTATGCCAATATTCTGAATCCCTTTTCTACCTTTGTAGCTAAAAAGCTTGAAGAAATTTCCAGCCTGAATATTCCCATAGACATGATAGCCCCAAGCCATGGCGTCATCTGGCGCGACAAGCCCATGCAGATTGTCGAAAAATACGCGCAGTGGGCGCAGGACTATCAGGAAGATCAGCTGACCATTGTTTACGACACCATGTGGGAGGGCACCACGCGGCTTGCGCATGCCATTGCGGAGCAGGCCGGAAAGCTCAGCCCCGATACAGAGGTCAAGGTATTCAACATCTCCAAAACAGACAAAAATGAAATCATGACCGAGGTGCTCAAGTCCCGTGCCATAGCCGTGGGCTCCCCAACGGTCAGCAGCACCATTTTGTCCAGCGTGGCTGGCTGGTTGCACTTCCTGGCATCATTGAAGTTCAAAAATAAAAAGGCCGCTGTGTTCGGCTGTTACGGCTGGAGCGGCGAGGGCAACAAGGTGCTGCGCGAAGAACTCGCCAAGGCGGGCTTTCAGGTTGTGGACGAAAACATACGTTCCCAATGGAATCCGGAAAAAGAGGATCTTGATAAAAGCGAAGCCATAGTACGGGCATTGCTGGCATAGAGTCTTTTACCTTTGAAAAATCGGACATGCTCCAAGGCTGCTTTTTCGTGCAGCGTTGGAGCATGTTTCATTTTTTAAAAGCAAAATACTTCAACGTGTTCAGGGGCGTACCAGAATCTTGATGTGCTGGTCCTTGTTGTTGATGAGTTCCAGAAAGCCTTTATCGAGAATGTCCTTGAGCTCAATCTTGCCGGTAATGAGATTTTCAGCCCTGATGATGCCCTTGGCCATGAGAGCGGCCAGGCCCTTGAAGTCGTCCAGCGTGTAGGCCAGGGTGCCCATGACGCGCTTGTCGGTGCCGCTGAGGCTGAAGAAGTTGAAGGAGCTGGGCTCTTCAAAAATGCCCACAATGATCGCCAGTCCCGTGTTGCGAAGAACGTCGATGGCCAGGGGGCCGGTCATCTTGTTGCCGATGCATTCAAAGGACACGTCCGCGCCTGAGCCGCCGGTGAGTTCCTTGATGGCGGCCACCGGTTCGCATTCCTTGGGATTGATAATGACGTCCGCCCCGCATTCCCTGGCTTTTTCAATGCGCGCCTTGGACATTTCCACCACAATGATCTTGCCCGCGCCCGCGGCTCTGACGGCCATAATGGTGCCAAGGCCGATGGTGCCCGCGCCGAGCACAACCACGTTAAGCCCCAGTATGCTGCCAGCCATGCGGACGGCCTTGAAGCCCGTGGCCAGCGGCTCCATGACGGCTCCGGCCTCGGCGCTGACGCCTTCGGGCAGAACGTAGCACAATTCGGCGGGCACGTTCACAAGGGAGGCAAAAGCCCCGTCATTGTGCAGGCCGGTAAAGGCCAGTTTTTCGCAGACGTTGTAGCGCCCTTCGCGGCAGGGTTGGCATTCGCCGCAATGCTGACAGGCATCGGGGGCCACCATGTCGCCTACCTTGACGTCGGTGACGCCCTCGCCAACGGCAACAACCTTGCCGGTAAATTCATGACCCAGAATGACGCTTCCCTGTTTGCCGGTGAGCGGGTGGGGAGCGTTCACAGGAATAAAGATGGGGCCAGCCAGGTATTCATGCAGGTCAGACCCGCAAATGCCGCACCACTCGACCTTCACCTGCACCCAGCCGGGGGCCGGAGGGGAAGGAAGAGGCACCGTTTCAACCCGCACATCTTTTTTGCCGTGCCACACCGCGGCTTGCATGCTCTCCGCCATAACGACCTCTCTCGTAAAAGGGTGTATGATGCCCTTCCAATTGCACAGGTCGTGCCTTAGAGCAGTTTCACTTTGAAATTGCTCTGGCGGATGCGTGAGCAGACGCCCGCCGCGGAGGCGCAAGCGCAATTTGTTTGCGCGGTTACGCGCCGAAGCGGGCGTCTTGGAAGCATTGAGGATGGATATTTTCAATGCGAAAATGCTATAAAGATGGCCGTTGGTGCGGATTTTTCGTAATAAGGCCGGGAAACGGCGTGTCTTCTCGATAGAGAAAAAATGCACATGTCGATTGTCATACCAGGTGCAGGATTGTTGTTCCATGCCCGAACACAATTCGCTCTGCGCTGTGCGGGTATGGAACAGCCTGAACGCCCCTCCGCCCGGAAGTCCGATAAGCGGATTACCGGGCGGAGCAGAGATCGGGAGGTTGCCAGCAAAAAAGACGGCGGATCGGCGGGATCAGTTGCAGTGATCTATTTTGCGCAGTTTCGCGTAAAGCGTGTTGCGCCCTATGCCCAAAGCCTTGGCCGCTTGCAGCATGTTTCCCTTGTAGTGGGCCAGGGCCGCCTTGATGGCGTGGGCCTCAATGCTGCCCAGGTTGAATTCCGTCATGCGGGGCAGGGCGGCAACGGTACAGTCGCCGCCAGCGGCCTGCGGCTCATGCCGGGCATGCAGGGTGGCGGGCAGGTGTTCGGGAAGGATACAGCCGCCCTGGGCCATATTGACGGCAAATTCCATGCTGTGCACAAGCTGGCGCACGTTGCCGGGCCAGGCGTAGTCCTCCATAATGCGCAGGGCCTCGGACGAAATGCCGCCAAAAGGCTGGCCGTAGTTGCGGCACAGTCGGCGGCAGTGGTGTTCCGCAATGAGGCCGATGTCGTCCTTGCGCTCGCGCAAGGGGGGAATCTCAAGCGCCAGCACGTGGATGCGGTAAAAAAGGTCCTGGCGAAAACTCCCTGAAGCCATAAGCTGGTCGAGATCCCGGTTGGTGGCCGTGATAAGCCTGAAGTCCACCTTGATGTTCTGTTTGCCGCCCACACGGGTCACACAGCGCTCTTCCAGCGGGCGCAGCAGGTTGACCTGCATTTCCAGGGGCATTTCCGATATTTCATCCAGAAAAAGCGTGCCTTTTTCGGCCAGTTCGAACTTGCCTGGACGGCCCTTTTCCGCCGCGCCGGTAAATGCGCCCTTTTCATAACCAAAAAGTTCGCTCTGGATAAGTTCGCGGGGCAGGGCGCCGCAGTTGACTGCCACAAAGGGGCCGTCAGCCTGTACGCTGGCCTGATGGATGGCTCTGGCGAAAAGTTCCTTGCCTGTGCCGGTTTCGCCATACAGCAGTATGGCTGCCGGGCTTTGGGCCATATGCCGGGCTCTGGCCACGACGCTGGCCATTTTTTCGCTGCGGTACAAGATGTCGCCAAAGGGGCGGGGCTCTTCGCGGCGGCTTTGGCGGACGGGCATCGGCAGAACGCGTGGGGCCTCGGCCTGCAGAGTGATTATGGAATGGCGGCTTTCAGTGCCATTGGCCATAAACGACACGATCCGGGCGCTGATATCCGGGTTGGCCGTGCAGTGCAGCGGCACGCTTTCGGCATTGTTCTGCCGCCATTGCGCGTGCGCGGGGTTGCTGAAAAACATGTCGGCACGGCAGTCGCGCAGGTCGCCCGCATAACGCAGCATGTGGGAGGCGAGGATATTGGCGTAGCTTATGCGGCCCTCGTCATCCACCATGAGTATGCCTATGGGCATGGAACTGAACAGGGTGTTCAAGAGGCTGCGCGACTTGTTTTCCATATTGGCCAGCGAGGCGTTGAGCAGAAGGCGCTCAATCTCGCGGGCAGCGCCCATGACCAGCCACAGGGCATGGCTGTGGTCGGCGCTGGTGGGGCCGGAAATGTCAAAGCAGCCCCACAGGTCGCCAAATGGCGTGAAAATGGGAGCCGCTGAACAGCCCCAGGACTGGTGGCTGTTGCAAAAGTGTTCCACTCCCATGACCTGGGCCGGCGTGCCGTCATTAATGGACAGACTGATGGCGTTGGTGCCCACGCTGAGCTCAGACCACACGGCCCCCGGCCCGAAATGCAGGCGGTCGGCTTCCAGCAGAACGTCCTTGCTGCCACAGGTGCGCAGGATGCGCCCCTCGGCGTCAGCCACCGTAATAAGCAGGCCCCTTGCCTTTATCTGGTCATATATCTGCCGCTCCACATCCGCCGCCAGGTCCGCATAAATATCGGCCAGCGGCTCAATCTGGGCCATGGGCGTGAACTCGCAACAACGGGGCGAAAGAGGGTCGACGCCCATGTCGCGGCAACGCTGCCAGGATGCGGCGATGGGCCGGGGCAGTGTCGGATCGTCGATATGGCCCGTTCTGATGAATGTTTCCCATACATCTCGCCTTTGCTTGCCGCTTGAGGAGCCGCCGCCGAGCAAAAGCCCCGGGCGTGGGGATTTGGATGTTCCTCTGGGTTCTTGCCGCATTTCAAAAACATCACCGTTGCGCTGCAATACGTACATACCCTTCTCCTCTTGCCGCGATCACGTGGCGTCCACCGCCTGCGGCTGGCCACACTGTGGCTTGTTCCGCGAGACCGTCACGCGCCCGGCCAGTATGATCTGACGTGCCCACCACATGTGACGGTTTTGTGTATGCAGGAACAAATCTGGTTGGTGTAAGTACTACCTTAGTATTTTGAAAAAATGAATAGGGTATTCGTGGTATTTCATTAGATAGCTGCAACTATCATGGCAGAATTATGTAATGTTTTTATGTTGAAGTGTTCTGTATTTGGTATGCTGTCATGTAAAAATGTTCCATTTTCGAACACTTTTACTGTGCATTGGTGCTAATAAGCAAAATTATATTTAATTTTAGCGTGTTATAAAATGGCATCAGAGTTGCACAAGTTAATTACGATCAGCAAATGGATGGGCCGGGTCGGGGCTTTTGCCTGTAAAAGAATGCATTACGGCTGGTGCGGGCCGCCCCGGAATACGAACGTACCGTCTGTCATAAAAAATCGCTCCATATGAGGAGGTTTGAGGATGGCCTACGAAGTGCAGATGCCCAAATGGGGCCTGACCATGAAAACCGGCAAGATAGCGCGCTGGCTTGTGTCAGAAGGCGGCGCGGTGGAAACGGGGCAGCCGCTTTTGGAGGTGGAGACCGACAAGATTACCAATGTGGTGGAATCTCCCGCCAGTGGCGTGCTTTTACAGATAGTTTCCCCTCAGGGCGAAGTGGTGCCGGTCATGCAGGTCATCGGCGTCATTGGCGCAGCCGGTGAAGCCGTGGCGGCGCAGCCCTCAGCCAATGCCGCCGCCTCCTCCGCAGCTCCCGCCAAGGTGGAAAAAGCTCCTGCTTCCGGAGCGGCCGTCAAAGCCTCCGGCGAGTCCGTACGGGCCATGCCCGCCGCGCGCAGACTGGCTGCGGAACTGGGCGTGGACCTTGCCTCGGTGCAAGGGTCCGGGCGTGACGGGGCTGTGACCGAAAAAGACGTGCGGGCAGCCCACGAAGCCGCCCAGAAGGCTCCTGCCGCTGGGGGGTCCGCCCCGGCGGCCTCCGGTTCCTGCGCGGGTTCCGCGTCTTCCGTGTCTTCCGGCCCCGGCTGCGAAGACGAAATTGTGCCCATGGACGGCCTGCGCAAGCTCATAGCCGACAATATGATGGCCAGCCTTCAGGGTGCTGCCCAGCTTACGGTTTTTGTGGAAGCCGACGTGACCGAAATGGTGGCCCTGCGTGAGAGCATGCTGGCCCGCAACAAAAAGAACCCAGATTATCGGCTTTCCTACAACGACATCATCGCTTTTGCCGTGTGCCGCGCCCTGCTGCGCCACCCCATCATGAACAGTACCCTGCGGGAAGACGGCATCCACCTGCACAAACACGTCAATCTGGGCATCGCCGTGTCTCTGGATACCGGCCTCATTGTGCCCAATGTGAAAAGCGCCGACACCTTCAGCCTTGAGCAGCTCAAGGAAAAGGTGCGTGACGCGGCTTCGCGCGCCCGCAAGGGCGGACTTTCCATGGACGAGATATCCGGCGGCACCTTCACCATCTCCAACGTGAGCATGCTTGGTGTCGACGGCTTTACGCCCATTCTGAATCCGCCGGAAACGGGCATCCTTGGTGTTGGCCGCGTGGTGGAAAAACCGGGCGTGTTCGAGGGTGAAGTGTGCGCGCGCAATATGATGACGCTTTCGCTCACCTTCAACCATATGGTCACCGACGGCGGCCCGGCCATGAGCTTTTTGCGCACTCTGGCGGACATGCTGGAAAAACCGGTGCGCATGCTGGGCTAAGCCCGAGCGGACAAAGCGAGGAAACCATGCTGCAACGCTACATTGTTGAACTCGGCACCGGAGCGGACCTGCACGGCGCGGACATGACCAAGGCCGCCAGGCGCGCCGTGAAGGACGCCATTTCGCGGTCCTGTCTCTGCGGTCTGGTTGAAGTGCTCGGCCGCTCGTCTTTTCAGGGGGTACACGTGCACGCTGAAATCGCCGTGCCCGACCCTGCGGGCGTGGACGTGGAGGCCGTAAAAACCGCCATACCCATTGGCGATAAAAGCGTGACCATTGTTTCCGGCGGATTGCGCGTTCCTGGTCTGGAAGTGCCGATTTTCGGACCGGGATGCAGCGATATTGTGATGGCCTGCGCGGCTCTTACCGTGTCGGTCTATGTGGATTGAACAGGCACTGATCAAGTAAAGGAGGAGAGCATCATGAAACATCCCGACAAGAAGGTCTTGCTGGAAATGTTCAGCACCATGACCAAAATCCGCCTTTTTGAAACCGAACTGCAAAAGTTCTTCGCGGCGGGCAAGATTCCCGGGTTCGTTCACCTGTATCTCGGCGAAGAAGCCGTGGCCACGGGAGCCTGCGCGGCTCTTAAAAAGACGGACATGATCACCAGCACCCACCGTGGGCACGGTCACTGTCTGGCCAAGGGCGGCGACCTCAAGCTCATGATGGCCGAAATCTACGGCCGCTCCACGGGCTACTGCAAGGGCAAGGGCGGATCCATGCACATCGCCGACTTCAACATCGGCATTCTTGGCGCCAACGGCATCGTGGGCGGCGGCGGCCCCCTGGCCGTGGGCGCGGCCCTGAGCTGCCAGTACAAGAACAACAAGGGCGTGTGCGCCTGCTTCTTTGGCGACGGCGCGTCCAACCAGGGCACCACCCAGGAAGCGCTCAACATGGCCAGCGCCTGGAAGCTTCCCGTGGTCTTCATCAATGAAAACAATGGATACGGCATCTCCTGCGCCCAGCACAGGGCCATGGCCATCACCGATATCGCCGACCGCGCGGCAGGGTATGACATGCCCGGCGTTGTGGTTGACGGCAACGATGTTCTGGCTGTCTACGAGGCCGTGACCGAAGCCGTGGAACGGGCGCGCAAGGGCCATGGCCCCTCGCTTGTTGAATGCAAGACCTACCGCTGGCGCGGTCACTTTGAAGGTGATGCCTGCGTCTATCGTTCCGAACAGGAGCTGGAAGAATGGAAGGCCAAGGATCCCCTGCCGCGTTTCGCGGCCAAGCTGATTGACTCTGGTCTGGCCACCCAGGCGGAACTGGACGCCATCACCGCCTCGGTGACAGCCGATGTGGAAGCAGCCGTGAAGTTCGCCGAAGACAGCCCCTTCCCCACTGAGGCCGACCTGCTGGAAGACGTATACGCCTGACGCTCCGGAGCATCATCCGGAACGGCGGAGTAATTTAGGGAACCACCTTCATATTTTCATAATGGAGAAAGATATGGCCATCAAAACCTACCTGCAGGCGATCAACGATGCCATGCGCCAGGAGATGGAGCGGGACGAAAATGTGTTCATCATCGGTGAAGATGTGGGCAAGTTCGGCGGTTGTTTCGGCGTGACCCAGGGCCTTTTCGACACGTTCGGCGAGCGCCGCGTTCGTGACACCCCCATTACCGAAAGCGCCATTGTGGGCGCCGCGGCGGGCGCCGCGGCGGCCGGTCTGCGGCCCATTGCCGAACTCATGTTCGTGGACTTCATCGGCGTAGCCATGGACCAGCTTTTCAACCAGGCAGCCAAGATGCACTACATGTTCGGCGGCAAGGCCAAGGTGCCCATGGTGCTGCGCATGCCCCAGGGCGCGGGCGTCAGCGCCGCGGCCCAGCACTCCCAGTGCCTGGAAGCCTGGTTCATGCATATGCCAGGAATCAAGGTCTGCATCCCCTCCACCCCTGCGGACGCCAAGGGCATGCTCATCAGCGCCATCCGCGACGACAACCCCGTGGTCTTCCTTGAGCACAAGCTGCTCTACGGCGTGGAAGGCGAAGTGGACGACGCTGTTTATGAAATCCCCCTGGGCAAGGGCGAAATCAAGCGCGAAGGCAGTGACGTGACCGTGGTGGCCACGTCCCTCATGGTGCACAAGGCTCTGGAAGCCGCCGAAAAGTTGGCCGCCGAAGGCATCAGCGTCGAAGTGGTCGACCCCCGCTGCCTCGTGCCGCTGGACAAGGACATCATCCTTGATTCCGTCAAAAAGACCCATGCGCTGGTGATTGCCCAGGAAGCGGTGAAAACCGCCGGGGCTGGCGCTGAAATCGCCGCCATGGTGGCCGAGGAGGCTCTGGACTATCTGGACGCCCCCATCGCGCGCGTGGGCGCTCCCTACTGCCCCGTGCCCTTCAGCCCTCCGCTGGAAGCGGCCTACATTCCTTCTGCGGAACAGATTGTGGCCGCGGTCAAAGGCCTTCGCTAAGAGCGGAGCAACCGTTGCTCCAGGGAAACGCTGATTTATTCCGTTTGGCGGCGTTGCTTCACTTTTTTTGAAACAGTCGAGGACGGAAGAGTCCACTCCTGCTTCAAAAAAAGCTCGCGCCTTGCCAAACGAAACAACTGCGCGTTTCCAGGAGGCTCTTTAATCAGCGCTTCCTTAAATGCTCCAGCAGATATGGCCGCAGGTACGGCCTGCGGCCGAAATTTCCACCGGAGTTCACGTGAAAGCAGCCATTATCGCCAATCCGGCTTCAGGCAAGGACATTCGCCGCATAGTCGCGCACGGCAGCGTCTTCGACAATCAGGAAAAGGTGCGCATGGTGCGCCGCATCCTGGTTGGTCTGGCCGCTGCCGGAGTGCGGGATGTTCTTTACATGCCCGAGGGGTACGGCATCGTGCCCCGCGCCCTCAGCGATCTGGAAACCCTTGAGATGCCTGTAAACGTGACTCCGGTGGATATTTACCTGCACAACACACAGCAGGATACGGTCAATGCCGCCGCCCTCATGCAGGGAGCGGGCGTGGCCGTCATCATCGTGCTTGGCGGCGACGGCACCAGCCGCGCCGCCTGCAAGGGCGCGCGCAACACGCCGCTGCTTCCCCTTTCAACAGGCACAAACAATGTTTTTCCCATCATGACCGAAGCCACGGTGGCGGGTCTGGCCGCGGGCGTTCTGGCCTGTGGCGGCGTTTCTGTGGGCGAGGGCTGTACCGAGGTGAGCCTTCTGGAAGTTCTGGTGGACGATGCGCCGGTGGACATCGCCCTGGTGGACGTAGCCGTGTCGGACAATCTTTTTGTGGGGTCGCGCGCCCTGTGGGACATGAGCGACGTGAGCCAGCTCTTTTTTTCGCGCTGCAACCCCGCGTGCATAGGATTTTCCGCCATTGGCGGCCAGCTGGACAGCATCCGGCCGGAAGAGCCGCGCGGGTTGGCCCTGGATATTGATCCCGATTTCGCCTGTCGCGTGCGTGCGGCCATCGGCCCCGGCCTTTTTGCCGATGTGGGCGTGTCCGGCATGCACAGGATGCTGCCCGGCGACGTCATCCCCGTGCGTCAGTCGCCCTGCACCCTGGCGCTGGACGGCGAGCGCGAGGTTGAGGTGCGCAAGGGCCAGCGGGCCGGGGTCAGGCTGTCGGACGACTGGCTGCGCGTGGTGGATGTGCAACGCACGCTCGAATACGCGCGCCAGCGTGGACTGTTCATGCGTGGGGCGCAGGTCTGCTACTCCCGCTAGGGTTTGCGGCACGCGCGGCAACACGGCAACAACGCCAGGAGCGCAAAAGCGTCATGGATCAACGCAAAACTGAAGGGGAGCATATGAAACTCAAGGCGGCATTCATTTTTCTTACCAAGATGGAATCCGGAGCGGATTCTCCCGCCGAATACAGGAACTGGACGCGCACTCCCGCCGTGGACCTCTTGTCCATCGGCGTGGCCACCTACGCTCAGGCGGTGGCGGCGGCGCAAAAGGCCGTCAATGAAGAAGGCTGCGCCTGCATTGAGCTGTGCGGCGGGTTCGGCGTGCAGGGGACGGCCCTTGTGTCCCGCGCGGTGCAGGTTCCTGTGGGCGTTGTGCGCTTTGACCTGCATCCCGGCCTCGGCAACGTGAGCGGCGACGGCGTTTTTGCCTGATCCGGAACTTTTTTGGCCTTACGGTTACGCCCTTCACGTCATGCCCGGCAATTTCCCGGTCATGCCCTAGCATACAGGAGGACAGATACATGGCTATCAACGGCAAGGTTGTGCTGGTCACCGGAGCCGCCCGTGGCATCGGGCGGGGCATTGCGCTGCGTCTGGCAAAAGACGGAGCGGATATCGCCCTGGTGGACATGCGTAAGGACAAGCTGGAGGACGTGGCCAAAGAAGTGCGCGAACTGGGACGCAACGCCAGCGTTTTTGTGGCTGACGTCACCGACAGGGCACAGGTTTTTGCTGCGGTGGATCATGCGGAAAAGGAACTCGACGGTTTTGACGTCATGATCAACAACGCTGGCATAGCCCAGGTCAAGGCTCTGGAAGACGTGACTCCAGAAGAAGTGGAACAGATTTTCAAGGTCAATGTAAACGGCGTTATCTGGGGCATTCAGGCTGCTGCGGCCAAATTCCGCGCTCGCAAGCAGAAGGGTAAGATCATCAGCGCCTCGTCCATTGCCGGGCACGACGGCTTTGCCCTCATAGGGGCCTACAGCGCCACAAAGTTTGCCGTACGCGGGCTGACCCAGGCCGCCGCGCGCGAGCTCGCGCCCTATGGCATCACCGTCAACGCCTACTGCCCCGGCGTGGTGGGCACGGACATGTGGCTGCAGATAGACGAGGGCTTTTCCAAGATCACGGGTGCGCCCAAGGGTGAAACCTTCAAGAAATTCTGTGAGGGCATCGCCCTCGGCAGATCGCAAACCCCGGAAGATGTGGCCGCGCTCGTGTCCTATCTGGCCGGGCCGGATTCGGACTACATGACCGGCCAGGCCGTGCTCATCGACGGCGGCATGGTCTACCGTTGATGCAGTCACGCTGCTGAAAAAAAGCCGTCGGAACAGCCTTTTGCCATAACATTTATAAAATCAGCAGGAGTATAGCAGTGAGTATTGAACTTGCCATGCCGAAACTGGGTCTCACCATGAAGACCGGCAAGGTTTCCAAATGGTTCGTGGCCGAAGGCGCCATGGTCAAGCAGGGGGACGACCTTTTTGAGGTGGAAACGGACAAAATCACCAACAAGGTCGAAAGCCCGGCCGACGGCGTGCTTTTTCAGATCCTCGTGCAGCCCAAGCAGGAAGTGGCCGTAGGCGCGGTGCTTGGCGTTATTGCAGAACCTGGGGAAAATCCCGCCCGAGTGGAGGGCGGCGCCGCCTCTTCCCCTGCTGGTGATGCTGATGCCGTAAGCCCTGCCGCTGCCCAAAAGAGCGCGCCAGCCGCCGCCCAGCCCCCACGCTCAGGCGGGCGGGCCTTCTCCTCTCCCGCCGCACGGCGGCTGGCGTGCGAACTTGATGTGGATATTGCCTGTGTGGTCGGCAGCGGCCCCGAAGGGCGCATTCTCGAACGTGACGTGCGTGCCCGCTTTGATGCTGTGGGCAAGATCAAGATTACGCCTCTGGCCGCTGTTGTGGCCGCCCGCGCCGGGCTGGACATTGCAACGCTCACCGGCACCGGCGAGGGCGGCAAGATCGTGCGCGAAGATGTGGAGCGCGCGCTGCACCCCGAAAAGTTCGCGGCTACGGAGGCCAAGGTCCCGGCCAGCTCCGCTCCTTGTGCTGATGGTCCCGGTACAGTGCCTATGGAAGGCATGCGCAAGATCATTGCCGACAACATGCAGGCCAGCCTGCAGAATTCCGCGCAGCTCACCCTGGTCAGCGAGGCCGACGTGACCGCCTGCGTGGACACCATTGCCGACCTCAGGGCCAGGCACAAGAAGGACAAGGACTTCCGCCTGTCCATGAACGATGTGCTCATCCTGGCCGTGTCCCGTGCGCTGAAAAAGCACCCGCGCATGAATTCCACCCTTGAGGGCGACACCATCACACGCCATGCGGAAGTGCATATGGGCGTGGCCGTGGCCCTGTCCGAAGGGCTTGTGGTTCCCGTGCTGCACAATGCGGACGAAATGGGCCTGCTCCGCATCGCCAGCGAGGCCCGCCTGCTGGCCGGGCGCGCGCGCGAGGGCGGGCTCACCCCCGACGACATGAGCGGCGGCACGTTTACCATTACCAATATGGCGCATTCCGTGGTGGACTTTTTTACCCCAATCCTGAAACCCGGCGAAACGGGCATTCTGGGCGTGGGCCGCGTGACGGAAAAGCCCGTGGTGCGCAACGGGGCCATTGTGGTGCGCTCCATGATAGGCCTGAGCCTCACCTTTGACCACAAGGTTGAAGACGGCGCTCCGGCGGCGGAATTTTTGAAGACGCTGACCGAGTTTCTGGCGGAACCGGCCCTGCTGTTGTTCTGAGGCGTTCCGGGCCTGAAAGGCTCTTGCGCCGGGTATGGTGAGGCATGTCGCGTTTATCGCGCGCGTGCGACAGCAAACCGCGCTGGCAGCGTAATGCAGGCTTGAATTGTGTACGGTTTTACGGGCGGGTTGCGCCAGGATCACAGAGGCATTGGCCGGAAGGCAAAAATGCCCCGGGTCCGGGAAAGCCGGGTGGATATTCCGGCTGCGGGCATATCCCGCGCAGAGAAATACAAACAGCGTTCAGGAGAACAAAATGTACGACGTGCTTGTTATTGGTGGTGGCCCCGGCGGATACGCCGCCGCCATCCGCGCTTCACAGCTCAAGGGTAAGGTGGCTCTGGTCGAAGGCGGCAATATGGGCGGCACCTGCGTCATGCGCGGCTGCATTCCCAGCAAGATATGGCTGCGCGCCGCCACCCTGCTTGAACAGTCGCGCAACGCCGGAGAATTCGGCCTTGAGCTGACCGTGGGCAAGCTGGACTTCAACGCGGTGCTGGCCCGCAAACAGGGCGTGTCCAACGACATCCGCATGGGCATGGAAGCCCTGCTGGCCAACAACGGCGCGGAAGTCATCACGGGCATGGCGAAAATAACCGGCCCCAACAGCGTGGACGTGGACGGCAAAAAATTTGAGGCCAAAAACATCATCGTGGCCACGGGCAGCATGCTCGACATGCCCGATGTGCCCGGCCTTTCCGGCGCGGCCTTCACCACGGACGATCTGCTGGACATGAAGGAAGCCCCGGCTTCGGTTCTTGTCACCGATCCCACCTATATCGGCGTTGAAATGGCCGTGCTGTTGAGCATCCTCGGCAGCAAGGTGGTCTACGCCGTGCCCGGCCCCCGCATCCTGCCCGATGAGGATCAGGATTCCAGCCAGCGCCTGGCCCAGTCCCTGCGCGAGCGCGGCGTGCAGATTCTGGCACGCCATACCCTCGTCAAGGTGGCGGGCAGGACCTGCACCCTCAAGAGCGGCGACAAGGAACAGACCGTTGACGTGGACAAGGTGCTGGTTTCCGGCCGCAAGCCCGTCAGCGCCGGGCTTGGCCTTGAGGCCCTTGGCGTGGGCTTTGGCGACGACGGCGGCATCGTGGTTGACGGCCAGTGCCGCACCGCCTGCCCCTCCATCTTCGCCATCGGCGACTGCACGGGCGGCTGGATGCTGAGTCATGTGGCGTCGGCCATGGCCATCTGCGCGGCGGAAAACTGCATGGGCATGACTTCGAAGTTCCCGGCCCACCTGGTTTCCCGCGCCATCTGGGGCAGCCCGGAAATGGGCTCCGTGGGCCTTTCTGAAGAACAGGCCGAGCGCAAGGGCCATGAGGTTGAAGTGGGCGGCTTCCCGTACTCCATCAACGGCTACGCCATGCTGCGCGGCGAGGTGGACGGCGCGGTGAAGATGGTTTCCGACGCTGAAACCGGAGAAATCCTGGGCGTGCACATCGTGGGCAGTTGCGCTTCGGAACTTATAGGCGAAGCGGTGCTGGCCATGCAGCTCGAATGCACGGTGCGCGAATTCGCCAAGGGTTTCCGCGTGCATCCGGCCTTCTGCGAAACAGTGGTGGACGCCGCGCGCGACGCCGCTGGCTGGGCCCTGTACCTGCCCAAAAGAGGATAATACCGCGTAACATAAGCTCCGGCCGTCCCTCCGCAAACCGTGCCGATTCAGCCGCCAGACGGCCGGAGCATGCAATTTTCAAGGAAGAAGCGCCATGTCCAGAGTTCAAGCCTTGCCGCACAACACGCCGTCCCGGACAGGATGCGCGACGCCTCTGGAAATCCTTGACCTTGGCCGTATCGAATACGGCGAGGCTCTGGACTTCCAGAAAAGCCGCGTGAGTTCCCGCATCAACGGCGTCACCGGCGACACCCTGCTGTTGCTGGAGCACGAGCCGGTCATCACCATGGGGCGCGGCGGTCTGGCCGAGCACCTGCACGTGAGCGAGGAACACCTCAGGCGGCAGGGCGTTGGGCTCTTCTGGGTGGAGCGGGGCGGCATGGCCACGTTTCACGGGTCAGGGCAGCTTGTGGCCTATCCCATCATTCTTCTGCACGAAAAAGACCTGCACCTGTATATGGAAAAACTGCTGGCCGCCATTGCCGCCGTATTGCGCGGCTACGGGTTTGAGCCGCAGTTGGGCGTCCACGGCCCGGGAGTGTGGGTCAACGGCGGCAAGATCGCCAGCGTGGGCATGGCCGTGCGCAAATGGGTGACCTTTCACGGCATGGCCCTCAACGTCAATACGGACATCGGCTGGTTCGGCCTCATCACGCCCTGCGGCAATCCCACCGAGCGCATAACCTCCATGCGGCAGGAACTGGGGCATGACGTGGACTTTGCCGAAGTTTCGCGCCGCTTTGTGCGCGCGTTCGCCGACGAGTTCGGTTTTTCGTCGCGCCCCGAACCGCAGGAGCGGCGGCCTGACTGGCTCACGGTGCGTCTGCAGCCCGAGGAAAACGTCAGCCCCGTGGAGGACATGCTGTCCGGCCTGCATCTGCACACGGTCTGTCAGGAGGCCATGTGCCCCAACAAGGGCGAATGTTTTGCGCGCGGCACCTCCACATTCATCATTCTGGGCGACGTCTGCACCAGAGGCTGCCGCTACTGCGCGGTGGGCAAGGGCAAGCCCGAACCCCCGGACGCGGCTGAACCGGACCATGTGGCGCAGGCCGTGCAGCGCATGAAGCTGCGGCACGCCGTCATAACTTCCGTGACCCGCGATGATCTGCCCGACGGCGGCGCGGGGCACTTTGTGGCCGTCATGAAGGCCGTTCGCGCCGCCAGCCCGCACACCAGCGTTGAAGTGCTTGTGCCGGATTTTCAGGGCAACCGTGATGCCATCGACGCCGTCTGCGACGTGCGGCCCGACGTCTTCAATCACAACCTTGAGGCCGTGCGGCGCGTTTTCGCCCAGGTGCGCCCCCGCGCCAGCTACGACCTTTCGCTGAAGGTTCTGGCCCATGCCGCGGAGAGGGGACTGCGCGTGAAGTCCGGCATCATGCTGGGGCTTGGCGAAACGTGGGACGAAATACGGCAGACCCTTGCGGATCTGCACGCCCACGGCTGCCGTTTTCTGACCCTGGGGCAGTATCTCGCGCCGTCAACGGCCCATGTGCCCGTGGCGCGCTATCTGGCCCCGGACGAATTTGATCACTGGAAGCGCGTAGCCCTGAACATGGGCTTTACCGGCGTGGCCTCAGCGCCTCTGGTGCGCAGTTCCTACAGGGCGGAAGCCATGCTGGAAGAGCAGGCCGCCGCGTCCCGGCTGCAGTCCTGCCATGCCCACGAGGCCTCCACGGACGCGACCGTGGCCAGTCCGGGGCTGCAGGGTCATCAGGGCTGTCAGGGAATGTCATGCGCCAATGCGCCGCAGGGGATTGTGTAACATCCGCGTAATAAAGAGATTTGGGCAAGTGTTGCCTGTGGCGAAATGATTGATTCAGTGCCGTTTTATAGAGCCTGTTAATGACGCACTGTTCGGGCGCTGCACAGGCAGACGCTCGCTGTAGTGTCGAAAAAGCTTGTTATTTGTGTGGGTAAACGCCGTAAGTGACGTGCGTAAACTTTAAGAATGGACATTCTCAAAGGTAATCCGCTCTAGGAGAAGAACATGAAGTTGTGGTTTAACACGCGCCATACAGCCGCCTCTCTGCCCATTTTTCTGGTGGCCTCGCTACTGGTGCTGGCGGTTTGCTGGCTTCGGCCCGCCGCCGCCCATGCAGGCAGTTCATGGCTCATTGACGAGATGCGTTTTCACGCCTCGGCCCACAGCGCTCTGTCCTGTACCGATTGCCACACAGACATTGCCGAAGCCGCCGAACACCCCACGGCCAAGGGGCTGAATCAGCCCGGCAGCACGGCTTTTTCCGCCGAGGGCTGCTACAACTGCCACAGTGAGGTGGAAGCCGAGCTTGCCAAGGGCAAACACGCGGGCAAGGCCCTTGTGAAGGGGCAGGATTATGCCCAATGCATCACCTGCCATAATCCGCACTACGTTCTTGGGGCCGAGGCCCGGGCCAAGGGACTGAAAAAGGGCGGAAATATTTCGCAATCCTGCAATGTCTGCCATGAGATGAAAAAGGCTTTGCCCGTACCCGCCGCTGACGTGGCCGCCTGCCTGACCTGCCACGGTCTGCAGACCGGAGTGACGCAAGCGGCCTCTGGCGCGGCGGCTGTTTCGGGTTCCAGCGGCAATGCTGTCCCGCAGGGCCAAATTTCGCAGGCCCATACATCGCAGGGTCAGGCTCCGCACGCGCAAATTCCGCAGAGACAAACACTGCCGGGTCAATTCCAGC
This sequence comes from Desulfovibrio simplex, assembly GCF_055387835.1. NCBI lineage: Bacteria > Pseudomonadati > Thermodesulfobacteriota > Desulfovibrionia > Desulfovibrionales > Desulfovibrionaceae > Desulfovibrio > Desulfovibrio simplex. The sequence continues at coordinate 616,777 of NZ_AP042377.1, forward strand.
AAGCACAGGCCCTGCAACCTCGCGCCCTGTGCATGACCTGCCACGGCCCTGAAGGCAGGGATATGCCCGGAGCCGTCCGCATGGACGCGCAGGCCCTGGCCGCCATGACCCACAAGAATATGGACTGCCTGTCCTGCCACAAGGACGCGGCGCGCTATCCGCACAACAAGCAGGAGCGCGTGGCCTGCCTGACCTGCCACACGCGCCATACGGAATCGGTCATTCATGACGCCCACAGCCGGGTAAGCTGCGAAAGCTGCCATCTGCAAGGCGTGACCCCCGTGCTCAACAACGGCATGGTGGTGGCGCGCGTGGACGCCGGCCCCCTCATGGCGCACGACATGGGCCTGCCTTCGGGCACGGCTTCCTGCGTACGCTGCCATTCCCCGGCTATTTCCGCCGCCAGCCCGGCGGGTGCGGGAAGCGTGGGCGCGGCGGACGCCGTGCTGCCAGCCAAAAGCGTGCTGTGCATGGGCTGCCACGCGGGCACCTTTACCGTACAGGATACGCCCAGCCGCCTGGGATTCGGCATCTTTGTGCTGGGTTTTGCGGCGCTGATGCTGTTCTGGTTCTCCACCAGCAATCTCGGCAAGGGAAGTCTCACTCCGGCATCGGATACGCAAAGCAGCGCCGACGGCACAGGCCAGACCCACGGCTGCCCGCGTCCCGAACACCGTGGCGGCGGCGAAAACCGCTGGCTGTCACTCCTTTTCGACGTGCTTGTGCAACGCCGTCTGTACCGCGAATCGCGCACGCGCTGGGCCATCCACGCCCTGATCTTCTTCCCCTTCCTCATCCGTTTCAGCTGGGGCATGCTGGCCCTGCTGGGCTCGCATCAGGCTGCCGCGACGGAATGGCCCTGGCTTATGCTGGCCAAAGACTGGGCCCCCACGGCCTTCATCTATGACGTCAGTGGTCTGGCCTTGCTGGCTGGCCTTGTCTGGGCCGCCCTGTTCTGGCGCAAGGAAAAGCTGGCTGCAGCCAATGCGCCGCGGCACGACTGGCCCGCCCTGTGTCTGCTCTTGGCCATCACCGTCACCGGCTTTGTGCTGGAAGGCATGCGCATCGCCCTTACCGGCATGCCTGACGGCAGCCAGTGGGCCTTTGCGGGCCACGCGCTGGCCAGTCTGTTCGGCCTTGTGAGTCCTGCGGAACTGGCCCGTGTGTACGGCTGGGGCTGGTATGCGCACGCCATCGTTACGGCGGCCACCGTGGCTTACATGCCCTTCAGCCAGTTGCGCCACATTGTCACCACTCCTGTTTTTCTGCTTGTTCAAACCCTGAGGGGCCGTCACTAGAGGAGACTAATTTTGAGAATGTGCATTCTCAAAGTGAAATTGCCCTGGCCCCGGAACCACATAAGGAGACTGTTATGGAAATTGCCGGCTACAATATGCCCGAGGAACTGTATTACGACCAACACCACTTCTGGACCCGTGTTGACGGCGACGAACTGGTCATAGGTATGGACGACTTTGCTGAAAAGCTGGCCGGGCAGATAGTGTTTGTGCAGTTGCCCTTTGTGGGCAAGGTCGTTACGGCGGGCAAGAAGTTCGCCAAGGTGGAATCCGGCAAATGGCTGGGCACGGTCTACAGCCCGGCGGACGGTGAAATAAGCGCCGTCAATGAAGAACTGGAGGCCAACCCCTCCCTCATCAACGGCGACTGCTATGGCAAGGGCTGGATGTACAAGATCAGGCCTGTGGACATGAGCCAGATCAACACCCTCATCCACGGCGGCAAGGACGTTATCGAGGCCTGGCTGCTGGAGGATATCAAGAAATTCAAGAAGGACTAAATCATGCGCCAGTCAGCATTCAGCATCAGGCAGCGTATGGCCCTGGACGCCTGCACCGAGTGCGGCCAGTGCCTCACCGTGTGCCCGGCCGTGGCGGCCTCGGGCGATGCGGACCTCTCGGCCCAGGTGCGCATGCACAACCTGAAAAAACTGCTGCGCGACCGCAATTTCTTCTGGAAGGCGCTCAACGAAATGTTTGGCCGGGAACCTCTGGCCACGCCGCAGGTGCTCAAGGACTATGGCCTCTCCGTTTTTCGCTGTTCACTCTGCGGCGATTGCGAAGAGGTCTGCCCGGCCGGTCTGCCCCTCAAGGACATGTGGCTGTCCCTGCGTGAGGAACTCTCGCGCACTGGCGATGCGCCCGACAAGATACGCATGATCCGCGCCAACCTCGACGGCAGCCACAACGTCTTTGACGAGGATAACGACGAGCGCGGCGACTGGGTGGACGACATGCGCAAGCCCCCCAAGGGCGGTTGTGTGAAGGACTCCGCCGAGGTGGTGTATTTCACGGGTTGCGTGGGCGCCTACTTTCCGCTGGCCCAGAAGATCCCCATGGCCTTTGTGGAAATATTGGATGCTGGCGGCGTTGATTTCACCATCATGGCAGGGGACGAGTGGTGCTGCGGGTTTCCTTTGCAGGGCTCGGGCCAGAGCGAAGGGCTGCCCGCCATCATCGCCCACAACGTGGCTGCGGCCAAGGCTCGCGGCGCGCGCAAGGTGGTGTTCACCTGCCCGTCCTGCTACCAGATCTGGCGCGAAGCCTATCCTCCGGAATTCGAACTGGTCCACGCCTCTGAAATGGTGGCCCAGCTCGTTCTTGAAAACAGGCTGCCCCTTGGTGAACTGCCGATGACCGTCACCTATCACGATCCCTGCGACCTTGGACGCGGCGGGCGTGTTTTTGACGAACCGCGCGCGATTATGGCCCGCATCCCCGGCCTCACTCTGGTGGAGATGGAGCATAACCGCGAGCATTGCCTGTGCTGCGGGGGCGGTGGCAACCTTGAGATGATCGACCCTGATCTTTCCGCCGCCATGGCCAAGCGCAAGGTCGAGGAGGCCGTGGCCACAGGTGCGGAGGCCATTATAACCAACTGCCAGCAGTGTGTCCGCACCATGATGACCTACGCCAAGCGTAACAAGGTCAACATAGATGTCATGGACATGAGTCAGCTTGTGGCCAAGTCCATAGAGGCTGGCCGCAAGGCTCTGGCTGCGGCCGAAGCCGTCAGGACGGCGCAGCCCGAGAGCGCTACGGGAACACAGGGATAATGATCGGGGGCTGGGGGAGTTTCAGGTGTTCCCCCGGCTCCCGTGTTCAGCGTAGTTGTTTTTCACGCGACAGCCAGGGGCGTGCCGCAAACGGGGCCGCCACAGGCACTAGAGCATTTTACCTTTGAAAAAGTGTAAATGCTCTAACGCTGCACGAACGTGCAGCGCGCCACGACGTGGCGTGGATTCAGCCGAGAATCGTATTTTTCGGCTGAATGAAAACTTTGGAATGTGAAGCATTTCAAAATTAATCTGCTCTATATCTCAAAAAGCCGGGGAGAAGGCCCCCGGGCCGCCGGGGACGGTTCTTCCCCGCCAGACTTCAAGGGGTAGTTTCATGAAATCGCAGTGGCGACTGCTGGACTTGCCGCCCATGACAGCGGCTGAAAACATGGCTCTGGATGAAGTGCTGGTGGAGGTGCGCGGAAGCGGACACTCCAGGGATACCCTGCGTTTTCTGCAATTCCGCCCGGCAACGGTGCTGGTGGGTTTTCATCAGTCCCTGCAGGAAGAAGTGCGCCTGTCCTACTGCCGTGAGCACGGCATTGACGTGAACCGGCGCATCACGGGCGGCGGCGGCCTGCTTTTTGACGAAAACCAGATTGGCTGGGAAATCATTTGCGCCAAGTCTTTTTTCGGCGTGGGCATCCCCAATGCCAATTTGTTCCGCCGCCTGTGCGAGCCCACCATCACGGCCCTGCGCGGCATGGGCATTGACGCGGCCTTCAGGCCCCGCAACGACATTGAGGTGGCGGGCCGCAAAATATCGGGCACGGGCGGCACGGACTGCGAGTCGGCCTTTTTGTTCCAGGGCACGCTGCTGGTGGATTTCGACATTGAAACCATGCTCAAATGCCTGCGCGTGCCTGTGGAAAAGCTCAAGGCCAAGGAAATAGATTCCATCAAAAAAAGGGTGACCTGCCTTGCCTGGGAACTGGGCCGCGTGCCCGAAACCAGGGAAGTGAAGCGCAACCTTGTGGAGGCTTTTGAGCAGCATATGGGCATCACGCTCAGGCCTGGCGGCCTCACGGCGGAAGAAGAGGATCTGCTGGCCGAAAAGCTGCCGCATTTCCGCTCGCAGGAATGGATAGACATGGTGCGCCCCACCTATGAAAAAACAGAGGTGGTGCAGGGCGCGCGCAAGTCTCCTTTCGGCCTTGTGCGCGTGACCATGCAGTTGAACATGCCGCGAAAAACGCTCAAGAATATGTATATCACCGGTGACTTTCTGTCCTTTCCGTCGCGGGCGCTTTTTGACCTTGAGGCCGCCCTGCGCGGTCAGCCCTTGGACGGCGACCATTTGTGCGGCATCATAAAAGATTTCTTCAAGGATGGCAGAATCGTCATACCGGACATGGGGGCGGAAGATATCTGCATTCCCCTGCGCATGGCTATGGAAAAGGCCGCCATTGCCCGCCACGGCATCCCCCTTGAGCACTGCAACCGCATCTTTACCACCAACGGCAGTTTTGACGAAGTGCTGGCGGCAGGGCCGCAGGCGCTGCTCTTGCCGTACTGCGCCAAACTCAAGGACTGCGACCTGCGCTTCACCCGGTCGTGCCGCGCCTGCGGTGAATGTGTTGTGGGCGACGCCTGGACCTTGGGGCACGAGCGTAAATGGCGCACTGTCTGCATCACCAGCTTCGAGCATCTCATGCGGGAGCTGGAGAAAATGAAGGGGCAGGGTGTTTCGGCCTTTATCGGCTGCTGCTGCCAGCCTTTCTACATCAAGCATGTGGAGGATTTCGCCCGCCTTGGTTTGCCGGGCATTCTTATAGATATCGAAAATACCACCTGCTATGACCTTGACCAGAGCGAAGCCGCCCACAGGGGGGAATTCTCCAGCCAGACCATGCTGAACATGGCCTTGCTGCATGATATTCTTCGGGTTGCCGGACAGACCGAGTTGTCTGGGCAGGCCGGACAGGCCGAACGGGCCGGGCACCAGGGCATAAAGGAAGGCGCGCCAGGCGTCACATCCGGTGTCACGCCCGGCGCAGAAAAGGCTGGGAGGACCCATGCTGCACTATGACGTGCTGGTTGTGGGCGCTGGCCCCGCCGGTTCCAGCGCCGCCAGGGCTGCCGCGCAGGCCGGAGCTTCCGTGGCTCTTGTGGAGCGCCGCGCCGCGGTGGGTGTACCCGTGCGCTGCGCTGAATACATACCTGCCATGCTGGTGGGCCAGGCTGACGTGGGCAGGGACTATATCGCCCAGGCCACGCTTGGCATGCGCAGTTACCTGCACGGCCACCGCATACAGGACATGGCGGCTCCGGGCTATGTCATCCACCGTGACAAATTCGATCAGGCGCTGGCCAGCGCCGCTGCGGATGCCGGGGCGCATGTGCTGCTGGGGCACAGCGTTCTTGGCCGTGAAGGCGGGCAGGGCAGTTGTATTATGTTGTCCACGCCCACTGGCGGGGTTGTCAGCATAAGGGCCAAGGTCATCATCGGGGCAGACGGCCCGCATTCGCGTGTGGCCCAATGGGTCGGGCTGCCCAATACCCATTGTTTGCCGTCCATACAGGTGCGCCTGCCCCTGCGCAAAACCCTGGAACATACCTGCATATATTTTGATGAGAGCATCACTGCCGGCTATGCCTGGCTTTTCCCCAAGGGCGACGTCGCCAATGTGGGGCTCGGCATGCTGCGGCAAAGGCACACGCCCGGCCTGCGCCGTGTGCTGCGCCGTTTTGTGCGCGGTCTGTCGGCCCTTGGGCTGGTGTACGACGAACCCCTGTCGTTCACGGGCGGCTGGATACCCGCCGGGCCGCCCAGGCCCTGCGTGGCGGGCGACATCCTGCTGGCCGGAGACGCTGCGGGGCATACCCATCCCATAACAGGGGCGGGCATTTTTCAGGCCGTCATGGGCGGGCAGATGGCTGGCCGCTGGGCCGCCCGCGCCGTCCGGGAGAACCGCCTGGATGTCTTGCAGGGCTACGCTGACGAATGGAACGACTTTTACGGCGACGTTCTGTCCCACGCCCACAAGCGCAGGCTGGACTGGGAAGGGTACAGCGGCGTGCTGGACCAGTCCATAAACAGATTCTGGATAGGATTCAGGGAATATTATGCGGCCTCTTGACCACTGGGACGACGTGCAGCTGGAGCAGGCCCGTGAGCTTTCCTGGGCGCGGCACGGCAAAAAAATACTGTTCTACCTGCCAGGCATGTTTGTGCGCGACGGCGTGCAGGGGCAATACCCCGCGCTTTCCGTCACTGGCCGTGACTGCGCGCAGCGCTGCGCCCATTGCGGCGGCGCGCTGTTGCAGAGCATGCCCGATGTGAGCATGCCCGGCAGCCTGCTGGAAAAATGCAGGGCGCTTGAGGCGCAGGGCGTGCAGGGAGTGCTGCTTTCCGGCGGCTGCGACGGTCGGGGGAGGGTTCCGTGGAAGAATTTCATCCACGCCATTGCCGAAGTGAAGCGGCAGACCGGGCTTTTTGTGTCCGTCCACTGCGGCATGCTGGACGCGGCCACCGCACGGGATCTGAAAAGCGCCGGGGCGGATCAGGCCCTCATTGACATCATCGGCAGCGCTGAAACGTATTACAAGGTCTATCATCTTGAAGACGGCGCGGAGCTGCTGGACAGCAGCCTTGAAGCGCTGGCCCGGGCAGGGCTGCCGGTGGTGCCGCACATTGTGGCCGGACTGCACTTCGGCAGGCTGCTCGGTGAAAGCCGGGCTCTGGAAATAGTTGCCCGGCGTCCGCCGGCCCTGCTGGTTATTGTGGCCTGCATGAACCTGCCCGGCACGGACATGGCGGGCATGGCCCCGCCAGGAGCGCGCGAGGTCTGCGGCGTCATTTTGCGGGCGCGGGAACTCATGCCGGATACGGAAATAAGCCTGGGCTGCGCCCGCCCCCGCAAGGGAGCCGCCGATCTGGAAGAGCTGGCCCTGCTGGCCGGGGTCAACCGCATGGCCCTGCCCTCGCAGGAGGCAGTCGCCTTGGCGGCCAGCATGGGGCTTGAGACGCAGTTTCGCAAGACCTGCTGCTCGGTGCGTATGGGCGAGGGCACGGTCGGCTGGTGAAAGGCCGGTACGGAAAGGATATCCGCTCACGGACGCTACGTGACGGGCATATGGAAAAAACGTCTGCTCAAGGGCAGTCAGCGAGGATACTATGAGCCAAGCCACTGAGTTGAAAAGTCAATGTTCCCCCGACCAGGGCGTTTGCGGTCAGGAACCCGCGCCAGAAAGCCCTGATGTCGTGCGCATGAGCCTTGCGGCCGCCATGACGCTGGACTTTGCGCCGGGCAGCTTTTACCGCAACGCCTGCCTTTCGTGCGTCAATCTTCTTTTGACCTACCGCTCGGGATGCGCGGCCCGCTGTTCCTACTGCGGCCTTTCAGGCGCCAAGGAAAAGCGGCCCATCAAGAGCTTCATCCGCGTAAGCTGGCCCTCCTTTACCGTGGATGAAATCATTGCGGGCATTTTGCGGCGTCAGGAGCGCGTCAAGCGCATCTGCATATCCATGCTTACCAACAGCCGTGCCCCGCGCGACGCGGCGGACATCTGCCGCCGTTTGCGCGCGGCCGTGGACATTCCGGTTTCTCTGCTCATCTCGCCGACCATTCTGACGCGCCGCCATCTGGAAGAATTCCGTGACGCCGGAGCGGACAAGATAGGCGTGGCCATCGACCTCGCCACGCCGGAGCTCTTCGCCCGGTACCGTGGGGCCGGGGTAGGGGGGCCGCACTCCTGGGAACGCTACTGGCAATGCCTGGAAGAAAGCCTGGACGTTTTCGGCAAGGGCATGGCCGGTTCACACTTTATGGTCGGCATGGGTGAAACGGAAGAAGAGATGAGCCGCGCCATGCAGCGTGTGCATGATATGGGCGGCAATACGCATCTGTTCTCGTTTTTCCCCGAAGGGGGGTCGCCCCTGGCCGAGCATCTGCCGCCTCCCATTGACCAGTACCGCCGCATCCAGCTGGCGCGCTGGCTCATTGATCACGATCATGCCCGCGCCGAGGGCTTCACTTACAATCAGCGCCGGGCCATCACCGGGTACGGGCTGCCAAAGGACGCGCTGGAAGGATGCATCAACACTGGCGAGCCCTTCCGCACCTGCGGCTGCACGGGCCGCGACGGCGAGGTGGCCTGCAACCGCCCCTATGCCAATTCGCGCCCAGGGCCTGGCATACGCAACTATCCCTTCAAGCCTGAAGAGGCGGACGTACGCCATATCCGCCTGCAAATGGGTTTGCCTTTGTAATTTGCGGCAAAGGCCGCAAGGGCCTTTTCGCACCCTGCGAATCCGGAACAGGATCGGGCAGGCATCCTGTTCCGGTTCGCAGATAGAGCATGTAACTTTTTTCAAAGTTACATGCTCTATCGCTGCACGAGAGTGCGGCGCGCCACAACGTGGCGTGGAGTCTGCCTAACGATGCGACTTTCGGCAGAATGACACATTGAGATGAAAAGCATTTCAAAGGTAATCTGCTCCAGTGGTGCTGGCAATCCCTGATCTCCGATGCGTTGCTTACGCGTTCCGACGCACTGCCCGTTCCTGAGTTGCGCGTCACCCTTGGAGGCTTGAGCCGCTCCTCAACCTTGCAGACTGCGGAGCAGTCAGGCTGCCATCAGGTGTTTGCACACAACCATCCTGTATTCGTGAATTATGAGCCATTTGGGCTTGGTAGCGCGGACGGGGCCGCGTGCCCTGTTCGCCTCTTCCGAACCATAGTGCTATAATTTTGTTCAATAAATTAACTTTGTTGAATGTTATTCGAGAGTAAAGTGCCCTCGTTTTGCTTTTTTGTGCCTGCGAACCTGCCGACCCACAGTCATCTGACATAATTCAATTTCATCAGTAGGTTACTACAAGTCGCCACCGTGCGGATCCTGTCAAAAAGGCGCTACGCAGCCGCTCATTTGCAAACCTCAGTGGTATTATGGTATGACAACATGATAAAATATGTAACATGGTTATATAATTAAATTTGTGCTATTGTATTTTATATATGATTTAATCGTACTCTGTATTGATAGTGTTTAAAAATTCAATGATTAATGAGGGTGTATTACAACTGATTTTATATAAATTAAAACCATCACGGATGGCAAATGTACGTGAAAAAAATAATTTAATTGCATTGATTATTCTTTCTGTGTTTTATTTAATCCATAAGTGAAAATTCTATGAGAGGGTGACGATGTTCAGAGGGATGGTTTTTTCCACGGCAATTATTGCTGTTATTTTTTGCCTTCATTTGGCAATAAATACGAGTATATTGCAATCACGTGGAAGTGTGCCATCCTGTGAATCTGTCGATCTGCAAAATACCTGTCTTTCTTTGTTCGCTATAGTTGATATGAATGCGCATTGGCCTCCAGGCATCAGTACTGGCAGCGCAAAAGAGTCTTCAAACTGTTCGGAAAGTCAAAAAAACACCATGTCCGGATGGGCAAAGTATGATGTTGAAGACCTGCCTCAGATTAAACATGCTTTTTTAAAGATATTTCATAACGACCCCTTAGAAAGTTTTGGATTATCCCCCCTGTCCGACACTCCCACGTGGCCGGATAAAAGCAAGCTTCGCACTCTGCGTCCTCCCGTGCGGGCAGCACCGCACGCCTGATAACAATTCTGCCTGACTTACCACAAGCACACGCAAAACTGAGACAGCGCATGTCCCGGTCCGGTTCCGTGGCAAAAGCTTCCGGCTGCAAAGCCGCGAGGCCTCTGGACGCTGTTTCTACATAATACGCCTTCAACCGCATTTACTTTAAAGGTGGAACGTATGCTTAAGTATTTGAGAGTGCTGTATGTACAAGTGTTGATTGCAATTATGATCGGTATCTTGCTGGGGCATTTCTATCCGCAGATGGCGGTAAAAATGCAGCCTCTGGGCAAAATGTTCATCAACCTGATCAAAATGATCATCGCTCCGCTCATTTTTTCCACAGTTGTTACAGGCATCGCGGGTATGAATGACATCAAGGCCGTGGGTAAAACGGGCGGTCTTGCAATCGTATACTTTACCGGCATAACCCTGCTGGCCCTGGTTATCGGCCTGGTGGTCGTAAACCTGGTTCAGCCCGGCGCGGGCATGAATGTTGACGTGAGCACCTTTGACGCCGCCGACAAAAGCATTGCCGCCCAATACGCCGGCAAGGCCAAAGACAATAACCTTATAAACTTTTTCATGAATATCATTCCGCATACCTTTGTTTCCGCATTTACCAGCGGCGAGATATTGCAGGTCCTTCTTGTGGCCATCATCTTCGCCTTTGCCCTGAATTTCAGCGGCAGCAAGGGCCAGCTGTGCTTTGACCTTATCAAGAGCCTTTCTGAAGTGCTTTTCAAGGTCATCAATATCATCATGCGCGTCGCGCCTATTGGCGCTTTCGGCGCAATGGCCTTTACCATCGGCAAGGAAGGGATAGGTTCCGTACTGGCGCTGGGTGAACTGATACTGTGTTTTTACGCCACCAGTATCATGTTTGTGGTGCTGGTTCTCGGTGTTGTGGGCCTGTTCAGCGGGTTTAACATCTTTAAGTTCGTCCGGTACATCAAGGAAGAACTGTTTATCGTTCTTGGCACGTCTTCCTCCGAATCCGTGCTGCCCAACATGCTGCGCAAGATGGAGAAGGTGGGCTGCAACAAGAGCGTCGTGGACCTGGTTATTCCGGCAGGCTACTCCTTTAACCTGGACGGCACGGCAATTTACCTGACGATGGCAGCGGTATTTTTGGCCCAGGCCACCAATACGCCCATGACCATAGGCGAAGAACTCGTGCTTCTTGGCATCCTGCTGATTTCCTCCAAGGGAGCGGCGGCAGTTACTGGCGGCGGATTTATCGTGCTGGCGGGTACGTTGAGCTCTGTTGGCAAAATTCCCCCGGAAAGCATCGCCGTCATTTTCGGTATTGACCGCTTTATGTCTGAAGCCCGTGCGCTGACCAACCTTGTGGGCAACGGCGTGGCCACCATTTTTATTTCCAAGATGACCGGCAATCTTGATTCCGAAAAGTTGCGCCGCGAACTTAACGGGTATACGGAGGAAATCGAAATGGATGACGATGCCGAAGTCGAGATATCCGCAAGCAAGGCGGACATCTGATCCACTTCCGGACTGATGGCGCGCTGGGCGTCAACTGAAGAGGCACAAGCGAACAGACTGGGAGAGTCATGAAAGAAATTCATTATAACGACATAGCGCAGGCAGTGGCGCGTCTGGCCGTAGAGGCCTGCTACCGGCTGCCTGCGGATATGGTTGAAGCCATGCGTAAAGCCCGCGAGGCCGAGCCTTCGCCCGTGGGTCGCAACATACTGGATCAGTTACTGGAAAATGCGGACATTGCCGCTGAAGGGCAGATTCCCTTGTGTCAGGACACAGGAATCACAGTGGTTTTTGCCGAGATTGGGCAGGAAGTACACATAGTGGGCGGCGCTTTTGAAGACGCCGTCAATGAGGGGGTACGCCGGGGTTACACGGACGGCTATTTGCGCAAATCCTGTGTGTCCGAACCGTTGTTTGAGCGCAAAAACACAGGAGACAACACCCCGGCCGTCCTGCACGCCCGCATCGTACCAGGCGACGGGCTGCGCCTGCGTCTGGCTCCCAAGGGGGCGGGTTCGGAAAATAAAAGTGTACTCAAAATGCTTGTGCCCGCTGACGGCATTGAGGGGGTACGCAAGGTGGTTCTGGACGCCATTTTGGCCGCTGGCCCCAACTCATGTCCGCCGCTGGTCGTGGGCGTGGGCATTGGCGGTACTATGGAAATGGCCGCCCTGTGCGCCAAGCGAGCAGCGGCCCGCGACCTTCAGAGCCATAATGCGGATGCGCGCTATGCGGCCTTTGAGGATGAGCTGCTTGAGATGGTCAACAGAACCGGCGTCGGCCCGCAAGGACTTGGCGGCGTGACAACGGCCCTCAAGGTGCATGTGGAGTGGGCACCGACCCACATAGCCTCACTGCCGGTGGCCGTGAACATCAACTGCCACGCGGCGCGCCACGCCGAAATCGTCCTGTAGGGGGGGCCATGTCTGACCAAGTCAAAAAAATCCGCGCTCCTTTTGACGACACTACGGCCCGCTCACTGCGCGCCGGCGACAGGGTGCTTATTTCTGGCACCATTCTGGCCGCTCGCGATGCGGCCCATAAAAGGCTGGTGGAAACACTGGACAGGGGAGAGCCCTTGCCGGTGGACCTGGAAGGGGCGGTTGTCTATTACGTGGGTCCAAGTCCGGCCCGTCCTGGGTATGCCATCGGGGCGGCCGGGCCGACGACATCAGGCCGTATGGACGCCTATACGCCCCGCCTGCTCAGGCAGGGCCTCAAGGGCATGATCGGCAAGGGCTACCGCAGTCCTGACGTCATAAAGGCTATGGAAGAACTCGGCGTACCCTATCTGGCCGCCGTGGGTGGCGCGGGAGCGCTTATTGCCCGTAGCATCAAGAAGTATACGGTGCTGGCCTATGAGGACCTGGGGCCCGAGGCGGTCGCCGCAATGGAGGTGGAGGATTTTCCCGCCATTGTGGTCATCGACAGCATGGGCGGCAATTATTACGAGGCTGGCCAGGCGCCGTACCGACGGATCTGACGGGTACGTGGTGCGTCCATAGACTGTTTACGTTTCATTGCACAAGGAGTTCATATGGCTTTGAGCAGAAATTCCGCAGAGGGCAAAACCCGCCTGGACTTCTGGCAGGCCGCCACAGGTGCTTTTTTGGCGCTGTTTGTGTGCGTACACCTGCTGCTGGAGGGGACGGTGGTGCTCAGCCCCGCGCTGACCAATGGCATAGCCTGGTTTCTTGAGGCCACGTGGTTGACCCATCTGGTGGCCCCACTCATTATTCTGCTGGTTGTTTTTCATTTTTATATAGCGGCACGCAAGATGCCCTTTCGCGCGCATGAACTTGGCATCTTTGTGCGGCACAGCAAAAGCTTGAAGGATTTTGACACATGGTTGTGGCTTGTGCAGGTCTTTACGGCAATCGCCATCCTGCTCGGCGTATTTTATCACGTATACGCGATCATGACAGACCTTCCCATCAATGTGGCAGGTAGCGCCAAGCGCCTGCACAGCGGCTGGCTGGCCTTCTACGTTGTCTTTTTGCCCTGCGTCATCCTGCATACGGGCATCGGCGTGTACCGCATCGCCGTGAAGTACGGCGTCTGCGTCAAAAGCGCGAAGGACATGTGCCGCAAGTGGATTTGGATTGTCATGGGCTGTTATCTGTTGCTCGGCTCGCTGGCCTTGGCCCGCGTCTGGTTTCAGGGATAGGGGGGCGTATGCGTATTTTTGAAAGTGACGTCTTGTGCATTGGCGCTGGTCTGGCCGGTGAGCGTGTGGCGGTGGAGGCCGCACAGGCTGGCTTCAGCGTTATCTGTCTTTCCGTGGTGCCGCCCAAACGCTCGCATTCCTCTGCCGCCATGGGCGGCATGCAGGCGGCTCTGGGCAACTCGATCATGGGCGAGGGCGACTGCCCGGAAATCCATTTTAATGATACCGTGAAGGGCTCTGACTGGGGCTGCGACCAGGAGGTGGCCCGCCTGTTTGCTGAAACCGGCCCCATAGCCATGCGCGAAATGGCCTGGATGGGCGTGCCCTGGAGCCGGGTTGTGCCCGGCGAGCACACCTACTACAAGGGCGGCAAGCCTTTTCAGGCTACGGAAAAAAAGGAAAATGAAGGGCTTATCCATTCGCGCGCGTTTGGCGGCACCGCCAAGTGGCGTACCTGCTATACCTCGGACGGCACAGGCCACGCCGTGCTTTTCACCCTGGACAGCCGCCTGCTGCAACTGGGTGTGAATGTGCACGACCGCATGCAGGCCGAAGTGCTGGTGCATGATGGTCAGCGCTGCATGGGCTGCGTGGCCCGCGACCTGCGCACCGGTGAACTGGTGGGGTACTTCGCCAAGGCAACGCTTATCGCCACGGGTGGATACGGCCGTATTTACAGGGCCACCACCAATGCCATCATCTGCGACGGCGGCGGTCAGATCGCGGCCCTTGAAACGGGCGTGGTGCCTCTGGGAAATATGGAGGCCGTGCAGTTTCACCCCACGGGCACGGTGCCCACGGACATTCTGGTGACCGAAGGCTGCCGTGGCGACGGCGGCACCCTGCTGGACGTGAATGAATACCGCTTTATGCCGGATTATGAGCCGGAAAAGGCCGAACTCGCCTCGCGTGACGTGGTGTCGCGCCGCATGACCGAGCATATGCGCAAGGGCTTCGGCGTACCCAGCCCCTACGGCGAGCATCTCTGGCTGGACATCCGGCACCTGGGCGAAAAGCACATCACCACAAACCTGCGCGAAGTGTATGACATCTCGACCCATTTTCTTGGCGTGAACCCCATACATCAGCTCATTCCCGTGCGGCCCACCCATCACTACAGCATGGGCGGCGTGCGCATCAACAAGGATGGCCACGCCTACGGGCTTGAGGGGCTGTTCTCCGCCGGCGAGGCTGCCTGCTGGGATATGCACGGCTTCAACCGCCTGGGCGGCAACTCCCTGGCCGAAACCATCGTCTCCGGGCGCATTGTGGGCAAAAAGCTGGTGGAGTTCCTGCAAGGCTACGAAACCGTGTTTTCCACAGCCGAAATGAAGGCCGCCGCCATCAAGGTCAAGGATCGCGTCGCCGCGTTGCTGCGTGGCACGGGCGACGACTGCTACACGCTGCGCAACGAGATGCAGGACGTAATGATGGAACACGTCGGCATCTTCCGTAATGGCAAGGATCTGGAAGCAGGTGTGGTCAAACTGCAAAACCTGCTTGAGCGCTGCAAAAACATGCGCCTCGCCAGCGGCGACATCCCCGGCCCCAATGCGGAGCTTTCTATGGCCCTGCGGGTGCCCGGCATGCTCAAACTGGCCCTGTGCACGGCCTACGGTGCGCTTATGCGCACTGAAAGCCGGGGGGCGCACGCGCGCGAGGATCATCCGGAACGCAACGACAAGGACTGGCTTGTGCGCACCCTGGCCTACTGGAACGAGGGCGACAGCCTCCCCACGCTCCGGTATGAGCCTGCCACGCCATTCTTCATTCTGCCTCCGGGCGACCGGGGCTATGGCGGCGGCAAGATCATCCAGGGCGACATCAGGGAAGACCAGATCGTTCCCTACGACCAGAAAGGCTAAGGGAGGCAAGCTCAATGGGACGCAATCTTACGTTCGAGATATTCCGCTATAATCCACTGGATGCCAGTTCATACCCGCATATGCAGAAGTTTCAGCTTGAAGAGCATCCAAGCATGACGCTCTTTATCGCGCTGAATCTCATCCGCGAAAAGCAGGACGCCTCCTTGCAGTTTGATTTCTGCTGCCGCGCGGGCATCTGCGGCTCCTGCGGCATGGTGATCAACGGGCGGCCCGGTCTGGCATGCCATACGCAAACCTGCGACCTGCCGGACCACATAACCCTGCACCCCCTGCCGGTCTTCAAACTGCTGGGCGACCTCTCCGTGGACACGGGCACGTGGTTTCGCAATGTGGGCCAGAAGATCGAATCGTGGATACACACCAGCAAGGAGTTTGATCCGGCGGCACAGGAAGAACGCATGGACAATGAACTCGCCACCCAGATATTCGAGCTGGACAGGTGCATCGAGTGCGGCTGCTGCGTGGCGGCCTGCGGCACGGCCCGCATGCGTGAAGACTTCATCGGGGCCACGGCCATCAACCGTATGGCCCGCTTCTACATCGATCCCCGGGACAACCGCACCCCGGCCGATTACTACGACCTGATCGGCGACGACCAGGGTGTTTTCGGCTGCATGGGCCTGCTGGCCTGTGACAGCGTGTGCCCCAAGCAACTGCCCCTGCACGACCAGCTGGGCATCATGCGGCGTATGGTGAGCATGGAATCCGTGCGGGGCATCCTGCCGGAATTCCTGCGTAAAAAAATGCAGGGCTGCGGCCATTCGCATTGCAGCGGCAAGGGCTAGGGCACGTTTACCGTGAAGCTGCTCTGGCACCCGCGCGAGCGGTGTCCGCCGTGAAGGCGTAAGCACAGTCTGCGCGCTGTTACGTGCCGTAGCAGTCGTGCCGTAACCTTGGGGAATGTATCTTAAAGGTGACCCGCTCTCACTGTGCGCCAACAGGAACGAATCGGGCCTGTTGGCGCAACTACATAGAATGTCAGAATATGTTAGGAGAAATTCATGTCCCGTATAAAGAATCTGCGTGAGGATGCGCTGGCCCTGCATAAGGATTTTCAGGGCAAGATTGAAGTGCGCGTAAAGGTGCCCGTGCGTGATGCCGATGATCTCACCCTTGCGTATTCGCCCGGCGTGGCTGAGCCCTGCATGGAAATAAACCGTAATCCTGAAATGCTGGACGTGTACACCAACCACGGCAACTTTGTTTGTGTGGTGTCCAACGGTACGGCGGTGCTGGGTCTGGGCGACATAGGCCCTTGCGCCGCCATGCCTGTGATGGAGGGCAAAGGCCTGCTGTTCAAGACCTTTGGCGATGTGGATGCCTTTCCCATCTGCGTTGACACCAAGGACACAGCCAAGATCGTCGAGCTTGTGGAACTGATGGCGCCCACCTTCGGCGGCGTGAACCTTGAAGACATCAAGGCGCCGGAATGCTTTGTCATTGAGGATGCCCTCAAGAAAAACGGCGTTTTCAAGGGCCCCATCTTTCACGACGACCAGCACGGCACCGCCGTGGTGACTCTGGCCGGGCTTATCAATGCCCTCAAGGTCGTCAACAAGAAGCTGGAAGATATTACTGTGGTCACCAGCGGCGCGGGTGCGGCAGGTATTGCCATCATCAGGCTGCTCATGGCCATGGGCCTCAAGAATGTCATCATGTGCGACACGCGCGGGGCCATCTACGAAGGCCGCACCGAAGGTATGAATCCGTACAAGGAGGACATAGCCCGGCGCACCAATCCGCAGAAGGTCAAGGGCGGTCTGGCCGAGGCCATCAGGGGGGCGGACGTGTTCATCGGCGTTTCCGCACCCAACACCCTTACTGAAGACATGATCCACAGCATGGCCAAGGATCCCATAGTCTTTGCCCAGGCCAACCCCATCCCCGAAATCTGGCCCATCCAGCGCGCGCTGGACGCCGGGGCTCGGGTGGTGTCCACGGGGCGTTCAGACTGCCCCAACCAGATAAACAATGTGCTGGCTTTTCCCGGTATCTTCCGTGGCGCTCTGGACGTGGCCGCTACAGACATCAATGACGCCATGAAGATAGCCGCGTCCTACGCCATTGCCGAACTGGTCAAGCCGGAGGAACTGCGGCCCGACTATATCATACCTTCAACCCTTAATGCCGATGTGGCTCCGGCAGTGGCCGCCGCCACGGCCCGCGCCGCCATAGAAAGCGGCATTGCCCGCAACCCTGTGGACCCGGCCATTGTGGCGGAAAACCTTAAGAAAAGGCTTGCTGGTCGTAAGTAAAGTCTTTTGCCCCGGATTGTTCCGTGCAACTTCTTCAGCCGTTGCCCCTGCGGGCAGCGGCTGAAGCCGTGTTTGCCCTTCAGGGCAGATGAACTTTGAGAATATGCATTCTCAAAGTTCAAGATACGCTCGCTCCAGCGCTTAACCGCGCAAGTAAATAAGCGGTACTGTCTTCGCGGCAGCCGTTGCTTTAGCCGTTGTGACGCAGGCTTCAGCCGTTGCGATGCATGAAGCTACGGATAAAGACAGCCTGAGTAATTACACAGTTCACTCCATACAATCGCTGTCGCCATTCGTAAGGCTCGCAGACTCGCCAACGACTGCCGCGAAGCTACGGATAAAGACGGCAATGAGTTACGCAAAAATCTTACTCAAAGAGTCGCTGTCGTTATCCGTAAGCCGCTGACGCTGCAACGGCTAACGCGCCCGCAGTGCTTGCCTGAACCGTTGACGGAACCGTCTTACGGGGCAGGACAGCATCGCTACGGATGGCGACAGCGATTGTAAGGGACAAGCCGTGTCGTTACGCATGCTGTCTTCAAGCGTAGTTTGCTGCGTCACAACGCTTTAAGCCTGCGTCACAACGCTTTAAACCTGCGTCACAACGGCTAAAGCAAAGGTTGCGACTGCGTTAACGCCTTCGCGGGGGGCGTTTGCTCACGCAGCCACTGGAGTAATTTCAAAATGAAATTACTCCAGTGGCATTTCAGTTTGCAATGGGCGTGTGGCGGTGCGGCAGGCGCCGGCGCGTTGGAAGGCAATGATGCTCCTGGGGCTGTTCCGCCAGCCTGTCCACGCTCTTTATCCGCTATGCCGTCGCCAGTCTTTGGGCGACCCCGCAATCAGCTCCGGCATCTTGTCGGGGCTGATTGCGTTTTGTGGGGTGAATTCCGGGCGCTGTGGCGAAGACTGCGGGAAATTCAGCTGGCACTATTACGTTCTCTGTATAAACACTACACTCTGACAATTGCGTACTTATAAACACATAGTGAATGAATATGTTTTGTGGCGAAAAAAATCGTGTGGTCACGTTTTTAAAAATACCGATACCAAGTTGCGTCTTGAAATCCTCATCTGTAATCAAGTAAAATAAAAATTTTTATTTGACGGTGTATGTTCTGGTGAAGCGAACTGTCCACTGCCTGGGTGCTGACAGTGTTTTAGTTCTGTTATCTTAATAATTGGAGGGCATATGAGATGTAGGCGTGTGGTATTCCTGCTCGTTATACTGCTGTTGCAGACAAGTGGGGCATGGGCGCAGGAGGAGGGGGCAACAGAGGTCTTGTTGACGCCGCTTGAGATGACAGAACCAAAAAACACCATTGACCATATCACCCAGACAGATATGGAAAGAAAGACGGCCATCAATCTGTGGGAAGCCCTCAGGGGGGTGCAGGGCGTATATCTTCAGACAACCGGGGGCCGCAACGAGGGCACCATTGGCATCCGTGGATCAAACCGGTATCAGGTCGGCATGTATATTGACGATATACCCATTGCCACCGCGTATCGTAACGAGTGGGATTACAATAACACCCTGACCTATGGCCTTGAATCCATAGACGTCTCAAAGGGGTACAGTTCTCCCTTGCTTGCGAGCAACAACAACCTGGCTGGCGTGGTGAACCTGCGCACTGCCAAACCCAAAAAAGAATTTGAATTTTCCGCGAAATACCTGAATTTTTTTGACCGCAGAATGCACGATCAGGGCCGCATGGCTGCCACCAGCATAGGCACGCGACAGGAACGTTACTACCTGAAAGGCACCTTTGTGTATGACAATCAGGATTTTTTCACCCTGCCCGAAGGGTTTGACGCCGCACCCTACCAGGGAACGGGACGCCGCAAAAACTCCGACCATCAGAATCTGAGCGCCAACATCATTGGCGGCTGGACCCCCAGTGAGGATGTGGACATCATGGTCGGCTACATGCGGCAACACTTTAAAAAAGGGCAGCCTTTCGACGCCGCCGAGTATCGCCCCGGGCCGGACGGCAAGCAGGCATATCCCTTTCAGCGCTCTTGGTACTGGCCGGAATATGAAACCAGCCGCCTCTATACCAACGCCAATTTTAACCTGAGCAGGCAGGCCCACCTCAAGGCCGTGATGTACTACGACTGGCATCAGGACAAGTCTGAAAGCTACACCGACATAGCCATGACCAAAAGGGACTACCCTGATAAAAAGTACGATCAGTACACGGTCGGCGGGCAGTTGACCTTTGACTATGCCTTCAACGCGGCCAACAAGCTGGCGCTCTCTGCCGGCTACCGCATCCTTTCGCACAAAGAGTATAATGATTACGCTGTGTTTGATGATACCGGCCTGAAGCCAAACCAAAAAAAGAAAAAGGCCGACGTCGGCGAGAAGCTGGATGAGCATATTTCGGAAGGGTACTGGGACCTTGGCGCGGAATATACCCTCAAACCCATTGAGCGCCTGACGCTTGTTTTTGGCACGAGCCTCAGCACCCTGACCCCCATGACGCTTGAAAGCCGCGACCATACGACAGATGCCATGAATTCTTATAAAAAAGGGCTGGACGACACCAAGACCCTGTTCAACTACCAGGTGGGCGCGTTCTACGACCTTACCGAAAAGCATGAAATTTTTGCCACCTTTGCCAAAAAATCCCGGTTCGCCACCATGCGCGAACGGTTCCTGAGAATTGGCGACGCTCCTGCCAATCCCGATTTGAACCCCGAACACGCCTATCATTATGAGCTTGGCTACAAGGGCCTTGTCAGCGACTGGCTCAAGCTCAACACCAGCGTGTACTACAGCGACGTCAGCGACATGATCACGTCCAAGGGGGTTAAGCCGAACGTAACTTTTGAAAACCTCGGCAGGGCCACATTCTATGGCTTTGAGGCTGGGGCGGAGGCCGTTATCAGTCAGTACTTCAGCGCGGGCGCTGTGTTCAACTATATGCGCTGGAATAACTGCACCAATGATGAAAAGATTGCCCAACTGCCCGAAATAACCAGTACCCTTTATGGAGTTATCACTCCTGTGGAAGGGTTATCCATCATTCCCCAGCTCAACATCAGCAGCGGCTTTTACTGGAATACCTCCGCTGATGACGTCCCGTACAGAAAGTCTCCCAACTTTGCCACTGCGGATATCAAGGCGGTGTATGACATCAACAAGAACTTCTCGGTGGAAGCTGGCGTGAAAAACGTGTTTGACCAGGAATATGCGTACAGCGCCTATTATCCGGAACCGGGCCGGAGCTACTTTGTGGGCGTGAGCGCCAATTTCTAGGGAAACGCTGATTTATTCCGTTTGGCGGCGTTGCTTCACTTTTTTTGAAACAGTCGAGGACGGAAGAGTCCACTCCTGCTTCAAAAAAGATCGCGCCTTGCCAAACGAGATAACTGCGCGTTTCCAGGAGGCTCTTTAATCAGTGCTCCCCTAGCGCTGATTCTGATATGCTTGACTTACTGTGAAATCTGCGGCTTCAGCCGTTGCCATGCGTGTAACGGCTGAAGCGCATCCTGCGTTCATAGAGGTAGCCGTACCGTGGGGACAACGTCGACGTAACATCGGCGCAACATAGGGCGCAAAGCGCTGGTCTGGTGCTCCGCTTACCTGGAGGGCCGGGGCGACATGCCGAAAGGATGGTGACTGTGCAGATCCGATTACTTGCCTCAGGGCTGCTTGTGCTGTTTGTCATGCTTGTCATGCCGTGCCGCGTCGGCGCTGCGGCGGGCTCTTCTGCCGCGTCAGAGAGCGGAGCGGCGGTGGAGGATGCGCGCAGCGTGTATTGCGCCACCCCGCCTTCCACATTTACGCTGTACGCCTTTGCGCCGGAGCTGCTGGCTGGCTGGAATACGCCCCTTCGGGATTATGAAAAAAAATTCATCCCCGCCCGGTACCACAATCTGCCGGTTCTGGGTGGCTGGTACGGCCAGGGGTTCATCCCCGACAGGGAAATGCTGCTGGCCAGCGGCATCAAAAAAGCCTTTTACCTGTCTATGGGCCCGCACGACCGCCTGCCCATTGAACAGACCCTGACCAGCCTTGGCATGCAGGTAACCAGCGTGCCCGGCGCGAGCATGGCGGACATGTCCTCCTGTTTTCTGGCCATGGGCCGGGCTTATGGCCGTGAGGAGCGTGGGGCGGCGTTGGCTGCCTATGCAGCGCAGACGCTTGAAAAAGTGTCCCACGCCATGCGGGAGCTGCCCAGGGAAAAATGGACAAGGGTTTATGTGGCCCTTGAGGCCGATGGTCTGGCCTCCGTCTGCCGTAAGTCGCAGAGGGCAGAGGTGTTTGCCGCCGCCGGGGCCATGAGCGTGCATGACTGCCCGCCCGGAGCGGAGGAAGCCTTTTTGCGCGTGACCTTTGAGCAGTTGATGGCCTATGACCCGGAAGTCATACTGGTTTTTCATCCGGCGCTCATGCGCCGCATCCCCACAGACTCCAAATGGGCGGCCCTTTCCGCCGTGCGCCAGGGCAAGGTGTACTTTATCCCGCGCGGGCCGTTCAGCTGGCTGGAGCGTCCCGCCACCTACATGCGGCTGCTGGGCGTGCAGTGGCTTGCAAACAAACTGCATCCCGACCTCTACCCTGTGGACATCAAGGCGGAGAGCAGGCACTTTATGAAACTTTTTTTCAACCTGGAGCTTGATGATGCCCAGGTGAATGACTTTTTTGAGCCGTATGGCACATTCTAAAAAAATCCTGCTCGTACTGAGCCTGCTCCTGCTGGCGGCCATCGTGTTTGCCCTGCCCATGGGCCGTTACCCGCTGGCCCTGGGCGATCTTTGCCGCAGCCTGATGGACGCGTGGGCGGGGCGTCCCTTGAATGAAGAGCAGAGCCGGCAGCTTTTTTTGTTCTTTGACCTGCGTCTGCCGCGCATCGGTTCGGCCCTGGTGGTGGGAGCCTGTCTTTCCGCTTCGGGGACGGTGTACCAGAACATGTTTCAAAATCCCCTCGTATCGCCGGGCATACTGGGCGTGCAGCACGGGGCCGCTTTTGGCGCGGCCATTGGCATTGTGTTTTTTTCTTCCTGGCCGCTGACGCAGGCCCTTTCCTTTGCTGGCGGCGCGCTGGGCGTGGGGCTTTCGCTCTTTTTCGCGTGGCTCTATCCCAGAGCGCGGTTTTTGGCCCTTGTGGTGGGCGGCCTTGTGAGCAGTTCGTTCTTTGTGGCCCTGACCTCGCTTGTGCAGTATGTGGCCGACCCCAACCGCCAGTTGCCGGAACTTGTGTACTGGCTTATGGGCACGCTGTCCCGCGCGGAACCGCGCCATCTGGCCTGGAGCGCCCCTCTCATGCTGGCCGGGCTGGCCTATATCTGCCTCAATGGCAAGGCGGTGAACGCGCTCGCCATGGGGGACGACGAGGCCCGCGCCCTAGGCGTGCAGAGTACGGGCATGAAGCTGCGCCTCATCGGCGCGGCCACCCTGATCTGTTCGCTTACCGTGGTGCTTGCCGGGGTCGTCAACTGGGTGGGGCTGGTCATTCCGCATGTCATGCGCTTCATAAGCGGGCCGGACAACAGGGTGGGGCTGACAGCGTCAGCCCTTGGCGGGGCGCTTTTTGTGCTGCTCACAGACACGCTCATACGTTCGGTCTGGACAGTGGAACTGCCGCTGGGCATTGCCACATCACTCATCAGCATGCCGCTTTTTGCCTTCAGCCTGTGGTACGACTGGAAACGACGATGATAGAAATCCGCAATCTTACCGTCAGCTATCACAGTGCCCCTCCGGTGCTGAAAAATATTTCCCTGCACGTAGACAGGGGCGAGGTGGTCAATGTGCTTGGCCCCAACGGCTGCGGCAAAACAACGCTGCTCAGGGCGCTTCTTGGGCTTTTGCCCGCGCCGCCCGGCAGTATCCTGCTGGACGGCCGCCCTCTGGAAACAATCCCAAGGCGCAGTCTGGCCCGCAGCCTCGCCTATGTGCCGCAACAGCATGCCGGGGTTTTTGGCTTTCAGGTGCTGGATGTGGTGCTCATGGGCCGCACCGCGCGCAGCCCCTGGTTGCGGTTTTCCGCCGAAGACCGCCAACAGGCCATGGCCGCGCTGGAAAAAGTGCGCCTGACCCATCTGGCGGACAGGTCGTATCTGGAGCTTTCCGGCGGGCAACGCCAGATGGTGCTGATCGCGCGCGCTCTGGCGCAGGACTGCGGGGCGCTTGTGATGGACGAGCCCGTCACGGGCCTGGATTATGGCAATCAGTTTCATCTGCTTGACCTTATTGGCGAACTGGCCGCATCGGGTCCAGCTATTCTGCTCACCACGCACCATCCGGAACAGGCCGTCTACCTCGGCGGGCGGGCCGTGCTGTTGAAAGACGGCATACTGGTGGCGGATGGCGCTGTGGCATCGACCATTACCGAAGATCAGGTGCGCAAGCTCTATGAACTGCCGCCCAGGGCCGAAGCATGGATGCGCCTGACCGGGACCAGTGCGCCATGAGCCATTCAGATGTTGAAGAAGCCGCCCTCGGCATGCCCCAGGTTGCGCAGGCGCGCGGCAAGTCGGTAATTTTCGGCAATGTGCTGGTCTTTCTGCTTTCTTTGACGCTCCATACGGTCGCGATCGCCGCCTTGTGGTTTCTGGCTGTTCCCGCATCGGGCGCGGGGCAGGGCGGTGGCGCGGGCGGATATATCACGGTCAGCCTGCTGGGCGGACTGCCCGGCGATTCGGGCGGCGCTGGTTCCGGGGCCGTGTTGCCCGGTGACGCGAATGCCGCCGATGCCGCAGCCACCTCAGCGCTCGAATCCACATCCTCTACAGATGCCAAGGCCCATGAGCCTCCCGCCGTCACGCCTGTTCAGGAGGCTGTGCCTGCCGCTGATCACGTGACGCAGCGTGCAGAGGCCGCCCCTGCTGAGCCGTCTGTTCCTGTGCCGGACGCGGCTATCCCTGTGCGCACGGCAAAGCCCGTTCCAAAAGACAAGCCCGCCGCCTCCCAGCACACCCGTCCGCAGCCAGCCAACCAGCCCGCCACTCCCTCCGCGAAAAAGCCCTCGCGCGAGCAGGCGCGGCCAGCCAGCCATGGCCTTGGGCAGCAGGGTGAAAAAGTCTCAAGCCCCGGCCATGAAGGGGGCGGCATGGCAGCGGGTCGCGGCGGTCAGGCTGGCGGCCAGAGTGGCGGCCAGAGTGGCGGTCAGGCAGGGCAAAAGGGCGGTGAAGGCGGCGATGAAAGCGGCGCTGCCGGGCAGGGAGGTTCTGCCGGATATCTGAAGGGAAATTACGAGTACATCAAAAAACGTGTCAGGCAGTATCTGGTCTACAGTCCGCAGGCCAAACGCATGGGAATCCAGGGCATGGTGACCGTGTCGTTTACCATACAGCAGGACGGCAGGGTCAGGGATGTTGCGGTCAGTAAAAGCAGCGGTTACTCTTTGCTGGACGAATCCGCCCTTGAGGCGGTGCGCAGTGCGGCGCCCTTCGCAGCGCCGCCGGAGGCGGCGCGCGTGATCATGCCCGTGCAGTTCAGCCTGAGGTAGCGAGGTAGTTATGGTTATTGCAAGAACTCTGCTTTTTCTTTTTCTGCTTTTTTGTTCCGCCGTCCCCGTTCTGGCGGATGTAAAAATATTTGTCACCAATGATGTTCATGGCTATGTGGCCGACAATCCGGAAAAAAAGAACATCGGTTATGCCCGGCTCAAGGCATTGGCCGATGGCGCGCGGGCCGAGGGCCACACGGTGTTTATCCTGGATGCGGGAGACGCCTTCAGCGGCAGCGCCTTTGCGCAGATCGACCAGGGGCGCTCCGTGGCAAAGCTTATGGGGCAGGTGGGCTACCGCGTACTCACGCCGGGCAACCACGCCTTTGATTATACCCTGTCTGAAGGCCCTTTGTACTATGGCAATGAATTGCTGCGCCTGGTACGTGAAAACAGCCCCGGCAAGGTTGACGCCGTGGCCGAAAATCTCACGTACAAGGAGGCCGATCCTCCCGGCATGGTCACAGAGCCTGTGGTCATTTATGATGAAACAGCAAAAAATCCACAGGGTATGCGCGTCATCGTCACAGGCGTCATCACGCCATATTCCGTGAAACCCGGCTTGCGTCAGGCGCTGGCGGACTACGACTTCGACTTGAAGCCAACCCCCGCGGCCACCAAAAAAACCATTATTGACCGGCTGACGCAGTCTCTTGCGCCGTATGACAGGCCTCAGGATGTGGTCATCGTGCTGAGCCACCTTGGCTATGCCGGGCCCAAAGGCGACAAGGACGGCCGTATCACCGGGCCTGATGTGGCCGCCGTGCCCAACGTGGATTTTGTGGCAGACGGGCACAGCCACAAGGCCGTGGCCCCGAACCGCGACTACGGGGCAATGTACGGCAACGGCGGGCGCTACCTTGAGCATTTCATGGTGATCACCCTTGACGGCAAGAAGGGCGACATGGCGCTCAAGTCGTACGCTGACGTGGCGGACGTTGTGCCGGACAGGGCCATGACGGACAGCATACGGCAGATTGATGCCGCACAGGGCCTTGAGGAAGTTATTTTCACATCTCCCGACGACAGTGTTTTCAAGGACAGGCATTTACGCAAGGACAGCACGCCGCTGGGCCGCCTCATTTGCGAAAGCATGGCAAAGGCTGCCGGGGCTGCCATCGCCCTGCACACTCCTGGCGGCATACGCGCGGGTTTGCCCGGCGGGCCTGTGCATCGGCGTGACCTGCTCGATGTTCTGCCCTTTGACGACAGGCTTGTTGCCGCCGAAATGACAGGCAAGCAGATTGCCGATGTGTTCATGCGCGGTATCGGACACGGAGGACGTGGCTTGCCGCAGTTTTACGGACTTGATGTCTGGGCCTGGCGGGATGGGGACGACGCCCTGCATGTGGCCGGGCTTCGCCTCACGAGCGGGGAACCACTCCAGCCGGACAAAATGTACCGGGTGGCCCTTAACGGGTTTATGGCCAGAAATATGGAACTGCCAATAAAAAAAGATCGTGGAAACCTTGTGGATGCGTTGGAAAAACAGTTGAAAAAGGGTGTTGACGCCGAGGCCCTGAGGACGGGCAGGAATTTGTTCGTTTTTGCGGACAAGGCAGCGGCGGAGGCGGCGTTTAACTCGGGCGAGGCTCGTTAGAGCAATTTCACTTTGAAATTGCTCTGCTGACGCGAAGGCGGCAGCCGCCACAACGTGGCGTGGATTCTGGCGAAAACCACGTTTTTCGCCAGAATGATGTGTTGAAACAGGGACTGTTTCAAAAGCAAAATGCTCTAGTGGCGGTAGCCAGCGTGGGCGATATTTTGGGCGGCCACACAGTTTTATAGACCGGTAGCAAGCTTTTGGGCTATTCTTAGGCTTAGTTTGGGCCGCCTGCGCGGCGGGCGGCAGAGGGGGCCTGTTAGGGGCTGCGCCCCTCCGAGGCCCCCTCTGCACTCCCCCCGGACGACCCCCCCAGGTTTTCAATTTCCTTAATCTGGCGAGGGCTGCGCGGCTTTTGCTCCGGGAGCTTCCTCGCTTTGCTCGGTGATCTCCCTCCGCGCCGCGCAATGCCATCAAAGAATTTGGCCGCGGCCCAGTCCGGGCAGTCTGCCAACCATCCGTCGAACTGCCACCAAGATAAGATTGAGTGCTGTTCAGATTGTCGGCTGCAAATCATCCGCCAATGCCACCAAACGGGATTAGAGCAATTTCACATTGAAATTGCTCTGGCGACTGCGTAAGCAGGCGCCCGCCGCGAAGGCGTAAGCGCAGTTTATCTGCGCGGTTAAACGCCGTAGTGAGCGTGCCTTAAACTTTGAGAATGTATATTCTCAAAGTTAATCTGTTCTAG
The DNA here is from genome assembly GCF_055387835.1 of Desulfovibrio simplex. Taxonomy (NCBI): domain Bacteria; kingdom Pseudomonadati; phylum Thermodesulfobacteriota; class Desulfovibrionia; order Desulfovibrionales; family Desulfovibrionaceae; genus Desulfovibrio; species Desulfovibrio simplex. The sequence continues at coordinate 643,981 of NZ_AP042377.1, forward strand.
TTCTGTTCATATTGAACTGTGAGCGAGCGATTCGGTGCAATGCCGCCAATGGGATCAGCTGCTGCCTGATCGGGAGGTCAAGGCAGAATGACAACGTTGAAACGTGAAGCATTTCAACGTTGCTGTGAGCTGGTCCAGAACATGAGGGTGGCTTTTGACTGCACGCTTTCCCGCACCCGGCCGTCACGGCTCAGTTCCGTCAGTTTGCCGGTCAGACTTTTCTTTTGCCGCGGGGTGAGCGGCCCCATGCTTTCAAAATAGCGCAGATACATCTGTTCAGCCTCTTCAAGGCTGCTGTCGCTCTCCCACGCGCGGTCCATATATTCCACTTCGGGGTAGTATCCCATAAGCCAGAGAATATTGAAGGCGCAATAAAAACTGCGGCTTATGCGCTCTTTGTGCGCGTCCCAGTCTACCAGCGTTTTGAGTTGGTCACGCACCGAGTGGCGGGTATCAATCTGGCTTATTATGCAGCAGCAACCGCAGGAGGCTGCGATCATTTTTTCCAGGGCAGCCTTGTCATTGACTGCCGGAGTTCTGGAGGCAAGAACCAGTTGAAACTGGTTGCGCCAGCCCAGAGCGTCCAGATCGGCAGCGGCCCAGTCCAGCAGCTGAAAGTGCGCGTTGGCGCATCCGTCCCGCGCGGCATTTTCCCTGGCGAGTTCTATCATGGTGGGGGCAATGTCAAAGCCCTCCACGCGGCTCACCAGTGGAGCCATTTCAAGGGCGTGGCTGCCGGGGCCGCAGCCGATATCAAGTACGGACGCCGACGGATCAAGCCCCGCCTTGCGGGCGATGTGCTCCACAAGCAGACGCCGGTGTTCGCGTGAGGCATCACCCCGGATGTGTTCGTTGAACGAAGGTGCGCGTTTGTTCCAAAAGTCTGCCATGCCGGTTCGCTCCGGCTGGTAGTCTACCCAAAGATTTTCAAAAGTGCGCATGGTTAGTGGCATGATTCAGCCACCATATTCACCTTTTGACCACCGTGGCCAAAAATGGCCTCACAGTTGTCGTTCTTGAGGGCAGCGCCCATCTTTTCAGCGTCAACCACAACCAGACCCGAAAGGGAGCGCACCCCGTGCGCGAACAGCAGGGGGTTCATGGGCGTGCTGGGACCTACCATATAAACCCTGGCGTTGGCGCTCAGTTCCAGCAGCCTGGTGATGGTTTTATTGATAAAGGTAGTGCCGGTAATAAAAACAAGGTCTTGCTGTGGCAAAATATATTCCGCCGCAGTGTCCGGCAAATCCCCGGGTTGGGGCTGGCGCTCAAGGATTGAAAGTTCACAGTGCGGACGCAGCCGCGCAAGACCGGGAAAATGCCCGATAACCGTTACTTTTTTGCCCTTTGCCTCTGAAAGAAAAAAGTCAAAGGCATCCCCGTGGCGACTGTCCAGCGCCGTGCGCAGGGGACTTGTCTTTACAAGGGCCAGGGTGTTATTGGCGGCGTTAAGGGCGGCAAGGCCGATGGAGGCGGCGTTGAAGTTCCAGGACTTGATCATTTCCGCCACACGGCGCAGGGGCTGGCCCGCCATGTCATGACAGGACCGGGCAGAGTCGGACGCACCCGGAGCAGGGGGAAAATACTGCGCCATCCCTATGCCGCCGCTGTCTGTTTCTACCATGAGCCAGTGTTTGCCGCACGTGAAGGATTTGACCAGAGCCGTATCGGGCACAGAGTCAAGCAATGCATCGTACAAAAACCAGCGGTCAGTCATGGCGAACCTCAAGGGGGCGATAGTAAGCGCCATCGGCACAGGCGCGGCAGTATGTCTTGCCGTCCCGCAAGATTTCCTTGCAGTCCAGCACATCCTCGCCACAGGCGGCACAGGTGCATACGCGAACAGGCGGGCCGGGCAGTTCGCCCTCCGGCATGTCTATGTGCACTTCCTGCCACGCAAAAATGTCATCGTCGGCGTATTTTTCCCAAAAGGCTATCTGCTCGTGTTTGGGCACATCGTGGGGAGGACGGTCGGATGTGGTCACGTGTACCCTGACTGCCCGGCCGCTCTTAAGATCCAGAAAAGACATGGCGGTTTTACCATATCCGTAGACCTTGACCCGCCTGCGCCCCAGAGTCACGCCTGTGACCACATGAGCAGCATCAGCCACACATCTGTCGGTTTCCAGAAAAATAACAAGATCCCTCAGGTTGTCTTCTGGTTTCAGATCAAGCAGTCGCAAAGCCATAAGGGCCATGCGGATGCCCAAGACTTGCCCGCTGCAAATGTGACCGTGGTACTTCTCAGCCTTTTCAAGAAATGGTGTGATGTTTGTCATGGTCATACTGTAGTTGTGGTGTATGATATAGTTGCATAAACCTGTCCAGTGACACGAAGCCTGTCAGTGTGTTATTGGGGGGTAATGAATGTGTATTCAGTATTGTTATAGCATTATTTACGACGTGTCACGTCTTTGTTGCATTTTTGATGATCACGATTTTGCGGCAACCGTGACTATTGTGAATATGAAAAATGTACTCATTCCATTCTTTATTCTTAATGGAGATTGCAGGGGTATGTCGGGCTGGAGCGGATAGTCTTTGAGGCTCGTGTTGCCTGAAAAAAACTGTCTCTGGAACGCAAGATCAAGGTCAGAAGACACTTGGAGCAGAGTAATGTGGGGAATGTGCATTCTCAATATTCAAGCCACGTCCGTTACGGTGTTTAATCACGCAGATAAACTGCTTTGACGCTACCGGACGAGCGTCTGCACGCAGCGTCAGAGCATTTCAAGATTGAGACGCTCTGGTAGTATGGTAAAATACAACAGGAATTTTAGAGCATTTTCACTTTGAAATTGCTCTGGCGACTGCGTGAGCAGGCGCCCGCAGCGAAGGCGTAAGCGCAATTTATTTGCGCTGTTAAGCGCCGAAGTATGCGTGTCTTAAACTTTGAGAATGTCCATTCTCAAAGTTAATCTGGTCTAGAGGGTGGGGGCGTGGGGGAAGAGACCCTTTTGCAAAAGGGTCTCTTCCCCGCAAGGCGTTTCAGGGTATCTGCGGCGTGGCGCCATGAGGCGGCTACCGTAACCTGAAGATGAAGGGCAACTCCACCAGCGTGTTCACTGGCTGACCCTTGAGCTTGCCGGGGGCGAAGCGCATGTCTTTTGCCGCCTTGAGCGCCGCTTCCTCGAAATATCCAACCGGCGACGCACTGACGACCTCGCAGTTACAGGGCTGGCCGGAGGAGTCCACCACAAGACGCACCCTGGCGGAGCCCTGGATATTCATGCGGCGAGCCCTGGCCGGGTATTCCGGCTCAGCGCGCCGGGTAATGCTGGGGCGCTGGTCCAGCGAATCGCACTCATAGGCATTGAGCCCACCCACGGTACGCGGCTGTGGCCCTGCTGGCCCCGTTGGCCCGGTTGGAATTGCGGGGGCGGTCGGCGTTGCCGGGGCCGGGGCAGCCGGAGTAGACTGGGCAGCCGAAAGGGGCGGCTTCGCGGGCGCGACCGGCTCCCTGGGCACGGCTTTGTCGCTCTTTCTGGGGCTGATCTTTTTTGTCTCCGGCTTCGGTTGCGCGGGCTTTGCGGGCCGGGCATCCGGCGTTTGCGGCGCTGGTTCCGGCGGCGGGGGCGGCGTGGGGCTTTCCGCCGTAACTGGCACAGCTGACGAGGCAGGCGCGGGAAGCGGCGTATCGGCGGCCGGGGCAAACTCGGCAAGCGTCACGCGATACACCCTTTCCACGCTGCTCGGGGCTTCCCGTGCCAGAAACAAAAGGCCGCCCAGCAGCAGCGCGTGCATGCCCAAAGAAAAAGCCAGGGTTATGCTACGTGTGCCAAGGGGGGCCGTCTTCATGGCCGTTTGCCTTTCTTTGCGTCGGGGGCCGCATTTGTGTCCCTACCGTCGATCTGCCCATCAGCGGAGCCGTCGGGCACGGATGTGGTCACAAGCCCCACATCGCTGACGCCCGCGCCGCGTACGCGGTCCATGACCTGCATGACCGTGCCGTAGAGCACGTCCTTGTCGGCGCGCACAAAAAGTTGCCGCCCGGCATTTTTCACGCGCGTGGCCAGCACTTCGGGCAGGTCGGCCAGGCCGGTTTCATATTCGTCAAGGAACAGCGCCCCGTTGGACTTGATGGTCAGGATGCTGTGATCGTCATCCGTGGGCAAAACCTCGGATGTCTCCACCTTGGGCAGCGCCACGTCAAGCCCTTCTGTCATCATGGGAGCCGTGACCATAAAGATGATCAGCAGCACCAGCATGACGTCCACAAATGGGGTGACATTGATGTCGGCAACAAAATCGTCGTCAGCTGATGAGGCGGCCATGTCTAATGCTCCCCGGCAAAGCTGATGCCGCTGCTGTGTTCCGGCGCTTCATGTTGCAGGCGGTTAAGCAGTTGGCCAGCATAGTTGATGCATATACCTTCAATATAAACGAGTTTTGCCCTGAACACGTTGTAGCCGCACACGGCTGGTATGGCCACAAACAGGCCGACGGCCGTGGCTACGAGCGCTTCGGCAATGCCGGGGGCCACTGTTGCCAGTGAAACGCTCTTCATCTGCGCGATGGCGGTAAAGGAATGCATGATTCCCCACACAGTGCCGAACAGGCCGATGAAGGGGGCCGTATTGGCGGCTGTGGCCAGCAGCGCCAGTGAGGACTTGAGCCGCGCGACTTCCTCGGCAATGGCGAAGTGCAGGGCGCGGCGCACGTTGTCGTTAAGCAGACGTTCCGTATCGCCCGTGCGGGTAAGGCGGTTGAATTCGCGCACGGCGCGGCGGGTGATGCCGTAGAGGGGCGACTGCCTGTCGGCCTCCATCACGGGCAGGGCATGGTTCAGGCCCCCGGCATCGTCAAAGGCCACAAGTCCTTGCTGCGCGCGGCGCTGAGCGGCCCGCAGCGTCAGCCATTTACCGCCCATATAGGCCCAGCTGGCCACAGACATGAACAGCAAGAGCGCCAATACGCATTTGGATATGAGCGTGGCCTGCAACACGGCCTCAAGCATGGGGTTCATTTGGCCTCCCTGTAAAAAATGCGCGTAACTTCAGAGCCGTCTGACTAGAGCAGATTAGCTTTGAAATGCTTTACATTTCAAAGTGTTCATTGTTAGAGCATTCACACTTTTTCAAAGTGAAAATGCTCTAAAAAAGAACGTGGGGCTGACCGTCGATGGTCTGCAAACGGACTGCGATGCCATATACCCGGCTCAGGTCATGCTCGTTCAGTTCCGATGCCGGCCCCTGATATGCCGGACGCCCCTGGTGCAGCAGCATGGCGTGCTGCGCGTAGCGTAGCGCATAGCTCAGATGGTGCAGCACAATGCACACGCATATGCGGCGGCTTACACTGATGTTTGCAATTGTTTCAAGTATTTCAATCTGGTTGCGTATATCAAGGTGGTTGACGGGCTCATCCAGCAAAAGGACTGGAGCTTCCTGCGCAAGGGCGCGGGCTATAAGTGTTTTTTGCAACTCGCCGCCACTGAGGCTGGTGACGCACTGTTTTTCCAGATGAGCGAGATTCAGTTCTTCAAGGACGGCCTGCGTTTTCAGGCGGTCTTCCTTGTCGGGCCGCCAGCCCATGTGCGATCTGCGCCCCAAAAGCACCGCATCAAAAACGTTGCACGGCACGGGTTGGGCTGTCTGCGGCAGGTAGGCCACAGTTTGAGCGCGCTGGCGGCGGTTCAGGCCGGAAAGGTCGGCTCCTCCGTACAACACACGCCCGGATGTGGGGCGTTCAAGCCCGGCCACAATCCTGGCAAGGGTGCTTTTACCCGCGCCGTTGGGGCCGATGAGGGCCGTGCAGCGTCCCGGCTCAAGGCAAAAGGATATGTCGTCAAGGATGGTTTTGCCGGAGCGTGTCACAAGGGAGATGTTTTCGGCCTCAAGCATGCGCCCTGGCCCCCCTGAAAAGAATGTACAGAAAGACCGGAACCCCGGTGAAAGCGCAGACAATGCCCACCGGCAACAGGGCGGGGTATATGACGGTCTGGGCCACCAGATCGGCCGTCAGCAAAAAACACGCGCCGAACAGGGCGGAACAGCCCAGCAGAAAAAAATGTCCGGCGTGGGGAAAGAGGAGGCGCACCATGTGGGGCGCCACCAGGCCCACAAAACCGATGACCCCGTAAAAGGCGGTGGCAAAGGCCGTCATAAGAGAGGCCATGAACAGGGTCGCGCAGCGCAGTCGCAGTACCGACACGCCCAGGGCCGCCGCCTGGGCGTCGCCCCAGCGCAGGGTGTCATAGTCCAGGTTCTGCCGCAGGGAAAAGACAAGGCCCGCCAGCAGCACGAGGGCCACCAGCGCGACCTCGCGCCAACTCCCTCTGCCAAGATCGCCGAAGCTCCAGAAGACGGTGGCGGCCACCTGACTGTCCGTGGCGAAAAACTGCAAGGACATGGTGGCGGCCCCAAAAAGGGTAGACAGGGCCACCCCCGCGAGAATAAGCCCCTGCGGCCCCATGCCCCGCACCATGCTGAATGCCAGTATGAGCAGGGCCGCGCTGAGCGAGCCTGCCAGCGCGCCCATGGCCACAGTGCTCAATCCCGCCAGACCGCCTGCCACGGGCAGGATGATCATGGAAAAGCTGGCTCCAAAGGCGGCCCCCTGTGAAAGCCCGAGGGTAAAGGACGAAGCCAGAGGATTGTTAAGCACATTTTGCAGCATGGTCCCGGCGAGAGCCAGCGACGCGCCGACAGTCAGGGCGGCGCAGACCTTGGGCAGACGCAGGTGGAGGACAAAATAGCGTAACGATTCGTCCCCGGATGCGTTGAACAGGGCGGCGCAGATGTCGGCCCACGAGCGTGAAACCGCTCCAAGTTTAATGCCCGCAAGGCCCAGCAGCACGGCAACAGCCAGCAGTGCCGCCATTGAGAAGGCGCGTGCGCGGGGGCCATCCCACGGCAGGGAACAGCAGTGCCCTTTTTCGGCCGCAAAAAGCGGAGCGTGCGGGCTGCCGCGGTGGGCGTGGGGGTGCAGGGCCGCGCCGTTCTGGCCGCCGGAAGGCTCCTTACCGGGCATAGTCCAACCCCTGGGCTGTCAGTTGCAGTCTGCCCGGCCTGCCGGTGACGCGCACCATGTCTTCATACAGGGGGCGACCGTTGAAAAGAATGAATATTTCATCGGCCAGCGCTTCGGGATCAAGGCTGGAATACCTTTGGGGGTAGGCCGCCCTGGCCATGAAAAACGCGTTGATGTACAGCACCTCAGGATTGTTGAAGTAGGCGGTGTGGGGCAGCAGCAGCCAGGTGTTGCCGCTTGTCAGGGCTGTGAGGTGTTCATAATAGCCCCGCTCGCTGTCCAGCGCCTGGCGTATGAGCGGCAGACCGTTGCCGTCTATGAAAATCAGGGGCGGGTTGGCCGCCAGCAGAAATTCCCTGTTGATGAAAAAATGTCCTGACCGGCCCATGCCGTCGGCCATGTTTTTTACACCCGCCAGGGTGAAGGGCAGAAAATCGGCGGCCGTGCTTTTGATGTCCTGGTTGCCCCTGTAGGAAAGCCCGCCCACGTAGGCTTGCGCCATTGCTTCTTCAGCAGGGGCGGGCAGGCGCGTGGCCAGGGCGCGAACGCCCGTGACCAGCTCATGGGCGCGTTCTTCCCTGCCCAGAATGTTCCCGGCAAGGAGGATGGACTCAAGAAAAAGCTCGCTGTCAAAGGCGGGTTGTCCCTGGCTCAGGGCGACGACCGGCGCGCGCAGTTTGCGTTGCAGCAGGTCCGGCTCTGACGGATCAGTGGAGATGACAAAGACCACATCCGGGCTGAGCCCCACAATGCGTTCATAATTGGGCACGCGCACGGCCCCGGCCTTGCCGACCACGGGCAGGTCTTTAAAGCGCTCGCGGTTGCAGAGCACATAGGGCTTGGCAATGACGGTCTTGTCTATGTCCTCCACGCCCACGATCCTGTCCTGCGCGCCAAGGTAGGTCACAAAGGCCATGCTGCTGCCCAGGGCTATAATGCGCCTGATGGCTTGCGGCTCCGGCACTTCCACAACGCGACCCATGGCGTCGGTGACGGGGCGCGCCCCGGCAGGAGCCGCGCCCGTCAGCAGCGCCAGAGCCAGCAGAAGCAGACTCAGCGTTTTTGCCATATGATCATCTCGATGACATAGTCGGTGCGTTCCACATACTGGCCTTTTTCATCCTTGAAAGCCTCCACATGAGCTTCCACAAAGCGCGGATCCGGGTCCGCGCCGTAGTCGCGCAGGGTGGTGACGCAGGCGTCCACCAGATCGTCACGGCTTTTTGCCACTACCCACTGGCCTTTGACCGGTATGGCCGTGTACGGCACGCCCCTGTGATCAAGCCAGGCGCGCATGTCCTGGGCATTGTTAAAAATTTTTGGAACAATGCCGTAATGCTCGTGCAGGCCCTGCATGACGTTGGAAAGCATGCGGTCGGAAAAGCCCATAAAAACCACCTTGTCGGCGGCATACCGCATAAGCTTTTCCCTGCTTGCGTCGCTCTCAATGGCAGGCGTCATTGAGGCGAAAACAATGTCAAAGCGCTCATCAACAGAAAAATCATCCCAGCCGGAGCATACGGTGGTGATGTTGGCGATGTTCATTGCGGCGGCGTCTTCGCGCAGCAGGCGCAGCATCTCGTCGGACACATCCACCGCCGTGACGTGTTCGCCCATGCGCGCCAGGCGCAGGGTGTACATGCCGCTGCCGCAGCCCACATCCAGAATGCGTTTGTTGGTGAAATCCACCCCGTTTTCCGTGGCGTGCCGAAGCATCCCGGCCTCATAGGTGTGCTCGCCCTCCTCAAAGCGCGGGAAGGTACGCGAACGGGCATTCCAGAATTCACGCTGTTTTTGCTGTTTTTCGTCTACAGTTCCCATTTGATGCTGACCCCCGCGTTGATTCCCAGTGCCGGGTATCCCCAGGCTTCTTCATACTGGGTGTTGGTTATATTGTCCGCATAGGCTTCAAGAGTAAGGTGTTCATCCACCCTGTAGCTCAGGCTTGCGCCAAGGGTGGCGTAGTCGTGCAGCGTGCCTTTACGTAATTGGGCCGTGTTGACGTAGTAGTTGCGTTGGCCCACATAGGTCAGCACTGTGTCAAGGGTGAACTGTTCGTTGATTTTCCAGGTGGTTCCGAGGGTTCCCTTCCAGTCGGGGATGTATTCCAGCCTGTCCATCACGCCGTCGGGGTCGGCCGGGTCATTGGTTTTTTTGCTGTCCTGCCTGGTGACGGCGGCGTTTACCGTCACATTGTCCAGCAGGTCATAGCTGCCGCTCAGTGTGGCCCCGTATATTTCGGCGTCGATATTGTAGGCGGCCCAGGCCTGATAGCTTTGCGGGCGGTTAACGTAGACGGGTTTGTGAACGATATAGTCCTGAACGGTGTAGTAAAAGCCGGAAAGTTTGATAAACCCCTTGCCCCCGAAGCTGTATTTGTAGGCCGCGTCAATGCCGCGCGCCGTTTCGGGCTTTATGTCCTTGCCTACCAGGTAGGGTACGTTGACTGTGGCATCCCGCGACGACGCCTGTGAGTTCCAATACAGTTCCGGGATGGTGGGGGTTCTGTAATTCTGGTAGAGCGCAAGGGATGCGGACTGGTTTTCGGTGAAGTTGTAAGTGGCCATGGCCTTTGGGGAAAGTTGTGAGTTGAAAAGATGTTTGTCCTGTCCTTCAGGGCTGTAGCTGAAGCTGTCGTAGCGCAGGCCTATATCAAGACGCAGGCTGTCAGTGATGGAAAACTTGTCGGCCAGAAAGGCCCCCGTGACCGTGGCAGGTCTGCCAGCCTCAGAGGAGTCCATCTTGCCGGTCCATTTGTTGGCGCCGGCCTTGTTGTAGTTTTCATCCACATATTCAACGGTGATGGGGCCGGGAGTCAGCCTTTTGTACTCAACGCCCGTCATGAGTTCGTGGCCAAGAACGGTGACGCCCGTTTTGAACTTGAAGCCGTAGGTATTGTCCACGATGACGTTACGGTCCAGTACGAGATCGCCGTTTCTTGTTTTGGAAGGATTGAAGTCATTGGGGTTTTTCGTTTGCAACTGCATGCGGGCGTCAACGTCCGCATAGTTTTTTTCGCGGCGGCTCTCGCTGTTCTTGAAACCGGAGACTTCGAAATAGGCGGTTTCAAGAAAATCCTGCCGATAGGTGAAATCCATAAGGTGGCGGTACTTGGTCCAGTGCGCGCCGTCGCCGATAACCGTCATGGAGGGCGTGGGCGACCCGCCGGCAAAGCTTTCGCCGCTGGCAGTGGGGTAGTTGGAGTCAATGGCGGAGCTGTAACCGGGCAAATCCGGGTTGGCGTCGCTGGCGGGGTTGCCGTCGTTTCTGTTGCTGCGGATAAGCCCGCGCCTGGTCTGGCTGTAGTTGTACCCCAGGGTGAGTTCGGCCCGCCAGGGCAGGTCTATGTAGAGCTTGGGGTTGAAGTGAAAGGAGTCATAGTCGTTGTTGCGCAGGAAGGGGTCGGCGTGCTGATGGCTCAGGCCCACGCTGAAGCCGATGGCGTTGAACTTCTGGGCATAGCTGCCGCGCACGTTATGAAAATCGTAAAAGTCCTTCCAGCCGCCCATGGTGGCGTACGCACTGAAATAGGGCTGTTCTGTGGGTCTACGGGTATAGGCGTTGATGACCCCGCCCAGGGCGCTGTTGCCGTATTCAACCGAACTGCCGCCCTTGATGACCTCAATCCTTTCGATATTGTCCAGCGGGATGGTGCCAAAGTCGATATAGTTGCCGCCGGACATGCCCGTGGAACTGATGTCGCGGCCATCAAGGTTGAGCATGATTCTTTTGGACTCCATCCCCCGTATGGAAATGATGTCGCTGCTGTCTCCCATGGCGGCCTTGCGCTTGAAGGATATTTCAGGATCGCGCACCAGGTAGTCGGCCACGTTGTTGCTGCGGTTTTTTTCCACCACAATGGCGGTGGTTCTGTCCAGTTTGTCTTCTTCCATACGTCCGGTCACCTTTATGGGGTCCAGAACAAAGACATCCTGCATGAGGTTGTCGGAACCGGCTGCGATCCCCGCCCGGGGAAAGGCCACAACTGCCAGCAAGCACAGACTGAGGACAAGTTTCATGCGTACTCCGGAGCAGCGCCTGTGCTGAAGGTTGGTGTCAGTCCTGCGCATGTGATGTTTTTTTAAAAAATGCTACTGCCTGATGAAAAAAAAGGGCCGCTTTCGGCAGCCCGTCCGCTGATTTTTTAGCTACCAGCGCCGGGGATAAGTATGCTGGCAGTCCAGGCAGACCTTTTTGCCGTCCTCAAGGCGCAGCATGGGCTCCGCCACGCCCTCGCCGCAGACTTCGCAGGCCACGGTAGCAAAAATGCGGGGAGCTTCAGGGATTTCATAGTTCGGGGCTGTCGCGCTGAACAGTTTTTCAAGCGGCATGTCCAAAAGGGTTTGCTGCCATTCATCCCTGCTGGCTTGCTCACCTTTATTGACTTGCAGGCACAGGCGTAAGGACGCGCCGCTTTCGCGGTCAAAAAAGGAATAGGCGTGTTTGCCGCGCGGGCGCGCCACAAGATTGCCCTTGCCCGCCGAACAGCCGAGCAGGCTTTGAATGGCATCCACACCGCAGGCGTCGTTTTCCGTAACGCAAACAAGCTTGCCGTATGCGACCTGCCCAAGCACGGGATGGGCCATTACAGCCTCCACTGCGCGCAGGCCGATGACAAGGCCGGGGCAGAGATGCCCGTGAAAGGTTATGGCCCTGTTGAGCCTGTCTGAAGCTGATTGATCCATTTGCCCCTCCTTGCATGCAGCCTGACGCCGCATGGCTGTTTGCCTCTGCATGACAGCTTGACCACGCCTTCCCTCCCGCGCGGCAAATCCGGCCATTCCTGCTCCCGCCGCTTGGTGCTGCATGAAAGCGGCGGGCGGATTTGACCAATTCCTAGTAACACAATTTGAATTATCGTAACACCAAAAATAACATTTGGCAAGAAGCCGGGGCTTGTTTGCCACTTGTAATGTGGCTCACGCTGAGCAGCGGCAATGGCTGGAGTGGTCGGCTCCAGGCTTTCAAGCCTTAAAGACATGTACAGGAAGCTTTTTCGCCATTTCATGCGGCTTTCCAGTGTAAACCCTTTGGCCTTCGACCTCCTGACGCCGCATTCCGTGGCGGTCAGATGGGCGACCCTGGATGATTTCGGCGCTACGGATGAACAGCCCCAAAGTTTTAGAGCAGTTTACGAATGAAGAGAGTTAACTGCTCTGCAAGGATTTTCCTGAAAATCCTTGCCACGAAATGCGGGTAGGCAAGCTTTTGCTTGCCGTACGCGAGCATTTCAAAGTTAAAATGCTCTAGACACACCCGCTCTGGCCATAACAGCGCAAAGAACCGTGCCTGCGCTTTTACTGGCAGAGCCTGCTCCCGCCATACCCAGAGCAGTTTCACGACAAAACTGCTCTGGGTATGACACTGTCGCCATGCATATGCCTTGCAGTTTATTCGCCCGGAATAATCAGTGGAAAGGTCACTCTGCCCAGTGCCGCGTCTGGAAAATCGCGTGTTTCTGCGGGGGTGCGTAGAATTGTCTCATCGTGTACCAGTTTTTGTCACATGTGCAACATTGTGACCTATTGATACCAGTTGGTGGTTTTAATTTATCCCGAAATTATTGAAAAATTTTTTGGAGAAGATAATGGCATGAAGGTTGCTTAAAGGAAAAGCAACAATGTAAATTTAATGCAATTTTTATATTTTATATGGTAATATACTTATACATAATTTTTTTTGTGTTTTCTGGTAATGTGAATGATTATTTTTAATAGGTTTGTTATTTATTACAGGTAAAAAACTAATTTTTGTAGAAGTGATATAACTGTTATATATAATAAAATATTTCTTGTTGCATAATAAAATTGTCAACATGAAACCATATGGTACATCTGGAAAATTTTTGGAGGAACCGCGAAATCGCTTGGCACACCGATGCTGGCAAATGAATTTTTGCGGCGGCAGATCTGAACAGCTCTCTGCCAAACTGTGTACCTAGAACCTGCCGTTAGTTCGGCACAAACCCTATGTGGGGAATGCGGATGTTACACATCAATCGTCTATGGTGCAAAGGCTGTGGTATTTGCATTGCCTTCTGCCCCAAAAAGGCGCTCAGCCTTGACGCTGAGGGCAAGGCTGTACACGAGCCCGACAAGTGTGTGTCCTGTGGACTGTGTGAACAGTATTGCCCCGACTTGGCCATAATGCTGGAAGGCAAGCCTGGCAAGGGCAAAAAGGAGGCTGCGTCATGAGTCAGGGCAGTATTAGATTTGTTCAGGGCAACGAGGCCTGTGTTCGTGGCGCGTTATATGCCGGGGTTCGTTTTTTTGCAGGCTACCCCATCACTCCTTCTACCGAAGTTGCGGAACACCTGGCCGAAGAATTGCCTCGTGTGGGTGGAAAATTTGCGCAGATGGAGGATGAGATAGCTTCCATGTGCGCAGTCTGTGGCGCTTCTCTGGCGGGATCAAAAGCCATGACCGCCACAAGCGGTCCTGGTTTTTCCTTGAAGCAGGAAGCTCTGGGCTATGCCATTATGGCTGAAATTCCTTGTGTTGTGGTCAACGTGCAACGGGCAGGGCCTTCTACAGGGCTGGCCACCAAGGTCGCCCAGGGAGATGTGAATCAGGCTCGCTGGGGTACGCACGGTGATCATTCCATCATTGTGCTGACGGCCTCAACAATCCAGGACGTATTCCAGATCACGGTGGAAGGCTTCAACCTGGCTGAAACCTACCGTACTCCCGTTATTTTGTTGTTCGACGAAGTTGTCGGGCATATGCGTGAAAAACTGGTCATTCCTCCTGCGGGCGAACTGCCGGTTGTGGATCGTCTGCGCACGGAAGTGCAGGCCGGGGTCAACTACCACCCCTACTTGCCGCGTGAGGACGGTCGCCTGCCCATGTCCGATTTTGGCGGAGTACACCGCTACAACGTCACCGGCCTTTATCATGACATATGGGGATTCCCCACAGAAAATCCCGAACAGGTTTCCAAACTCATTCATCATCTTGTGGACAAGATTGAAAACCGCGCCCACCTGCTGGCGCGCTGGAAAGAGTTTTACCTGGAAGATGCCGAGCATGTCATTATTTCCTACGGCGCATCAGCCCGTAGTGCCCGTCACCTTGTGGAAACCCGCCGTGCCAAGGGCGATCGTATCGGCCTGTTGGAGCTGCAAACCTTGTGGCCCTTCCCGGCCCAGCTGGTGCGCGAAAAGACGGCCCATGCCCGCAATATTTTTGTTGTGGAGATGAATATGGGGCAAGTCACAACCCAGGTGAAGCAGGTGGTGCACCGCCCGGACCGCGTGTTCCTGGTGAACCGTATGGACGGCATCATGGTGACGCCCACAGACATCGGCAAGGTCATGCGTGTTATCGAAGGAAGGGGGTTCTAAGATGAACGTGCAGAATATCCGCGACCGCTTCTTCCCCCATATCTGGTGTCCCGGCTGCGGACACGGAACCATCCTTAACAATTTGCTGCGCACGGTACACGATCTGGAACTTGAGCCTTCCAACATGTGCATGGTGTCCGGTATCGGCTGCTCGGCCCGAATCTCAGGCTATGTGGATTTCCACAGCATGCACACCATGCATGGTCGTGCCCTGGCGTGCGCCACGGGCATAAAGCTGGCCCGTCCCGAACTCAATGTGGTTGTGCCCATGGGTGATGGCGATGCCATGGCCATCGGCGGCAACCACTTCATTCACGCGTGCCGCCGTAACATTGATATGGTGGCCATCATCATGAACAACCGCATCTACGGTATGACAGGCGGCCAGTTCTCTCCGCTTTCAGGAGAAGGCATCCTGGCCACAACAGCACCGTACCGCAGCATCGACCACAACTTCGACACGATGAAGCTGGCCGTGGGGGCAGGCGCTACCTTTGCGGCCCGCACGACTACCTTTCATGTGAAAGAGATTGTGTCGCTACTCAAGAAGGCATTTGCCCACAAAGGATTCTCTGTGGTCGAAATTCTTTCGCAATGTCCGACGTACTTCGGCCGCAAAAACAAGATGGGCGATGCCGTTCAGATGCTTGAATGGTACCGGGATAATACGGCCCTCCTCGGGTCCAAGAAACTTGAGGAAAACACGCATCTCATCCCCCGCGGCGTGTTCGTGGAAGAAGACCGGCCGGAGTATTGCGAAGAATACGGCAAAATTATTGAAAAGGCCCACAAGGAGTAGCGCCATGGAAAAATACCGCTTTCTCTTGTCCGGCTCCGGAGGGCAGGGCATCATTACCATGGCTATCCTGCTCGCGGAGGCCGCTGTGTTGTATGAAGGTCTGGTGGCTGTGCAGTCGCAATCCTACGGGCCTGAAGCGCGCGGCGGAGCCACACGCTCCGACGTCATCATTTCCAACAGTGAAATATACTTCCCCAAGGTAAACCAGCCCAATGTGCTGGTGGCTCTGACGGAGGAAGCTTCAAAAAAATACCTCTCCCTGATCCGTCCCGGCGGCATTTGCCTTTATGACAGCGATCTTGTGCAACCCTCGAGCAGCATTGATGCCAACCGCGTAGGTTTGCCCATGCTGCAGGCGGTCAAAGAAACCTTCAACGGCAAGGTCCAGACGTTCAATATTTGCGTGCTGGGCGCTCTGGCGACCATCACCGGTTCCATCAAGCTGGAATCGTTGGAAAAGGTTTTGGCTCACAGGTTCGCTTCCGCTTTTCATGAAAATAACAAAAAGGCCCTGCATCTTGGGGCTGAAATGGCAAAACCGTTGCAGGCATAAATGAGGCTTCGGGCCTGGGCTGTCTGTATGCTTTTCGGTTAGCGGTCAGGTGCGGCCACAAGTATGTGGCTTTTCACTGTAAACTGTAAGTCTGCCGCTTTGGCCGGCACGGCGGAAGCGGCAGGCTTACAGGAATCATCCGCATCTCTGTCCGGATATGTGGGAGCAGACGCTGGCCGTAAAGGCGTAAGCGCAATTCATTTGTGTCGTCGCGCGCCGAAACGGGCGCGTCAGGAACTTTTGAAATACGCATTCTCAGTGTTGATCTGCTCTACATCTGGAGAACAGGCAGTTCCAAAGCGGAGCTTTAATTACGTGGCAAGGTCGCCTTCACTCTGACCGGGACGCCAACGCGCCTGATTTCGTTGGCGCCGCACGAGATTTCAAACCCACTTTGAGGTTCTCAATGAATATTCATGAATACCAAGCTAAAACCCTGTTGGCCCAGTTTGGCGTGCCAGTGCCCAAGGGATTTCTGGCGGAAACTCCGGGACAGGCGCGGCAGGCCGCGAGCGATCTGCCTGGCCCTGTATGGGTGGTCAAGGCTCAGATCCATGCGGGCGGGCGTGGCAAAGGTGGCGGCGTGATTGTCTGCAAAAGCCTGGATGAAGTCGAAAGCGCAGCCCAGCGCATCATCGGCATGCAGCTTGTAACCCATCAGACCGGACCTCAGGGAAAAAAGGTTCACAAGGTCTGGGTTGAGCAGGGGACCAACATCGCGCGCGAGCTTTATCTGGCCGTGGTGCTTGACCGCAGCGCGCAATGCCTGACGGTAATGGCCTCACCTGATGGCGGCATGGACATTGAAGAGGTGGCCGCCAAAACTCCGGAGCGCATATTCACCGCCTCCCTGGACGGCGCGCATCACATCTGGCCGTACCAGGCGCGCAGGCTGCTGTTCAACTGCGGCCTGACCCCGGCTCAGGTCAACGCCGGAACATCTCTCATACAGAATCTCGTTCGGCTGGCTGCTGAAAAAGATGCCGTGCTTGTGGAAATCAATCCTCTGGCCGTCACTGGCGAAGGTGAAATCCTCGCTCTGGATGCCAAAATGGATTTTGACGAAAGCGCCCTCAAGCGTCATCCGGACATTGCCGCGCTGGACGACCCCGAGGAGTGTGATGCTCTGGAGCGCAAGGCCCGGCAACTGGGCGTCAACTATGTGCGTCTTTCTGGTTATGTGGGCACGATGGTCAATGGCGCTGGCCTTGCCATGGCGACGATGGACGCCATCAAGCAGGCCGGGGCCGAACCGGCCAACTTTCTGGATGCCGGCGGGGGAGCCAATGAAGAAATGGTGGCTTCCGGATTTGAAGTCATGCTTTCCGACCCCAATGTGTCCGGTATTCTTATCAATATATTTGGCGGTATCCTGAGATGCGACATCGTGGCTCAGGGGGTTGTGAACGCGGCCAAGAGGGTGGACCTCAAGCTGCCCCTGGTGGTGCGCCTTGAGGGAACCAATGTTGAAGAAGGACGCCGTATCCTGCGCGAGAGCGGCCTGAACTTCGAAACGGCAACTTCCATGAGCGAAGCTGCCAACAAAATCGCGGCCCTGACCCGCGCTGGAGGTCGGCATGAGCATTCTTGTTAATGCGCAATCCCGTGTACTCGTTCAGGGGCTCACGGGCCGTGAAGGCATGTTTCACACGGAGCAGATGCTGGCCTACGGAACCAAGGTTGTAGCTGGCTGCACCCCCGGCAAGGGGGGGCAAACGGTATTGGGTGTTCCGGTGTTCAATACGGTTGCGGAGGCCGTCAAACAAACCGGGGCAGACGTAAGCGTCATATTCGTTCCCTCTGGAGTGTCCGCCGATGCCATATGCGAAGCTGCCGACGCGGGCATCAATCTGGTGGTGTGCATAACCGAGCATATTCCCGTGCTGGATATGGTGCGGGTCAAGGCACGCCTGAAGGAAACCGGCACGCAGCTTGTGGGGCCAAACTGCCCCGGCATAATCACGCCCGGCGAATGCAAAATAGGCATACAGCCCGGCTACATTCATAAACCCGGCCCTGTCGGCCTCATCAGCCGTTCGGGAACCCTCACCTATGAAGCCGTGCATCAGTTGACTGCCGAAGGGGTTGGCCAAAGCACTTGTGTGGGCATCGGCGGCGATCCCGTGCCCGGTCTGTATTTCACGGATTTGTTGAAAATGTTCCGTGATGATCCCGCTACCGAAGCTGTTTGCGTTATTGGCGAAATCGGCGGCGATGGTGAAGAAAAGGCTGCGGCGTACATCAAGGAGGCCAACTATCCCAAACCGGTGTTTGGCTTCATTGCCGGGCTGACCGCGCCTGAAGGCAAGCGCATGGGGCACGCGGGGGCCATTATCAGCGGATCGAGAGGACGTGGAGAAGATAAGATTACTGCGCTTCAGGGTGCGGGAGTGACCATCATTCGAGAATTGGGGGCTCTTGGCAAGACCGTTGCCGCCAGCCTGCGTAAATAATCTGTTGGGCCGCGCGGCAGAACGTCGCGCGGCCCTTTGACCACACAGACCATGCTGGAGGTATGATGAAAACTAAGCAGCTCGTTTTTATTCTTATAGCCATCGCCGCTATGCTGGGGATCACATTTCTGACTCCGGAAATGCAGGGGCTTGACGCCAAAGGCAAGGCTGCGCTTGGGGTGGGTGTTTTCGCTATTATTGTGTGGGTAACGCAATCACTGGATGACGCCCAAAGCGGGTTTTGCATTGTCGCCTTTCTCGTGCTTCTTGGAGCTGCAAAAATCAGCCAGGCTCTTTCAGGCTACGCCAACACTGGTGTCTGGATCGTCGTTCTTGGGCTTATCATGGCGGCTGGTATGGAAAGCAGCGGCCTGTCACGCCGGATGGCGCTGAATATGGTGAAAATGGCCGGTGGATCCCCAAAAAAAATGTATTGGGCCGTTGCCCTGATCACCCTGGTCATGACCTTTTTCATTCCTTCACTGGGCGCAAAGACGTTGTTGCTCATGCCTATTATCGCTCAGATGGGGCACGCCTTCGGCGCAGAAAAAGGCAAAAGCAACATGGTCAAGGGGCTTATCTTTGTCGTAACGATCACAGGAACCATGTACTGCATTGGCATCATGACCTCGCATGCGGCCAACCCCATCACTGTCAGCCTGCTGGAAAAAGCCACCGGGCATATGGTCACATGGGGGCAATGGTTTAAAATAGGCGCACCGCCGGCCTTTGTCTGTGGTTTGTTGGCTGTGCCCATTCTTATCTGGATGTGGCCGCCGGAAATTGACGATATCAGCGCCGGCCAGGCCTACGTCAGCAAAGAACTCGAAGCACTTGGACCCATGAGTTTTATTGAAAAATATACCATGGTCGTGTTCCTTCTCACCCTCGCCTTGTGGGCAACGGATACCTTCCATCGCATCAATGCCACGCTGGTTGCCATGATGTCCGTGATGGCCATGATAGCGCCAGGGCCGCAGCAGCTCATGACGTGGAAGCAGGCGGAAAAGAAGGTCCCGTGGAATATCTTCATCGTTTATGGCGCTGGCCTTTCTATGGGGTCCGTTCTTGTCTCCTCCGGGGCGGCGGCCTGGATCGCCAATACTTTCTTTACGCCACTTGTTAATTTTGATCTGAAAATGCAAGTGGTTATTCTTATATGGATCATGGTTGTCCTGCAATGTCTGTTCACCGGAGCAGGACCAAAAACTACCGCACTGACACCAGTGGTCATAGCATATGCAGTTGCTCAGGGTATAGATCCTACTCCATTTGTTCTCTTGGTCGGCATGAATATGCTGCACCAGTACTTATTGCCAGTATCAAACTTGCCTAACATTATTGGATTGGCAACAGAAGAGATTACTCCAAAGGAACTTATAAAGACTGGTGCGGTGATGAGTATTTTTAGCGCATCATTCATGAGTATTATGGTGTATACATATTGGACCTGGATAGGAATGTTTTCCTAGAGCAGATCAACGTTGCGGGTATGCGTTCGCAAGGTTGACGGCACGCCCGCCGCTACGGCGTGCGGCAGCACAGAAAAACATCGTCCACGCCCTGACGGCGAGCGACTGCTCTCGCCGCCGCCAGGGCATATCAGGCTCCGGTATTTATTTGTGGATTACAGGCGTTGCGCGACGCTGCGGGCAGGCAACGTCGGCACGGAGGGTTTCGGAGCCCTCCGATGTTCTTGACACAATTTTACGGATGCGCGGTTTCCCGGGCAGAACTACTGCCCCATGTTCTCACCACTGGCATTTGTGACGTAATGCCATCCGTCACAATTCAAGCCATAACAATGGCGCCGTGCGTGCTGGATGCAATTCGCACGGCAATACAAAGGAGATTTCATCGTACGGGCGTGAGCCCAAAGCCCTTCCGGTGTTCGATAGGCATTCCTGTCGTGGAGGCAGGGGCTTGTTGAATCAGCAGCATATAACCAAGCTGACAAGGAGCGTTGTATGAATGAGAGAGAACGTTGGTATTCTTTTATGGAAAAGCGTCATTTGTATGCGTTGATAGGCGCCATGGGAGCATGGACCATGGATGCAATGGACGTGTTGTTGTATGTAATGTCGCTAACAACCATTATGAAAGAATTTCAAATCAGCATGGCCATGGGGGGCATGCTGGCATCTGTAACGCTTTTTTCTTCAGCGCTGGGGGGCATCGCCTTTGGCGTTCTTGCAGACAAAATCGGACGTAAGAAATCCCTGCTTATCGCCATATCAATTTATACTGTCTGTACCGGCCTGAGCGCCATGGCCCATTCTGTAGTTGAGCTTGCCATCTATCGCACCATTCTCGGACTGGGGATGGGGGGCGCCTGGGCGGCCGGGGCATTGCTTGTCAATGAAACGTGGCCTTCGGAACATCGAGGCAAGGCTTCTGGTTTCATGCAGGCGGGATGGGCTCTCGGTTATATGCTCGCCGCCGTCCTTTCCGGTCTGATCCTGTCGCAGTACAGCTGGCGCGTACTCTTCCTGGTGGGCGTGATTCCGTCTCTGGCCATCCTGATCTTTATCTTTTTCAAGTGTGAAGAGCCTGAAGTATGGCTCGAATTTCGTGAAAAGCAGCGTTTCGCGCCCAAGGGACGCGAAGTTTCAACAAGTTTTCTTGATATTTTTAAAGGCAGATTTCTCAGGTTGACCATTGTGGGTGTGTTGTTCACCTCGTTCTTGCAGCTTGCCTATTGGGGACTGTTTACCTGGCTGCCTGGTTTTCTTTCCACTCCTGTCGCCAACGGCGGGGCGGGGATGGACATAGTAAAAACTTCCGGCTGGGTCTTTGCCATGCAGATTGGCGCTCTGGCTGGCTACTCATCCTTTGGTTTCGCAGCAGATAAATGGGGACGCAAGGCTGCCTTTGTGATTTTTCTGGCTGTCGCGGCCGTGCTGGTGCCGCTTTACGGCAGTTTGCGCGATCCCTTATGGCTGTTTGTTCTCGGCCCCTGTATCGGCTTTTTCGGTTCCGGCTATTTCAGTGGTTTTGGCGTTCTGCTTTCCGAGCTGTTTCCCACCCGTTTGCGCGGGGCTGGTCTCGGTTTCGTCTACAACGGAGGCCGTGGGGTAAGCGCCCTTGCGCCGATTATTATCGGAACGCTTGCCGGAAGCTTTGGCATAGGAACATCCCTTTTTATTACGTCATTTTTTTATCTCTGTGGAATAGCTGTTATTTTTATGTTGCCTGAAACCAAAGGGCAGGAGTTGCAGGAATGATTGACGCCGCTTTTTTGCATGACGCCTGTGATATGCACCTGCATTTTGGTCCCGACCTGATGCCGCGCAAATCCACGGCGCTGGAAATCGCAACTGGGGCGGCGGCTGCGGGCATGCGCGCCGTGTTGCTCAAAAACCATAACGTGCCCACATACCTGACAGCACACTGCGCTGACGAGGCTGTTGCAGGAGTGCGCGTATTTGGCGGGCTGGCATTGAACGCAGCGGTGGGCGGCATAAACCCTATGGCTGTCAGAACAGCGTGCAAAATGGGCGCAAAGCAGATTTGGATGCCCACCTCATCCTCCGTGCAGCATTTGCGGCACTTCAAAGAAAGCCAGACATGGGCGGTGCGGGTCTTTGATGACGATGGCGCGCCTGTTCCAGGTCTTGAAGAAGTGTTGGCGCTCATTGCCGAAGCTGACGTCATCTTGGGTACAGGGCACCTTGCCCCGGATGAAATTCGTAAACTGACGGGTATGGCAAAGGCGTGCGGCGTGAAAAAAATTCTGGTGACCCATCCGGAATTTGAGTGCGTCGCTTTGTCCATTGCAGACCAGAAAAAGCTGGCTGGCATGGGGGCATGTTTTGAACGGTGTTATTACGCATCAAATTCTTCGCAGAAATTGCCTGTGCGGGTTATTGCCGAACAAATTGAAGCTGTAGGATGGGACACAACGGTTGTTTCTTCTGATATGGGACAAGCTTCGAATCCGGAACCTGTCAAGGCCTTGCTGATGTTTGTGCAAGAATTGTCACAATGCGGAATCGCTCAAGAGCATTTAACGTACATGACAAAAGAGCTTCCGGCAAAAATGCTTGGTATTTACTAAATATTACAGTCTGCATGCGCTATCTATATGACATGATATGGGAAAAATTTTTGCAGATTGTCAGAATTATAGCGCATGCAGCATTCATAATAAATGAGGCATAAATGAAAATTCATGTGCTTTACCAGGGAATTCCAGCAAAGTTTATACAGGGTTATCTGTCGTGGCCTTCCTGCGTTTACGTGGAGAGCGGTGGGATAAAAATACTGTTTGATACCGGATTTGTTACTCAGCGCAAGGAGTTGCCAGAAAAACTGCAAAACATGGCAAATGTCTCCCCTGAGGATATAGATATTCTTGTGTTAAGCCATTTGCATTATGACCATGCGTACAATTTTGATCTTTTTCCAAGGGCGCGCATTTTGGCTCACAACAATGAGATTCATTATGCCACCCACGTTGATAAGGAAGAGTTCGCCTATCAGCGTTTTTTAACTGATGCAATAATTGCTACGGGCAGGCTCGTCGGAGTGGAAGAGGGGCATGTCGTAGCGCCCGGCATAACAACGCTTTTTGTACCTGGGCACACGCCGGGCTGTATGGCTCTTCTGCTGGCCCCAAAGGACCGGCCCGCCACCGTACTTGCCGGGGATGCCGTGAAGAATATTGCTGAACTCGCCACGGGCCGTATGCCCATGGTGACTCAGGCAGAAGATGCAGCGGCATCCATACGTAAGATCAGATCCTGTGCGCAGGTGGTAATTCCCGGACATGACAGGACGCTGCATGTTTTTCCGGACCGTATCGAGGCTGTCGCCGCAAGTGAACTCACCCTGAAATACGTGCCAGGCTGTGTGCCGACAGGGCATGCGGACGAGATGGAATTGGGCATCCCGGCAGGTTGCCTGCATATCGTCTCATAGTACAACAAACTTTGCGACAAGATGAAAATTAAGGGGAGCGCGACTTTCTAGCCGCTGTATCACCATCATCAAAAAATTGGAGGATGCTATGCCCGAGGAGTATACTGCTATGCTCACTCCTGAGCATAAGAAATTTCTTTTGGACCTGTTCGGGGACGAGGTTGCTTTTGACCCGGAAGTGCTGCGGGTTTACGCCTCGGACGCCAGCCTGAAAACCGGCTCGGTACTGGCCATGGTGCGGCCTGTGAACGTTGGGCAGGTATGCGAGTTCATGCGATGGGCCGAAGCTGAGAATATTGTGGTCCATCCCCGTGGCCGGGGAACAAGTCTGTCTGGCGGGTGTGTGCCCACAGTTCCTGGTATTGTCATTTCCATGCTTGGTATGGACAGGATTCTGGACATTTCCAAGGAGGATTTTGTCGCCGTCATCGAGCCTGGCGTCAACACGGCCCTGCTCCAGACCGAATGCGAAAAGCTGGGGCTGCTTTACCCGCCGGATCCCGCCAGCGGCAAGGCCACCAGCGTGGGTGGCAATGTGGCCACCTGCGCGGGCGGCCTGCGCGCCGTGAAGTACGGCGTCACCAGGGATTACGTGATCGGCATTGAAGCCGTGGTGCCGGGGGGAAGGCTGCTCAAGTTCGGCGGGCGTTCGCACAAGGACGTTATCGGCCTTGATGTCGGCCGCCTGTTCGTGGGCAGCGAAGGAACGCTTGGCATAATCACCAAGCTCATTTTGAAGCTCATTCCCAAGCCCGAAGCCTCGGCCTCGGTGCTTGTGGGCTATCCCTCGCTGGATGCGGCCCTTGCCTCCATGAGCAAGGTGTTTGCCGCTGGCATTTTGCCCTGCGCAGTTGAATTCATGAATGAGACGGTTCTGGACATTCTGACCAAAACCGGCGAGGTGCCGTGGCCGGATACGGTCAAATCCCTGCTGCTTTTTCAGGTGGATGGAAGCAAGGATACCGTTCCCTTTGAAAACGCCCGTCTTTCTCAACAGTTGAACGATGCGCTGTGGCGTATGGAAGGCGTGGGCAAGGAAGAGGAGGATGCCATATGGGCCTACCGCCGCAGGGTATCGGCAGCATCCTACGTACTGGGGCCGGACCGCATCGGCGGCGACATGGCTGTGCCCCGCGGCTCTATCCTCAAGGCAGTGCGGCGCTTTGAAGAAATCGCGTCTTCCAATGGAAAGCGGCTCATTGCTTTTGGTCATGCCGGCGACGGCAACATTCATGCGAATCTGCACTATGACGCCTCCGACCCTGACGATGCCCGTCGTACCGAGAAAACCCATCACGAACTGGACGCGGCCGCACTGGAATTTGGCGGCAGTCTTTCCGGCGAACACGGCGCGGGATTTCTCAAGGACGTGGGCAGGCAGCTCGGCAAGGAGGAACACGCCTTGATGCTTGACGTACGGCGGATTTTTGATCCCAAGGGGATCCTTAATCCCGGCAAGGGGTATTAAGATGAAAAGAGGTTGCACCCAATGCGGCGAATGCCTGAATGTTTGTCCGGTGTATGAACTCTTCAAGCGCGAGGAATACGCGCCCAAAGCCAAACGACTGCTGATGGAACCGCTTGATGCAGAATACGGCAGCGGGGTGGAAGAGGCTCTTTCCTGGGACA
This sequence comes from Desulfovibrio simplex, assembly GCF_055387835.1. Classification (NCBI taxonomy): domain Bacteria; kingdom Pseudomonadati; phylum Thermodesulfobacteriota; class Desulfovibrionia; order Desulfovibrionales; family Desulfovibrionaceae; genus Desulfovibrio; species Desulfovibrio simplex. Next base: position 668,649 of record NZ_AP042377.1, read on the forward strand.
CCATACGGGGACTTTCCCGCCTGTGCGCGGGCTGTGGCCGCTGCCAGCGCGCCTGCGCGCGCAAGCTTTCGACCGCCGATCTTCTGGCGGACGCCCGCGCACGAAATCCCCACTGGTCGCAAGCCCTCTGGGAAGTCTGGATACGGAGGCTCGGCCCTCTCTGGCCCATGGCCGGCAAGATTGCCATGCTCGCCCCTGACGCCATCATACCCGACAGCTTGCATTCTTTGCTCGGTACCGCCCGCGCCCTGGTTGATCTGCCGCCTTGTGACCCCTGGATGCTGCTGCAACCCGAAGAGCGCGTTCAGGGAACGCGTGTGGTTCTGTTCAGTGGCTGTACGGCGAATAACGTCCGGTCACGATGGACGGAAAAAGCGGAAAAGCTGCTGCGGGCCTGGGGGTATGAGGTTCTTGACGCTTCAGGCTTCACATGCTGCGGCGGAACTCTGCATCATGCCGGACAGTACAAAGCGCAAAAGAGCGCGCGCGACCAGAATGTGGAATTCTGGCGCTCGCTTGGCAGACCACTGGTGGCCAGCTTTTGCGCCTCGTGCAAGCACAGTCTTGAGGAGTACTCCGCCACGCTGCCCGAAGATGAAGGCAAGGAATGGAAGGAAAAATGCCGGGGACTGTCCGCCTTGCTGACCAAGCCGCGAGTACGGACCACAGGGCGCGCTCCGGCGGTGGTGGCCTATCACCAACCCTGCCACTGGAATGCGGCGGACCCTGACATGCCCCTGCTCAAGCTCGGCCTGCCCGGCCTGAAGAAGGGCACGGGCCTGTGCTGCGGCATGGGGGGCATCCTGAAAATGAGCAACCCTGGCCTCTCAATGGACATGGCCCGAAAGTGTTTTGAGGGCTTCGCCCCTGAAGCGCGCGCAGTTATTACCGGATGCAGCGGCTGCGTCATGCAGCTTGCCTCCGCGGCTCCCGAAGGTACGGAAGTGCGTCACTGGCTGGATATAGCGGATGTGGAGACCGCATAAACAGGCACGGATGCTTTGAATGGCACAAACGTCGTGTGTGGCAGGCTGGAGTATGGCAAAATACGTATAATCCGCTGCTGAGAGAGTCCTGCATATCGTTTCAGCGGCCCATGAGGAGGTTCCCCGTGGCGAATAAGTTCGAGGAATACGGAAAAAAGTATGGCAATATTATTGCGCTGGTGGTGGCGCTATTGGTCTGGATTCTTCCGACGCCGGAAGGTATGAATCTTACACAGCATAAGCTTCTGACGATTTTTTCAGGAGCAGTAGTGTTATGGATCACACTGAGTGTTTCAGTTGCAACAAGCAGTTTTATTATTGTTTCATTGCTTTATTTCTGGGTGGGCAATGCTGAGGGCGCCATTAAGGACGGAGCGCTGGTGCATAATGCCGGCTTCGCCCTGTCTGGTTTTGCTTCTCCTGCCTTATGGATGCTTGTTACAGGTTTTATTATTTCCATTGCCATGACTGAAACGGGCATGGCGCGGCGTGTGGCTTTACATCTTATGCGCCTGTTCGGGAAAACGCCTGGGGGGGCCATTCTTTCTCCAATGATAGCCAACCTGCTGGTAGCCCCCCTGACCCCATCCAATACTGCGCGTACCGCAGCCATGTTGCCCATTGTTGAAGGCGTGGCGCAGGCCTATCAGGCAGAAAAGGGCAAAAGCAATTTCGCCAAGGCGCTTTTTATTTCCAACACGTTCGCCTCCAATATCACTGCTGGCGGCTTTCTTACTGGAACAATTCCCAATCCTATCGCCATTGGCATGATTATAGCCGCTGTCGGCAGCGCTTCCGCCGTGACGTCGTGGGCATTCTGGGCGCTGGCGGCCTTGCCTGCAACGCTTATTGTGCTGATTGGCAGCGCATATGTTGTACGCTGGCTGTTTCCCCCGGAAATGAAGTCCATCCCAGGCGGTCTTGATTATATCAAGCGCGAGCTGGAATCTATGGGGCCAATGAGCATCAAGGAAAAAAAGGCACTCCTTTTCTTTATCCTGGCTCTTACCCTGTGGGCCACGGATATGTGGCACCATTTCAACTCTACCATGGTGGCTTTTGCCGTGAGCACATGTATTCTCTTTCCGGGAATCGGCGTCATAACCTGGAAAGAAGCGCAAAAGCATGTGCCGTGGGAACTGTTTGTATATTTTGGCGGCGTCATAACGTTAAGCAGCGTGCTTATGAAGACCAAGGCCTTTGAGTGGCTCATAAAGGCCGGGTTAAGTTCTCTGGGTTTGACTCATGTGGAAATGCTGCCCCTGGTTATAGGCCTTATGGGCTTCACCATATTCAGTCACGTCATCTGGTCCACAACAACGGCCATGGCCGGGGTCATGATTCCCATTTACATCGGGCTTGCCCAGTCCTTTGGCTTCCCGATCGCAGGCTTTGTGCTGCCTCAGGCGATTCTTATGGGATACGCCCTGTTTTTGCCCTTCAACACCATGGGCAACATCATCATGTTCGGGGCTGGATACTATACAGTGAGCGAACAACTTAAAGCGGCTTTTGCGGTGGGGCTTTTCTCGTGGGCGGTATGGGCCATTGCGGCAGTCGTGTGGTTCCCCCTGATCGGACTTTACTAGAGCATTTTAACTTTGAAAAAGTGTAGATGCTCCAACGCTGCACCAAAGTGCAGCGCGCCACAACGTGGTGTGGATTCAGCCGCAAATCGCATTTTTCGGCTGAATGAAAACTTTGAAATGTGAAGCAGTTCAAAGTTAATCTGCTCCAGTTTGGCGAACTGCGCACAGAAGACAGGCTTGACGCATACGGCGGTCCGCCAGGAGCGGACCAACTTTGAGAATGTGCATTTTCAAAGTGTCAGGCCGCCGCATCGACGCTGCACAGTGAAGGCAGATTGCACTTTCGCCCGCACGGCGAGCGCCGGCGCACGCGGCCGCCAGAGCAGTTTTACAATTAACTTGTTAAAAAAAACAGAACTCAGTTCAGCGCGGGTATGGCAAGGCAGCATGCGCCATGCCCGCGCCGGAAAGCCATCGCTTTGAAGATGCTCGCAATAAGGAGAAAACATGACCATAACCCGTAAGCCGTTGCCGCCAATGGCACGTATACGTCAAAGTTTCATTCGGCCAAAGGTGGATGATCCCGTTGCCGAAATGGTCGCACAGATGGATTTGCTGACCCCGCGCATCAAGCCTGGAACAACAGTCGGCATTACCGTTGGAAGCAGGGGCATCCAGAATATTTGCGCGATGCTTGAAGCCGCGATTGGCGTGGTGCGCCGTTGCGGCGCGCAACCTGTGCTTCTGTCCGCCATGGGCAGCCACGGAGGTGGAACCGAAGAAGGGCAGAAAGAGGTGCTGGACAGTCTTGGCATCACTGAAGAGCGTCTTGGAGCCAAGGTCATCACGTGCTCAAGCTGCCGCAGCATCGGGCAAACACCGGATGGCCTGACAGCTCATATGCTCGATTCCGCTTTTACTGTGGATGCCATTATTCCCATCAACCGGGTGAAAACACATACGTCATTCAAGGGTTGCGTAGAGAGCGGCATGTGTAAAAAACTTGTGGTCGGCCTTGGCGGCCCCGGTGGAGCGGGGCAGTTTCACAGCCTTGGTCAGGCGCAGCTCCCACGCTTGCTTGTGGATGTCAGCCGCATTATCCTTGAAAAAATGCCGGTTATTGGCGGCGTGGCCATTGTTGAAAACGCCTATGAAGAGACAGCCCGCATTCAGGCTTTGCTCGCGGAAGATATGATAGATAAGGAAATTGAATTGCTGGTATGGTCCAAAACCCTCATGCCCGCATTGCCTGTGGACTCTCTTCACGGTCTTGTTGTGGAGGAAATGGGCAAAAATTTCAGTGGAACAGGGGTTGATACCAATATTATTGGCCGGCTTCGTATTACTGGCGAACAGGAACCGGAAACTCCACGCATCCGCTATGTTTCTGTACTGGATCTTTCCGAAGAATCGCACGGCAACGCCACCGGCATCGGCCTTGTGGACTTTACGACCCAGCGTCTGGTGGACAAGGTGAACCGTAAGGCTACATACTTGAACAATCTGACGACCACTTTTGTTACCAGGGCTTTTTTGCCAACCTGGTATGATACGGAACAGGAAGCACTGGAAACAATGATGTTCTGTCTTCGTAGCGTCCCCCTTGAGGATGTGCGCCTGGTTCGTGTTCCCAATACTCTTTACCTTACGGAATGTTATGTGACGGAAGCGGTTTTGCGTGATCTGACGGACTCGTCCCGCTTTACAGTGATTCATGAGCCGCGTCCTGTGGTTTTCGATGCGGAAGGGCGTCTTGCCGATCGTATAGGCAGGCCCTGCGACCATTAGCACCCCTTCAGTGCCAGGGGCAGAGTCAGGACGCATATGCAGCGGCCCTGCCCGAAATCAGCCGGATTGCATACCGGTGCGGTGTGTTTTATTCGCCACACCGGTATGCACACAAACAAGTTTGCTCTAAGGTGTTTTCAGGCCTGCGAGGCACGCTCGAGCTGTTTCACGTTTGAATTGCTCCGGCGGCTGCGTGACCAGGCACTCGCCGTGGAGGCACAAGCACTGTTTGCCCGCGCTGTTCAGCGTTAAGCGGGCATGTCACAACAGTTGAGAATGTATGCTCTCAAAAGTGATCCGCTCTGGTAAGGAATGTTACTTGCTCCACACTGAAAACCAGCGATATAACATCATATATTGTGGTGGAAAGGCAGGAGATTCATGAGGCCAATTGTTGTTATCGCTCCTGAAAGCGACAGTTATCAGATGGTGCAGAGGATAGCTGCAGAGCTTGGCATCCAAAAAAACATTCGCCTGCATCTGACGGGGTTAAGCCGCTCGTTGAGCGCGGCTCGTCAGGCTGAGGCGGAGGGGGCGCACGTTATTGTCGTGCGGGGATGGTCTGCAAACCAGATTGTTGAAGCGGGAATTAAAACTCCTGTGGTCTTTTTGCCTATAAGTATGCAGGATATTGTTCATGTTTTGACGCAGGCCCAGAGTAAGGCCCAATCCGACAATCCCCGTATTGGTTTTATCGTGTATCCGCAGCTTCAGACTGAGCTGGCGGCCATAAGCAGCCTGTTGCAGGTCGATCTGCGCATTTACCCCAGCGGAAGCAACCCCGAGGATATGCGGCGCACAGTTGAGCAGGCAGCCAATGATGGAGTGGACATTATTATTGGCGGCGAAACATCGCTGGGTTTTGCCGAAACTATGGGAATCCGCGGTCAATTACTTATATGTGGCGAAACATCCATCCGTCAGGCCTTGCTTGAGGCAAACCGTATCGTCTATTCGCGCGAGCTTGAGCAGACGCAGAGCCTCAAATTCAAAACGGTTGTTGAGCATTCGCGTGACGGTATCGTCTCGCTTGACGCATCGGGGCGTGTAATGCTCATCAATCCGGTCGCGCGCAGGATGCTTCGCCTCAAAAATGATATAACGCACCACTTATTCAAAAATATTGTTGATCTGCCACATATGAGCTGCTGTCTTCTTTTGGGAAAAAGCATCGTTGATGAAATGGCTGAAGTGGAAGGACGCAAGCTGTTGTTTTCGGCCATACCTATTCATATGGGATCCGTGGTGCATGGCGCTGTCATTACGTTTCAGGAGCCACGCGCCATTGCCGCCAAAGAAAGTAAAATCCGTGATGATGCCGTTCATGCTGAAATGGTCGCGCAACACGTCTTTAGTGACATTCTGGGTGATTCGCAAAGTATAAAAAATGTCATTATGCGAGCTCAAAAGTTTGCCCAGTCACATCAACCTGTACTTATTCAAGGAGAAACCGGGACAGGCAAGGAATTGTTCGCGCAGGCGATTCATAACGCAAGCCCGCGCCGGGGGGAGCCTTTTGTTGCCATCAACTGTGGAGCATTGCCGCAATCGCTGCTGGAATCAGAGCTTTTCGGTTATGAAGAAGGGGCTTTCACCGGTGCAAGCCGTAAAGGCAAACCCGGTCTTTTTGAGTTGGCGCACAAGGGCACGCTTTTTCTGGATGAGGTGGCGGAACTTGATTTACGCGCGCAAAGGCGGTTGCTGCGCGTACTTGAAACACAAAAAGTGCTGCGTATCAGCGGCACGCGCAATATCTGCATTGATGTGCGCATTATTGCGGCAACGAACGCGAACCTTTGGGACAAGGTGCAGAGAAATCTTTTTCGATCAGATCTCTTTTACAGATTGTCTGTGCTGCTTCTGACGCTTCCTGCTTTACGGGATCGTTGTGATGATGTCATGATATTGGCTCGCTATTTTCTTGAACACGCAGATGAAAACGCTCTTTCATCCAACGAGTTCACGCCGGATGCCGTTGATATGCTGCGCAATTACACTTGGCCGGGGAATGTGCGTGAGCTTCGCTATTTTATTCATAGGCTTTGCGTGACGGCGCCGCCGGTACTCAATGCCGAAACCGTCCAGGCAGAGCTGTTGCCATTTCAGAGCTCACCGGCGAAGCGGCGTCCTGTTATTTCATCACCCCCTTCTCTGGAACACCAGGGACGGCGGGATGAAAAGGAGACCATCCTCAAGGCCCTGGAATCGTGCAATGGGCACCAGGGCAACGCGGCGAAATTGTTGCAGATAAGTCGAAGTACATTTTACAGAAAAATGCGTAAGCATGGTTTTTAATGCCAGGGCGGTTTACCTTTCCCCGAGTAATCGCCTTATGTAAAAACGAGAGAACTAACAAAACTGGCATGATGTCAATATGTTATAGAATTTTCGCATTGAGAATATCCATTCCCAATGCTTTCAGGACGCCCGCTTCGGCGCGTAACCGCGCAAATAAACAGCGCTTACGCCTCTGCGGGCAGACGAATGCCGTGTTTTCAGAGGTCGTTTCCAGCATGGTTTTGCGGTCTTCAATTCCTGCCCTGTACCCGGCAAAGAGTTGGCCGCGCCCCGGAGCGATGCAGTGGAGTGGCGGAAGTTGTTTGACGGCCCCCATGTGCGAACCTTGGCCAGCAGCCGGGATTACGCCCCGCACTTTCACGACCAGACTTCCTGCACACACGGGGGGTGGTCGGCCGCGCCCAAGACGGCGCGGTGAGGCAGGCTGCCCTCCTCGCACAACAGCCGCAATATTTCCCGGCCGCGTTCAAACGCTCCGGGCACATCGGCTTGGTTCAGCCATAGCAGGCGTACGGCTTCGGCTGGCGCGCACTTGAACATTCCTTTGGGGTGCGCACAGAGGCGAACCACTGAGGCCGACGTGACAGGATCGTCCAGCGCCAGTCCGCTCAGTTTCGCATAACGCTCGCTCCGGCAGACGTGCTGCTCGTCCAGGGGCGCGCCGATCGCCGTCAGCCCGGCCACGGCCAGTACGTGGGTGCTGCATGCGGGTATGACCGGCTCGTGGTCGGCGGGAGCCTTGATGGGCAGGCGGCGCGCCCCATCGGCCTCCACCAGAATCCAGTCGAAAATCCTCATTCTATACAAATCGTGGATGAAGCCCGTGGTGAGGCCCCGGAGCTTGGCACCCTCCTCAGCCCAGGCCAGGCAAGCGGGCCGACTCTGGTTGGCGGTCTCCCTGCATTCTTCCAGAAACCGGGAGTTGTCCTCCCCAAGTATCAGGCGAACCTGATCCGGAGCGGGCGGAAATATCCGGGTCGTCGTGGTGCAGGCCACCCTGGCTCCTCCGGCTGTCAGTTCCGTGGCCAGACGGAACATGAGGGAGGTCTTGCCACCCGCGCCGACAATGGCCAGCAGGCCCGTGCCGGGCAAGTCAAGCGCGCGGGACATGACGCTGGACGAAACACCCCCGATGTCAAAGGGCATGATTCCGTGCTTCGGACATGGCCTGGGGCCGGGGCCGCGTTCCGGCACGCTCAATTGTAGGTCCTCATGATGCATTCCAGCACGGCCCCTCCGATGGCGCGGCCCTTGTCCGAAATGGTATTCAGGTATGAGGTGTCGCCCCGGGGGTCGATGTCCCCAAGCTTGAGGCCCTGGGACACATGGTCGTTTGTTCGAATCTGACCGCGCAGCAGGCCGGAGATCTCGGCCGTGACCGGTTGGCCGTCGACCCTGCCCAGAACCTGCCCCTTGTCCACCATGTCGCCGAGGGCGCAGTTCCATACCAGCTTGCCTGCCACGGGCGCGCGCAGAACCCGCTCCTTGGCGAAGCCGCCGATGGCGCCGGGGATGCCCGTGTTGGGAACCGCCGGCCCCTGGGTGATGATGCGTCCCAGGTCGTGGCCGCGATTGGTTTCGATGACGAGGTGCACGTCCTTGCTGGCCTCGAATCCCGGTCCCAGGCCGATGACCAGGGGGGCGTCCGTCAGGCGGGTGCCGAGGTTGCGTTTGGCAAGAATGGCGTCCACGAGCACATCGGGCCTGACGACCTTCAGGCTGCCCCAGGCCGGATCCACCAGCACCGGCAGTTCACCGGCTTCCCAGACCCTCTGGATCTGCGCCGCGTCTTCCACGCGCACGCCCCGCACGCCCTCGATCTGGCAGAAGCTGTCGTGGACGGCCTCGCAGAAGCTGACCGTGCGCCGGACCGCGAGGGGACGGGGCGTTTCCAGGATGACGATGTGCCGCAACCTGGCCTGGTACAGGCACCAAGCGACGGCGGAAGCCATTTCCCCGCCGCTCTTGATGGCGATGATCCGTTCGCTCAAACGCATGTGACCTCCTCAATGCTTGGCAAGCGGGGGAGAGGGCCTCTCCCCCGCGGTGTATGGCTGGTGAAAAAGGGGCGCCCTCTTCCGTTCTACCGGCCCCAAGTCAGGTATTCATGGATGGAATCGGCGGCTTTCCGGCCAGCGCCCATGGCCAGAATGACCGTGGCTGCGCCGGTTACGATATCGCCCCCGGCCCAAACCCCCTTTTTGCCGGTTTTCCCTGTCTCGGGGTTGGTCATTACATAGCCCCGTTTGTTGAGCGGCGGATCCGGCGTGGAGCGGGTCAGCAGCGGGTTGGCGCCGGAGCCTATGGCCACGATGGCCAGGTCGCACTTGACCACGAACTCCGAACCGGAAATTTCGATCGGCCGCCTGCGGCCCGACGCGTCCGGTTCGCCCAGTTCCATGCGTACGCACTCAATGCCTGTCAGCTGCCCCTTGTCGCTGCCAAGGTAGCGCACAGATTTGGCCAGTATCTCGAAATGCAGGCCTTCTTCAAAATTGCAGCATGAACATGAGGGATGTCAGGTTGCCTTGGGAGCTCGCTCTGGTCCTGAATTCCCGAAGGTGACTCAGGGAGGCGCCCAGACCCCACTTGGGGTAAAAGAAACTCACTTGCGGACCTATGGCATGTTTCTCTTCGCGGTCGTTCGTGGCGCCAGGCCCGCTGTCGTTGGCAACCTGCCAGTGGCTGTAGCCGGCCACGCCGACGTCCCAGTAGTCAAACAGGGTTTTGCCCAGGCCCCACTCGAAATGAAAGCTGTCGCCGGAGGTTCTGTTGGTGTCCTGCTGCCGGGTGTTGATCTCGTAACGGGGCAGGATGGAGGCGGACCAGGTCCTTTCCGCGTCGAGGTAGACAGTGCCGCCGGCAGTGAACATGAAGCTCCAGAACCCCTTGCCGGGGCTGGCCGGCTGGCGGTAGTCAAACTGGCCCGATGGCAAGTACACGCCCGCGCCAAGAGCCGCATCGTAGCGGGGACCGTGCCAGGCCAGAAGGAACGGCTCGACGAGGATGTCGCCCAGGCCGAATCCATTGTCGCTGAAAGAAGCCGGGCCTGCGTTTTTCATTGAAATATCGGTACTGATCAAGGGGATGCAGATGTCGGCAATAAGGTTGCCGCCGAGAATCTCGATGTTCGACGAATAGATAGCGCGGTTGACCAGGGCGTAGACGTTCACTTTGAAATCCGCGTTGACCTTATGCCCATTATTGTCCAGCATCTTGTCGGCAGAATAGAAGACATTGTAAACTCTCCAGTAAACCCCTGGAGGTGGAAGGGTTGCGGCTTTAATGCCCTCCACGCCGCTCAGGTAGTGGCTTGGGCCGGCCAGTACCGTGGACCCCGATAGCAGCAAGACCGCCGTTATAATGGCCGAGAACAGGTTTTTCATAATTCTCTCTCTTGGCTGTAACGGCGCAGGGGGAAACCCCTGCGCCGTTACCATTTAGGGATTCAAGGCGCTGAAAACACGCTCCGGAGTCATTGGCAGTTTTTTGAAGCGGTAGCCCGTGGCGTTGGCTACGGCGTTGGCGATGGCCGACGCGGGGCAGACAAGGCTGCACTCGCCAGCCCCCTTGGCCCCGAAGGGACCTGTCGGATCGCTGGACTCAACGATGATGGCGTGGATTTCAGGCATGTCCTCGGCTGTGGGCAGCATGTAATTGTGCATGCTGTACTGCTGCTGACGCCCCTTGTCGCTGTAGGTGATCTCTTCGCTCAGGGCATAGCCGATGCCCTGCGACACGCCGCCCTCAATCTGGCCTTCGACGATCATCGGGTTGATGGCCTGGCCGACGTCGTGGGCCGCGGCCAGCTTGATGATCTGCACCTGTCCGGTGCGGGTATCAACTTCTACCTCGGCGAAGCAGGCGTGCCACGGAGGGGCGTTGTCGGGCACGATGCGGCCCACGCCGATGAACTGCTTGTTGCGGACATGGGCGTGGTAGGCCAGATCCGCCATCGTCACGGAGTTGCCTTTGCGTTCCTTGATTCCCTCGAGCTGGCAGAGCCCCGAGCCCGAGCACTCGTCCAGGCTTTCAGCTATGGGAGCGACAATGCTGTTTTTGATCTCCAGGCGTTCGGGTGCGATGTTGAAGTACCCGGCCGCGTACTCCAGAATCTGCCGACGGGCGTCGGCCGCGGCGGCCTTGATGGCCGTGCCCGCCGCGTAGCAGGTGCGGCTGGCGTGGCTGCCGATGTCAAAGGGCGTGCTCAGTGTGTCGCCGTAAGTCAGGCCGACGTTGTCCATATTCATGCCCAGGGCCTCGGCCGCGATCTGCACCAGACTCGTGCTGGTGCCCGTGCCGATGTCCGGCACGCCCGAGGCCACGATGACGGACCCGTCGATCTGAACGGTCACGTAGGCGTTGTCGTAGTCCACACAGAAGGGCCAGGCGTTGCTCACATGGGTGCCCACGGCCATGCCCAGACCGCGCACCTTGGCGGAGCCCGGAGCATTCAACGTGCCGCGGCGGCTCCAGCCGATGCTCTCGGCACCCTGGCGTATGCACTCGGCCAGGGCCGTGCTGCTGCAGGGGAAGGGCAGGCACCACGGATCGCCGACCCGCATGATATTTTTCAGTCGCAGTTCCATCGGGTCCATTCCCAGCTTCTCGGCCATCATGTCCACCACCTGCTCCAGGGCCAGGTTGCCCTGGGGATTGCCGAAGCCGCGCATGGCGCCGGCACTGGTGCGGTTGGTGTAAACACTGTGTCCGAAATAGCGCTGGTGCGGGATGCGGTAGATGGCCAGGCTCGTGCCCCCGCAGACGGCGGGCATTTCCGCCCCGAACGTACAGAAGGCGCCCGTGTTGAAGATTCCCTTCATGTCCAGGGCCTGGAAGGTCCCGTCCTTCTTGGCCCCGAGTTTTACAGTGACGTGCCCGGCGTGCCGGGTGTCGGAGGCGATGAAGTCTTCCTTGCGCGTGTAGACCAGCTTGACGGGCTGCCTGGTCATCAGGGCCAGTCCCATAGCGATGGGTTCCGCCTTGCCGCTCAAGCCGATGCGCACGCCGAAGCCGCCGCCCACATAGGGGGGAGCCAGAACGCGGATCTTGCTCATGGGGATGTCGAAGATACAGGACAGAATAGCTCGGGACGGGTGCGGGGTCTGGGTGGTGGACCAGACGGTCACGTCGCCGTTGCCGTCGACCTGGGCCACGGCTGCCTGGGTCTCCATCTGAACCTGCTTCTGCACGGGCAGTTCAAAGGATTCTTCGATGACGACGTCCGACTCGGCAAGGCCCTTCTCCACATCGTTAAAGGGGATCTTCACGATTTCAGCCGGGATGTTCTTTCCTTCGGGCGTGCAGCCCTTTCCCGCGTGCAGTTCGGGCGCTTCGGGCTTCATGGCCTCAAAGGCGTCGAAGACGGCGGGCAGAAGTTCATACTCTACCTTGATCAGGGACAGGGCCTGTTCGGCAACATTTTCACTGGTAGCGGCCACGGCGGCCACCTCGTCGCCCACATGCCGGACCACTTCGTCAAAGAGGTACTGGTCAAGCACCCGTTCCAGCTTCGGGATGGTCAGGAACATGGGGGCGGCGGCGTTGAACAGGTTCCTGGGTCCGTTCTTGTGGGTCATGACCGCCTTGACGCCCGGCAGCTTTTCGGCTTCGGAGGTGTCGATATTGACGATGCGGGCGTGGGGGTGCGGGCTGCGCAGGACCTTGGCGTGGAGCATCCCCGGCAGGAAGACGTCCGAGGTGAAGAGGCCCCGGCCCGTGGTCTTGTCCACGCCGTCGCGTCTGTTGATGCTTTTTCCTACGTATTCGAAAGGACTCATTGGTCACCTCCCTTGACGGCAGCCGTCCGGAGTTTGAATGCGGCGTCCTCCACGGCTTCTTCGATTTTAATGTAGCCGGTGCAGCGACAGATGTTTCCGCCCACGGCTTCCCGGATCTGGTCCTTTGAAGGAGACTTGTTTTTGTCCAAAAGGGCCTTGCCGGACATGATCATGCCCGGCGTGCAGAAACCGCACTGCACGGCACCCTTGTCGATGAAGCTTTGTTGCAGCGGATGCAGGCCATCGAGCCCGCCCACGCCTTCGATGGTCTGAATGTCAGCGCCCTTGGCGCGCATGGCCGGGACGAGACAGGCGTTTACGGCCTTGCCATTAAAGATGACGGTGCATGCGCCGCATTCGCCTTTGCCGCAGCCGCGTTTGGTGCCCGTGAGGTGCAATTTTTCGCGCAGCACATCAAGGAGCGTCTCTGAGGGAGAGACGGCGACCTCGATGATTTCCATGTTAAGTCGAAATGAAATGATCTGGTTTGGCATGGTTTTCTCCGTTACGCCCCGCGGGCATCCTCGACTGCTGCTTGAAGTACCCGTTCGACGAAAACGGGCAGGACCCCCATCCGGTATTCTTTGGAACCGCGGATGGCGCTACTGCGGAATACGGCATGGTTGCGCGCCAATTGACCAGCTTTGGCCATGTTCTCCGCGTTCACGAGCGAACCCTTCAAGAATTCCTCGGCGTCCAGAGCGCGCTGCGGCCCCGCGCCCACAGGGGCGATGACCAGCCGGACCCAGTCGAACGTGTCGCCATCAAGGGCGACCATGGCGGAGACGGCGAGCATGGGTAGAGACAGGGCCTTGCGCTGTTCCATGCGCAGGTAGGCCGAGCCCTGATTCTTCTGCTTCACAGGGAAGTGGACGTGGGTCACGACCTGACAGCAACTGTCGATGCAGGAGAGGCACACCCCGGCGTACGTGTCTGCCAGGGGCATGGTCTGCATGCCGTCGAGGTTGGTCACTTCGACCGTGGTGTCGAGGCAGGCCAGAGCCACGGCGGCGTCGGCGGCGGGGTTGCCCGTGACGATGTTGCCGACGATGGTGGCCGTGTTGCGGATCTGCAGCGAACCAATCTTGCTGCAGGCCTGGGCCAGAGCCGGAGCGTGTTTCAGGATGTGTTCAGACTTGGCAGCCTGGGCGTGGGTGACGCTGGCGCCGATACGGATGAACCCGTTTTCTTCGGTAATGTTCTTGAGTTCGGCAATCGTGGTCAGGTCTACCAGCACATCGCAGAGGTTCTTGCTGTCCTGGTGCTCCAGAAGCAGGTCAGTACCTCCGGCGATGATGCGGGCCCGCCCCCTGTTGGTACTGAGAGCCGTGACCGCTGCGGAGACGGTCGCCGGAAAAACGTAGTTTTCAACCATAGCTGCACTCCTTGGTGTATTCGAACACGGCCGGGATGCCGATGCCGAACGTTGTTTCCTCCTGTTGGAAGAAATATGCCAAGCTGCAACGCATTGTAACATAATGAAATTAAATGACATGACAACAAAATAAAAACAGAGGCCATAACGTTTGTTATGGCCTCTGCTTCATGCCCAGGGGGCTTTGTTCCAGCTACAAAATAATTGCAGCTTGTTACATCAATGTGTTGCGATTATTCGTTTCTTAACAAGCCATGCAAAAGGTTATAATCCGCTTTTTTTCAGGCGTTTGCTAAGGGCTGGCTGCGATATGCCCAGCCACCTTGCAGCCACTGTTTGCACGCCGCCCGAGCGGCTCATGGCCTCGCGCACCAGGCTTTGCACCGCCTTCTCGATGGTCGGCAGGGTGGCGGGAAAGCCAAGCCCCTCTTCCGTGCCGCAGGCGGCCATGGTGTCGTTGTCCGGCCCGCAGGAGAAGTCTCCGCCGTCCCAGCGCCCTATGGCGTCGAAGGCGAAGGAGCGCAGTTCGCGGACATTGCCGGGAAATGGGTAATCACTCAGCCTGTCCACAAGGTAGTGGCTTGGTTTGGGAGCCTCCTTGCCGAAGCTTTCCGCCCCCTGCCTCAAAAACAGTTCAAGCAGGACCGGGATGTCTTCGGTGCGTTCGCGCAAAGGCGGAATGCGAACCATGTGCGTGCACAGGCGGTAGTAAAGATCCTTGCGAAAGCTCTTCTCGCGGGTCATGGCTTCCAGATCGCGGTTGGTGGCCACCACCACCCGCGCCTCGGACGGATGGGGAACGTCGGCGCCCAAGGGCAGGTATTCGCGTTCCTGCATGAGGCGCAGCAGTTTGACCTGGGAGGATTCTTTCAACTCGCCGATCTCGTCGAGAAACAGGACGCCGCCGGCGGCCTGCTCAACCAGGCCCTTGCGAGCCGTGACCGCGCCGGTGAAGGCTCCCTTGCGGTGGCCGAAAAGCGTGTCGCTGAAGACCATGTCGTCAAGACCCGCCACGTTGACGGCCACAAAAGGCTTCTGAGGGCAGGTCAGCTTGTGTACGGCCCGAGCGGTCAGTTCCTTGCCCGTGCCTGTCTCGCCCATTATGAGGATGGGTTCGGCGGAGGCGCAGATGGCCTCGAGGTACTGGAATATCTGGCGCATCTTGGGGCTGACCGTGGTGAAGTGGGCGAAGGCCTCAGGTTTGGACAGACGGTCCAGCACAAGGCACTGGCGCAAGGACGTGTTCTCGCGGCGCAGGCGGCTCACTTCCAGAGCCGTGCGC
Organism: Desulfovibrio simplex; assembly: GCF_055387835.1. Classification (NCBI taxonomy): domain Bacteria; kingdom Pseudomonadati; phylum Thermodesulfobacteriota; class Desulfovibrionia; order Desulfovibrionales; family Desulfovibrionaceae; genus Desulfovibrio; species Desulfovibrio simplex. The sequence continues at coordinate 683,687 of NZ_AP042377.1, forward strand.
ACCGACGCCGTCAGACGTTCCTTTTCCACTGGTTTGGCCAGATAATCCTGGGCGCCGAGCTTCATGCAGGCCACAGCCGATTCGATGGACTCCACGCCTGTGGCCACGATGACGGGCAACTCGGGCCGCGTCTCCCGCACATGGGCCAAGACCTCCTCACCGCTGACGCCCGGCATGCTCAGATCAAGGATCATGGCCCCCAGAGGCTGGCTGTCAATGATGCCCAGAGCCCTGGCCGGGTTTTCGCAACAGATGACATTGTCAATGCCATTGGAGCGCAGGCACATATCAAAACTGGTCAGGATGTCTGTCTCGTCATCGACAATCAGGACAGGAAGGGATTGCATTTTCGCACCTCTCCTTGACGGCGGATGGGGAAGGCCAGTCGAACCTGCGTTCCTTTGCCCAGGCGGGACTGGATTGTCATTTCGCCGCCGTGCTCCTGCATAATTCTATTTGAAATGGAAAGCCCCAGCCCCGTCCCTCCGCAAGCGCGTTTTGTGGTGTAGAAGGGATCAGTCACGTGAGGCAAATCTTCACTGCTGATGCCTTGCCCCTCGTCGTTCACTTCCAGCCAGATTTGCCCGCCTTCCTGATCGAAACCGGTGCGGACGCTGATTGCTTTTGATTTGTCGGGCAGGGCCTCGCAGGCATTCTGAAGAATATTGATGACGATCTGCTCGATCTTCTGAAAATTTCCCTGAAGGTGCGGGATGCCGAAACCGTGAACGATCGTCAGTCTGTTTGTGGCCTTATGCAACTGGTTGCCGAGGAGCAGCACGGCCGCCTTAAGGACGCCGTTGATGTCGATGACCTCGTTCATGACCATGGACCCTTGGCGGGCGTACTCCTTGAGATCGCTCACGATGTGCTTGATGCGTTTGGACGAGGCTATAATGCCGGAGAAAAGCTCGGGGACGCGCTCACGGGCGTAGGAGTAGCGCAGATTGCCGAGCATGAAGTCGCCATTCTCCTCCATGTATGAGTCAAGAATGGGGAGCGCGTCGTTCCACATGTGCTGCAGGAGCGGGATGTTCAGGATGATGGAGTTGTTGGGGTTGTTGACCTCGTGGGCCACGCCCGAGACCAGAATCCCCAGCGACACCATTTTGCCGGCCTGCACGAGTTGCTCGTACTCGATCTTGGCCCTGTCCTCGGCGTTCTTGTGCTCGCTGATGTCACGAAAGGCAATGAGCGTTGTGCTCGAACGCAGGCACACGCGCTTGACGTTGGCCAGAAGCACGCGTCTGTTGCCGTGCTTGTCTGTGATCTCGACTTCCAGGTTGCTGATCTCACGGGCCATCCGCAATTCACCAGGCGAGTAGAACTGGTAGCCGACAAGGTCGAAGATGGTTTTGAAGGCGGAAATCTCGTCCGCACCGTAGCCAAAAATGCTCCTCACGTTGCAACTTACGAAAACCACCTTGCCTTCGTCAGTGGCAAGAAAGATGACGTCCCAGATGCTTTCCAGGGTAATACGGTGAAATTCCTCAGATTCTTGCAGCATTTCGACCCAGCGTTTATATTGGGTCAAATTTCTGTAGTTTTTGACAATGCCGAGCACTTCTCCGGCGGCGTTGCGAAGGGCCGCGGCCTTGACCATGCAGGACTTGCGCTCGCCCGACTCGGACACGAACTCCTTTTCAAAATCCGTCTTGGACTGGCCGACCACAAGTTCCTGGATGATGCAGTGATCCCTGCATTTGTGGTGGCAAGGAAAAATATCGAAGCATTTTCTGCCTATCACGCCTTCAATGGGGCTTTCCACCAGCTTAAGAAAGGCGTGGTTGGCGCGAACGATGTTGCGATCCGAATCGAGAACGAGGATGCCGTCGCCGGAAGTGTCGAATATTTGCTCCAGTTCAAGATAGGCATGTTCGAGATTGTACTCCGTTTTTTTGCGGCGTGCGATTTCTTCGTTAAGAGAGTCGTTGTACTCCTGCAGGGTCCGTGTCCTGTCTTCAATGATTTTCTCCATCATATGCAGCAAGGCCTGCCGTTCTTTCTCCTTTTCCTTGATATCCGTGATGTCTTTGAAGGTGGCCAGTACATAACCTTTTCCGTCCACCTCGATACGGTTCAGGATGACCTGCGTATCGATGAGGATTCCATCGCGGCGAAGGTCCTTCCACTCGAACTTCTGTATGTTGCCTCTATATGCCTCGTTTATTTTCCTGCAGGCCATCTCGTATGAATTTTCACCGCCTGGCTGTACGGGGGGGGCGAAGTCGCTGGGGAAGAAACCAATGATGTGCTCCTGATCGCAACGCCAGATTTGGCAGGCCTCCCGGTTGCATTCGGACAGCTTCTCATCGAGGAGCAGCACTCCGTCCGACAAGCCCTGAAAGATGGCCTCGTACTTAACCAGCTTTTTCCTCATGGCCGCGATTTCTGACTCCCTCTCATCCAGGAGCCGGGCCATCTCTTCATGATCCGCAGACAGAGGCTCCTCGAAACATTGAATATCCACGATTCCCGCACTGCGGGATGAGAGCGAGCACATAAGCAAACCTCCCTTTTGGGAGGAACGTAACAAAATTCTGGCGCATATTCCACAGGATTCAATCCGGGCTTGATTGTACGTTGAAGCAAAGACCACGAGAGACAGGGGGGCGCAATACCGCCTCACCCCGCAGGCCCATATTCGCCGCATTCAGCGTAATGTCGCTGCCCATGCCGCCCATTGCCACGCCCGCATCGGCGGTTTGCGGAGCCGGAGCGTTCGTTCGCGCCGTAGCCAATCATGCGGACCGTGCGGCCTGAGCCTGTAATCCTTGGTGCACGCCACCTTATGCGCGAGCAGAAGTTCAGAATACAGGGTATTTACGCCCGTCAGGCATGCGAAGTCATTCACCGTCTGAGGGCAGCATTATGCGGCCCCCTGGGGGGAAGAAGAAAAAGGGGAGAAAAGGTAGCAGACTGGTAGCTGCAGCAAAAAAGACGTACCTTCATTGGGTGAAAATGGGCCAGAAAGCTCACATGGTGCAGATTTGGTGTAATTTGGTGCAAAAAAGGCATGAAAAAAGGGCTTACGGTGTACGTAAGCCCTTGTTTTCTTCTGGCTCCCCGAGACGGACTTGAACCGCCAACCTAGTGATTAACAGTCACCCGCTCTGCCGATTGAGCTATCGGGGATCGTTCAGGCAAGGAAGTGTTTACGGAAAATACGGGGTAAGGTCAAGCAAAAAATGCAAAAAATTTTGATCAGGCTGAAATCAGGCGCGTCAGTTTTTTTTCATAGCGCTCGGCTTCGCTATAAATACAGCCACAATATGGCTGGCGGTACAGCTCCATCGTCTTTGATCTGTCGATGCCTTCCTGCCAGTCTTCACGAAAATCCCTGTATACGAAGCAGGGGCCCGCGCCGTCTGAGCTGGACAGGCGTTCTCCAGTCTGTCTGATGACATCGTGGGGTTGATAGCGTGAATACAGAAGGCTGCTGCTCACAAAGGCGAAGTCAAGCTGTCTGGCGGCGGCAAAGGCTGCCTCAATGCGACTTGAACAGCAGTATGCGCAGCGTTGGGGTGCGACATCGCGGTCCGCGACGGCACGCAACCATGCGGTGATGTTCCAGCCGGCGTCATCATAAAGAATGGGAATGCCCAGCCGTTCGGCGCATTCGCCCGCAGCGTCCCTTCTGCGCAGATACTCGGAGAGCGGGTGTATGTTGGGGTTCATATACCAGGCTGTAACGGCAAACCCCTCATCCAGCAGCCGCGTGATCGGCATGACGGCGCAAGGGCCGCAACAGACGTGCAACAGCAGGCTGCGCCCATTGGACGCAGCGGCGGGGGAAGATTGCGGGCCGGAGGAGTCGGCAGCCACTGGCGTTGCGGATATGGCTGCGGCGGCCTCCGGGAAGCCGGACTTCCCGGAGGCCGAGCCTTGTCCGCCCTTTATGGACGAACGGATATTTCCAGACATTTGCTGTAGCTTTGTTCCATTTCACGCAGACTGTCGCGCTTGTGGTTGAGCAGATACAGAGCCAGTTCGGGCGAGGCGCTATAGACGCATTTTTCTTTGTTTTCAGCGCGCAGCATGCGGTGCATTTCCCGAAGGGCCTGGAGGGCCTGCCACTCGATGTTGCGGCGCTGACCCGTGCCCCCGCAGGCGGGACAGGGTTCCATAGTGATGGCCAGGGCTGATGAACCGGTGCGCTGACGCACGAGTTCAAGAAGGCCAAAGGAACTCATGCGGCCCACATCGTGGCGCGCCCGGTCATTTTTCATGATGGTGCGCAGGGTTTTTTCCACTTCAATGACGTGCTTTTTGTCGCGCATTTCAATGAAGTCGATAACCACCTGTCCGCCGATGTCGCGCAGCTTGAGGTGGCGGGCAATGGCCTCGGCGGCTTCCATATTGGTTTTATGGGCCATGGCCTCAAAGTTGCCCTTGCCGGATATTTTGCCAGAGTTGATATCAATGGCCATGAGGGCTTCGGTCTGGTCAAAGACCAGCCGTCCGCCCGAGGGCAGCAGCACTTCACGGGTATAAATCTGGTCAAGCTGGCGGCGCAGGTTGAACCGTTCCCACATGGAGGTGCGCACATCATTGTGCAGGCGCACAAGATCACTCTTGCGGGGGAAGAGCAGGTTGACGGTTTCGCGGATGCTCTGGGCCACATCCTCGTTGTCCACCCATATTTCGCCCACGTCTTCCGTCAGATAGTCACGCACAGCGCGTTCCGACAGGCCGGGCTCCTGATAGATAAGGGCAGGGGCCGTGACCTCGGTGGCTTTTTTGCGGATGTCGCGCCAGACGCGTTTCAGGTATTGCAGGTCTGTCTTGAGGGTCGTCTTGGTGGTTCCCGCACTGACCGTTCGCACGATGACGCCCAGCCCCTGACCGGGGTCAATGCCGTTCATCATTTCGCGCAGGCGGCTCCGTTCCTCATCGTCGTCCACCTTGCGCGAAACGCCGATCTGCTCCTGTCCGGGAGTGAGCACAAGAAAACGTCCGGCCAGGGAGAGCCACGTGGTCAAAAACGCGCCCTTGCTGCCCGTAGGTTCCTTCACGACCTGAACAAGCACTTCCTGTCCGGCCTTGAGCACTTTCTGGATTGGCGGAAATTTTTTGCCCTTGACCGGTTCATGATGGGTCAGCCAGTACTCGGGGTGAATTTCGTCAATCTGCAGGAAGCCGTTTTTGCCTGCGCCGTAGCTCACGAAAGCGGCCTGAAGATTGGTGTCGATGTTGTGGATGACGCCCTTGTAGATATTGCCCTTGATTTTGCGCTGATGCAGCATGTCCAGGTAATACTCAAGCAACTGGCCGTCTTCGGTCAGGGCCACCTCAACCTGCTCGCCTGGCAGAACGCTGATGAACATGCGGCGTCTGCCGGAGCTCGCTTCGGCTTTTGCCTTTCCTTTGGACGTCGGCGTTGCCGGAGCAGATTTCTGGTTGCTGGCAGCCTTGGCCGGTTCGGGGGTCTCCTTGCTCGGGCTGGCGGCAGGCGCGGCGGCGCCGGGCTGATCCGCCTCGGCAACGGGTTGGCTCTGGCCGTTCTGCGGCGCGCCATTCTTTACCTCGTCGGCAGCGACCCCATTGCTCGTCTGCATCTCGCCATTATCGCCATTCTGCTCTTTTTTGCGGTTGCGACCACGCCCCCCGCGTCGTCCACGCCTGTTTTTGCGGCGCGGCGCATCGCCGGAGCCTTCAGCGCGTCCTTCGGCATCCTGGGTGTCGGTTGCCGCCTCCAGCGCCAAGGTTTCAGAAGCAGTAATGGCAAGAGATTCGCGGCTGGCGATGGCCAGCTTTTCACCGGAAGCCAGTGCCAGCACTTCAGTGGATGCGATCGCCGCAGTGACGGAAACGGTGGCGTCCTTGACCTCGGCAGCGGGTTTGGCCGCCTGCGCGGTTTGTGCCTGGGGCTGGCCGGCTTCGGTTTTGGCCGGGGCAGGTTTGGCCTGGGCGGCATCGGCGGAGGACGGAAGATTTTTCTTTTCAGGCTGCGCGGCGGCCTTTTCGGCAGGCCTCTGGACCGACGTTTTTTTGCGGGGCGCGGCTGCGCGCGCTCTGCCGGAAGGACGGGATCCGGCCGTGGAAGCCGGTTTTGCGCCAGTTTTGGCGTCAGTTCCGGCATCGGGTGCCGCAGCCTTCTCTGGTGCAGCGTCAGCAGGCTTTCCTGCGGCGCTTGTGGCGGCATCCGGCTTGGCGGTCGTGCTTTTGCCAGCATGAGCCCGGGCCGTAGCTTTGGCTGTTCCGGTTTTTACCGCCCTGCTTTTAACAGAGCTTTTTTCGTTGGCAGACACGTCCTCAGCAGTGGCTGCCATCGTAGCGGTTTTGCCCTCTGCTTTGGCGGCGGTCACGCCGTCCTTGCCAGTATTGGAGGTTGCCTGCCTGCTTCTGGCAGTTCTGGGTTTTGCGGCGGGCTTTTTGTCACCGCGGGCAGTGGAGGGGGCGGCGGCAGCACTGGCGGCTGGCGCTTTTTCCACGCGTTTTTCTTTTTCCGCAGGCGTCCGCGCCGCGGGCGCGGCAGGCCGGGCGGTTTTTTCAGATGCGGCCTTTACCGCAGACGCAGTGCCAGATGCCGCAGGCGCGTTGTCTGACTTGCCAGCCTTGACGGCATCTGCCGTGCCGGAGCTCTTTTTGTCGGAGGCGGATTTGCCCGTCGTGTTTCTGGCGGTCTTGGGCCTGGCGGATTTTGTTGCGGAATCCGCGCTGGCGGACGAAGAGGAAGCCTTGGGAGAAGTCTTGGAAGCGGGGGAAGGAGGCGCTGTTTTTTCTGCCTTTTTAGCCGCTGTTTCAGAGACAGTGGCCGTCTTTCCGCGGGCAGAGGCGCGGGTCTTGGGTTTGGAAGGCTTCGGGCTCGGTTCGCCTGAATTTTGGGTCTCTGTCACTGGTGTTTCTTGGTCTTTGGTCATGAAAATCCTTTGGCTGCGGGGGCGGGTTCACCACCGCGAAAAATTTCAGCAGCATGCCGGAATCCCAGGAGGAATTTTCCGCAGCAGCACCGTGTGGCGCGCTTTTGCGGCAGGCATACTAGTCTGCTTGTTGGAGAGTACGTTTTTTTGAAAAATATGCAAGCGTTCCTGTGCCGTGAAGAAGATTGATGCGTGTATACCGCTGGTTGGGGTATTTTGTTGTGAAAGCGCCCTGATGACCATCCGGGCAGGCTTGCCGCAAAGGCACAGCCTGCGCCGGTGCCCGCAGAGCTTGCCTGAACTGTTTTGGAGGACCACCCGGCGGGTGAGGCAAGGCAGCGGCGCACAGTGCGGAAGACAGCGCGCAGCTTTACGCGCTGACAAGCGGTTGCGTGGAGCGCCGTAAAGCTTTTGGCAACATACACGGTCCATGCTGATATCGCAACCAGGTATCCTTACTGTTGCAGCCTGAAAAAAGCCCTTGGCCCGATCACGGCATCAGCCAGCGTGCGCAAAATCCTTCTATGAGTGGGAGGGGCGCTTTCAAGCGTCACCGCGTACACCCCCTCCCACCCTTTAAATCTTGTCCATACATGAACGCCAGACAAAAAATGACGCTAACGTGCCCGGTATGGCAAAGAATGGCCGTCCCTGCGGTTGGCCGCTCCCCTTATGACAACCATACACTATCCGGCATGCGGCTCTTCCAGGCTTTCGTGGGAATTGCTTGTCACGCGGGATTCCCTGGTGTTTTCACCCGCGAACACAAGCCAGTGGAACAGGCCCACGAGCACGCCGCCGCCAAGGATGTTGCCCAGTGTTACCGGGATGAGGTTTTTCAGTACAAAGTTTTCCCAGGTGAGCAGCGAGAGGGTGTGGACTGGGTCAGTCAGCTTGGCCGCCACTTCGGGAGGCATCATGCCGCTGCACAGTATGCCGATGGGAATCATGAACATGTTGGCGATGCTGTGTTCGAATCCGCAGGCAATGAACAGGCCCACAGGAAAAAGGCAGGCTGCCATCTTGTCGAAAAGCGAGCGGCCGGAATACCCCATCCACACGCCAAGGCAGACCATAAGGTTGCACATGACGCCCAAAAACAGGGCTTCAATAAAGGTGTGGGTCAGTTTGTATTCAGTTGTCTTGATATAATAAAGGGCAATGCCGCCGCCGTCATTCCAGGGGTGCCCGCTAAGAAGGATGAGGGCCACCAGCGCGATGGCGCCGACGAAATTTCCGGCATAAACAATGCCCCAGTTTGCGAGCATCTGCCTCCAGCTGATCTTGCTGCTTGCGCGGGGCACAAGCGTCATGGTGGTCGAGGTGAACAGGTCGCCGCCCAGCACCACGACAAGCATGAGGCCAAGGCTGAACACAAGCCCGCCTACGATCTTGCCTGCCCCTGTCACATTCGCCACAGCGCAGTAAACAAAGCCCAGCCCTATAAACAGACCCGCCATCACGGACAGCAAAAATGCCTGGCGGGGTGGCCTTGTAGCCTTGATTATCATGGTTTCCACAACCTTGCCGTACATCTGGCGAGGATTCAGCGCTTCAAAAGACGCTCCGGTCATGAACACTCTCCTTGAGGAGGAATCAGGGTGGATGGACTCTGAGCAGTGCTGCGCAGGCAGAACCTGAGACAAAAAGTCCGCCACCATAAACCAGTCATGAAAAAATATCCATAAGGACTGTTGCTACTGTATATAGAATGATGAAATGTGTTTTTTTACGCAGTTCTGGATGGTTGTTGCGCGTCTGAACGGGTTTTGCGTATAACTATATTGTAGTTGTCATGTATTGTTATATCTGTAGAAAATGTATATTTTTTTTATTTGCAATGAAATTTATTGCAAACTGTATATATTGTTTTATGTATATATTTAACATGGTTATATTGTATTATTAAATATATTCGCATGTAAGGGGTTGTTGGAAAAAATTATCTCTGAATTTCATCTGTTTACAGGAATGAATTTGTCGTGTGTTTGTGAGCAATCCGAAAAATATTTTTTGCTGTTGCAGGGCAGAGACGTGCCAAATGGTTAAATGCATATGGCTCTGTCTCACACTGTACCAATATTGCGATATTCGCTACGCAGCGGCTGAATTTGCGTATTGTCATTGCGTATTGCATACGTGCGGTTCCCGGCTGTACAGGCGAGAGCAGAGCAGCAAATCATGAAATGAAAGGAGGAGTACGCGGCAGCCACAGGTGCTTCTGTAGCGCGGAAGATTTCCATACATTCCAGTGGCAGGATGCGCATCAAGGGCAAAAGCGTCCCGCGCGTATAAGGTGGTTGCAGCAACAGCAAGGCCCCGACATCCGTCGGGGCCTTGTCAGTAAAAAATTCCAGATGCCCAGTGGCGCCACGGCCACGCGGATTACTGGTCCACCCGGATATCCAGCGAGAGTTTGTCCTTGGACAGGACATAACGGACGTTGGCCGGCTTGCCGGAAAGGTCAATGACAACTCTGGTCTTGCCGTCCATTTTACCCAGCCGCACATTGGTAACCACGGGGTTTTTGGGCACGCCCGGCGCTTTGACCTGCCACTTGCCGTCCAGATCAAGCACAAGCCTTTCAGGACTGTTGAGGGTCATGTTCTTGTAGTTGAGGGGCGCCGTACCCACGAGGCGGATGGTTGCTCCCTTGTCGCGGGCAAAAACCACAAAACGTGTGATTTCCAGTTTTTGAGGCGCGGCCTTTGCGGCCTTTTCCGTATTGCCGGAAGCGGGTTTCTCCGCAGGGGCGGCTTTTTCCGGCGTTTTGGCTTTTTCCGGAGCGGTGGATGCGCCGGGCGCAGCAGGAGCTACGGTGCTGGCCGTTTCGGGCTTGGCGGCGTCGGGTGCCTTTTCAGGCGCGGCGGAAAGATCGGGTTTGTGCTTCACCGGCTCAGGCAGCGGCGGGTGCACGGGAACGGCTTCAGCCGTGCGCGGACCTTTGTCGCCCAGGTGGGGCGCGGTGTCGACCGGGGCCGAAGCATGCCCGGACTCTACTGGCAGGGGCGGAAGATATGGTTGTGCGCCTCCGCTGGTTCTGGGGGGCTGCGCGACATCGCCGAGCGACGGCAATGCCGCCTCCGGCCCTGTCTGACGGTCGACGCCGGGATCTGCGGCCTGCTGACTCATGTTCGCCTGAGCACTGGGGGTCTGCTCCGGCTTGCGCATCTTTTCGTTGAGCATAATGAGGGCCATGCCCAGCACGCAGACTGCCAGAAGAAGACTTAAAATCACTTTATTCATGCCAAAAGGCTCCTGCCGAAACGAGGTTGTCCTGAATATGTTCAGCTGTCACCGGAGGCGGATTGTCCCCGTTTTTGCAGCATCTCTTTGCGAATATGCACCAGCATCCGAAAGTACAAAGGTTCTTCGCCATCCATATTCATGGCTGTTCGTACATGGGCTGCGGCTTCATCAAATTGTCCCAGCAAACAGAGAATGCGGGCCAGGTTGAAGTGTGCATGGTCATCGTCCGGGGCCAGATCCACCACTCTGCGGCTGAACAAAAGAGCCAGCGCGAGTTGCGAATTCTGGCGCAGACTGACGCCGAAATCTCTGAACATGTGCTTGTGCGCGGTGCAGATGTCTTCAGTTGTTTGCGCAAGCTGTTCCAGGGCGCTCAGCGCGGCCTTGCGTTCGCGCGGACGCCGGAGGCGCAGCAAGGTCTGACGAAAGGTTTCGCGCAGGCGCGTCTCTGTCATCTTGGCCTTGCGCATGGCCTCCAGATCCATAGGACGGCTCATGGGCGTCGGGCTTACGCCCGGCTGGAGCAGACGCACTGGCGTGTCCGTTGCAGTCGTCAAAAGGTCTTTTTCCACAGGTTGCAGGCGCAACTGGGGAGTCCGCGCCGGAGCGGCGGCGGTTTCTTTTTTCGACGCGGCGGGTTTACGCTTCAGACCTTCTGGCTCATCGGCGGCCACGGGGTGCAGCGACTCTGGAGAAGGCTTGCGCGCCTGCTGAGGCCGTTGCGCGCCAGGCGTTGCGGCTGAAGCGCCAGCCTGGCCCGCCGCGCCAGCGGGAGCCGCAAATGGCGTGGCGCTTTGTCGCACGCTGGCAGCAATGCTTTCAGACTCGTTGGCAAAAAGTTGCGAATCGCGTGATTGAGGCGCAGCCTGCGGGGCGGGCTTGGTTCCGCCTTGCGCGCGGCCTTTCTGGGCAGTTGATGCACCGTCAGTCGCGCCGCCTGCGGTGCCTCCAGAAGCGCCGTCCGGCGTGATGGCGCCAGGGGCGGCAGTCGCGGCCGGAGTTTTCGGGAGGGGGCTGGCTTCGCCAGACGGCTCAGAGGCTGCCGCGCCCGCCTGTCCGGTCTGCTGTGCGGAATCGGAACCGCCAGCGGACTTTTCTTTGGCTTCAAGATGTGAAAGATCCGGGGTCATGACGGGCATTGCCAGAATTTCTGGCTCTGCCCTGAAGTTTTTGGCAAATGAACTGGCGCTGATTCTTTCTGGTTCGGCTAACGGCTGGAACGCTTTGTTGAGTTCCTGCACCGCAAAGGCTCCGTCAGGAAGCTCCCAGACGAAGTAGTGGTTCTTGCGGTTATTTCCCGTCCAGTCGGTGGAAAAAGAGTACACGCCTGAAAATTTTGAGCGACGCATGGCAGAAATGTACATTATTTACGCCGAATGGCAAGAATGCCTTCCAGCCTTTACCTTGCCGGGGGTTTGCGTTACTGTGGCCGTATGCACGAAATGGCAATTGCACAAAGTCTGCTGAAGATGTCGGAAGAGGAAATCTCCCGGCAGGGTTGCACACGTATTGAGGCCGTGAACGTCAAGTACGGGGCCCTCGCTGGTATTGTGCCCGAGTCGCTTCAGTTCTGTTTTGAGACTATGATTCAGGGCACGCCTCATGAAGGCGCGCGCCTTGAACTTGAAGAACTTCCCCTGCAACTGCACTGCCCCTTCTGCGGCGCGGATTTTGGCGGCGAGGGGCAGGACGCCCTTGTGCAGCCTTGCCCGGGGTGCGGCGAGCAGTTCGGCCATGTGGTCAAGCAGGGCAGGGAACTGTACTTGAACCGTCTTGAGGCCAGTTAGAGCATTTTACCTTTGAAAAAAAGTACATGTTCCAGCGCTGCACGAGAGTGCAGCGCGCCGCAATGTGGCGTGGATGCAGCCGCAAATCGCATTTTTCGGCAGAATGACAAATTGAAATGTAAGCATTTCATAGGCAATCTGGCCTGGTCAGGTTGGCCCATTGGCATTCGTCAACGCCAGCCAGTTCGCGGCCAGCAACGGCGGCAGGCCACAACGCGGGTTTTTGTTCCGGCTGCGGGCGCTGCTTTGCTGTCGGACTTTTTTTCGTTTTTTTCTTGATAGAGCCCGTTCACGTTGAAATTGCCCGGGCGGCAGTGTGAGCAGGCGCTCGCCGAGAAGGCGCGTGCGGTCTGCCCGTGCTGGCCAACTCTGCCCTGGTGTTCCCATATCGCTCCATACTTCAGACCAAGGACTCCGCGAGGAGTCTGTTTAGGAGACAGGCATGCAAATTCCCGTGGTTCGCAATGTACTGGAAGCCAATGAAAAAATGGCGGCCCATGTGCGCAAGCGTTTGTCTGACAGTGGGATTCTGACGCTGAATCTCATCAGTTCGCCAGGGGCAGGCAAGACGACGCTGCTCGAACGCACGCTGACCGACCTGGCGGGAGAGTTTCGCATGGCCGTGGTCGAAGGCGACCTGCAAACGGATAACGACGCCCGCCGTGTGGCCGCCACAGGCGCTCAGGCTGTGCAGATCAATACGGACGGCGGCTGTCACCTCGACAGCAACATGATTCTGACCGCTCTGGACAGCCTTGATCTGACAGGCGTGGACATTCTTTTTATCGAAAACGTGGGCAACCTCGTGTGCCCGGTGGAGTTCGACTGCGGCGAAGACGCCAAGGTCGCCCTGCTGAGCGTGGCCGAGGGCGACGACAAGCCCGAAAAGTATCCCCTTCTTTTCAATCTGGCGCGCGCCCTTGTGCTCAACAAGGTTGATCTTTTGCCCTATGTGGACTTTGACATGACGCGGGCCCGCAACTTTGCCACCAAGCTGAACAAAGACCTGGATATTTTTGAAGTTTCCTGCCGCCAGGGACAGGGGCTTCAGCAGTGGTACGACTGGCTTCGCGACAAGCGTGCGGCCAAAAAGGAAGGGCGGCCTGTTTAGGGCAGGCCAGGCTCACTTTGAAATGCTTTGTGGGGGAGGGACCCTTTTGCAAAAGGGTCTCTCCCCCACGCCCCCACCCCCTAGAGCAGATTAACTTTGAAATGCTTCACATTTCAAAGTCTTCATTCAGCCGAAAATCGCATTTTCGGCTGCATCCACGCCACGTTGTGGCGCGCTGCACTTTCGTGCAGCGTTAGAGCATTTACAGGTTTTCAAAGTTAAAATGCTCTAAAACTCTTATTGTATTTTGGTATGGTACAAAATGTTTTTTGGTTTGAAGGGGGAGATTACATTTAATGACGCAGGCGCAGTAACGCGCCGGAGCGGGCGGCGCCGTAAGCGCTTAAAATGTATGCTCTCACAGGCAGTCAGCTTGAGATAAAAAACCCGGCCCGGATGTCATCCGGGCCGGGTTTTTGGGTGAGCATCTTTATTTTGAAATGCCTGGTGACCGATTGAAAGCCCGATGGCTGACGAGCGGCTGGCGGTAATCAACAGTGGGAGTAGCCGCCAGGGGGAGCCATGCGCGCTTGCTCTAAAAACTGGCCGTCCGTGGCATAACCGCGTAAAAACGCTTGGCGAAAACGCGGCGGCACGGCCGTGGCCGCCCCTTGCCGCAAAAGAGCCGGATCAGCGGCCGCCTTCGCTGGCCTGATACGCGGCCACATCCACCACAAGATTTTTTGAGCTGTGGCGCAGGGTCAGCGTAAACAGCTGCACATCGCTTTGCGGCTTGTCGGCGTCGGCCAGCTTGGGCAGCATGGACGCGGGGGCCAGCATGACTGTGGCTTCGCCCTGCCCGGCAGACATAAAGTAGTCCAGTACTTGCTGCAGAATTTCCTTGTGTCTGGCCGTATCTGTCTTGGGCATTTCAACAAAGTCCATATCCAGGCCGGGCAGTTCGGCCTGCCACGGGGCGTAGCCCTGAGCATACAGGGTTGTCAGCAGTTTGTTCAGCGTTGCGGCGTCCAGCTTGCGGCGCAGTTCCATATGTTCAAGGCGGTCGGGCCCGCTTGTGCGGACTATGCCGGGCTTGCCGTTTTCGACCTGGCCCGGCAGCAGGCGCGCCGCCCACACCATGCCCGCGAAACCAAGGCTGGTGAGCACGGCGTCATTGTCGTCGTGCGGGGGGCTTTGGTCCAGCAGGGCGCACACGTCCTTCATGCGCATGCCGGGGCGGAACTGGTCCAGAGCGCAGACCGGCCCGCTGTTTTCATCCGGCAACAGGCTGCGCATGCGGGCGCGGAACTGGAGGCTCTCGCCCTTGCCCGTGGCCACGGTCAGGGTGTCGGGCTGCGGGCCGAAGGTCAGGCTTCTTGCCTGCCCCAGGGGAACGCGGCTGAACGTCCACAGGGCCAGCCCCGTGTCAAGGCGCAACTCGACCATGCCGCCGGGGTTTTCAATTTCTTCGCTGCCGCCGGGGGGCATGTCCAGACGCATGAATTGCGTGACCTTGCCTCTTTGCAGGTGAATATTGAGCAAATCTTCGCCTGTCCCGTTGACGATGGACAGGTTTTGCGGCGTTGCCGCCATGGGGGCGGCCTTCCACAAAAAGAGCATGAGGCAGGCGAGAATCAGAGACAGATTGTACCGTGAGCTATTGCTGATGGTCATGAGCGTACTCCCAATGTCTTTGTAAGACACGGAATATATACCAGAGCGCAGGGCGTGCCCGCAAGTCGGGACGCGAGCGCGTTGCCGGCGCCCTTTACGCTTGAAGCCGCGCCTGTTATGTTACGGCAGGTTTGAAGACTCGTATGAAAAAGATAAAGAATTCATCAGACTAAAAGGAAAACTCATGCCTCCAGCGTCACGTAACTCTCCGTCAGACCAGCAAGATTCACCTAAAAGCCTGTGTCTGCGGCCTTCTTCACTGCTGGCGGCCTGTTTTCTCGTTGTGGCGGCCATAGCGCTCGCCTATGTGGGCGGCGTCATGAGCGGCAGAGCGTACTGGCGGGGGCATCCGGCGCAGGCCGGTGTAGCCGGTGGCGCGCTGAAAAAGGGTGTTGTCGTGGAACCGGCGGAAGAGGCCGCTCCCAAGCAAAAAATCCTTGCCGCCGAAGAGCTGCGTTTCGCCCGCGTGCTGCGTGGCGAAAGCCTGCCGCCAGGCATGACTGACGTGCCTCAGGCGCGCACTCCTGCCGCCGCAGCCACTCAGGCTGCCGGGCAGGCCCCGGCGGGGCAGGCGGCCGCGCAGCGTCAGCAGGCTGGCGCGCCCGCAAACACGCCCGCAGGCGCGCCCGCAAACACGCCCGCAGGCGCATCCGCATCAGCCGCACAGGCGGGGCAAGCGGCACAGCCTGTCCCGGAAAATCACCCCGTGGTGCTGAACAGCCTGCAGCCCGTGGGTAATATGTTTGATTACGTGTTTCAGGTTGGAGCCTTTAAGGATGAAGAGAGCGTTGACAGCCTGCGCCAGCGCCTTGAGGGGCGCGGACTGAGAACGCGCTTGCAGCGGTCGGGCAAGCTGCTGGTTATCTTGGTACTTTTGAGAGGGAATGAAGGCAGAGCGGCGGAAGTGGTGCATGCCTGCGAGAGCTTGAATCTTGGCAAGCCCATCTTGCGCAGCAAGACTCCGGTAAAACAATAGTTTATCCATAAAGTTCAGGGAGTTTGAGGAGGATTTCAGGATTGTTGGTAAATAGTAATAATTATTATTTACATCAGGGCCTTTTCATGCCATCGTCTGGGCAGGGCAGGCAGTAGCGCCCCTTGGCCCGCACAGACAAACCAAGGAGAAGACCACAATGCCGAACGATCAAAACAAACTCACCAACAATGCCGGTGCGCCGGTGGCCGACAACAACAGGGTTCTCACCGCCGGGCCGCGTGGTCCCATGCTTTTGCAGGATGTATGGTTTCTTGAAAAGCTGGCCCATTTCGACCGCGAGGTCATCCCGGAAAGGCGCATGCACGCCAAAGGATCGGGAGCCTACGGCACGTTTACAGTCACTCACGACATAACGCGTTTTACCAAAGCTTCGCTCTTTTCTCAGGTAGGCAAAAAAACTGATCTCTTTGTTCGCTTCTCCACCGTGGCTGGCGAACGCGGCGCGGCCGACGCCGAACGCGATATTCGCGGCTTTGCCGTCAAATTCTATACTGATGAAGGCAACTTTGACCTTGTAGGCAACAATACTCCTGTCTTTTTCCTGCGTGATCCCCTCAAATTTCCCGACCTCAACCATGTGGTGAAGCGCAATCCGCACACCAACATGCACAGCGCCCAAGATAACTGGGATTTCTGGTCTCTCCTGCCCGAAGCCCTGCATCAGGTCACCGTGGTCATGAGCGACCGCGGCATCCCCGCTTCTTACCGGCACATGCACGGCTTCAGCAGCCACACCATGAGCTTTATCAATGCCAAGAACGAGCGCTACTGGGTCAAGTTCCACTTCAAAACCCAGCAGGGCATCAAAAACCTTACCGACGCCGAAGCCCAGGAACTTATCGGACGTGACCGCGACAGCCATCAGCGCGACCTGTTCGAGCATATCGAAAAAGGCGATTTCCCGCGCTGGACGCTCTTTGTGCAGGTCATGCCCGAGCTTGACGCCGAAAAGCTGCCCTACCATCCCTTTGACCTCACCAAGGTCTGGTACCACAAGGATGTGCCCATGTACGAAGTGGGCGTGATGGAACTGAACCGCAATCCCGACAACTACTTCGCCGAAGTGGAACAGGCAGCCTTCAACCCTGCCAACATAGTGCCCGGCATAGGTTTTTCGCCGGACAAGATGCTTCAGGGGCGGCTCTTCTCCTACGGGGATGCGCAGCGCTACCGTCTGGGCGTGAACCATCATCTCATTCCGGTCAACAAGGCCCGCTGCCCCTTCCACAGCTACCACCGCGACGGCCAGATGCGGGTAGACGGCAACTATGGCGGCCACACCAATTATGAACCCAACAGTTACGGCGCGTGGCAGGAGCAGCCGAACGCGGCCGAACCGCCGCTCAAGATCAACGGCGATGCCGATCACTGGTCGTATCCCTGCGATGACGCCGATTATTACGAACAGCCCGGCAAACTCTTCCGCCTTATGACGCCCGAACAGCAGGAAGCCCTTTTCGGCAATACTGCCCGTCAGTTGGGCGATGCGCCCATGATGATCAAGCTGCGGCACATCCGTAACTGCGCCAAGGCCGACCCGGCGTATGGAGCGGGTGTTGCCCGCGCCTGCGGCATCGATCCTTCTGAAATATGATAACTGAGGGCCAAGCGCCCTCTGCCAGCCCTTCAGCTTCACAGGTTCTGTACCACGCCCCAATTCCGCCCCCGGCAGCAATGCCGGGGGCGGTGCGTTATTGCGCGGAACGCCATCTGCCATTTGCCCGCGGACCTGCGATTCTGTCAGTGCCTTTATAAAGCAGATAACTCCTGAGGTGTGTGATGCGCGGAAGACGCCGTCTCTCGCCCCCCTCTCTCATATCAGAAAATGCATTGCAATATAATGAAATACGATAAGAATTTTAGGGGGTGGGGGTGTGGGGGAGGCGACCCTTTTGCAAAAGGGTCCCTCCCCCACAAGGCATTTCAACGTGCCATTGCTCCAGAATGTCGTGGCCTTATGCCGTCGTTTACGCGCATGGCTGTGGACAAGGCGCGCGGCACTGGGTATGTTTTGTACAGGTCGCTTTACGTGGTATATGGCGGCCGGTCATAGAGCAGACTAACTTTGAAATGCTTCACATTTCAAAGTGTTCATTCAGCCGAAAATCGCATTTTTCGGCTGAATCCACGCCACGTTGTGGCGCGCTGCACTTTCGTGCAGCGTTAGAGCATTTCACTTTTTCAAAGCTAAAATGCTCTGAAGAGACGGGCAGACAGTGGCGTTTCAAGTCCGGAGGCTGCCCGCCAACTACCGCAGACGCTCTCTAAAGGCGTCTTGAAATATCGGGAGACTCATGCAAACTTCTCGCAGGGTTGTAAGTGTGGCTGCCGTGGCGGTTCTGGTGCTGGCAGCCTTTTTTTTATGGCGCTGGCTGGACGGCCGACACACAGGCAACCTCACGCTGTATGGCAATGTTGATATCCGCCAGGTGGACCTGGCCTTTCGCGTTGGCGGGCGTATAGCCGCCGTGCTGGTGGATGAGGGCGACAGCGTGGCCGAAGGGCAGGCCCTGGCCAGACTGGACGCTGACCTGCTGACCCAGCAGCGTGACGAGGCCGCTGCCCGCCTTGAAGGTGAAAAGGCTTCTCTGGCCCGCCTTGAGCGCGGTTATCGGGTTGAAGAAATTGCCCAGGCCAGGGCTGCGGTAAACGCGGCCACGGCCCTGTCTGAAAATGCCGCCATCAATCTGCGCCGCGTCGCAGCCATGCGTTCTTCCAACGCCGTTTCCCAGAAAGAGCTGGACAATGCCCGCGCCCAGTCGCGCGAAACGGCGGCAAAGCTCCGTTCTGCCCAGGATCAGCTGGATATGCTGCTTTCCGGTTATCGGGAAGAAGACGTGCTGGCGCAGCGCGCCGCCGTGGCTGGCGCGGAAGCCGCCCTGAAGCGGGTGGAAATACAACTGCACGACAGTGTGCTTGCCGCTCCGCAAAAGGGCATTGTGCTCACCCGTGCCCGCGAGGCCGGGGCCATTGTGCAGGAGGGGCAGACCGTGTACACGCTGACCCTCACCGATCCGGTCTGGCTGCGTGCCTATGTGGACGAGCCAAACCTTGGGCGCATCAAGCCGGGCATGGCTGTGCGCGTCATGGTGGATGCGGCTCCGGGCAAAAGTTTTCCCGGCAAGGTGGGGTTCATTTCTCCCACGGCGGAGTTCACGCCCAAAACCGTGGAAACCCGCGAGGTGCGCACCGCGCTGGTGTACCGCCTGCGGGTGCAGGTAGCTGACCCTGAAAACCTCATGCGTCAGGGCATGCCTGTCACCATTGTTGTTGACGAGGCCGCCGGGTCATGAGCGTGGCGACAGCGGTTCAGACCCCATCCTCTGCGGGTGAAGCGGCCGTGCAACTGCGTGATCTGGGTATGACTTTCGGTAAGGGCGCCCACCTCGTAACTGCGCTGAGCGGCGTTTCGGCCACTGTGCCCGCCGGGCGCATAACCGGGCTTGTGGGGCCGGACGCGGCGGGCAAAACCACCCTTATGCGCATCCTGGCCGGGCTCATGCGCCCAACGAGTGGCGAGGCGCTGGTTTTTGGCAAGGCCCCGGACAAACTTGTGAGCGAAAGCGCCAACAGTATTGGATATATGCCGCAACGCTTCGGCCTGTATGAAGACATCAGCGTCATGGGCAATTTGTGTTTGCACGCCAGTTTGCGCGGCCTGGAAGGGCAGGCCCGTCAGGAGCTTTTTGACCGCCTGCTTCAGTTCACGTCCCTGGCTCCCTTTACGGACAGGCTGGCCGGGCGTCTTTCTGGCGGCATGAAGCAAAAGCTTGGCATCGCCTGCGCGCTTTTGGGGTCGCCCCGCCTGTTGCTGCTGGACGAGCCGGGCGTGGGCGTGGACCCGCAGTCGCGCCGCGAACTGTGGCGGATGGTGCAGGATCTGAGCCGCGACGGCATGACCGTGATCTGGGCCACAGCCTATCTGGATGAAGCCGAACACTGCCCGCAGGTGGTTGTTCTGGACAAGGGCGGCGTTCTTTACTCCGGGGCTCCGCAGGAATTCACGGACAGGGTGCGGGACAGGGTTTTTCTGCTTAAAACGCCCGTCGGAGCCCACAGACATGAACTGGCCACCTGGAGTATGCGCCCCGGCATTGAGGACGCGCTTGTACAGGGCAGCCGTATCCGTCTTGTGCTGGCAAAGGACGCTCCCCCGGAGTTACGGCGCGAAGTTCGGGAAAAAGGCGGCGAACCCGTGTCACCGCGCTTTGAAGACGCCTATATGAGCGCTGTGGGCGGCATCAACCAGAAACCTTCGCCGTATGGCAAGCTGTATGCGATAAACGGCTCTGGTCCGTCAGGCGCGTCCGCCCCGGCCAGCGCGTCAGGCGCAGGGGCTGGCCTGTCCGATGCAGAGCCCGGCGCGGTCAGTCCGTCCGGCGCACCATCCGGCTCCGCGCCCGGCACAGGGGGGGACGCCCCGGCGGAGTCCCAGCCCTTCCCAAGCATTGAAGCCAGCAATCTTACCAAGAAATTCGGCGATTTCACCGCCGCGCACGACATCAGTTTTTCCGTGCGCCCCGGCGAGATTTTCGGTCTGCTTGGCCCCAACGGGGCGGGCAAGTCCACCACCTTTCGCATGCTTTGCGGTCTTTCGCGGCCCACTTCGGGCCAGTGCGCGGTTGACGGCATGGATCTGCTCACGGCGGGCAGCAATGCCCGCGCCCGCCTGGGCTACATGGCGCAGAAGTTTTCTTTGTACCCCGACATTCCGGTGACGGAAAACATAAAAATATTTGCGGAACTGTACGGGCTGAGCCGTAAGCGGCGCGATGAACTTCTGCCCGTACTGGCCGGAGCCCTTGAGTTGCAGGATTTTTTGCACAGCCGCACCGCCGACCTGCCCCTGGGCCAGAAGCAGCGTCTGGCCCTGTTATGCGCCACGCTGCACGAGCCGCCCGTGCTTTTCCTGGACGAGCCCACCTCCGGCGTGGACGCCCGCACCCGCCGTGACTTCTGGAAGCATATTTCGGCCATGACCACAGCCGGGGCGGCCGTTCTGGTCACCACACATTTTATGGAAGAAGCCGAATACTGCGACCGCATAGCCCTCATCTACCGTGGGGCCATGATCCACATGGGCACGCCCGACGAACTCAAGGCCTCCTGTAAAACAGTGGAAGACCCCACCCTGGAGGAAGCCTTTATCGCCAGTATTGAAGAGTATGACAGGCAGCATCCCCAGTAGGGCGTGCGCGACAATGGAAAAATAGCGCTGCCCTCAAGGCGCAGTGACGCCCTTTGTTCTTTTGGTGGAAGGCATATGAAGCAAAACCTCTGGCTCCGGCAGTTGCTTGCCCTTGTTCAAAAGGAGTTTCTGCAGATCGTGCGCGACCCGTCCTCCTATCTGGTGGCCGGGGTTCTGCCCTTGGTCTTTCTGCTGCTGTTCGGGTACGGCATCACGCTGGATGCGGGAATACTGCGCCTTGCGGTGCTCAATGAAAGCGGCGGCAGGCATTCCCTTGATCTCGCGGCGGATTTTGCGCATTCCCCCTGGTTTTCCACACGCGGCGTCAGCGGTATGGACGAGGCCGCCCGCCTCATGCGCGATTCTGAAGTGCAGGGAATTCTGGTGTTCAGGCAGGATTTCGACGCGGCGCTGGACCGCGGCGGGGTAGGGGAGCTGCAGGTGCTGGTGGACGGCTCGGAACCCAATACCGCCCAGTATATCCAGAGTTACAGCCAGGGCCTTGTGACCGGATGGCAGACCACGGCCCTGCCCGGCGGCGTGGCGGCCGAACCTCCCATAATCGTACAACCCCGCTTCTGGTTCAACCCGGCGGCCAAGAGCGTGCAGTTTCTGGTGCCCGGGGCCATTACGGTCATCATGACGCTCATCGGAACCCTGCTGACGTCCCTGGTTTTTGCCCGTGAGTGGGAGAGGGGCACCATGGAGGCCATGTTCGCCACGCCTGTAAGCCGCATGCAGCTTTTGCTGGGCAAGCTCATTCCCTATTTCTGCATGGGCATGTTCAGCATGGCCCTGTGCGCGACAGCGGCGGTGCTGCTCTTTGCCGTGCCGTTTCGCGGCTCGTTGTGGATTCTGCTGCTGTTGTCGTCGGTTTTTATGCTCAGCGCACTCGGGCAGGGGCTGCTTATTTCCGTCAGTTTGCGCGGGCAGCTTGTGGCCGCGGAGGCCGGGCTGTTTTCCGGTTTTCTGCCCGCCCTGCTGCTGTCGGGCTTTGTTTTTGACATCAACAGCATGCCTCCTGTGCTTCAGGCCATTACGCGGCTGCTGCCCGCCAGCTACTTCAACACCTGTCTGCGCACCATCTTTCTTACGGGCGACGTATGGGCGATCTTCGGCCCCAGCCTGGCCTTTATGGGACTGCTGGCCGCGGTTTTGCTGGGGCTGGTGTATAAAAATCTCGTCAAAAGGCTGGATGTGTGATGGCGCAGCGTTTCGGGGCTTCCTCCACTCCGGGCAAGGGGCTGGCCGCAAGAGGGGCGGCCCGTCTGAGCCGGTTTTTCCCCCGCCTGAACCTGCGGCGCATGGCCGTCATCGTGCGCAAGGAACTGCTGGTTCTCCTGTGCAACAAGGTTTCGCGCCTTCTTATCATCGTTCCCCCGCTTATGCAGATCGTCATCTTTGGCTGGGCGGCCACCATGGAGGTGCGCAATGTGGATGTGGCCGTGCTGAATCACGACAGCGGGCGCTGGAGCAGGGACATCATACACGCCCTCGAGGGGTCGCCCACCTTTCGCAGCGTGATGCATTTGCAGGGGGAGGGGCAGATACGCCCTGTTGTGGACCGGCAGCAGGCGCTTTTTGTGCTGGTTTTTGACGAGGAATTTTCGCGGCATATCGAAAAGGGCGAACCGGCGCAGGTCCAGGTTATTCTGGACGGACGGCGCTCCAATGCCGCGCAGATAGCGGCCTATTATTTCGAGCGCATCGTGGCCCAGACGGCGGCTGCCACGCCACGCGGGCAGGCCATGCAAAGCGCCGCCGCAGAAGTGCCCCGGCTGGACATACGCATGCGCTGCTGGTTCAATCCCAATCTGGAATTTCAGTGGTTTTTTCTGCCCAACCTGATCGGCATGTTGAGCTTCATGCTGGGACTGGTGGTCACGGGGCTTTCAGTGGCGCGCGAGCGCGAGGTGGGTACGTTTGACCAGTTGCTGGTGTCGCCCGCCATACCCACAGAAATTGCCCTGGCCAAACTGGTGCCGGGCTGTCTTGTGGGCATGGTGCACGGGACCATATTTCTGGTCATATCGGTACTGGGTTTCGGCGTGCCCTTCACAGGCTCGGTGGTGCTGCTCTATCTGGCCATGCTGGTGTTCGCGGCGGCTTCGGGCGGGGTGGGGCTTATGGTGTCCTCCCTGTCAGCCACGCAGCAGCAGGCTTTTCTGGGCGCGTTTACCGTGGGGGTACCCTGCATTCTCATTTCGGGAGGCGTGACGCCCATCATGAACATGCCGCTTTTTTTACAGCACGCCAGTCAGTTGAACCCGTTGCGGCACTTTACGGCCATCATCCAGGGCGTTTTTCTTAAAGACATAACCGTGGCCGCCGCGGCTGTCAGCCTGGGCAAGATCACCTGCATCAGCATCGTGACAGTGAGCGTGGCCGTATGGATGTTCAGGCGCAAAGCCTGAAGGATCGCGCCTTGCCATCCGCTGGCGGCTGCGTGAAAAGGCGCATGCCATAAAATGCGCGGCGCGGCGTATCCGCACGGTTTAAGCCCTGCGGGCGCGTTAGCCGTTGCAGCGTCAGCGGCTTACGGATAACGACAGCGACTCTTTGGGTAAGATTTTGCGTAACTCATTGCCGTCTTTATCCGTAGCTTCGCGGCAGTCGTTGGCGAGTCTGCGAGCCTTACGAATGGCGACAGCGATTGTATGGAGTGAACTGTGTAATTACTCAGGCTGTCTTTATCCGTAGCTTCCTGCGTCGCAACGGCTGAAGCCTGCGTCACAACGGCTAAAGCAACGGCTGCCGCAAAGACAGCATTGGTTAATTGAGCGGACAGCCTACTGATGGCTGTCGCTATCCATCCGTAAGCGGTAAAGACCCGCTAACGGCTGCCGCAAATCGCATTTTTCGGCTGAATGAACACTTTGAAATGTGAAGCATTTCAAAGGTAGTCTGCTCTAGGCCCGGCCGCGCATGGGGGCAGAGTCCTGGGAGGCGTGCTGGGTTGCCTGCGGCGTCTGCTGGTCCGCCTGCGGATCAACTTGAGGGTTGGTCAGAGGGTTCTGGCCAGAGGGGTTGGCCTGTGCTTCCTGATGCGAAGCCGCCGGGCGCGCCGTCGGATGTGGCGAGGGGTGGGGCGTAGCGGCAGGCATGCCGGTTGCGTGCCCGGCGGGTGAGGGGTGCGGCGCACGTTGCACCCTGCCCACAATGGTGGCTATCACCACAATGGAATAGACGTAGGCGATAAAGCCCACCAGCACGACCGCGTTTTTTGCGATCCAGGTATTCGGCGTGATGTCGCCGTAGCCAATGGTCAAAATGGTGATGTAGCTGAAATAGAAAAGATTGTTGATGGCGTTTTCGCCTTCGCCGAGGCCGTTGAAAGAGCCTGGGTGGGCAAATTCAATGGCCAGAAAGAGATAGAATCCGCAATAGGCGATGAGCATGAGGCCGCATATGGCCGCGTATATCATACGCGTGCTGACCATTTGCGCGCGGGCGATCTGACGAAAAACCTCCAGGGTAACGCTGCCGAAAAAGCAGATGTACAGCAACAGCACTTCGGCCAGCAGGCTGCTGGCGAAAAAGAGGTTCAATGACCGGCAGATCATCAGCAGCACGCCAAAAAGCACCACAAGCCAGATGACGCGCTTCTTGAATTCAAAAAGCACCAGGCCAGCCAGCAACTGAAAGGGCAGGTAGATGGACTGGGCCATGCCGCCATAGATATTGTCGGGAAAAAAGATGTTGAAGATAAAGACGCACAAAAGGGACGCCATCAGCAGCTCAAAACGGTAAACGTAGAGCCTTGAACGAAAAGAATTCAGTTTTTGCAGCATGGTACCCCTCACTGGAACGCGATACTACAAACATTGTCCGCGCCGGGCAAGGGGTGGCAAAACCCTTTTTATAGACATGAATGCCTGCGGGCCGTACACTGATCCATGTGAGATTTTTTGTAAAAATTTCCTTTGAAAATGTGCGGCCACAAGAGGTGAAGACGCTCACCGCGCCGCGGGCGGACGCAAATAAAGGGTGATCTGCTTTTTCAGTGCTATGCGGTCTTGCGCCGGGCGGCCTGTCCGCGCGGTCTGCGGCCCTCAAGGCCTGGGCTGAAATCGCGTTTGCACCCGTGCGTCATGCCTGCCCATGCATCCATCGGGCATTTTCATCATGAAATTACTTTGGAAAATACTGGAGAAAGCCATGCAGTCTTTTTGCCGCTTCAAAATGTTATGGGCAGTGTTCTGCCTGCTGGCCGTGACGGTTCTGCCCCCCCTGGCGGGCAGCGCCCAGGCCGTGCCTGTGACGACAAAGTACTACAGCATCGAGTTGCCTGCCGACTGGGTCGTTGTTAACGGGCCAAGCAAGGTCAAGGATGCCATTCAGGTTCTGCTTGGGCAAAAGGAGCATAAATCCTCGATACTCATTATCGTGGGACCAGCCAAAGCCGGAGAAGCTGAAACCGCCGCCAGGGCCAATGCGAAGCGGCTGGGAGGAAGCACCCCTGTACTGCGTCAGGGGCAGTGGGAGTTCACCTTTGAGCAGCAGGGCGTCAAGGGCTATGGAATCGTGCGCGAGGACAAATCCTCTGGAGTGCTGCTTATGATGCTGGCCAGCGGCGACCTGAAAATGGCAGACTTTATCTACAAGATGCGCGGCCCCTATAAGGCCCTTATGCCTTTGAAGCCGTAACAGCCATCAAGCGGATATATTTTTGCAAACAAGCCCGGAGGCACGTAAGGCCTCCGGGCTTGTTTGCGTTCTGGTCGCCGCCTTGGCATCGCTCTGCTCGATGTGCCGGGATTTTGCCTGGAATCTTTTCACCGAGACTCCTTGGCCTGCCTCCGAAAATTCGTTTCAGAACAGAAAGCGCCTTGTACTGCGCCATGATACGATAAGAGTTTCAGGGGGTGGGGGTGTGGGGGAGGAGACCCTTTTGCAAAAGGGTTTCCTCCCCCACAAAGCATTTCAACGCAACACTTACAGTCAGCGGATGAAGTTGGTGGGTTCCCAGGCTTCAACGGCGGGCGGGTTGATTCCGGCGGCCTTGCCGGCGGCGATGCATTTGATGAGCCAGGCCATGTTGTTGCCGAGCGTGCGCATGATCTGCATGCCTTCCTTATCCTGCACCACTTCCTCGGCATTATTGCCATGCACGGAGTTCCAGTACTGGGAGGAAACCACGGGCATGCGGGCAATGGTGAAGTATTTGTTCAGTCTGTCAAAGGACGCGCTGGCCCCGCCCCGGCGACAGCTGACGACAGCAGCCGCTGGTTTGAAGGCGTAGGGCGCGGACTTCATGAAAAACACGCGGTCCAGCAGGGCGCAGAGGGTGGCATTGGGGCCGGCGTAGTACACGGGGGAGCCCACGACCACTCCGTCGGCGGCGCGCAAAAGATCAATGACTTCATTGACGGGATCGTCCTTGAAAACACAGTAGCCCGTATCCTTGCATTTTCCACAGGCAATACAGCCACGTATGGCCTTGGAGCCGATCTGGATCAGCTCGCTTTCAACACCGTTTTTTTCCAGTTGCGCCGCCACGGTGGACAGCGCCGTAAAAGTACAGCCCTTGGGATGGGGGCTGCCGTTGACAAGAAGCACCTTCATGAAGAACTCCTTCTGTTCTCCGCTCAGGCGGTAGGCCCGGGCGGCAGGTTTTTTAAAAAGGTTATCAGATCCGGCGTATCGTGACTTCTGCATGCCAGATAACAACTCGTGTACCGCGCGTGGGTCAGGCTGGTCTGGTAGGCGGGGTAACGCCGTGCGGCACTGGCAAAGGGCAGGCCCAGCAGCGCGCCCACCCCGGGATGGATGGGCAGCCAGAAGTCCTCAAGCGGATGCGCATAGGCGCGGCGGACGGCTTGCGGCAGGGCGCCCAGCCCGAGCAGGCGCAACAGGCTGTCTGCCATATGGAACATCAGTGTGCGGCCCGGATGGTTGACGGTAATGAAAAGCTGTTCCTCTTGCCACAGTTCGCGCAGCAGGGGCGCGCAAACAATGGGACTTTCGGCCTGTTTTTCTTCCTCGCGGCGCAGGCTTTCTTCCGCCACGGCGGCCACGTCGCCCATCATGTCCGGCGTGGCGCGCAGGTAGACATGCAACGCTTCCTCCGGGCTCAGCCCCCGTTCGAGCAGACTTTCCAGCAGGCTGTCGCCAAAATTGATGGCGGTTTTGCTGGTCCAGAACGGCCAGTAGCCCTTGAAGAAAAGATTTGGAATTTCAATGGCCTGACAGCTTTTTGGCAGCCGGGGAAGAATCTGCTCCGTGGAGATGTCGCCCCATTTGGGGGCCAGCCTTTGATACAGAAAGAGCGCGCACTGGCTCAAATCCTGGCTGTCGATATGTTCACGCGTGTAATTGACGTAGTGGCGGATGGCAAAGCGCCGCGCAAAGGCCGGAGCATTCTGCAGCAGCGGCAGCAGGGCTTCGCCCTGGCAATTGGCGTGCAGGAGACAGAGGGCCTGTGACATGGGAGCGCTCCGCGAGGGCGATGCCGCTAGTCCGTTTCCAGATAGGTGGCGCTTTGGGCGCCTTTTTCTGAAACCGTGACGCTGTGCAGGCGCACCAGTCGGGCCTGGGGATCGTCGTGGGCGGCCAGATGCGCCTCCATGCCCTGCCAGATGTGGCGTGCCAGATTTTCGGACGAGGGATTGATGCGGTCAAAGGGCGGTGTTTCGTTGAGCAGGCGGTGGTCCAGGGCGTCAAGCACGGCCTTGAGGCCTTTTTTCAGCACCTTGAAGTCCAGCAGCATTTCCGTGCCAGCGGCAAGCTGGCTGCCCTCAACGGTAAGCTCCACGGCAAAGTTGTGGCCGTGCATGCGTTCGCATTTGCCTTCGTAGTGGCGCAGGGCATGCCCGGCGGAAAAATCATCACGCACAGTGAGACGCCAGAGTTTTTTTGACATCAGGACAGTATCCTGTAGACCACGAAGGCCGAGAGTATGACGATGATAATGGCCAGCACGATACGGACGTTCTGGTTCCACTGAAGACCCTGGCCTCCGTTATCCAGGTCCGGGTCGCCAGTGGAGGGCGGTGTGAAGATGCGTTGCAGCCATGAAAGAAAAGACATGCAATACCAATGTGTTTAAAGTTTTATCCGCATGGGACTCTGTTGGGACAATAGCAACTGCGTGAAATTTGTCAAAACAAGCTTACGGGGCATCCGGCGTGCGCAGAGCAGGGGCATGGTATGGCTTCTTACGGGGAGGGTACCACGCCACCCCGCGCGGTCGGGTATGGTGTGACCCCGCCCAGGTGGCGCGGCATGCCGCGGCGGCAGGGCATACGTGATCCGGCGTCACCCCGCGTGCACGTATTGACGGCCGCCCGCGCCCTTGACACACTGCGCGCATGAAATGGCCCATTGTCACCATCAATGCCGCGTCCGGCCCCGTACGGGCAGTTGCGCCCACCCTGCTGGCGGTGAGCCGCGCCACGGACATTCCCGCCTTCTACATGCCCTGGTTCATGAAAAGGCTTGAGGCTGGTCATGCGTGTTGGGTCAATCCCTTCAGCGGCAAGCCGCAGTATGTCTCGTTGGAGCGGGCGCGAGCCGTGGTTTTTTGGAGCAAAAATCCGCAGCCCCTCATAGCGTATCTGCCTGCCGTGGAGGCTCGCGGCCTTGCGTCCTACGTGCAATACACGCTCAACGACTATGAGGCCGAAGGGTGGGAACCGGGAGTGCCGCCGCTGGCGCGCCGGGTGGAGACATTTTGGCGTCTGGCGGAAGCGGTGGGGCCGGATCGTGTGGTGTGGCGTTTCGACCCCCTTATGCTGGCCGCCAATCCCGGCTGCCGCATGCTCTCGTGCGAGGATTTGCTGGAACGGGTGGAGAGGCTGGCGCGAGCTCTGGCGGGCTGCACCACCAAGCTTGTCTTCAGTTTTGCCGACATCGCCCCCTACCGTAAGGTTGCGGAAAATCTGCGGCGCAAGGGCATGACCTGGCGCGATTTTACGCCCGACGAAATGCGCCGTATGGCGAGGGCCATAGCGGAAATCTGCGCGCGGCACGGCATGCGGGCAGCCACCTGCGGCGAAATGGCCGATCTTTCCGCTCAGGGGGTCGAGCATAACCGCTGCACTGATCCCGAGCTCATACTTCGGCTGACTCGCCGCCATCCGGACGTGCTGGAGCTTTTCGGCATCAATGCCTGTGAGCAGATGCTGTTGCCCGGCGCGTCGGGCGTTCTCGGCGCTGCTTCGGGGACGGAGTATCCCCGTGACCCCGGCCAGCGCCCCACCTGTTTGTGCGTGCCCTGCAAGGACATCGGGCAGTACAACACCTGCCCCCACGGCTGTGTCTACTGCTACGCCAATACCTCGGAAGCGGCGGCGCGCAGGAGCTATCAGACCCACTGTGTGGACGGGGAATCCATAGCGGAACTGCCGGGCGGCACGGGAACAACAGCCCGGTAGCTTTACCGTGCTAAGGAAACGCTGATTTATCCCGGTTGGCGGCGTTGCTTTACTTTTTTTGAAACAGTCGAGGACGGAAGAGTTCACTCCTGCTTCAAAAAAAGATCGCGCCTTGCCAAAGGAAATACCAGCGCGTTTCCAGGAGGCTCTTTAGAGCATTTTGCTTTTGAAACAGTCCCTGTTTCAACGCATCATTCTGGCGAAAAACGTGGTTTTCGCCAGAATCCACGCCACGTTGTGGCGGCTGCCGCCTTCGCGTCAGCAGAGCAATTTCAAAGTGAAATTGCTCTAATCAGAGCTTCCCTAAAATAAGCCGGCCAGCGCGCTGCCCTCTCGTGCCTTTTGGCCCCTCTTGCCTTTTTCAAAGGTTATGGCTCCAAAAGGCAATAAAAGTTTTAGGGGGAGGGGGTGTGGGGGAGGAGACCCTTTTACAAAAGGGTCCCTCCCCCACAAGGCATTTCAAAATGAAGCCGCTCAAAAAAGCTCTTAAAAAAAGTGAGCGCGGCGTTCATAATGAACGCCGCGCCATATTTTTGCCCAGACAGCTGATTATTGCTGTGTGCTACATGCCCAGATAGGCCGTGCGCACTTCTTCGCTTTTTAAAAGATTGGCGGCGCTGTCGCTCATGACAATACGGCCGTTTTCCATCACATAGCCGCGCGTGGCGATGCGCAGGGCCTGATTGGCGTTCTGCTCAACCAGAAAGACCGTGGTGCCGTTGGCATTGACCTTCTGGATGATGGAAAAAATCTGCTGAATGATAATGGGCGCAAGTCCCAGCGAGGGTTCGTCCAGCAGGAGCAGCTTGGGCCGCCCCATGAGGGCGCGGCTGATGGCCAGCATCTGCTGTTCGCCGCCAGAGAGGGTGCCTCCGGCCTGCTTGCGGCGTTCCGCAAGGATGGGAAAAAGACTGAACACGTAGTCCAGGTCGTCCTTCACCGCTTCCTTGTCCTTGCGCAGAAAGGCGCCAAGATCCAGGTTTTCACGCACGCTCAGGTCGGGAAAAATCAGGCGGCCTTCGGGAACCTGCGAGATGCCGAGCGCCACGATTTCGTGGGGGGGCAGGGTATGTATGGGGTTGCCGTACCAGAAAATCTCGCCCTGGCGGGGGCGGTTGATGCCGCACACGGTCATGAGGGTGGTGGATTTTCCCGCACCATTGGCCCCGATGAGGGTTACGATGTCGCCTTCTTCCACCTTGAGCGAGATGTCCCGCAGGGCCTGGATATTGCCGTAAAAAGTATCAACGTTGCGCAGCTCAAGCATCGCTTTCTCCCAGGTATGCCTTGATGACGCGCGGGTTGGCGCGTATTTCTTCGGGTTTGCCGGTGGCGATGCAC
Source organism: Desulfovibrio simplex (assembly GCF_055387835.1). Classification (NCBI taxonomy): domain Bacteria; kingdom Pseudomonadati; phylum Thermodesulfobacteriota; class Desulfovibrionia; order Desulfovibrionales; family Desulfovibrionaceae; genus Desulfovibrio; species Desulfovibrio simplex. The sequence continues at coordinate 714,212 of NZ_AP042377.1, forward strand.
GAACCGTATTCCATAACGTAGATGCGGTCCGAGAGGGACATGACCATGCCCATATCGTGTTCAATCAGCAGGATGGAAAGCTGCTGGTCGTCACGGATGGAGCAGACCAGCTCCTTGAGTTCGTTGGTTTCCTGCGGGTTCATGCCTGCGGCGGGTTCGTCCAGCAGCAGCATGTGCGGCTCGGTGGCCAGCGCGCGGGCAATTTCAAGGCGGCGCTGCGCCCCGTAGGGCAGGTTGCGGGCCGCTTCATTCCAGAAGTCCTGCAAGCGCACCAGTTCCAGCAAGGCGTAGCTTGCGTCGATGCTTTCCTGTTCTTCACGGCGGGTCTGCCCGTCCCGCAGAATGGCACCCATAATGCCAGACCTGGTGCGGCAGTGGCGGCCTATCATGACGTTTTCAAGCACAGTCATGTCGCCGAAAAGGCGAATGTTCTGAAAGGTACGAGCCATGCCCATGGCGGTGATGGCGTGGGGCTTCTTGCCGTTGAGCAGTTGCGGCTCGCCCTGGCTGTCGTGAAGAAACATCTTGCCCTCTGTGGGGGTGTAGATGCCCGTCACGCAGTTGAAAAACGTGGTCTTGCCCGCTCCGTTGGGGCCGATAAGAGCCACAATCTCACCGCTGTTGACCGAGAGCGACAGCTCGTTGAGCGCGCGCAGACCGCCAAAATCCTGAGAAAGCTCCTGCACTTCAAGCACGGGTTTCACTGGCGGCCTCCTTCGGCGTCGCGGAGGCCGCTGATGCGGTATCTGCGACGTTCGCCGCTGATAAGACCCTGAGGCCGGAAAATCATCATAATAACCATAATGGCCCCGAAAATAAGCATGCGGTACTCAGAAAAGGCCCGCAGATATTCCGGCGCAAGAATGAGAATGAACGCGGCTATGGCAACGCCGGTGATGGACCCCATACCGCCAAGCACCACCATGGACAGGATCATGGCCGATTCCATAAAGGTGAAGCTTGACGGGTTGATATAGGTGGTCTTTGCCGCAAAAATCACTCCGGCAAAACCAGCCCAGCACGAGCCGAGGGCAAAGGCGGAAAGTTTGACCCGCATGATATCGATGCCCATGGCCTCGCAGGCAATTTCGTCTTCACGCAGCGCTTGCAGGGCAAGGCCGACACGCGAATTCTTGAGCCTGCTGATGACCACAATGGTAATGGCCACGGCCACAAGCACCAGATAATACACGTAGGTGGTGCTGGTGTTGATGTCCATCTGCATGCCGAAAAGGCCGGGACGGGGGATGTCGCTAACGCCGCGCGGACCGCCTGTGAGGCTGGTCCAGTTTTGCAGGGCCAGACGCACTATTTCGCCAAAACCAAGCGTGACAATGGCGAGGTAGTCGCCACGCAGGCGAAGTACGGGAAAGCCCAGCGCCAGACCAAAGATAACGGCCACAAAACCGCCGATGGGCAGGCACATCCAGAAGCCGAAGCCGAAGAACTGGTGCAGCAGGCCGTAGGCATACGCGCCCACTGCGTAAAAGGCCACGTAGCCCAGCACAAGCTGACCGGCCAGACCCACGACGATGTTCAGACCAAGAGCCAGCATCACGTAAAGCAGGGCCGAGATCATGATGTTGGTCTGGTAGAAGGAGCTCACCAGCGGCATGATAATCAGGGCGGCGGCCAGAACGGCCAGACTGGCCGCCATAAGCTTGGGTTTCTGCGAAAGCGCGGCCATGGCGGGGCCAAGGCCGAAACCGGCAGGCAGCTTGATGATGGCCTGTCCTCTTGCCTTGCGTGAGAAGCACCAGTCCCACAGCATGGCGAGGCCGAAGATGGCAACGCCCAGAAGCGCGATACGGTCCAGACGCCAGGTGACAGTGCGTTCAATGGTGTTCAGCTTGAGGCCAAGAACGGGCAAGGTGAGCAGCATGAACCAGAGTGCCGCTACGGCGGCCTTGATGACTCTTTGCATGGCTACACCTTCTGCACTTTGGCTTTGCCGAGGATACCATCGGGCCGGAAAATAAGGATGAGGATAAGGATGGCAAAGGCCAGCATGTCCTCATAGTTGCCTGAAAAATAGCCGGTGGTGAAGCTTTCGGCCAGGCCCAGCACAAGGCCGCCGAGCATGGCGCCAGGGATGGAGCCGATGCCGCCAAGCACTGCGGCCGTAAAGGCCTTGAGCCCCGCCAGAAAGCCTATGCCAAAGTTGACCTGCCCCATGTGCGAGGCAATGAGCACGCCGCCCAGGGCCGCCAGTGACGAGCCGATGATAAAGGTCAGCGAAATGATGCGGTCGGCGTTGATGCCCAGCAGAAGCGCCATCTTGCGGTTCTGCGCCGTGGCGCGCATGGCTTTGCCCATGCGGGTGTACCGGATAAAGAGCGTAAGGGCCAGCATGGCCAGGGTGCTGACCAGCAGAATGAGAAAGTCGCTGGGCCCCATAACATTGTCGATATGGTCAAGAAAGCTCATTTCGGGAAGCAGATTGGGAAAGGGCACAAAGTCCGCTGTCTGGGCCAGCAGCACATAGTTCTGCAAAAAAATGGACATGCCGATGGCCGAAATAAGCGGCGAAAGGCGCGGCGCGCCGCGCAGGGGCTTGTAGGCAACCTTTTCAAGGGTGAAGCCATAGGCCGCACACCAGACGATGGCCGCAAGGGCGGCAACTACCAGTATGCCCCCGGCAGGAAAGCCGTAAACGCCCAGGGCTCCGGCCACCAGAAGGGCCGTGAAAGCGCCAAGCATATAAATTTCACCATGCGCAAAGTTGATAAGCTCAATGATGCCATAAACAAGAGTATAGCCCAGAGCTATAAGCGCATAGATACTGCCTCTGGTGAGTCCACCAAAGAAAAGTTCTATAAAAAATTGGATGTCCATGCCGTCCCACGCGCCAGAGCCAAGTGTGCCTTCTGGCGTAAGTTCCGTTATTGCCGTCGACCGGGGCCGAAAATGCGTGTGAAAACGGGGGCGCGACCTTGGCCGCGCCCCCTTGATCATTTATTCAAGGACAATGCTGTGGTCGAGTTCCACAAACTTGCCGTCTTTGACCTGGTATATGGAAAGTCCCATACCGGCGGCGTCGCCCTTGGCGTTGAAGCTGATCTTGCCAAGCGGGGTGTCCACCTTGTTGTCGCGCAGAATGTCCTTGACCTTGGCGGTGTCGGTGCTGCCGGCCTTTTCAATGGCGGCCAGCAGGCACTGGGCGGCAGCGTAGGCATTGTAGTAGCCGAAGCCGGGCTCGCTGCCGAAAGCCTTGATGTGGGCATCACGCGCAACTTTGTATTCGGGCAGCGTGCTGGTGTCCTTGGGATAGGAGGCATAGGTGCCTTCGCTGTCCTTGCCGGTCATCTTGAGGAAGGTTTCATCCTTCACGCCGTCGGGGCCGATGAGGGGGGTCTTCAGGTTGTCGCGGCGCATCTGCTGCAACAGCTTGGAGGCCACGGGCTGATAGCCGCCGAAGACGATGATGTCGGGCTTGGCGCGGCGCAGTTTGCGCACCACGGCGGAAAAGTCCACGGCATCAGGGGTAACGGCTTCAAAAAGCACGGTTTCCGTGCCGCCTTTTTCCATAATTTCGCGGTTCTTGTCGGCAAAACCCTTGCCGTAGTCGCCGTTGTCATGCAGGTAGGCGACCTTTTTGACCTTGAGTTTTTTGAGCATGAAATCGCTGGTCAGCGTGGCCTGGGCATTGTCATTGGCCACGGTGCGGAAGAAGAGCGGGTTCTTGCCGTCTTCGGTCAGACCGGGCGTGGTGGCCGTGGGGGACACCGCGATAAGGGCGGCTTCCTGGAACAGGGGCAGCGAAGCCTTGGTGGGGCCGGAACAAATGGGGCCGACAACAGCGTTGACTTTTTCGGAAATCAGTTTGGTGGCCGCGTTGGTGGCCATTTCGGGTTTGCACTGGTCGTCCTGCGCCACAACTTCAATGGTGCGGCCAAGCAGACCGCCCTTGGCGTTGACTTGATCCACAACGATTTTTACCGCGTTCAAGCTGGGAACGCCGTAAGAGGCCAAGTCGCCGGACTGGGCCCCCTGCACGCCGATCTTGATGGGATCAGCAGCCTGAGCAGGCGCGGCCAACGTCACGCAGACAGCCATTGCGGCAAGCCATGTCATACCTTTTTTCATCTGCCCCTCCTACGAGAAAATTGTGCGCGCAGACTTTGCACGTCATATTAGATGAAGGATTTTCTATTGCCTTATTGCGGTCATTCTGTCAATGCGAGCCCCCGGCGTTTGTCAAGTGCCGCATGGGGGATGGGGAGGGGATGGGGCGCGGCAGGACTCGATCAGGTCAGCGCTGCGATGCTGCACATCTCAAAGCTGTCATCCTGCCGGAAAATACGATTTTCAGCAGAATCCACGCCGCGCTGCGGCGCGCGGCACTCTTGCGCAGCGTCAGAGCCTGCCAGTCTATTTCGGGGGTGACATGTTCTAGAGCAGATTAACTTTGAAAATATACATTTTCAAAGTTTGAGGCACGCTCACTTCGGCGTTTAACAGCTCAAATAAATAGCGGTGCTGTCTTCGCGGCAGCCGTTGCCCGCAGGGCTTACGGATGGCGACAGCGATTGTAAGGGACAAACCGTGTCATTACGCATGCTGTCTTCAAGCGTAGTTTCCTGCGTCACAACGCTTTAAGCATCCGTAAGCCCTGCGGGCAACGGCTGAAGCTGCGCTTACGCCTCCGTGGCGGGCGTCTGCTCCCGCATCCGCCAGAGCAATTTCATTATGAAATTGCTCTAAAAACAGAAGTCCGAATGCTGACTTTTCACATTCGGACTTCTTATATGTGTGCAGTGGGGCGCCATTGAAGGCGAACTGCCCGCGCGGGCTTACGACGTTTTCTTTTTGTGGCTTGAGCGCAGGTGTAAGCGCATGGGCGCGTGCGTAATTTCAAAGATTTTTCGCAATGCCCGTTCAAGATAGCGGGTGTAGCTTTCAGGCACACGTTCCGCGTCGCTCACAAAAAAGACAAAGGTCGGCGGTTCGGATTCGGCCTGGGTAAGATAGAAAAACTTGGCCCGCGCGCGTTTGACCACCGGGGGCTGATGGCGCGTAAGCACTTCTTCCATGGCGCGGTTGAGCTTGCCCGTGGAGATGCGGACGCTGCATTCGTCATGAATCTTCTGCGCCAGAGGCAATATCTTGCCAATGTCCTTGCCCGTGAGGGCCGAAACCAGCAGGACGGGCACATGGGGGCAGAACGACAGCAGTTCGCTGACGTTCTTTCTCAACTGGTCAAGCGCGTTGCGGGGGGCAAGGTCGCACTTGTTGATGAGAACCATGAAGGGGATCTTGCGCGTGTTGAGCATGTCCATGAGGCGCTTGTCCTGCTGGCTCACGCCCTCGGCCGCATCCAGGGTCAGAAGGGTCACGTCCGCCTTGGTGGTCGACTTGATGGCCGAGTTGACCGAATACTTTTCCACGCTGTCTGTGATCTTCGTGCGGCGGCGAACGCCCGCCGTATCCACGAAAACATAGTCCTTGCCGTTTTTGGTAAAGCGCACGTCCACGCTGTCGCGGGTAGTGCCCGCCACGTCCGAGACAATCATGCGGTCTTCACCCGACAGGGCGTTGATAAGCGAGGATTTTCCCGCATTGGGGCGGCCCAGCATGGCGAGGCGCAGCGTGGGAGGGGCCGGGGGCTCCTCCGAGCTTTCTTCGGGCAGCAGGGCAATAAGGTCTTCGACCAGAGCGTTTATGTTGTGCCCGTGCTCGGCGGAGACAGGCAGCAGGGGAAAGCCCAGGGCGTGAAATTCCGCCATGCGCTCGTCTTCATGTTCCGCGCCGTCCACCTTGTTGACAACACAGAGGGTGGGCAGCCCCTTGCGCCGCACATGGGCGGCCAGATGCTCGTCCAGCGGCAGCAGGCCGTCGCGGCCATCCACAACAAAGGCCACGGCTGCGGCGTCTTTGAGCGCGGCCTCTGTCTGGTTCAGGATATCCTGCTCAAAGCCGCGGATGCCCTCCGGGCCTTCCACCACCATGGCGTGCGCGTCAAGGGTGATGCCGCCTGTATCGACAATGCCGAATACGGGCATGCCCTTGCGGCGCACCACGCCGTCCATGCGGTCGCGGGTGATGCCCGGCCTGTCATGGGTGATGGCGCGATTGCTGCGGATGAGGCGGTTGAACAGAGTGGACTTGCCCACATTGGGGCGGCCCACAAGAATGATGCGCGGCGGATTTTCAGCCATGTCTATAACCTTGTGGCGGCCTGAAGACAGGCCGCGTGCAGTGCGCGGGGCGCTTTTTGAAAGGCCCGCCAGTGCGAGCTCTAATGTAAAGGAAGAATTATAGCACCTTCGCCGCCCAATGGGAATACCCCGCACAGGAGGGGAGGCGGCGAGGGCATGCCGTCGCCGCAGGCAATGGGATCGGGCAGGGCTGCGACGGCACGCGCGCCCGCCCAGGGGGGCAGGCTGGCAAAAGACGCGCCTTCGGGCAGGATCATACGCAGGGCGTGCAGGTACAGCGGGCTTCCAGGACGGGCCTGCCCGTATTTGGCGTCGCCAAGCACCGGGTGCCCAAGGCTGGCAAGCTGGGCGCGAATCTGGTGGGTGCGCCCCGTGAGCAGGCGCACCTGCACAAGGCTTGCCCCGTCTTCCACTACCAGGGGCCGCACAAGACAAAGGGCTTCTTTGCCGTCGGCCGCATCCGCGCTGACGGTGCACATTTTTTCAAAGCCGCGTACCGCGTCCTTGCGCAAAAAATGCCGCACAAGGCTGGTTTCGTCGTGGGGCCAGCGCCCGGCGATCCATGCCACATATTCCTTGACCATGCGCTGACCGCGAAGGGCTCGCTGGGCTTCGTCCAAAGCCGCATAGGATGCGGCCACAAGCAGGATGCCCGAGGTTTCCCTGTCCAGCCGGTGCACGGGTGTGGGCATAAAACTTGCGTTAGCAAAATGCCGGGCCAGGCGTGTTGTCAGGCTGTCTTCATGCCCTGTGCCGGGATGGGTGGGCAGGCCGGCGGGCTTGTCAAAAGCCCACAGGTAGCCGCTGGAGCCGACAAGAGGAGGCAGCGGGAGCCCGCTTGCAGCGTCTTCATGGTTACTGAGTTTGCGTGCGGGCGCTGGCAAAGGATCGTCGCACTGCGCGGCCATTTTTATGGCAAAGGGCGGCAGACGAACGAGATCACCGGCTTGTACGCGCGAAAAAGGTTTGCATCGGCAACCGTTTATTCTCACCTGTCCCGTGCGCACCCAACGGTGCAGCATGGCTTGGGGGAGGTTCAGACGGCGCTGCAAAAACTGTAGTAACTTCTGGCCGCTCTCGGTCTCTTGCACAACAGGGCATTCCGTTGCGGAAGAGTCGAGGGCCATTGTAGGGGGAGGGTTATCATCCGACATGGGCACACTTTGTCTCAAAGCACGGGCCGCGTCAAGTGGCATGCGTCAGGGACTACGTATAGCGGCTGTCTTCTATCTGCACAATCTTGTTTGTATTTTTTTCTATCCAGCTTTTTATGTGCTTGCGCCACCGGATGCGTTCCTTGTGTTTGCCACGCAGCATGTTGCGATCCGCCGTTACCAGAAGCTGGGCCAGCGAGGTGCCCATATCGTCAGCGCAGGCGCCGCCGATGGACATGCGGATGGGGATGTTGCCCGGGTCGGCATTGTGCGTTTCAAAGGCCTTGTTGATACGCGCAATGGCTTTTTCAAGCTGCTCCTGCGTACAGCCGGGCAATATGGCGACGAATTCGTCCCCTCCCATACGGGCGATGCAGTCGGGAGCGTAAAGGCTGCTGCTCAGCATAAGAGCTGCCTGGCAAAGCATCCTGCTGCCTTCGGGGTGACCGAGGTAATCGTTTACAAGCTTGAGCCCGTCCATATCACAGGCGATAATGCCCACAGGGCGTATTTTTTGCTGCTCCAGCCTCTCAACAGTCATGCCATAGTAGGTGCGGCTGCGCAGACCGGTGAGCGGGTCGTTGCGCACAAGGTTTTCAAGTTGCGCCCGGTCGCCCTGACCCGCACTTACATCGGTGTGCAGCCCCACTATGCGGGTGGCCCTGCCGCAGGCGTTTCGTTGGGTCACATAGCCGCGGCCCAGTATCCAGGCCCAGGTGCCATCAGCCCGTAAAAAGCGGTACGTGCATTCAAAGCTGTCCCCGTGGGCGGGGCTTTCAACAATGCGCAGCTGCATGGGCACAATGTTCTCAAAGTCATCGGGATGCACTCTGCTGATCCACGATTCCACCACCTGGGGGAAGGCGTCGTTGGTGTACCCCAGCATGGAAAGATAGCGCGGGCTGAAATACACGGTGCCGTCAATGGGGTTCCAATCCCAGAGGCCGTCGCTGGCGGCGTTGAGGGCCAGCAGCAGACGGCTTGCATCGGAGCTTGGGGCCGGGGGATTGATCAGGGAGCGGCTGTTCAGAACCGGGGTAAGGGACGGTTCTATTTTTTGTCTGTCAATGGCGGCCAGGGCCCCCACCACAATGGTGCCACGGCCAAAGACATCGCGTTGTAAAACCGTCATCTGGGCGCGCACCATAAATTTGCCCAGCATGTAAATAAGCTCAAGAAAAGGGCCTTGCGAGCCATTAAGGATCTTTTCCATCGATTCGAGGTAGGGCACCAGGCCTTCCAGAGGGCAATGGTTCAGGAATTCCTTCATGCTGCGGGGCGCATGTTCCTCAAACTGCAGGAGTTTGACTGCCCCGGCGCTCAGATAGAGGCTGTCGGAGGGAATATGCCATTCCCATATGGGGTCACGTGTTTCAGTTTGAATAAACTGAGGACCAATGTTTGGAAGTTTTGACATAAAAAGCCTTTACCGTCGTCTTTTCGCCAAAAGCGAATGCAATGGGGCGAGTTTTCAGTGGCAGGCCGGCCAGAGCTGACACTGCTTGGAAAGTGCGCGCAGTATATCAAACAAGAATCGTGCTTTTGAAAAATTATCTTATACCTGCACGGAAATCTAGTACCGACGGGCAACAGGCCTTACAGGGCCAGAGCAAAACACCCGCTGTGCGGGTGGTGTTGATTCAGCCGAAAAGTGCGTTCTTCGGCTGAATCCACGCCACGTTGTGGCGCGTTGCACTCTCGTGCAGCTTTAGAGCATTTACACTTTTTCAAAGTTAAAATGCTCTAAAGCACGATAAGATTTTTAGGGGGTAGGGGCGTGGGGGAGGGACCCTTTTGCAAAAGGGTCCCTCCCCCACAAAGCATTTCAATTTCAAAATGACGTCGCCCTAGTGGGCGTGGGGTTCGTCGCCCAAAGGATGGGCATGGGCGTGCGTATGGCTGAAGCTGGGGGCGCAGCCGTCAAGACGGCCGTGAGCGAGCGTCAGATAGGTGGTGGATACGCGGGCGAGAAAGTCCCAGTCATGCGAGATGGTGATGCGGGCTGTGGGGAGTTTTTGCAAAATATCGATGATGCGTTCACGGGCCTCGTTATCAAGGCCGTTGGTGGGTTCATCCAGCAGCAGTGCTTCAGGCCGCATGGCCAGCACTGCCGCGAGAGACACCAGTTTTTTTTCTCCGCCCGAAAGCCGGTGGGTAAGGCGGTTTTCAAAGCCGTCCAGTCCGAGGTTGCGCAGCGTTTCATACGCCCGTTCGCGCGCGGCTTCCGGCGACAGGCCCAGGTTCAGCGGCCCAAAGGCCACATCTTCGAGCACTGAAGGAAAGAACAGCTGATCCTCGGCATGTTGCAGGACAAAACCCACGGCGCAGCGCAGGCTGTGAAAATCTTTTTCGGTGCGCATTTCACGGCCATGAAAGCGCACACAGCCCTGCTGTGGGGTTATCAGGCCTGTAATACAGCGGAAAAGCGTTGTTTTTCCGCTGCCGTTGGGGCCATAAAAGCCGATATGCTGCTCCGGCAGGAGGGCCAGATCAACCCCCTGAAGAACCTTGCGGATATTGCCGTCCCGTTCATAATGGAAATGAATGTTTTCGAGGCTGAAGATGCAGGTTATTTCTGTATTACAGTCCATACATTTGATCCCGGTACTCCATAAGCACAAGTCCAGCAAGGCAGAGCAGCATCAACAGGGCAAACAGGCCGTCCAGGGGACGCGCCTTGAATACCGTCACCGAGCGGAACTGGCCTGAAAATCCACGCAGCAGCATGGCTTCGCGCACTCTCTGTGAACGTTCGTAGCTGCGTACCAGTAAAAGTCCCAACAAAGAAGCCACGGTGCGGTAGGTATGCATGCCGGTGCGCGGGCGAAAGCCGCGCAGCCGCGCGGCGACGCTCAGGCACTGCCATTGCTGCGCGATATCGTGCACCTGCCGGGCGGTAAACAGAAAAAGAAATACCAGTTTGCGCGGGCAGTGCAGGCGTTCAAGGGCATGCCCTGCCGTTGGCGTGTCCATTGTGGCCACAAGGGCCAGAAAAACGCAGACAATGGCATTGGACTTGATGGTGACCAGCAGGGCCAGGTGCAGGCCCTCGGCGCTCAAGCTAATGAAGCCCCACCGCGCCACCTCCTGTCCGGGCATGGTCAGTGGGGTAACACACCACAAAAAAGCCGCAAACATGTTGACCACCGCCAGGCGACGCAACAGCGGCAGCAGGGGCGGACGGGCCAGGGTCAGCAGCGCCATGCCCAGGCCAAGCCCCGCGCAGCTGGCCGTTACGCCCTGCAGCATCGAAAGGCACAACGCGGTCAGCGCTGCAAGGGCCATACGCACACGCGGGTCGATGCGCTGTATGGCCGAAGGGCGTACAAAGGGTTGGTCAAACATGCCGACAGTTACCGCCGTCGGGAACGGAAGTAAAGGGCCAGTCCGGCCAGTCCCACAAACCAGCCCATGCCGCCCACGATTTCGCGTATGCCCGGTTCGTCTGTACGCATTTCCGCCAGCTGCCGCCGCACAGGGGACAGGCGGGAGTCCAGCAGGGCGGAGAATCTTGCCTCCTGCGCCTCAAGGGCGGCATTCACAATGGCCTGTACCTCTACAGCGCTCGCAGGGCCGGAATCCGAAGTTTTTGCGGCGGCGGGCAGTCCGGTGCTTGCGGGCAGCGGTCCGCCGACCTGGCCGCCGGTGTTTTTTGCCGCTGGAGTGGCCGTGGTTTCGGCATTGCGGGGCGCTGCCGGAGCCGCGGCGGGAGCAGAGGCCAGCTCGGCCGCTTCCATCAGCCATTCGTTCTGATGCCCTTCACCGGCGTTGATGCGTATGCGCAGGCCGTGCTCCCGTCCCTTGGGCGGAATGTCAAAGCGAAAAAGTCCTTCCGCGTCTGTCCGGCCTGTGAGCAATATCTGGCCGTCGGCCGCATCGAATATCGTGATCTCTCCGTTCCTGACGCTGTTGCCGCCGCTGAAGCCGCATTTGACGGCAACCTGCGGGCCTTCAGTCCAGGCGAAGATATTTACCCGGTGCGCCAGGGCGGGAGTCTGAAGCGCAAGCAGAAGCGCTGCGGCAAGCAGCAGGACGGCCAGAGTCGCGGCCAATGGCAGCGATCGGGCAGAGGGGCGCTGCAACGGCATGCAACCGGGGGCGGTACAGCCAGCCCCTTTTGTGCGGATTATCCGAAAAGAAACGGCTTTGCGAAGGAACATGAAAACTCCTTTCCGGCTGCTCAGGCCCGGCCCGGCTGGATTGCAGCGCTGGAAACGTGCAGCATTTCCGGGCGGACACGGGCAATAAAGCCCACGGTAAACATTGTGATGAGGCCTTCGACCAGCATGACCGGCAGGTGAGCCAGAAAAATGAGCCGGGCGGCGGTGAGGAAGCCTTCATTGCTCCACGCCAGGGCCAGGGCGGTGAGCAGTCCCGCGCCCAGTACGCCGACGGCTCCTCCGCAAAAGGCCGCGACCCGTAAACCCTTCGCGCCTGGCCAGAGACGGACGAGGCTGCGGAAAACGTACCAGGCCACGAGCCCTGAAAAGCCCATGGTGAACGTGTTGACGCCCAGAACAACGAGGCCACCGTACTGAAAAAGCAGCGCCTGCAGGGCAAGGGCGGCCAGAATGGCGGGAAACACAGCCCACCCCAGCAGCACGCCCAGAAGACCGTTGAGGATAAGGTGCGCACTGGAAGGGCCGATGGGAACATGTATGAGCGAACCCACAAAAAAGGTCGCGGCCAGAATGGCCACAGTCATGAGTTTGTCATAGTCCAGGCGGCGCAGGCCAAGGGCCGTGCCCACGGCCGTCAGGGCATAGCCTGCGGCCAGAACGGGGGGGGACAGAACACCTTCGGCAATATGCATGGGTCATCCTTATGCGGGAGCGTCGACTATGGGGCGCGTTCCTGAAGTTTCACAGTAAGCTTTCACAGTCCGGCCCCATGCCGTGGCGTACGGTATGGGGCCGGAATATGTGTTTCACACGAGTTCCCTGTTGTACCCTGCGGCATGGGCAATGAGCCTTTAAAATTGCCCGGCGGCAGCGTGGCCGGATGCCCGCAAGTACTGACGCGAGTGCGGGCGCAATGGAAATTTTGCCACTCGGTCAGGCGTACTGCCCGGCGCGCCCTGAGTGTCGAGAATACATATTCTCAACGGGGCGCTGCCCGGGAAGGCGCACACGTCCGCCGCAATGTACAGCCGTCTTTTATTTTGTGCGGGGAGCCGCGAAGTTGACCCAGATAACAGCGCCAAGCTCGACGGATTTGGCTTCGCCCTCATAGTTCATTTTTTCTTCAGCCGTGTTCAGGGCTGCAAAACCCCACCAGCCAGCCCAGGGCACGCCGTACGTGAACACGCCGTTCTGGTCGGCCTTGACGACCTGGGTGACGTAATATTCGTTGGGGGCGGTATGGCCCTTGCCCTTGTTGTAGCTTTCAACCTCAACTTCCGCACCGGGAACGGGCTTGCCGTCAAGCAGCACCTGCCCCTGAAAAACATTGCCAGCATAGTTGGCAAAGGGCCGCGCAAGAGGAACGATCTCGGTCTTGAGGCCCAGCGCCTGCCCCCAGTTTTCCTCTTCGCCAAAAGCGGCAACCACGGTCTTGGTATAGTGGATGATGAAGCAGTCCTCGGCAGGTTCAAAATAGGGCTGCGGCTCAACGGCGAACTGATAGACGCCGGGCTTTTTGATGGCGTAAGAGGCTGTCCAGGCTTTGTTGCCCATGATGGTGGCAGGCTTGAGCAGACTTTTGATATCCTCGGTCGTGCCGTCATGCGTGACGGTGAAGGCCTTGGGTTCCGCCATGGGCATGCCTTGCAGTTCCATAGGGTGGGCAAAGGCTATATCCAGCTTGAGGGGGGATTCTTTTTTGTCCGTGACTGTGGGGGTGGAAGGAATGACCATACCGAAATGGGCCTGAGCCTGGGTTCCCCAAAAAAGTGCAAGGGCCATGCACGCGCAGCAGAACTTCCACATAATCGTATCCTTCCGTTGAGTTTTTTGACCGTGGACAATGTTTGACGGCCTTATGTCGCTTGGGCCGTATGTAGCACAAAAAAATAAAAAGTAGCAAGAGCATTGTGGGCGTCAACCTGAAAGCAGGTGTCCCTATCTTGCTGCCATCACAGGTGCTGGCACATGCCTTGAAGGGTCGCTTGCGCTTTTGGAGTAAGGTGGCTATGGGAATAAAGAAGATTATTGGCTTTTTTTCTCCTGCCATGGCAGGTTCCGGCCGCCCATGCATTCTTGCTGTGAAGGCAATGGCGCCACATGCCGTTCGAGGGGGTCTGGTTCCGTCTGTTTGCAGGTGACCGCGACCCCGGCCTTATTCCAGGGTACGGAAGCCTGGCGGGGTTTGTCCGTTCTGACAGGATAGCCGCCGAAAAATACCGTTGCCCCCGCCAGGTAGGCATATGACGGTTTTTGCAGGGTATGACGCGGATGGCAGTCAAAAAGGAGGGAGTATAGGTGCCTTCTCCTCTTGTAAATATAACAATTCCCGTATTTCACAGGCCTCTTTTGACGCAGAAGACCATTCTTGCCCTGCGTAAGACAAGCTCTGTCATCCCGTTTTCAGTGACCGTTGTGGACAACCGCAGCTCGCCGGAGTTGCGCGAACGCCTGCGCCAGTTTAAATCCGATGGAATTATCGACAATCTCTTTCTTCTGCCACAGAATATGGGGATAGCGTGCGCCTGTAATATAGGCTGGGACGCTGTGGACGCCCCCTATTACCTGAAGCTGGACAATGACATCTGCGTCAGTGGTCCTGACTGGCTGGAAAGGCTTTTTGCCTTGTGGCGGCACGGCAAACCTCTCTCTACTCTTGGCCCCAGCCATAGTATGGAACAGATGCGCATGAACGCCGGAGGGCTGGAGACCCCTGACGGGCGATTGGGTATTTGCCTGACCAACCTGCAAGGCCAGTGCATGCTGGTTCCCAAGGTTCTTTCGGACGTTCTGGGCACCTGGAATGAGGATTACGGACTTTATGGCGCGGAAGATGGCGACTATGGCGTACGTATGAACTGCGCCGAGCTCCCGCAGTATTACTATTACTCCGCATCCTATTTTACTGATTTTGGCTCCGATGATGCTACCGATTATGGCAAGACCGACCTTGATAAACGGAAGGAGCACTCCGAGCTTTTTGTGGCCGGTGATGGCGGCCTGGGGCTTTTCAACATAAACTGCTTTCTGTTCAATCTGTGCTTGCGCCACTGGAAAGTGCCCAGACGGTACCGTGTTGTTGATGTGAACCAGAATCATGAAGTAACGGTTGAGGAAGATCCGGCGTATAGTCCGGTGCGTGATGCTCTTGTGCGCAGCAAGCGGCTGCTGGACAGCAAAATAGCGAGGCATGGAAAATCCAGTGCGTTCGATGCAAAACTTGTCATGTATCTTAAAAAAATCTGGCAGGATTGCGGTCACGGTTAGAGAAACGCTGATTTATTCCTTTTGGCGGCGTTGCTTCACTTTTTTTGAAACAGTCGAGGACGGAAGAGTCCACTCCTGCTTCAAAAAAAGATCGCGCCTTGCCAAACGAAACAACTGCGCGTTTCCAGGAGGCTCTTTAATCAGTGTTTTCTTAATAATTGATTTTTTAACAGTTAACATACTCTAATAATTGACGTTTGTGTCGTAAAAAAATGAAAAACGGCCATGTCACCGATGACATGGCCGTTTTTTCGTCAAAACAGACGAAAACTGCTTATTTGGGCAGCAATGCAGGAAAATCGGCACTTTTAATATGTTTTTTTACAAAAGCCGCGGCAGATTTGCGGTCGCCGGCCATGACCGTGAGCATGAACACGTCACCCTGCGAGGCGACCCATGCCTGGTTTGTGACGTTCTGCTGCGCAAAGGTAAAGGTGTACTGACCGCCCTTTTCAACAGGGGGCTTGGCGGCCTTGAACTGTTTGGCAAACGTGTCTGTAATGGTCTTGGTATCCGCGCCGCCGGTGGGGCCGATCACGAACGTCACGGAGGCATCCCCGGCTGAATTGGCGAAGATGGCGCTGGTGGTGCCCTGCTTTTCAGTGGGCGGCATGATGACCTTCCAGCCTTCGGGAACCGTGACAGTAAAATATTTGGCGTTCAGCTCTTCCGCCAGAGCCGGCATGGCCAGAAGCATGACAAACACAAAGGCCACAAGCTTTTTCAACATGAAAGTTCTCCTCAGAGGGGTGCGCAGTATACGCTGCGGTGCGCCGCGTCTATGGGCAAAACATTTTGCTCGCGCGGGCATGACGCCGCCTCAGGCACTTTATGCAATGCCCTTGTAAAAGACAATGGATTTCGGCCTGGCCCGCACGATGTGACGGCCTTTTTACGTAAGCCCATATATCGCCCAAAAATATCCGCTTGGGGCAAGGCGACATCAAAAGCTCCCATGCCACGCGCATGGGAGCTTTTGTGAAAAGGCTTTGTTTAATGATTACAAAGATGCCAATGCCTGATCCAGGTCAGCCAGGATGTCGTCAATGTGTTCGATGCCTATGGAGAGGCGCACGGTATTGGGCCAGATTCCCGTAAGTGCAAGTTCTTCTTCAGTCATTTGTGAATGCGTTGTGGACGCGGGGTGGATCACAAGCGACTTGGCGTCGGCCACGTTGGCCAGCAGCGAGAAGATGCGCAGCCTGTCAATGAAGGTTCTGGCCTCGGCCGCTCCGCCCTTGACTTCAATGGTGAAGATGCTGCCGCCCCCGTTGGGGAAGTAGCGCTTGTACAAGGCGTGGCTGGGGCTGTGGGGCAGGCTCGGATGATTGACGGTCTGCACCTTGGGGTGATTGTGCAGATGGCGCACAACGGCCAGGGCGTTCTGCACGTGGCGTTCCACGCGCAGCGACAGTGTTTCAAGCCCTTGAAGGATAAGAAAAGCGTGCAGGGGAGCCATCGTTGCGCCAAGATCGCGCAACAGGATGGCCCGTGCCCGCACTATATAGGCCGCCGCCCCGACGGCCTTGGTGAAGCTCAGGCCGTGATAACTCGGGTCTGGCTCACTCAGGTGGGAAAACTTGCCGGACGCGGCCCAGTCAAAGCGGCCGCTGTCCACGATGACGCCGCCAAGGGCGGCGCCGTGTCCGCCCATGAATTTTGTGGCGGAATGCACAACGATATCCGCGCCGTATTCAATGGGGCGCATAAGCCAGGGGGTGGCAAAGGTGTTGTCCACCACCAGGGGGATGCCGTGGTGGTGGGCCAGGGCCGCAAGCTCTTCCATATCCACAATGTTGCTGTGGGGATTGCCCATGCTCTCCACAAAGATGGCGCGGGTCTTCGGCGTGATGGCTTCTTCAAAGGAATCCATCCGGGCGGGATCCACAAAGGTTGTCTCGATGCCCCAGGTCTTGAGCGTATGGGCAAGCAGATTGTAGGTGCCGCCGTACAGCGTTTTGGCAGCAACGATGTGATCCCCGGCGCTGGCGAGATTTTGCAGGGCGTAGCTGACGGCGGCGGCGCCACTGGCCGTGGCAAGAGCCCCCATGCCGCCCTCCAGGGCCGCCACCCTTTGTTCCAGAGCGTCCTGCGTGGGATTGGTCAAACGGCTGTAAATGTTGCCGGGGTCGGTCAGGTTGAACCGGGCCTCGGCGTGGGCACAGTCGTCAAACACGTAGGAGGTCGTCTGGTAAATGGGCACGGCCCTTGATCCGCTGGCCGCGTCCGGCTTCTCCTGTCCGGCGTGCACTTGCAGGGTTTCAAACCGAAGGCCTTTTTCATGATTCATTGTGGTTCCCCTTTGCGGCGGGCCGCTCTATTCCTTGTATCATACCGGCTTTCTGTGCCGATGGGTATTTCTTATCGATTTGGTATGTAATACCATGTCGCAAGCGGTCACCTTTGTCAATACCTGGGCATGGGCAGCACAGGCCCTCCGGCCCTTTAGCAAAATCGGCATGCCCGTCAGCGACGGCGCGGTCCGGATAGGGCCCCATCTGCGTGGCATGCGGCAAATCATAAGACGCCAGCACCGTCCACCAAAGCGTGAACACCAGTTGCATGGCATGCGGGCAAGCGCTAACATGCTCGACCTGCCTCCCCTGTCAGGGCGGCAAGGCTCTAGAGCGTTTTAACTCTGAAAAAGTTTAAATGCTCTGACGCTGTACAAGAGCGCAGCGCGCCACAACGTGGCGTGGATTCAGCCGAGCTTTATCCGTAGCTTTCTTCGTCGCAACGGATAAAGCTCGGCTGAATGAAAACTTTGAAATATTAAACATTTCAAAGCTAATCTGGTCCAAGGACGCAAGGAGGCCGCATGAGGGCGGAAATCATTTCAGTGGGTACGGAACTTCTGCTGGGGCATACTGTCAACACCGACGCCGCCCACGTGGCCAGAGCGCTTTCAGCGCTGGGACTGGACCTTTTGCAGGTGCATACGGTGGGAGATAATGGCGGACGGCTTGAATCCGCGCTGCGCGAGGCCCTCGGTCGAGCGCAGGTCATCATAACCACCGGCGGCCTTGGCCCCACGGATGACGATATGACCAAGGAAACCGTGGCGCGGGTCACAGGATGCCCCCTTGAAGAAGATGCGGACAGCCTGCGCCGTCTGCGTGACTATTTTGGCGAGCGGCCCATATCGGCCAATCAGCTCAAACAGGCATACCTGCCGCGCGGTTCGGTGGCCTTTCCCAATGACGCCGGCACTGCCCCCGGCTGCGCCGTTCCTGCGGGCCGCGGGCAGTGGGTCATCCTGCTGCCGGGGCCTCCGTCCGAACTTCTGCCCATGCTCGAAAACAGCGTCGTGCCCTTTTTGCAGGACATGGCGGATTCGGTCATAGCGTCCTTCATGGTGCGCACCTTTGGTATTGGCGAGGGGACGGCGGCGTTGCGCATCGCTGACCTGACGGAAGGCGTCAACCCCACGGCCGCCCCCTATGCCGGTGACGCGGAAATGTTCGTGCGGGTGACGGCCAAGGCGGAGAGCGCCGAGGCTGCTGAAGCTCTGGCCATGCCGGTGGTCAACGAGGTGCGCGCACGTCTGGGCGACGTCGTCTATGGCGTCAATGTGACGGGCCTGGAAGCCGTGGTGGTGGAGGGGCTGCGTCTGCGCGGGCAAAGTGTGGCCACGGCGGAATCCTGCACCGGCGGGCTGCTGGCCAAGCGTATCACAGACCAGCCCGGCTCTTCGGAAGTCTTCGGCTACGGCCTGATCACCTATGCCAATGAAGCCAAGACCCGGCTTTTGGGGGTTCCTGAAGAACTGCTGGCGCGGCACGGGGCCGTAAGTCCGGAAGTGGCCCGCAGCATGGCCGCAGGGGTGCGTGAGCGCTACGGGGCGGATTACGGCCTTGGCATTACCG
Source organism: Desulfovibrio simplex (assembly GCF_055387835.1). Lineage (NCBI taxonomy): Bacteria > Pseudomonadati > Thermodesulfobacteriota > Desulfovibrionia > Desulfovibrionales > Desulfovibrionaceae > Desulfovibrio > Desulfovibrio simplex. The sequence continues at coordinate 732,778 of NZ_AP042377.1, forward strand.
GCGTGGCCGGGCCAGGAGGCGGCACTGAAAGCAAACCCGTGGGGCTGGTGTATGTGGCGTTGAGTCATGGCCGGGAGGTATGGCTGCGTGAACTGCGGCCGCAGGGGCGCTACCTTGGGCGGGAATGGACGCGGCGTCTGGCTTCAAGTCACGCGCTGGACATGCTGCGCAGACATCTGACGGGCCTGCCCGTGGAAGCCCTTTGGACCGTTGCGGCCCTTTAGACCAGATTAACTTTGAGAATGTCCATTCTCAAAGTTTAAGACACGCATGCTTCGGCGCTTAACAGCGCAAATAAATTGCGCTTACGCCTTCGCTGCGGGCGCCTGCTCACGCAGTCGCCAGAGCAATTTCAAAGTGAAAATGCTCTAGATGTAGAGTGTCAACACGTTGTTCACCCCCCCTAGCTTCGAAGCTGGAGGTTTTTTGCCAAGGGCCGAATGTGGTCGCAGAAAGTTATAACGATGCGTCCATATCGGCAGATAAGCTGTTCTTTTCCATGAGTGGGTATACGTTTCGGCGTATGCCCACTCATTCAATGCTGTTCGAATAAAGCGTTCTGCCTTGCCGTTGGTTTGTGGCCGGTAAGGCCGGGTTCGCTTGTGCTTTATCCCAAATTCACGACAGGCATCACGAAACTTCCACGACCTGTAGCACGATCCGTTATCCGTCAAAATTCGTTCTACCTTGATGCCGTGCACGGCATACCAGGCAACGGCAAACCACAAAAACTCTACCGCGGATTCCGCTGTTTCATCCGGGAGAATGGCGGTGTACGCGGCCCTTGAGGCATCATCAACGCAAACGTGCAGGTATTCCCAGCCTGGCCGTCTACGGTGGGCATTGCCCAAACCGACTTTGCGATGCCCAACGCCATCAATCTTGCCCAACTTCTTAATATCCAAATGCAGCATTTGCCCAGGATTTTCCCACTGGTAGCGCTGGACAGGATCCTTTTTCTCCAGGGAAGCCAGCCGGGAACAACTGAGCTTGCGTAAGGCTCGGAACACGCTGCTGCGACAGATATCCAGGCGGAGGGCGATTTCATCTCCGGTTTTCCGCGCTTTCCGCAATGCAAATATTCGGCAGAAATCCTCTTCTGACAGCTTGTTACGACAACGTCTGGGCCGTGAACCGCGATCTGCAAGCGCCTCCTGCCCGCCATGAGCATGGCGACTTTTCCATTTTCTTGCGGTACGCAGGCTCACGCCATATCCAGCTGCCACTCTGGCAGCCGGTTCATATTGCATTCGCCGCACCATTTCTTCTCGACTACGAATCGTCAGTTTGGCATTCTTATGGCTGTTCACCCTTTCCCTCACTCGGTTTGCTGTTGTCTGGTAACTCCAGCTTTACCGATTTTGGGAGGGTGAACAACCTATTGGAACATTACATCTAGAGCAGTTTACGAATGAAATGAGTTAACTGCTCTGCAAGGATTTTAAGGGAAATCCTTGCCCGAAATGCGGGCAGGCAGGCTTTTTCCTGCCGTGCGCGAACATTTCAAAGTTAATCTGCTCCAGAGCAGAGCCGCGTTGTGGACACGCCCGTTTGAGCGCGTAGCAGCGCAGATAATCAGCCTTGATGATCAGAGTCGCCACTCAGGACAGGCCTCGGGGAAGACACTCGGGGCCAATGCACTGGGGCAATACTGAGGGCAGGCAAACAGGGTTTACGCCTTTACGGCAAGTTCCTCTCACGCAGTCGCAAGAGCATATTCAACGTGGAATTGCTCTGGCAGGATGCGGAATCGGTTTTTCAGAGGCGGGAGCGGCTAAAGCCGCTCCCGCCTCTGTGTTTTCTTATAATACAATGGGTTCACTAAACTTTTACGCCAAGATGCGGCGGCCAATGGCACAAGTAGAAGCGCTCGCGTTTCGGCGGCACAGATCCGTTGGCGCACACCAGGGCCTTTTCAGGATACAGCGGCGCAAAAGGCATTGTCGCAACGCAGCCGCTGGCGGTTTACGCCTGCCGTCACGCGCCCGCTTCAGGCCGAACCGGGCGCGGATGGCATCAGGCATTGAGGGATATGTAGCGCTCAATGCTGGCGGTAAAGACAATGCCGCCCCCCGGCTCGCTGAAGACCGGCTGGCTGCCCAACGCCTGTAAAATGGCGTCTGTTGTGGCGTTCTCGCTTATGATGAGAAGAAATTCCTTTTCGGGCGTCAGGCTGATGCCGAAGAACTTTACGTCCTCTTCAGTGCCCGTTCCTCTGGCGCCCAATATGGTGCCGCCGCGCGCTCCGGCCTGCCGGGCTACCACCATGAGCTCTTCAGCCTGTCCGTGATTGATGATGCTGCATATCATGGTGTAGCCGGATTTCATGTCTTCTCCCTCGATAGTATGTAATAAAGGCTCGTTGCTGGCTGTCTGGCTGGCACGCAGCATGGCCTTGGGCACATCCAGCACTATGGCCGCGCTCGCACGGCATTTGGGATTTTTCAAAGCCCCTTCCACAACGGCAGTGATAACGCTTTCAGCCTCATCCCGCATGAGGATGAGAATAATATCCTGATCAACACAATCCGGGCACGAGCCGCAGCTGCAACCTTCTTCGGCCAGACAGCGGCCATGAAGCCTTGTGCCGCCGCGCGCGCCTCCTTCTTTGGAGGCGTCAACGATGGCCATGCCGCAGCCGCATTCGCCAAAGACCACAAGCAGCTTGGCGGGCGTAAACTGTATATTCATCGGTATGTTCTCCACATGTATTGGCCAGGATCGGGCGGCTACAGGAAAAAGTAGATGCAAATGGCTCCGGTGGCAGTCATGGTCACAGTATAGGGAAAGGCCAGTTTGACCATCCGCATATACGAGAGCTTGATGAGCGGCGCCAGCGAAGACGTGAGCAGAAAGAGAAAAGCCGCCTGCCCGTTGGGCGTCGCCACAGCGGGAATGTTGGTGCCCATATTCACCACCACGGCGATTTTTTCGTACCAGTCGCTGGAGAACAGGCCTGCCGTATGGGCCTTGTCCATTTCAGTAATGAAGACTGAGGCGATGAAGACGTTGTCGCTCACAAACGACAGCGTGCCGTTGACCACATACAGCGCCAGCAGCTGGGGTTTGCCCTGGAACTGGAACACCCATTCCACAAGCGGCGTCACCAGATGCTGGTCGTGCACCACCGAAAGAATGGCAAAAAAGATGATGATAAGGCAGACAAAGGGCATGGCGTTGTTGAAGGCCTCGGAAAAGTCGTGTTCCTTGGTTTTGCCCGTCATGGCCGAAAGCAGGATGATCAGCGTAAGGCCGAGCAGGCCGATTTCGGCCACGTGCAGGGCCAGGGCCAGAATCAGCAGTATGCCCACCACGCACTGGGTGATGTAGAGAAAGCGCGTCTGGTCTGAAAGCTGGCGCGCTTTTTTGGCGGCGTCCTTGACAATAAGCTCGCGGATGGCTTCCGGCAGCTGATACCCGAAACCGGGGAAGCGGAAGATTTCAAGCAGGGGACAGAGGATAAAGCCCACAATGGCTACCGGCACCGCAATGATGGCGTTGTGCATAAAAAATTCTGCGAATGACCAGCCCATCATGGTGCCGATCATGAGGTTCTGCGGTTCGCCCACAATGGTCATGGTGCCGCCAAGGGCTGTTCCCAGAGCGCCGTGCATGATAATGTTGCGCAAAAAACCGCAGAATTCTTCAACTTCCGGGGCTTCTTTGCCGTTGGTGGGAGCAAATGCCCCGGCCACTTTGCGAAAAATGGCGTAAAAATTAAAGCAGACGGCAATAATGATGGCCATGAGGGTCAGGGCGTCCAGAAAGGCGGAAAGCGTGGCGCTGACGATGCAGAATGCCAGCGACAGCCAGTGTTTTTTTCGGATGGCGATAAACAGCCGGGTAAAAACGACAAAGACCACGTCTTTCAGATAGTAGATGCCCGCCACCATAAAGATGAGCAAAAGCAATGTGGGCAGGTTGGTGGCCACTTCCTGGTACACGGCGTCGGGTGTGGTCATGCCGATGATGATGGCCTCCAGGGCCAGCAGACCGCCTGCGGGAATGGGGTAGCACTTCAGCGCCAGAGAAAGAATAAAGATAAACTGGAGCAGCAGCAGCCAGCCCGTTATAAAGGGGCCGACCATAATATTGAGAACAGGGTTGGCCACCAGAAAGGCCAGCACCGTATATTTGTACCAGAGTGGCGATTTGCCTAGAAAGCTGCTGAAAAAAACATGCTGCATAGTCGTCTCCCTGCACCGCTCAGAATTAAATGGAAAGAAAATCGCGAGATACTGGCTGTGTAGCAGGAAATGCAGCCATGGCGCAACCTCTGGCAGTGCTGTTTGCTGATTTTGTACCGTGGAGTTAACCACGCAGATAAACTGTGGTGACGACCGCACGGCGGGCGTTAGCACGCAGGCGTCAGAGCATTTCAGTTTTGCCATGCTCTTGCACGGCGTCAACCGGCGATAAAAGTTTTAGGGGGTGGGGGCGTGGGGGAGGGACCCTTTTACAAAAGGGTCCCTCCCCCACAAAGCAGCTCAACAATATTTGGCGTTCCCACCACAAAGCAGCTCAACGTAAAACGGCTCTACCCGGGTTTTTTCGCGGTCACCACAGCGGACATGCTGGGTACGTCGACGGCGTGGACAACCTGGGTAAAGCCAGCCAGTTCGAGGTCTTCCCTGATTTCTTCATAGGTGTAGACCATGCCGTTTTGGGTGTTCACAAGCATGTTTATGCCAAAAAGCGCGCCGTCGACCGGGCAGGTGCGGTCCTCACGCATCACGTAGTCCCGAACGCCCACAATGCCGCCAGGTTTCAGCGCATCCAGGGCCTTGGCGTAGAGCAAGCGGCTTTTTTCGCGGTTCATCTGATGGATTATGGCGCTTACCCAGGCAAAATCGAAGCCTGAGGGCAGGGTGTCCTTGGTAAAGTCGCACTCGACCAGGCTGACGCGCGACTCAAGGCTCGTGCCCATAAAGCGGTTTTTGGCCTGCGCAATGGCGACAGGCAGGTCGATGATGGTGGCGGTGCTTTCCGGCAAATTATTGAGAAAGGCTTCAGTATAGGTGCCCGATGCGCCGCCGATGTCCAAAATCCGCAGTCCCTTGCTTGCAGCAGACAGAACCCCGGCATTGAACAGCGAAGCTACGGCGCTATCCACCAGCCTGACGGCGATGGAATTCATGGCCATGATGAATGATACCCTGTCCTGTTCCGCGCCGAGAATACTGGGGATTTTGTCCTGCGGTTTGCCGTCCCGCACGGCCCACGCAAGACGTGCCCACGAGCGCTGCAGGCCAGCCATGTGCCGCATCATTGGAATAAATGTTGATGGGTGGCGGCTGTCCAGATAGTTTTTGTATTCTTCTGCCACGGAATACCGGGCCGCGGCCCCTGTTCCGGTTTTGGCGAAATAGCCCAGGGCGGCAAGCGCGTCCAGCAGGGCCTCGGTGCCCCGTTCATCGCACGCGCACAGCCGGGCAAGCTCGGCAGCGCCGAGGCTGTTGCCGTTCTGGAGGATCACTGTGCCAAGATCAAGTTCGGCCAGGGCAGCAAGAACGCTGGAACGCATGAAGGATGTCATTTCTCGGCTGAGATGGTCAAAAGGCGCTGAGCCCATAACGGTTCTCCTGAAAAGTGTTGAGATTGCCGTCATGCCGCCTGGGGCGACACCTGGAGCGATTTCATTGTGAAACGGCTCTGGCCACGGAGCGGGATGCGCAGGCTCCGGCAAACAGAGCAGACATTTCAGGGCATCATATCCGTACCAGACCAAGGTGCCAACCATGCTTTTGCCATATGCGCAGAGGTCGGCGGCGGAAGTGCCTGTTGTTATTGTAACAGCCGTCCGTCTGATTTTTTTGTACGAGTATTCATATGTGATGGTCCAAGAATAGCATTAAGAAAACACTGATTAAAGAGCCTCTTGGAAACGCGCAGTTGTTTCGTTTGGCAAGGCGCGATCTTTTTTTGAAGCAGGAGTGGACTCTTCCGTCCTCGACTGTTTCAAAAAAAGTGAAGCAACGCCGCCAAACGGAATAAACCAGCGTTTCCTTAACAGACAGCTGGTCATTGGCATATCCGCTTCTGGCGGGCCGTCAGCAGCGGAGGCAGCAGGGCTGTGATGCTCCATTGGCGAAAAATGTGGCGGAATGGACATAAGAAAAATCATGAATATTCTCTGACTTCGATAACATTGTGTCCATCTGCCCGGCGCGCTGCTGCTTTGTCCGCTGCCTGGCGGAAAAATGAACGTCATACTGCGTTGTAACCGGCAAACCGGCACAAACCATGCTGGCCCGAAAAAGAAAAACATTTCAGGCAAAAGGTCTCCACTGCCGGGTTGAAGTTGTGTAAAACCGGCCAGGCAAGAGCCTTGTGCGGCGTTTTGCCCGCGTGCAGTTGGCTGTTCGACCTGAAAGTGGCTGCTCCACCTGAAACTCCTGCTTTTACAAAAGCATTTTTATTGACCGTACAGGAAATCAAGCATGTTCATACATTTGATGGGCGGGGTCGTCTTTATATATCTGGCGGTCCGGCTTTTGCTGCCCCTGCGGGCAGGCTGGAAAACCAAAGTCGCGCTGGCCGTTCTGCTGCTTTTCATCACGCAGCAACACTTTATCAACCGCGTGGTCTTCGGGGGGCTGGCTTCTCCTGAAATTCCGGCCGTTCTGCTGTTGGCGCAGGGCTGGTGCTTTCTCTTGCTGGTGCTGTTGCTGGTGTTCACGCTTCTGCGTGATCTTGTTTTTGTCATTGGGTGGCTTGCGCGAAAAATTCGCGGCCGCTCGAAGCCGGCCGTTTCGCAGTCAGCTTTTTCCTCTGGCAGACGGCAGGCCATAATGGTGGTTCTGGCCTCGGGCACGGCGTTCTGGGGCCTGCGTGAAGCCGTTGGCGTGCCGGACGTGCGGAATGTTGAAATGGTCGTCCCGAGGCTCCCCAAGGCTCTGGACGGACTGAGCATTGTGCAGATCAGCGATATGCACGCAAGTCCGCTTTTGCAGAGCAGCTGGGTGAACGCCCTGGTGGACCGCGTCAATACGCTGAAGCCGGACCTGATTCTGTTCACGGGCGATATGGTTGACGGCAACCCCACAGTCAGGGCTGCGGATGTGGCTCCCTTGCGGCGACTGCGGGCGAACTACGGCATTTGGGGCTCTGTGGGCAATCATGAGTATTACAGCGACTTTTCCGGCTGGATGAAGGCCTTTCCCGCCCTGGGCATGCGTATGCTGCTGAACGGGCACGCGGTACTGCACATCCAGGAGAATCCACTGGTTCTTGCCGGTGTTACGGATGTGGTCGCGGAGCGGTTTGGCCTGCCTGGGCCGGATTTGCCTGCAGCGCTTCAGGGCGCGCCACAGGACGCGGTGCGCATCCTCATGGAACACAGGCCCGCCAATGCGGCCGCAAACGCCCGTCACGGCATTGATTTGCAGCTTTCAGGCCATACCCACGGCGGGCAGATACTGGGTATGAACGCAGTGGTGGCGCAGTTCAACGGCGGCTACCTGTACGGGCGGTATACGGTTGATGCGCTGAACATGTACGTCACCTCCGGGGCGGGAGTGTGGAACGGATTTCCCGTGCGCCTTGGCGTACCATCGGAGATTCCCAGGATAATTTTGCGCAGCGCCTGATGCCTGGCCGTGATGTAAAATAGTGGTGCAACGCAGGCGGCACGGCGTGCACGGTACAGGCCTTGCTTTTTGGGCATACGGTATGGTGGTGAAAAAGACTGTAAAAATTTATAGTTAGGTGATCAAAATTCCAGGCATTGCAGGGGCGGCGTCAAAAAATGGCGCTGCCCTATTCTTTTTTTCATAAAACAAAAAATACGTTATAGATTATTAGTTGCAATAGGGGGAGTTTTTGATAATTAGAAGTTAAGGATAACGGCCACACCGCAGCACCAGCCTTACCTCTTGGCCCTGCTTTCTTGTCCGCACGCGACGCAAGAGGCAACAGGGCAAGCGTAATTCCTGCCAAAGTCGGGCCTAAAGCAGGCGATCATCCACGTATATGCGCATGCCTTTTATAGATTAGTAAATATAGATGGTGTGACTAAAATCTCATTGACGACCGGTGTTGCGGAAAAAAGGCACGATTGTCGCCAGCCAAGGTTATGTGTCAGTCCCGCAGGCGAATGCATCTTCAACCTCCCCATGGATGCCAGCATGACAACCAAGTACAGAATAATTATCGGATTCGCTTTCATGGTGTTGCTGCTTGTTTCTATGGCATTTTTTGGTCATAGAAACATTGAAATGTCTTCAGCAAACTTTGAAGCATACCAAAAAATTGCGCAGTTGAATGCGATATGCAGCGAATCCTCCAGCGCGATCAATGCAATAACGTCCGATATTTTTCGGTTCCAGCGCGATACAAGAAATAAAAACGCCATCAAGGTGGCTCATGATTCCGTGAGCGCTCTGATCTCGCAGATCAAGCGTTCTGACGGGCTGGTTGAGAGCGCCGAGCGCACTGGATTTCTCAAAAAAATGCTCGCGGCTGCGCAGAAACTTGATGAGCAGATTGACGTGGTTACAAATAGCCTGACCCTGGCCAGAGATCTGTTCGACAAAGATGTGCAGCCCGCCATGAGCACTATGGTCGAAGACATGCGCGGGTTGGGGCAAAGGCTGCATGACGCCGGCACGGTTGAAGCCCTTGCGGGCCTTGCCCGTGTCTGGCCCCATCTGGCGTCCGCCCAGGCCAGCCTTGAACGTTTTGCAGACTCGCGTGATATGGAAGAGGGCAAAAAAGCCCGCGGCTATCTGGAAGCTATGAAAGAGAGCATGGAAAAGACAGCGCCGTACATTTTCACACAGGAAGGGCGCGACCTGTATGCACGCCTTGTGAAAAGCAGGGACTCCATAAATGCAAGTCTTGCCAAACTGGAAAAACAGCTTGAGCAGGGCAATACCGGCATGTCGAGCCTGTTGGCAGAAATAGCCAAGGTGCGCGAGGCGCTTGTGGCGCTGAATGACAGCGTGACAGCAGAACTGACCACGCTGGGGCCGCAGATACTGAATGAAAACCGGAGCGCCCAGCAGTACATGCTGGTCACAAGCCTTGCCGGCATCTTTTTTGGCGCAGTGCTTGCCGCAGGCGTGGTTGTTGGCTTTATTCGCCTGCTTACCGACCTTTCGGGTTACGCAAGCGCAATGGCGCGAGGCGATTTCTCCCACCAATTGCGAACACGCGAAAAGGGTGAAATCGGAAGAATGGTTGAGGCCATGAAAATGATTCCTCTGGTCCTCAACAGAATTCTTGAAGAATACAAGTGGCTGGAACGGAAGATTGAAGGGGGCTACCTGAATTCGGAAGGCGACGCGGAAAAATTTGAAGGCGAATTTGCGGTGCTTGTTCACGGCACAAACAATATTCTTGATCGCTTCCGCATGGTTCTGGAAAATATCCCTTCGCCTGTCATTGTGCTGAACAAGGATCTCAAGGCCGCGTATATCAATATAATCGCCCGCAAACTGGTTGGAGACGACTGGCACGGCATGACCTGCTATGAAATGTTTCACCGTGACGACTACGGCAGTGACCGCTGCGGTCTGACCACATCCGTGAATACCAAGGCTCCGGCCAGCGGCGAAACCAAGGCCCATCCGCAGGGCAAGACCATGGACGTGGCGTACACCGCCATTCCCATGCTTGACGAGCAGGGCAACATTACTTCTGTGATGCAGCTTTTGACCGATCTTACCGAGATAAAAACCCAGCAGAGGACCATGCTGGAGGTCGCCAATCATGCCTCAAACATCGCCGACCGGCTCGCGGCGGCCTCTGAAGAGCTTTCAACCCAGGTGGGTGAAATTTCCCGCGGAGCCGAAATTCAGCGTACCCGTGTGGAGTCCACGGCCAGCGCCATGGCGGAAATGAATTCCACAGTTCTGGAGGTTGCGCGAAACGCGGCTCAGGCCGCCGACCAGAGCCAGAATTCGCGACACAAGGCCGAGGACGGTTCCGGCCTGGTCAACAGGGTTGTCCAGTCCATCAATGCCGTGAACAACGTGGCGCACAACCTGCAAGGCAATATGAGCGAACTGGGAAACCAGGCGGAAAATATCGGCAGCATTATGGGCGTTATTTCCGATATTGCCGATCAGACCAACCTGCTTGCGCTCAACGCGGCCATTGAGGCCGCCCGCGCTGGCGATGCGGGCAGGGGATTTGCGGTGGTTGCCGACGAGGTGCGCAAGCTGGCGGAAAAAACCATGAGCGCCACACTGGAAGTAAGCACCGCCATCACCGCTATTCAGGCTTCGGCCCGCACCAATATAGACGAGGTGCACAGCGCCGTTGAAAGTGTGACAGAGGCCACTGGGCTGGCCAACGCCTCTGGCGCCGCCCTGGATGAAATAGTGACGCTCGCGTCGGACAACTCCACTGTCGTCAGTTCCATTGCCGCAGCGGCGGAAGAGCAAAGCGCCGCATCAGAGGAAATCAGCCGGGCCATTGAAGAAATCAATCGCATCGTCGGCGAAACCTCCGAAGGCATAGTGCAGTCTTCCGTGGCCTTGCAGGACCTTTCGCAAATGGCCCAGGAACTGCGAACCACTATGGAAGAACTGCGGTAACGGCTGGACGGGCAGGGCAGTTATTTTGAAATTGATATGCGTTGCGGGAGAGGAAATGTTTTGTGGGGGAGGGACCCTTTTGCAAAAGGGTCCCTCCCCCACGCCCACACCCCCCAAAACTCTTATTGTGTTCTGTGATATTACACAGGGTTTTTTGATCTGAAGCGGGGTTTCAGAGACAGGGGCTTCAAGGCAGCACATTGTCTCAAAGTCCATCTGCTCTGACAACTCCAAGACGAGAGACCGGGGGCCTTGCAGCGCTATAACGTCTGCAAGGCCCCCGGTCTCTCGTCTGTCCACACGTGGAAAATCTGGTCGCTAGAGCATTTAACACTTGAAATGTTCGCTTACGGCAGGCAAAAGCCTGCCTATTCGCATTTCGCGGCAAGGATTTTCAGGAAAATCTTTGCAGAGCAGTTAACTCATTTCATTCGTAATCTACTCTACCGAAAGCAGAAATACCCGGTGCTGTTGCTCAAAAAACGCCTGTGCAAAACCGCGTGAAAACCCAGATCCACGTTTTTGAAACGCCTGTAGCGCGTGCCGCGATCTTACCAGGCGGCCTGCATGGCCCTGAACGCCATGTCCACCACGGTTTCAGGCATAATGCCCAGCGCGAGCGTTATGGCCACAAGACAGACGCCGGCAACGCGGGTTCCGGCCGTTGTCACAGGGGCGTCCGCCGTATTGGCTTCGTCCTCGGCATACACGGCACGAACCACCTGCAGGTAATAATAGATGCCAATGGCTGTATTGATGGCCGCGATGACCACCAGCAGCACATAACCGGACTTGTACGCGCTTGTGAGCAGCATGAACTTGCCCATAAAGCCCGCAAAAGGAGGAATGCCCGCCAGAGCGAACATGCTCACGGTCATGATGAAGGCCAGCAGGGGTGAACGGCGTGACAAGCCGTTGAGATTTTTTACGTTTACATTGGCGCCGTTGGGGGCCACGGTGTACAGCACCAGAAATGCCGCCAGCATCATGAAGAGATAACCGATGCCGTAGTACAGGGAGGTGGCGAAGCCCCAGGTTTTGAGGGTGACCATGCCCAGCAGGATGTAGCCAGCATGCGCTATGCCCGAAAAGCCGAGCATGCGTTTGACGTCTTTTTGCACAAGAGCCGTCAGGTTGCCATAAAACATCGAACACACGGAAAGCACGGTGAGCAGGCTTGGCAAGGCTATGGAATCCGGAGCAGCCAAAGCGCAGAACCGCGCCAGAACAGCCACGGCCGCCACCTTGGGCAGTGCGGAAATAAAGGCGGTGGTTTCGTTGGACGCGCCCTGGTAAACATCGGGCGTCCAGAAGTGGAAGGGAAATACCGCCAGCTTGAAGAACATGCCGCACAGCAGCATGACCAGCGCCATGACGCCCACGGGCTGGGATGAAACCGTATGCAGCACTGGCAGTACGCCGGACATGTAGGTTGTTCCGGTAAGGCCGAATATCCAGCTGAGGCCAAACAGCATGATGCCCGAACTGGCAACGCCGAAGAACAGGTACTTGACGGCCGCCTCCACATGCCATGTCTGCCCGTCACGCGCGGAGCGCATGGGCACGAGAAGATAGAGGGAGTAGGACGACAGTTCCAGCGCGATAAACAGGGTCACAAGCTCGACGCTGCTGACAAGCAGGGTCAGCCCCAGCAGGGACGTCAGCAAAAAGAAGTAGTATTCGGCCTTCACGTCGCCTTCAATGCCCTTGATCTCACCCCCGAAAAACAGCATGAGGCAAAAGCCCACGCCCATGGCGCATTTGACCATCTGGGAGAAAAGATCCACACGGTACGCGTCGTAAAAAAGGTTGCCCTTGAGCGGCAACGCCCATATGGCGGCCAGGGTGTAGGCCAGGGCGGCGCAGAGTATTGAAACGCGCATGGCGTTTTTTCCAGCCTTGCCGATGGTCATGCAGAAAGCCACAAGGCAGCCTGCCAGAAGGGCCAACTCAGGAAGAAAAAGGTGTATGTTCATGCGTGCGCCTTGTCTCGAAGTTTCGTGTCAGCGGGCGAAAAATTCCGCCAGAGCCTGCGTTTGTGGGGCGTGGTAGCCCGTCTGTACCAGAAGGTGGGTAAGGCTCGGGCGCATGACGCGCAGAAAAGGCTCGGGAGCCAGGCCAATCCAGAAAACAAAGACCATCAGGGGGGCCAGGGTTACGGTTTCACGCCAACCCAGATCCCAGAGTTTTGACTGGTCGGGATTATGGGTGCCCCCCCATATGACCCTTTGCAGCATGCGCAGCATGTAGGCTGCGGCAAGCACCGCGCCGGGTATGGCGCAGGCGGCCACAATCTTGTTGTTGAAGAATGCCCCGGCCAGAATCATGAACTCGCCCACAAAGCTGTTGGTGCCGGGGAAGGCCAGTGACGAAAGAGAGAAAATCGTCAGATAGGTCACATAGATGGGCATAAACCGGCCAAGCCCGGCCGCCGCTGAAAGCTCGCGGCTGTGGTTGCGCTCATAGATCATGCCCACGCACAAAAACAGCGCCCCAGTGGTGATGCCGTGATTGATCATCTGCAATAACGCGCCTTCCAGCCCACGCTGGTCAAGGGCGAATATTCCCAGCGTCACAAAGCCCATATGGCCCACGCTGGAATAGGCAATGAGCTTTTTCATGTCCTGCTGCGCCAGGGCGGTAAAGCCGCCGTAGAGAATACCCGCGATGGAAAGCCATTGCAGGGCGGGCATCAGGCTTACCGTGGCGTCGGGCGTAATGGGCAGGCAAAAGCGCATAAAGCCGTAGGTGCCCATTTTAAGCAGGACAGAGGCCAGAATGACGGAGCCTGCCGTGGGCGCTTCCACGTGGGCTGCCGGCAGCCATGTGTGAAAGGGGAACATGGGCACCTTGATGGCAAAGGCCACAAAGAATGCCAGAAAAATCAGCAACTGGAAGTTGGCAGCGTATTGCTGCCCCATGAGGGTGGGAATGCTGAAGGTTCCCTCGTGTATGTACAGGGCCACAATGGCCACCAGCAGAAAAACCGAACCCGCAAGGGTGTAGAGAAAGAACTTGATGGAGGCGTAGGTCTTGCGCGGCCCTCCCCATACGGCGATGAGCAGAAACATGGGGATGAGCATGGCTTCCCAGAAAATGTAGAAGAGCACAAGGTCAAGGGCCATGAACACGCCCAGCATTGACGTCTCCATAATCAGAAGGCAGATCATGAACTCCTTGACCCGGCTCTGGATGTACTTCCACGATCCCAGAACGCACAGGGGCATGATGAGCGTGGTCATGAGCACCAGCAGCAGGGATATGCCGTCCACCCCCAGCGTGTAGTTGATGTTGAAAGACGCGATCCACGAATGGTGTTCGGCGAACTGGTACTGTGGCGATGCCAGGGAAAAATCGCAGAACAGCGGGAGCGACAGCGCGCCGTTGACCAGGGTTATCAGCAAGGTCCATATTTTCGCCTGTTTTTCACTGCCAAGCAAAGGCACGATGGCGGCCCCTGCCAAAGGCAGGAATATCAGCACGGAAAGAATGGGAAAACCTGAAGTGTTCATGCTCAGAAATTGCATGGCTGCCATCTCCTCTGGTGGGCTCAGGCCAAGGCCAGGAACGCGAGTGCAAAGGCCATCAGGACGGCCATATAGGTGATGCTGATCTGCAACCTGCCGCGCTGCACGAGCCGCAGTTTGCCGCCCAGCGCCCGCACGCCGCGGGCAGTGCCGTCAACCACGGTATCAATGACGTGCCAGTCAAACCATGACCAGAAGCGGGCCGTACGCATGAGCGGCACAATGCCTTCCTTGTTCCAGGCTTCGCCCACCGCCGTGTCGGCCGTTTGTACGGGCTTGCGCGCAAGCCAGTAAAAAAGCCTCCCGCCCTTGCGGTAAAACCAGTCCAGGTCCAGGCTGATGGTGGGTTCCGGCGAAAGCTTTTTGAGCAGCAAAAAGAAGCCCAGAGCCGTAAACAGCAGGATCTGAAGGGTTTCCGCCACATGGTAGGCAGTGTAGGGGTGATATGCGGCCGCAGCCTGCGGGAAGGGCAGCATGTCATAGAGATAGGGGGTGTAGCAGCCCACAAAGATACACAGGGCAGCGGCCATGAACATGGCCAGCTGCATGTTCTTGGGCGGATCGCCCGCGCGCTGCCACGTCTTTTTGGAGCAGTTGTTTTTGCCGAACCAGATAAAGTAGGGAACCTTGAGTCCGGTGTGCAAAAAAGTACCCGCGGAGGCGAGCGTGAGCAGGAACGCGGCCCAGTAATTATGCACCTCGTACCCGGCGGCCACTATCATGGCCTTGCTCACAAACCCGCTGAACAGGGGGAAGGCGGAGATGGAAAGGCCGCCAATAAGGGTATAGAGGAAGGTTTTGGGCATTTTTTTATACAGCCCGCCAAGCTCCGTGAACTTGCTGGTTCCGGTCATCTGCAGCACCGCGCCGCAGCCCATGAAGAGCAGCCCCTTGTAGAGAATATGGGCAAAGGCGTGGGCGCACGCGCCGTTGATGGCCAGTTGCGTGCCTATGCCCACCCCGGCCACCATATAGCCGACCTGGCTGATGATGTGGTAGGCCAGCAGCCGCCGCGCATCGTTTTCAAGCACGGCGTAGACCACACCATACAAAGCCATGATGACGCCGAGCGGCACGAGAATTTCCATGCCCGCAAAGCCTCTTGCCAGGGCGTACACGGCTGTTTTGGTGGTAAAGGCGCACATGAACACCGCCCCGGCCACTGTGGCTTCGCCATAGGCGTCAGGCAGCCATGCGTGCAGCGGCGGCACGGCCGCGTTGAGCAGAAATCCGGCCAGGATGAGCCAGGTGTAAAGCTGCGGTGAATCCACTCCAATGGGGCCAAAGGACATGTCGCCGCCGGTGGCCTTGTAGCGCAGCACAATGCCCGCCAGCAGCATGAGGCCGCCAGCCGTATGCACCAGCAGGTATCTGTAGCCTGTGGCCAGGGATTCCTTGCGGCGGCGGAACCAGACCAGAAACACCGACGAAAAGGCCATGAGCTCCCAGAAAAGAAAGAGCGTCAGGTAGTCGCCGCAGAAGATGACCCCCAGTGATCCCGCCACGTAAACCCAGGCGGCGGACTGCTCCACCGGATTTTCCACATGCAGCCCGTAGACCGTGCCGATGATGCACATGAGCGACATGATGTAGGCAAAGACCATGCTCAGGGCGTCCACTCTGCCGAAAATCATTGTGGCGTCCAAAAAGCGCAGGCTTCCGAACACGCCGTTGTGACCCTGCATGCTCACCACGTCCGCAAAGGCCAGCAGGGGCACCATGACCATGAAGATCTTGCGCCACGCCTTGGGCAGACAGGGCAGAATGAGGGCTCCGACCAGCAGGATGGCCGAGGGATGAATCCAGGTATCAATCATCATAGTAGTCCTCGCGGGTCATGATGCCCAGATGGCCGAACCATTTGGAGACAATGATGATGAGCACGCAGGCCAGAAAGCCGAATCCGGCCCAGAATCCGGGTATGCGCTCCACCAGCGTGTGCGCGTCACCCTTGTCGACCAGCAGGGCGTCCCACAGCACCAACAGCACCAGCACGGCAAGGCATACCCTGATAGTGGCAGCGAGCCTGTCACGAAAGAAATCAATGAGTTTTACGATCATCCTGTCACCGCCTTCACAAAAACCATGATGATGTCGGGGTAGATGCCCAGAATAACGGAAATAGCCGCCGCGACGAGGATGGGGATGACCATGGCCAGCGGGGCTTCGCGCATGCCGGTTTCAGGCTCTCCCTCCGGGCGCTTGCCGAAAAAGGCCTTGAAGGTCACGGGCGCAAAGTAGGCCACGTTGAGCAGGGTGCTGGCCAGCAGCACAAGCAGAATGCCCATGGCGTGCGTGGGCATTTCCATTGCCCCGGTCAGCAGCTTCCACTTGGTGACAAAGCCCGCCACCGGCGGCGCGCCGATCATTGAAAGCGAGGCCACGGCAAACGCGGCGAAAGTTATGGGCATGCTGCGGCCAAGGCCGCTCATCTCGGAAATGCACTTCTTGTGGGTGGCCACGTAAACGGCGCCGGCACAGAAGAAGAGCGTGATCTTGGCAAAGGCGTGGTTGGCCATGTGCACCACGCCGCCCTGTATGCCGTCCACGGTGAGCAGGGCCACACCCAGAATGATGTAGGAAAGCTGGCTCACTGTGGAATAGGCCAGGCGGGCTTTAAGGTTGTCCTTGCTCAGGGCAATGACCGAGGCCATCAGAATGGTGAAGGAAACAAAGTAGGCCGTGGGCACGCCCAGGTTGAGCCTTGTCATGAGGTCGGTGCCAAAGACATAGAGCATGACGCGTGTTGTGCAGAACACGCCCACAGTGACCACTGCCACGGCGTGCAGCAGGGCGGAAACCGGCGTGGGGGCCACCATTGCGCCCGGCAGCCAGTTGTGGAAGGGCATGATGCCGTTTTTGGCAAAGCCCAGCAGGCAGCAGGCATAAAGAATGGTGACGAGCGTTGTGTTTATTTCAGGGCTAAGAACGCTCAGGTGGCTGTTGTGGGTGAAGTCCAGCGTGCCGGTGAGCACGTAGATGAGTATCATGGCCGGAAGCACCAGACCTTTGGCCGTGGTGGTCAGGTAGACGATGTACTTGCGCCCGCCGCTGTAGCTTTCTTCATCCTGATGGTGGGCCACCAGGGGGTAGGTGCAGATGCTCACCACCTCGTAGAACAGGTAGAGGGTAAAAAGGTTGTCCGCAAAGGCCACGCCCATGGCCCCGAAAAGGGTCAGGGCAAAGCAGGCGTTAAAGCGCGTCTGGGCGTGTTCCTCCAGGCTGCGCATGTAACCTGCCGAATAGAAGATGGTGATGACCCACAGGAATGAACCCACCAGGGCAAAAACCATTGAAAAGGCGTCGGCGCGAAAACTTACCGACAGGCCGGGGAGTATGGGAAAGAGCGTCTGGTGCAGCGTAAGGCCGCGCCCCATGGGCTGCGGGGCCACATCCGGCACCATTGAAAGGATAATGCCGAACATGACCAGCGCCGCAACCAGCGACCAGGACTCACGCACGTTGGGGGACCGTCTGGAAAGCATGACCATGCAGGCCCCGATAAGGGCCGAAAGCACGGCTGCCAGCGGTTTTACGGATGCAACAATCTCCATCTGTTCCTCTCCTGTTCGTCGGAGCGCGGGATTGCGGTACGGAACTGAAAATTCCGTTCAGCCTTACCCTTTGAGTTCCTTCGGGGCGTCAGCGTCCACCGTGCGGTAATTGCGGTAAACAGCCATGATGATGGAAAGCGCCACCACAGCCTCCGCCGCGGCAATGGCCATGACGAAAAGGGTGGCTATCTGCCCGGTGGTCTGGTCTTGGGCCACAAAGCGGCCAAAAGCCATGAAGTTCACGGAGGCCCCGCAAAGGATAAGCTCGGAGGCAATGAGCATGCCGATGAAGGTGCGCCTGAAAGCCATGCCCATAAGCCCCATGCAGAACAGCAGAGCGCCGATGAACAGGTATGTTTCAAGGTACTGACTCAGATTGAGGATATTCATTGTCTGTCCCTCCCTTCGCGGGCCAGCACAAGAGCGCCGACCATGGCCACCAGCAGCACCACGGAAATGAGTTCAAAACTCATGGAATAGGTGGAAAGCAGGGATTGACCGATGCGTTCAAGCGAACCGTCAGCCTGTTTCAGCGGAATGTCGCTCCAGCGGGCGGTCATGGACGTGGCCAGCAGGGTGGCCGTAAACACGCTGCCGCCCAGAGTGCCCAGGGCCATGACCAGCGGCCCTTTTTTCACCTCTTGCGCCCGGTATGACCTTTCAGCCAGCATGATGGCGAAAACAAGGGTTACGCAGACGGCCCCGACATAGATGAGTATCTGCATGAAAGCCAGAAAGGGGCTGGACAGGTAGTAGTAGAGGCCCGCCACACCCATAAGGCACAGGGCCAGTCCCGCCACGCTGCGTATGAGCCGGCGCGTGGTCACGGCTACCGCAGCCCCGAAAAAGGTCGCCGCCACAAAGACCAGAAAGATGATCCCGGCGATGGTCTGCAACAAATCGGATGTGGGCATCACGGGCGCTCCTTGAGTCTTTTGACAAGATCGAAGCGGTATTCGTCAGCGTCAAAGCCAGCCAGGTTGTAATCCCTCGAAAAAGTCAGGGCATCCGTGGGGCAGGATTCAACGCACAGTCCGCAAAGGCTGCACTTGGTGAAATCCAGTTGATAGGTGGTGAGCTTTTTCTGTTTGGCGCCCTCGGGTTTTTCGCCGGTAAGGGAAATGCAGCCCGAGGGGCAGGCCTTTTGGCAGGAACCGCAGACAATGCATTTGTCCGAGCCGGTTTTTTCGTCATACACAAGGTCGATGTGCCCGCGATAGCGTGGTGGAATGGGCAGTACCTCATAGGGGTACTGTTTGGTCACCACGGGCTTGAAGAAATAGCGCAGGGTGATGCCCAGCCCCACCGCCAGGCTCCATGCGCCGCCCAGAATGTCTTTGAAGTAGGCAGTCATGATTACAGCACCTTGAGCAGCGCGCTCGTAAGGATGAGGTTTGCAAGGGCCAAGGGAATAAGCACCTTCCATGAAAGGTTGAGCAGACCGTAAAATGTGGTGCGCGGAAAGGTCCAGCGTATCCAGATCACCGTGAAGATGACGGCGTAAAGCTTGATGAGAAACCAGTGGACGCCGGGCCACAGACCCAGGGGGCAGCCCCAGCCGCCAAGGAAAAGAATGGTGAGAACGCTGCTGCCCACCACCATGTTGGCGTATTCGCCCATAAAGAACACGCCAAATCCCATGCCGCCGTATTCGGTAAAGGCTCCGGCAATAAGTTCGCTTTCGGCTTCGGCCATGTCGAAGGGCGCGCGGTTGGTTTCGGCCAGCATGCAGATAAAGAAGATGACAAAGGCCACGGGCATGAGCGGGCTGGCCGAAAGCCGCAGGATGTTCCAGTTCCAGAAGCCGCCCGCCTGGGTGGTGACGATTTCGTGCAGGTTCAGGGAGCCGGTCACCATCACGAGGCTCACCACCACCAGCAGCATGGGTATCTCATAGGCCACGTTTTGCGACACGACGCGGGCGGCCGATATGATGGCGTATTTATTGCGCGAACCCCACGCGCCCAGCAGCAGGCCCAGCACATTTATGGAAGCAAAGGCGAATATGGCCAGAAGGCCCACGTTCAGGTTGCGCGCGCCGAGGTTCTCCGCGTAGGGAATGGTGACAAAGCTCATGAACGCCGGGGTCATGACCAGCACCGGCCCCACAAGGTACAGCACCCGGTCAGCCCCCTGGGGGATGAACACCTGCTTGCTCATGAGCTTGAGCGCGTCGGCCAGGGGCTGTAACAGGCCGAACGGGCCTACTTCTTTGGGACCTATGCGCCGCTGTATGTGCCCGGCTTCTTTTCGTTCAAGCCAGACAAGATAGGCGGCGTTAAGGCCCACAAAGGCGAAAAAACCCACCAGATAGGCAATAAGGCGCAATATTTCGGGATCAGGCAGCAGCATGATGTCCTCACCTGTCGATGTCGGGAATAACCAGGTCCAAACTGCCAAGCATGGCAAGGGCGTCAGGCAGCAGCATCCCCCGGCTGGCCTCGCCGAAAACCAGCAGATTGGCAAAGCAGGGGGTGCGCAGCTTGAGCCGCCAGGGTGTCGTGCTTCCATCACTTACCGCGCGCATGCCAAGAAGGCCCCGCGCCGTTTCAACAGCATGATAGTAGTCGCCCTTGGGCGGCTTGATGTTTTTGGGAACCTTGGGAGCCATGACGGGGCCGCCGGGCAGCTGGTCCAGCGCCTGCTCGATGATGCGCAGGCTCTGCTCGATCTCGTCCATCCGTACCATATAGCGGGCCATGGAGTCCGCCTCGGGGTAGACCGGCACGTCAAAGGTAAAGCGGTCATAGACGGAATAGGGCTCATGGCGGCGCACGTCGTAATCAATGCCCGCGCCTCTGGCCACCGGACCTGTGGCGCCGTACTTGCGGCACAGCTCCGCCGGAACAAAGCCGATGTCCTTCAGGCGCTTCATGATAATGATGTTCTTGGTGACAAGATCATGGTATTTGATGAGCCGCCTGCGCATGCGCTTGATGAAGGCGCGCGTGCCCGTGATGAAATCGTCGTCGATGTCGTTGGCGACGCCGCCGAAGCGGAAGTAGCAGTAGGTCAGGCGTGAACCTGTGACGGATTCAAGAAGGTCAAGAATGTGCTCGCGGTCATCAAAGGCGTACAGCAGGGGTGAAAATCCCCCGAGATCCAGCACAAAGGCTCCGAACCAGAGCAAATGGCTGGATACGCGGTTCAACTCCGCCGTGATGACGCGGATATATTCGGCGCGTTCCGGCACCTCGATGGAGGCGGCGCGTTCCACAACACAGGCGTAGCCGTGGTTGTAGGCCAGGGCGTGCAGGTAGTCCATGCGGCCTGTATTGGGGAAAAACTGCGGCCATGTACGGTTTTCAGCCATTTTTTCGTGCATGCGGTGAATGTAGCCCAGCACCGGCTCCGCTTCGAAAACGTATTCGCCGTCCATGACCAGCTTGATGCGCAGCACTCCGTGGGTGGCGGGATGCTGCGGCCCAAGGTTCAGCACGAAATATTCGTCAATGGGGCATTGTGGCAGAACGTTCATGCGCCGTAATCCTTGAGCAGAGGGTGAAAGTCCGCATCTTCGGGCAACAGCAGGGGGACAAGATAGGAGTGTCCGGTAAAGACGATGCCGAAGAAGTCGTGGGCCTCGCGCTCGTGCCAATGGGCAATGGGATAGATGGTCTGGATTGTGGGAACCTGCGGCTGGCTGCGCGGCGTGCGCACACGC
Source organism: Desulfovibrio simplex (assembly GCF_055387835.1). Lineage (NCBI taxonomy): Bacteria > Pseudomonadati > Thermodesulfobacteriota > Desulfovibrionia > Desulfovibrionales > Desulfovibrionaceae > Desulfovibrio > Desulfovibrio simplex. The sequence goes on from NZ_AP042377.1 coordinate 754,064, forward strand.
AGGACGACCCTGTGGCGCGACTGGAAGCGGTTGAAGTCATACACCACTTCGATTTCGTCTTCGGGCAGGGGGGGCTTGCGCGCGGGCTCCGTTTGCTCGACAGGCTTCGCGGCAGGTTGTGCGGCTGGCTCGGCAGCGGGGGCGTCGGCAGGCGCGGTTTCTGCGCCCGCGGCTTCCGCTGCTGCCGCTTCGGCCTGTTTTGCCAGCGCTTCTTCACGCTTCTTGGCCTCAGCCGCTTCGGCCGCCTTGCGCAGCGCGGCCTGTTCGCCAAGCCAGTCAACGCCGGTGATGGTTTCAAGAAAATATCCGGCCTCGTCCAGAATATTGACGGCGGGCACAAGCGCTTCCGGGGGCAGGCTCACATCCAGGTCATAACCTTTGGCCGCATACTCAGTGGGGTGCGCAACGGCTCCCGGCAGGGAGGCAAGACTTGTGGCGAGGGTTTCAGGCCGCGTGTTTTGCTGGCTCATGGCTTGACCTCCGCAGCAGGGGCTGTCTCGGGGGAGGGGGCGGCGGGAGCCGCGTCAGACGGCGCGTCCGGCGTGTGCAAAGCTTGCGGCTCGCTGGATGCGGAGGCCTCCGCCCTGGCTCTGGCCGCAGCGGGGCCAGGCAGAGGGATCGGATCCACGCGGGGCCAGCGGCGTTTTCCGGTGAGCTTTTCTTCAAGCTTGAGAATGCCCTCGATGAGGGCTTCAGGGCGCGGCGGACAGCCGGGAACGAAAACATCCACGGGAAAGAGTTTGTCCACACCCTCAACAACGCCGTACTGCCCTTTGTATACAAAAGGCCCGCCTGAAATGGCGCAGTTGCCCATGGCGATAACCCACTTGGGTTCAGGCATCTGGTCGTACAGCGTCTGCACGGCGGGAGCTATTTTTTTATTGATGGTGCCCGAAACGATCATTACGTCGCTCTGACGCGGAGACGGGCGAAAAACCTCAGCCCCGAAGCGCGCCAGATCAAAGCGCGAAGCGCCGGTGGCCATCATTTCAATGGCACAGCAGGCCAGGCCAAAGGTCATGGGCCAGAGCGAATTGGCCCGGCACAGGTTCAGAAGCTGATCCAGCTTTGAGAACTGGACTATTGATCCGAGTACGTCTTGCGTTGCCACTGGAACACTCCCTTTTTCCATGCGTAGACAATGACCAGGGACAGAATGCCCACAAATATGAGTATCTCCAGAAATGCCTGCAAATCGCCCACAGGTCCGGGGCTGTTGTATACGAGCGCGACAGGCATAAGAAAGAGAATGTCGACGGCAAAGGCCACAAACATCAGTGCATAGAGATAGTAGACAGCGCTGAATTTGATCCAGGCGTCGCCGATGGGAGGCATGCCGCATTCCACCACCTGAAGCGTTTTGCCAACGGTGTTTCTGGTGGATCGCGGCTGGAGGAAGTACACTAGAATGAAGGGGCCGACGGCAAAAGCAATGCCGCCCATGCAGAAAACAATAATATAAATGAGGTCAATCAACTCTTGAGAGGTCACGTTTGACGCCTCCTGGCATAAAAAGACCAGTACATGTACCCGGAAGAACGTAAATGGCTTTGCCGGACAGTCCGGGTTCAATCCAATGTATATTGTGCAGCAGAACTAAAAGCTATGTCAGAATATTTTCTTTATGGCTATGCCATTGGAACTATTATGTCAATACCCTATTGAAAAAAGGATCAGATGTATGTGCATATGCTCACAACATAGGAATAGGTGTGAATTTTTTTTCTTATAAAGATTACATGTTGATATATGTAATATAACGTAATGAAGACAAAAAGTCGGAGCAGAGGCCTCCAAAAAACCTGCTGAAAAAGATTTATTTCACATTTTTTCAATGATTCGTAGTGGATCTGTATTGTTTCATTTAAAGTGGTCGCGGTGCTGTCCGGCGCAGACAGCCAGAGCCCAACGGGGGGCAAAGAGCCGGGTGTTTGTGTGCATGCCGTTTGTCGGCGCACGGTTTTCCTCCGTACATGGGGCGGGCTGCGATGCCCTCCGGCAGGCTCGCGGGTGGGTATCACCCAGCTTGCTATGGGCCGCAGTCCGTTATGAAATGCATGTTACATTCATATAATAGATTTGATTGATTGATATATTTTAAAAAATGAAATTATTCACAATTATTTGATATGGTTAAATCACCACGATTGAAAACAGACATACGCGCTGTTCACAGGTATATCTTCCAGGATTGGCCTCACTTTTTGCGCACAGTGTTGACAGCATTTAAATGATATATATTTGGTAATTGCTTCGTTGTACCTCTCACCCGTAAAGTGAGATCAGAAGAAGCAGCCCATCCTTGCCCCAAACGGAGGATGGGCTTTTATCAGCCTGTGCCCCTGCGCCGCCTCTTCGAACGACAGATCCCAAAACAGTCAGTTGGGCGCACCCGTGCGCCAAGCGCCCGCACCTTCGTGTGACTGGCTCTTGCCCGGGGATTGCGAAAAATCTGGAGAAGTACGCAGCCGGGTCACGTTGAAGATGTCAGAGGGCAGTGCGCGCGCCTTCGGAAGGATGTTGGCTGAGGCATGCAATGTGGGTATGGAATTGGGCAATGCTGTGCCGAACGGTTGTTTTTGCGGAAAAACAGATGTGACGGTATTGCCGGCGTTTGTATGTTGCAATGGGCGCACTCGTGCAGGTGGCCGGGTGGCGTGAGAAATCAGACGCGCCACACAGGCAAGGGAGGCTGCGCCTGGAAGAAAAGGTCGCAGGCTTTTACAGGGATGCCATTGGATTCAGGCGGAAAAATTCGTGTCAGTATCCTTGAGTTTTTTCCAGACCGTCACGCGGCTGATTCCCAGGGCATCGGCGAGAGCCTTCTTGTTGCCGCTGTGGTGTTTCAGCTCCTCATCAAGAATAAAACGTTCCATTTCGGCCATGGTGCCACGGGGAATACTGAGGCAGTCCGGAGCAGCCTCTCCGTTGGAGGCCCTTTTCTGGCGCTGGCGGTGGCGGCGCATGACGTCTGCCAGCAGGGCGGTAAAATTTTGGCGGCCATTATACAGGGTGAAGGCGCGCTCGAGGATATGCTCAAGTTCCCGCACATTGCCAGGCCAGTCGTGAGCGTAGAGGTCAGCCAGGGCGTCTTCATCCAGGTGAAAATCCTTGGGCAGAAAACCGCCGTGATTTTTTTTGATAAAATGGGTGACAAGCGCGGGTAAATCTTCCTTGCGTTCACGCAGGGGTGGGATTTGCAGCGGGAGAATGTTGAGGCGGAAAAAGAGGTCGTGGCGAAACGTTCCTGCCTGCACCATGGCAAACAGGTCTCGGTTGGATGCGGCTATAACGCGCACATCAATATTGACCACCCGGTCGCCACCAATACGGAAAATTTCTTTTTCCTGTAGTGTGCGCAGCAGGCGCACCTGGGTTGCAAGGCTCATTTCGCTGATTTCATCCAGAAACAGCGTTCCCCTGTGCGCCATTTCAAACATTCCGGGTTTGCCGCCCTTGCGCGCCCCGGTAAAAGCCCCTTCATCATAGCCGAAAAGTTCGCTTTCAAGCAGGTGTTCCGGCAGGGCCGCGCAGTTCAGCGCCACAAATGGCCCCTTTTTTCTGTCGCTGTAATTGTGGATGCCCTGTGCCAGAAGCTCTTTGCCGGATCCTGTTTCTGCTTCAATGAGTATGGACGCCGAGCCCTTTGCGTAGCTCTTGGCTTCGGCTATTACCGGGCCGAGCGTGGTCTTTGACCCGACAATGTCTGAAAAAGTGTATTTGGCTATCAAGCCCTTATGGGCCAGTTGAACACGGGCTTCAGCTTCAATGCGCTGGATTTTGGACAATTCCTGAAACGTAATGATGGTTCCCCGGTCATGCTCACGCACCCGGATGGGAACCCGGTTTACGATGAACGTTTTGCCCTTGAGGGTTATCATGCTGTCCACCGCGTAATCGCCGTTGCCCAACATCTGGCTCAGCTCCGGTGAAGCGCCGTTGCTGCCCAGTTCCATGCCAACCACCTTTTTTCCGTGCAAATCAAGCATGGCCTTGGCGGGGCGGTTGCAGATCTCCACCGTCTTGTTCTTGCTGACAGAAATGATGCCGTTGATGGAATAGTTGATAATATTGTTCAAGCGTCGTGAACGGGTGCGTTCCTTAATGTGCTGATCCACAATATTACGGGCGGAAAGTACCGCCTGGTGCACGCTGGCGGAACTGGATCGTATGAGGTAGTACGGCAGCCCCAGTTCAGCCGCCTTGTCAATAACGCAACCGCCGAATCCCACCACTGCAATGGGCCCGAATGAGGGCATCTGTTTGACGATTGCGTCGAACTCTCCGTCATTACGATAAATGACCTGCTTGAAGTTCTTGATTTTGGCAAAAGAAGCCAATGCCTCAATATCCGTGCTCAGACGGCTGTCATACGTAATGCAGAGCAGGTTCTGGTGCTTGTCCAGGGCTGCGCGAAAGGGCTTGATAATATCATTGGTCATTATCTGTATGGGCACCACGGGGATATTCACCATCTGCTGGATGGCCGTTGCGGTGCCTGCCTGACTGATAATGACGTCATACTGGTTTTGCGTCTGAAAAGCATAGATATGCCCGTCATTGGATATGCCGCCTTCATGAACATCCACCTCGACCCCAAACTGTCCGGCATAATGACGCACCAGTTCTGCCATCTCTTCATAGATGGAAACGCAGAGGATTCTGGGCTTGAAGTTGACAGGCAGCATAAAATTTCTCCCTTCAAGAACGGCATGCCCTGATGGCCCTGCGCGTCGGCTCTAAAGGTGTGACGGGCGCATCCTGTAACGCTCGCAAGCAGCTGCGCAGTGTTCAATGGCGCAACCTGTCCTGCGGTGAAAAATAATTTAAAAAAATAATTAAATTAGTATGTTAAATCAGTTTTTCACGGGTTCCAGCAGCGTTCTAGGATTGTTCATATAATTATCACACAAATTAACGAATGGCGATAGCACCGAAATTTTCAAGCGTGGAGGGGGGTTGTCTTCATAAAAAAAAGCAGGGCGGGGAATGATGGGGGTCATTCACGGCGCCTTTTGCCTCTCTTTTTGAAGAGAAGGTGTGTATGTATAGAGCATTTTAACTTCGAAAAAGTGTAAATGCCCTAAGAAAACTTTCAGGAGCACCACCGCCGTGGCCAGCGGTCATCATCCGCCGGAATTTTCATCAGGCATGTTGCCATGAAAATCCCGGCACTCCTTTTTCACAGCCGCGCGCATTCCTCATTCCCCCCTCATTCCCCGCATTCTTTTTTCTCTCTTCCTTCTTCGGCTTTGTTCTGAGGCGGGCGCTGTGCGTTTTGTTCTGCCGGTTAACAAAATTAACATGCCTATGAAAAAAATAAACATTTCTGGCTGGAAATTTCGCGCAGGAAATGTGGAAATTTATATAACAGACTTAATTCATTAAATTTATACATGTTGGTACAGTTACTGCTCATACATGCATACAATATACATAGGCAGATTGTCTGATGGGCATGCGCCAACATCATTCAGGCCGGGATCATCCAATTTTGCCACAAGGCCATACGCGGGTCTGTTTAAGCCAAATGCCCAAAACTGCGCCAGTGCCTTTTCGCAGTCCTTTTACCGCCATGTGCCAACTAGGAGAAAAAATGCTGAACAAAGAAGAAGTTCGTGCACGCATCGGCTCATTCGTAGGGCAGGAAAACATTCTGATAAAGCAGGAAGACCTCATCTGCTACACCTATAATGCAGGCGGAGCGGCTCCTTCGTCCTATCTACCCATTCTGGTGGCGCTGCCTGGCACCGCCGAAGAGGTTTCGAAGGTTGTGGCCTTCTGCAACCAGAACAAGATCAGCATCGTTCCCCGCTCGCAGGGCAGCGGCCTCAGCGTCAACGCCATTCCTGAAAGTGACTGTTCCATCATCATATCCATGCAGCGCATGAATACCATTAACGTTGATCCTGAAACGCTCACAGCGGTGGTGGGGCCAGGCGCCATTACTTCAGAAATCAAAAAGGCCGCCGCTGTTCACGGTTTGATGTACCCCCCTGATCCGGCCAGTTTCACGTTTTCCTCAATCGGCGGCAATGTGGCCACCGATGCCGGCGGCCTGCAGTGCGTAAAGTACGGAACCACAAAAAACTATGTTTCCGGCATGCAGGTGGTGCTCGCCTCCGGGGAGATCATCCGCGCGGGCGGGAAGTGCATCAAGGATGTTACCGGCTACAATCTCACCCAGCTCTTTACCGGCTCCGAGGGAACGCTGGGCGTCATTACCGAAATCACGCTCAAGCTGATTCCCTTGCCGCAGGCCAAGCGGGCTATCCGCGTGGCCTTCAGCGAAATTGAAAACGCCGCCAAGGCTGTTTCCGCCATCATGACCAGCGGCGTGGTGCCGTCCATTATGGAATTTCAGGAGCAGACCCTGATCCGCGCTGTTGAGGACTACACCCATGCCGGTTTGCCAGTGGATGCTGGCGCCATGCTGCTTATTGAAGTGGATGGAGACGTCTCCACCCTGAAGCCTCAGGCCGACGTCATACAGCGTGTTTGCGAGCAGCTTGGCATGATAGATTTTCATGTGGCTGAAACGGCGGAAGAAGCGGAACAACTGTGGGTAGCCCGCCGTTCCGGCCTGCCGGCCCTTGCCCGTGTTGCCAAGGGCCGCCTTGGTGGTGACCCCGCGGTGCCCATCAACAAGCTTGCTCAAGCCGTGCATATGCTTTTTGAAGTGGGCAAAAAATACGGCATAAAAGTGAGCTGCCAGGGCCATGCAGGCGACGGCAACATTCACCCGCATTTTTTCTTCAATTCTGACGAGGAAAAAAAGACAGCCGCCAAGGCCCGGTCCGAATTCCACTACGAAATCATCAAGATGGGCGGCACCGTTTCCGCCGAACATGGTGTGGGCAGAGAAAAGTCACCCTATATCGTCAAGCAGCTGGGTGAAGCCCAGGTAAATGCCATGCTGGCCATCAAGAAAGCTCTTGATCCCAATAACATCCTGAATCCGGGCTGTATTTTCGGAGGCCAGGCATGAGCGCCACCCTGGACGAACTGAAGGCTGCCGCCCTCAAGTGCACGCGCTGCGGGCAATGCCTCACCATCTGCCCTGTTTACGGAAAAACTTACGAAGAAGCGACCTCTTCACGAGGAAAAATCTTTCTCCTGCGTTCGCTGGCTGACGGCACGGTTGTTCCCACCGCGGATCTGATGGATCTGGCGGCGCGCTGTACCCTGTGCATGCGCTGCAAATCCATCTGTCCCTCGGGCGTAAACACTACAGACCTTATCATGGCCCTGAGGCATCAGCTCAAACAGGAAGGAAAGCTGCCTCTTGCCAAAAAAATCGCCTTCAAAGTTCTGATCAAGGGCCGGCTGTTCGACATAGCCATGTCGCACGGCAAGCCGTTCCAGTCCATGCTGTTCAAACGCAGCCCCAACGGGCGCGGCAAGATATCCCGTTTGCCTTTGCCGATGGCCGGCCTCAACAAACGCCGCATCATACCAGAATTCTCTGACGCGCCCTTACGAAAGCTGGTGCCTGCCGTCAGCAAGCCCATTGGCGCCGTGCGGGCTCGTGTCGCTTTTTTCCCCGGCTGCATGCTCAACTACGTTTATGCCGGGACGGGCAGGGATCTTATCAAGGTTCTGACAGCCAACGGCGTTGAAGTGCATTTGCTGGACAAGCTTCAGTGCTGTGGCACGCCCCTGTTCTCATCTGGCGATTTCGAGGGGGCGGCCCTGCTGGCTGAAAACAATGTCCGCGCCCTGAGCAACGGCAGTTTTGACGCGGTCATTACCGGCTGCGCCACCTGCGGCTCGGCTCTGAAAAAAGAATACGGAGCTGTCCTGCAGAACAGCAGCGCAGGCGCAACATGGGAAGGCCTGAAAGACAGGGTGTTCGACGTTTCTGACTTTCTCCTCAAGCTGGGGCCTGTCGAATACAAGCGCGAGCTGCCGTTGAAGGTTACCTATCATGACGCCTGTCATCTGGTGCGGGGCATGGGAGTTTCCAGGCAGCCTCGCGATCTTATCCGCGCCATACCCGGCGTCAAGTTTGTGGAAATGAAGCGTCCGGATGTTTGCTGCGGCTGCGCTGGAACATTCAGCGCCACGCACTACGACCTGTCACAGCGAATCCTCGGCGATAAAATCGACGACATTCTGTCCACAGGAGCGGACGTGGTGGCCACCGGCTGCTCCGCCTGCAAGATGCAACTTATCGACGGCCTTACGCAAAAAGGTTCATTGATTACGGTGATGCATACGGCCGAACTGCTTGGGAAAGCCTATGACATATAGGGTCGAATCTTTTGAGGGACGCCTGACGTGCGGATGGTAGCGCAGGCTGTGCGTCAGGCGTTTCAATACGGGTCCTCCGGACAGGCGGTTTGCCCGGCGGCAGTGCAACAGGGCAGTCGCGCGACGGCATGATCTTTCCGCAACAGTCGGCGGGCTGGCGGCAGGGCCATCGTACCACAAAGAAAACGAGGAACAGAAAATCAATGAAGAAACAGAGCAGACTCATCCAGGGGAACGCCGCCATCGCACAGGGGGCATTCTATGCCGGAGCGCGGTATTACGCCGGCTACCCCATCACCCCATCTTCGGAAATAGCGGAAATCGCCTCGCGTGAACTGCCCGGTCTCGGCGGGGTTTTCATGCAGATGGAGGACGAAATAGCCAGTATGGGCGCCATTGTGGGAGCATCGCTGGTTGGCGTCAAATCCTTCACCGCAACCAGCGGCCCCGGCTTTTCTCTCATGCAGGAAAATCTGGGCATGGCCACCATGGGCGAGGTGCCCCTTGTGGTTGTCAACGTGCAGCGTTCCGGTCCTTCCACAGGGCTGGCCACCAAACCTGCGCAGTCCGACATCATGCAACTGCGTTGGGGGCGTCACGGCGATCAGGAAATCATCGCGCTTACGCCAAGCTCGGTGCAGGAATGTTTTGATCTGACGGTAAAGGCTTTCAACCTTTCTGAAAAATACCGTGTGCCCGTCATCATGGCTCCCGAAGAAGTGGCCGCCCACATGCGCGAAAACATTGTCATCCCCGAAGCGGGAGAGATTGAGGTTGTAGAGCGCGCCACCCCCACGTGCGCCCCGGATTCATACAAGCCTTTCTGCTTTGACGAAGGAGCTGTGGCCCCTCTGGCCCGCTACGGCAGCGAATACACGTTCCACATCACAAGCTCCATGCATGGCGAAGACGGCTATAGTTGCAACAGCCCCGAAAATGCCGCCCGCCGTGTGGCTCAACTGCATACCAAGATAGCCGCGGGACGCGATGAAATAGTCATGACGCGTTACTTCGGCGTTGAGGACTGTCATACGCTCATCATCACCTCTGGCGTGGTTACACGAGCCGCGCGCAGCGTAGCCCGGGAGGCCAATGCTGCCGGGAGCAGTGTGGGCGTGCTGCAACTGCAAACCCTGTGGCCTTTTGCTGATGCTGAGGTTCGTGAAGCCGCGCGTAAGGCAAAACGGATTATTGTGGCTGAAATGAACTACTCCGGACAGCTTGCGGGAGAAGTGAAAAAATATGTGTCGGATCCTTCACTGGTGACGGGAGTAACGACCTACAACGGCAGCATAATGACACCCGCCCATATTGCGAAGGCATTGCAGTAAAGGAGAATCAGGCATGTCACAGGCACTTTCACGCTCCCTGCTCAACAGATCCGCACTGCCACTCATGTGGTGCGCTGGTTGCGGCAACGGCATCGTCCTGAACGCGCTGCTTTGCGCCATGGACGAGCTTGATATGAAAAAAGAAAACGTTCTGATCGTCACGGGCATCGGCTGCTGGGGCAAGGCTGACGACTACATCTCGGCCAACGCCCTGCACGTCACGCACGGACGCGCCCTGGCCTTCGCCACCGGCGCCAAGGCGGCCAATCCCGAACTCAACGTCGTTGTGCTCATGGGCGACGGCGACGGCACCACCATCGGCGGCAACCACCTCATCCATACAGCGCGCCGCAACATGGACCTCACCGCCATCATCGTCAACAACCTGAACTACGGCATGACGGGCGGGCAGTATTCGGCCACCACACCCAGCGGGTCCATCACCAGCACATCCATCGGCGGCAACCCGGAGCGTGGGTTTGACGTGTGCGGTCTGGTGAGCGCGGCGGGCGCAAACTATGTGGCGCGCGAATCCGTTTCCAGCGGGATGCGCCTCAAAAACAGGATTGTCAGTGGGATCAGAAAAAAAGGGTTTTCCCTCATTGAAGCCATGAGCCCCTGTTCAACCCTGTTCGGCCCGCGCAACAAAATGCGCCAGCCGGTGGAAATGCTGCGCAACCTCAAAGAAAAAGCTGTGTCGCAGGCCAAGTTCGATTCCATCGAAAATGCCGAAGACCAGGGATATTTTGTCGCAGGCGTCATCGCAGACCGGAATATTCATGATTTCAGCACGCGCTACGAGGCCGAGCGTGAAGTGATTATGTCCGCCAGAGGGAGGAAATAGCATGGCTCATTACGAAGTTCTCATGGCGGGTTCCGGCGGTCAGGGCCTTGTGTTCTGCGCGTCATTTCTGGCCGAGGCCGTCATTGCCCACGGCATGAACGTCGTGCAGACGCAGTCCTACGGTATTTCACAGCGTGGCGGTTTTATCAGCGCCGAGGTGCTGATGGATGAGGAGGAAATTCTCTTTCAGCAGGTCAGCAAACCCGACGTCATCATCGCCCTGAACGAGGTGGTGGGCGCGCGTTACGACCATATGGCCGTGCCCGTTGTTTATGACACGTCACTCATGAAGCCCCGTTCCATGTCTAACTGGTTGGGCGTGCCCATGACCGAGATTGCCCGCGAACTGGGCGCGCCCAAGTCCGCCAACCTGGCCGGTCTTGCCGCCGCCATGACCGTGAGCGGCGCAATGCCCGTGGAAGCCCTGCTGCGCATAGCCGAACACAAGGGCAAACCCGATGTAGCCAGATTGAACATGGAAGTGATCAGGCGGGGCGCGGCCGCAGCCGAATCCGCGCGGGGAGGCAACTAATGGCTGCTGAAAAGAAAAGTTTCAATGTCCAGGTGGACGCCGTGCTGTGCAAGGGCTGCGGCTACTGCAAGGAACTCTGCCCCAAGGGTGTGTACGCTTTCGGCAGCGAATATAACGAGTCCGGCTACACCTTCATGACTGTGGCTGACATGGATGCCTGCATAGGCTGTCGCACTTGCATGATGGCGTGTCCCGATTTCGCCATTGAAGTTGTTGAACAGTAAGCGCCGCGCTGGAGAAGCTGCCATGGTATACGCCAGTTTTGATGAACTTGAGGCCGCTGTGATGAAAAAAGCCCGCAAAAGCAGGGTGGCGGTGGTGGAAGCCGCTGACGGGCACGTGCTTGAAGCCGTACGGCATGCCACAGATGCCGGCCTTGTGGAGCCTCTGCTTTTCGGCAACAGAAAAAATATCGTGGACAACCTGGAGCGTCTCGGCCTGGCGGCCGACGCCTATGAGGTTGTGGAAACCACGGAGCCCATCGAATCCGCCGTGCAGGCGGGCATTGCCGTCAAGGAAGGCCGGGCGGATTTTCTGCTCAAGGGGCTTATCCAGACCGGCGTGCTGCTCAAGGGCCTGTTCAGGGAAGAAACCGGCTTTCGCACAGGGCGGCTCATCTCACACATGAACATCGTTCAGGTTGCCAGCTATCCCAAACTGCTGGCCCTTTGCGATGCCGCCATCAACATTGCCCCGGACCTGGAGCAGAAGCGCGTCATTATCCAGAACTCGGTGGACGCCCTGAACCGCATGGGCATCGACATGCCCAAGGTCGCCGTGCTCGCCTCCTCCGAAAACGTCAGTGAAAAGATGCCCGAAACGCTTGATGCGGCAAAACTGAAGGAAATGAACGAAAACGGCCTCATTACCAACTGCGTGGTGGACGGGCCCCTGTCTTTCGACCTTGCGGTAAGCCCCGAGGCCGCGGAAACCAAGGGTTATTGCAGCCCGGTGGCGGGCGATGCCGATTTGCTGGTGTGCCCCAACATCGTCAGCGCCAACGTGCTCATCAAGTGCCTGCGCCACATGGCCCATGCCCTGACCGCCGGCATAGCAGTGGGTGGACGGGTGCCGGTGGTGCTCAACTCGCGGGCCGCCAGCGCTGAAGACAAGTTCAGAACCATGGTCCTTGCGGCTTCGGCCGCAGGTTAGGCACCACCGCTCCCGGACACCTCCATCCCCACCGTGTATTTGCCATGCACGGACTCCCTGCGGGCCGCGGCAATATGCGTTTTTTCCCGCATTATGCCGCGGCTCGCAAAACAGGGGACATGCAACACGTTTTGATCGTTACACAAGGAAATGTCATGCCGGACAGATATACCATACTAGCCATCAATCCCGGTTCCACCTCCACCCGGATCGCGGTTTATGAAAACCAGGACATGCTGTTTCAGAAAAAGGTGGACCACCCGGCCGAATCATTGCGTGGCTTTGAAAGCAATGTGGCCCAGTTTCCCATTCGCCTGAAAGCCATTCTCAATGCTCTGCAAGAAGAAAATTTTGACCTGACGCGGCTTTCGGCCGTGGCCGGGCGCGGCGGAAAGCTGCCGCCGCTCGAGCAGGGGGCCTATGTTGTCGACAGCGGAATGCTCGACTTTTTGCGCCACAGGCCCATTGACGACCATGCCTCCAACCTCGGCGCGCTGCTGGCCTATGAGATAGCCAATCCTCTGGGCATCCCCTCCTATATCTACGACGCCGTGGTCATGGATCAGATGGAGAACATCGCCAAGCTGTCCGGCCTGCCCGAAATCCGCCGCAAGGCTTCATGCCACGCTCTGAACATGCGCGCCATGGCCATCAAGGGCGCGCACAACAACGGCTGGCATCTGGCGGACAAGAACATCATTGTTTGCCATATGGGCGCGGGCATCAGTGCCACGGTCATTCACAAGGGCCGCATGATCGACGTCATCACCGACGAGGAAGGCCCGTACTCGCCCGAGCGCTCTGGCGGACTGCCCAACAGGCAGCTTGTGGACCTTTGTTTTTCCGGCAAGCACGACCGCCTTTCGGCCACCAGAAGAACCCGTGGGCAGGGCGGGCTCATGGCCTATCTTGGCACCAACGACGCCCTTGAAGTGGAACGGCGCATCAAGGCCGGGGACGACGAGGCCCGGCTGGTCTATGAGGGCATGATCTATCAGGTGGCGAAAAACATCTCCTCGCTGGCCGCGGTGATCAACGGCGAGGTTGATCTGGTCGTGCTTACCGGCGCGTTGGCCAATTCCGGTTTCATCATTGAAAGGCTCATGCCCCGCGTCAAGTTTCTTGGCAACGTAGTGGTGCTGCCGGGCGAAAACGAACTGGAAGCTCTTGCCTACGGCATTCTGCGCGTGCTGCGCGGCGAAGAGGGTTCCCATACGTTTTGTGAACCCGGAAAGTAAGTTGGGGCTGTTTGTTGCTGGGCCTTTTTACACCAGGAGAACCATATGGATGCGATTGAACGACTGCTTTTTTCTGTGGAACTTCCCAAGATGGCCCGCATCAGGCAGACCTTTGACGATACCAGGCTTGACGATGTGCCAGCCGCGGTGCGGCAGGCCCTGGCAGGATGCCCCGCTTACCAGAGGATACAGCCTGGTGCCAGGCTTGCCGTCACTGTGGGCAGCCGCGGCATAGCCTCCCTGGGAGCCATAGTCAGGGCTATTGTGGATGCCCTCAAGGAACGCGGGGCCGAACCCTTCATCGTGCCGGCCATGGGCAGCCACGGCGGCGCGACCGCCGAGGGGCAGTTGTCCCTGGTCAACGAACTGGGCGTGACGGAAGAAAGCGCGGGCTGCCCCATCCTCTCCAGCATGGAAGTGGTGCAGGTGGGGCAACTGGCGGACGGCTTTCCCGTGTATATGGACAAATACGCCTACGAGTCCGACGGGGTGGTCATTTTCAACCGTATCAAGCCCCACAACGCTTTCCGCTCCCGTCACGAAAGCGGGTTGCTGAAAATGCTGGCCATAGGGCTCGGCAAGCACCATGGCGCCGAAAGCACGCATACTCTGGGCTTTGGCCATATGGGGAGGCTTATTGAGGAGGTAGGCGGCGAACTGCTCAACACTAACAAGATTGTGCTTGGCGTGGCCACCATTGAAAACGCCTATGACAAGGCAAAGGAAATTGTGGCCTGTGGGCCGGAAGACATGGCGGAGGTCGATCGTGAAGGCCTGAAACGGGCCTTTGGCAACATGCCGCGCCTGCTGTTCGACAAGCTGGATCTGCTGATCTGCGACGAAATAGGCAAGGAGTTTTCCGGCGGCGGCATGGACGGCAACATTATCGGCCGGTATTCCACACCCTTTATAAACGGTGGGCCAGACATCACCCGCATCGTGGCCCTGGGCCTTTCCAAAAGGTCTCACGGCAATGCCAATGGCATGGGCCTGGCCGATGTGGTGCCCGAATCCTTTGTCAAGGATGTTGACCTGTTCCAGGTCTATACCAACTCCATCACGTCGGGCGCCACACCCTCGGCCCGCACGCCCATGCACCTGGCCACAGAGGAACTGGCGATCAAGGCGGGGCTCAAAACCGGGTATGCGTCCGACACCACAAAGGCTTTGGTCATGCGCATTCCCAATACCCTGCACCTTGGCGAATGTTTCATTTCTGAAGCCCTGCTGCCTCTGGCGGAAAAGACAGAGGGCGTGACCGTGCTTGGCGAAGCCAGACCCATGAACTTTGATGCGGCGGGGAAGTTGCTAGACCAGTATTGATTACAAATTGTGTCGGGTGCAGGCAGGGGACGGACTTCTGCCAGTGTGTGTTGGTATGATCGGAATTGTTAACGTGTATATCGAAAAGGAGATGGCAAATGGTACAAGATGTGTCAAATCCCAGCTATATCCGAATGCACCCGGACGACAACGTTGTGGTTGTGGCCAATGACGGAGGGCTGAAAGCTGGAACCGTCTTTGCGGACGGTCTGACCATGCGCGAGGATACGCCTCAGTCGCATAAGGTGGCCACCTGTGACATTGATGGGGGTGCTCCCGTGATCCGTTACGGGGTGGTGGTGGGCATTGCTAAGGATCGGATACACCGGGGAAGCTGGGTGCAGGAAAAAATGCTGCATATCCCGCCCGCGCCCGACCTGGACGCCATCGCCGCCATGCAGCCCCAACAGTATGCGCCCCTGGAACCTCTGAAAGGATACACCTTTGAAGGTTTCCGTAATGAAGACGGCTCCGTCGGGACCATGAATGTCCTGGGCATTACCACCACCGTCAACTGTGTTGAAGGCGTGGTGAACTATGCGGCCAAACGCATCAGAGAAGAACTCCTTCCAAAGTATCCCAATGTGGACGGTGTGGTGGCCCTGAACCATGCCTTTGGCTGCGGTGTGGCCATTGACGCGCCAGATACGGCGATTCCCATCCGTACCGTCCGCAACCTGGCCCTGAACCCCAACTTCGGCGGCACCGTACTGGTGGTGAGTCTCGGCTGCGAGAAGCTGCAGGTGAACCGCCTGCTTGAGCCGGATCCGGCCCCGTTTGAAAAGCACGCTCCCTTTGTGGTCACTTTGCAGGACGAAAAGCATGTGGGCTTTGAATCCATGGTTGCGGACATCATGGTCCTGGCTGAAGAGCGTTTGCAGTTATTGAACAAGCGCAGGCGCGAAACTTGTCCGGTCTCGGACCTGGTCGTGGGCATGCAGTGCGGCGGGTCCGACGCCTTTTCGGGAATGACGGCCAATCCGGCCTTGGGTTTTGCCGCAGACCTGTTGGCCAGGGCTGGCGCGACGGTCCTGTTTTCGGAGATGAGCGAAGTGCGCGACCGTGTGGACCTGATGGCGGAGCGTGCCGTTGAGCGCAAAACCATTGAGGATCTGGTGACCATCATGAAGTGGAACGACGGCTACCTCGGTCGGGGCGGGGCCGACCGCACTGCCAATACCACTCCGGGCAACAAGATGGGGGGATTAAACAATATAGCTGAAAAGTCCATGGGCACGTTAGTCAAATCCGGAACAACGCCTCTCATGGGCGTTATCAATCCGGGCGACAAGCTTCCCAAGGACCACAAACCTGGCATCTATTTCAACGCCACTCCCTCCAACGACTTTCTTTGCGGCACCTTACAGATGGCGGCGGGCATGAACCTGCATGTCTTCACCACTGGCCGGGGGACGCCCTACGGTCTGGCTGCGATTCCCGTAATCAAGGTATCGACACGGACCGAACTTTACAATCGCTGGCCGGATCTGATTGACGTCGATGCTGGCCCCATTGCTACAGGCGAATCCACCATAGAAGAAAAGGGTTGGGAATTATTCAAGCTGTATATCGAAGTGGCCAGTGGTCGAAAGAAAACCTGGGCGCAGCATTGGGGGCTAAACAACAGTATTGCCATTTTCAACCCCGGGCCGGTGACTTAATTAATACACAATATTATAAAAAACGTTAGGTTCAGCATCCTTATAGATTCCAGCACTGTGGTTTTTAGTCACATGGTGTCCTGGGAGCAGCCGGGGAAATTATCTTTTAAACCTAAGGGGAAGCTATGGCTGAGACCACATTTGACATTAAAACAATGATAAAGTGGGGATTGGCGCTGGCCTCTGTGGCACTGGGCGCCTGGGTGGGCATGATGCAGCCCCCCGAGGGTCTGTCGCCCCAGGCCATGCGCGCCATGGGCATTCTGATATGGGCCGTGGGCTGGTGGGTTACCAGAGTTGTGCCGGAATATATGACGGCCCTCATGATGTGTACCCTGTGGGTGGCCTTCAAAACCGCAAAATTCACCACGGCCTTTTCCGTCTTTTCCACAGGAGCGTGGTGGATCATGCTGGCCGCCTTCGGCATGGGAGCCGTGGCAACCAAGGTGGGCCTGGTCAAAAGGATAGCCCTTTGGGTGCTGACCCTATTTCCTTCCAGCTTCAATGGTCAGATAGTGGGGCTTATCTGCGCTGGAACGGCCGTCAGCCCGTTTATTCCCAGCCAGACGGCCAAGGGCGCCATGTCCACGCCGCTGGCCATGGCCATCAGTGACACTCTTGGCATTGAGCGCAAAACGCCTCCGGCCGCCGCCTTGATGGTGGCCAACTTCATCGGTTTCAACATTATGGGGCACATCTTCCTGTCGGGCAGCTTCTCACACTATACGCTGCTCAACGTACTACCGCCGGAATACCAGAACATCTCCTGGGGCAACTGGCTGCTCTGGGCGCTCCCCTGGGGCCTGACCATGGCCATAGGCATGGCGGTCGCGCTCATGTTCTTCTACAAACCCAAAGAAAAACTTGCGCTGCCCGCCGGCTTTGCCAAACAGGAACTGAAAAAGCTTGGAACCATGGGCAAGACAGAACGTTCTGTCATGATCATCATCAGCCTCTGTCTGCTGTTCTGGGTCTTCGAGTGGCTGCACGGCATTTCATCCAGCGTGGTGGCCCTCACCGGACTGAGCGCGCTCATTGGCTTCAACTTTTTGACCACACAGGATTTTCGCAACGGCATTGACTGGCCCAGCATGGTGCTGGTGGGCTGTGTGCTGAACATGGCCGCCGTTCTCAAAGAACTCAAGGTCGACCTGTATCTGTCGAATGTGCTCCAGGGCAATGTGGCTCTGCTGGGCGGTGCCGCCGTGGTTCTTCTGGTGACAGTCGTGGCGCTGGTTTACCTGATCCGCTTTGTCTTCATCAACATGACCTCGCTGACTTCGATCATGTGTCTGGTTCTGGTGCCCCTGATCCTGCCCATGGGCTACCATCCCTGGATTGTCCTGTTCGTTGTCTATTCTTCGGCCAACGTTTTTCTCATCCCCTACATGAGCACGCAGTACATGGCCGCTCAAGGCGGCGTGCGCTGGGAACTGGCCAAACACTCGGACGTGTTCAAGGGTGCCGTTCTTTTCCAGGTGGTGGCTCTTGCGGGCGTTGTCATCAGCGTTCCCTGGTGGAAGATGCTCGGCCTGCTGCCCTGACAGAAACCATCCATGCCCGGGGAATGCGCTTGTCTTCCCCGGGTGGGTATCCCATAACTAGGAGGGCGTGATGGAAGATGACCGCAAGAAAAAAGAATACTTTTCCATAAACAAACCCTGGCGCAGCAACGAAATGGTGTCCGGTCTGGCCAAGGCCACGGGGCGCTCGCTGATGTGGGCTCTGGGATTGACCAGAGACGATTTTTCCAAACCTTTCATCGGCATTGTCAATTCGCACACCGACATTCACCCTGGCCACATGCATTTGCGACAGCTGGGCGAACAGGTACGGCTCGGCATTCACGAGGCTGGCGGCCGTGCTTTTGAATTCCAGACTATCGCCCTGTGCGACGGCATGACCATGGGCCATGAGGGCATGTATTACGTGCTCCCCAGTCGTGACTGGATTTGTGATACCATTGAACTCATGGTACAGGGCAATCGCCTGGACGGTCTTGTTTTCATCGCATCCTGCGACAAGATCGAACCCGCCATGATGATGGCCATGGCGCGTCTGGATATCCCCTCCATCATGCTCACCGGCGGGCCCATGATGCCCGGCTACTTTGACGGCAAGCCCCTGGCCTGTTCATCTGTGCGTGAAAGCGCGGGCAAGTGGGCCATGGGCAAGTACACTGACGAGGAAATCCTGCACATCGAACAGACTGCCTGCCCCGGTCCCGGCTCGTGCTCCATGTCCGGCACCGCCAACACCATGGCCTGTGTGGCGGAATCCCTCGGTTGGACTCTGCCGGGCTGCGCCACCAGCCACGCCCAAAGCACGGAAAAACAGCGCCTGGCCCGCGCCACCGGCAGGGAGGTCGTGCGCCTGGTGAAGGAAGATATCCGCCCCTCCAAGATCACGACCATGGCCAACTTCAAAAACGCCATGTCCGTCAGCAGCGCCTTTGGCGGATCGACCAACGCCACACTGCACATTCCCGCCATTGCAAAGCAGATGGGCATACACATCAGGATGGACGACTTTGAGGCGGTGAGCCAGAAGGTGCCGTATATGGTCAGCCTTATCATGGCTGGCAAGCACACCATGCTTGAGTTTCACGAAGCCGGGGGCGTGCCCGCGCTCATGAAGGAACTGTCGCCACATCTGGATGAAAACACGCTTACGGTAACGGGCAAGACTTTGGGCGAGATCAGCAGGCTTGCCGAAAACAAGAACCCCGAGGTGGTGCGTCCTCTCTCCAATCCCTACCAGCCCCACGGCAGCTATGCCATTATGCGCGGCTCCATCTGCCCTGACGGCGGTATTGTCAAGCAAACTGGGGTGGCTCCGGAAATGCTGGTGCACGAAGGCCCCGCGCGCGTCTTTGACACCGAGGAAGAAGCCTACGCCGAAATATTCGGCGGCAACATCACTCCCGGCGATGTTATCGTCATCCGTTACCAGGGACCCCGTGGCGGCCCTGGCATGCGCGAAATGCAGGCCGCCACGAGCGCCCTCATGGGCGTCGGCCGGGGCAAGGATTCGGCCATCATCACCGACGGACGTTTTTCGGGCGGCACGCACGGTCCCTGCATAGGCCATATCGCGCCGGAAGCTTCGGAAGGCGGGCTTATAGCCTATATCAATAACGGTGACCGCATCCGCATTGACATTCCCGGTCGCGCGCTCGATCTTCTGGTCCCTCAGGAAGAAATCGACCGCCGCAAGCGTGAACAGCCTTTGCTCAAGAAGGAGATCAAAAGCCACGTGCTGCGTCGCTACGCCATGCTGGTAGGCAGCGCGGCTGAAGGCGCCACTCTGAGTCCCGACTAGACGGCTTTTGATGGAGGGCCCGTGGGGGCGGGCCCTCCCAGCTGATTTTTACTGCGGCAAGCGGCTACAGGTTTGGCGTGATACTCTGCCATTCCGTCAGGTCAACATAGAGGTTCTGTTCATAAAAGCGCCGAGTGGTGTTGGCGTTTTCATTGTCGGCAGGAATGTGTGTTTCCCATTTCTGGGGGCAGAAGGGGACATCAGGCACATGCCCGGGCGTCAGTGGCCGGGCTGTGGGCGCAACCGCCTTTGGAGCCCGCAATCTGCCTGGAGCATTTTTACGTGTGAAGGTTTCGGGAGGCGAGCGTTTGGGCATCAACCTTCAATAAGGAGGGGGGAAATGCAGTCTGTAGTGGGTAAGAGCCAAATACTGGCAGAAAAACCAACACGCCAGAGGCATCTTCTCGCAGCCATCTTGCTGATAGTTGTATTTTTTTCCTATCTCGACCGCGTCAATGTATCCATACTTGTGGTTGACCCCGGTTTTCTTGACGCCATGGGCATCAGCCAAAGTTCTGTACAAAAAGGCCTGTTGATGAGCCTTTTTCTGGCTGCTTACGGAATCGGCAATGTTCTGCTGAGCCCGGTGGGAGACATGATTGGTCCGCGTAAGGCCATGTCCATCTCGATTGTTATCTGGAGCATTTCTTTGGCTATAGGCGGTATCGCAGGCACATTCGGCATAATGCTGGCGTCGCGCGTGTTGCTGGGCCTGGGCGAAGGCATGCATTTTCCCATGCAGAGCAAATTTATCAAGGAATGGTTTCCTCCCAATGAGCGTGGCAAGGCCAACGCCGTCTGGCAGACGGGCATGGCCCTCGCCCCGGCCATAGCCATGCCGTTTTTTGCCTGGCTCATTCATGCGGCCGGATGGCGTGAAAGTTTTTTTATTCTTCTTTCCCTGGGGCTTATACCCCTGTATCTGGTTTTAAACTACACTGCGGATACGCCGCAGGAAAGTAAGAAGATCAATGATCTCGAACTGCGGTACATCCAGGCAGGTCTTGCTGCCGAAAAATCCCGACAGTCTCTGGTGAAGCCCACATTTGCCGAAGGAATAAAGTCTTTCGCAAGCAACTATCAGTTCTGGCTCATCGTTGTGTATTACATGGTGCATACGTCCATTCTTTGGGGAGCCATGACATGGCTGCCCTCGTACCTGAAGGAAGCGCGCGGCTTTTCCTGGGAAGCCATGGGGGCGCTCGCCTCGCTGCCCTGGTTTCTCGGCCTTGTCACCAAGATCCTTTCCGGTGTGCTGGCGGACAGATTCAAGCGCCGGGCCCCCATCATACTTGTGGCCATGATCGGCGTTGGCGTGGGCATATACTGTGGCGCCACCGCAGAAAGCAATATGGGGGCCGCGATTTTTCTGGCTGTTGGCGTGGGCTTTATTGGCCTGGGCGGCCCAACGGCCTGGACGCTCATGCAGGATATTGTGCCCGGTAAAGGCATATCTACAGCCGCTGGAGTCATGAACGGCGTGGGTAACGGTTTTTCCTCCCTTGCGCCGCTGGTCATAGGCTTTCTCATTTCCATCACGGGCAGCTATATGGGCGGGCTTCTGTATCTTGTGGGCTGCGCTGCTATCGGAGCCATCGCAATGTTAATACTGATAGCCAACGGTCGTTAACCCGCGGCAACAGCAGGGTTATGCAATCGGAAGCATATGGCACGAAAGATTTGGATGATCCGCAGAGGAGGGCATGGTCTGTACAGGGCATGCCGGATTACCGGGTGGCTGTGGTGCTTTCTATCGGGGCGGAACAGGCCGGAGAAGCCCGATCATGGAAGGCAGGTTAGAACATTTCAACTTTGAAAAAGTGTAAATGCTCTAACGCTGCACGAAAGTGCAGTGCGCCATAACGTGGCGTGGATTCAGCCGAAAATCGCATTTTTCGGCTGAATGAACACCTTGAAATGTGAAACATTTCAAAGCTAATCTGCTCTAGAAAAGGGGGCAACGCTGAAGAAGCAGGGCGCCCGGTAATGGGGGAGGCTCCATCAGCACGTTATGGGGCCCCAGTGTAACGCGCGCTCTATTTTTTGGCAAAACGCCGTTTAGTTTTGTACAAATGCGGGATCGGCTTCCGTGCCAAAAACGGCAGGTAAGAATAAAAAAGGCGGGGATTTTTCCCCGCCTTTTTTGTAAATAGAAAAGGATCGCCTGGCACTGTGAAGGCGGGATCGCCTGTCAGCAACGCACACGCTTGAGCGGGAGTACAGCCAGCCGCCTCGAACGGTACTACTGCTTGCCGCTCAAAGACTCGAGCGTCGTCTGGTTTTCTTATTTAAGTTTCGCCCGGCGGTCGATATCCAGCTTGTGGAAGATCGTGCGCAGGTGCGCGCGCACCGTGTTTTCCGTTACCAAAAGCCGTTCCGCGATTTCACCGTTGCGAAGGCCCTCGGCAGCCAGCAGCGCGACCTCGCATTCCCGCGCGGTCAAATCGGCGGGCAGCGCCCCCTTGGCAACGGCGTGGCGCAAAGCCTCCCAGCCGATGCCGTATCGCGCTCTGGCCGTGGTAAAAGCCTCAAGAAGGGTGGGGTACTTTTTCCTGATCAGGTCTTCCGTCAGGCCTTGGAGAGTCTGTATGGAGCATACGGCCAGGGACAGCACAAAACCGTCAGGCAGGGCCTTTGCGGCGGCGTGTTCCAGAAAGTCCGCGGCCTGCCCGCGCTTCCCCAGCAAGGAATATCCCAGAGCCATGAAAAGCAGGAACAGAAACTCCGAAAAAGCGGTTTTTTTGATCACCTCTTCCGGGATGGCCTCCAGCGTCCCGATGAAGCGCGTGACTTCCCCCTGGTTGAGCAGATAGACCACATGCGCATACAGCGCGTTATTGCGCATGGCAGGAAAAAGCGGTCGTGAAGAAAAATCGCCGTCTTTCAGCCAGCCAGCGATGCGGTTCTGCTGTTGCAACTCGGCCAAAATTGCGCCGCGCACCGTATCCAGCGCCACCCGGGGCACCCAGGCAGTTTGTCCAGGGCAGGATGCGGCGCGGTCCATGGCCTTGACGGCGCGCCGCCAGCCTTCCGCATCGGCCTTGAGCAGCGCGATGTCGGCCAGCACTTTCGCGGTTCCTAGCAGAATGACGCTCTGCCGGCCGCATTCTGCCAGAAAGGCTGCCTTGTAGGCGTAAATCTCCGCCGTGGCCATATCGCCCCTGTGGTAGGCGACCTCGGCGCGAAAGAGCGCGTCCGCGCCGCTGCCGTGGCCGCCGGTCAGCCGGGAATAGAGAGGAATGAACTCCTCCAGGGCCTCGGCCTCCCGGTCAGCCTCGCCCGGCCGGAGGTGGAACTCGGCAAGCTGGCAGTAATCGCCGGAGCACCACGGAGCTTCAGGCAGGATCACCTGGGAGCATGCGCCATTAAACAGCGCCGCGGCTTCGCGAACGTTCGGGAGCATTTCGGCCGTACGGGGAAAATGGCGGTAGGCGGACACAAGCAGCCACTCCGCCCGCAGGGGGCCGCTTTCATCAAGCCGCTCGCCCAGGTCATCCAGCACCTTGCCAAAGGCGGCGTCCAGACCCGCAACCTTGAGTGCCCAGGCGACGCACAGCATGGCGCGAGGATGTCCGCGCCTGATTTCTTTGGGGCAATGCTCCGCGATATCCAGGGCAATCCTGAAAAAAGGCGTGCCGCCAATCTTTTCAAAAAGGATAGGGGAAAGGTCCAGGGCAAACATGCGTTCATACGCACGTATTCCGGCATACAGTCCCAGAGCTTCAGCGAACCTGCCCGCGTCGCGGCAGAGGTCGCCCGCGCGCAGAGAATCCTCGCCGCTCTCGGGCCGACCGGAAGAATGGCGCATCCGGGTTGACGCCGTTTTTTTGGATGAACCCTTCGCCCCAGGGTTACCAGCCATTCCTTGTGCTCCTTTTCTTTGCCGTGGAGGACTTTCAGCAAGCAGCATCCATTATTTTGCAGTAAAAATCCATAGAGATGCCGGTTAGAAGGCGTTTTTACCCTGATCGCGTCGGGGCCACGGCACGGCTGAAAAACATATTTGTGTGCGCTATAGTCCATTTGGACGATGCGCCCGGACTGATATTTTTGTATTGCTATATAATACGTAAGCAGTTCGCGGTCAGACAGAAGCATCTGCACACTCTGTCCGTATGGGGCGAAACATGACGCAATCGGTGGAAAGCTTCATTCGCAAGTCCGGCCTCATCGCGGGCGGCTGCAACATTGTGCTGAATTCCCTCTTTTCCTGGCTGGGGAACATGGCCATGACGGAGGTACCGCAGGGCTCGGCCGCTGTGGATACTGTTATTACCAGCATGGTCATGTCGCTGCTGATGTCCCTTTTCATTTCCGCCGACACCAAGCGTGCCCTCAAGGCCGGAACCGTCGCAATGGCCGCACCGGCTCATAGCGCCGGACGTCTGCTGCGCCGCCTGCCCGCCCGGCCCTGGAAACTCGGTCTTGTGCTGGGATTGGTCGTTGCAGTTGTTCTTACGTCCTGTATGATGGGGCTTTTTTCCCTGCTTGACGTGACGGCGCTTCCATTTTTCGCATTCCTTTCGATTAAAGTCGTGTACTCGATGCTTCTCGGCTATGTCGTGGCCCGTTGGGTGATTTTGCGGCAGTTGATCGCCGCCTGAGAATAAATGCCAGCGTGCGGCGCGGAACGCGAAAGATATTCCCGCCCCGCAACGGCTGCTGGACGGCATCCACAAATACGGCACAAAACTCTTTATCTGGTGACTGGCGCGAACGCCGTCGCGCCGTCCGCTTTCCCGGATGCGCCGGATATGCGGCCACGAAAGGATGTCGCGGAGGAGTTTCAGGCGGCTTTTTAAAGATGCATATCGTTGGCGACGCAGCCAGGGGCGGGCGCATTCCGGGGGGCCACACAGGATGCCTGCGTCAGAGCATCTGTGTTCCGGAAGCTGCAAGAACAGGAGAACCGCTCATGAACAGCAGCTATTTCATCCCAGTGGAAAAACTGACGAAATTTATGGAAAATGGCGCGATGAACGCCATGGAAGGAGCGTATGTCTACGGTCTCACCGACCCGAGCGTGAAACGGCTGCTGCCTCCGCCTCTTGAACCCGCCGATCCTGCCTGTCCTCTGTTTATGCTGTATGTCGTCAATATCCGCGAACCAACCTTCGCGCCCTGGTACATGGAGGCAGGCCTCGGCGTAGTGGCGAAATGCGGAAATACGGTCGGCCTCTACTTCTTCAATCTCCAGCTGAGTGGCCCTGGAGCTCTGATGGGAGCCTTCACCGGACGCGAAATTTCGGGATTGCCAAAAAAAGTCTGTGATCGGATACGGGTTGAACGGACCGATGAATACGCGCACTGTTTCGTGGAACGCGGTGGCGTCAAGCTGGTTGAGGTCGAAATGGAAATGGGGCGGTATAACCATTCAGCTTTTCAGATGGAACAGGAAAACTGTCAGGCGGTGCCGGGCGGCAAGCTGGTGGAAGGGGGAGGATGCCTTCTGCACAGATATGGAATCAACGACGAGGGCGGGTTCCGTGACATGGAAGTCATCTACTACGACAGCCCGATGCGGTTTCACTTCTGGGAGCCGGCGACCGCGACGGTAAGGCTCGCTTCCAGCATTGATGACCCGTGGGGCGATATCCCCCTGACAACCGTTCTGGGCGCAGGCTGGGCCAGGGTCGACAACAGCGTCCGAAGCCAGACCGTCATACACCGTTATCGCCCGGAAGCGGGGCCGGAGGTGATGCAGTACCTCTACTCCGGCAGATACGACCGAAGCCTTCTGTGCCGTGAGCACCAGCGCTACGAGTAGACAAAAAGGAGTCTGAAGCATGGAATATAACCGCGAATATTTCGCCGGAAAAACCGCCGTTGTGACAGGGGCGGCGTCCGGCATCGGGCTGGCGCTCGTGGAGGAGCTGCTTCAATGCAACGCGGCCAAAGTGGTGATGGCGGACATAAACCCGAACAATCTGGAACAGCATGAAAAAAGGCTGCGAGAACAGTACGGCGACCGGGTGAAGGGGATTCTGTGCAATGTCACAGGGGAAGAGGCGGTACAGAGCCTGATTTCCGATGCCGTGTCTTTTTTCAAAGGTCGGCTCGATCTTCTGATCAACAACGCGGGTGCCGGTTTTGCGGGATACTTCGCCGATATGACAAATGCGGACTGGAAGGCCGCATTTGACTTGAATTTTTACAGTGCCCTGTACGGCATGCGGGCCGCATTGCCCATCATGGGTAAACAGGGTGGCGGCCAGATCATCAACATCATCTCCGGGATAGCCTTTATGCCCATGGCGCAGCAGTCGCGCTACGCCGCCACCAAGGCGGCGCTCAACGCGCTCTCCATCGCCTTGCGTGCCGAATACTGGGACGCCAACATCAGGATTTCCTCCGCTACGCCGGGCACGACGGTGACCGCCATATGGGGCGGTCTTGAACCGCCGAAAAGCGCGCAGACGCCGCAACAGTCCGCGAGCCGCATCCTGAACGGCGTTGCCAACAACGACAGGGTAATCTTCGGCGATGACAATGACGTTAGAGGCGCCACAGAGTCCTATGACATTCAGAAGCAGGAGGTAATAGACGCATATCTGCTGCACGTCGCGCGCGAACGCCGTAAAGGCGTTACCGCCATCTGACGGCGAGTATCTAAACTGCGGGGCATAGAATCAGCGCCATCCGCTTGGCGGATGGTTTGCTATGGCCTGTAGCGGTCTGTTGCCGATTGCGCCTGACGATGCAGGATTTCATAGTATTCAAGCCTGTGCCGTGTAATGCCCGCCCTCAAAACGGTAACGCTGAGGTTACCACTCTCTGTAGCATTGCCATATTCCGAAAAATCCATCCAGTACCCCTTGCCGGAAAAGAAGAAAAGCGGCGAAAAGCTGCTTTTCACCGCTTTTGCGGAGCATTCGGGTTCAGTTCAACTTATTTTTCATGCTTTTTATGAGGGCTCATGGAGCAGGAGCCGGTATTTGTGCTGCCGCACCAGACGCACTTATTTGCGCCAGAACCGTGTTTGTGCTTGCCCATTGGGCTGATAGAGCAAGAACCATAGTTTGACGAACCACAAAAAACACATTTTTTTTCATCATCAATGTGTTCATGTTTTTTATGCGGGCTGCTTGAGCAGGAACCATAATTTGATGAGCCACAGTATTTACATTTTCCCATGATAGCCTCCAAAAAGTTACAGATTGGTACACATCTCATTGCAACGACAGGAAAATAGTATGCTTTTGGCATGGATGACAGAACAGGATTCCAGAAACTGGAATTTTATCCTCTCAGTGAGCCATTGCGCTATGAATATAGCGCTTGTCATCAAAGATGTTCATCTAGCGGAATTTGCTGTGCTATTTGTAAAAGAGCGCATCAGAATGCCATTTTGACGTCACAGATCGACAGGCTCACGCCAGCCTCGGCTTGCCATAAGATTTCAATAAACCGCTCTCCGGTGATCCTGCAACGTTTCATTCTTGCGCTCCTGTAGCATTTTTATAGGCAATCCGCGCTAAAAACTGGGGAGTCCATACTGCATTCGTGATTTTGAAGACCTGGAAAAAATGGCTTCATCCATCAGTTTTTTGACATCTCTACGGGGCGAGTCTCCAAACAGCCGCTTATATTCCCTATTGAATTGACTGAGGTTGTCATAGCCGACAGCGCTGCCCGCATTGCCGACATCCATGCCCTGAACCAGCATCAGGCGTTGCGCTTCGTGGAGGCGCAGACGTTTTTGATACTGTATGGGGCTGAATGCCGTTATTTCCTTGAAGTGACGATGAAATGTGGATGGGGCCATATGCGCTTTTTCTGCCAGTTCCTCAATTTGGACGGCGGCTGTGATATTTTGCTTCAACCAGTTGATTGCCTGGAAAATCTGGTTGCTCTGCGAGCCTGGGGTGCATAAAGAGATCAGGCTGTGTCCGTTGGGGCCTATTAGCAGAAGATAATGGATTTCTTTGATAATCATTGGCGCGAGCACAGGGGCGCGCTCCGGCATGACAAATAGCTCTGAAAGTCGTGCAAAGGCATCGAGCATGGCCGCTCCAAGCGGCTGGACCAGAATTCCCCTGACCGTGGGAGCCGCATCTGGCAAGCCACGGGGAATTTCCAGAGCCAGCTTGGCGATAAGGCTTTTATCAAGGTCAACGGATATCGCTGTGCATGGCGCATCGGGCGAGGCCTCGCATTCTACAATAACGCCCGGCACATCCACCCCGGTGACCAGAATGTCATTATCTCCATAATGATATTCCTCACCCCCAGTTACAACTCTTTTGCGCCCCTGAATCATTTTAACAATCATCGGCTTATAAAGATGCGCGCACCCTCTGACAGGTTGTTCAACCCTGTGCAGCGTAACGCCCGGTATGCCCACGTCATGCTCGCCCGGCCCGGACATTTGCCCGTGAACAAGTTTTTGAAGAAGACTCCTGGTTTTTTCTCTGTCTATACGGTTTGTGTCCGCCATTTTTTCCCTCCTGTGGTCCGTGCATATCATAATTTGTAAAAAAAGCACATGAAGAGAGTTTTATGCAAAAAAACGACAGAATTATGTCTATTAATTTTTTTGCAATTCTCTATTGTGCAAATAGAAAATTGCCAGGGGCGCAGCAACCCGTTGGGCGTTTGCCATGCGGTACGGAATACCTTTCATCAGCATGCGGAATAGTTTTACTGCCAAAAAGGAGTACGCAATGAAAACCATCAGCTTCAAAAACAACGGCGCGGGTGTGGCCGCAAATATTCATTTGCCTGAAAGATTTAACGAAAAAAACAAATACCCTGCTGTAGTTTGCGCACATCCGATCAGCAGCTGCAAGGAGCAGACCTCGGGGATATACGCCGCAAAACTCGCGGAAAAGGGTTTTGTGGCCCTTGCCTTTGACGCGTCTACCCAGGGCGCGAGCGGCGGGGAGCCGCGTTTTATGGAAGTTCCGGCCGCACGTATAGAGGATTTCCGGTGCGCCGTGGATTATCTTGTGACCCTTGACTATATCGACGAAAACCGCATCGGCGTCTTGGGGATATGCGGTGGGGGCGGGTACGCGGTCAGCGCGGCCATGACGGAACGCCGGTTCAAGGCGGTGGCTACCGTTTCCGGAGCCAATTACGGCAGGCTGATGCGGGAGGGCGACTTCACCCCTGATGCCGCGATTCGAACCCTGGAAGCCATAGCCAAACAGCGCACGGCCGAGGCCAGGGGCGCGGAGCCGCTGATCGTTGGATATACCCCCAATTCTCACGAGGAGCGGGAGAAGGCCGGGCTTAACGACATCGATATGGTGGAGGCCGTTGATTACTACAGAACCCCCAGAGGGGAGCGGCCGGGTTCTCCCAACAAACTGCGCTTTACCAGTACCGCTGCTGCCGTGGGCTATGACGCCTTTCATCTGGCCGACCATCTGTTGACACAGCCGTTGCAGATCATCATCGGCAGCAGGCCAGGGGCTTTCGGCTCCTACCGGGATGGCTTCGACCTCTTAAGCCGGGCGTGCTCACGGGACAAAAATCTGTTCGTGGTCAACGGCGCGAGTCATTATGACCTTTACGATGTCCCGCAATACGTTGATCAGGCGTCTGCGAACCTAACGGAATTCTTCGGCAGATGCCTGTAGTGAGACAGTCCCCATCTCACTTCGGAAAAAGAACTCGTAGTTTTTACCCGGCCCTCGAAAACAGAAAAGGATAAAAAATGGCAAAAATAGAAGATATCCAAGTGGACGACAAGCTTATTGAGGCATTCCATCTCATGTATGACTACTTTCCAGAAGGCGTGCAACTGGTGCACAAGTCAAAACGGATCATTGCCCTTAATTCAGCCTGCGCGTCCTTTGGACGGCACGTGGGCATGGTTTGCAGCAAGCACGGCCCGCCGGAACATCACAAGGGCTGCCTGGCCAACAAGACCCTTAAAGGACATAAGGCCACCTGGTTGAAAGGCCCCAGAATGACCCCCGACGCGCCGGAAGCCACGATTTTTTGGCTGCCCGTTGACGGATACCCCGACTTTTACATCCATTTTGGCGTGCATTGCATGAAGCACTACAGCGCTCCGTCTTCAGAAGATGAATAATTTATTGAATTTTAAACGAAAACCGTAATCTGAACCAACGATAATCAGGAGATTCTTTATGAAAACGGCATTGATCACCGGCGCAAGCACGGGAATAGGCAAAGCCCTGGCCTATACGTTCGCTTCACGAGGTTTTAATCTTATCCTCGTTGCACGAAGAAAAGCCCTGCTTGATGAAATAGCGGAAGACATCCGTGCGCAACACAAGACAGGAGTGCTCGTGCATGAAGCGGACCTGACACAGAAAGAGGCTGTTGTCGCCTTATATGAAGAAAGCAAAAAGCACACCATTGATGTGTTGATCAACAATGCCGGCTTCGGGGACTTCAGTTATCCGTGGAATGTTGATCTGGACAAGGCGGAAAGGATGCTCGACCTGAACGTCAAGGCGCTGACCGAACTTTCCTTGCGTTATGTGGCGGATTATCGTGACAAAGAAGCAACCCTGATCAATGTTGCATCAATCGGCGGGTACAGTATTTTCAGTTCCGCCGTTCTCTACTGCGCAACAAAATTCTTTGTGGCTTCCTTTACCGAAGGGATTTCCAACGCCTTGCATGAGCAGGATAAAAAGATGCGCGCCAAGGTTCTTGCCCCTTCTTCCACCTCTAGTGAGTTTGTGGCCCGCGCCAGCGATGATGCCGCTTTGAACGGCGAGGAAATTGTTTCCTCAATGGAGTTCATCAGCGCCGAACAATTGGCCGAATATGCCTATGCTCTGTATGAGAGCGATAAGTGCGTCGGCATAGTCAACGCGGCAAATAAACTTGAGCTTAAAGATCCAATGTATCCGGCAGTATAAAATGGCCTGTAGTGAATCCGGGCATTTTCCCAATGACCGCATTTGAGTGACAAGCATATTGTAGGCAGAGGTTTTTCCGCCAGCCATATCCTCTCTCCGGTGATGGCCGCAAAGGCCTGTTCAGGCTCCGGGCAAGGCGGATATGGTTTATGGCTTTCCGTAGACGTTTTTTTTGCCTGGTCGTGGAGCAGCCCACGCATTTCATTCGTGGGCTGCTCTGCAAGGATTTGTCTGTAACTCCTTGCCAGGAAATAGCTTCGGCGAATTTTTCCCGCCGTCAAGCGACTACTTTCAGTGGTAATTGTTCCGGAATGGAGAGCCAATGAACAGGCGGTTGCGTAACATGTTTCTAATACTGTTGTTGATAATCGGCAGCATTATAGTGGCCATATATGCCATGGTTACTCAGGCCCAATTCGGCAGGCACCCTGATGGCGAACGGCTGGAACGGATATTGATCTCTCCAAATTATAAAAACGGAGAATTTCAGAATACAGTTCCAACACCCCTCCTGATAGAGGGTGAAAGCTTTATGACGACGATGTGGAAGAACCTTTTCAGTAAAAAAGTCCGCCCAAGGCCGGAGGAATCTCTGCCCACAGTCAGGCTGGATTTGAAAGCTCTGGACGCGGCACGGGACATGGTGATCTGGCTTGGGCACTCGTCCTACTATATTCACCTGGGCGGCAAAAGAATTTTGGTTGATCCGGTTTTCAGCGGTTACGGCGCGCCTTTTTCCTTCTTCAATAAAACATTTCCCGGAACGGATGTGTATTCCGCGCCCGACATGCCGGAAATCGACTACCTTATCATATCGCACGACCACTGGGATCACCTCGATTACCAGACGGTGACGGACATGATGACCAAGGTCAAAACAGTAATCATGCCCTTGGGCGTTGGCGCGCATTTCGAGCATTGGGGATATCCAAAAAACAAGCTGCAAGAAGCTGATTGGAACACGGCGTTACCGTTTGAAGGGGGATTTGTCGTCCATGCGGTTCCAGCAAGACATTTTTCCGGGAGAACGCTCACCAGAAACAAGGCCCTGTGGGCTGGTTTTGTGCTGGAAACCCCCAAAAAACGCATCTTCCTGAGCGGTGATACCGGATACGGCCCCCATTTTGCGGACATTGCCCGTACATTCGGTGGATTTGATCTGGTTGCCCTGGACGGTGGGCAGTATGACCCACGCTGGCCGCTCGTCCACATGAACCCTGAAGAAGTCGCGCAGGCGGCGGAAGAGCTTGAAGCCGGCACCTTGATGCTCGCCCATGCAGGCAGGTTCACTATTGCCGAGCACCCCTGGGATGAGCCGTTCGTTCGTGTTTCCAAAGCGAGCAAGGGCAGGAGTTTCCAGCTGCTCACCCCAAAGATAGGAGAACCCGTGTGGCTCGATGGTACGGAACAGGTTTTCACCAACTGGTGGGAAGGCATACAATAATGCACATGGACAGACAGCGTGAGCAGATACTGAAACCGCCCTGTTGATTTGGTGAAAGATGAAAGGCGTCTGGAATTTTAGGGATTGTTTTTTAGCAGGCGTGTTGAAAATGGTGTTTGGGAAAAGAAAGAGGGGTTGCAGCAGTAACCGTAACCCCTCTGTATCATTGGTGGGCAGTACAGGACTTGAACCTGTGGCCCCCGCCTTGTAAGGGCGGTGCTCAACCAACTGAGCTAACTGCCCGAAATTCTCAACCAAGAAAAGCCTTATAGGCTATTTTTGTGCTGTTGTCACCCTCAAATTGCACGCCACATTTGTTGTAAAACTGGCTGGTTGTAGCGCTTTGGCGAAAACGCGGCTGCGTTGTGCGGGGCCGTGCAGCAAATTCAAGATGAACCCGTTCCAGCGCCCCCATGTTGAGGGTATGTATGGGGCCTGCACTGCCACCTGGCGGAGTCAAAGACCACGGCAGCCACGGGATCAGGTGGTTGAATGCGTCCGGCAGAATCTTCAGGGCTGCGTGGCTTCGGGATTTTGGCTCCGGCGTGTATTGTGTGCCCCTGCTCGAGCAGAAATTCCGGGGCCCCGGGGGATTCCCAGGGGCCCCGCGTGGTCATTTATGGCTTAAGCTGATTGAGGTAAACGGCGATGTCGTTTATCTGCTCCGCGTTCAAGGTTTTCAGGTTTTCTTGCATTTTCAGCAGCGGGCCTGAGGGCGATCCCATATTCTTGACTTTATCCATACCAGCCGTCAGCGCTTCCACAGGTTTGCCCATCAGTTTGGCAGGGGTAGGGGTGTGACATGACTCGCACAGGCTGGCGTACAGTTCCGCGCCTTTTTTCTGCGCGGCGTCCTGGGCCACAACCGTTTGCACGCCAGCCACAAGCAGGATAGCGGCCAGCATGAGAATTCCGTGTCGCAAATATCTTGTCATGGTTTTCTCCTTGTTTATATGTTGTCCGCCCGTGTGGGCGAAACAGGGGCAGAAGCCGCCTGTGACTCCATGCTAGCACAGAGAAGAAAGACATACAGCAGATTTGTGCTGGAACAAAAACGCGATCAGCATGCACAAAAAAGAAAAGGCCCCGGTTTTTGCCAGGGCCTGTAATCGGCGCGCGTGCGGTAGCACATGATGAACGCGGCGGCTATTTGCCCATGGCGTTCATGAAATCCTTGTTGGATTTGGTGCCGCGCATCTTGTCCAGCAAGAACTCCATGCTGTCGATGGACGACATGGGAGCCAGAATCTTGCGCAATATCCAGACGCGGTTGAGTACATCCTCGGGCAGGAGGAGATCTTCCTTGCGTGTGCCGGTGCGGTTGATGTCGATGGCGGGGAACACGCGCTTTTCCGAAAGGTGACGGTCCAGATAAATTTCCATATTGCCGGTGCCTTTGAATTCTTCAAAGATCACTTCGTCCATGCGGGAACCGGTGTCGATGAGGGCCGTCGCAATGATGGTGAGGCTGCCGCCTTCTTCAATATTGCGGGCCGCGCCAAAGAAACGCTTGGGCCGTTGCAGGGCGTTGGCGTCCAGACCGCCGGAAAGCACACGGCCGGAAGAGGGGGTCACGGCGTTGTACGCGCGGCCCAGGCGGGTGATGGAGTCCAGCAGAATGACCACATCACGCTTGCGCTCCACAAGACGCTTCGCCTTTTCAAGCACCATTTCGCAGACCTGCACATGGCGCTGCGGCGGTTCGTCAAAGGTGGAGCTGATGACCTCGGCCATCTTGACCGTGCGCTCCATATCGGTAACTTCTTCGGGCCGTTCGTCTATGAGCAGCACGATAAGGTATACTTCGGGATTATTGGCGTTGATGGCGTTGGCCAGCGATTGCAGCAGAATGGTTTTACCTGTGCGCGGCGGAGCCACGATGAGGCCGCGTTGCCCGCGCCCGATGGGGGCCATGATGTCGATAACGCGGTTGGAGAGATTTTTTTCGCCATTTTCCATGACGAGCTGATGGTCAGGGTAAATGGGAGTGAGGTTGTCGAAGAGAACGAGATTTTTTGCGTGTTCCGGGGGTTCAAAACCTATTTCCGTTACCTTGAGCAGCGCGAAATACCGTTCACCCTCCTTGGGGGGGCGTATCTGCCCTGAAACGATATCGCCCTTGCGCAGAGAAAAACGGCGAATCTGCGAGGGGGACACATAAATATCGTCAGGTCCCGGCATATAGCTGCACAAGGGGGAGCGCAGAAAGCCAAATCCGTCCGGCAGAATTTCCAGTACGCCATCGCCGTAAATGGCCCCGTTCTGGGAGGCACAGGTGGAAAGCAGAGCGAAGATAAGCTCTTGCTTGCGCATGGAACTGGCATTTTCAATTTCATACTGCTCGGCCAGATCCATGAGTTCCTGCATGCTGCGGGTCTTCAGATCCGTGAGACTCAAGGCGCTGTCTGTCAACAGTGTGGGAGTAGCTTTCTTTTTACGCATAACTGTCCGATCTTTTGAAGAAGACAAACCAAAACTATACAGTATCAATGAACACTGTATTGCAGATGGGCGGATGTAAGGAGACAAAATAGGTGTGCGAGATTGCGATTAGCTTATCTTTTGCAATATGGCAAGGGAAAAATGACGTTCACACCATAAAAAAATACGTCATCCGGCGGTTAGAGCCATGGCCGGGGCTGGCTGGTGAATGCCTCACGGCACAGCCCATACTATATACGCGGAGGTTGTAAAAGACATTCGGTAGTTATTTAAGTAGGTTGCAGCTAGTGTGCTTCTGCCGGGCAACAAAGGGGCAATCTCGCGCCAGCAAAAAACTATTCTTTGGCGTCTTCCGGTTGCGGCGGGGGTGCGTACAGTTCAAGCAGTTCGTCCCGCAGGCTGTCTTCCTCGACTTGCAGAACTTCAGCCAGTTCGCCGGTCACAAGGCCCATGGCCTGTTCCTGTAGGCGGCGTTCGCCGAAAGAAAGATCCTTGGTGCGGCTGATCAGCAGCAGTTCGCGCAGAACTTCTGTAACCACGGCCAGATCCGGGCTCTTGAGCCGCTCGGAATATTCACGGAAACGCCGGTTCCAGTTCTGTCCCGTGTGTACGATTTTGCCGGTGCTGTTGCGCAGGCCTTCAAGAATGCGCCCGGCTTTTTCATGAGGGGTGAGCGTGCGCAGCCCGACGTGGGCCGCATTGTTGACGGGAACCATCAGCGTGACATTGTTGGCCTGAATGCGGACAATATAGAAATCGCATGCGATACCGCCAATGGTCTGGCTGTCAATGCGTTCTATCTTACCCACCCCCTGGGCCGGATATACCACAAGATCGTTCGGCGTGAACATGCTGTCACCACACGCCCCAAAGGAGCGCCACTGTACGAGACCTGGAGCGAAATTAGCTGGAAGTCACGAATTTTTTTTGAAAAATAGATGAGTGGGAAACTTACTCTTCAAACATAGTAGTCCAAATGTGTTGAAGAGTCCAGCCGAAAAAGTAAAAACGCATGGTGCCCCGAAGGGGACCAGGCCCTTTTGCGCGCACTCCCTCACCCGTCACAGTCGCTACGGCATACACCGTACTCTGAACCGCCCCCGGTTCATTTTTGTTCACGCCTGCCTGTTCTACCTGCCGCAGAGCAAAACTGTCAATGGACCCGATCAGGAGCCTGCGCGCCTTCGGGGTCGGGGTTTTTGCGAGGCTGCGCCGTTTTTCGGGCAGCGCGCAACGCGCCTTCCAGGCCCTTGTCGGCAAAGGCAAACAGGGTATCCAGCGCTGCGGGCACGGTTTGCAGCATACGTTCGGCATCGTCGCTCTGGGCGCGGCCCAGCACCCAGTTGGTCACGTCACCCTTGTGCGGGGGACGGCCTATGCCCAAACGCAAACGGTAAAAATCCGGTGTGCCCAGAAGCTCGGTAATGGATTTCAGCCCGTTGTGCCCGGCGTTGCCCCCGCCAAGCTTGAAGCGCAGTTCACCCGCCGGGATATCCAGTTCATCGTGGGCCACCACAAGATCGGAGGGACGCAGTTTGTGCCAGGCCAGAAGGGGCTGCACACTTTGCCCGCTGAGGTTCATGAATGTTTGCGGTTTGGCGGCCAGCCAGACCCCGCCCAGCTCTTTAAGGCGTATGCGCCACAGCTCGCAGGAGAACTTGCCGCCATTGAGCGATTCCGCAACGCCATGGCGCTGTGCAAAATCCACCAGCGCGTCAACAACAGCAAAACCGTAATTGTGCCTGGTGCCCTCATACCGCGAACCGGGATTGCCCAGGCCCACCAGAACGCCGTTATAGTCCATAGTGTGCGCCTCCTCGCGCCTCATTGGCTTCCATCCGCAAGGGCAAACCCTGCCCCGCGCAAACGGCCGCCGCATAATGAGCGATAAACCGGCAGAGCGGGGGATTCATGGCAGCCAGATGCCCGCCCCCGGGCAGCCAGAGAAGTTTTTTGACGGGCGCGCGCAGCTTTTCAAAGGTGGCCTGTGTGTTGGCCGGTGTAAACAGGGCGTCGTTGACGGCGCTGAAAAAATAGAGCGGGCAGTGCATTTCTTCTGAC
Source organism: Desulfovibrio simplex (assembly GCF_055387835.1). Classification (NCBI taxonomy): domain Bacteria; kingdom Pseudomonadati; phylum Thermodesulfobacteriota; class Desulfovibrionia; order Desulfovibrionales; family Desulfovibrionaceae; genus Desulfovibrio; species Desulfovibrio simplex. Next base: position 790,510 of record NZ_AP042377.1, read on the forward strand.
ACGTTGGCTGAAAACAGGCTGGCCAGAAAAGCCAGAGGATAGGTCAGCCGGGAACCTTTTCTGTCATAGACTATGCGCCGCGCACCGGACGTTATACGCCGCACGGACAGGTAGGCCAGCAGGGGCAGGGGAAGCCGAGGCAGCCAGCGCGCAGCCGCGTTGATGTTTGCAAGAAATTCGTGCCGCCTGTTTTTCCAGTGCCTGAAGCGCGTAAGGTCCACCGCATCGTTGTTTTGCGGCAGCGCGCCCGTAATGGGGAACGCCGCCGTGAGCCCCCGCGACGCGGCAGCGTGGGCCATGGTCAAAATGCCCCCCTGGCTGTGTCCGCATACGGCGATGGCGTTGAACCCCTCTCGCCGCAGCCATTGTTCCGCAGCAAGGCCGTCCCGCAACAGATCCGCAAAAGTAAAGCCCGTCCAGTGGCAGTTGCGGCCATGCCCTGTGAGGTGCAGGGCGGCGACGGCAAAGCCCGCCTCGTGCAGCGCCGCAAGAAGGGGGCGGTACTGCCAGGGGGAGAGCATGGTTCCCGGATAAAACAGCATGACCCCGGCATTCCGCTTGGGCCAGAATTCCAGGCTTGCCCTGCTGCCCAGAGAGCGCAAGGAATGGTAGGTCACGGTTGGCTGCGACATGGCCGGTACGGGTTGCGTTGAGAGGTTTTCGGGCTGGCGTTTTCAGCCACGCCAGATCAGGCGTTTACCATTTCAGTGACCGCGCCTGCGCCGCAAGTCATTGGCGTGCGGCCGGGAAATACGCGCTGTGCAACAGTTCTGGAGCAGACTCACGTTGAGAATATCTCTCTCAGCGGCTGAAGACGCCGTTTCGGAGCCTGAACCAGATTAGAGCAGCTTACGAATGAAATGAGCTAGCTGCTCTGCAAGGATTTTCCTGAAAATCCTTGCCACGGAATGCGGGTCGGCAGGCTTTTGCCTGCCGGACGCGGGCATTTCAAGTGTAAATGCTCTCGTGTTGAAATGCTTCGCATTTAAAAGTTTTCATTCAGCCGAAAAGTACGATTTTCGGCTGAATCCACGCCACGTTGTGGCGCGCTGCACTTTCGTGCAGCGTTAGAGCATTTACACTTTTTCAAAGTTAAAATGCTCTAAAAAGGAGGCCGGTTCCCTGCGGAACCGGCCATATATAAGGCGGAATGGCCGTAACCGGGCTCGCCCGGTCATGCAGGCCGCAGACAGTCTTAGGCGTCTTCGCCTTCGGCCGCTTCATCCTTGCTCTTGGAGATAATGCTGACCAGGGCGTAGTTCTGATCAAACACGGCACGAACGTTTTCGGGCAGCTTGAGATCGGACACGGTGACGGTGTCGTTGATGCCCATGTCGGTCACGTCAACGGTGATCTTCTGGGGCATGTTCAGCGGCTTGCTGCACAGGCGCACCATTTCGCGGTAGGTTTCAAGGCGGCCGCCAAGCTTCACGCCGCGCGAGGTGCCCACGAATTCCACGGGCACGTCAACGGTGACTTCCTTGTCCAGATCGACGCCGTAGAAGTCGATGTGGGTGAAGGCGCGCTTGTAGGGGTGGAACTGCACCTGCCAGATGAGCACGGGATACAGGGTCTTTTTGCCGTTGTCTTCAATTTCAAGATTGAACACAGTGGTGTGGCCCATTTCACCGTAGATCTTTTCAAGGGGCAGCACGGGGGCCTGCACGGAAATGTTTTCACCGCTGGCGGTGTAGAACACGCCGGGAATCAGTTTCTCGGCACGCAGGCGACCGCTGGGGCCCTTGCCGCAACCTTCGCGCTTCTGCACGCTCAAAGTCTTTTCAATATTCATGGTCCACTCCTTGGCTTACCGCCGCCTGATACGTGCGGAAAAGTTCTTTACTGTAAACTTGCCATTCCCTTGCGGGAGTAATGCCGTACGGTCATGCGCGAAGGCTTTGAGCCGACGGTTTTTGCTAAACAAACAACACGCTGACCGACGAGCCGGTATGGATGTTGTGAATGGTTTTGCCCAAGATGGCGGCCACAGAAATGACCTCAAGCTTGGGGCAGCGTTCCAGCTTGTCGCCCAGCGGGATAGTGTCGGTAACAAAGACCTGCGAAAGCGCCTCGGTGGCATTGATGCGGTCAATGGCCGGGCCGGACAGCACGGGGTGCGTGGCGCAGGCCACAATTTTTCTGGCCCCGTTTTTCAGCAGAACTTCAGCTCCGGCGCACAGGGTGCCCGCAGTGTCTATCATGTCGTCAACCACAATGGCCAACCGGTCTTCCACGTCGCCGATGACGTGCATGGCTTGGGCCTGATTGGGTTTGTCGCGCCTTTTGTCCACAATGGCCAGCGGGGCGTTGAGGCGCTTGGCGTAGGCCCTGGCTCTTTCCACGCCGCCGGCATCAGGTGAAACAATGACCATTTTTTCGTCGCCGAGCTTGCGCAGGGCGTCCAGCATGACGGGCACAGCAAAAAGATTGTCCACAGGGCAGTCAAAATAGCCCTGAATCTGGCCCGCGTGCAAATCTATGGTAACCACGCGCTCCGCCCCGGCCACGCTGATGAAGTCGGCCACCATCTTGGCGCTTATGGGCGCGCGGGGGCTGACCTTGCGGTCCTGACGGGCATAGCCGTAGTAGGGAATCACGGCTGTGATGCGCCCGGCGCTGGCCCTCTTGAGGGCGTCCAGCATAAGGCAGAGTTGCACCAGGTTACGGTTGACGTTTGGCGGACACGTGGGCTGCACCACAAAAACATCGTCGCCACGGACGTTGTCACCGATTTCAATACGCAACTCCCCGTCGCTGAACGTCGTCGACAGCGTCGGGGTGAGCTGACAGCCCAGATGGTTGCAGATGGCCTTGGCCAATTCCGGATTGGAAGAACCGGTGACGATCTTCAGATCGCTGAACATGAACCGCCCTGCCTTGTGCGCATCAAAGAGCAATTTGGGTTATAAACCTTTGCCTGCCGCCAGCCCAGCGGTGCTGACACTCAGACAGCCGCCGTTGCGGCGCCGGATGCGGACGTTTGCCCGCACGGCAATGGGAGCGCCCGGATATCTTCCGGCCGCGTCCGCCCGGCAATCAAGGCGCGGCCCGGCAGTATGCTGTGGCTGGGATGGAAGGGTTCGAACCTTCGAATGACGGAGCCAAAACCCGTTGCCTTACCACTTGGCTACATCCCAGTGCTGTTACAGCACATGCGCGTAGACGCGCCTGTTCTCTCCCTGAAGCGTGGCCGTGGCCGCCTGTGTTTCCACAAGCGCCTCGCGCCCAAAAATCCCCAGTATGCTGGAACCGCTGCCGCTCATTGAGGCCGCTGTGGCGCCGCAGCGCAGCAGGGTGGCCTTGATGTCGGCAAGTTCGGGGTGACGTGCAAAGACAACAGTTTCGAGATCGTTGTCCAGGTCAGCATCAAACCGCCCTCGGGAGAGAAAAGTTCCATTAGCCTTGCTTTGGTCTCTTGTCAAGTTGTTTTGGCTTTCGCTGCCGCCCGTGGAAACCAAATGGGCATCGTAATCGGCAAAGGCGCGAGCCGTACTTACATGGATGCCGGGGCATACCAGCACAAGGCGCATGCCGGACAAACCGGGCTCCACAGGCTCAACGATTTCACCTATGCCGCGAACCCGGCAGGGGCCTTCATGCAGAAAAAAGGGCACGTCGGCTCCCACGGTCAGCGCCACCGCCGCAAGCGCCCGCGCGTCCAGCGGAGAGGTCGCCCTGCTGTTGAGCCAGCGCAAAAGGGCTGCCGCGTCGCTGCTGCCGCCGCCAAGCCCTGCTCCGGAAGGAATGCCCTTGCGCAGCTTTACTTCAAGACCGGGAGTGGGGCAGCCAACAGCCGCGGCAAAGGCCGCATAGGCCCTGGTAAGGGTGTTGTCGCTTTCATCCAGTGTTGCGCGGGCCGGCCCTTCGCAGCGCACCACAATGCCGGGGGCTTCCGTGATACGCAGTTTGAGCTGGTCGCAGGGGCGCGTCAGAGGATAAAAGAGTGAATCTATCTCGTGATAGCCGTCCGGGCGCACGCCGGTGATGCGCAGCCCGAGATTTACCTTGCAGCCTGCAATGACGACACTCATGGCCTATCCTTGTTTTTCAGCCGATGGGGCCTACAGGGTTTCAAGCGTCACGTGGTCGTTGGTGTACACGCATATCTCGGCGGCAATGCGCATGGATTCGCGCGCTATGGTTTCAGCGTCAAGCTCGCTGTGGCGCGACAGCGCCCGCGCAGCCGCAAGAGCGTAGGGCCCCCCGCTGCCGATGGCGGCCACGTTGTCGTCCGGTTCAATGACGTCGCCCGTGCCCGAAAGCACGAGTATGTGCTCGGTGTCGGCCAGAAGCAGCATGGCTTCAAGCTTGCGCAGGTACTTGTCCTTGCGCCAGTCCTTGGTCATTTCCACGGCGGCGCGCACCATATGGCCGCGCACCTCCTTGAGCTTGGCCTCAAAAAGTTCGAACAGGGTAAAGGCGTCGGCCGTGGCCCCGGCGAAGCCCGCCAGAATTTTGCCGTCATGCAGGCGGCGCACTTTTTGCGCGGCATGCTTCATGATCATGGTCTGTCCCATGGTCACCTGGCCGTCGCCGGCCAGGGCCACCAGACCGTTCTTGCGAACGGCGAGAATAGTAGTGGCATGCGTTTCCATCAATTTTTATCCCAGATTTCCTTGCGTTCTTTATAGGCGGTTTCAAGGCGCTTGAAGGCGGTTTTGTCCGTGGTGCGGGCCGACATGCTCTTGGCCTCGTTAAAATAACGCTCGGCAAGTTTTTTGTTGTTGGAGTAGATGGCGCTGTAGGCCATGTGGATATAGGCTTCGGGCGTATTGCCCGTCTTGCCCAGCGAGCGGGCGTAGGCTTCGTGCACCTCGGCATCCTCGGGCACATAGCGCAGCACCTGTTTGTAGTAACTGGCCGCTTGCGCCTGCCTGCCTGTTTCGTCCAGCATGCGGGCATAGAAAAAGGCGGCCATGTAGTCCTTGGGATCAATGCGCATGGCCTTGGACAACAGGCCGTCAGCCCGGCCCATGTCGCCTTTGCGGTAGTGGAAGGCACCTGCCTCGCGCAGCACCAGAGGATCGTCCGGAGCGGCCTTGAGGGCCTGGTCAAAGGCCGTGCTGGCCTCGTTTATGCGGTTTTGTCTGGCCAGCACAATGCCCCGGCCCATGCTTGAAAGGCCGTCGCTGCCCGAAAAGCGTTGCAGGGCCGCCTGATCATCGCCGTATCTGGCCCAAAGCAGGGTCTTCACACGGGTGAAGCGCTTGTTGTCCTGGCTGCGGTTCTGGACGGACTTGCCCATGGTCTGGATGCGGGCCTGGAGCCCGTTGATGCGGTCGCCTAAGGCGGGGTGGGTGGAGAGGTAGGTGGGCACGCTGATGCCGCTCATCCAGCTTTTCTGGCGCAGCACCTTGAAGCCCGCCACCATGCCTTCGGGCGGATAGCCAGCGGCAATGAGGTATTGCAGGCCGATTTGGTCAGCCTCATTTTCATCCAGGCGGCTGTAGTTGAGCATGGCCGATTGCCCGGCGCCCAGAGCGCCCATGGCCAGAGCCCCGCCGCCCGCGCCGCCCGCCGCCACGCCCGCCACGGCCAGCAGCAGTGAACCGAGGGTGACGAACTGGGCCTTTTGCAGGCGCGAGGCCACGTGGCGCTGGGTGACGTGGGCCAGTTCGTGGGCCAGCACGCCCGCCAGTTCCTCTTCCTTGTCCAGATTCATGATAAGCCCGGTGAATACGTAAACGTACCCGCCGGGAACGGCAAAGGCGTTGAGAGAATTGTGCAGTATGGTGGTGGCCTTGAAGGTGAACGGCTGGGGCGGAATGGCCTTAACCAGCCGGGCCAGCATATAGTCCACATACTGTTTGACTTCAGGGTCTTCGATGATGGGCAGGTTGGAGCGCACCATGACATCGAATTTTTCTCCCATCTCCTTTTCGTCTTTAATGGTCACACCGCCGAAAAAGAAGGCATGAGCGGGCGCGGGACATATCTGCGGCAGCAGAAAGGCCAGCAGCACAATCAGGGCCGTCCATCGGCGGGGGGCACAGTAATGCAGCATAGGTTCTCCTGAGTGCCCGCGCTGGGTCTACTCGAGGTCCCAGTCCTGCCCGTCAGGGGTGTCGCGCACGCTTACGCCGAGCTCAAGCAAAGACTGGCGCAGGGCGTCGGAGGTGGCAAAATCCTTGTTGGCGCGGGCAGCCTGCCGCTCTTGCAGCAGGGCTTCCACACGGGGCATGTCAATGTTTTTGCGGCTGGCGCGCATGCCCCGCAAGGCGGTCAAAAACGCGTCGGGTTGCTGGCCAAAAAGGCCCAACCGCGCGTTCCACTGCTCCGCACGGGCGAGAAACTCCCGCAGGATGTCCCGCCCGGCTTCGCTGGCACGCATGTTTTTGTCTTCAAGCAGGCGGTTCACAATACGTACCTGAGTGAAGATGTGCCCCAGAGCCTGCGCGGTATTAAGGTCATCATCCATGGCCTCGTCCAGCGCCTTGGGCTGCGCGGCCCATTCGTCGGCTGTCTCCTGGGGCAGGGGGATTTTTTTCCACTTCTCGCGCTGAAGGGCTTTTTCCGCTTCGCGCAGGGCGGTATACACCCGGTGCTGGGCTTTTTCGGCCTCATCCATGCTGTCGGCGGTAAAATCAATGGGGCTGCGGTAGTGCTTGCCCAGCAAAAAGAAGCGCAGGGTTTCCGGCAGGTAGCTTTCAAGAATGTCGCGGATGGTCTTGAAGTTGCCAAGCGACTTGGACATCTTTTCCGCGTTGACCTGCACAAAGCCGTTATGCACCCAGTAGCGGGCCAGATGGCAATGGCAGACGGCCTCGGTCTGGGCGATTTCGTTTTCGTGGTGCGGGAACACAAGGTCCTGCCCGCCGCCGTGAATATCCAGGGGCAGATAGGATTCGCTCATGGCAGAGCATTCGATGTGCCAGCCGGGTCTGCCCTGGCCCCAGGGACTTTCCCACGAGGGTTCGCCGGGTTTGGCGGCCTTCCACAGGGCGAAGTCCAGCGGATCTTCCTTTTCTTCGCCGGGGGCCACGCGCGCGCCGGAAAGCAGTTCGTCCAGGCTGCGGCCGGAGAGTTTGCCGTAAGGCGCGTACGAGCGCACCCTGAAGTACACGTCGCCCGAAGGGGTCACATAGGCCTTGCCGCCAGCGATCAGCTTTGCGCAGAGATCCTGAATTTCCTTGATATAGTCTGTGGCGCGCGGCTCTACATCCGCGCGCAGCACGCCCAGCCTGTCCATGTCTTCGTGAAAGGCGTCAATATAGGTCTGGGCCACTTCACGCCAGTCGCGGTTTTCCTTGTTGGCGCGGTTGATGATCTTGTCGTCCACGTCCGTAAAGTTGCGCACAAAGGTCACGTCCAGCCCCAGATGGCGCAGCTGGCGCACGAGCACGTCGAACACGAGCGCCGAGCGGGCGTGCCCTATGTGGCAGTAGTCATAGGCAGTGATGCCGCAGACATACATGTTCACCTTGCCGGGATGTACCGGCACAAAGGTTTCCTTCTGGCGGCCAAGGGTATTGTAGAGCTGCATGATCTTCCTTTTATGCTGGGAGGTTGAGCATATCCAGGCGACGCTGGTGGCGGCCACCCTCAAAGGTGTTTTCCATAAAAGCGTCCACAATGGCTTTGGCCAGCTCCACGCCGGTTATGCGCGCGCCAAGGCAGAGAACGTTGGCGTTGTTGTGCTGGCGTGCCATGCGCGCGTGCAGCTCTGTGGTGCAGAGGGCGGCGCGGATGCCGGAGTGACGGTTGGCGGCAATGGAAACGCCGAGCCCCGTGCCGCAGATGAGAATGCCCGGCTCGCCGGAAGCTTCCACGGCGGCGCAAAGCTTGTGCGCCAGCACGGGGTAGTCGCAGCTGTCAGAAGAGTCCGTGCCGTGATTGATGACAGTGAAACCCTTTTTACCCAAATGCTCGGCCAGGGTGGTTTTAAGGTCAACGCCGGTGTGGTCCGAAGCAATATGGATGGACTGCATAACAACTCCTTCAAGGGTGAGGGCAGGCTGATCGGTTGCGCCGGTCAGCCTGCCAGAACTTCTTCGCATCGGGAATGCGCGTTTTTCGTAAACTGTGGGGCCTCCGGCCCCGTCCGCACTGGCTTCGGCCTGACCGCGCATTAGCCGTGCGCCCGCTCACAGGCTTTGCCGGGGGCGGGCATGGCAACAGCTGGCCAAAGGAATGACCTTAACCCGCAAGGGCGGCTGGCCGCCAAGCCGGAAAAGCGTTCGGGCGGCCTGAGCCAGCGGACGCGGACGCCGACGCGGCCTAGCGCTGCTGGTATTTGGACAGCGGCAGCAAAGGAACGCCCTCTGGTATGGATAAGGTCATCTGCTCGTCTGTAAAGGGCGTAGCGGGCTTTTCCCTTTCCTTGACAAGCACGATGGCGCGCTTGCCGTTGCCATGAGTCAGGTTAAGGCGCTGGGGCAGGGGAGATGCCGCATCGTCAAAGGCCACTTCCATCTTCCAGCCCTTGCCGTTGTCGCCTTTTTCAACCCAGGCCACGGGCAGGCCAGCGGCGTCGAGCGTCAGCTCGCCACCGAGTTTACCCGACAGCGTGTACTGGGCAAGGTCGCCGGACAAGAACTTGCCGGAGGCGAAACTTTTGCCGAAAACCTGGCTGTAACGCCCGTTGAGCAGGTCAGCCAGATGTTCCAGATTGAAAGGCACGGGCACGCCCACCTGGAGCAGGGGTTTGGAAGCGCCCTGGTAGAAATACGCCTTGTTGTCTGTGGGGCTGTAGACGAGGAAATGCTGGCCGTCTTCAAGGATTTTAGCCACGGTGGCTCCGACACCGGCCATGACGTCCAGACGCAGCCTGCGCTGGCTGTTGCCCCAGAAAAGCGCGGTAACACGGCGGGTATCGCCTTCTGTGCCGAAGCGAAGGCTCATTTGCAGCCGGTAGGGAACCATGGCGGCGTCCTGCCCTCTTGCCTCGAATTTTTGCCAGCGTTCTTCGAGCCTGGCCTGGGCTTCAGGCGTCATTTCCAGGGAGGGCTGCTTGGCGCAGGCGGTCAGCAGCGCAAGGCTGCAAAGGCAGCAAAGAGCAAGAAATTTTTTCATAACTGTGAAAGCCTCTGCCGCAATGCGTCCGCATTGGCGGGTTTGAGATCCAGCGCCTTCTGGTAGGCGGTGCGGGCCTCGTCTTTGAGCCCCATTTTAAGGGCTATGTCGCCATAGTGTTCCCAGATGGAAGCGTCAACATGCTCGTCGAGTTTGACGGCACGGCGTATGGCTGTGAGGGCCTCTTCATTTCTGCCGAGCTTGTAAAGGGCCCAGGCCAGGGAATCCACAATGTAGGACTGGTTGGGTGAAAGCTCGTCAGCCTTGGTGAGCAGACTCAGGGCTTTTTCGAGATCGCGGTTTTCTTCGGCCAGCGTATAGCCCACGTAGTTGAGGGCCTGATAATTTTCCGGATGCAGGGTGATTATGTGTTCCATAACCTTGAAGGCTTCCTTCTTGTCGCCGGACTCGTCCAGCAACGATCCCAGAAGAAAGGCCATCTCCGCATTGTCGGGCCATTTTTTGGCGGCCTTGCGCGCCACCTCAAGGGCCTGCGGCAGTTGCTTCTGGCGTGCCAGCAGGCGGATTTCCAGTTCCCAGAACTGGGGCGCGTCCGCAAACTGTTTCTGGGCCTGCCGCGTCGCGGTCAGGGCCTCCTGTTCCTTGCCCGCTTCGCCAAGCAGCTGTATCCGCAGCAGCGCCGCTCTGGGCGCGGCCTTGCTGTTCGGCGGAATTTTGTCCAGCCATGAAAGGGCCATGGGCAGGTCGCGGCGCTGCTCATAGTTCAGATCAGCCAGCAGCAGGTATACGTCAACGGGGGCGTCGTCCCTGGCGGCGATCTGCTTGAGCAGCGTTTCCCCCTGAAGGTAGTGGCGCGAGTCGATGAACAGGCCCGCCACGGTAAGCTTGAAAGGTATGGTGTCCGGCCCCTGGCGCATGTACTTGAGGGCTTTTTCGGGCTGGTTCATGCGCAGTGAAAGGCTGATGAGGCGCAGCAGCACGTCCTGGGGCGAAAAATTGAGCTTGAGCAGTCTTTCGTACAGGGCGCGCGCGGGCTTGAATTCCGAGCGCTGTTCGTGGATGAAGGCCAGTTCGGCCATGGCCTCCACAAAGTCCGGCATTTCCTTGATGGCCTTCTGGAGAAAGGATATGGCGTCAGCCTGACGGCCCATGCCGATGAGGGCGCGGGCGTGGTAGTAGTCCACCAGCGGCGTGCGCTCTTTGGCGCTCACCCCGTTGAGCAGGGTTTCTGCTTCGGGATATTCCTTGCTTTTCACCAGCAGAAGGGCCAGTTCCAGGCGCGCGTCCAGAGACTCCGGATGCTTTTTCAGATAGGCGCGCATGAGTTCCACGCCGCGTTCCGGCGTGCCCTGTTCCATAAGCGCTTCGGCGTGAAGCAGGTTGAGGGACATGTCGTCGGGCGCGACGGAAAGCCCCTGCTCCAGATAGGGGATGGACCCTTCGGATTTGCGGCTTACCAGCCAGACGCCGCCCTCGAGCCAGATGTTGGGAGGCAGTTTTGCGGCGGCCATGAGGGGCGCGGCCTGCAAAAGGGCGGCCTCGTCCTCGGCGTTGAGCGCCTGGGAATAGAGCAGAAAAGCATAGGTGCTTCTGGCTTCAGGCGTAAGGCGCTCTTCTGGCTGACGCACTTCGACATTGCGCAGCGCGGTTGGGCAGGCATCGCCTACGGTTGCGTTTTTTTCGCCGGCGGCCTTGGTGCCGGCACAGCCCCCACAGCCAAGAAGGGAAAAGGAGGTGACGGCGGCCAGTGTCAGGGCGCAAAAGAGCGCTATGTGCTTACGTTTCATTGCGGACTGTATCCGTGCTGCTTAGGATTGAATCCAGTGGTCGGAGAAGTCTTCTATATCATTCTTCATGTGCTGGCCGATTTTTTCCACCAGTCGCGCCTCAAGCTGGCGCACTCTCTCTCTTGTTATATTATACCGTTCGCCTATCTCGCGCAAGGTGATCGGCTCGTCTGTCAGCAGCCTGTTGTGCAGGATGTACAGTTCTTTTTCATTGAGTTTGGGTATGATGGTTTTGAGTTTTGACCGCACAAGTCCCGCGATTTCATCAGAGGCCAGGCTGTCTTCAATGCCGGGGCCGAGAGCGGGCAGAAAGTCCATACGGGTGGCCCCGCCCGACTCCTCGCCCACCTGGGCGTTCAGCGACATGTCGGATGAAGCCAGGCGCTGATCCATTTCGTTGATCTGGTCTTCGGTCACGCCGAGGCGCTCCGACAGCATGGCCGCGTCAGGGTCAAAGCCCTGCATGATGAGCTTCTGGCGTTCGCGGTTCAGATTGTAGAACAGCTTGCGCTGCACCTGGGTGGTGCCGATTTTGACCATGCGCCAGTTGTCCATGATGAACTTGAGAATGTAGGCCTTGATCCAGAACGAGGCATAGTAGGAAAACTTGATGCCCTTGTCGGGGTCAAACTTGTTGACCGCGCGCATGAGTCCCACGTTGCCTTCCTGCACAAGGTCCAGCACGTTCTGCATCCAGCGGCGCTGAAAATCCATGGCGATGCGCACCACCAGCCGCAAATGTGACGACACAAGGCGAAAAGCCGCGTCCGCATCATTATGGTCGCGCACACGTACCGCCAGCTCGTGTTCTTCTTCGGGTTTGAGCATGGGAAACTTGCTCATTTCCCGCAGGTACAGGTGCAGGCTGTCGCGGGTGCCTACCGCAGGCAGACGGGTAGACGCGGGCGCGGGCACGCCGCCTTCCCGGCCTTCTTCAAGAGACAGGGGGGGCTCGTCCATGTCCACGTCCAGAGCGGTATCAAGGATATCGTCCTGATCGTCGTGGGGCTCAAGCTCAAGCTCGTCCTCGTCGCTCTCGGCGGCGGGCTCCAGTTCGTCTACATCAAGCACCGGGCCGTCGCGGAGGTTTTCGTCATCAGGCGCAACGGGTGCGGGCTTTTTTCCCCTGTTGCCTTGACGGGGCGAGGCTTCCGGGTTGGAAGCCACCTTACCCGAAGCCTTGGTGCCGGACCGGGCGCTGGAACCGCCCCGGGCCGAACCCGTGGAAGCTTTGGTTTTTGGGGGTCCATCAAGAATTTCCACAACCCCGATCGGAGGCGTATTTTTTTCGCCTTTCACCGTCTTGGGGTTGGCCTTGGCCGTGCTGCAGGCTATCTTGCTATTTTTTTTCATTTTATCCATACTCAGTCACTGGCGCTGTAAAAAGGCGCTGCAATGTCTGTATGCTATAGTTTTGGTTTGTTCTTTTCAATATTATTCAGTACTGAAAGGCCAACCACGTTCCCTCTGCCGTATGCGACCATGACAAGGATCTGTCCGGCACGCCGTCTCGGATCCTTCTGGATGCTATGCGGTTTCTGGAGGGTACGGCAAGGCGCTTACCTGTCCGGAACGGCCTGGGGCCTTGGGGACGTTTTTGCAGCATACAGGCATTATGTCCGGAAAGCAAAGACGGGCTTTGCACGGAAGCGGGGGCTGACGCCCCTCAAGTTTTTACATATGACGGCCAAGGTGGCGGCATTCATGACATTCAGACAAGCGCTCTGCGCGAAACGTCCTCTTTTTCTGGACGGGGCCATGGGCACCATGCTTCAGGCCTCGGGCCTTCCCGCGGGCACAAGCCCCGAAGAATTCTGTATGGAAAACCCCGACATCCTGCGGGGAATTCATGCTTCCTACCTCAAGGCCGGGGTCGACATTCTGACCTCCTGCACCTTTGGCGGGAATTCCTACAAGCTTCCGAAAGGAATGGATGTTTTTGCTTTCAACAAGCGCATGGCCTCCGTTGCGCGGGCTGCCGCCTCGGACGTGGCCCGGCCGGAGGATCGCCCCGTTTTTGTGGCGGGTAATGTGGGCCCCACCGGACACTTCGTAAAACCCCTCGGCCCTGTGGAACCCCGTGAGCTTATCGAGGCCTTTGCCCAGCAGATCCGGGGGCTTGTGGCGGGCGGGGTGGACCTTGTCTTTATTGAAACCCAGTTCGATCTGGCCGAGGCCAGGGCGGCGGTGGTCGCCGCCCGGCAGGAATGCGACCTGCCGGTGATGGTTTCGATGACTTTTGAGCAGGGCGTCAGCCTCACAGGCTCCACGCCCACCATCTTCGCCGAGACCATGCAGAATATGGGCGTGGATGTGGTGGGAACCAACTGCAGCCTCGGGCCGGAACAGATGGAACCCGTGGTGGCGGAACTTCTGGGCGTCTGCGCCTGCCCCGTCATGGCCGAACCCAATGCCGGGCTGCCCGAACTGCACGGCACGCAAACGGTATTTCCCCTGGGACCGGAAGGCTTTGCCCAAAAAACCGCTCCCTTTGCCCACATGGGCGCGCAGGTGCTTGGCGGCTGCTGCGGCACCACGCCCGACCACCTGGCGGCGCTGACGCAGGCCTTGCACAGCCTGGGCGAAATTTGCGCGCCCAAGATCGAGCGCAGGGGCATCTGCCTTACGAGCCGCTCGCAACTGGTGCGTATCGGTACGGGGCAGCCACTGGCCATCATCGGCGAGCGCATCAATCCCACTGGCAAAAAGCAGCTTACACTGGAATTGCAGGAAGGCCGCTTTGACACGGCCATGCAGTTTGCCGACGCCCAGCTTGAGGCCGGGGCAACCGTGCTGGACGTCAACGTGGGCGCGCCCCTGGTGGATGAAACGACCCTGCTGCCCGAACTGGTTCAAAGGCTTGTGGGACGGCTCACTGTGCCGCTTTCTGTGGATTCGTCCAATGCGCAGGCCATTGCCAATGCCCTTCCGTACTGCCCTGGCTCTTTTTTGGTGAACTCCATCAGCGGCGAGGCCGGACGTATGGAACTGCTGGGGCCGCTGTGCCGCGATTATGGCGCGCCCTTCATCCTGCTGCCCCTTGAAGGAGCGACCCTGCCCGAAAAGGCCGCCGACCGCATTCGCACGGTGGAAAGCCTGATCCGCCGCGCCGAACAGCTGGGCATACCGCGCCGCCTCATGATGGTGGACATTCTTGCCCTGGCGGTTTCATCCAGCCCGGATGGCGCGCGCCAGTGCCTTGAGATGACGCGCTGGTGCTCCAGCGAGGGGCTGCCCACCACCCTTGGCCTTTCCAATCTTTCTTTCGGCCTGCCCGCGCGCGACCTGCTCAACGCCACATTTCTGGCCTACGCGGCCGGGGCCGGGCTTTCCTCCTGCATTGCCAACCCTTCGGCACAGCGCCTGCGTGAGGCGGCTGACGCGCTCAAGGTTCTGGGCGAGCATGACCCGCACGCGGCTTCCTTTATTTCAGGATATGCCGGTTGGAAGCCGGGCGAGGGCAGCGTGCTGCAACGCCAGGGCGGCGGAGGAGCGGCCAAAAGCCTGGGGGAGGCCGTACTTAACGGCGACAGGGAAAATGTGCTGCCCCTGCTTGAAGCCGAACTCAAGAGCGGGGCGGAACCTTTCAGCCTTGTGCAGAACGTGCTTATCCCGGCCATCACCGAAGTCGGGGCGCGCTATGAGAGGCGCGAATATTTTTTGCCCCAGCTCATCCGCGCAGCGGAAACCATGCAGACGGCCTTCGCCCACCTGAAACCCCTGCTCGAAGCCGGGCGCGGGCCGGAAGCAAGGCCTGTCGTCGTCATGGCCACGGTGGAGGGCGACATTCATGATATTGGCAAAAATATTGTGTCTCTGCTGCTGGGCAACCACGGGTTTGATGTTGTGGACGCGGGCAAGGACGTGCCTGCCGAGGCCATCGTTGCTTGCGCCCTTGAGCATAAAGCGAGTATTATCGGGTTGTCGGCCCTGATGACCACCACGATGGTACGTATGGAAGACACCATACAGCTCGTGAAGGAAAAAGGGCTGCCGATCAAGGTCATGGTGGGCGGCGCGGCCGTCACCCAGGCTTTTGCCGATTCCATCGGGGCGGACGCGTACTGCGCCGACGCGGTAGGGGCTGTGCGGGCTGCCAAGAATTTTATGTAGACTGACTTGATACGCGGGCGTAGTCATGCCGGACGCCCGTGAGCAGTCGTGGGCGGCATGTAACTGTTCACGGTTATGTATGGGTTCAAAACTCATTTAAGGTACCATATGAAAAAAATCATCCTTCCCCTTTTGCTTTGTCTGATGTTGCCCTGCGCCGCTTTTGCGGCCTCATCCTCCTCGCCCGCCTCGACCTCCTCATCAGTGCCTTCCCTCAATCTTGCCGGATTGATGGACCTTCTGGCCAAGAACAAGGGCAAAGTCATCATGCTCAACTTTTTTGCCACATGGTGCCCCCCCTGCCAGGTGGAAGTGCCCGATCTTGTGGCCGTGAGCAAAAAATACGCGGGCAAGGATGTACTCATCGTCAGTCTTTCAGTGGACGAAGACTCCAAGGTCGTTGTTCCCTTCATGAAAAAGATGAATATGGATTATCCTGTGTACATGGCCGGGCGTGACATCACCAAAGCCTTTCAGGTCAGCAGCATTCCGCACAATGTTTTTTACGCCAAGGACGGCCAGAGGGTCATATCAGAACCCGGCATAGCCGATACCGAGATGATTGAAATGGTGTTCAAAAAACTGCTTGAACAAAAATAGGCAGATACGGGGAACGGTTTTCATGTTCAAGATTGTGAAGGGCCGCGCCTTCAGCGCTGCCCGTTTGGGGGCCAGGGCGTAATGGCACTGTCAGAAGGAATGGTGGAGGCGGATTGCGTCTGCTGTTCCGGCCGCGCACAACGGCGCGGATATTTTGTACTGGAGCCGGCGAACGCCACGGCCCCTGAAAACGGGGCCGCCCGCGCGGCCCGTGCCGGAGGATCAGATGTCGAAGGTTGGGCATGAGCTCAAAGTCAAAGAATTGAAAACCGTTTACAGCGCGGAGCTGATTGCCCAAAGGGTAAAAGAGCTGGCGGCTGAAATTGACGCCCATTATGGCCAGGAACCCTTGGTGGCCGTATGCGTTCTCAAGGGCGGCTTTGTCTTCTTCAGCGATCTGGTACGCGCTTTGCACAATAAAAATCTGGAGCTGGATTTCGTGCGCCTGTCCAGCTACGGCAAAGCAGCGTCCTCCTCCAAGCATGTCATTTTCAACAAGGATGTTGAGATTGACATTTGCGACAAGCATGTGCTGATAGTGGAAGACATAGTGGACAGCGGGTACAGCATGCGTTTTCTGCTCGGGCAGTTTGCCGCCCGCAAGGCCCGCAGTCTGCGCCTGGCCGCCCTGGTGGACAAGAATGAAAGGCGCGAAATTGACGTACACGTTGACTTTGCCGGCTTCAAGCTGACAGAGGGTTTTATTGTTGGTTATGGTCTTGATTATGCAGAACACTATCGTAATCTGCCCGGTATTTTTGAGATCATACCTGAATAAAATCCTGCTGGTTATGACTGCCGGATACGGTTTTGGGGAGTAACGGCATGGAAGTAAGATGTCCCAATTGCTCAAGCCGCTTTAACCTGCCGGAGCAGTTTGCCAAGGCAGGCACGAAGTTGCGCTGCACGGTGTGCAAAACGGTTTTTGCTTTTGACCCGGCGGAACAACTTGCGACTCAGGGCCCGTTGCCGGACATGCCGGTCAAGGGTCGGGGCCGGCTTGGAAAAATACTGGGAGTGCTGCTGCTGGTTCTTGTCTGCGCTGGCGGCGGCTATGGGTATTTCAAGTACTTTGCCTCCACCCCGGCGAGCCCGCCCACAGAACAGGAACTGGCCAAAAAGGTGGAATTGCTCACCATGCGCAATGTGCGCCAGTACTATGTGGACAATGAAAAAGTCGGCAAGGTCTTTGTCATTGAAGGCAAGGTCGTCAACGAATTTCCTGATCCCAAGGAACTGGTGTCTGTTGAGGCAGCCATTTACGACAAGGATAAAAAAGCCCTGGCCACCAAAAAGCAGCTGGGCGGCGTGCAGCTTTCGCTTTTCCAGTTGCAGGTGTTGAGCGAAAAGGAAATGGAATCCTTCCTCAATAACAAGGTGGAGATTCTGACCAACAATACCAATGTGCCGCGCGGTGGCGAGGTTCCCTTCATGGTGCTGTTTTATGCGCCGCCCGAGGGCATCGCCGAGTTTGGCGTGCGGATTGTTGACGTCAAGGATGTGCCGGCGCCAGGTAGTAAGGACGTGGAAAAAGCCAAGTAGGCGCCTGACGAACCCGGCAGCCTGATGGCTGCGGCGGGTTTGCGGACCGCATTCTTTGCGCGGCCCGGATGTATGCATCCGGGCCGCGCTTCTTTACTCAGAACAGCAGTGTGTGGTGCGATGCCCAAAAGACGCCGTCTCTGGCCACGCTCCAGATCAGAAACCCCTTAGAGCAGTTAATAATGAAATGCTCGCGTACGGCAGGCAAAAGCCTGCCTGCGCTTACGCCTCCGTAGCGAACGTCTGCTCACGCAGCCGTCAGAGCAATTTAAAAGTTAAATTGCTCTAATACTCTGCTAAAATACGACAAAGGTTTTAGGGGGGGTGGGGGAGGGGACCCTTTCGCAAAAGGGTCCCCTCCCCCACAAAGCGTTTCTTGCCCACAAAATATTTCAATACGGCAGTGCACTCGTGCAGCCCCACAATTCATACCTTGTTACGTATGAACCCCGCATCCGGCCCTGTGGTAGTGGACAGGCAGGATGCGGGGTTTGCATGGGATGGACGCGGCAGTTGCACCGGCTGGCTTGGTGGACCGGCGCCAGCGGGCGGGGATGCGGCAACATCTCCCGCCCTTTTGGAGGAAAATCAGAGTGCGTGCGTTATTCCGGTACAACATTGCCGTCGACGACAACATCGTCGTCAGCGGGCAGCGCGCGGGGCTCGGCCTTGGCCGATTTCAGGCTGCTTATCCAGGCGGTCGCCAGAGCGCTGATGACGCCTGCCACAAGCAGGTAACCGCAGAGATACCAGGGCTGTGAATCGTTGGCCTGCACCAGCATGGTGGCGATCATCGGCGTCAGGCCCGAAGCGAAGATGCCAGAGAACTGGTACACGAACGAGATGCTTGAGTAGCGCACCGTGGGGTCGAAACTTTCGGAGAACAGGCTGGCCATGCTGGCGTATGCGGCGGCGTAGATGATGCCGAAGGGCACGATAATGGCCATGTAGACAAAGAAGAGGTTGGTGGTCGCATAGTTGTGCAATACCCAGAAAACGGGGTAGGCGGTCACGCCAAGCAGCAGGGCGGCGGTTCCGAAAATGCGGGCCTTGCCGATGCGGTCAGCCATGGCCCCCCACATGGGAATAAAGCAGGCCATGACGCCGGATGCCACCACCACGGCCATCAGGGCCACGGTGCGGCTGACCCCGCAGGTCTGTGTAAGATAGGTCAGCGAAAACACGCCGAAGACGTTGAAGGCGATGCCTTCCACAAAGCGCGCGCCCACGCAGGCCGTAAGGGTTTTGGGATAGCGCTTGAAGGCTTCCAGCATGGGGTAGCGGATTTTCGCCACTTCCTTCTTGGCGGAGGAGAAGTCCTGCGTTTCCTGAACAGAGGTGCGGATATACGCGCCCACCAGCACCAGGACGGCGCTCAGGATAAAGGCTATGCGCCAGCCCCAGGAAATAAAGGCTTCTTCGGGCAGTAAAAAGGAGAGCAGACCAATGACGCCGGAAGCCAGCATGAGGCCCAGTGAAAGGCCGATCTGGGGCAGGCTGCCGTAAAAGGCGCGCTTGTGCGCCGGCGCGGACTCATACGCCATAAGCACAGCGCCGCCCCATTCGCCGCCAAGGCCGATGCCCTGGGCCAGACGGCAGACGACCAGCAGAATGGGCGCCCAGATGCCGATGCTGTCATAGGAGGGGATGCAGCCGATAAGCACAGTGGCCACGCCCATGATCTCAAGCGTGAGAATGAGCATTTTCTTGCGGCCTATCTTGTCGCCAAAATGGCCGAAAATGAAGCCGCCCAGGGGTCTGGCCACAAAGCCCACGGCAAAGGTGGCAAAAGCCAGAATGGTGCCCACGCCCGGCGAAAATGAGGGGAAGTAGAGCTTGTTGAACACAAGCCCGGCCACGACGCCGTAGAGGAAGAAGTCGTACCATTCGATAACAGCGCCCATCAGGGAGGATATCACCACGCGGCGCAGGTTTTTCTGTGCTTGTACATCGGTAGCGGCAACGCTCATTTCATTCTCCTTATGCCAGGCCCAGCACGCGGCGGGCGTTTTCATGCATTACCTTGCGGCGGGCCTCTTCAGTCAGTTCAAAAGCTTCATATGCGTCCAGAGCGTCGGCCAGTTCCACAAAGGGATGAGCGCTGGCAAAAAGCACCTTGTCGGTAATAAGTTCGTTCATGGCCTGTACGTACACATCGACCATGGGCGCGCGTTCGTATTCAGAAATATCCATATACACATTGGCGTTGCGCAGGCAGGTATAAATGGCTTCATTCACAAAGGGATAGCCGCCGTGGCTCATGATGAGCGTGAGTTCGGGGAAGTCGCGGGCTACCTTGTCAACGTCGCGCGGGTCCGCATACTCCAGAATGGCGCCGGGAACCTGCGGGGGAGGGGCCATGGTGATGAACACCGGCAGCCCGAGTTCGCAGCATTTGGCGTAGATCGGGTAAAAACGGGCTTCAGAGGCCGGAATGTGGGCAAGATAGGGGTCAATGGCTATGCCTTTCATGCCGTATTCGGAAGCAACGTGTGCGATTTCGCGCAGGGCGGCCATCTTTTTGTGCGGGTCAATGCCCCAGAACCCAACAAATTTTTTCGGATAGGCCCGGCAGAATTCCAAAACGCTCTGGTTGTTGGCCGGAAAACCGTAAGTTGTTTCGCAGTCGCGGCCGGTGATGACACCGAGCTCGACGTTGAGCCGGTCGAGGTCAGCCACGATGTCTTCCAGAGGCTGCGGCTTGCGCTTGTCAAAACCGATAGCCTTGCAGGCGGCCTTGAACATGGCGCTGTTTTTGATGCCATTGATGATTTCCGGTGTGTTGGGACGGAAGCGAAAATCTATGACCTTCATGCTCAGATCTCCTGAACTGTCTGAAGTGTTGAAAGGCGCGCCCTTTGGTTTACGCGTCCACGAGGTCCGGTCTGCCCCGCGGGCATGCCTGGGGCGCCTGCCGCAGGTGTGGAATGTGATGTTTTTCTCATCTTCTCCTCTCTGCCTGACGATTATGAAAAGTTGGACAGTATCCACGAATCTGCCCTGCTTTGTGATTTTTTTCGTTTTGCAGGATGCGTGCCAGAATGTACAGAGGGACTGTGCGTGGTATGAAAATAAAAACTTAATATTATAAGTATGTTATATTTAAAGCGTGGCTGTGGCCGATTTTTGCAAAAAGGGCTGTCGCAGATTTGCAACTAGCAGGAATCGTTGTTTATGGCCAAATGCGCTGCTTGTGAAAAGAGAATCATACTTGGTGGGCATCGGCTTGAGACCTATCAGAAAGCTTGTAAATCAGCGTGCGGTGCAAATTTGCGTCGCACATTTAGGGCTTTTTATCAAAAAAGCTTACTGAATGATGCAAATTTGCGGCTCTTGTGAAGACAGGCGCAGGGGTATTGGAGAGGGAATAGAGTTTTTTTTAAAAAATTGTTTAATATCTGCATGTTATAAATTATGGCATACCCCATGCAACGAGGGGCCAAACAACGAGGATTGCCAAACCCACAAGGCGTTCTCCGCGCGGCGGCATATGCGCAAGCCCGCGCGCTTTATATTCATACTATTTCAGGAGTAGCGTGATGAGCATGACCACTTGCGAATGCCGGTCCCCTCAGGAGCAGCGTCTGTATGACAAGATTGAGGGCAAGGAAGACAGATTCCGCAAAACCCATCCCCGCGTATTCAATCTGCTTGAGCGGTTTGAAGGGCAGAAGCCCCGTATTGATATCGAGCGCGCCCTGTATTTCACCCAGTCCATGGAGCAGACAGAAGGTCAGCCTCTGGTCCTGCGCTGGGCCAAGGCTCTCATGCACATTGCCCAGAACATCACCGTCTACGTGCAGGACGGGCAGCTGCTGCTGGGCCGCGCCGGGTGCGACGGCCGTTACGGCATCCTCTACCCTGAACTGGACGGCGACTTTCTGGATATAGCCGTGCGCGATCTGCCCACCCGCAAAACTTCGCCGGCCACCATTACGCCCGAAGACGCCAAGCGCGTTGTGGAAGAGATCGCTCCCTACTGGAAAGGCAAGACCTATCACGAAGCCCTGAACGCGGCCCTTCCCGCCGAAGTGCACAAGCTTACCTATGACGATCCTGAAGGGCTCATCTCGCGCTTCATCGTCAATGAGACCTCTTCGTTCCGCTCGTCCATCCAATGGGTGCATGACTTTGAAAAAATCCTCAAGCGCGGCTTCAACAGCATCAAAAAAGAAGCCGAAGAAAAGCTGGCCGCCCTTGATCCAATGAGCGCCAAGGACGACCGCGAAAAGCGCCCCTTCCTTGAGGCCGTGGTCATCGTGAGCGACGCCATTGTGCTGTGGGCCAAGCGTCACGCCGTGCTGGCCCGTGAAATGGCTGAAAAAGAGACCGATCCCACGCGCAAGGCCGAGTTGCTGCGCATGGCTGAAAATGCCGAGCGCGTGCCCGGCGAACCCGCCCGCGACTTCTGGGAGGCCTGCCAGAGCCAGTGGTTCACCCAGATGTTCTCGCGCATTGAGCAAAAGACCGGCACCACCATTTCCAATGGCCGCATGGACCAGTACTTCTACCCCTACTACAAGCAGGACCGCGCCGCGGGCAAGATCACCGAGGCCCAGGCCATGGAACTGCTGGAATGCATGTGGGTCGGCATGGCCGAGTTCATCGACATGTACATTTCGCCCACCGGCGGTGCTTTCAACGAAGGCTACGCCCACTGGGAAGCCGTGACCGTCGGCGGACAGACCCCGGACGGCCGTGACGCCAGCAATGACCTCACCTACCTGATCCTCAAGTCCAAGCGTGAATTTCCGCTGCACTACCCGGATCTCGCGGCCCGCATCCATTCCCGCGCTCCTGAGCGTTACCTCTGGGACGTGGCGGAAACCATCAAGTACGGTTCCGGTTTTCCCAAGCTTATCAACGATGAAGAAATCGTGCCTCTGTACGTTTCCAAGGGCGCGACCTTTGAAGAGGCGCTGGACTATGCCGTTTCGGGCTGCACAGAGGCCCGCATGCCCAACCGCGATACCTACACCTCCGGCGGCGCGTACATCAACTTCGCCGCTGCTGTGGAAATGGTGCTGCGCAACGGCCGCATGAAGAAGTACGGCGATCAGAAGCTGGGCGTTGAAACGGGCGACCCGCGCAACTTCAAAACCTGGGACGAATTCTGGAATGCCTATGTGGAACAGCACATGCTTTTCCTCAAGACGGCTTTCACTCAGCAGTACATCATCAACAAGCTGCGCGCGCAGCACTTTGCGCAGCCCATGGGCTCGGCCATGCACGATCTGTGCATGAAGCACTGCATCGACCTGCATCAGGAGCAGGTCCCCGAAGGCATCAACCTGGGCTACTTTGAATACATGGGCCTGGGCACCGTGGTGGACTCTCTGGCTGCCGTGAAAAAGCTGGTCTTTGAAGAAAAGAAGCTGACCATGGGCAAGCTCATTGACGCCATTGACGCCAACTTCGAAGGATATGACGACGTGCGCGCCCTGCTGCGCTCGGCCCCCTGCTACGGCAACAATGACGAGTACGCGGACGCCATCGGCCGTGAAATCGACAAGATTTCCGTGGAATACGGCAACAAGTATTCCATGAAGGACCTGGGCATCCACAACGACGTGCGCTACGTGCCCTTCACCTCGCACGTGCCCTTTGGCAAGGTGGTTTCCGCCACGCCCAACGGCCGCACCGACAGCTTCCCCCTGTCCGACGGTTCCTCGGCCTCGCACGGCGCGGACGTCAACGGCCCCACGGCGGTGCTGCTTTCCAACTACAACACCAAGAACATGGGCCTGCGCGACCGCGCCGCCCGTATGCTGAACATCAAGTTCACGCCCAAGTGCGTGGAAGGCGAGCAGGGCACGGAAAAGCTGGTGTCCTTCATCCGCACTTTCTGCGACCTCAAGCTCTGGCACGTGCAGTTCAACGTGGTCAACAAGGGAACCCTTGTGGCCGCCCAGAAGGACCCGCAGAAATACCGCAACCTTATCGTGCGCATCGCCGGTTACAGCGCCTACTTTGTGGACCTGTCGCCCGATCTGCAGAATGACCTTATCGCCCGTACCGAACACGACGCGATGTAGGCACAGACACCCTCACGGCGGGGAAGGGTCACGGCCCTTCCCCGCATTACTGTGTTGAGGGCTGCGCGCGCAGAGGCTTTTTTTGCGCGGGCAGCCCTTGAACCGCACCGATCAACCGACTTCGCAAAGGAAGGGAATATGTGCCTGGATGACAGCCAGCAGCAAGGCATGGTGTTCAACGTTCAAAAATATTCCGTACACGACGGGCCGGGCATACGGACCATTGTATTCCTCAAGGGATGTTCCCTTTCGTGCGAGTGGTGCAGCAATCCCGAGTCGCAGAAGCCCTATCCGGAACTTGCCTGCAATCATGGCCGCTGCATTGACATTTCCAAATGCGGACACTGCGTTCCCGCCTGTCCCCACGGTTCCATCACCTGCGGCGACGATGACAAGCCGGTCATCGAACGCAGTCACTGCGCGGGGTGCGACATGCCCTGCGCCGCGGTTTGTCCTGCCCAGGGTTTGCTGGTATATGGAAAGAAGCGCACGGTTGACGATGTGCTGCGCGTTGTGGAGCAGGACATGCCCTTTTACGCCCGCTCCGGCGGCGGTCTGACCCTTTCGGGCGGCGAACCCCTGTTGCAGGGCGGTTTTGCCCTGGCCATGCTGCGTGAAGCCCGCACCCGCCGCATAAAAACAGCCGTTGAGACCTGCGGCATGGTGCCCGCTGAAACAGTACGCGAGGCCGCGCCCTATCTGAATTACGTTCTTTATGACATCAAGCATATGGACAGCGCTGTGCACGAGGCGCATACAGGCCTGCCCAATGCCCGCATCCTTGAAAATTTCCGTATTCTGGCCGAGGAATTTCCCGATGTGCCCATACTGGTCCGCACGCCCGTCATTCCCGGATTCAATGACAGCGAGGACGCCATCAGGGCCATAGCGGAATTCATCAGGCCCTATGGGCGCGTCAGCTACGAAATGCTGGCCTATCACCGTTTGGGTACCCAGAAGTACCACTTTCTTGGCAGAGATGTTCCCATGGGCGAAGTGAGTCTTGATAAAACCCATATGGACAGGCTGCAAAAGGTCGCTCTGGACATTTTGGGCGAGCGGGTGCAGATTTCACACTGATTTCTCAGCATGTACCGGGTTGAAATATGGCCGACCGTTCTCAGGAACTGCTTTCAAAACATGTGGAGCGCATACTTGACGCCCTGCCCGAGGGCGTTTTCATCAGTGACGCCTCGGGCACGAGCCTGCGCGTCAACCGTATGTACGAGCAGTTGACGGGCCTTACGCAGGCGCAGTTGCAGGGCAAGAACGTACGATGTCTGGTGGAGGAGGGGGTTTTTGACCACATTCTGAACCCGGAAATCGTGCGTACCGGCCGGCCCGCCACACATGTGCAGCAGCTCAAGGACGGCAAAAAGCTGGTGCTGACGGGTTTTCCCGTTTTTGATTCGCGGGGTGACCTTTGCCTTGTGGTCACCTTTGCGCGCGACATTACCCTGCTGGTGCAGTTGCAGGACCAGGTGACGGGGCAGTGCAAACTCATTGATCAGATCAACGACCAGTTGGCCTACATTACCAATGAGGGCAACAAGGTGCGTGAACCTGTCTGCGCCAGTCCGGTCATGCGCGAGGTGGTCTCGCTTTTGCGCCGTTTTGCCGCTACGGACGCCACCGTGCTTATTCTGGGCGAAACGGGCGCTGGCAAGGATGTTTTTGCCCGTTTTACCCACGGCCTTTCGGAACGGCGCGACAAGATACTGCTCAAGGTGGACTGCGGCGGCATCTCTGAAACCCTTACGGAATCGGAGCTGTTCGGTTATATGCCCGGCGCGTTTACCGGGGCCTCCAGCAAGGGCAAGGCCGGATATTTTGAAATTGCCGACGGCAGCACCATTTTTCTGGATGAAGTGGGCGAGTTGCCCCTGTCCATGCAGACAAGGCTTCTGCGGGTGCTTCAGGACGGGGAAATCATGCGCGTGGGCGCGTCAAGCCCGCGCAAGGTGGACGTGCGCATCATTGCGGCCACCAACCGCAACCTGGCCGAAAGCGTGGAGGCGGGCACCTTCAGGCGCGACCTCTATTACCGCCTCAATGTGGCCACGGTGCGCATTCCGCCCCTGCGCGAACGCTGTGAAGACGTGCGCCTGCTGGCCGAACACTTTCTGGAACACTATATGGCCAAATACCACAAGGTCATGGCCTTTATGGACGTGACCCTGGACATGATGGCCGCCTATGCCTGGCCCGGAAACGTGCGTGAACTCCAGAACCTCGTGCACAGTCTTGTCATCACCCTCACGGGGCCGCTTATTTCTCCGCGTGATCTGCCCGCGCAGATTTCCGGCGTGAGCAACGACGCTTCGCGCTACTCGGAAGAAGTCCTCAGCGCGCGCCGCCCTCTGCGTGAGATCATGGCGGAGATGGAGCGCGATTTTCTGCTCAAGGCCATTGAGGTGCATGGTTCGGTGCAGCGCGTGGCCGAGCTTTTTCAGGTCAACCGCAGTACCATTTTCCGCAAGCTGCAAGGTTCACGGGACCCTCAATGACTTCGGGCGGCAGCCGTTCCAATGGCGCGCGCCAAAACGGCATGGCTCTCACGGCGGTCATCACGCTGGTCTGCATGACTTTTTTCGCGGCAAACTCCTTGTTGTGCCGTATGGCCCTTGCCGGGGCGGGTATGGACGCCGTGAGCTATACCGTCCTGCGTTCCCTGTCCGCCGCCTTTGTCTTGTGGCTGTTTCTGCGGCTGCGCGGTGAGCGGGTGTTGCGGTTCGGCAGTTGGGGCGCGGCTCTGGCCCTTTTTGCCTATATGGCCTGTTTTTCCTGGGCCTATGTCAATCTGCCCGCCGCCGCCGGGGCCCTCATTATTGCCGTGGCCGTTCAGACAACCATGGTGGGCGCGGGAGTGGCCCTTGGCCAGCGCCCCAGCCGCGCTCAGACGCTGGGCATAGCCCTGGCCATGGCGGGCCTTGTGTACCTGCTGCTGCCGGGTCTGGACGCGCCCCCCCTGTGGCCGTCGGCCATCATCTTTCTTTCCGGCGTGTCGTGGGCCGTCTATACGCTGCTGGGCCGCCGCAACAGCGCGCCCGTGGCCGCCACCGCGGGCAATTTTGTGCGTTGCCTGCCGCTGGCGCTGCTGTTTCTGCCCCTGGCCTGGTTGGGACATACCGGAGGAGGGGCCGGAGTCGTGGCCGGAGTCGGGGCAGGTGGCGTGGCATGGGGAGGCGGCCCGGCGCTGCCCCTTGCGGGCGTGTTCTGCGCCCTCGCCGCCGGGGGCATTGCCTCGGCGCTTGGCTATGTGCTGTGGTATTCCGTTTTACCCAGGCTCAGCGTGCCCACGGCCGCCGTGGTGCAGTTGAGCGTGCCGCTTATTACGGCCCTTGGGGGCGCGCTGTTTATGGGGGAGGCCTTCACCCTGCGCCTTGGCATAAGTACGGCGGCCATTCTTGGCGGCATTTTTTGCGCCACGGTTCTGGCCGCGGTGCGCAGGCCATAAGCGCCGCCGCGGCCCGCAGCCTCTCAGCTGTGCCGCGCGCGAGCAGGATAGTACCGCTTCTCTTTGAATTTTTTACCATTTACGCGGAAGCATGCCCGCCAGCTTGCGCCACACGGACTTTTTCCGTAATCTTGAATCATGGCGAAACTACGTGAAATATATGTATGCTCCTCTTGCGGGGCACAGACCATGCAATGGCGGGGGCAGTGTCCCGGCTGCCATGAGTGGAACACTCTGGAAGCGTCCGTACAGGCGCGCTCTGCAGGCAAGGCGCGCACGTCTGTGGGTGGCGAGACTCCTGCCGGGCGTCCTGTATCCCTGTGCGACGTGGAGGACTCCGGCTACGAACCCTACGGCAGCGGCCTGCAGGCGCTGGACAGGGTGCTGGGCAACGGGCTTGTGCCCGGAGCGGCCATTCTTGTGGGCGGCGAACCCGGCATAGGAAAATCCACACTGTTATTGCAGGTGGCGGGGCTTGTGGCCGCAGAGATGGCCGCCAGAGGCCGCCCCGTGCTCTACGCCAGCGGCGAGGAATCATTGCCGCAGATCAAGGGCCGGGCGGAGCGCCTTGGCATGCTTGACGCAAATCTGCTGGCGCTCGCCACTTCCCGTGTGGAAGACGTGGTGGAGGCCGCCAACGCGCAGAATCCGGCCCTGCTTGTGGTGGACTCTGTACAGACCCTCACCAGCCTTGAGGCCGAGGGCCTGCCGGGCAACGTCAGTCAGGTGCGGGCTGTGGCCACGTCCCTGCTGGAAGCCTGCCGACGCCTCGGCTGCACGCTCATTCTGGTGGGCCATGTGACCAAGGACGGCGTGCTCGCCGGGCCACGCCTGCTGGAGCATATGGTGGATACGGTCATTTCGCTTGAAGGCGACCGCCGCCAGATGTTCCGCCTGCTGCGTGTGTTCAAGAACCGCTTTGGCCCCAACGAGGAACTGCTGGTTTTCCGCATGGGGCAGCAGGGCATGCAGATCGTTGACGACCCTTCCACCTTCTTTCTGGGCCAGCGCGACGCTTCGCTGTCCGGCACAGCCGTGGTCATGGCCGTGGATGGCCAGCGCCCGCTTGCCGTCGAAGTGCAGGCGCTTGTGTCCCGCACCTTTTTGAGCATTCCGCGCCGGGCTGCCCTTGGTTTTGACGTCGGTCGGCTGCACCTGTTGCTGGCCGTTCTGGAAAAACGTCTTAAACTCAATTTCGGGCAGGTGGATATTTACGCCAAGGTGGGCGGCGGCATGAAGCTGAACGAGCCGGGGCTGGATCTTGCGCTGGTGGCCGCCGTGCTTTCATCGTATTATGATGTGCCGCTGCCGGAAAAATGCGTGCTCTGGGGCGAGGTGGACCTCAACGGGCAGATACGGCCTGTGGCCGCGCAGGAATTGCGCCTCACCCAGGCCCGGCGGCTGGGTTTTGACCCCATTGTGCATCCTGGCGACGACAAGGGCGGCATTGCCACCATCGCGGCCCTGCAACAGCGTCTTTTTCACCGACGCCAGAGGCCGGAGGAATAGCCATGGCGCTGGAAGTGGAACGTAAATTCCCGGATGTTGATCTTGACGATCTGCGCGAACGCCTGCGTGAGCACGGCGCGCGCTGCCTTGGCGCCCACTTTGAGAGCAATACGGTTTTTGACACGCCGGAGGGCGACCTTTTTTCCAGTGGGCGGCTGCTGCGCCTGCGCAACCAGGAGTGGCCCCACAAGGCCCGCTGCGTACTGACCCTGAAGCTGCCCGCTGCGCCCCCGGCCGGGGCGGAACACTGCAAGGTGCGGGATGAGCGCGAGGTCGGGGTGGCTGATGCCGCCGCCATGCGCCTTATACTTGAAGGCCTTGGCTACAGCCCTGCCGCGCGTTATGAGAAGGTCCGCGAGCCCTGGCGTCTGAACGGCGTGGAAGTGGAGCTGGACACTCTGTCCTTCATGCAGGGCGCGGAACTGGAAGGCCCGGCAGAGGCCATCAATGCCGTGCAGAAAAGCCTGGGCCTTGACAATGTGACAATCAGTACCAAGAATTATCATCAGCTGCATCAGGATTGGCTGCACCGCAACAACCTGCCCCCCCGCCGATCCTTTGTGTTTGACGAAACGCAGAGGCGGGCATGGCGACGGCAGCTGGGGCTGCCGGATGAAGACTGCCAAGTTTTCCCTGAACAGCGCTGAATACTTGTGCCGTGGAGCAATTGCATGCCCGTTTGTAACGAGAACCAGAATGGCGGCGAAAGCCAGATCATTGTGGAAAAAAAATTGAAGGAGCCCGACCGTTATCGGGTGCTCCTGCACAACGATGATTACACCAGTATGGATTTTGTGGTGGCTGTATTATGCAGCATCTTTCACAAATCCACGGAAGAGGCCACCGTCATCATGCTGAAAATACACCAGCATGGCGTGGGACAGTGCGGTGTATACACCCATGAAGTAGCAGAGACCAAGGTGAAAAGGGTTCATCAGGCGGCCAAGGCTGCGGGATTCCCCCTCAAATGCACCATGGAAAAAATTTATTGAGATGCCTATGTTGAGCAAGAGTGTTCAAAGCGTCATTCGTGACGCCCTTATGGAAGCGCACCGGCGTCGCCACGACCTGCTGACTGTGGAGCATGTCCTTTTTGCTCTTACCAACAGCATGCGCGGGCGTATTCTGCTTGAGGGCAGCGGGGCCAGTGTGGCCGTGCTGCGCGAGCAGCTTGAAGAATTTTTTAACCGCGAAATGGAAGTCGTGCCTCTGGCGGGCAGCCATGAAGTGGCCCAGACAGAAGGCGTACAGCGCGTGCTTGAACGCGCCTTGAGCCATATCCGTTCCGCCGGGCGCGACACCGTGGAACTGGGCGATCTGCTCATTTCCATCATGGACGAAGAAGAAAGCTATGCCCATTACTATCTGCGCAAGCAGGGCGTGGAGCGTCTGGATGTCCTGACCTTCGTGTCGCACGGCATGGACGAGGGCGGCGGCTCCAAGGGCGCTGGCCAGGGCGGCGACGCTGACGACAAGGAAGGCAAGACCGATCCTCTGGCCCAGTACGCCGTAGACCTTACGGCTCGCGCCCGCGAGGGCAAGATAGACCCCCTGGTGGGGCGCGTGACCGAGCTTGACCGCGCGGTGGAAGTGCTGTGCCGTCGCCGCAAAAACAATCCGCTTTTTGTGGGCGACCCCGGCGTGGGCAAGACAGCCCTGGCCGAAGGTCTGGCTTTGCGTATTGTTGAGGGCAACGTGCCGGAGATGTTCGCCAAGGCCCAGTTGTTCGCCCTGGATATGGGGCTGCTGCTGGCGGGCACCCGCTACAGGGGCGACTTTGAAAGCCGCCTCAAGGCTGTGGTGCAGCGCTTGATGGAAATTCCGGACGCAATTTTGTTTATTGACGAAATTCATACAATTGTGGGCGCGGGCTCCACTTCCGGCGGCTCTATGGACGCCTCCAACCTGCTCAAGCCCATGCTGGCCAACGGCGACCTGCGCTGCATCGGCTCCACGACCTATGAAGAGTTTCGCAACCACTTTGAAAAGGACCGTGCTCTGGCCCGGCGGTTTCAGCGCATAGACCTTGCTGAGCCGAATACCGAGGAATGCCTTGCCATCCTTCAGGGGCTTGAAAAGCGCTATGCCGACTTCCATAAGGTCAGGTACAGCCCGGCCGCCGTCAAGGCCATGGTTGATCTGACGGCCCGGCATGTACGTGACCGCCTGCTGCCCGACAAGGCCATCGACGTGCTGGACGAATCCGGCGCTGCCGTCCATCTGGGACGTGGCGTTCAGAATGGCGCTCGCAAACAGCCTGCTGGCGGCTCTGCCGGCAAGATCGCTGCGGGCGGCAGGATGGCGCGCCCCATGGTGGGCGTGGCCGATGTGGAACGCATTGTGGCGCGCATGGCGGGCATTCCCGTGCGTACCGTGTCCGGCACGGAACGCAACCGTCTTGCCTCGCTTGAAAAAGACCTCAAGGAGCTTGTGTTCGGCCAGGATCCGGCCATCGAGCTTACGGTGCGGGCCATTTTGCGCGCCCGTGCGGGTCTTGGGCAGGAGCAGCGCCCGGCAGGAGCCTTTCTGTTCTATGGCCCCACTGGCGTGGGCAAGACAGAAGTGGCCCGCAGCCTTGCCAAGCTCATGGGCGTGGAGTTTCTGCGCTATGACATGAGCGAGTATATGGAAAAGCACTCGGTGTCGCGTCTTATCGGCGCGCCTCCAGGCTATGTGGGCTTTGATCAGGGCGGCCTGCTCACGGAAGCCGTGCGCAAGGCCCCGTATTCCGTAGTACTGCTGGACGAAGTGGAAAAGGCCCATCCCGATATCTTCAACGTGCTGCTTCAGGTGATGGACTACGCCACCTTGACCGACAATACGGGCAGGAAAACGGACTTCTCGCACGTGATCCTGATTATGACCTCCAATGCCGGGGCCTTCGACATGTCGCGTCCGGCCATGGGGTTCGGCGGCGCGTCGCGGCAGGATGCGGCCCACAAGGGCCTCAAGGCTGTGGAAAATACCTTCAGCCCCGAATTCCGCAACAGGCTCGACGCTCTTGTGCCTTTTGGCAGCCTGACCGAAGACATGATGCTGCGCATCGTGGACAAGTTTGTTGGTGAAATCACCCACAGCCTTGAGCAGCGGCACGTGCAGCTTGATCTGAGTCTGAACGCCAGGCAATGGCTGGCCCGCAAGGGCTTTGACCCCGCCATGGGCGCAAGACCGCTGCGGCGTCTGCTGCGTACGGAACTGGAAGACAAGTTGGCCCACGAATTGCTGTTCGGCTCCCTCTCCAAGGGGGGCAGCGCGCGGCTTGACGTTGTTGATGACGCGCTTGTGCTCAACGCGACCGGTGTCGAGGCAAGAACGCCCACCAGGGCGGCCACGACCAAGAAGGCGAAAGGCGCCAAATCCGCCGCTGGCAGCAAAGCTGAAAAGTCCGGTGGCGCAAAGGCCAAATCCGGCACTTCGGGTAAATCCGGCAATCCTGGTCAGTCCGGTAAATCCGGCGCGCTCGGCAAGTCGGGAACGTCCGGCAAGCCAGGCACGTCGGAAAAACCCGGCGGCAAGCCTCGCGCCAGGAGTAAGGCGGACTCTTCCAGCAAGACGGAAAGCCAGGGCAAGGCTGGCACTGCAAAAAGCGAAAAAGCAGCCAAAAAGCCGCCCAAGAGCAAGGTTTGACAACGGGGCGGCAGGCTGTGGAGACGATCTTCGCGGCACTGGCCGCCCAGTTTCCCCCGCTTGAAGCGGCCCGTGAAGACGGCCTGCTCTGCTTTGGGGGCGACCTGCGGCCGGAGCGCTTGCTGGCGGCCTACAGCCGGGGGATTTTTCCCTGGTACGAGGCCGGGCAGCCCATACTCTGGTGGTCGCCGGACCCGCGATGCGTGCTGCCGCTGGAGGAGTTTCGCCTTCCTGCCCGCAGTGCCCGCGCCTTACGACAAAAGCCCTTTGAACTTACCCTTGACGCGGCCTTCGGCAGGGTCATACGGGCCTGCGCCCAGGCACGCACGCCCCATGGCGGCACATGGCTCACGCCTGCGATGATCGAGGCGTATGACCGCCTGCACGCCATGGGTTTTGCCCACAGCGTGGAGGCCTGGCGCGATGGAGAACTGGCCGGGGGGCTGTATGGCGTGGGATTTGGCAGGGTGTTTTTTGGCGAGTCGATGTTTCATGTTGTTTCCGAGGCGTCGCGCGCGGCCCTGGCCGGTCTTGTGGCCCTGCTGCGCCTGCGCGGCGTGACCTTGCTGGATTGCCAACAGGAAACCCCGCACATCATGAAGATGGGCGGGGTTCTTCTGCCTCGAGAGGCCTTTGTGCAAAGGCTGCGGGAAGCTCTGGCGCCCCCTGCGGATGTGGAGCCCGGCGTCGGACTGCCCTCAACGGAGCATGTCATCTGCGGGGATACAATCCACAAGGTGTCTGACGAGCAGGTCTGGCAGCCCTGGCGTGAAGGCTATGACTATTCGCTGTCCAGCGGAGCGTGGGCTTCCAGATCGTAATACCCGTGAGCCACGAAGGGCAGGGGGTAGTCGCGCACGGTTTCAAAACGGATGAAGCCCGTGCTCTTGCCCTCGGTAATGCCCGCCAGGGGCGCTACGCCCATGGGAACGGGTATGTCCATCGGACAGACGGTGATTTTTTCGATATGATCGGCATAGCGCTGCTCAAGGTAGTCCGCCAGAGCGCGACTTTCTTCGGCAGTGAAGGCTTCAAGAATACAGCGCAGGGCGGCTTCTTCCGTAGCGCCCTGAAGCACTTCGGCCGGAATGGACGGGTCGGGGGGAGCCACCAGGCCAAGGCCGCGCAGGGCTTCCAGTTCTTCATCACCGCCGTTGGGCCGAAAAACCTGCACGTCCACATGGCGGCGGCCCTTGAAGGTCTTGAGCGTTGCGGCCACAATGTAAATTCTGTCCAGCGGCAGGTCGAACTGCGTGGGCACGATGATCTTTTCCATAGCACATCCCGTGGTTAGCGTATTATTTCACACCCTCTTACCCCAAAACAGAACATGATGGAAGACAAGTCCGCTACCCCTTTCAGCCTGGAAACAGCGTATGTTCCCACAGGCGACCAGCCCACGGCCATTGACGAACTGGTGAGCAACATTCAGGCAGGGGTGCCCGCCCAGGTGCTTTTGGGCGTCACGGGTTCCGGCAAGACCTTTACCATGGCCAACGTGATTGCCCGCTGCAACCGTCCGGCCCTGGTGCTTGCGCCCAACAAGACCCTGGCCGCACAGCTGTACGGCGAATTCCGCGCGCTTTTTCCGCGCAACGCCGTGGAATATTTTGTCAGTTATTACGACTATTACCAGCCAGAGGCCTATGTGCCCGCCTCTGACACCTATATCGAAAAAGACTCCTCCATCAACGACAACATCGACAAGCTGCGCCACGCCGCCACCCACGCCCTGCTCACGCGGCGCGACGTCATAATCGTGGCCTCTGTCTCGTGCATCTACGGCCTCGGCTCGCCGGAATACTACGCCAAGATGGTCATTCCCGTCGAGGTGGGCCAGCATTTTCCCATGGACAAAATCATCACGCGCCTTGTGGAAGTGCATTACGAACGCAATGACTACGATTTTCACCGAGGCACCTTCCGCGTGCGTGGCGACGCCCTTGAAATCATACCGGCCTACCATCACGAGCGCGCCCTGCGGCTGGAATTTTTTGGCGACGATATCGACGCCATGCGCGAAATTGACCCCCTCACAGGCGAAGTGCTGGCGGATGTGTCCAAGACTGTGCTGTACCCGGCCAGCCACTTCGTGTCCGCGCAGGACAACCTCAAGCGCGCCGCCAGCGACATACGCGACGAACTGGCGGAGCGGCTTATTCTGTTCAAAGAGCAGGGCAAGCTTGTGGAGGCCCAGCGCCTTGAACAGCGCACACAGCTTGATCTTGAAATGATTGAAGAGCTCGGCTACTGCAACGGCATCGAAAACTATACCCGCCACCTTGATGGCCGCGTGGCGGGCGAACCGCCCTCATGCCTGCTCAACTACTTTCCCAAGGATTTTCTTCTTTTTGTGGACGAGTCGCATATTACCGTTCCGCAGGTGGGAGCCATGTACAAGGGCGACCGCTCGCGCAAGACCACCCTTGTGGACTACGGCTTTCGCCTGCCGTCGGCCCTGGACAACAGACCTTTGCAGTTCAACGAATTCACGGCCCTGCTCAATCAGGTGGTCTATGTGTCGGCCACGCCGGGCAAGTACGAACGCGATCAGGCGCAGGGCATTGTGGCCGAGCAGATCATCCGGCCCACAGGTCTAGTGGACCCCGTGGTGGAGGTTCGCCCCACCAGGGGGCAGATGGAAAACCTGCTGGGCGAGTGCCGCGGCTGCGTCAGCCGGGGCGAGAGGGTGCTTGTGACCACCCTGACCAAACGCATGGCCGAAGACCTGACGGAATACTGTTGCAACATGGGGGTGCGTGCGCGCTATCTCCACTCTGACATCGACACCCTTGAGCGCATGCAGATCATCCGCGCGCTGCGCATGGGCGAGTTTGACGTGCTGGTGGGCATCAACCTGCTGCGCGAGGGTCTGGACATCCCCGAAGTGTCCCTTGTCTGCATTCTGGACGCCGACAAGGAAGGCTTTTTGCGATCCACAGGTTCGCTTATTCAGACATTTGGCCGCGCCGCGCGTAATGCGCAGGGTCGGGTCATCCTGTACGCCGACAAGATGACGGATTCGATGAAGGCCGCCATGGACGAAACAGCGCGCCGCCGCGCCAGACAGACGGCGCATAACGAAGAACACGGCATCACGCCCACCAGCACACGGAAAAGCCTTGAATCTCCGCTGGATAGTTTGTATGTGGAAGATGGCGCTTCACGCGGGCGCGGCAAGGGCCGTGGCAAGGGCAAGGGGCAGGAACCGGACGCCGTTCCGCTTACTGCCGAGGATACGGCTCTGCTGGTGGCCAAGCTTGAAAAGGAAATGCGCCAGGCCGCCCGTGATCTTGAGTTCGAGCAGGCCGCCCAGTTGCGCGACCGCATCCGGGTGTTGCGGGCGCGCTTGATTGCCTTGCCCGACTAGAGCATTTAAGAAAGCACTGATTAAAGAGCCTGTTGGAAACGCGCAGTTGTTTCGGTTGGCAAGGCGCGATCTTTTTTTGAAGCAGGAGTGGACTCTTCCGTCCTTGACTGTTTCAAAAAAAGTGAAGCAACGCCGCCAAACGGAATAAATCAGCGTTTACTTTGAAATGTGTTTTGTGGGGGAGGGACCCTTTTGGAAAAGGGTCTCCTCCCCCACGCCCCCACCCCCTAAAACTTTTACTGGTTTTGGGTTATATAGCAGTTGGGCAGGTCATAAGAGTCAGCAGGCCGTAAATCGCCTGTAATAACGGCGGTGCACGATGCCCGCCGCTTTTCCACCCGTTTTTTATGGAACCGCGCGGGCGTTTACGGCGCGGACAAAAAGGCTCTCGCGTAGCGTCAGGCTTGCCAGCAGCCGCACAGGGTTTTTCATGTCGCAGCATACCAATGATCAGGGCGGGCAGTCCCAGCACAGCCTCTTTTCCACCGGCCCCACAGCCGAAGAGCGCCGCCGCGTCCAATGGCTCACGGCGGAGCTTGAACGGCACAACTATCTTTATCATACTCTGGACAAACCCGAAATCAGCGACGATCAGTTCGACGTCCTGTTTCGCGAACTGCAGGCCCTTGAAGACCGCTGGCCCGAACTGCGCTCGCCCCATTCGCCCACATTGCGCGTGGGCGGCAAGCTCATCGACGGGCTTGTCAAAAAGGCGCACAGCCGCCAGATGTACGGTCTGGACAATGTTTTTTCTATGGAGCAGTGGCAGGATTTTGCCGAGCGCATGCGCCGCGCCTGGGATGCCAGCCTTAACGGCCCCCTGCCGGAAAGTTTCTGGTGCGACCCCAAGCTTGACGGGCTGGCGCTGGAAATCATCTACGTTGACGGCATCATGCATGAGGCCCTCACGCGTGGCGACGGCGAAACAGGCGAAGTGGTCACCGAGGCCGTGCGCACCATCCGCACCGTGCCCCTGCACCTTGCGGGGCCTGGGCCTTTCCCTTCCCGACTGGAGGTGCGCGGCGAAGTTGTCATGTACAAAAAGGATTTCGCCGCCCTCAACGAAAAACAGGAAGCCCTGGGGCTGAAGAGCTTTGCCAACCCCCGCAATGCCGCCGCCGGAACCCTGCGCCAGCTTGATATCTCCATCACCGCGTCACGGCCCCTGCGTTTTCTGGCGTACAGCCTGGGCGAGGCCCAATGGCAGCCCGCCCCGGCCTGTACGCTGCAGTCTGAAGCCATGTCACGGCTCAGGGAATACGGCTTTCTCACTCCGCCAGACGGCAAATTGTGCGAGAGCGTCCAGGCTGTTGAAAACTACGCCCAATGGGTCAGGGAGCACAGGCCGCAGTTCAGGATGGAGATTGACGGCGCAGTGGCAAAGCTGGACAACCTCGAGGCCCAGCAGGCCCTTGGCTTCACGGCGCGTGCGCCGCGCTTCGCCGTTGCCTTCAAGTTTCCCGCCGAGCAGGCGCAGACTCTTTTGAAGGATATTGAAATCCAGGTGGGCCGCACAGGCGTGCTGACGCCAGTGGCTGTGCTTGAGCCCATAGCCGTGGGCGGCGTTATGGTCTCCCGGGCGACCCTGCACAATGAGGACGAGATACGCAGCCGCGATGTGCGCGTGGGCGATACGGTCATGGTGCGCCGCGCTGGCGACGTGATCCCCGAAGTGGTGGGGCCTGTGCTTGATAAACGCCCGGCTGGCGCGAAAGGATATGCTTTCCCGCACAATTGCCCTGCCTGCGGGCAGCCCGCGTACCGTGAGGAAGGCGAAGCCGCCTGGCGTTGCGAAAATATGGCCTGTCCCGCCATCCGGCTGCGGGCCATCAGTCATTTTGTCTCCAAGGCGGGGCTCGACATATCGGGTGTTGGGCAAAAGTGGATAGAACAGCTGGTCAACAGCGGCCGCGTAGAATCCCCGGCGGATCTTTTCACCCTGACGGTTGAGGAACTGCTGGGTTTTGAGCGTATGGGCGAGGTGCTGGCGCAGAAATTTGTGGGCGCGCTTGACGAGGCCAGGCATACCGCTACCTTGCCGCGCCTTATCAGCGCCCTGGGCATCCGCCATGTGGGGGAACAGACCGCCCGCACGCTGGCTGTGCATTTTCACAGTCTGGAAGAACTGGAAAAGGCCGATGCCGAAGCCTTGCAGGGCCTGCCTGACGTGGGGCCGGAGGTGGCGTCCTCCATCCGCAATTTCTTTGACAGTCCCGCCAACAGGGAACAGCTTGCCCGCTTCAAGGCCCTTGGCCTGTGGCCGCAAGGCGGCCGCTCCGGAAAAATCGGCGGGCACGAAGCAGAGGGCGGCGCAGCCGGAGGGGGCGCACCTGCATCCGGCCCGCTGGCTGGAAAAACCATACTTTTTACCGGCAGCCTGAGCATGCCGCGCGGCCAGGCCGAAAAGCTCGCCGAGGCCGCGGGGGCCACGCCTTTGGGTGGGGTCAGCAAAAAGCTCAACTATCTTGTGGCGGGCGAAAAAGCTGGCAGCAAACTTGAAAAGGCGCAAGCCCTTGGCGTACCTGTTCTCAATGAGAGGGCATTTCTGGACATGTTGCGTGAAGCCGGTGTGGTTTTTGAATAATTTGAATGCAAAGTGAGTGAAGCATGAGCACATCCATCATCGTGGTAGGGGCTAACGGACGCATGGGCAGAACCATCAGCCAACTCGTAGCCGCAGAACCGGCGTTCAGCCTTGCCGGTCTGGTGGACAGCAAAGAGCACGTGGGAAAGCTGGCAGGATCGCCGTGCCCCGTGGGGGACAGCCTGACAGCCGTGCTGCCCCAGGCTCCGGGAGCGGTAGCCATCGATTTTACCGCGCCGGCCGTGAGCCTGCAGTCGGCCCGCACCGTGGCTGAAAGCGGCCGTGCGCTCGTTATCGGCACCACTGGCTTCACGGATGCAGAAAAGGAAGAACTGCGGGAACTGGCAAAGCGCGCCCCCATTTTCTGGTCGTCCAACATGAGCATTGGCATTAATGTGCTCTGCAAGATTCTGCCGGAACTGACGCGCGCTCTGGGCGATACGTACGACATCGAAATGGTGGAGCTGCACCACAACCGCAAAAAGGACAGCCCCAGCGGCACTGCCCTGACCCTGGGCGAATGCCTGGCCGAAGCGCGGGGCTGGAACCTCAACGACGTGCGCTGCTCTTCGCGCGACGGCATCATCGGCGAGAGGCCCAAGGCGCAGATCGGCATTCAGGCCATACGCGGCGGCGATGTGGTGGGCGTGCATACCGTGTACTTTATGGGGCCTGGCGAACGCATTGAAGTTACCCATCAGGCCCATTCGCGTGAAAATTTCGCGCAGGGCGCGCTGCGGGCCGCCGCATGGCTGGCCGGGCAGAAGCCGGGAAAACTGTATGGCATGCAGGACACGTTTTAGGGCCGTCTTGCGGTAGAACTGCTCTGGGCTGTCTGGCGGCCATTGGCGGTTTTTGCAATACGGTTTTGCCATATTGAAAGCCCGGCGGGAATCCCCGCCGGGCTTTAGAGCATTTTAACTTTGAAAAAGTGTAAATGCTCTAACGCTGCACGAAAGTGCAGCGCGCCACAACGTGGCGTGGATTCAGCCGAAAATTATATTTTTCGACTGAATGAACACTTTGAAATGTGAAGCATTTCAAAGTTAATCTGCTCTAACCGTTCCATACTGCTGCATTCTGGCTGTCAGCGCCTGTTCAGCAAAAGAACCGAGCCGAGAATAAGCACGCCGCCAACGACGACGCGCGGGCCGGGCACGTCGCCAAGCACAATCCATGCTGCCACAATGGCGTACACAGGTTCCAGGGTAATGATGAGCGCAGCCTGCCGCGCCTTGAGCACCGTGAGGCTGCCGATAAAAAGAACATAAGCCAATGCGGAACACAAAAGGCCCAGGCAGGCAATCCACAACCAGTCCAGGGCCCGCACCTCGGCGAACTGCCACCACGTGAAAGGCAAAAGAAAAACAACAGTGACCACATTTTGCCACCATGTGGTTTGCAGACTTGGCAAATGCGCGGCAAAGCGGCGGTTGGCAATGGTCACAAGCGCGTAGGCAAGCCCGGACATCACCCCCAGCAAGAGGCCCGCCGTGCCGTCATGGGCCAGGGAAAAAGAGGGCGCGGTACACACGAGCCCCAGTGTAACAAGGGCCAGGCATTGCAGTTCTCTTCTGCTCGGGCGTTCCCTGAACGCCATTGACTCAAAAAGCATGGTAAATGCGGGAAAGCAGGCGAAGCCCAAGGTGCCAACCGCGACTCCGCCGACCTGTATGCCCATAAAAAAGGTCACATAGTGAGCGGCAAGCAGAACCCCGGTTATCATGAGGCCCATCAGTTCGCTTGTTTTAAGACCTTGCCAGGGTATCTGGTTTTTTTTCATGCCCAGCAGGGCAAGGGCCACCACGGCAAAGCCAGCTCTGCCGCACACAAGCACTGATGCCGAACATTGGCACAACCTGCCAAACAGGCCGGATACGCCAAAGAGCAGTGTGGCCGCATGCGCGCGGATCAGCGCGCGGCGCATTTCGCCGCCAGGCAGTATTGGTGGTCGTGAACCCGCTGGTGCTGCTTCGAGTGCGGCAGCCTTTTGCGACGCGTGCTCTTTGCCGGGGGGAGGTGCCATGATTTGTCCTTGCGGATGGTTGTACACAGGCTGGCTTTACGCCAGTGCGGGCATATGCGCAAGTTGACTGCCAGTGGTGGGAATAGCCTGCCAGAGAATGCGTGCCCGTGGATCTCGTTGAACTGCTTGAAAATATTTTTGAAAAATAAGTCTAGATTTTATCTTGAAACTTTGCTGTAACTAGTGTAGCGCAGTATAGAAGATGGCGTAACACGATGTCCGGCAGCCTATAGCCGGGCGCACTGCAACAGCACAGCTATTTTCCCGGGGGCATCATGCCGCAGGTCGCAGCACGAATTAATGATGAACAAGAACGTTGGCTCAAAGACTATTTTCGCACCAAAAGCGCCGGAGCGGAGTTTATCCTGCCCTGGGCTGTAGATACGTTTTTTCGGGCTATCACAAGCATAAAGCACATGTTCAGCGGTCCGGAACTCAAGACCATTGTTGAAGCCCACAAGGACATGAAACTCATGCCCGACCACACGCGGCTTTCCTATCTTATACTGCGTGTTTCTGACGCCTGCGACGTGGGCGGCGTGCATCTGCGCCACGGGGCCAGCAAGTCGAGCCTTGAATCCAAAATAAAAAGTCTGGACGATACGCAGGCGACGGCCCTTATGGTATGGGCCTCGGCCTTTTGGGTCAGCCGCAACTGTTCAGCGG
The DNA here is from genome assembly GCF_055387835.1 of Desulfovibrio simplex. Classification (NCBI taxonomy): domain Bacteria; kingdom Pseudomonadati; phylum Thermodesulfobacteriota; class Desulfovibrionia; order Desulfovibrionales; family Desulfovibrionaceae; genus Desulfovibrio; species Desulfovibrio simplex. The sequence continues at coordinate 830,799 of NZ_AP042377.1, forward strand.
AAAACCTGGATGAGTACATCAAGGCATATTGATCTTTTGGTGTGAAGCCCGTAATTTCCAGGCCGCTTGTGCGGCCTTTTTTTATTGGAGTAATTCTGGCCGCCGACATGGCGTCCGTAAACAGCCTTGCCTGTTTGCCGCTACGCCTCTTGTGGGGTACACGAGCATTTCAAGTGTTAAATGCTCCAGTCGCCGTCGTTGAACGGGGGAAAGAAACATGCTGAAGATTCTACGCGCCAAACTGCACGGCATTCGGGTTACCCAATGCGCGCTCGACTATCACGGCTCCATTACCCTTGACCCCGAGGTGTGCAGGCTGGCGGGCATTTTGCCGCTGGAATTTGTGTACATATGGAACAAAAACAGCGGGCAGCGCATATCCACGTATGTTATTTACGGCGAGGCCGGATCGCGCTGCTGCATTCTCAACGGCGCGGCCGCCCGAACCTGCCAGATAGGGGATGAGGTCATCATCGGCGCATTCGAGTATGTGTCCGGCCCTCAGGACATCTGCCGGCGCGAACCCATAGTGCTGACCTTTGATGCCCGGAACAGGATTGAAGAGCGGTTGCGGTATGTGGTTGCGCAGGATGGCGAGGACATGACCTTCAGCATTGAGTCTGACCCCCTGTAACGGGTTTGGGGCAGTTTCACTTCCAGTGCTTTGTGGGGGAGGGATCCCTTTGTAAAAGGGTCTCCTTCCCCACGCCGCACCACCTGAAATTCTTGATGTGGCATCGTACCATCGCAGCATGTAACCCTTTTCAGGGGTAAAATGTTGCAGCCAGCGCTAAACAAAAGACCCGGCAATGCCGGGTCTTTTGTTTATGGTCGTGCAACAAGGGTTACTTCAAGTCGTTCAACGCTTGCTGACATGGTTCTTGTGGCTCATGAAGTAGCCAATGCCAAGAATGATGAACCATATGGGCGTGGTGAACATGGCCATGCGGGTGTCAGCCTCAAACGTCAGCAGCACGAGCACCACTGCAAAGAATATCCAGCAGATCCAGCAGGAAAAGACCCCGCCGGGGAGCTTGAACTTTGAGGTTTCATGGCGTTCGGGGTGACGCTTGCGGTACACCACGTAGGAATACAGAATCATGGACCACACGAAGATGAAGCAGACCGACGAGATGGTCGTCATGACGGTAAAGGCCGCCATGATGGTGGGCATGATAATGAGCATGGACGCGCCGATCAGCAGGCAGAGGCAGGAGAACAGCAGGCCGTTGGCCGGCACCCTGCTTGAAGAGAGCCGCCCGAAGGCCTTGGGAGCGACGCCCACCAGCGAGAGGCCGTAGAGCATGCGGCTTGTGGAGTAGATACCGCTGTTGGCGGAGGACGCCGCCGATGTCAGCACCACAAAGTTGACTATGCTCGCCGCAGCCGGAATGCCCACTGCCACAAAGGTATGCACAAAGGGGCTGGTTTCGGGGTCAATGTCCGACCACGGCGTAATGCACATGATGGCCACCAGGGCGAACACGTAAAAGAATATAATACGGAAGGGGATGGTGTTGATGGCCTTGGGCAGGTTGACTTCGGGGTCTTTGGCCTCGGCGGCAGTGGTGCCGATAAGCTCAATGCCCACAAAGGCGAACATTGCTATCTGGAAGCCCGCAAAGAAGCCGAAAGCCCCCTTGGGGAACCATCCTCCATATTCCCACAGGTTGGACACAGAAGCCGCGTGCCCCGACACCGAGGACGTAAAGCCCGTCATCACCATTGCGATTCCGGCAAGAATGATGGCCATGATGGCCACAATCTTGATGGAAGCGAACCAGAACTCCATTTCGCCGAACAGGTTTACCGAAACAAGGTTAAGAACCATGATCAGTAATACAAAGAGGATGGATGGAATCCATACGGATAGGGACGGAAACCAGAAATGGAAGTACGAGGCAATGGCGATAACGTCCGCTGTGCCTGTGACGATCCAGCAGAACCAGTAGGTCCAGCCGACAAAAAATCCTGCCCAGGGGCCTACGATATCCTCCGCCATATCCGTGAAGGATTTGTACTTAAGATTGGAGAGAAGCAGTTCACCCATGGCCCGCATTACCAGGAACAAAAATGCCCCGATAATGGCATAGACGAAAATGATTGATGGGCCGGCAAGGTTGATGGTTTTGCCGGAGCCCATGAAAAGACCCGTACCAATGGCGCCGCCAATGGCTATGAGCTGAATGTGCCTTTGACTTAGTCCACGCTTGAGAGTGTGCGATTCTTCTTGTCCCACGGGGGGGGTGGGGGTTTCGCTCATGATACGTCTCCCTGTTTTGGTGTTAGAGCAATTTAACTTTTAAATTGCTCTGACGTCTGCGTGAGCAGACGTTCGCTACGAAGGCGTACGCGCAGTTTATCTGCGCGGTTAAATGCCGTAGTGAGCGTGCCTTAAACTTTGAGAATGTATATTCTCAAAGTTAATCTGCTCTAGTGCGCCGATTCTTGTGACATCAGGCAAGTTTGCTGTCACAGGCAGAAGCTTGCCGCATCAGGCAGAGGTTTCTGCATTGTCATTGCAAGAATTCTCCTTCTTGTGCTTAAACATGTTGGTACACGGCGCCGACAGCCTCCTTACGGCCAGTACTGACACAGTAAAGAACAGACTACCGCCTGTCCGCCCTGGGTGGGGCAGGCAGAAAGCCTGTTGAGGCAGGCGAATTGCAAAAGATTTTCAATGCGTGACCCACCCGGGCAAAGGGTGGGATGCGCACCAGGGTCATTTCTCGTTGAAATGCCGGCGCAAGGGTGAAGCAGGTTCGCCTTGCGGGTATTTCGCGGCGCATATTTTTAGAAAAAGACGCGCGAAGCGGATAACCATTGGTAATGGCAATCCGCGCCAGCAGACGGCGCCCAAGGGCATAAAGCCAGTGGCTGAAGCAGGCAGAGCAAGACGGCAGGGAGGGCCAAGAAGGATCGGTACGGCTGGCCGCCCGCAGAACCTGCGGGCGCGATCCGACTTGTGGTCAGTGCTGGGTATGCACCTTAGAAGGGCCGCGCACCAGGGCGGAGCCATAGAAATAGAACAACGCCATGACAAGTCATTCCGCTCAAGAGGTTCAACTTCTGTCATTAGCGTTTGCCAACTTCAGAGTGCGTCCGACCATGATCCTTTTGCCTGAGAGTTTCGATTGCTCTTGCCCCTTCGGCGCGCTGTCAAGCAGCAAGCTCTCTCATGATCGTCATTCGCGCTGGGCTGGATATTTGCAACACTGTTGAGAATTCTTGTGAATATAATTTCATGCCATCACAAATATGTCAAACAGTTTTCATGATTGATAATGGTTATAGCCTGCCTGTTTTGGGCAAAAGAACGGCGCACTGCATGCCTGATGCGGAACGCCGCCATGTGGCGGAAGTTGCCTTGCGGCAAGGGCGGAATAAAAGCAAAAAAAGCCGGACAGTGTGCATCCGTCCGGCCTGACTGCGTATGACGCTATTCTGTATACAGTGTCAGATAGAGGTCGCCTTGCCACGGCCCCACGCGTTTGCCCAGGCCGCGCAGGCGAATGGGCCTGCCCACCGCAAAATCCGGAGGCAGAGTTATTTCAACGGTTTTGAGTTCTGCCTGAAGACCCTGGCGGATCTGAAGGCGCACGCGGCAGCCCGGCGCCAGGTTGCTTGCGGGCAGGGTAAGGCTTTGTTCTTCGTCAATCTGGCGGCGCAGCCAGTCCTTGACCATGCCGGTGACGCCACGGGCCATTTCAGAAGACCATGTGGCTGTGGCCCCGGCCAGATTCTCTTTATGCAGTGCGGCGTTTTTCTTTACTTTTGCCGCCTTGGGTTTTGCGCGGTTCTGCGGGGCGGATTCCGCCTCTTGCTGTCGCGGTCCTTCCTGCTGCGCTTTCTCTGCCTGCTGCTTGTTCAACTCGCTGTAAATATCTTCAAAAACGCGGCGGGCAAAAGGATCATTAAGCAGGTCGCGCAGCACGTCCTGCTCGGCATATGCCGCTCCCGCGGCGTCGGCGCGGGAGCTTCCGGCCTTCTCTCCGGCGGCGGCTTTATCCTCCGCGCCGTTTTGTCCGCCTTGCGCCGTGTCGGCCTGCCCGGCGCTTTGCTCCTTCCCCTGGCTTCCTGGGGTTTTTGCCTCTTCTTCGCCGGAGGGCGGGGGCTGGGACGCGCCTTTGTCTTCCTGTTTTGCCTTGGCCGGGCCAGGGTTTTTATCGCTCGCGCTTTCCTTTTTGCTTTTGCGTGCTTCCTGCCGCGCTTCTTTCTGCGCTTCCTGGCGGGCTTCGCTCTTTTTTCTCACCTCATCCTCATGGGTGAGAATGCCGGAAAGAGCGACATATGCCTCGTTAAGCAACTGAAAATCCCGGCTGGCCTCGGCGTTTCCGGGGTTCAGGTCGGGGTGAAGTTCAAAGGCGCGCCTGCGGTAAGCCCTTTTTACTGCTGCAAGGTCGGCGTCCTTCTCAAGTTTGAGAATGGCGTAGCATTCCTTGAGCGATATCTGGCGGGTGCGGCGTCGCATAACTTACTTGAGGATAAGGGCGTTGGCTTCGCAACTGCTGTCATTGGCCAGCAGGCCGTTTTGCAGCAGGTAGTCGCGTCCGGCCTGGGCAAAGTCGGCGTGCCGGGTTTCCGGGTGGATGCCGGGGCAGAACTCCTTGGCCATAGAAAGACTGGCGGAATCTTCGATATTGCCGCGAAAAAAGGGCCACGCACGGCATATGGCGGGTTTGCCCCCGTGTACGCCGCAGCCCCGGCCCTGTTTGAAAAAAACGCAGTAGCCGTCGGAACCGCTGCGTATCTTCAGTTTGCCGCCAGCGTGGTAGCAGTAACGATCAACAACGGTTTCCGGGCTCTGCCCCATGTGGGCAGCGAGGCGCGCAAGGTCAGTGGGGCTGACCACAATGCCGCCGCTGCCTTCGCAGCAGTGGCCGCACATGCGGCAATCGAAAACCGTATCCGGTGCAACAGGCATGAGTTTATCCTTGAGTCTTGGCAGCGTTGGGCAGCAGTTGGGCGTGTTCCACCATGATGCAGGCGTCTTCAACCACGGTGATGCCTGTGGAGGTCAACAGCGCGCGCGCTTCGGGCGACCGTATGCCCAGTTGCATCCAGAAAAGCGAAGGCCGCCAGGGTAAGGCCAGTACTTCGCGGGCGTGGTCCGGGCAACACTGGGGAGCGCGAAAAAGATTGATGATATCCACGGGGCAGGGCAGGGCCGCCAGATCGGGGTAGGCCGTGAGGCCCCATACCATCGCGCGCGCGGGGTGCACAGGGTAGACCTCGTAGCCCACGTCCATAAGGTAGCGGCCCACGCGATCAACGGCCTGGCCGGGCTTGTCCTTGGCTCCCACAATGGCAATGCGCCGCGTCTGCTCCAGCAGCCTGCGCAATTCATTAAGCTCCTGCATATGGTCCTCAAAATAAAGATGTCAGACCGCCTGCCGCTGTTGCAAAAGGTGGTCTGACATCCTAGACGGCTACGCAAAAATGCGCAAGCTTTCCTGATAAAAGGGATTGGGCCGCTCAGCGCGCCGGTTGGAGCTGTTCTTTGCCACTGTCCTTGCTTTTTGCCGATGCGCGCACCGGGCCGGAAAAAAGCGGCGTGATGGCGATGATCTTGTCCGTTTTGCCAAAAAGGTACACGACATCGCCAGGTTCGAACACGTCATCCGCGCCGGGGGAGGCATGGGTGATTCCTTCGCGCAGAATGGCGATGACCGTGACCGCATGGCGGCGGCGCAGTTCGCTCTGTGCAAGGCTTTGTCCGCACAGGGGCGAGGCCGCCCCAAGGCGCACGGCTTGCACGCCCATGTCCGGCAGGCGGTTTATTGTACTGCTCAGCGAGTCTTCGGGTGTACTCATGCGGCGGATCATGCGGTAGTTTTCCTGCCGGATGCGGGCCGCAAACGTATCAATATCCTGCCGGGGGACAAGATACTGGGTGAGAACGCGGGTGAAAATCTCTATGGAGGTTTCAAATTCCTCGGCAATGACTTCGTCCGCGCCCAGTTGCCGCAACGCCGCCACTTCGGTCACAAACCGCGTGCGGGCAATGATGTGCAGGTTGGGATTGAAACGGCGGGCCTCAATGGTAATGGCCCTCACGGCCGAAGGGTCGGAAATGACGATAACAAGCACCCGCGCCCTGGTGACGCCAAGATGCTCCAGCACCACGGGCTGCGAGGCGTCGCCGTGGGCAATGGGTTCTTTGTGGCGGTATCGGCTGACGGTTTCGGGGTTCATTTCAAGAATGGTGTATTCAATGCCCGATTCCTTGGCCACGTGGGCCAGATGCTTGCCGCTGATGCCGAAGCCCACGATGATAAGGTGATCTTTCAGATGGCTTTCACCTTCGTCGGATTCTTGCACCGCCTGCGCGGACGCGCTCTGCTGACCGGCCAGCATGTCAGCCAGGCGCGGGGCAATGAGCATGAGACCGGGGGTAAGCATCATGGTCAGCACGCTGACATCCAGAAAGTTCTGATAGGCTTCCATGTCGAAAAGCCCGGCGCTCAGGCCCGATGCAGCCAGAACAAAGCCAAATTCGCCCACCTGCGCCAGTGAAAGGGAGGTGATGATGGCCGCGCGCAGGGGATAGCCCTGCACCAGAACGGCGGGCAGGGTGAGCAGGCTTTTGACCACGATGAACAGGGCCGTGAGCCCGATGATGGAAAAGAAGTGCTGGCCGAAAAAATCCACGTTGAGCATCATGCCCACGGAGATGAAAAAAAGGCTCATGAAAACGTCGCGGTAGGGTAGAATACCCGAAATGACGCTCATGCTGTATTCGGAGCGGGCCAGCAGAAGGCCTGCCATAAACGCGCCCAGCGACAGCGAAAGGCCCAGAGTGTTTGTCAGCAGGGCCATGCCGAGGCACAGACCCAGGGTGGTGAGCAGGAGAATTTCTCTGGTGCGGGTTCGCACCACCGCCTCCATGAGGCGGTCAAGGCCGAAGCGCGCGAAAAGCAGTACCCCCCCCAACGCCAGAACCACCCACAGGGTGGAAAAAAGGGCGTCTTTCAGCGAGAGGTCGAGGGTGCCGGAAAGCAGGGGCACGCACAGCAGCATGGGGGCCACCATGATGTCCTGAAAAACCAGAATGGCAAGAGACAGACGGCCCGTCGGCGTATTGGTCGAACCGCGCTCCTGCATGATGCGCAGCACAACGGCCGAGGACGAAAGCGCGACCAGACATCCCATAAAGATGCCCTGCTGATAGGTGTAGCCGCCAAAAAGGGCAAGGCCCATGACGGCCAGAACCGTAAGCCCGATTTGCAGGCTGCCGCCCAGAAAAACCGGCCGTTTCAGCCGGTTGAGGGCCTCACCCGAAAGCTCCATGCCTATGGTGAACAGCAGCATGGCCACGCCGATTTCGGCCACATGGTCAATGGCGTCACGGTCGCTGACTATGCCGAGCAACGAAGGGCCGCACAAAACGCCCGTAAGCAGAAAACCCACCGTGGCGGGCAGCTTGATTTTGTTGCAGGTAACGGTGACGAAGATGGAAAGCAGAAAAATGGTGACTATTTCATAAAGTAAGGGCACGTCCATGAGGCCTCCGTGGCCGAAAAATAGCATTGCACCCACTGCCACGCAAGTCTCTTCAATAAATACAGCTAAGTAGCTTATTTTTAAAAGGGCAGAGCCTGAGAGGGATGGCGGTTTCAGATGCGAAAAGCAGAAATTATGGCCCGTGGTGCAGGTCTTGCCACACCTGTCGTGCGCGGGGGAATCGGAAATAGAAACTCGGTAGCCTAGACCAGGAATTCAGAGCTCGGCAATCAGTAATTGGGAGTGTCCTTGAGCGGGCACGCGGGGAGATGCCCTAGCGCGGGTTGAAGCATAATAACTTTGGGGTGGTGTGCTGGAAGGGCCGTCTCTGGCCTCTCGCTTCGGTACAGAAAACACCTTGCGAGACAAAAAAGTGCGATAAGAGTTTTAGGGGGTGGGGGTGTGGGGGAGGGACCCTTTTGCAAAAGGGTCCCTCCCCCACAAAGCTTTTCAACGTTAATCTGCTCTGGCGCGCTAAATTTTTACAAGATCGTATTTGCGGCTGCCGAGGCCGATTTCTTCACCGTACTTCAGCTGCACCGGGCCAAGGGTATGGGGCCAGCGCGCCGTGAATTTGTCCTGGCTGCCTTTTTTATCACAGCATTCACCGCTCAGGCTGGGGGCCTTGTTTACAAGGTCAAAGCACGCCTGGTCCAGGGCGACGGGGTCGGTGGAGGCCAGTATGCCAATGTTGGGCACCATCGGCATGTCGCTCCAACCCACGCAGTCACAGTCCGGCGTGACGTTGAGTACAAAGTTGATATAGCAGATGCGTTTTTTTCTGCCCTTGACCACGCCATAGGCGTACTCGGTCATGCGCTCCATGAAGGGTTCCACTTCCGTTTCCCAGTCAACGCTGATGGCTGCTGCGGGACAGACGGTCATGCATTCAAAGCAGCCCACACAGAGGGATATGTCCACCTTGCTTTTTTTCTTGTGCATGCTCAGGGCATCCTGAGGACAGGCGCGCACACATTTGCCGCAGCCGATACAGGTATCTTCGCTCACGCTCACATGGGTGGCGTGCTGCTCCCTCTTGCCGCGTACCGAAGCGCCGCCCATGGCGAGATTCTTGATGGCGCCGCCGAACCCGGCCATCTGATGTCCCTTGAAATGGCTCAGCACCACCAAGGCCGGAGCCTTGCTGATTTCTGTAGCGATATGGACTTGTTTGAAATGTTTGCAGTTGACGCGCACCGGCACGTCATTATCGCCGAACAGCCCGTCGGCGATAACCACGGGCGCGGCCACCACTGAAGGTGAAAATCCTTGCAAATAGGCTGTTTGCAGATGGTCAACCGCATTGTGCCTGCTGCCGGAATACAGCGTTGTGCTATCCGTAAGAAAAGGCTTGCCGCCAGCGGCGGTGATTTTGTTGATAACCTGACGCACCAGAGTGGGGTTCAGGTGCGTATCGTTGCCGTATTCGCCAAAATGCAATTTGACTGCGGTCAACTCACCTTTTTTGATGAATTTTTTGAAGTTAAGGGCATCGCACAGACGAGCCACTTTAGCGAGATTGCTTTCTTCATGGGAACGGGATTGGCTGTCTGTATAATAAACTTTGGCGGGCATGGGGTTCCTCCGAATTATTTGCGTTTAAAATATTTTGTCACCATCTGCCGCGACGCGCAAGAGGAAGCGGACGGCAATAGAAACATGGCACGTAGGTCAGGTATATTACTTGACAAGCGCCTGCCTCAAGAATAACCTTATTCAGATTTATGTCCCATTAAAACAGCACGTTAGCCAGTGCCTACAAGGAGGCTCCATGGCAGTTTATGTTGTAGATCATCCTCTTGTTCGCCACAAGATTGGTATTTTGCGTATGGAGTCCACCTCCACCAGTGAATTTCGCAGCGTATCCAATGAAGTGGCAGGTCTGCTTATTTATGAAGCCACCAAGAGTTTTCGCACCGAGAGGCACACGGTGCAAGGGTGGGCCGGGCCTGTTGAAATTGAGGCCATTTCCGGCAAGAAGGTCACTGTTGTGCCCATCCTGCGCGCGGGCATCGGCCTTATGGACGGCGTGCTGGACATGATACCCGGCGCCAAGATCAGCGTTGTGGGCCTGTACCGCAATGAAGAAACCCTGCAGCCGGTGGAATACTACGTCAAGCTCGCCAGCGACATGGACCAGCGGCTCGCCATTATTCTTGACCCCATGCTGGCCACGGGCGGCTCGCTCATCGCCACCATAGAACTTTTGAAGCGCCATGGCTGCCGCAACATATGCAGCCTCAACCTGGTCTGCGCGCCGGAAGGCATCGCCAGAGTACAGGCGGCGCACCCTGATGTGGATATATATACCGCCGCCATTGACGACCACCTCAATGAAAACGGCTATATCATCCCTGGTCTCGGCGATGCCGGGGACCGTATTTTCGGCACCAAGTAACTCCGCATCCACCCTGTAAAACCATCGAGGCCGCATATGAGCTCAGCCAGCCCACGGCGGGAATATCTGCCCACCGACTATAACCTGCGCTTCAGGGACTGCCTGATCGGCGCGCAGATGCTTTTTGTGGCCTTTGGCGCATTGGTGCTGGTGCCCATTCTTACCGGCCTTGACAGTAATGTCGCCCTGTTTACCGCTGGCGTCGGCACGTTGCTGTTTCAGGTATGCACCAGGGGCAAGGTGCCCATCTTTCTTGCGTCGTCCTTTGCCTTTATTGCGCCCATCATCTACGGGGTGCAGACCTGGGGCATGGCCCAGACCCTCGGCGGTCTGGTCTTTTCGGGTTTTGTTTACTTTATCCTGAGCGCCCTCATCCGCTGGCGCGGCATTGATGTGGTGCTGCGCGTGCTGCCGCCTGTGGTTACCGGGCCTGTCATCATGGTTATCGGGCTGATTCTGGCCCCGGTAGCGGTGCACATGGCCCTGGGCAAGACCGGCGACGGCGCGGTGCAGCTTGTGCCGGAAGAAACGGCTTTGTGGGTTTCAATGACATCCTTGCTGGTCACGGTTTTGGTGTCATTGCTGGGCAAGGGCTTTTTGCGGCTTATGCCCATATTGTGCGGTATTGCGGCCGGTTTTGCGGTATCACTGTATCTTGGCCTCGGCGACTGGGCAAAGGTGGCCGCCACCCCGTGGATGAGCCTGCCGCATTTTACCTTTCCCGAATTTGCCTGGGAACCCATCCTTTTCATCATGCCCATAACCCTGGCCCCGGCCATTGAGCATTTTGGCGACGTTGTGGCCATCAGCTCCATTACCGGCAAGGACTACCTCAAAGACCCCGGCGTGCACACCACCATGTTTGGCGACGGCGTCGCCACTATGGTTGCGGGCATGGTGGGCGGGCCGCCCTGTACAACCTACGCTGAAGTTATCGGCGCGGTGAGCCTGACCAGGGTATTCAACCCTGCCGTCATGACCTGGGCGGCGCTGACGGCCATTCTGCTCTCCTTTGTGTCCAAGATCGGCGCGTTTTTGTCGTCCATACCCGTACCGGTTATGGGGGGCATCATGATTCTGCTCTTCGGGGCCATCATGGTGGTGGGCCTGAACACCCTCGTGCGCGCCGGAAAAGACCTGATGGAGCCAAGAAACATGATCATCGTGGCCCTCATCATTATCTTTGGCGTTGGCGGCATGCAGTTCAGCATCGGCAGTTTCAAGCTGGGCGGCATAGGCCTTGCGGCTGTGACGGGTGTGGCGCTCAACCTCTTTTTGCCGCGCAGCCGCACGTAGCCAGTACTAGACCATTTTCGGCCGCGTCTGTTTGTCAGCCCGCCTGACGGCCAAAAGCCATCGGGCGGGCTGTATCTTTTGCGGCAAGTGTGATAGGGTGAATTACAAATTAGCCGAAAAAGGAGGATTCCTATGGCTGAGAAAAAAATGGACGACGATTACACCACCTGTCCCGCCTGCTCCGGCACGGGAAAAAATCAGGATAATACCACCTGCTTTGAATGCAACGGAACCGGCAAACGTCAGGAAGCATGCACCGTGCCCGCGGGGGCGGAGCATGATGGCGTGTGCGATTAGACCTGGGTAACTTTGAAATGCTTCACATTGCAATTTGTCATTCTGCCCCCGAATACGATTTCAGGCAGAATCCACGCCATGTTATGGCGGCGCATTGCACCTCGTGCAGCTTCAGGGCATGTAACTTTTCCCAAAGGTAAAATGCTCCAGAGCGGACTCAGTTCTGTTGAGGCTCTGAAAGTGTGTTTTCAGGCAGGGCAGCCTTTGCACTGCCCGGCGGCGTGAACGCCACACGCGGCATCGCAGGCATCTCCCTGTCCGGCCGTCCAGATCTGAGTTTCCCTTTCACTGATGAAAAACCCCGGCCATGGCCGGGGTTTTTCAGTTGTGTTGCATTGCGAGCGCGCCCTACAGATTGCGCTCTTCAAGGCCGCCCTTTGCGGGGCCCTTTTTGGGCGGCTCGGTGACGGGCTGCAAGCCGGGCACCACATCATGCACCTCGGTGGGCGGCACAAGCGGGTTGGACGCGGTGCGTTCAATGATCTTGCTGTCGCGGATATAGACCGTGCAGGACAGGCCAAAGCATTCATTGATGGCGGCCACAGTGCCCTTGAGTATTTCACCGCTGTTCTGCGGCGGAGGTACGAGCAGATAGTAGGTGCGCGTCTTCCCGCCCATGCGCGGCTCCACCATGCAGGAAACTATCCATTCATCCTGTCCGTCATTATTCCAGTCGGCAATGGCCACCATGTTGACGGTTATGGTCTGCGTGGCGTGGCTGATGCGAAAACCGTTATCCCATTGCTTGACGCGGCTGTCAGGAAGTATGGTCGCGGCAAAGGTGGCGCCCAGGTACACGTCGTGCGTGGTTTCGCCAAACATGAACGACGGCGAAAGCCGCCGGAAAAGCTCATCACCATAGTTTTTATAGCCTGCAAACGACATGGGGGCCACGTAGGAACCCTGGTCGTCGAGCAGGTTGCGAGCCTGAAGCTCCTTGGGCATGGCCCTGGCCATGCGGATAAACTGATCTTTTTCTACCACAACAACGGGGCGGGTGGAGCAGCCAAAAAGCAGGCCGCCCAGACAAAGCAGGACGCAAAAACGCGCGATGGACATGACGGTGTGTTCTCCTGGCGGAGTTTTGACATTGAAGCCGGGAAATGCGGCGTTGCAGCCTTTGTATGCGTCCGCACCGTCCTTGTAAAGCGTGTTTTACATAAACATGCGTAAAATCTGGTACGGTATCTGCATACCATTTTCAGGGTCAAATGCCACGCTCCAAGCCAAGGAATTGCCATGTCCGAAGCCCTTTATATCGAAATGCCCGCCCGTAAAAAAGGCAGCCTCCGGCCGCTGTGGCTACGCCTCATTCCTTTGTGGGCGCTTTTATTGCTGCTTGCGGGTGGCCTGCTCTGGTGGCTGGCCCAGGGGCGTGTTACCAGTGAGCGGGCCATGCTGGACGCCATGGTGCATGTGGTCGCCCCCGAATTTTCCGCCCCGGTCGAGGCTTTTTACGTTAAGGAAGGGGACAGGGTGCGGCGTGGGCAGCCCTTGCTGCGCATGAACGCCAGGGCCTATCAGGGCAGGCTTGGCGAGGCGGGGCGGGAAGCCGCGGCCTTGCGCGGCATGGCTGGGCCGCCCACTATGGAAGAGGCCGCCGCCAGACTGAAAGCCGCGCAGGATGCGGAACAGGATATGGTGCGCCGTCTGGCTTTGGCCAGAAATGAAGAAGACGTCAAGCAGCAATTGCGTCAGGAGCGCGTGGCCACGCACGTGCGGCTGCAATTGCATCTGCGCACCATTGACAGTCAGGGCGGTGAACGATCCGTCGGCAAAAGCAGGTATGCCGAGGCCAGTCAGGCCGAGGCGCAGGCCCGCAGACATATGGAACAGGCCAAGGTGGAGTTTGAAGAAGCCAGCCGCATGCGCGCTGCCCTGGAACAGGAGCTTGGCCGCGTCCGGCAGGAGATGCTGCGCTTCAAGCAGATGGCGTCACAGCAGCGGTACGCGCCTGTGCCTCCCCGCGCCCAGGGGACACCGCCTGTACTGGCGGACGCCGATCTGTATGCGCCCGTTGACAGCCGTGTGCTGCGGGTTTTGGGCGTTGCCGGGCAGCCGGCGCAGCGAGGCGAGGCCTTGATTCTGCTTCTGCCCGAAGGGGCTTCGGTAAAGGAAAACTACTGGATTCAGGCCTATTTTATGGGAGAAGGTGCGGATTTCATCCAGCCCGGCCAGCCCTGCCGCATTGAGCTTGAAGATGGGCAGAGCCTGCGCGGCACGGTGCAGGATGTTCTTGCGCCGCAGGCGCTCCCCACCGGGCAGCAAGGTGCGCAGAACGGCAAGCGCGCGGAAGCTGCGGCCAATCCCGCGATGTATGTTCCTGTGCGCGTCAGCGTTGACCCCGGGGCCAACCCCTTGCCCGCGCCAGGCACGTCGGCCCGCTGCGTGGTGCTGACGCGCAGCGTGCTGGGATTTTACGGTTTTTAAGGCAGGTTGTTGTGAATATGGCGTTGTGTGAAATGCTTTGTGGGGGAGGAGACCCTTTTACAAAAGGGTCCCTCCCCCACAAAGCATTTCAAGGTGAAATAGCTCCTGCTGGCGTCAGCCGGGTTATCCCTCCAACTGGGCCAGATGCTGACGGGCAAAATCCAGACCGGGGTCAAGCTCAAGCGCTGCGGTCAGATGCCGCCGTGCTTTTTCATTCTCGCCCATGAATTTTTCACACAGGCCAAGATTTGCCAGATCCATTGCAGAGCCCTTGTCCACGCGCAGCACGGCGGCAAAAGCGTCGGCAGCCATAGCGTAGTTGCCGGTCTTGAAATGGGCCACGCCCAGAAGGTTTCCGTACTCTTTCATTTCCGGGCACAGTTCCACAGCCTTGGCCAGCGCGGATATGGCTTCGGCCCACTGGCCCTGAAGGGTGTCGGTATACCCCTGGTAAAAGGCCGCCAGAGCCTGGGCGTCCGCGTCGGGTTGCAGGGGGATGGCCTCGGCAAACAGGTCGCGGGCACTGGCCCAATCTTCGGCGCGCAGGGCCAGCATTCCCCTGAAAAAGGGCAGAAAATGCGCCGTAGGATAGCACTCCTCAAGAACCTTGAGGCCGTCCAGGGCGGTTGCGGCGTCGGCCTCTTCCACCAGCTTGCGGCCCACGAAAAGTCCCAGGCTCTGATTGCGGTCACGCTCCCTGAACGCCATACCGGGCACTATGGTATAATGCGTGGGAATGCCCAGACGTTGATGGGTCGTTTCCACAGCGTACATGGTCATTGGACGCAGGCCCTTGAGAGCCGTGAGCAGTTCCTGTCGGATGTCGCTGTCTTCCACCGTGGGCAGGCTGTCCAGACTGACGGAGGGGCCTTCGAACAGCCACGCAGCCTCTTCAAGGGTGTTGAATTTGGACAGACCGGACGCCTCGTAGCAGGCATTGGTGCAAAAATCTCCCGCAAGCTGGGCGATTTCGGTTACGGCGCGGATGGCCGCCTTGGCCGGAGAGGCCGCCGTGCCCGCCGTGAACACGATTTCCGAACTCTGGCCCAGCGTGGACGGGTCCCAGGCAATGGCCGCCACCGTTGGCAGGGGCATGTTCAGGGAAAAATCCTTGAGCATGATGTGCACGCCTTCCCTGGCAAAGGCTTCAAGCAGCTGGCAGAGCACGGGGTCCTGGCAGGTGGCGGGATCAATGGTGGGCGTGGCGAGGCGTTCGCGGTCCACCAGGCAGCAGACGTGGCGCTCGATCAGTTCGCTGAGACCCTGAAGCAGGGATTCCTCTGCACTGTTGCCCGCTGAAGTGCCGTTGAATTCGCCAAGCAGTTTGAACCAGTCAAGGGGCAGCCACACCGTGCTTTCATCAGGCAGGCGCGTGGCCGGGTAGAAATTCCAGCTGATAAGGTCCAGCACCCTGCGCGCTTTTGTCGCGTCCAGCTGCTCGTTGACAGAGCGCAGCATTTCGTCCAGCGGCAGCAGGGCTTCGCCGAAGCGGGCTTCAGCCTCGCTCCACGTGGCGCGCACCATGTGCGGGCGATCCTGCCAGAAGCTGAAAAAGGCAAAGCGTTCCATCAGTTCCATAAGGGCAGATGCTTCGGCCTGTTCCGGCGAGGAGCCCTTGCCCATCTGTTTGCGCGTGGGCATGACGCGCCGGGCATCTGCGCCGCACACGCTCAAAAATACGGGAATGCCCAGCCGGTTTACATCAACCCTTTTGGTGCGGGCCAGAATGTCCAGGTCGGCCTCAGCCAGACGTTGCTTGACGCGCGCAATGGTCTGCGGCGGGCTCATGGTCTTGTCGAGGTCGCGGGTGTAGCCCTTGGGGCATGGGGCAAGATGGATGCAAGGCAGGTGGCTGTTCATGGGCGCTCCAAAATCAGGATGCTGTAAATGCGGCGCTGTTCCTCGCCGTTATCATCGTGGGTTTTGACGCCTATGCGGCCTTCGGTCACCTTGAAGGTCTTGGCGGCCAGCTTGGCGAAATGGGGTTTGGCCCGGGCCATGTCGGTGCAGAACAGGGCCTTGCCGCCGGGGGCCAGATGGCGGTCAACAAACTTTACCAGCGGTCTGTGCAGTTCTTCAAGATAAAGAATTTCCGAAGCGGCCATGATGTCAAATCCCTGGCTGAAACGTGGGTCGCGGCCGGGGGCGGTCACATCCACGCGGGCGACTTCCACGATGTCCTGGAGGTCGTTGCGCAACACGTTGGCGCGGGCAAAGCGCAGGGCCTCCTCAACCACGTCGCTGAGCACGATGCGGCTGAAGCCGTAACGGGCCGCCACAAGGCTGAGCACGCCGCAGCCAGCGCCAAGTTCCAGCAGGCTTTTGCCCTGCGGTTCATATTTGCGCAGCAGGCGACCCAGCACAAAGGAGCCGGGCCATACCTTGGCCCAGAGGGGCAGGTCTTTCAGCGGATCGCGGATGGCGCGTTTTTTCAGCAGTTTGTCCAGGTGGGACTGCATGTTATGGATGGACAGGATTTGCAGGGGATTTTCATCAACCTGCATGGGCTCGAAATCCACATCAAAATCGGCGCGGATCACGGCGAGAAGTTTTTCCAGTTCTTCCGTGCTTGTAGGCATTTACTTTCCTTAAGAGCAGAGTACCTTTGAGAATGTGCATTCCCAAAGTTTTTGACACGCCGGCTTGGGCGCGTAACAGCGCAGACAGATAGCGGTGCTGTCTTCGCGGCAGCCGTTGCTTTAGCCGTTGTGACGCGGGCTTCAGCCGTTGCGACGCAGGAAGCTACGGATAAAGACGGCAATGAGTTACGCAAAAATCTTACTCAAAGAGTCGCTGTCGTTATCCGTAAGCCGCTGACGCTGCAACGGCTAACGCGCCCGCAGGGCTTACGGATAACGACAGCGACTGTATGGGACAAGCCGTGCGTTACGCATGCTGTCTTCAAGCGTAGTTTCCTGCGTCACAACACTTGAAGCATCCGTAGCGATGCTGTCTTGCCCCGTAAGACGGTTCCGTCAACGGTTCAGGCAAGCCTGCGGCAACGGCTGAAGCTGCGCTTGCGCCTTTGCGGGGGGCACCGATTCCCGCAGTCGCAGAGCCGTTTCAGGGTGAAATAGCACCAGAAAAAAGCGGATTACAGCGGGATTGCAATCCACTTTTTTTACCCGGAATCTCCCTGCATGGCAATACGCCATATGGTTCCGCGACAGCTGGCGGGGCGCGGCCAGGATTGGAGCAGGCGTATCGCCCGGATTCCGGGCCGCTGGGGTATGACGCACTCGACCGCAAAGGCAAAATCTGGCATGCTGGAAAGGAATTTCGACCTGTCACAGCAAAACAGAGATGGATAATGAACACTATTTTTCAGCTTGAGATACTTGTGGGCGAAGATGCCTATGACCTTGCCCTGGGCCTTCTGACCCTTGAAGTTTCTTTCGGGTGGGAAGAAGAAAGCCTGCCCACGGGCGAAAGCCGCTTTCGCGTGCATTGCGAGAACGCCGACTTTATTGAGGGTTTGCGCAATGTCATTGAAGGGCGCATTCCCGGCGCAAAATGCACGGTACACACGCTTGAAGCGCAGGACTGGCTGGCAGCGTGGCGGCAGTTTTTCACGCCCGTGCCCTGCGGCAGGCGCTTTGTGGTCTTGCCCCCCTGGCTGGCCGACAGTGAGGACTTTCCTGGCCGCACCAAGGTACTCATTGAACCTAAAAGCGCGTTTGGTACGGGCCACCACGCGACCACAGCCCTGTGCCTCATGGTGCTGAGCGATCTGATCGACGCCGGGCGCGTGTCGCCGGGCGAAACCTTCCTGGATCTGGGCACAGGCTCCGGCGTGCTTGGCATTGCCTGCTGCAAAAGCGGACTCAAGGGCGAAGGACTCGACATTGACGCTCTCGCGGTGGAAAACGCTCTGGAAAACCGCGTGCTCAACCATGTGGAAGGCTTTGAAGTGCGGCAGGGCAGCATAGATGCCGTGCCGGGCAAGACCTATGATCTCGTGCTGGCCAATATTCTGGCCCGTCCGCTGATTGAGCTTGCGCCGCTGATCGTGCGCGCCTGCAAACCCGGCGCATGCCTTATCCTTTCGGGGCTGCTGGAGATTCAGGCCGACAGAGTGGAAGAAGCCTATACGGCCCAATGCCTGCCCAAGCCCCGCCGCGTTCTGGACGGAGAATGGTGCGCACTGGTGTGGGAATAGCCTGTGTCGGGCAGCCCTGCCATGGCCAACGCCGCTGAAAAACTGCTTCACGGCAGTGGCCGGGGCGTATCTGCCGCAGGGCTGCTGTTGGCGGATCAGCCGCAGGTTTACTGGCTGTCGTCCGATACTGCTTTTTTATGGGCCTGGGGTCTGATGCTGGTTTTGGGAGTCGGCGTTCAGGCTCTGGGCCTGTATTTTCGGCGCAGACTTCTTATGGCGGCGGGGGCGGCGCTTGTCTGCGGGGCCGCCGTTATGGACCGTGATCCCACGTTGTTTGCCGGGCAGATTTTGCTCACGCTCGGCCTGACAATGCTGATCACCCGCGGGCAAAACCCGCGACGCCCCGGCGCAGCCCGAAAGCGGGGCAGAAAAAACGCCCGGGCGTAACGCGCCAGACAGAATTGCGCCGCGCCGTAATGTGTCGGGCCGTAATGTGTCGGGCCGTAATTTGACAGGCCGAAGAGTTTTTACACGAAGGGCTGTCAGCGTCTTTCTTTCCAGAGGGGAATGGGCGGCGGAGCAAAATTTTCAAGCTCCTTAAGCTCCTTGAGGCTGCGCCCCGTCCGCGCCGGGCGGCCGTCAGGCCCCCGCGTCACTGGGCCGCAGGTCTGCGGCGTGAGTTGCTCCGGTATGTCTTCCGGCGCCGGACGCAAAAGGTCTTCGCCCCTGCTCAGAAATGGCAGGGGGTCCACAAGTTTGCCCGACGCGTCCCGCAGGCCGAAGTGCAGGTGGGCGCCGGTTGTGCGGCCTGTGCAGCCCACCAGTCCCACGGGCGTTCCCTGCGTTACCTCCTGACCCTTGCTCACCAGCGTTTTCCCCAAATGGGCGTAACGCGCCGTCATGCCGTCATCCTGACGTATGTCCACCACAATGCCCGACATTCCGTCCTTGCCCGCATGGATGACCGTGCCGCTCCGAAAGGCCACTACCGGCCAGTTCTGGTGGGCGCGCAGGTCGATGCCGGTGTGATCCCGCACCACCATGCCCCGGCGGCTTAGCCATGTGGGCATACGGCGCGGGCCAAAGCCAGATGTTATCATTTCTTTGAGCGGCGGCAATTCTCGTGAACGCAGAGTGGGTGGCAGGGCATCAGCAGGGGGGTCTGACTGCGTGTCGCTGTTTGTATCGGGGGCGTTGCCGCTGTCGCCCGCCTGATCCTGAAGCGCGTTTTCGGGTTGTTTTTCGGCTTCTTTTTTATCGGGAGCCGGTTCAGAGCCGGGCGGCGGGGCAGCGGATTTTGCGTCTGTTTCGGAAGGCGCGTCATTCTTTTGTTGTTCAGACGCGGAGCGGTTGCTTGCGGCATCATTCGCTGATCCAGTCATGGGCCACAGGATGGCGAACATGAGCAGCAGGGCCGGGATTGAAAAAGGGGTATGCATGTTTTCGGGCGGGCGGTTAACGCCGGGTAGATATTTCAGGGTCAGGGCACGTTCGTGGCGAAAGCGCGCCGCGTCTGCGTGAGCGGGCGTTGCCGTGGAAGCGCAAGCGCGAACTGTCCCGGCTGTTACGCGCCATAACGGGCCGTATGCTTTGAAGATATGTTTCTCAAAGGCTGATCTGCTCAAGACGCCTGTGAAGACGGTTTGTGACAAACGGCACTGTGGGCGGTTGCTCCCGGCGCTGTTTTCTGCTTTGCTGAAAAAGGGAAACAGGACTTGCAGGCCGTAAAGGCGGAAGCATGCCTTTTCAGGTACAGCATTCCACCAGTATCGGCAAGCTTTTCACATCCGCGCAAGCCTGCCCAAAGGAGTTGTCATGAAGAAGCGTGCCATTGCCGAGCTGGTCACGGGCCGAAAGGCCATTGACGGAGCTGGCGTGCATCTGGTGCGCGTACTTGGTTCACCCACAGTACGCAGTTTTGATCCTTTTCTTATGCTGGACGCCTTTGATTCTGAAAATCCTGAAGATTACACCAAGGGCTTCCCCACCCATCCGCACCGGGGTATTGAAACCTTTACCTATCTTATGCGGGGCCGCATAGACCACGAAGACAGCCTCGGCAATGCCGGAAGCATTGTGGACGGCGGTTGCCAGTGGATGACGGCGGGCAGCGGCATTCTGCACCAGGAAATGCCCCAGGCCTCACGCCGCATGCTGGGTCTGCAGCTCTGGATAAACCTGCCGCGCGCCCGCAAGATGGTTGATCCCGAATACAGGGACATCCGCTCTGAAATGGTTCCCCGAGTGGAAGACGGCGGGGCGCTGGTGGCGGTAGTGGCCGGAGACTATAATGGCGTTGCCGGAGCCACCAGGGGCGATTACGTTGACGTGGTTTTTCTGGACGTGACATTGAGGCCCGGCGCGCTCTGGACCATAGCCACCAGGCCGCAGGACACGGTCTTTGCCTATATGGTTGAAGGGGAGTGCGAGCTTGCCGGTGGCGGTGAAATTCCCCATCGCAATGCCTGCCTGTTTACGCCGGGCGACAGCCTGAGCCTTGCAGGCGGGCCCGAAGGCGCGCGTTTTGTCCTGGTTTCCGGTGCTCCCCTGCGGGAGCCGGTGGCCTGGGGCGGGCCCATTGTCATGAACACGGATGAAGAATTGAGACAGGCGTTCTTTGAACTGGAGGACGGCACGTTCATTCGCCACGCCCCCCGGGGAAAAGCAGGGTAGAGCGATTAAAGGATTTTACCTTTTTCATGGGTAAGATGCCCTGAAATAATCTGCCCGCGACAATGATCCAGATCGGATATGCCGGGGGCCTCCCGGCATGCCTTCCTTTGTCGTCCTGCCTGATCTGGCAGCCTTGACAGGCCCATAGTGGAAGCATAACCAAGAACGCGGACTTGGTGAAATGGAGTAATGCCATGAAAAAAAAGATATTTATGCTTTTTCGGTTCAGCGCCGCCGCAATTGTGATCGCAGCTTGCCTCGCCAGTGCCGGCGTGCTCATGCCCCAGGCTGCTTCGGCTGCGTCCGGCCAGGGCAAACTGCGCATTCTTGCAACAACATACCCCGTATACCTTCTCGCGCGTAATGTGGTTCAGTCGAGCCCCGGCGCGCAGGTGGATCTTCTTGTTCCGGCCCAGACAGGTTGCCCGCACGACTACGCCCTGACCCCCAAGGACATGCAGAAGCTGGCCCAGGCCGACGTGCTGCTGCTCAACGGTCTCGGTCTGGACGATTTTATGCTCAAGGCATTGCCCAAAGCCAAGCCGGGTCTGGTTGTGGTGGACAGCAGCGCGGGCGTCACCCCCCTGAAGGAAGGCGACGCCCACGAAGACGGAGATGAGGATCACGAAGGGCACGAGGGCGGGCATGCGGATCATGACGGGCACGAGCATGCCGCACGCCACGGGCAAGAAGAAAGCGCCCACGGCCATGACGGCCATGAACACGGCCACGATCATGGCCATGATCACGACCACGGGCACCACCACGACCACGGCGGCATCAATCCGCATGCCTTTGCAAGCCCCAGTCAGGCGGCCATTATGGTGAAGAACATGGCTCAGGGGCTGGCCAAGGCCGATCCGCAGAACGCCGCGTCGTATGAATCCAGCGCCCGCGCGTATGAAAAGGTTCTGTCGGGCCTGAGCGAGCGCCTCGCCGCTCTGGGCAATAAGGCCCCCAACAAGGGCATAGCGCTTATGCACGACGCCCTGTCCTATATGGCGCGTGACGCCGGCCTTGAAGTTGTTGCCGTTATTCAGGAGAACGAGGAAGCACAGCCTTCGGCGGGGCGTCTTATCAAGGTGGCGGCGATACTGCGGGAACACAGGCCCGCCCTCATTGCCGGCGAACCGCAATATTCGGACAAGGCCGTGCAGACGCTCGCCCGTGAAGTGGGCATACCCGCGGCCCAGCTGGATTCTCTGGCTTCGGGCCCGGCCAGCCCCTCGCTGGACCATTATGAAAAGACCATGAACAGCAACATCAACATTCTTGAGAAGTATTTTGAGCCGCGCTGACCGTACCGCTCCTGCCCTTGTTTTTGACCATGTGAGCGTGTGCCGTGGCGGAAGGCTCATCCTTGAGGATGTGTGCGCCACCGTGCCCGCCGGCAGCAGCACCGTGCTTGTGGGGCCCAACGGCGCGGGCAAGACCTCGCTGCTGCTCTGTCTTATAGGTGAAATGAGCTACTCGGGCCGTATTGAGGCGGCAGGCCAGTCCGGCCTGCCGCGCACGGCCTATGTGCCGCAGTATCTCCATATGGACGCCAGCCTGCCCCTGCGCGTGGAAGAGTTTTTGGCGCTCAACCGCCAACGCCGTCCGCTGTGGTTCGGCCTCAGCCATTCTGTGCGCGCGGAGACGCGCAGGCTGTTGCGTATGGTGCAGGCCGAACGGCTTGAAGACAGGCGGTTGAGCGATCTTTCGGGCGGCGAAATGCGCCGGGTGCTGCTGGCTGCGGCCCTGGGTCGCGAACCCCGGCTGCTGGTGCTCGACGAGCCTGCCGCAGGAGTCGATGTGCAGGGTGAACGGCTGTTCTGGGAAGTGCTGGACAAAGTCCGCATGGAGCAGGGCTTTACCCAGATAATTGTCAGCCATAACCTGTCGCTGGCGGCCCACTATGCGACCCACGTCATATGCCTCAACAGGAAGGTCTGCGCCGAGGGCGCGCCCCACGAGGCCCTTGGCGCGTCTGTGCTCATGCAGCTTTTTGGCGTGCCCATCCATCTGTATCCTGACCAGTGCGACCCTGCTGACCCGGCCTGCCCCCAGTGCGGGGCCGTGTGCGCGCCGGAACGGCTGCTGCCAGCCTATGCCAGCATACAGCGCCGTGGCGGCGCGAAGGCGACAAAGGAAGGTTTGTTGACGCAGGATGGCAGCCCGGACGGGCGCTCAGGCAAAGGCACGGACGACGGTGCAGCCGCCGGGGAGGCCGGACATGCCTGATCTGACCTTTATATACGATCTTTTGGGCCGCCTGCCGCTGGACTGCCTGCACATGCGCTTCATGCAGCAGGCCATGTTTGGCCTGCTTTTGCTGGCCCCTATGGCTTCGGTGCTTGGGGTGGAGGTCATCAGCTTTCGCATGGCCTTTTTCTCCGACGCCATCGGGCATTCTGCCTTCGCCGGAGTGGCCCTGGGCCTTATTCTGGCTATAAACCCGCGTATTTCCATGCCGATTTTCGGCGTGCTGGTGGGGCTCGGCATCATGGCCGTGCGGCGGCGCAGCAATCTTTCCGGCGACACGGTCATAGGCATAGTGTTTTCTGCGGTTGTGGCCTTTGGCCTGGCCGTGGTCAGCCGTGCCCCAGGGGTGGGGCGCGACATGCAACGCTTTTTGTACGGCGACATTCTCACCATTACGGAAGCCGAAACGGGTTTTCTGCTGCTGCTTTTTTTCGCCATGCTGCTTTTTCAGATAGCGGGCTACAACAGGCTGCTGTATATCGCCCTTAACCCCGTCATGGCCCGCGTGCACGGCGTGCGCGTTGCCTTGTGGCAGTACGCTTTTGCGGCGCTGCTGGCCCTTGTCGTCATGTTTTCCGTATGGGCGGTGGGGGTGCTGCTTGTGACGGCCCTGCTTATCGTGCCTGCGGCCACGGCCAGAAATCTGGCCGCCACGGCTGGAGGCATGTTTTGGTGGGCGCTGGTTGTGGGGCTGAGTTCGGCCTTTATCGGCCTTGTGCTTTCTGCGCAGGAATGGATGTCCACGGCCAGCGGAGCCACCGTGATTCTTGTATCGTGCTGCTGGTTTGGCGTGAGCGCCCTGGTGCCCGGCCTGCGCGGAGGCCGAAAAAGCGCCTGACGCGTCGGATGATGCGCGTGCGGGCCAAGAGTGCTGTTTACAAGAAAGCCTCCCTGTCACGACAGGGAGGCTTTCGGTATACGCTGGCAAGGAAGGGCAGGGTGCCCGCGCAGTTATGCAAGTTTTTTCACAGCGGCCAGGGCCGCGTCATAATCCGGCTCGTTGGCAACTTCAGGAACAAGCTGGGTATAGGCAACCGTGCCGTCAGGGGCCACAACCACGATGGCACGGGCCAGCAGGCGCAGTTCATCAATAAGCAGACCGTAGTCCTTGCCGAAACTTCTTTCTTTGTAGTCAGAGAGGGTTTCGACAGACTGGACGCCCGCAGCGCCGCACCAGCGGGCCTGGGCAAAAGGCAGGTCGCAGCTTACGGCCACGATGCGCACCTTGTCGGAAAGGGCGGCGGCTTCCTTGTTGAAACGGCGCACTTCCATATCGCATGTAGGAGTATCAAGAGAGGGCACGCTTACCAGCACAAGTACCTTGCCCGCGTAGTCCTTGAGGCTGCGGGGGCTGAGGTTGTTGGCGGCCAGGGTGAAGTCGGGGGCTTTTTGCCCGACTGCAGGCCGGTTGCCGATGAGATGGAGAGGTGTGCCCTTGAAAGTGACTGTATTCATACGGAACTCCTTGTGCCTTTGTTTATGAAACCATTGTGCTACAAGTGCTCTGGATAGTCAATAATTGTTATCAACAAGCACGGGCCAAGCCATGCTTCACTCAAGAGACGCCGCCCTTCAGAACTGCATCATGGCAAATGCGAAGCATGCCGTCGAGTGAATAATGGCGACATTTTTATGTCGTGCTGGCAGACCCGTTAGCGCGTCAAATTTGTACCGCGCCATTGCCAGATCGGTTGCAGTGCCTATATTGACAGACAGAGCAAACTTATCAGGAGCAATTGATGAGCACCTTGACACCCCGTGAGATCGTGGCCGAACTGAATAAATTTGTTGTGGGTCAGGAACAGGCCAAGCGCATGGTTGCCGTTGCCGTGCGCAATCGCTGGCGCAGGCAGCATCTGCCGCTTGATCTGCGCGACGAGGTTTCGCCCAAGAACATCATCATGATGGGGCCGACCGGCGTGGGCAAGACCGAAATAGCGCGCCGTCTGGCCAAACTTTCGGGCGCGCCCTTTATCAAGGTGGAGGCCACCAAGTTCACCGAAGTGGGCTACGTTGGGCGGGATGTGGAATCTATGGTGCGCGATCTGATGGAGATCGGCATAAACCTTGTGCGCGACGAGGAAAACTCCCGCGTGCGCAAAGCCGCCGAAGCCGCTGCGGAATCGCGCCTGATGGATCTTTTGCTGCCCAGCTCCTTCGGGTTGGAAGACCGCTCTTCAACGCGCGAAAAACTGTTGCAGCAGTTCCGCCTCGGTTTTCTGGACACCCGCGAAGTTGAAATGGAAGTGACGGAAATGGGCGGCGGCGGGGTGGACATTTTTGCCATACCCGGCATGGAGCAGATGGGCGGCCAGGTCAAGGACATGTTCAGCAAGGCCTTTCCGCCCAAGCGCAGCCGCCGCAAGATGAAGATTCGTGACGCTTTCAATGTGCTGGTGCAGGAAGAGTCAGGCAAGCTGGTTGATCAGGACGCCCTGGTGGAGCGCGCCAAGGAAAGGGTGGAGCAGACCGGCATCATCTTTATTGACGAAATAGACAAGATCGCCAGTTCATCGCAGAACCGCACTTCGGATATTTCGCGCGAAGGCGTGCAACGCGACCTGTTGCCCATTGTGGAGGGCAGTTCCGTGAATACCAAGTACGGCATGATCCGCACGGACCATGTGCTGTTTATCGCGGCGGGCGCGTTCCATTTCAGCAAACCCTCGGACATGATTCCTGAATTGCAGGGGCGTTTTCCCTTGCGTGTGGAGCTTCAGGCCCTGGGTCGCGAAGAGTTTTTACGCATTCTTACCGAACCGGACAACGCCCTTACCAAGCAGTATGAAGCCCTGCTGGGCACAGAGCAGATACGGTTGCGCTTTACCGAAGACGGCCTGGAAGAAATTGCCGCCTTTGCTGAAGACATCAATTCCCGTTCGGAAAACATCGGCGCGCGCCGTCTGTATACCATTATGGAAAAGATACTGTCTGACATTTCATTTGACGCCCCGGACATGCCGGGCGCGCAAATCGTGGTCAACAAGGCCTATGTGGCCGAACATCTCCAGGACGTGCGCAAGGACCAGGATCTGACGCTGTACATCCTTTAGGGAAACGTGACGCTTTAATGGCCCTGGCGGCTGCGGAAGCGGGCGCAGGCAAAGAAACCCGCGATTCGTAACTGCTCAAAAAAACGAGCCTCTCCGTTAAGGGAGAGGCTCGTTTTTTTGTACCATCGCTTTTTTGTAACAACTCTGGCATAACGGGCGGTTGTAATTTGCGTTATGGTAGTCTGCCTGGCGGCCACCCGCCTGAAACGAAAGGTTCCGGTTGCCCGCACTGGCGCCGGCAGGCATGAAATTGGGGGGATCAGCCGCCCGCATACGCGGCAGGCATGAAAATGCGTTTTTTCCCGATGACGTTGCGGCGCCGTATGGCGCGGGCATAAAGGAAAGATGGACTTGCTCTTCCAGTAGGGATAAAATCTTTCCAATGCTGAGATGCTTAACGTCTTCCCCTTGGGGTCACATGCTGTCTGTTGTTTGTCGAACCGCTCGTGTAATTGCGAGGGTCAGTATGCTTGTGTCCTGTCATTACCGTCTGCTTGCCAGAACTAAAAAAACAGCTTCGGCACAGCCCGCGGCCACGCAACAGTACTGCGGCAGCGCTGTTGCGTATGTGATTTCTGACGCAGGCGTGTCGTATATGGTCTCAGTATGCGCCCGCGCGTTGCGTTGCTTCCTTGCATGTGTTGGCGCGCAGTATCGCAAATATCAAAAAAGGTTCGTGGCTTGTAACCACGAACCTTTGATTTTTCTGGTGGGCCATCAGGGACTCGAACCCCGAACCAACTGATTAAGAGTCAGCTGCTCTACCAATTGAGCTAATGACCCGCATTGCGTGAAAAGGGGTTTACGCTGATGGGTACCAACTGTCAAGCGTGTTTGAATAAAAAAATGGAAAGAAAGAGTTAACATAGTGAAATTTAAAAACGTTTTTTTAAAAAAGCTTTTTAACCCAAAAAACGTCCCCCTGGTCCTGTGGCTGATGCCCCTGTGTATGGCCTTGTCCCTCTTTGTTTTTTCAGGCCAAGCACGCGCCAACACGTTGGGAATCCGGCTTGAAACGGCTCTGGACGGCGATGCCGTTGTCGGCGCCCTGCGCCTCACGTTGCCCAAGGATGTACACGCTTACGCTCATGACCCCGGCGATGCGGGGCGTCCCACTACCCTGCGCTTCAGTGTCGCCGGTGGGCCGCCGCAGGCCGTGTGGTATCCGGAAGGGGCGGTGCAGCGGGACTTTTATGATCCTTCGGCCACCATTTTCGTTTATGAAGGCGAGGTGACCCTCTATGTGCTTTTGTCCCGAGAGGACGAAGGCAAGCCCTATACGGCGGACATAAGCATGCTTTTGTGTTCCACGCGCAACTGCATGCCCGTCAACCAGCAGGTGAAGGAGGTGGTGCCCCAGGCAACGCAGCCTCTTGAGGCTATGCCCTGGGCTGCCCAATGGCGCAGCCTGAAAAAGCAGCCGCCCAGATCTGTTGCCGATGATGCGGCCGAGGGTGTGCAGCTTTTTGGAGAGGCTCCGGCCGTAACTGATCGACAAGGTTCATCAGCGAGCGCTCCGGGGGCAGGGAAGTCTGAAGGCATAGCCCGTTGGCTTGAATCGCAGGGAGAGACTGTGGGAGCTGGTAACGGCCCGACCGCAGCGGAAGACGGGCAGATGCAAAAGCCCTTGCCCCCCATGGATGATTTTGTGAACCTGACGCCACGGTATGTAAATGAATCCATGGAGATAACCAGTCTTGGAAAGGCGCTGCTCTTTGGCATACTGGCCGGGTTGCTGCTCAATGCCATGCCCTGCGTGCTGCCTGTATTGACTTTCAAGGTCAGTGGTCTGCTTATGGTGGGCGGCTGCGGCAAGGAGGGCCTCAGGCATTTCAGGCGGCACAACATCTGCTTTGCGGCGGGCGTTATGACCCTTTTCAGCGCTCTTGCCCTTGTTCTCGGTCTCGCGGATCTCATGTGGGGGCAACTGTACCAGAATCAGGCCGTGCTCCTGGTCATGCTGCTGCTCGTTTTTCTGATGGGTCTGTCCATGCTGGGAGTTTTCACCCTGCCTGTCATTGACCTCAAAACTGGGGCAAACACAAAAAATCCCTGCCTTCAGGCGTATTTCACCGGGCTTGTGTCCACGTTTCTGGCAACGCCCTGCAGCGGGCCGCTTTTGGGCGGCGTGCTCGGCTGGGCCTTTACACAGCCCCTTATGGTGGTCATGGTCGTTTTTTGGGCAGTGGGCCTGGGTATGGCCCTGCCGTATGTGCTTTTCAGCATCTGGCCCGCGCTGGCGCGCATTTTGCCCAAACCGGGAGCCTGGATGCATATTTTTGAGCGCGTGGTGGGCTTTTTTCTGATGGGCACTGCGTTGTACCTGCTTTCCATCCTGCCGGTGGAAAAACACATGCAGGTGTTAAGCGTTCTGCTGGTTGTGGCCCTGTGCGCCTGGCTCTGGGGGCGGTACTGCGGCATATCCGCACCGCCTTTGCGCCGCAGGATTGTGGGGCTTGCCTGCCTGGGACTTTTGCTGGCTTCCTTCATGTGGGTATTGCGCCCTGTGGCGCCCCTGCCGCAATGGCGCGATTTCAGCCCGCAGACGTTTGAGGCTGGCCTGGGCAAAAAACCCATGCTGCTGGAGTTCACCGCCGACTGGTGCCCCAACTGCAAATTTATGGAGGCTACCGTTCTGACGGACGAACGCTTGCGCCGTTTGCAGGCCCGTTACAATATGGAGCTTGTTCGCGTGGACCTCACCAATGCCAATGCCTACGCCGTGCGCCTGTTGGAGGCCCTGGGCAGCAAGAGCATTCCCCTCACGGCGCTTTTTCCCGGAGGCGACATGGCCACAGCCCCTCTGGTGCTGCGTGATGTCTACGGGAGTGAGAGTCTGGAGCAGGCCATGCGCGACGCATTTGGCAGATAGCGATTTTGGGGGCAGACCTATGGAGCTTTACCAATTTGTCGATAAGCCCTATAGTAAACATCGGCAGGCCTAAGGCTGAGGCTGGCGGCCTTTACAGGTTGAGCGGCTGGTTGCAACAAGGAGCGCACATGGATGTAAATCAGAGAAAACAGGAAGACGAACTTCTGCAACTGGTGACTTTCAGCATCGGCGAGGAGGAGTTCGGGGTTAACATCCTGAAAGTGCAGGAAATTATCCGCACTATGGAGATCACCAGGGTACCCCGCGCTCCGGAATTTGTTGAAGGCGTCATCAATTTGCGTGGAAAGGTGATTCCCATCATTGATCTGCGCCGTCGTTTCGGTCTTGCGTCAAAAACGCACGACAAGAACACGCGGATCATTGTTATTGAAATCAACAATATCATCGTAGGCTTTGTGGTCGACGCGGTTTCCGAAGTGCTGCGCATTCCCGCCAGCACGGTTGAGCCGCCGCCGCCCGTGGTGGCCGGAGTGGATTCGGACTATATCAGCGGCGTTGGCAAGCTTCAGGATCGTTTGCTCATCATGCTTGATCTGGACAAGCTGCTTTCCAACGACGATATGGAAAGGCTCGGCGGCATCTAACCGCGCCGGGATAGCAAGCTTTTTTCAGGGCGAAAGCTGATGGCTTTCGCCCTTTTTACATGCACAAGCCTTTTACGCTGCAGGCTCGCTGTTGTCCGCCGGTTCCGGCAAACCCTTTGGGACGAAGCCGGGCAGTGCGTCGCCGCCCTGTGTAGGGCAGTTTACGAATGAAATGAGTTAACTGGTCTGCAAGGATTTTCTTGAAAATCCTTGCCACGAAATGTGAGCAGGCAGGCTTTTGCCTGCCGTACGCGGGTATTTCAAGTCACCGCTCTAGAGCAGATTAACTTTGAAATGTTTCACATTTCAAAGTGTTCATTCAGCCGAAAAATGCGATTTTCGGCTGAATCCACGCCACGTTGTGGCGCGCTGCACTTTCGTGCAGCGTTAGAGCATTTACACTTTTTCAAAGTTGAAATGCTCTAGTAGAGAAATTATGTCCGTATCTATCTCAATTATAAAAACGAACAAGAAGGAATTTCTGGCGCTTCTTTTGTTGGGTGACGAACAGGAAGACATGATTGACCGCTACCTTGAACGTGGCGACCTTTTTGTGCTGCGCAATGGCGAGGTCAGAAGCGTATGCGTGGTCACTCAGGAAGGCGAAGGGGTATTTGAAATAAAAAATCTGGCCACGGATGCCAGATATCAGGGACAGGGCTACGGAGCCTGAATGGTGCGGCACGTATGCGGGTTTTATGGGAACAAAGGGCGCACCATGCTGGTGGGCACGGACGAAAACCCGCGGGTGCTGCGTTTTTATGGGCGGTGCGGATTTGCATATTCGCACCGCCTCAAGGATTTTTTCGTGAAAAATTACCGCCATCCCATTGTGGAAGACGGCATTCTTCTGCGAGGCATGGTCTATCTGAAAAAGAAGCTGTGAGCTTTTTTCCATTGCCATGGCTGCGCCGGTTTTTCCGGCTGGCCCCGCCTATTTGGCTTCGGGCCGGGTATTTATGCGGCGGCTGGAACGCAGGGTCAATTCTTCCACAATGACTTTCTCATAGTCCGGCGCCAGAGAAAAATCGGCATGCAGTTCCGCACAGATCATGTTTTCAATTTGCTGCGTTTCTTCCCATATTTCAAGCAGCTCGTCGTCAGCCAGAGTTTTGACGCGCTGTGCAAAGGGTTCTTCGTCAGCAAAGGGGATACAGGAAGCCATATGTTTTCTCCCGTGGGCAAAGACAAAAAGCCGACACAATGGTAGCCAGCGGACGTTGCATCCCCTTGGAGGGGCCGTTCCTACGGATACAGTTTTTCGTCAGCGAATATTTGCGCAGTTTTTACCAGCTTCAGCCTGGGGCGCAAGGTATCAGGCATTCCCATGGGCTGCAATATAGCCATGACGAAAAGCAGGGGCGACAGATAACCACTACTCCAGTCAGCTACAAATGTCACGGACTCAATGGCATTTTCCTGCTGCTCTGGCGCAGGGGTTTCCCACTGCCGCAACATTGCCCTGATATTGGCGGTGCGGGGGCCTTTTTTTGTGTCGCGCGTAAAATTCAGTTCAGGCAATGCGGCAAAGTCTTCAAAGCACCGGACAACCTGCCCGTATTCTTCGGGGGTTGGCAGGGACAGGCAAAAAGCCTCGGCTATGGCCTGTTCGGTGCGGTGGCTTTTGTCCACGTATTCAACACGCAGGATTTCCATGCCGGGCGGCAGAAGAGGGTTCAGGCGGTCGGCAACTTCCTGCGGCGGAAGAATTTTGTGCAGGGTCAGGGCAAACCATTCCGCCCGGCTTTCCACGCCAACCGGCAGGGCCCGTCCAAAGGACATGAGCGGCATGGGATGAAAACCCTGAGAAAAAGCCATGGGCAGACCTGCCCGGCGCAGGGCGCGGTCAAGAACGGCTTGCAGCTCCAGTTGGCTCAGGTAGGCGCAGCCGCCAGCCTTGCTGTGCCATATCCGGTATTGCGCCGCCTTGACTGTCAGTTCCGCGGTTATTTTTGGGGGGCGGCTGGCGGGCGGTCGGCACACAAGGCGGCCCTCTTCGTCCCGGCTGGGCTGATGGGCGCGCTGGTCGCGCTGCGAAAAAATGAGCCTGTTGCGGTGCTGATGGCTGTCCGGCAGGGGCGTGTCGTGCCGGGCGCCGGCAGACGCGGAATTTTTTTGCGCGTTGTGCGCAAGGGAACCGCAGTCAGTGTCAGCGCTGGTTTGTGCGCCCGCCGGAGCTTCGTTTAGAGGGGCCTCGTTCTGGGGGGCCGCATCACATGATGCCTCGTCCAGAGGAGCGACACAGTTGGGCGAAGGCGTGTGCGGCATGCGCGACGGCCCGGCCTTGGTGTCACAGGCCCCGCACTGGCGGCAGGCCCCGTAGCGGCAGTCATCGGTAACTTTTTCCCCAAGAGCGCGTTGCCATTCACGCAGCAAAAATTCTTCGGAAATGCCCGCCTCAAGATGTCCCCAGGGCAGGGGGCTGCCCGGCTGGCGTTCACCCGTGCATTCCTGCGCGCTCAAGCCGCATTCTTCCAGCGCTTCCAGCCAGGGAGCAAGCGCAAAGTGCTCCATCCAGCTGGTGAAGATGGAACCCTTGCGGTAGGCCTTTTCCACCACATCGGCCATGCGGCGGTCCGCGCGGGACAAAATGCCTTCCAGATGGCTCATGGCGGGTTCGTGCCAGCGCAGTTTAAGGAATTTTTGCCCCTTGAACTGCTGTCGCACCAAATGGACACGCCGCTGGATCTCTTCCTGGCTGATCTGGGGCACCCACTGAAACGGCGTAAAGGGCTTTGGCACAAAGGGTGAAAGGGCCGCCGTGACTTGCAGGCGCGGGCTGCCGCGTCCTGCGGCGTCACGCACCTTGAGGCACGTTTCGGTTATGGCGGCCAGATCTTCGTCCGTTTCGGTCGGAAGGCCGATCATGAAATAGAGCTTTACCTGCCGCCAGCCATGCTCAAGCAGCTTCTGGGCATGCAACAGCAGGTCTTCTTCAGTCACGCCCTTGTTGATGACGTCACGCAGTCGCTGGCTGCCGGCCTCCGGGGCCAGGGTGCAGCCGGTACGGCGCAGGTCGGCCATGCGCTCGATGATTTCGTCGTCAATGGAGCCCACCCGCAACGAAGGCAGGGAAAGGCCGATCTGTTCACGGGCGCAACGGTCCAGCGCGCTGAAGCACAGGGTCTTCAGGGCTGAAAAATCGCCTGTGCTGAGCGACAGAAAAGAAATTTCGTCAAAGCCGGTTTCACTGAGGCAATCGTCCATCAGGGTCTGGATGGTTTCCAGCGAACGCTCGCGCACCGGGCGGTAGACCATGCCCGCGTGGCAAAAGCGGCAGCCGCGCGTACAGCCGCGCGCGATTTCCAGTGACAGCCTGTTATGTACGGCCCCCACAGGTACCACCTGTTTGGCGGGATAGGGGGTGTTGTTGATGTCCGCCACGATGCGGCGGGCTGGCCGCGTATAGTCGGCCATCAGGGGCACGGGCGGGGCGGTCGGCGCTTCAGGCCGGGCCGTGAAGAGAGAGGGCACGTATACGCCGGGAATATGCCGGGCCTCGAGCAGCAGACGTTCACGAGTCCAGCCGGAATCCAGCGCTTTTTCAAGCAGTTCCAGAACGTCAGGCAGGCTTTCTTCGCCATCGCCCAGCACCATGACGTCAATAAAGGGCGTCAGCGGCTCCGCGCTGAGCAGCGCGCCGCCCCCGGCAATGACAAGGGGGCAGGCCGTAAGATCCTGCGGCCGGTCAGCCGTGCGCAGGGGAATGCCAGCCAGATCAAGCATGTAGAGGACGTTGGTATAACAAAGTTCATGCGTGATGGAAAAGCTCAGGCAATGGGTCTGGCCCAGCGGGGTGTCTGATTCCAGCGTGGCCAGTGGCGTATGGTGGGCGCGCAGGATATCACCTGCTTCGCGCTCGGGAGCCATAACCCGTTCAGCCCACCAGTGCGGGCGGCTGTTGACGATATTGTACAGAATCTTTTGCCCCAGATAGGACATGCCGACGTCATAGGTATCAGGAAAGGCCAGGGCCACACGCAGGCGCACGTTCCGGGGGTCTTTTCGGCAGACGTTGTCTTCAATGCCGGCATAGCGGCTGGGTTTGGGCAAAAGCGGCAGCAGGGAACGCATGGTCTTCCTTATGGGGGCAAAAGGCGGAGGGTGCGAAAAGGGCGGCCTTGCGCGCCGCCCTTGAAAAAAGCCAGAACAGGAAACGGACTACTTGATCAGGCCGCTGCCTGAACCACCGAGAGGATCGGAGCTGAACTGCATCCTGCCCAGGCCGCCAGCCACGGTGAGGTTGGTGCAGGCTTCGATGTACTTGTCCTGAAGTTCCTTGGGGGTGCTGGCGTAGCGGTAGAGGAAATTTTTGCCGTCAAGGCTGCCGCTGAACTCGGGTTCAAAGGGGTATCCGTAAGGCAGCATCATCATTTGCACGCCCTGTTGCGTGGGAATGCTCTGGATGGCGGCCACATCATTGAGGCAATCTTTTTCGGCATCGTACTTGCCAATGACAAGTTCGCCCGTTACCAGCTTCATTAAACGAATATCATAAGCCATGCTTTGCTCCTGAGTGTTAATGGCTTTAGGTAGGCACTGGAGCAGCGCATGTCAAGGCATTTTCTGTTGCCTTGGCCGCCGAAAACGCTAAAATAACGCCATGCAGAATTTTGACGTTACACCAGAAAGAACTTCGGATACGGCTTTTGAACTTGTCAAAAAGCGGCTTGGGCACAGTTTTGCCCGGCGGGAATTGCTGGAACTGGCCCTGACGCACAGTTCGTGGGCCAATGAGTGCGCTTGTGGTCAGGAGCACAATGAGCGGCAGGAATTTCTCGGCGATGCCGTGCTTGAACTTTGCGTCTCGTGGGAGCTCTACAAGCGTTTTCCCACCGCGCGTGAA
Source organism: Desulfovibrio simplex (assembly GCF_055387835.1). Taxonomy (NCBI): domain Bacteria; kingdom Pseudomonadati; phylum Thermodesulfobacteriota; class Desulfovibrionia; order Desulfovibrionales; family Desulfovibrionaceae; genus Desulfovibrio; species Desulfovibrio simplex. Next base: position 865,115 of record NZ_AP042377.1, read on the forward strand.
GGCGAGCTCACCAAGATGCGTTCAAACCTTGTGAGCGCCGTGAGCCTTGCTGAAAGAGCGCGCGATCTTGGCCTTGATGTCCTCCTCAAGCTGGGCAGAGGAGAAGAAAATCAGGGAGGCCGCAAGCGCGATGCCGTGCTCAGCGATGCGCTGGAGGCTGTATTGGCGGCTGTTTATGAAGATGGCGGCTTTGAGGCTGCCCAAAAAGCCGTGGCGCGTATATTCGCCGTGCAGTGGCCCGACAGGGCCGGGGACGGAAAAGCCTCAAAAGACTATAAAACCCGGCTACAGGAAGCCTCGCAGCAGCGTTTTGGCCAGGCGCCGCTCTATACGCGCTTGGCCAGTCACGGCCCCGAGCACTCCAAGGTTTTTGAAGTTTCTCTTCGTCTGCCTGACGGCAACCAGTTTGTGGCAAGCGGCAGCAGCTGCAAAAAAGCTGAACAGCAAGCAGCGCGCGACGCGTTGGAAACGCTCGGACACACGGAATAAGCCCTGCGACGGCTGTGTGGGCAAAAACAGTGATTTGGCGGAAGCGCCAGTTGTTTGGCCCGGTCCGGGAGCACGGCCCCCGGACCTCTCATATCTTTGGTCTTCCACAACCTACAGCACGATGACCTAGCCGCCGATGAGCTTCATGGCCATCTGTGGCAGCGAGTTCGCCTGCGAGAGCATGGCCACCGCAGACTGGCTCAGGATCTGATTGCGCACAAACTGCGTCATTTCCGTGGCGACGTCCACATCCGAAATGCGCGATTCGGCAGCCTGCAGATTTTCCGCCTGAGTATTCAGGTTGGTAATGGTATTTTCCAGGCGGTTCTGCATGGCGCCCAGATGCGCGCGGATCTTATCCTTGGAAACAATGGCGTCGGTGATGGCTTCCAAAGCCCGCTGTGCGGCCTGCTGCGTGGAGACGGTGCCGCCATTGCGCAGGTTACCGTTTTCGTCAAGGGCCTGGTTGCCGACGCCAAGGGCCGATGCCGTGCTGGTGCCGATCTTGATGTAGTAATAGTCTTCGGCCGAGTCGTTGCCCGTGCCAAAGTGGATCTTCATCTTGCCCGTGGCCGTCATGCCGCTGCCGTCATGAGTGTCGCCGGACAGAGAGCCGTTGAGCAGATGTATGCCGTTAAAGTCAGTGGCATTGGCGATACGGGTGATTTCCGAGGCCATGGCCTGATATTCGGATTCGATCATCAGGCGCTGGGTGGAATCGTACGTGCCCGTGGCCGCCTGTTCGGCCAGTTCCTTCATACGGGTGAGCTTTTCGTCAATAACGCCCAGAGCACCGTCGGCGGTCTGAATCATTGATATGGCGTCGTTGGCGTTGCGCGCGCCCTGTTGCAAGGTGGCGATGTCGGCCCGCTGCAGTTCGCGAATAGCCAGACCTGCGGCGTCGTCCGCAGCGCTGTTGACGCGCAAACCTGTTGAAAGGCGCTGTACCGACTTGCTCAACTGGGAATAGTGAGCATTCAAATTTCTGGCCGTGTTTGCGGCCATCATGTTGTGGTTAATAACCAAAGACATGGGGCACCTCCTGGTGGTTGCTAAGCTGCTGGGCATTTTGCAATCTGTGTGCCACAAAAAAATATTTTTTTATATCAGCATGTTGTATGTCTGATTTGCCCCTGGGAATTTTTTTCCGCCCTGCGGTGCGAAAATTTTGACGCTCTGGAGCGGGTAATGGCACGGCAAACGGGCAAATTGCGGCCGTTGCGGTAACAACATTTTTCAGCGCAGTCACGCGACATGGCTGTAGAAGCCAAGGCCTCACGGGGCGGGGTCTTTGCTGGAGCATGCCCGGCCCGTACATCAGGTGTGGCCAAGGCCGGGTATGGTGGTGCGCAGACCGGACAACAGAAAGCCGGACATCCAGACGTGCGCGCGGACTTTGGAGCCAACCAGCGCCATGGCTGCTTCGCATGCCGTGCATCCAGGCGCGCGTGGCACTTGGGTTCGACACGTTACGCCGTGCGTCCTGGCATGCGGGCGTGGCGGTGTCGCCTGCGAAAGGCCATGGCCGCAACAGCCAGCCATAATGGACACGCCAGGTCAGAATGGAGGAGGGGGCATCGCCGTCGCAGGAGCTCTGGGAAGATTCGCTGTGGCGATGCGCAATGTGTCGGAGCATTCACGCCAACGTGGGGCCAGGCTGTGACCGGGAATGGGCTGCCTGCCTGTGTCGGTATGTATCATAATCGGATATGCGGAGCAGGGCAGGATGGGTAGCGACAGAACTTGCTTCGTGCAACCCTCTGTCAGCAGGGGCAAGTTTCACGGGCTCGTCGCTGTGTTATAATAACGTGCGACGGTTGTTATCATGAACGGCCCGGTAAAATGGACAGGTCTGGTATTATCTGATCTGTTCCAATGTCGCATGTCCTTTTTTGCGCGTAGGGCGCAATTTTGTGATATTTGTTCGGATTTTTTATGCCTCAAATGAATTGGATAGTTGTTTAAATTTTGTAAAATACACAGTTTCTCCCACAAAAATGGCAGTTGTGGCAGGTAGAAACGCAAGGCGATTCGGTTATAAGTACGTATTGTTAAACTTTGAACTTGTACTTGACAATCTTGATCAGACGGGTAATTTTACGCAGGGTGTCGCCAATTCTTTGTAAAGCGACACCCTTTGGTATTGGTATTCCTCATCTGATGCTGCGGCAAATTTTGCCTTTTTTGCGCAATAGTGCCAGTTGGTACAAGCGCGCAAAAGGGCATTAGGCATTGGTGGGGAAGGTGTGTCAGTGATTACTTGCATCATTCGCATGGAGGACTATGGGTATGGCATCACCAAAGGCAGCATTTAACGAGGATAAAGTAGCTCTGCTTATAGGCTGCCTCGTCTTCGTTTTAGCGCTCGGAAAAATGGTTGGCCTGGACATTATGGGCTGGGTCGTGGGCGTTGGCATGTGGGTCGACAACCCGCTTAACGCCTGGAAAGCGGCAACCTGGAAGTGGCTGCCCGGTTGGGCCTCGCTGCTGGTAAGCTATGCGGTCATTACCGCCCTGATGGCTATGGGCATCAAGCTTATCAAGGGCAATGTGGCCAACTTCGTGCGTGGCTTCACCATCATCTTCTTTATTGCCATTGCTTGCTACACGCTCGGGGCCAATGCCTACATTGCGGCCAACCCCACGCAGCTGGCCAAGCAGGGCATTCCCTGGGCGCTGGGCCTCAGCACTGAGGCAGGCCTTATCGTGGCTCTTGTCGTGGGTATTCTTGTGGGCAACATTACCCCCAAGTTTGCCGAGAGCCTGCGCGAAGCCTGCCGCCCCGAACTTTTTGTTAAAATCGCCATCGTCATCATGGGCGCCGAACTGGGCGTGAAAGCCGCCGATGCCGCCGGTTTTGCCGGTCACATCATTTTCCGCGGTCTCTGCGCCATTGTTGAAGCGTATCTGCTTTACTGGTGCGTCGTTTACTACGTTGCCCGCAGGTACTTCAAGTTCAATAAAGAATGGGCCGCTCCTCTTGCCTCCGGCATCTCCATCTGCGGCGTTTCCGCTGCCATCGCCACGGGCGGCGCCATCCGCGCTCGGCCTGTGGTGCCCATCATGGTTTCCTCGCTGGTTGTGGTGTTCACCTGCATCGAAATGCTCGTGCTGCCCTTTGTGGCGCAGCACTTCCTTTCCAGCGAGCCCCTGGTGGCTGGCGCCTGGATGGGCCTTGCCGTCAAGTCTGACGGCGGCGCCATTGCCAGCGGCGCCATCACCGAATCCCTCATTCTCGCCAAGATGGCCGGTCAGGGCATCAACTGGGAACCGGGCTGGATCGTGATGGTTACCACCACCGTCAAAATCTTCATTGACGTGTTCATCGGCGTGTGGGCTCTGGTGCTCGCTTACGTGTGGACGGCCAAGTTCGACAAGACCCGTGGTGAACGCACCATGACCTGGGGCGATGTTATGGACCGCTTCCCCCGCTTCGTGCTGGGGTACATCGCCACCTTCCTGATCCTGCTGCTCATGTGCCTGTCCTCGCCCGAACTGCACAAGCTCGGCAAGAGCCTGTCCGGCACCATCAACGGATTCCGTGTACTGTTCTTCCTCATGACCTTCTTCACCATTGGTGTTGTGTCCAACTTCCGCAAGCTGCGTGAAGAAGGCATCGGTCGTCTGGCTGTTGTGTATGTGGTGTGCCTGTTCGGCTTCATCATCTGGGTGGGCCTGTTCATTTCCTACGCCTTCTTCCACGGCATGACCCCGCCTGTTATCGGCGGCTAGCATATACGGAGTGAGATATGGAAAATAGCAATGAAGTAAAACTCCATGAAGAAATTGAAAAAATGGAGTATGAACCCCTGGACCCCGTGGAAATGAAGCTCATCAAGGGCGGCGTGGGTCTTGGCATCTTTCTGCTGGTGGCCCTGTTCCTCGTCAGCAAGTTTGTAATGACCACGCACTAGGCACTGCCGTCGCGTAATACATAACACACCGGGAAGAGCCTGCTCTTCCCGGTGTTCGCGTTAATGAGGATCTGCTATGCCGCGCTACCATCTGCGCTTTATGAAGGGGCCCAACTACACGCTTAATCTCGAATATGAAGCTGTGGTTGAAGCGCCTTCCTTTGAACAAGCACTGGCCCCGCATACTGACTGGCCCATCACTGAAAGTTACGACCATGCCACGGCCACGGCCTGGAACCCCGGCACCTGCGTGTATTATCAGGAAATGTGGGAAGCTGCGCTCCTGCCGGAGAACACGCCGGAATGACGCGGCCACGCTTTATCGTCAGCGCCTGCCTTGCTGGTATAGCCTGCCGGTATGATGGCCGTGCCAACACGTGTAATGCGGTTCTGCAAATGGTGGCGGAGGGCAGGGCGGTTCCGGCCTGCCCGGAATGCCTTGGTGGATTGCCCACGCCCCGTAGGCCGAGCGAAATTGTGCACGGCAAGGTTATGACCAGGGACGGGCATGATGTGACCCGGTTCTTCCGGCTTGGAGCACAGGCGGCTACCGAGCTTGCCAGGCAACATGGCTGTACTGCCGCCATACTGAAAAATCGTTCGCCTTCCTGTGGGTATGGGCAGGTTTATGACGGCACCTTCAGCAAATGTCTGTGTGAAGGGGACGGAATATGGGCCGCGCAGTTGCGCGAAGCGGGGTTTGCACTGTTCAGCGAAGAGTGTTTGCCGCCGGAAGAGCAGGGGTAGGGAAAACTGGATTCAGAAACTGCGCAGGCAGATCAGCACACTAGAGCATTTTCACTTTGAAATTGCTCTGGCGACTGCGTGAGCAGGCGCCCGCAGCGAAGGCGTAAGCGCAATTTATTTGCGCTGTTAAGCGCCGAAGCATGCGTGTCTTAAACTTTGAGAATGTCCATTCTCAAAGTTAATCTGGTCTAGGCTGGAAGAAATGCAGTTTCTATGAATAAAAGCCCGGATCAGCACAGTGTCGCCGATCCGGGCTTTCTTGTAAAAATTGGTTTGCCGTCAGATTTTTTCAGCGCTGATGCCCTGAAGCGCTAACTCTGCTACCACCTTCTCACAGAATTCCGGCAGCTTGGCCTGAATTTCGGCAGTGAGGTTCAAGTCCATACTTTTGTAGTCGAGAGGTTGTATGCCGAAAACCACAGCGTTGGGGCGATGGCCCGCCAGTTCGCAGGTCGCAAGGGTGTCCAGCAGGTCGGTCTGGTGCATTGAATCCCTGAAGCTCAGGCTTTGCCGCAAATTTTCGCCTTCAAGCCTGTAGATGGTGCCTGGCTTCTTGGGGCCGAGCACGACATCCAGCACAACCAGAAAATCGCAGTCCATCAGCTCGCTCATGAGCATGAGCCCCTGCGTGCCGCCATCCATAAGGGTCACGTTGTCGGGCCAGCGATAGTGCGCTTCAAGATATTCCACGGCGCGTACGCCGAAGCCTTCGTCGGTCAACAGGATATTGCCTACCCCAAGGATAAGCACGTTCTGCTCGCTCATGTGTCAGCTCGTTTGCTTGAAGAGAAAAAGGGCGGGGGATTTGGCCCCCGCCCTTTTACGTCATGATTATCGTATCTTACAGTACTTTGAATTCATTGACTTCGTTGGTTTCGCCGTCAATGACATGCACCGAGCAGGCGATGCAGGGGTCGAAGGAGTGGATGGTGCGCAGAATTTCCACCGGGCGCTTGGGGTCGGCCACAGGCGTTCCCACAAGGGCTGTTTCGGCGGCGCTGGGCACGTCCTTGTCATCCCGCGGTCCCAGGTTCCATGTGGTGGGCACCACAAGCTGGAAGTTGTCGATCTTGCTGTCCTTGATGGTCATCCAATGCGACAGACCGCCACGGGGGGCGTCCACAAAGCCCACGCCACGACCGGAGACCGGCACGGCGTAGTCTTCAACGATCTGCTTGTCCTTGCCGATGTTGTTTTCATACTCGTTGAGCCAGTTTTCCATCTGCTGGGCGATAACCAGGGTCTGGATACCGCGGGCGGCAGTACGGCCAAGGGTGGAGAACAGGGCTTCGGGGCCCACGTTCAGCTTGGCAAGTACGGCATCAATGGTGGGCTTGATGGTCTTGTGATTGTGACCATACGCCACGAGCATCTGGGCAAGGGGGCCGGTTTCCACGGCATGGTTGTCGTAGCGCGGGGCCTTGTTCCAGGAGTACTTGTCCTTGTCGCCCATAAAGGTGAAGTGCGGATTGGTCTCGCCTTCATAGGGCGCGCGGGTCTGGCCTTCGTACCAGCTGTGCTTGAGCTGCTCGTTGATCTTGTTGGGATCAAAGGGCTGGACGGAACCGACCTTGCGGTCATAGATGACGCCGGGCTTGTACCAGCGGCTGTTGAGGTCGCGTTCGCCGCCGACAGCGGGGAATTCGCCGAAAGCCATGAAGTTGCTGGTGCCGCCGATGCCGGCCCAATCCTTGTAGTAACTGGCCACAAGCAGCAGGTCGGGAATGTACACTTCTTCAATGAACGCGCGGGACTTGGCGTAAATGTCGCGGAATTCCTTGATGCGTTTGGGGGTCAGGGCATCGTAGCAGGTCACGCCGCCAGCCACAGTGAACTGGGTGTGCGGGTTTTTGGCGCCGAAAACGGCCATGCCCTTGGCCACTTCAACCTGCGCGCGCAGGGCCTGCAGATAGTGGGCCGTGCATACGAGGTTGGCTTCGGGGTCCATGTAATAGCCCTGATGCCCGCCAAGGAAGTAGGCGTTGGTGAAGGGGCCGAGCTGGCCGCTGTTCACGAAGGTCTTCAGTTTGGCCTGCACGGCGGCAAAGTCTTCAGCAGTGGCCTTGCGGGGCGAAATGGAAGAAGCCAGTTTGGCGGCCTTGGCCGGGTCGGCCTGAAGGGCGTTGGTTACATCCACAAAGTCCAGGGCGTGCAGGTGATAGAAATGCACCAGATGGTCATGCATGAACTGGTTGGCAAGCACGAGGTTGCGGATATAGGTGGCGTTGGCCGGAATGGGCTTGTTGATGGCGTCTTCAAGGCAGCGCGTGGAAGCAAGGGCGTGGGTGTAGGTACAGACGCCACAGGTGCGCTGTGTGAAGTGCTGGGCGTCGCGCGGATCGCGTCCCTTGAGGATGGTTTCAAGACCGCGGAAAAGGGTGGCGCTGCTGCGGGCTTCCTTGATCTTACCGCCTTCAACTTCAACTTCAATGCGCAGATGCCCTTCGATACGGGTCAACGGGTCCACAACAATGGGGCCAGTGAAGTTGCTCTGGGGCGTTTTGGTGACTTGGCTCATTTTTTATCCCCTTAGTTCTGGTAGAACGGCGTCATATCGTCCCAGAAATTGGGCTCACTGCAACCAATGCAGGGGTGCCCAGCACCAACAGGCCAGTTGGTCTCGTTGAAAAGAACCTTGGGACAGTTGTTGTAGGTCTCCGGTCCTTTGCAGCCCACATCATACAGGCACCAGCCCTTGCGCGCTTCTTCAGAGTTGAAGGAAGGCGCAAATTCGCCAGCGTCGAAATGTTTGCGGCGCTCGCAAAGGTCATGCACGGTCTGGCCGTAGAACATGACGGGGCGGCCCACTTCGTCAAGCTCGATCTTCTGGCCCTTCAGGAAGGCCACGAGGGCTCCAACCATATTGATGGGGTTGGGGGGGCAGCCAGGCACGTTGATGGCTTTGATGCCAATGTTGCCATAGCAGTCGTTGACGCCCTTGGCGCTGGTGGGATTGGGCTTGGCGGCCTGAATGCCGCCGTAGCAGGCACAGGTGCCCACGCTGACCACGGCCTTGGCCTTGGGCAGAATGTCCTTGCAGATGTCATACATGGTGTGGCCGGCAATGTAGCCGTACTTGCCGTCCATGCCAGTGGGAATGGCCCCTTCGACAAGACAGACAAAACCTTCGGGGCTGTTGACGGCGGCATGAAGCGCTTCTTCAGCGGCTTCACCGGCGGCGGCCATAATGGTTTCGTGGTAGTCGAGAGAAATGGTGTCGAGAATGAGGGTATCGATGAAGGGTTGATAGGTGCGCAGCAGCGCTTCAGAACAGCCCGTGCATTCTGCGCCATGCAGATAGACCACAGAGGGGCGACGCCCGGTAAGAGCGGCTGCCACCTCGGAGGCGAAAGCCGGGCCCATGCCCATGGCTACGGCCACCGCTGTGCAGAATTTCATGAAATCGCGGCGGCTGATGCCCTGGCGCTCCAAACGCTCCAAACGCTCTTCTCCGCCTTCTTTGCCCAGACCCACGGCAATACGCATAATAGCCTCCTGGCAAGAGTGAATGAACAACTGCGGCGCAGTCCCCCTGCCACCGGGGCCTGCTGTGCGGCGCGAAAAAAATCACGCCGTTCCGTGTCAGGACAGCGGCGTAGCAACGTCCGGCTCAGGGCCGTGCGCCCGGCGGCGCTGTCAGTGCATAATTCAAGAACAAACTTGATGCGGGAGGGCCGTTGACCTTGGCACGTGCGACATTCATGCCCCTCATGTTTTCGCACAATCAACTGGCCGTCATTTGCAAAAAATTATACGCCGTAACCTGTGCGCGGTCAATAGGGTTGTGGTTTTTTGCGTGCGTATGAACCATGCGACACCCATGCGAAATCTGGCAGGATTTTCGTTCATGCCGCAGCCTGAAAGCGCTTGCGGGCAGATGCCCGTAACGGTGCATGCCAATAAAAAAATAGCCCATGCGCGTATGTTGCAACAGATATTGTATACAGTAGAACAGACAATTGTTGGTTCTAGAGCATTTCAACTTTGAAAAAGTGCAAATGCTCTGACGCTGCGCGAAAGTGCAGCGCGCCACAACGTGGCGTGGATTCAGCCGAGCTTTAGCCGTTGCGACGAAGGAAGCTACGGATAAAGACCCGCTAACGGCTACCGCAAATCGTATTTTTCGGCTGAATGACAACTTTGAAATGCTTCACGTTTCAAAGCTAAGCTCTATAGATAAATTGCGTAGCGGCCCTGCAAAAAGTGCGGTTGCCACCAGCAAGGGCTTGCGCTATTTTTCAAAACCGCGCGGCTTTGGCCCCGGGTAAAAACAATTTCCTTACCACCGCATACTTCGAGGATGGCATGAAAACGGAATCCCTTTGTCTGCACGCCGGATACGAGCCCAAAAACGGCGAACCCCGCGTTGTGCCCATAGCACAGAGCACCACATTCAGATACGAATCCACAGCGGCTGTTGCGAGACTTTTTGATCTTGAGGACGCAGGCTTTTTTTACACCCGTCTTGGCAACCCCACCGTGGACGCGGTGGAACGCAAAATCGCGGCTCTTGAAGGCGGGGTAGGCGCGCTGTGTACTTCGTCCGGCCAGGCCGCCAGCATGCTCTCCCTGCTCAATATCGCGCAAAGCGGCGACCATGTGGTCAGCGCGTCCAGCATATACGGGGGCACCTTCAATCTTTTTGCCGTCACGCTGAAAAAACTGGGCATCGAAGTTACCTTTGTAGACCAGAACGCCTCGGATGAGGAGCTTGAAAAGGCTTTTCGGCCCAATACCCGTGCGGTTTTTGGCGAAACACTGACCAATCCGTCCATGGACGTGCTGGACATCGAGCGCTTCGCGCGGCTGGCGCACCGCCATCGCCTGCCATTGATCATCGACAACACCTTTGCCACGCCCATTTTGTGCCGTCCCTTTGAATACGGCGCGGACATTGTTGTGCATTCCACCACAAAATATATGGATGGGCATGCCCTGCAGATGGGCGGCGTTATCGTGGACAGCGGCAATTTCGACTGGACGAGCGGCAAATTCCCCGAATTTATCGAGCCAGACCCCTCATATCACGGGCTTGTGTATACCAAGACCTTCGGCAAAGCGGCCTATATCGTCAAGGCCCGGGTGCAGCTCATGCGCGACATGGGCTGCTGCCAAAGCCCGCAGGGCGCTTTTTACATCAATCAGGGGCTTGAAACCCTGCCGCTACGCATGGAAAAGCACTGTCGCAATGCCGAAAAGGTGGCCGTCTTTCTTCAGGGGCACGACAAGGTAGAATCCGTCAGTTATCCGCGCCTGCCGGGCAATGCCAACAAGGCGCTGGCCGACAAGTATCTGCCCGAAGGATGCAGCGGCGTCATTTCTTTTGCGCTCAAGGGCGGGCGGGATGCCGGCGCGCGTTTTATCGACAGTCTGAAGATGATTTCTCTTGAGGTGCACGTGGCGGACATCCGTTCCTGCGTTCTGCATCCGGCCAGTTCCACGCACCGGCAGCTGACCGACGAGCAGTTGCGCGATGCCGGCATAGCCCCCGGCACCATCCGTCTGTCTGTGGGGCTTGAGCATGTGGACGACATCCTCGCCGACCTTGGGCAGGCTCTGGAACAGGCGTAACGCTGGAGCATCTGACCTTGAAATGCTCGCTTACGGCAGGCAAAAGCCCGCCTGCTCGCATTTCGTAACAAGGATTTTCCTGAAAAGCCTTGCAGAGCAGTTAGCCCATTTCATTCGTAAACTGCTCTACATACAATAAAGGCGGCGGAAGAAATTCCGCCGCCTTTTATGGTGATGCCGAACCCGCGTCAGCGCTTTCTTTTGCCCGCGAAGATCTGCTGCACCTTTTTGGGGGACGTGGGATACCGGAATCCGGCCTCAATGAGCCTGCGCGCCGCGTTGTCGCGCCCCACCCTGCTGGTGCCGCCCATAACCACGGCCAGCATGCGGGTTTTTCCCCTTTGGGCCGTTACGATAAGATTGTAGCCCGAGGCCACGGTCCATCCGGTTTTGAGTCCGTTGACGCCCGGAACCTGCCCCAGCAAGGCGTTGGTATTGCGCGTCATTCTGCCGCGATAGGTGAACAGGGGCACGTTGTGATAGCGCAGGGCCGAGGGATGCGCGCGAAGATAGGCGCGCGCCAGGGTGGACATGTCCCTGGCCGTGGTTTTTTGCCCGGCGGCCGGCAGACCTGTGGGATTTTTGAATGTGGTGCGCTGCATGCCGACGGCCTTGGCCTTCTGGTTCATGGCCCGGACAAACTGGCGCTCATTGCCGCCCACACGGCGGCTCACAGCCGTGGCCGCGTCATTGCCCGAAACAACGGCCATGCCGGTAAGTAGCTGCGACAGAGGCACCCGTTCGCCTGCGCGCAAATACATGGATGAACCGCCAACAGAGGCTATCTCGGGCGTAATCCTGATTTTTTCCTCAACCTTGATTTTTCCGGCCCGTATCTGATCCATGGCAAGAAACATGCTCATGACCTTGGTGAGTGACGCCGGCGGTATGGCCATATCCGCATTCTTGGCATAGAGCACCGCGCCCGTGTCCATATTGATAAGTATGGCGGATCGGACGGGCATGGCCGCCAAAGATCGGCAGGGCAGGGCGCAGAGCAGGATCAAGCAGACCAGAAACGCGCTGGTCATGTGTATGAGGCTGCGGCGCTGCGTGGCGGAGCCGTGCCCTTCGTCGTCTGCAACATGCCTGATGCCCCGGTGAAGCGTGGCGGCAACCGGGGGGATGGCGCAATAATCTGTTTTAAACATTATACCTGTACGCGCGGTTGGCTTCCTCCACCGCCTGCATGGCAAAAGCCAGCAGAACAGGGCCGACGATAAGTCCTACCGGGCCAAAGCTGGAAAGTCCGCAGAGAATGGAGATAATCAGTACAAAGAACGGGGCCTTGATGCCCTGGCGCAAAAACAGCGGGCGCAGCACGTTGTCCACGCCAGCAACAGCCAGTAAGCCCCACAGCGCCAGGCCGACAGCAGCCATGGTCTTGCCTGTGAACCAGAGTGAAATGCAAAGGGGAACCCACACCAGGGCTGTGCCCACCATGGGTATGGGAGCCACAAGGGTGGCAAGCAATCCCCAGAACGCGGGCTGATTGACGCCAGCCACGGCAAAGGCGATGCCGCACATAAGCCCCTGGGCAAGAGCCACCAGAACGATGCCAAGCATGATGCCGCGCAAAGCTTTGTGGATGGCTGCGATAAAACGCCGGAGCAAGGGCTGGGAAATGTGGAATATCCTGCCGGTAATTTTGCGGATGTGGCGGGAATAGGCCGTGAAGATCACCGTCAGGCTTATGAAAAGAAAGCTGGTCCAGAGCACGGTCATGGTGCCGCCCAGAAAATCCACGCCGCGCGACAGCAGTACGCTCATGGCGCTGTCAAAAAAATTGTCCAGTTTCAGAAGCAGGTCGTTGAAAACGCGTTCCAGGCTGGGGTGTTCCGTCAGGCTTTGCCGCCAGTCCTGTATGTAGGCCACCCATTCCAGCGGCAACTGAAAGTTGTTGGCCTGCAGTTCACGCAGGCGCGTGAACCCGGCCGCCGCCTGAGGCGACACCAGAAGCACCAGCACGGCCACAGGCACCACAAGCGATGCCACCAGCATACTGATATATGCGTAAAGTGGCGCGGAGTGCGAAAGGGAAAGCAGGGTGCGGCGTTTGCGGGAGTCTGGCGTGTTTCTTTCCAGCTTCATGCGCCAGGCCCGCGCTTTTTGGCGAAGCCTGCGGTACTGCGGCAGGGTCAGGCAAGACAGGCAGGCAGCCATGAAAATCGTGACAGGATTGGGCATCAGCAACAGATAGCAGGCCAGTACAGCCAGCAGATAGAGCGAACGGGGCAGTGTCTGTGTCATGCAATAAGCCTTGAGTTGCGTGCGCCTTGGCGGATATGGCCGAAAATCGGCCAAGCGGCGTAAGCCTAGCAAATAGATGTGGGGTCTGCCAAGCTTTCTGTGACGCAAGGAGTACGGTTTGTTGCCCCGAGCCGCCGTCATGGCTCAGAGTGCGGGTATGACGAGGTCGGCTGGCTCAAAATGCGCGCGCAGTGTCTGCGCCATGGTGGAGGGCGGCACCGCCGTACGGGCAAAGGCTTCGCGCCACGCGGTGTGCAACTGTTCGCCGTCAGTGAAATCATTTATGCCGGAGCAGATACACTGGCCGAGAGCGCGGATGCCCCGTGTCAGGTCTGTAGTTTCATCGGACAAGCCGCAGGCGAGGGCACAGGCCTGAAGCATGTGGCACTGTTCCGCCACCCCCGGCTGGTGGGCGGAGTCTTTGCTCTCCAGGGCGAGCGCCAGTGTGAGTTCGGCTTCCTCAAGCAACTGGCGCACATTGTCGGCATGGTGCTGCATCGGGTTTGAGGCGCAGGTGAGCACTCCTGCAAGATGCGCCACCGCGGCGGCGAACAGTCCTTCCGGGGGCAGGCCGTCGGCCTGACGCAAATGGCGGCCTATGGCAAGGTGCACGCGCATATCTGTGCGCTGCCCGCCCACGGTTTGCGCAAGACCTTCCCGCCTATGGATGTATACGGCCATGCCTTCTGTATTACAGGTAAAGCGAAAACCGGCCTGACCGCATTGGAACCAGAAAAACCAGTCCTCGCAGGCGGGAAGGGGGGTGAATCGCAGGCTGGCGAACACGGCGCGCTTGCACATGAAGGTGTGGACAGGTGAAACATTGGAATGCCACAGATGCAGAGGGTATTGCGCGAAGCGCAGGGGCCAGAAGTGCCCTTCGTCCTTTCCTTCCACATAGTTGAGGCACAGGCACACGCTGATGTCCGCATCGTCGCGGGCAAGGGCTTCGATCCCCGAACGCAGGCAGCCCCGGCACAGAAGGTCGTCCGCATCAAGAAATACAATATAGTCGCCTGTGGCGGCATCAATACCCCCATTGCGGGCTCCTGTCTGTCCGGCATGGTCTTGCGTGATGCACCGCACCAGGGGAAAATGGGAGCGCACAAAATCTGCAGTTCCGTCCGTGGAGCCGTCATCCACTACAATGGCTTCCACCTCAAGGTTTTTTTCTCTCTGTCTTTCAAGGCTGGTCAGGGCGCGGGCCACATGGGCGCGGCTGTTGTAGGCGGGGATGATCACTGAAACAAGCGGCGGCATGGTTGGGCTCCGGCGGTGCAATGGCATTCCTCGCGGCAGTAGAGCAGAGTTGCAGCACAGGGTCAAGAAGGTCGGGCCCATGCAAGGCCTTGTCTGGCGGCATGCCGCGTTGCGCCGCATCAGGCTCTGTTATAGGGTGGCCCCATGAGTGCAGTGTGTGAAAACAGGCCATGGCTGACCATTTTGCTCCAGGTATGCCCACCGTTTTTGCCGGAGGCGTGCTGCGCCGCTCTTGAGGCGGCCGGTGCGGGCGGGCAGAACCTTGTGGCGCTTTGCCACGAAAGTGAGCGCGAGCGCGTCCTGGCGGCGGGGCGTGATCTGGTGCGCCGTGGAGCCTTGCACGCCTTTCGCTGCCACAGCCCGCAGGCCGGTGAACATCTGCTGGAAGAAGTCAACCGCGCCGCGCAGCAGGCGCGAACCCCCTATCTTCTGTTTCTCTCGTCAGCTGTATTGCTTGCGCCCGGCAGCCTGCCGCCATTACTGCAAAGGCTGGATGCAGAGCCCGACCTTGCAGGGGTGAATCCGCTCTTCCTCTATGGCCGAAAGGCTTTCAGTTTTTCTGCCGCGTCTTGCTCACCTGAGTGCGACCAGCCGGGCCAGGGCGCGCGCATCGCCCATATGGGCTGCGTGGCCGACTATTTCGGCCAGTTGCAGTATCTTTATGAAGGGCTACCCCTGGATCATCCCCTGGCCGGAAAGCGTCGCCGCTTTCAGGTGGGGCACGCGGGGGCCCTGCTGCTGCGGCGTGAAGACTTTCTGACAGCCGGTGGTTTCAATACCGCGCTGGACAGCCTTTCCCACATGGATTTGTGCCTGAAACTGGCGGCCCCTGTTCCGGATAAACCCTTGCGGGCTTTCAGCAGCGAGCCTTCGTCGGTGGCTGTTCTGAGCGATGACTTTGACGCGTGGAAGGCCTGTGGACTCTGGAACAGCCTGCTTCAGCGTGAACGCCTGAGGGATGACTTGCTGCGTCCTGACCATGCGGCCCTTGCGCGGGCAGACGGTGTGGAATACCGTTGTTCACACTGGTTGTGGGGCCAGGCATACCCGTCCACAGAAACAATGGACGAAAACGCGCCGGATGGGGAAGATGCCGCTCTGGCGATCTGGCTGCGCTGGCGGCACGACCCGCAACCCCGCACCCTGCTGTCTCTGCTCCATATTCTGCCGCCACGGCAGCGCGCCTTTGCCGTGCAGCTTTGCCGCGATCTTCCCTCCAGTCTGCCTTCCACTTTGTCCTGGTATCATTTTGCTGCTGAAAAGCTGCTGGGCTGCGCCAAAAAAGACGGCCTGCCTCTGCTTGCGGCCGGCGCGGCGGAGTGGCTGGCCCATGCAGAAGATTTTCGACGTCATGACCTGCAACCGGGATTGAAGTCCTTACTGGCTGAAGGAATATACAACATTGGGCTGGACAATTGTCCTGCCGCTTTTGACGCCTGGATAGAACTGGTAGAATTGGCAGAACTGGCAGAAAAAGAAAAGGCGGAAGAATCGTGCCGGGCATTGGAGGACATTGCCCACCTGGACGTGGGAGGAACCTGGCCTTCCGTTGCCGTGGTGATGCCTGTTTATAATCCCCGACCAGAACATCTGCGTGCGGCCCTGGATTCAGTGCTGGCTCAGGAATACCCGCACTGGCAGCTCTGCGTGGCCGACGACGCGTCAACTAATTATGAAATTCCTGAAATGCTGCGGGAATATGCTGCGCAGGAAGGGCGAATGCGGCTGACCGTGCGGGAGCAGAACGGGCACATCTCCAGAGCATCCAATACGGCCCTGGAACTGGTGGACGCCCCCTGGACGGGATTTCTGGACCATGACGACCTGCTGTCTTCGCACGCGCTGAGGGAGGTTGCGGCCCTTGTGCGGCAAAAGCCTGAGTTGGTGCTGGTATATTCCGATGAAGATAAGGTGGACGCCAGAGGCGCGCGGCGCACGCCCATTCTCAAGGCGGATTTCGACCCCTGGGTCTGTGCCGTATGGCATTTTTCTGTTTATGCCACAGAAAGGCTGCGTCAGGTCAACGGCCTGAGAGTGGGATTTGAAGGCTCGCAGGATTTTGACCTCAGCCTGCGGGTGGCTGAAAATCTTCGGCCCGAGTGTGTGGCCCATATTCCCCGGGTTCTCTATCATTGGCGCGTTCACGCCCAGAGCGCCAGTGGTTCTTTGGGGGCCAAGCCTTATGTTCTTGAAGCCACGCGACGCGCGCTTGATGAAAGTGCTTGCAGAAGAGGGCTGCGGGCTACGGCTGTGCCCACCATCCGCAACAATTTTTTTGTGCTGCGGCATGAGATTGATCCACGCATGCGGTGCAGCGTTGTTCTGCTCGCTGTGGACAGTCGTCCCGTACAGGCGGTGCTGCGGGAACAACTGGAAAAACTCGCAGGTACCCTTGATCTGGAAGTTCTCTGCCAACCCCTGAGCTCTGGGGCCGCAGAAGCTTTCAGAACCATGCCCGCCACAGTTTCCTTGAACGCGCGTCTTCTGCCCCCGCCTGGGGGAAAGGAGGAAGGGAACTGGCACGCAGCCTGCAATCTGGCCGCACGAGCCGCCTCAGGTCAGGTGCTGTTTTTCCTTGATGCCCATTTGACCCCCCTGCCGGGCAGCCTGCCCGAACAGCTTGCCGTACTGACCCTGCAGGAAACTGCGGGCGCTGTGGGCGGAACCCTGTGGCGTGGTAATGGCCTCTGGCATGCCGGGCTCATGCCGGATGTGACAGGCCTGCCTTTTGCCCTGCACAGGGGTGCTGACAAAGATATGCTTTCGTCCATCTGCTGGGGACAGCTTTTGCTGACACGGCGTACGCTCGCCGCGCCGGAGCAGGCCATGGCCGTGCGCCGCGCCGTTTTTCTTGAGCACGGGGGCTTTGATACTGCCATGGGGCCCTGGGCTGGAGCCGATCTGGGGTTACGGCTGGCCGCAGCTGGAATGCAGAGTCTGATCTGTCCGTGGGGGCAGTGGCGCGTTCCGGCGGAATCCGGAACCGCGCTTGTAGGTGTTGATTGCGCCGGAGATGTGACCGGGCGGCAACGCATTACGCCCCAGACGCGTGAGAGTTTTCTCGCGCGCTGGGGCGGGATCGTGCGCGGGAGCGGCCTGCGTAATGCACTGTTGTACGCGGCTCCCGATCAGGGCTGGGCCCTGAAGCTGAAAAATTTTCTTTAGCGCATTTTGCCTTTGAAAAAGGGTGTACGCCCTAACGCTGCACGAGAGTGCGGCGCACCGTAACATAGCGCGGATTCAGGCAAACATAGTACTTTTCGGCTGAATGGCAAATTGAAATGTGAAGCATTTCAATTTGATCTGATCCAGAGCGATTTGTATTCCACACGGCTCAAACCACGGCACTGTCAGGCGCCCGCCGTGGAGACGTAAGCGCGGTTTCAGCCGCTGCCCTTGGGGCTTGCGGCGTAAACAGCACGCTGGTTGTTCGCGCTGGTGGGCCGAGGTCATGGCTGCAAACCAAACGTTGCGGAGTCTGTTCGCAACGTTGTCCGCGTCAGGCCCGCTGGTTACTTGAGGGCCTCGCTGCCCTTGAAGCTGATGCCGGTGATTTCATAGGTGACGCGGCCGCGCGGAATATCCACGGAAACTTCATCGCCCACTTCCCTGCCCAGCAGGGCTTGCCCCACAGGCGAAAGAAAAGAGATGGAACCCTTGGTGGGGTCGGCCTCATCGGGTCCAAGAATGGTGTAGGTCTTGGCTTCGCCGCTGTCCACGTCTTCCATTTCAACGGTTGCGCCAAAAATGACCTTGTCGCCGCGAAGCTTATCGAGGTCGATAACCTGATAGAGGGCCATGCGCGATTCAATGTACTTGATGCGCGCTTCGGCCATGCCCTGACGCTCGCGCGCGGCGTCATAGCCGGCGTTTTCGCGCAGGTCGCCTTCTTCTCTGGCTTCCTTGATGGCCTGAATAATGGCCGGGCGCTCGCTCTTCAGGCGGGCCAGTTCGTCTTCCAGTGCCTTGTAGCCTTGTACGGAAATGGGGATGCTAGTCATGTCGAACCTCACAACGCAAAAAAAGCGCCGCTGCCCAGGCAGCGGAGCATGCGTTATCCAATAAATGTTTTTTACGAGTAAAATCTGGCTGCCCGGCAAAACTCAGCTGTGCCCGCATGAGCGTTTAGAGCGCTTGAGTTGCCGCCTTGAGGCAAAATATCTGGCCTTGCGACAATCTCGCGGCGTGAATTTTGCCGAAAAATTCACGCCGAGCAGCTAACGTATATAGCGAAACCACTCTGGCCAAGGCGGGAGGGAAAAACCCCTTACCCGGCTTCCACATTACCCTCTGCTCAGATTTCGGTCAAGCCCTGAGAAAAAATTCCAGCCCTGTAAGTAAGATAACGATGTTAATGGTATGCAGTTGACACTTGCGCGGTACTGGCACAGCGTATATGCTAAAAAAATGTTTTCAAAACACTCCGGGCATCAGCCGCAATTCAGCAATAGCAGATTATGAAAAAATACTTACGATATCTCGGGCCTTTATTGATCTCCGCCGTTTTTCTGCTGGCGGTATATCTTTTGTATCACAAGCTCAAAAGCTACAGCGTTGCCCAGATCCGTGAAAGTCTCAACCAGATATCCAGTGCGCGCATTGCCTTGTCGCTCGGGTTGATGGTGATCAACTACATAATTCTGGTGGGGTATGACTGGCTGGCCCTCAAAGCCATCCACAAAAGTCTGCCCTTGCCGCGCGTTGGCCTTGTGTCCTTTGTGGGACAGGCCGTGAGCTACAACTTTGGCGCCCTCTTGGGCGGTACCAGCGTGCGCTACCGGTTTTATTCGGCATGGGGTTTTTCGCTCACGGATATTGTGCGCCTTGTGCTCATGCTGGCCGTAACCTTCTGGGTAGGGGCGCTGGGGCTGTGCGGGGTGATCTTCATGGTTGCGCCGCCCATCATCCCCGATGAGCTGCTGGTCAGGATGCCCCTGAAAGACGTGCGCATTCTTGGCGTGATTCTTTTTGCCATCGCCTGCTCCTATCTGGCCCTCTGTTTCTTCATCCGCAAGCCTGTGCATATTTTCGGCAAGGAATTCGTCTTCCCGCCGCCACGCATAGCCATTGCGCAGGCTCTGGTGGCTGGCGTTGACATTGTGGCCGCGGCTGCCTGCATGTACGTGCTTTTGCCCGGCGACATGGGCATCAGCTTCATCGACTTTTTGCCAAGCTATCTCATGGCCCAGGTGGCAGTGGTGCTGACGCACATTCCTGGCGGGGTGGGCGTGTTTGAACTGGTTATCCTGCACCTTACCCACACATCTCACGAGCAGATGGTTTTTGCCGCCGTGCTGCTGTTCAGGCTCATCTATTTCATTATTCCCCTGCTGGCAGCGGCCCTGCTGCTGGCTGTCTACGAGGTGCGCCAGCGGCGTGACATGCTGCGCAGCACGGGCCGCTGGCTTTCGGTGCTTTCACACACGATTTCGGCCTATATGTGTTTTTCGGCAGGTGTTATTCTGCTGGTGTCGTCCACCTTGCCCCTGGGGCGTCATACCCTTGCCATGCTGCATATCATGGGGCCCTATCATGTAACGACCATAGGGCATTTTGTCAGTTGCCTTTCGGGCGCGGCTTTGCTGTTTGTCTCCTACGGTCTGGAGCGCAGGCAGGCGCGCGCTTTTCGCATGGCTGTCGTCTTGTTGAGCCTGGGCATTGTCGGCGCGCTGCTCAACGGCTTTTCCTGGCTCACGGCGGCAATGGTGTGCGTGGTGCTGCTGGCCCTGTGCATGGCCAAGAGGCGCTTTTACAGAACGTCCTTTTTCTGGCAGGAACCCATACCCCTGTTCTGGCTTGGAGGCGCGTTTGCCGTGCTTGTGCTGGTTGGCGCTCTGGGGTGGACGTTATACCATACGGCATGGAGCCATGCCGCCAACTGGTGGGCCAACGCCGCTCCCAATGCCACGCGCAACACCTATGCCTTTATCGGCATTGCGGTGGGGCTGGTGCTTTCATGGATGTGGCGCTCGGCTTTGCGCGCCCGCGCGCGTCGGCATAAAAAAGCGTGATCAGCAGGCGTTCTGGCTTGTGTGCTGCTGAAAGGCCCGTGGCAAAAGCCACGGGCCTTTTGCTTTGCAATGGAGGGCGGAGCAGACAACCCCTGAGATGATGTGATGGCCGGAAGCCGCTGCCTCTGGAACTCCCGCTTCAGCCCAGAAAAACTTTGCATCAGAGAAGATTAATTTTGAATTACTTCATATTTCAAAGTTTTCATTCAGCCGAAAATGCGATTTGCGGTAGCCGTTAGCGGGTCTTTACCGCTTACGGATAAAGACGGCAATGAGTTACGCAAAATCTTACCCAAAGAGTCGCTGTCGTTATCCGTAAGCCGCTGACGCTGCAACGGCTAACGCGCCCGCAGAGGGCTTGCCTGAACCGTTGACGGAACCGTCTTACGGGGCAGGACAGCATCGCTATGGATGGCGACAGCGATTGTATGGGACAAGCCGTGTCGTTACGCATGCTGTCTTCGCGGCAGTCGTTGGCGAGTCTACGAGCCTTACGAATGGCGACAGCGATTACACAGAACAAGATGTATGGTTACTCATGCTGTCTTTATCCGTAGTTTCCTGCGTCGCAACGGCTGAAGCAAGCGTAGTTTCCTGCGTCACAACGCTTTAAGCATCCGTAGCTTCCTTCGTCGCAACGGCCAAAGCTCGGCTGAATCCACGCCACGTTGTGGCGCTCTGCACCTTCGTGCAGCGTTAGAGCATTTACATTTTTTCAAAGTTAAAATGCTCTATTGTATGATACAATAAGAGTTTGGGGAGGCGTGGGGAGGAGACCCTTTTGCAAAAGAGTCCCTCTCTCACAAGATAGCCCCCACAAAGCACTACAAAGTGAAATTGCGCGATTGCGTCACCGGGGGCGAGGCTGCTGGCGTGTCATTCTTCCCTGGTTTCGTTGTCTGCGCCGGAAGCGTTGACGCACATCAGACTCGCCCCGGCCTGCGCGAAGGGCTGGCAAAGAGCTTCATCCGCGTCAGTGACAAGGGTCCAGGTCAGTGGCAGTTGCGCCCAGACCGGCTGTGGAGCACAGCCCAGTTTGGAGGCGTCAACCAGCACGAATGTGTCCTTGGCCTGGCGCATCATGAGCAGCTTGAGCGATATCTGCTCCAGCGTGGCTTCACACAGGCCACGTTCGGCCAGAAGGCCGTTGCCGCTGGTAAAAGCCTTATCGGCCGTAAGGCAGCGCAGGGCGTCTTCGGCGAAAGGCCCATATGCGCTCATGCTGATCGGCCGGATGGAGCCGCCCAGAAAGATGGTTTTTATGTTGGGCGCATCCGCAAGAATGGCGGTGAGCTTGATATTGTTCGTGATGACGGTGAGTTCTTTGTCATACAGAAAACGGGCCATGGAGGTAATGGTGGAGCCGCCGTCAAGGATGATGGTTTCGCCGTTTTCAACCAGTGCCGCCGCCGCCTGGGCTATGGCCTGTTTGGCAGCGCGGTGCTGCCACTCGCGAACGGGATAGTTTTCTTCCTGAATACAGGGCGCAAGCATTGCGCCGCCGTAGGTGCGGGCCACGGCTTTTTCTTTGGAGAGCCTTTGCAAATCGCGCCGTACAGTGGAAAAAGAAACTCCAAATTTTTCAGCCAATAATTTTATGTCGTTGGCTCCGCTCGCGATGGCTTCGAGCATGGCCGTACGCCGTTCTCTGCTTCGCCGCATAGTTATCCTTCCTGTACGTGATTAGCCGATATATACCTTGAAGTGGGAATAAATGTAAGACTTCTTGGTGTATATAATATGCGCGAATTACGCAAAAATTTTATAAAAACCGCATTTTTCTGGTACAACTAAAAATTATTGCGCATTTTACTCACTCTGCCATGAATTCCTGAGTGTGCCAGAAAACGGGGCATTTTGTATTTTTTGCATGTTCCTTCGGGTTTATTGTGCCATTTTGTTGCGCAAATCAATCATTTTTTTTCTTGCCCCGATATGCGGGATGCGGTTACGCGGCTGGAGGGTGCAGCCATGCAGATCAAAAAGACTATGGAACGGGTTCCTGGTGGGCTGTATATGGCCCTCATGGGGCAATACGGCAGGCCCAGGGATGTTGCCTCATATTCCATTATGTGTCTTGAATCCGGCCTCTTTCTTACCATGGTAACGCTGGGTGTGGCCGGGCTTTCGGTCTTTCCCTGGCAGATGATGGTTGGCGCCGTCTTCCCCCTGGCTCTGGGCATGATTCTAGGCTACTTCGACAAAGATATGAGGGATTTTTTCAAGGCCGCTCCTGCGGGACTCATTCCGTTTTTCGCCTTTGCGCCCGGTACCGGGCTTGATCTTTCCAAGGTCTGGAATGCGGGCCTGCTTGGCGTTGAGCTTGGCATTTGTGTTGTGATAGTCACCGGCGTGGTTCTTTTTGTGGGCGACCGTCTGACCGGAGGCACGGGGGTTCCGCCATGGGCTGACCGCGCATGAGGGAATCAAGTTTTTTGTAAAGCCGCATGAAGCCACGGAGGTTTGGGCAAGAGACCACATCTGCCCCAGCGGCAATCGGGTGGAAAACCTCCATCAGGTCGGAGTAAAAACGTACAGCATCACCCTGGATGTGGTGCGGGGCGGCGCTGACGGGATCATGTCTCTGGTGCGCGACTGCATGGATAAAGGCTTTGACGGCGTTGTTTACGATGCGGAAACGCCAGATGACCTTGCAATCTATTGCCCAGGCTACCTGTCCTTTGGCGGATAACGTTTTTTTCCGTGATCCGGACTTCCGTGGGTCACGGAACAGCCTTTGACATAGCCGGAAAGGGCATAGCCAGTGAATACAGCCTTATTGAGGCTGTGCATCAGGCGGCATTGCTGAGCGCACGATAGAAGCCACCGCCCGCAAGGCGGCAGCGAAAAGATACCCTGATCCCGGCGCTGGCCGAGAGCAGGGTATCTTTGTTTTTGCAGGCGTCTGTTGCCGCAGCCTGTGCGCACAGGCTGACTGACGTGAAAAAAACTTCTTCAGACCGTATGCAACGCCTGTAAAGACCGCCCGGTAATACACGGCCATTTTGAGCATCCACTCTGAGCATCCACCTTGAGCTACGCGGGCGGGCTGCGTCGAGCGCCATCTGCGCCGCCCGGACTTTGCGCCATAAAACCTGAAGATAAAATAGTCTTGCAGGGGCAGAAAGGGGCTGCCGTTTTTGAGCCGGGTAAGCACAGAACATGTTTTCAGGGGTAAAATGTCCTGGCTGTGTGCATGCAGAATTTTTCCGCATGTCGGCGTGCCCGGCAGGTCCGTTTCTTTACAAGCACACGCGTGAGATGCCGTCAGTTACGTGCAAGAAGCCTGTACCGGACGGATGCCTTCGCCTACCGTAATGCCAAGCTTTTTGTTCTTTACTGGGTCAAACACAAAATGGACGGGCTTGTCCCATGTCTGGTCACAATAGAGATACAGCGCCTTGACAAAAAGCTTGTCTGCTCCGCAACGGACTTCCACCCATTGCCCGCACGTAAAGAGCGTTGCTTCATCAGCAGGGGGAACAAAGTCCTCTGTTGCGCCCAGAAGGTGGCTGGTCATATCATCATATGGAAGAATGTTACCTTCTGTCCACAGTGCGCGCCTGTCCAGCGTAACATGCCCACCACGTTCGGCATGCGAATAAAATGTTGCCGTCCATGGTTCTGATTTGGCAGAGCGCACCAGCACCTTGTCGAAAGGCTTCAGTTTCATCGTAGCGCCTTTTGTCAAAAGATAGTGTTTGTAGGGCGATCCATTGCGTATTCAATGGCAAGGCGGACCACCTTTGACGATCCACATACACAATGGTTCCGACAGGCCCGCTTCAACGCATAACTTCGCAAATGCCTGCATTTGTTCCCCCACTGTGAACGCCACGTACCAGTCGCCCACCAGTCGCCAATACGGTTTTACGGTGAAAATGCTCTGGCCCGGGGAAAGGCTGCCCGTTCACGGGCAATCGCCAATAAAAGCAGTCGCCATTATGGGCAGCTTCATAGGAAGACCTGTCCGTTTTTCCGCAACCTGCTGGTTAGAGAGTGCCTTCTGCAAGGTCTTCGCTGTGTATGCGACTGTCATGCTGACTATCAGGCTGTAAATAAACACGCAATTGTTTAACATTATTTATAAACAATTCGAAATTCTGATGCGGATACAGTATTTCGTGCCGGGCCGAGTCCCATCCTGAGTGGCAACGTAAACGGGCCTCTCCGGATGCCTCTGGCAAGATTTCATAACCTGTCCAACAAGTGCTGTGTGCTACAGTGGTTTTCAATGGGTCAGGCAGGGGGATATGGAGTCTCGCATTAAGACAGCATTTCAAGGGTACCCCGTGCTGTATGAGGAAACCAGAGAAGCAGCGAGCCCTCAGGATGTTACGCGGATGCTCTTTGCGAATGAAAAGGGTAAGCCACGCCCGTTACAACGCGTACCAGAGTGGGTAACCCGCGCTTGGCTTTCACAATAAGCGCCTGCCACGCAACCGCCAGAGCAATAGCAAAGTGAAATTGCTCCGGGCACCACGAATGACATCACGAATAGCTGGGATGAGATAAAGAAAAAGGGGCTACTGTTATCCAGTAACCCCTTGAAATATGGCGGAGAGGGAGAGATTCGAACTCTCGGTACGCTATTAACGTACACACGATTTCCAATCGTGCTCCTTAGACCAGCTCGGACACCTCTCCGCATTGCTTCGTCGTGCAAAGCCGAACCTGTATATGGCATATGCACAAAGAAGGCAAGAAAAAAATGCTAAAAATTATGGGCTACTGCCGTTCAACCCTATGCCAGCCGCCTAAGGTTTGCTCTCGGGCGGCGTTTTTTCGTTCTCAGATTTTTTTTCATCCCTCCGCCGGAGGGGTGGCGGGCGAAAGCCCATTCAGCAGATGCCGCCGCCAGTTTTGGTCAGCATCCAGAACAGGCCCCCCACAATGGCCACAGTCAGCAGGATTTTTATAAGCATTGCCTATTCCTGCCCAGGAGTCTTTTTCTTTTTGCGCTCTTCATCCGCCCGCTTTTTTTCAATTTTGGCCGAGCGGTAAAAAACCCAAAGCGCCAGGGCCGACAGCACCGTAATGGCCAAGGCGTTGAGCGTCAGGTTGCCCATAGTTTTTATCCTCAGGCGGTCGCGCCCACCTTGCTGAAGCCGCTGTCCACGTAAATAACCTGCCCCGTAACGGCGTGGGCCAGATCTGAAGCCAGAAAGGCCGCCACACCGCCGACATCGGCGGTAGTCACATTGCGGCGCAGGGGAGAGTTGCTCTCCACCATGTTGAAAATATCCTTGAGGCTGGACACGGCCGAGGCGGCCAGCGTTTTGATGGGCCCGGCGCTGATGGCGTTGACGCGCACGCCCTTGGGGCCGAGATCATACGCCAGGTAGCGCACGGAGGCCTCAAGCGCGGCCTTGGCGACGCCCATGACGTTGTAACCGGGGATGACCTGCGTGGACCCGTGGTAAGTCATGCTGAGCACAGAGGCGTTTTCGGTAAGGAGCGGTTCAAATGCGCGGCACAGCCCGGTAAGGGAATAGGCCGAAACTTCGAGCGCAAGCTTGAAACCATCACGCGACGTGTCCACAAAGCGGCCGCAAAGGTCATCCCGGTTGGCAAAAGCCACGGAATGCACCAGAATGTCCAGATCGCCCCATTTTTCTTTGACAAGGGCCGCAGCGTCGTCAATCTGCCCATCGTCGCACACGTCACACTGGAAGGTAAATTCGCCGCCCAGTTCTTCACTCAGAGGTTCCACGCGCTTTTTAATGGCGTCGCCCACATAGTTGAAAGCAAGGCGCGCGCCCTGAGCTTTGAGGGCAGCGGCGATGCCGTATGCGATGCTTCTATTGTTGGCCAGTCCCATTATCAGGGCTTTCTTTCCTTGCAGCAGCATGAGTCCTCCTAAGAGAATACAGTCCGGCCATGGCCGGCAATGGTTGTTTTTCACCGCTGCCGTCTGTGACGGCGCGGCTGTAATAAAAATCTGTCGGAAGCGCCTGCGGTGTGATTATCCGCTGCGCGGCCCTCGGGGGTGGCCCTGGCTTGCGCGCATGGCAAACCGCCACGGCAGGCCTGAAGCGCCTGGCATACTGCAAGCACGCCTTAAGTCTGCCAGTCGTCGGGCCGCGTTGCGGCAAAAGCCGACGTATGCTCCCCGGCCTTTGCCAGTGCTCGGCGCAATCTGCAGATACGCACAAGCAAAGGCCGGGTCAGCCGATGCGCCGCAACAAGGCGGCGCGTTGGCTGAAGGAATTATTTTGTAAGAATTTCGTAAGCTTCTTTGTATTTATTGGCAGTTGCCGTGATAATTTCTTCAGGCAGCGGCGGAGGCGGAGGCTGCATGTTCCAGGGCTGCTTTTTCAGCCAGTCGCGCAGGTACTGCTTGTCAAAACTGGGCTGACCCTGTCCGGGCTTGTACTGGTCCGCAGGCCAGAAGCGTGAAGAGTCGGGCGTGAGCACTTCATCAATAAGATGCAGCTTGCCGTCAATCATGCCGAATTCAAATTTGGTGTCGGCCACGATGATTCCACGGCCAGCAGCATACGCGCGGCCTGCCTCATAGATGGCCAAAGACGTTTCTTCAACCTTGCGGGCCAGGTCTTCACCCATAAGCTGCGCAGCCTGGGCCACGCTGATGTTTTCGTCATGCTGCCCCAGCTCCGCCTTGGTGGAAGGCGTGAAGATGGCGGGCTCCAACTTGTCGGACTCGCGCAGGTTGGCAGGCAGGGCGTAGCCGCACAGAGAGCCGGTGGCCTGGTAATCCTTCCAGCCGGACCCGGTGATGTAGCCCCGCACGATGCACTCCACAGGCAACGGGCTGGCTTTGCGCACCAGCACAGAACGGCCTTCAAGCTCGTCCTTCCACGGGGCCAGTTCCGCCGGGAAGCGGTTGACGTCGCTTTCAACCAGGTGGTTGGGGATGATGTGCCTGAATTTTTCCATCCAGAACAGGGTGATCTGATTCAGGATCACGCCCTTGTACGGGATGGGCTCGTTCATGATCACGTCAAAGGCCGACATGCGGTCTGTGGTGACAATGAGCAGGGTTTTTTCGTCCACGTTGTAGATGTCGCGAACCTTCCCGCGAGAGAGCAGGGGATAGGCGCTGATGTCTGTCTTGACAACAACTTTCATGAGGGCTCCTGATACTTGTCAGCCTGATTATTTTTTTGCGCGTGCTTCCACGCTGCGGGCGTGCGCTTCAAGCCCTTCCATACGGGCGAGAGCGGCTATGGCCTGCATATTTTGCTGTATAAAAGTCGATGACGCGGCCACAATGCTGGTTTTTTTGCAGAATGTCTGTACCGAAAGGGCTGAGGAAAAGCGCGCCGTGCCCAGGGTGGGCAGCACGTGGTTGGGCCCTGCAAAGTAGTCGCCCACGGCTTCGGGGCTGTGTTGTCCCATAAAGACGGCCCCTGCGTGGCGGATATGCGGCAACACGCCCCAGGGGTCGCGCGTGCAGATTTCCAGATGTTCCGGGGCCACCATATTTGCCACGGCCACGGCCACGCTCAGATTGGGCGTAACCACAATGGCTCCCCACTCTTCAAGCGACCGGGCGGCGGTGGTGGCTCTGGGCAGGGCCATGCACTGCTTGTCCAGTTCCTGCCGGATGCTTTCGGCCAGACGCGGGTCGTCAGTGACGCAGATGGCGGAGGCAAGCGTGTCGTGCTCTGCCTGCGAAAGCATGTCCGCCGCCACCCACGCGGGATTGGCGGAGGAATCAGCCAGGATGAGAACTTCGCTCGGGCCAGCGATCATGTCGATGCCGACCATGCCCTGCACCAGGCGTTTGGCGGTGGTGACGAAAATATTGCCCGGCCCGGCAATGACATCAACGGGCGCGATGCTTTCCGTGCCGTGGGCCATGGCCGCAATGGACCACGCCCCGCCCACACGGTAGACTTCTTCGATATCCAGCAGATGGGCGGCGGCGAGAATGTGCGGGTTGACGCTGCCGTCCTTGCGCGGCGGAGTGCAGATGGCAAGGCGCGGAACCCCGGCCACCTGCGCGGGGATGGCGCACATGAGCAGGCTGGAGATGAGCGGCGTATTGCCGCCCTGTCCGCCGGGTACATAAAGCCCCGCAGCGTCCATAGGCAGAACGTGCTGCCCGAGAATGCTGCCGTCAGGCCTTGTGGTGAACCACGATTTTTCCAGTTGGGCTTCGTGAAAAGCACGGATATGGATGGCAGCCTGACTGATGACTTCCCTGTTTTCGGCGGGAACGGCAGCGGCGGCGCGCGCTATTTCCTGCTCGCTCACACGAAGCGGTGGCGCGAAATCCGGGCAGTCAAAATTGCGGGTATACTCCACCAGGGCTTCATCGCCTTTTTCGCGTACCGCGGCGATAATATCACGCACGGCGCTTTCCACCCCGTCACCGGGGTTGTGGCGCCCTTGCAGCCATTGGGCGAGCTTGGGCCATTCCTGCTCGCTATGCAGTGTCAATGTCCGGCATGTCATAGTATTTTCCTCACCTCAGTTGGGGGGAATATACAGAAGGGCCGGAGGAATGTCGAGGCTCCCCTGATCCAGCGCGGCAACGTCAGAATGGGGTCAGTGGCGAGCAAAAACGGGCAGGGGTTTGAGTGCCGACGTGGGACTGTCGGCTATCTGCCTATGGCGAAATCGGGTGCGGCGAATCGGGACATTCCGGTGGTGGTGACGGGACCGCCATAGGGGCTGCCCTTCCCGATGGGTGGGTCCGGCAGGGTGGCAAGGTAGTCAATTGCCGGAAGGCATACCTCGCGCAGGCGGGCGGTGAGCGCGCCCCTGCGAGCGCGTTCAGCGGCCATATCCGCTTCTAGCCGCGTCTGGAAGGCGCGCAGCCAGGCAACGGCGCTGATTGTGGCTTCAACCTGATCTTGCGGATCAATTTGCTGTAATCCTTTGGCAAATTTTGCAATCTGACTAAACTGCGTTTCTGCGTTGCGCAAGGGGGAATGTGGGGGCATGAGCTCGTACCGGGCATACCCAAGCACATCGTCAAGGCATATGGGTTTGACAAAGGGCAGGGGCCTGCCGACCAGCAGAAGCCCGTTATCCGACTCCTCAAGGGCACGGCCTATCTGCGTGTACATGTAGGCGTCTTTCAGGCGGGCCTGGGCATCATCCGAGGTAAGTATTTCATAAACAGCATCGCCGAAGGCAGGGGCATGTCCTTTGTTCATGGCAATGGTGAGGTATTTGTGGGCCAGGGACTGGTCAGGGGAATTGGGCAGGGTATAGCCGGACTTTTCTCCCCCAAAGCGGTACCAGCGTGATATCTCATGTGCGGCAGGGGCATAGCCTGCATCGGCAGCCAAAAGCAGCCATTGCAGGTTTGAGCCCGTGTTCCAGCGGGTCGCATAGGCGTGCATGGATTTGGGATCGCCAAGAAAGGCTCCTCTGGTGAAGGCGCTGCGTGTATGGCCGATGCCTTCGTCGTAAAGAGCCAGTCGTGCGTAGACCCAGCCTGGCGAGGTGTACTGGGCCGCCCAGTCAAGCCAGAAGGCTGTGGAGTGCATGAAGTCGGGAATGTCGGGATGGGTTGGGGGCAGGGAGGAGGAAGTGCATTGTATCCGTATGATGAGGTCGGCCATGGCCACAGGATTGCCCTGCAGGGCCTCCTTGAGAACGAACAGATACTGTGTTTCCCCCCAGCAGCCCATATAGCGGGGTTTGGGCCTGTTGCATCCAGGCGGCGAAAAATACCAGTCCGGGTCTTCAATAACGGGCGCAGTGACCTGAAGCTGATGCGGTGATATCTGGCCGCAGTATTTGAAATCCTTATTGGTACAAACGAGTTCCGGCAGGGATTGGACTCCAATTTTTGGCGTGAAGGTGGACTCTTCAGCCATGGCTGGTAGAGAGAATAGCAGAAAGCAGATAATAAAACCGTTGCGCCATGACATTATATTAGCCTCCAGGGCAGAAGAAGAACAGATTTGGAGTACGCTAACTCAGGGACATGTCGGCAATGTGTTCGCAATAGTAACTAATAGCATGGCATGAAACGGAATTGCGTAATTGAAGGGCAAAATCAATCAGCAGGCATAGTAAAGGATTGGCAGGAAGGTTGGTCGGTCACGATTTTATTGAATTTTTAAATACCATAATATCTATTTATAAACTTATATTTGAAATTGTAAAAACGTCAAGTGCCTTTGCAGCCTTGACAGTCAAGGAGGGGGAACTTAGTTACATCAGATGAACGCGCCGCTGCTGGCGGGGCGACTTTGGGAGGAATCATGCAGCGTCATAAAATGCAGAAAATTTATGGAGAGACAGAGCCGACGGAAGACCAGTTTTCTGAAGACGGCCTGAATTTTAACAATCCTGGGGACCCGCAGGATTTGGATGGCGTGGTGGATCCTGTCTCGCTGGACGATATGCCTGAAGTTCATTGGGGGCAATCATCTGAGCCCTCCGCCGCTGAAATAGAAGCGCGTTGCAAGGCTGAGCAGGAAGAAATGCGCCTGCGCATGGCCGCTGAAATGGACAATTTTAAAAAACGCCTCAAGCGGGAACATGAAGAACAGGTGCGCTACGCCGCTGAAAACGTTTTGAGCGATTTGCTGCCGAGCCTCGATAACCTCGATCTGGCGTTGCAGTATGGCAGCACCAATGAAGTGTGCAAGGATATGATGCAAGGGATCGCCATGACGCGCAAGCTTTTGCTTGAAGCTACAGGCAAGCACGGCCTGTGTCCTATCGGCGAAGAAGGGGAGGAGTTCAATCCTGCTCTGCACGAAGCTGTGGGATTTGACGCGCGGCCTGAACTGGCTCCCGGATCTGTCGCACGCGTATTGCAGCGCGGGTATAAATTGGGCGACCGTCTTCTGCGCCCGGCAAAGGTTATGGTTAATCCCTGAGCTCACTGACCCGCGCGCGAATTTTTTACGGGTGTACTCCCTGGTTTGCGCAGATTTTTTTGTGGGGCAGGCATGCCCGTTCTGATGTGGAGATACATAAAAAGTGCCCGCCGGACATGTCCAGCGGGCACTTTTTATGTAATGTGGGAGGGAGCAGGTTCGGCCTTGTAGCGCCTGGAAAAAACTGACTTCTTTAGACCAGATTAACTTTGAGAATGGACATTCTCAAAGTTTAAGACACGCATGCTTCGGCGCTTAACAGCGCAAATAAATAGCGGTGCTGTCTTCGCGGCAGCCGTTGCCCGCAGGGCTTACGGATGGCGACAGCGATTGTATGGGGCAAGCCGTGTCGTTACGCGTGCTGTCTTCAAGCGTAGTTTCCTGCGTCACAACGCTTGAAGCATCCGTAAGCCCTGCGGGCAACGGCTGAAGCTGCGCTTACGCCTTCGCTACGGGCGCCTGCTCACGCAGTCGCCAGAGCAATTTCAAAGTGAAAATGCTCTAACCCCAAGCCGATAACGTTTTTAGAGGGTGGGGTCCCTCCTCACAGAGCATTTCAACGTGACATGGCCCTAATCGCTGTACCGTTCGGCAATGGCCTTGAATTCATCCTGAATCGCAAGAAATGCCTCCACCACCTCAGGGTCGAACTGCGTGCCCTTGCCGTCAAGAATAATGTCGGCCGAAGTTTCGTGCGGCATGGCCGGCTTGTATACCCGCTGGCTGCGCAGGGCGTCGTACACGTCGGCCAGACTCATAAGCCGGGCCGACAATGGAATTGCGTCTTCTCCGAGGCCGCGGGGATAGCCACGACCGTCCCACCTTTCGTGATGGCAGTAGGCAATGTCGCTGGCAACCTTCAAAAAAGAGTCTTCACCCAAAAATTTGTCCGCAGCGGCGAGAACGGCTCTGCCATACGTGGTGTGCTCCTTCATTGACTCGTATTCTTGATCGGTAAGCGGGCCGGGTTTGTGCAATACGGTGTCGGCTATGGCGACCTTGCCCACGTCGTGCAGTGGGGCAGAAAGGTACAGCCAGGAAATGGCGTCGGCATTCAGCGTGTCGCGGTATTTGGGCAGATTTGCCATATGCAGGGCAAGCGCTTTTACGTAGTTTTGCGTACGCTTGATGTGCGCCCCGGTTTCTGTGTCGCGCCATTCCGCCAGAGTGGCCATGGCGTGAATGGTGGCTTCCTGCGTGAGGACCAGCTGACGGGTGCGCTCGTGCACCAGTTCGTTGAGATGGTCGCGGTAGCGCTTGTACGTAAGCTGGTTTGCAACGCGGTTGCGAACCAGAGATACGCGGAAGGGTTTGACGATATAGTCCTGCGCCCCGAGAGAGAGCCCGGTGGCCTCGTCTGTTTCTTCATTCTGCGCCGTGATGAACATGACGGGAATGTCGCGCGTGGCCGGTTCTTGCTTGAGGCGGCGGCATACTTCGTAACCATCCATGCCGGGCATTATGACGTCCAGCAGGATGAGGTCCGGTTGCGGCGTACTGTTGGCCAGACGTAGCGCGTCCGGCCCGTTTTTGGCAAACATGATGGTGTAGTCCGCGCGCAGGTTTTCGCTCAGGATGCGCAGATTTTCCGGAGCGTCGTCAACCAGCAGTATACAACTGCGTTGCGCTGTCGCGGCCATGCTCATCGTTTGCCGCCCGTGAGGGTGGGAAGTCGCCCGGCCAGGTGTTCCGCCATTTTCTGCACCAGGCGGCTCTCTGTGGCGGTCAGCACGTCGTAGCCCTTGCCCGGCACGGGCTCTTCGTCGACAAAAATGCCGCGCGCCAGAACGTCATTGAATTTGTTGCGCAGGGTCCAGCGCACGTCCAGCACGGCTTTTTGATCAAAATTGCCGTCAAGGCGCTGCACATCAAGGTACAGAACATAGTCTGCGGTGGATTCGTCACCGGCGGGCAAAACATTGATTCCGGCTTCCAGCATGGGCCGGGTCAGCACTTCGCGCGTAACGCGGCGCACGCCGTGACTCAGGGGTTCGCCCCAGCTGTGAAACTGGGCCACGATAAGTTGTGTTGATTCGCCCACCCGGCTCACTATGCCCTCGCGATCCAGATACTCCGGTACGCTCACAGGGGCCACGCGCAGGCTTTTGGCGGGCAGGCTGTCTGCGGAGACGGGGGTGAGGCGACTTTCGAGCAGGTAAAAGTTGGTGGGCGTGCTGCGCGCGCAAGCGGCCAGCAAAACCGTGAGCGCCAGAAAAATAAACAAGGCTTGGCGTTGCATCAGCGTTTTCCTTGTCTGCCCATGATCAGGGCTTCAGGGTTGCGTTCAAGCATTTGCGCAACATTGCGGATGGCCCGCAAGGTTTCTATGCTGTCCTTGATCAACCGGCGAACGTCGTTGACGGTGGGCGAATCCCGACCGAGCAGGCTCTGGGCCGAGGCCGTGACCACGCGCAACTGGTCCGCCGCAAGGCTCATGCTTTCAAGGGCGGAACGCAGGGTGGCGAGGGTGGCAGGCAGCTGACTGTCCACGGTGGCCACTGTCTTGTTGAGACTTTGCAGGATGGTTTCGGCATTTTGGCGCAGTGCGCTGTTCTTGAGAATACCATCAAGTTCTTCAAACGTCTGCGTAAAGGCTCTGAGGCCCCGCCCGAGACTGTCGTCGGCGAGGCCCTGGGCCAGATTTTGCAATATGTTGTCCAGGGCTCTGGCCATGGACTCCAGCGGCAACTGTGAGAGCGTGGTCTGCAGGGTGTCGATGGGGGAAGGTATGGTGGGAATTTCCGAGTCCGGCGTGCCGGAACGGAAGACCGCCGGGGTGCCGGGAAAAAAGTCCAACTCAATGCGGTACTGCCCCGTGATAAGACTTTGCAGTTGCAGGCGGGCGCGCAGGCCGCGCTGCACCATCCGGCGCACGATTTCTTCGCGCACGGATTCTGAAATGGGGGCCGAGCCTCTGGCGCGCACGAAGCTTTGTTCGTCAATGCGGATGTAAACGGGGATGGTGACGTTGGAGTCCCGCGTGTTGGCCACAAGGTTGATGCGTGTCACGCTGCCCATGGGAACCCCGCGAAACACAACCGGAGCGCCAGTGGAAAGGCCGCTGACGGAGCCGTCGAAGTAGAGCACGTACTGCATGTCGTTGCTGAACAGACGGCCCCCGCCCAGCACGATGAATCCCAGAGCCAGAAGGGCCAGCCCCCCCAGCACAAAGGCGCCTACCGTGGTTTTGTATTTTTGTGAACTCATAGGGCCGTTCCTTTGTCCGGCTCGGAGTCGCCGGAGGTTTCCGTCTGATCGGTTTCGGCGTGACTGCGTTCACCCCTGGTCAGAAAAAGCATGGCGCTGGGCGCTGTGTCGGGGGCGTGCAGCAACTGGTGCGGATTGCCGCAGGCGGCCACCTGGCGGGTCTGGGCATCCAGAAAGATAAGATTGCTGGCAATGGCGTAAATGCTGGCCAGTTCGTGTGAAACGATAACAAAGGTCGTGCCAAGGCTTGCACGCAGCTCCAGAAGGAGATCGTCCAGAAGACGGGAACTGACGGGGTCAAGCCCGGCCGAGGGTTCGTCAAGAAAAAGAATTTTGGGGTCAAGGGCCAGAGCG
Organism: Desulfovibrio simplex; assembly: GCF_055387835.1. Lineage (NCBI taxonomy): Bacteria > Pseudomonadati > Thermodesulfobacteriota > Desulfovibrionia > Desulfovibrionales > Desulfovibrionaceae > Desulfovibrio > Desulfovibrio simplex. Next base: position 899,732 of record NZ_AP042377.1, read on the forward strand.
CGGGCGAGTCCAGCGCGTTTGCACATGCCGCCGCTGATTTCAGACGGGTAGTAGTCCTCAAAACCCGCAAGGCCAGCCAGAGCCAGCTTGAGCTTGGCCTGTTCGCGTATGGCCTCGTCGCTGAGGTCGGTATACTGCTGCAGGGGCAGGCCCACGTTCTCCGCCAGGGTCATTGAACTCCACAGCGCGCCGCTTTGAAAAAGCACGCCTGTTTCACGCACCAACTGGTGACGCTGGTCTTCATTGCCGGCCCAGAAGTCGGTTTTGCCATACAGGACGTTTCCGGACTGCGGGGGCTTCAGCCCCATGAGTACCCGCAAAAGCGTGCTTTTGCCGCATCCGGAACCGCCGGTGATAAAAAAGATGTCTCCGGCATGCACGTCAAATGTCACGTCGCGCATGAGGACGTAAGAACCATACCCGACCTGCAACTGGTTTACGCTGATGCGCACTTCCCGCTGATCCGGCTGGACGGGCTGCCCCTGTTCCCCATCCGGGGATGGGCGGGCATTTTCGGCGATTCCGGTGGGCAGGGGGGATGGGGATGATGTCATGGTGTTGCTGCTGGGCATGTCAGATGTTTATCACGTTGCAGATGACTGTTATTATGGCTGTGGACACGATAATGCCCACAATGGCGTGCACCACGGCAGTGGTTGTGGCCTGCCCCACGGCCTGGGCGCTGCGCCCGCAGCGCATGCCCTGAAAGCAGCCTGTCATGGCGATGATAACGCCGAAAACCGTGCCGTAGGTGAGGCCGATGAAGACGTGTTTGTAGGGGACCATCTGCATGGTGGCGTTGACATATTCCATAGGGTTGATTTTCAGCATGGTGATCGCCACAACATAGCCGCCTATAACGCCCATAAGGTCGGCGTACAGCGTCAGCAGGGGAATCATGGCCGTCAGCGCCACCACCCGGGGCAACACCAGAAAATCAATGGGGGAAATGCCCAGGGTGGCCAGGGCGTCCACCTCTTCATTAACCTGCATGGTGCCGATGAGGGCGGCATAGGCGGCGCCGACCCTGCCCGCCATGACCACGCCCACCATGACGGCTCCCATAACGCGCAGCATGCCTATGCCCACAAGCCCCGCCACGTAGATTTGCGCGCCGAACTGCGTTAGCTGCACCGCGCCCACAAAGGCCAGAATAAGGCCGAAAAGCATGCTGGTTATGGAAATGATGGGCAGCGCCTGCACGCCGCATTCCTGCATGGCTGACAGCAGGTCTTGCGGTCGCATTTGCGAGCGGCCAACTATAAGACGGCCCACGGCCAGCGTCACATCACCCACAAAGCTCACAAAATCTGTTACTCGTGGCGGCAGGTCGAGGGTAGCCTGGCCCACACGCTGCACGAAACTGAGTTTTTCTTTTTTGCGGTCAGATCCTGCCTTGGCGGGCACGGCAAAAGCCAGTTTGAGAAGACGCTCGAGACCCTCGGGCAGATGGTTCTGGATGCGCAGCTTGCGATCCTCGGCCGCCTTGGTAAGTTGCACGAGAAAGACCAGCAGGCTGCTGTCCCAGGTTTCGAGACCGTCGCTCTCAAGGCATAGTTCGTGGATGCTCTGATCGGCCAGAGAGTTGAGGGCGGCTTCGGCTTCAGGGGGCCATGCCGTATCGATATTCCAGCCGCCCCCCACGCTCACGCGAAGAAGCGGACCCTGAATGGAAGCTGTCACTTGCGGACTTGTTTCCATCACTATAGTATACGCATGGCTTGATTTATCCGCAAGGGCCACGTGCGCAAAAAGCGTGCGGGCTTTTTCACCTTCAACCCACGGTCTGCCATGTCTTTAAAAAACCGCCTTGATCTTGCCGCCGAGCCCGTTTTTCTGATGGATGGCTCCGCCTTTATTTACCGGGGTTTTTTCGCCAACAGAAACATGCAGCGCTCTGACGGTTTTCCCACCAATGCCCTGGTGGTGGTGACCCGGGTGCTTCTGCGCATTCTGCGCGAGGAAAGGCCGCGGTATTTTCTGTTCGTCAAGGACGGCAGGGGCAAGAACTTCAGGCATGACATCTATCCCCTGTACAAGGCGAACCGTGACGCCACCCCCGAAGACCTGATCCGGCAGATGGAGCCCATCGAACGCATGGTCGCCGCCCTGGGCATGAACCTTGAGGTTTCCGACGGCTGCGAGGCCGACGATTGCATAGCCTCATTGGCCGCGCGCCTCTCAAAGGAGCGCCCGGTGGTCATTGTCAGCGGCGACAAGGACCTCAAGCAATGCCTTGGCCCCAATATTTTCATGTGGGATCCTGCTTTCAAGGACGAAAAACTGCTTACTTCAGAGCAGTTTACGAAAGAAAGCGGCCTGACCCCAGCTCAATGGCCCGATGTGCAGGCCCTTGTGGGCGACACCAGCGACAACATCCCCGGCGTGCCCGGCATCGGCCCCAAAACCGCCGCCAAGATTTTTGAGATATGCCCGACCCTTGAGGATATTCGCGACCATTTCGCCCTGCTGCCCCCCAAACTTCAGGCCAAGCTGCGCGACCATCTGGATGACATGTTCACCTGGCGCGAACTGACCACTCTGTCGCTGGATGTCTGCACCGGCGTTGAACTGAGCGACCTTCAGGTGCGGCCCATCGACGCGGCCGGTTGCGCGGCCCTGGCCGAAGAATTCGAACTGCACGCCCTGCGCCGCGAAATGGCTTCGCTGGAGCGGATGCAGCTTTCCGCCCAGTCTGGTGTTGCCGCGGAAGGGGCAAAGCCCCGCGCGCAAAACGGCGCTTCATCTGCCGCATCCGCCGCATCCCCCGCATCCGGCGCGCCTTCGGCAGAAAAAAACGGCGGGGCCGGCCCTGCCTCCCGGGGGCAGGGGCCGCAGCCTCAGCCGCCCAAGGGTGCTGGCGCGCAGATGAGCCTTCTTGATGTGGCCGAAGAAAAGGCTGCTCCGCAAGCGTATGCTGTCGCGGATCTGCCTGACTGCAATGGGGTCGACGTGGCTCTGGTATGGCCCAAGGGCGCGGGGGCCGCGCCCCATGCTGCTGTGACGGGCGGCGAGGATGTCTGCTGGATGGGCAGCGCGGGCGAGCTTTGCGCCTGGGCCTCTCACGCGCGGCGCATAATCACGCCTGACCTCAAAGGCTTGCTGGCCGCGGCCTCTTGCTGGCGTGAGCTCGCGCGAAAAAAATCCCCGGATTTCTTTATGGATATTGGTCTGGCCGCCTACCTTATAAATCCTGAAGAAAGTGATTACGGCTGGCCGCGCCTTGCCGTGCACTGGGGCGCGCCACTGCGCGACGACGGCCCCGGCCCGGCTCTGCTGGCCCTGCGCATGGCGGCGGTGCTTGAAGCGCGCATGCGACAGGATGACCTGCTGCGGCTCTATAATGATCTTGAACTGCCCCTCACCCCGGTGCTGGCGGATATGGAAGGACGGGGCATAGCCATTGACGTCGCCGCGTTCGAGACCTTTCTTGCCGATGTGCAGGCCGAACTCGACAAACTGACGGCCGCGGTTTACGCGGCGGCGGGCAAGGAGTTCAATATCCGCTCGGCGCAGCAGCTTGGCGACGTGCTTTTCAGCACGCTTGATCTTCCCTCGCCGCGCAAAACCAGGGGCGGGCAGGCGTCCACCAGCCAGGAAACCCTTGAAAAGCTGGCGGGTCGCCACCCTGTGGTAGAAAGTATCCTGCAATTCCGCAAGCTTGAAAAGATGCGTTCCACCTATCTTGATCCCCTGCCGCGCCTGATGGACAGTCAGGGGCGCATCCACACGACCTTTAACCAGAAAGCCACAGCCACTGGGCGTCTTTCATCCAGCAACCCGAATTTGCAGAATATTCCTGTCCGTGGCGAACTTGGCAAGCGCATGCGCTCCTGCTTTATCGCCAGGGCGGATCACGCCCTGGTGTCCGCAGATTACTCGCAGGTGGAACTGCGCGTTCTGGCTCATATGTCGCAGGACGCGGCCCTGCTTGAAGCTTTTCGCAAGGGCGAGGACATTCACGCCCGCACGGCCGCCCTGGTCTATGACCTGCCCGCTGACCAAGTGACCCCTGACCAGCGTCGTAATGCCAAGACCATCAACTTTGGCCTCATTTACGGGATGGGCGCGCAAAAATTGGCCCAGGAACTTAAAATCACCACCAATGAGGCCAAGGAATTCATTGCCCGCTATTTCGCGCGCCTCACGGGCCTCAAGGAATTTTACGAGTCGGTTGAAGCCACGGCCAAGCGGCAAGGATACGTGGTCACGCTTGGCGGCCGCCGCCGTCTTCTGCCCGACATCCATTCGGCCAACGGACAGGCTTATGCCCTGGCGCGACGTCAGGCCATCAACACGGTTATTCAGGGGTCAGCCGCCGACATCATCAAGCTGGCCATGCTGGCCGTGGCCAGGGACGCGCGACTGCGGGACAGCAGAGCCAGCCTGCTGCTTCAGGTGCATGACGAACTGCTGCTGGAAGTGCCGCAGGCAGACGCCAAGGCGGCCGGCGCGCGCGTCGCCGAGCTTATGAGCGCGGTTATGCCGGGCAACGAATCCCTTTCAGTGCCGCTGGTGGTCGATTGGGGTGTGGGCAACGACTGGGGTTCCGCGCATTAGCGCCATGGCATTTTGAAGTGCTTTGTTGGGGGAAAAATGCTTTGTGGGGGAGGGACCCTTTTGTAAAAGGGTCTCCGCCCCCACCCCCTAAAACTTTTATTGTGGTTATCTAGAGCATTTTTACTTTGAAAAAGTGTAAATGCTCTAACGCTGCACGAAAGTGCAGCGCGCCACAACGTGGCGTGGATTCAGCCGGAAATCGCATTTTTCGGCTGAATGAAAACTTTGAAATGTGAAGCATTTCAAAGTTAATCTGCTCTAGAGCGCCAAGGGTTTTCTGATCCGGAGCGAGGGGCCAGAGACAGCGTCTTCGGGCATCACACCGATTGAAGTTGGCCCGCTCCAGATGCCACAGAAGATGTTGATGCCGTCGTTTTCGGCTTTCCGGCTGTGCGCTTTCGCGTTTCTGGCAATGAGCGCAGCCGTTTCGGTCGTCAGCGTCTGGCCGCAAGCATTAGCAAAGGTCGTTGAAGTCTGACGGGGCGCTGCATCAAAAAAACCGGTCCGTTTTCCTTTATTATTGGTGCAGCCATGCCGCATGAATCACATCTTGCCGTACAGAAGTTCGCCGTTCCGCAGTCCCTACCCTTTGTGGAGGTGCGGACAACCCTGAACAGTGTGCAGCCCTACGCGGAGCATTTTCATTCCAGTTGGTCACTTGGGGCTATTCTTGAAGGGCGCACGCAGTTTCGGCTTCACGGTCAGGCGCACGAGGCGCAGAAGGGCGACCTTGTGCTTATCGGGCCGGGCGTCGCCCACAGTTGCAATCCTGTGGACGGGCAGTCCAGAAGCTACCACATGGCGCACGTGGATTGCCGCTGGTTCGCGCAGCGTGTTTGCCCGGTTTTGTGCCTGCCGGAAAACTGCGAGGCGGCGCTTCCCCTGATTCGGGATAGCGAGCTTTTTGCGGGTGCCCTTGAAGTCATACAGGCAATGCTGGCTGGTCAGGCGCACAGCGAACAGGCGCTGCTGGATCTGCTGGTTCGATTGCAGCTTGCTCACGGCTGCTTCAGGCCCGCCGCCGGGGACTGCGCCAGCACCGCGCGGTTTTTGCCCGTCGGGGAGGAGGGCAGCCTGTCCACTGAGCGTCACGCTGTGTCACAACTGGCTGAAATATCCGGTCTGCGCCGCGAAAGCTATTCCCGCGCCTTCAGGCGTGGCACAGGGCTGCCTCCGGCAAGCTATCTGCACTGTCTGCGCCTTGAAAAGGTCCGTCGCCTGCTGCGCCAGGGCAAAAGCATCGCGGAAGCCGCCGCCGCTGCCGGATACGCGGATCAGAGTCACCTGCACCGCATGTTTGTGAAGTTCTATTCTGTGACGCCAGGCTGCTATCGCAAGGGCGCGTCACATTCGTACAAGAAATAATCCGGCAGGGGAGTAAGGTCTGTGCAGGAGGCATCATCTCATGGCACAGATTCTCGCGGAGTTCATAGCTCCCACATTTCCCGCGCTGGCGCTGGCGCATTTTATGGCCTTGCTCAGCCCCGGCCCGGATTTTTTTCTGGTGGTGGGGCATGCGGCACGGCGTGGTTTGCGCGGGGCCGCGTTCATCTGCCTTGGCATAGCGCTGGGCAATGCCCTGTATATTGGCCTTGCCATTTCGGGCTGGTCGTTCATCCGGCAGTGGCCGTGGCTTTATCGCTGCATGGAACTGGCTGGCGCGGGATATCTGCTGTGGGTGGGCTGGGCTCTTGTGCGCTCCGGGCGGCAACCGGCGAGTTTTCACCTTGGCGCGGCCGCGCCCCTTGCGGCTGGCAGGCAGCTGCTTACCGGGCTGGCATCGGCCCTGCTCAATCCCAAGAATGCCATTTTCTATCTCACGCTCATGACCACCATAATGGGATCAGCCGCCAGCTTGAAACAGCAACTTTTTGCCGGCGCGTGGATGGCGGGACTCGTTTTTGCCTGGGACGCCGGGCTTGCCGCCGCCATTGGACACCCGGCGGTGCGGAACCTTTTGAGCAGACGTCTGGCGCTTGTTGAAACCCTGGCCGGGGCCTGCCTCATGATAATGGCGGGCCTGCTTGTGGCAGTGCCCTTGCTGTGAGCGACGTATGATTGAAAATTTTTTCCGGCAGTGCCCAATCAGGCATGCGCTGCAGTAAGGACTCCACAACACCGCATGGCGGAAAAGCACCGCGTACAACGGTATGGCGCATGGGCAGGAAGGGGGAAACTTTGATGGGCGCGGCGAGCGCGAGAGCAGATAACTTTGAGATGGAGTGATGGCTGGAAGCCCCTGTCTCTGAAACCCCGCTCCAGATCAGAAAACTCTTGGCGCGTTACGTAACTACACCAGGAGTTTTAGGGGGTGGGGGCGTGGGGGAGGAGACCCTTTTTTAGGGCATTTAAACTTTGAAAAAAGTTAAATGCCCTAACGCTGCATGAGAGTGCAGCGCGCCACAACGTGGCGTGGATTCTGCCGAGCCTTAGCCGTTGCGACGAAGGAAGCTACGGATAAAGACAGCGATTGGTTAATCGAACGGACAGCCTACTGATGGCTGTCGCTATCCGTAAGCGGCAAAGAGCCGCTAACGGCTACCGCAAATCGCATTTTCGGCAGAATGACAACTTTGAAATGTGAAGCATTTCAAAGTTAATCTGATCTAAAGGGGGTCCCTCCCCCACAGAGCCTTTCTTCCCCCCAACTCTTACTCTATTTCCGCAAAATGGTTCGCAGGGTTTCCGCCCTTGTGCCTGAAAGTCCCTTGAGTTTTTGCTGCACGCGCTCTTGGACGGCTTCATGGCGCGGGCTCATTTCGTACAGGGAGGCGGCGGCTGTCTGGCTTACGGAAAAAGCCGGATCATTCTGCCTGCCGCTGGAATTGAGGTCGGCGTAGCGAAGGGCCGCGTCAATGATGGCGTCCAGATAGGCGACATCGCCCGAAGCTGTATACGCGGCCCAATACATTTGCAGGACGGTTTTTTCGCTGGTGATGTCCCATTGCAGCAGAGGCGTGGGATTATGGCGGATCTGCTGCAAGAGTATGGCGTCCTGTTTGTCCAGCAACTGGTCCATAAGGGCGGCTTCATCCGTCAGCTGGGCCAGGTGTACGGCCCAGGCAAGGGTGCGTTTGCCGTCTCTGCTCAGCGTGGGAACCTGCGCCAGCAGCGTCTGGCGGGCTGTGGGCTCAGACTTGAGGGCCTCGGCAAGAAACGCGGCCAGGGTGAGCTGTTTTTGCCGGTCATACAGGACGTTCTGCGCGTCAAACGTGCGGAGAATGCCCGGCAGGGTTTCAGGCCGTTTTTCCTTGTAATAGTACTCCATATCCCGTGCGTAAAAAGAAAGTCCCTTGGAGGCGGTGAGGGCCAAAGCTTCTGTGGAGGGCACAAGCCATACCGTCAGTGCGAGCAGCAGGACGAGCAGGGCTGTCCGGCCATGCGTTGCCGCGCCGGGAAAAGGGGTGGGCAGAGTGGTAGAAAGGCGTGTGATGGTGTGCATGGCGGTGGTATGCCTGGCGGCTAGTCAAAGTCTGCCAGAAGGGAGTCCAGCTTGAGGCAGGTGAGGGGGCTTTGGCGCAACAGGGTCAGCAGGCGAACGCGGGCTTCAAGCAGGTGCGGTGATGAAACGCCGTTGCGGATGGAACTCTGGGCCTCAAGAAAGGCCGCGAGGTTGTCGCAATCCTTGATGAGGCGGCCATCCTTGGGGTCAAGCGCATCTGAGTTGCAGCCGTGCTGCAATGCGGCGAAGTCGTCAATTTTTTCAATCTTGCCGTTGCGTCGCACGCATTCCTGAAATTCAGACTGTACCTCAAGCCCGAGGTAGTAGGATATGCGTTCCACCAGCGCGGTGAAGCCCTGCTGGCGAAGAGGGGTGAAAATGCGGCGCTCCAGCTCTTTTTCTTCATATTCTTTAATAATCTTGGGTAGATCTGCCACGGATCGCTTGACCGGCGAGATAATGTCGCGGGTGAGCACCTCGGGCAGGTCATGAAAAAGCCCACAGAAAAAATTATTGTTGGCCCGTGCGGGGCAGGCGTTTACAGACAGGCTGAAAAAATAGGCGAAGCTGGCCACAATGAACATGTGCCCGAGAACGGAGGTGGCCGGAATGCGCGGCGCTTGCGTCCAGCGTATCTGAAAGCGCAACTGTCCGCAAAGGTTGGCCAGGCGGATAAGCGCCGTGCCCTGTTGGCGCATCTGGTCAAGGCCCTTCAGTTCGCTGAAGCTGTCCAGCCTGTCCACAAAGGACTGGCCGATATCGTCCATCTCTTCGTCAAAAGGGCTGTTGAGCGGCTTGATGAGGTTGAATTCCCATTGTGAGGCGTAGAGGTGGGCGGCGGTGAGTATGCGGCGGGGCAGGCTGTCTTCGTCGGGACTGTGGTGCCAGCGGCACATGCGCTGCCAGAAGTCCCCAAGAGGCGACAGGGCCGGTTGCAGCCGTTCCAGCACGTGTTTGGTTAACTGGCGGTGCTGGTCGGGATTCTCTTTGATCTTGTAAAAGATGGGGGGCTTGATGTCGGTGATGATGAGGCGGTAAAAATAGTCGAACAGCCCGCCTTCAATGATGTCGTTGGCAAGGCGAACCCGCTTTTCTTCAGGCATACCGAGAGAATTTTCATGCCACAGCACGCAGGCCAGCAGCATCTTGTGTGCCTGCTTGTCGGTTTCAAGCAGTTCCACGGGACGGAGCTTGTCGTTCCAGCGCAAAAGATACGCGCCTGAAAAAATCAGCTGAAGCAGGCTCTTGCGAATATCCGCCATACTTTCTCCGGGTACGGGTCGGAAAAACAGTTGGCAGTATAGGGGCAGATGGGGTAAAGCTCAAGGGCTTCATGTCATTGCCTGAGGTTACGGCCTGTGAGAGGATAATGGCGCGGTTGCTCTTGACAGTTTCTGGAGTTTGCCGTATTGAAGCCATCTTTACTGCGATAAATGTCGTCACCCCCGTTCGACGGCGCATCGCGCAATGAACTTTTTTGCAGCCCGAGGGCTGCTGATATTTGCAGATGTGAGGAGTCACTCCGATGAAGACGTTCAGCCCCACCCCCAAAGACATCAATCGCGAATGGTTCGTGGTTGACGCTCAGGATCAGGTGCTCGGTCGTCTGGCCAGCCAGATCGCCCACCGCCTGCGCGGCAAGCACAAGCCTGAATTCGCCCCGCATATGGATAACGGGGACTTTATCGTGGTAGTTAACTGCGAAAAGATCAAAGTTACCGGCAAAAAAATGACCGATAAAAAATACTACCGGCACTCCGGCTGGGTCGGCGGTCTCAAGACCTCCATTCTCGGCGATGTGCTGGCCGACAAGCCCTCCCGCGTCCTCATGACCGCCGTGAAGGGCATGCTGCCCAAGAATCGCCTGGGCCGCGCCATGCTGAAAAAACTCAAGATTTACGCCGGGACCGAACATCCCCATACGGCCCAGAATCCCCAGCCGCTGACGCTGCCGCATTAAGGAGTAGAATGCCATGAGCGAGAAATTTGAATACGGCACCGGCCGTCGCAAGACCGCCACGGCGCGTACCCGCATCTATGCCGGTTCCGGCGGCATCACGGTCAACGGGCGTTCTTTCGAGGACTACTTTCCCCGCAAGACCCTGCAGATGATCATTCGTCAGCCCCTGGTGCTCTCCAAGCTTGCCGACAAGCTTGATGTGCGCATCAACGTGGCTGGCGGCGGCGTGACCGGTCAGGCCGAAGCTGTGCGTCACGGTATTTCCCGTGCCCTGCTGATGGTTGATCCGGCCCTGCGTCCCATGCTCAAGAAAGCCGGCTTCCTCACCCGGGATGCCCGCAAGAAAGAACGTAAAAAGTACGGCCTGCGCGCTGCCCGCGCCCGGTACCAGTACTCCAAGCGTTAATCGCTTTGCGAAAGCCCTGCATGTCAGGGCTTTCGTTTTTTATGGCGGGCCGCTTGCGGCCCGCTTTTTTGTGCATCACAGGGGCGCTGCTTTTGGTCTGGTATTTTCCCAGCAAAAATGTAGGTTGGTCTGGGCGCATCCCGCCCCAACAGCCTGAAGCAGGTTCTTTTTGAAATTGTTCTGGCGGCTGCGGGAGCAGACGCCCGCCGCGGAGGCGTAAGCGCAGTTTATCTGCGCTGTTAAACGCCGGAGCGGGCGTCTTGGAAGCATTGCGATAGATATTCTCAATGCGAAAAAACTTTGAGAGAGTTGACATGATCAGGGACGATTCTCCTTCCACCGACCACTTGCCAATGCTCGACTACGCCTATACGCACGAACAGACCGAGGCTACCACAGGATATTTTTCCTGTGTGCCGCCGTCAGATCTTGATTTTGCCGCCGCTCTGGCGCGCCTTGAAGCCGCGCCCATGGACGATTTTTTGCACCAGCATCTTTTGCGTTTGCTGAGCGCCGAAAAAACAGAGGAACTGGCCCGTCTGGCGGCCACCTGCTATGATGCGGCCAACGACGCCTTCGTACGGCCTGTTCTGGCGGCCCTGCTGCTGGAATGCGGCATTTTGCTGCCCCGGCATGCGCAGGCCTGCGCCGGATTTCCCGCCGATGCGGGCAGTCGGCTGGCTCACGCCAGTCCTGCGCTGTACCTGCGCGCGGCAAGCCGGCACGATGCGGAAGCCGGCGCCGCCTGGAGCGAGCTTTTTCGCGGCAATATCTGCGAGCATCATGCCTTGCCGCATCCATCTGAAACGGGCATTGCCCCGCTGTTCCCGGATGAAGAAATTAAAAAAACTGCCCTTGCCATGGCGGCCCACGCGGGCAGCATGACGGAACATCATGCGCGCCTGCGCGCTGACCCTGCGCCCGCCTGGGAACGTCCGCCAGCGCAGAAGACCTTTTTGAGTGCGCTGGATGCCCTTATGGAGTCGGGAACCATCGCCGGGCCAGAAATGCGGCATGAAGCTTCACTTTCGCCCATTGCCTTGTTGCGGTCCTGGCAGGTGGACATTGAGGTGTGCAGCGGCGCTGTACGCCATCGGCTGCGCGGTCAGGCCACGGCCTACGGGCGGGGGATGTCTCTGGCAGCGGCTCGGGCTTCCTACGCAATGGAAATTGTTGAAAGGGCCAGTGCCTATGTGAGCGTTGGCCCTGCCGAGGCCGGCGCAAAGGGCGAAGCAGGGCAGGTGCTTGGACGCAGGCAGGCCATGCCTCTCTACAAGGCCCGTTTTTCTGATTTGCAGGCGCAGGGCAGGGCGGCCCTTGATCCCAATCTTTTGCCGCTTGAAGCGCCGTATATGGACGCGCCCTTGCACTGGCTCACCGCCGTGGGGGCCGATGGCCGCCCGGTGCTGGTTCCGGCCCAGGCGGTGTTTCTGTTCTGCAATCTCGATGAGCCGGCCCTGTTTCTGGCAGGCGGTTCAACGGGGCTCGCTTCGGGCAACACGATGGATGAGGCCAGGCAGGCTGCGCTGACGGAAATCTTTGAGCGCGACGCCGAAGCTACCACGCCCTTCAGCCGCTCGCGGTGTTTCCGCCTTAAAAGCCGTGATGCCCGCATACAGTCCTTGCTGGATGACTATGCGGCCTGCGGCATCAGCGTGCAGTTTCAGGATATCACCACCGAGTTCGGCCTTCCCGCGTATCAGTGCTTTGTTATGGGGCGTGACGGCGGCATTGCCCGCGCCACGGGAGCCAGCCTCAATGGGCAGCGGGCGGTCCTGGCGGCGCTTACCGAAACGCCCTGGCCATATTCGACGTCTCAAAGCACGCGGCCCCGGCCTTCCGGCCCCGGCCTTGCGGGCCTGCCCGTGCGCTTTCTTGAAGACCTGCCGGACTACAGCCTCGCGTCGCCCGCAGACAACTGCCGTCTGCTTGAAGCCGTACTGGCCGACCATGGCAGAAATCCGCTTTACGTGGACATCAGCCGGAAGGATTTTGACCTGCCTGTGGTGCGGGCCATTGTTCCCGGCTTGGCCCTTACGGGTGAATGGGACCGTTTCTCACGCCCCGGCAAGCGGCTTTTCGCCCGCTATGCCGGTCTTTTTACCTGATTTTTATGAGTTCATGGGATTTTCTGAATTGCAGGCTTCGTCCAAATTGTTTAGTATACGGGTCTAGTAGCCCGCCCTTTGGCGTGGCCCTGCGAACACAAAAAACCTGGAGGGAAAGGATGAAACTGGGAAAACTTTTTGCAGCGCTGGCCGGGCTGGCGCTCACCCTTGGTTTTGCCGGCCAGGCGCCTGCCGCTGATGCCGCTCCTATCAAAATCGGCGTATACCTTCCCCTGACCGGGCAGAATGCCTTTGGCGGCCAGCTTGAGCTTGAAGGCGTTCGTCTGGCTCACAAAGAAATGCCCACCGTGCTGGGTCGTCCCGTGGATCTGGTTGTTGTGGACAACAAGTCCGACAAGGTTGAAGCGGCCAACGCCGTGAAGCGCCTTGTGGAACGTGACAAGGTCGTGGCCCTTATCGGCACCTACGGTTCTTCCCTTGCCATGGCCGGCGCTGAAATCGCCGAAAAGGCCAAGGTTCCCGGCGTGGGCACCTCCTGCACCAACCCCCTTGTGACCCAGGGCAAAAAGTACTACTTCCGCGCCTGCTTTATTGACCCCTACCAGGGCGCCGCTGCGGCCACCTATGCCCGCGAAAACCTGGGCTTCAAGAAGGCCGCCGTTCTTATGGACATGACCAACGACTATGCCGTGGGCCTGTCCAACTTTTTTTCCAAGTCCTTCAAAAAACAGGGCGGCGATGTGGTCGCTACCCTCAAGTACAGCTCCGGCGACCAGGACTTCACTGCCCAGCTGACCGAGCTGATTTCCAAAAATCCCGACATCGTGTTTATGCCCGCCTATTTTGCTGAAGGCGCCATCATCATGAAACAGGCCCGTGAACTGGGCGCCAAGTTCCGCCTCATGGGCGCGGACGCCATGGACAACCCCGACACGCTCAAGCTCGGCGGCAAGGCTGCCGAAGGCTTCCTACACACCACCTTCCCTTACGACCCCGCCATGCCCAACATGAGCGAAGCCGCCAAACGCTTCACCGAAGCCTGGAAGGCCACCTATCCTGACAAGGAAACCAACGTTAACGGCGCTCTTGGCTACAACACCTACTTCCTTATTCTTGACGCCATCAAGCGCGCCAATTCCGCCGAGCCCCAGGCCATTGCCAAGGCTCTGAGCGAAACCAAGGATCTGCCCACCGCTCTCGGCCTGCTTTCCATCAATGCCACCCACGACGCTGAAATGCCCGTGGGCATCATTGAATACAAAGACGGCAAGCGCGTTTACGTGGGTGAAGTAACACCCAAGTAAGCTGGTTGTTTTTTTCGGCCCCGCGGCGCAAGCGCCGCGGGGCGCTTTTCCTCTTTTTTGCTGCCGTCCGCGGAGGGGGTTTTGCGGCCTTTGATCCGCCGCTACCGTGAACGGCTGCCGAGGTGGCTACATGAGCCTTGACATGTTTCTGCAGCATTGTTTTAACGCCCTTACCCTGGGATCGCTCTATGCGTTGATAGCCATCGGCTACACCATGGTATACGGCATTTTGCGACTTATTAACTTTGCCCACGGCGACATTCTGATGGTTGGCGCCTATTTTGTTTTTTTTGGCACCTTTGCCTTCGGCTGGCCCTGGGCTGTGGCCGCTGTGGTTTCCGTTGCGGGTGCAAGCCTGCTGGGTGTCATCATTGAAAGGGTGGCCTACCGGCCCCTGCGTGACGCACCACGAATTTCGGCGCTTATCAGCGCCATTGCCGTGTCCTTTTTTATCGAAAGCCTGGCTGTGGTGATTTTTACCGGTCAGCCGCGTCCCGTGCTGCAACCCGACTGGCTCGTGTCTGAATGGCTGATCGGTGGATTGCGCATCCTGCCGCTCACCGCGTTTGTGCCCTGTATGACTATCGTGCTTGTGGGCATTCTGCTGTATGTGGTCTACCGTACCAAGCCGGGCCTGGCCATGCGCGCCATATCAAAGGATATCGAAACCACGCGTCTGCTCGGGGTCAAGGTGGACAACATCATTGCCCTGACCTTCTGCATCGGCTCGGCGCTGGCTGCGGCTTCGGGCATCATGTGGGCTCTGCGGTATCCCCAGGTGCATCCCTACATGGGCATCATGCCTGGCCTTAAAGCCTTCATTGCCGCCGTTTTCGGGGGCATCGGCTCCATCCAGGGGGCGGTTATCGGCGGCGTGGCTCTGGGCTTTGTAGAGATCATGACCGTGGCCTTCATGCCGGAGCTTTCTGGCTACCGTGACGCCTTTGCCTTTGTGCTGCTTGTGCTTGTGCTCTTCTACAAGCCCACGGGCCTGCTTGGCGAACGCACGGAGGAGAAAATCTGATGCGCCTGAACAGCAGCACGATCTTGAGCATACTGGCCATGGCCCTGGTGGGCTGCGCGGTATGGCAGGCGGAGTTTTTCCTTGGCGACTACCAGATTTACATCGCCAAGCTCATTTTCATCAACGCCATCCTGGCGCTTTCGCTCAACCTCATCTATGGGTTCACAGGTCTTTTCTCCCTGGGGCATGCCGGTTTCATTGCCGTGGGGGCCTATGTTTCGGCTTTGTGCATTCTGCCGCCGGAACAGAAGGAAATGATGTGGATTCTTGAACCCATAATCTGGCCCTTCTCCGAACTGTTCACGCCCTTTTGGGCCTCGGTGCTGGCCGGCGGAGTGGTCGCCACCATATTTGCCTTTTTTATCGCCGTCCCTGTGCTGCGGCTCGGGGATGACTACCTCGGCATAGCCACGCTTGGCTTCGCCGAGATCATCCGGGTGCTCATCGTCAACGCCACCCCCATCACCAACGGCTCCCTGGGCATCAAGGGCATACCCTCGCACGCCACACTTCTGGTGTGCTATGGATGGATGCTTCTTACGCTCATTGTGCTGGTGCGGCTTGTTTTCAGCAACTACGGCAATGTATTGCGCTGTATACGCGACAATGAAATCGCCGCCAGCGTCATGGGCATCAACGTGTTCTGGAACAAGGTGCTTTCGTTCTGCATCGGCGCGTTTTTTGCCGGGGTGGGCGGGGCGCTTCTTGGCAGCCATCTTTCCACCATTGACCCCAAGATGTTCAACTTTCTGCTGACCTTCAACGTGCTCATGTTTGTGGTCGCTGGCGGCCTTGGCTCGCTGACGGGCAGCCTTCTTGGCGCTACGATCATCACCATTCTTCTGGAATGGCTGCGCGCCATTGAAGAACCCATTGATATCTTTGGCCTGTTTGAAATACCGGGCATCCCCGGCATGCGAATGGTGGTCTTTTCGCTTGTGCTGCTGGGTATCATTCTGTTCAGGCGGGAAGGCATCATGGGCACAAGGGAATTGACCTGGAAACGCATAGGCGCGTTTTTGAGGAGGCAAAAGGCATGAGCGAATTTCATCTGCCCCGTCCCCCTCATTACGAAGGAGCGCTGCTGGTCGCCAAGGACGTGACCATGCGTTTTGGCGGCGTGACCGCGGTGAGCGAGCTTTCTCTGGCCCTGCCCAATGGGGGCATTGCGGGAATTATTGGCCCCAACGGCGCGGGAAAAACCACCGCGTTCAACGTTCTGAGTGGTTTTTACACGCCTCAGGAAGGCGAAGTCATCCTTGACGGACAGAGCATCAAGGGATTGAAACCTTATGACATCTGTCGGCGCGGCATGGCCCGTACCTTTCAGAATATCCGCCTTTCGCAGCATATGACCGTGCTCGAAAACATCATGGTCGGCTGCCATGTGCGGCGGCATTGCCCCTGGTGGATGGCCCCCCTGGGATTACCGTCCTTTTACCGCGAAGAGGCCGAAATCAGGGAAAAAAGCCGCCAGCTGGCCGAAAGGGTCAACCTTGGCGCGCACCTTGATGATCTTGCGGGCAGTCTGCCCTACGGCGCGCAACGCCGCCTTGAAATAGCGCGGGCCCTGGCCACGGAGCCGCGCCTGTTGCTGCTGGACGAGCCCGCCGCAGGCATGAACCCCCAGGAAAGCCTCGATCTCATGCATTTTATTGGTCATATCCGTGACGAATTTGACCTGACCATTCTGCTTATCGAGCACGACATGAAGGTTGTCATGGGCGTATGCCAGTATATCTGGGTTATGGAATACGGCGCCCTTATCGCTGAAGGCGGCCCGGATGAAATCCGCAACAATCCGGTGGTTGTCCGCGCCTATCTTGGCGAGGACATGGGTGCGGGCGGCATGTTCTGATGTGCGGCTCAAAAGTTGCCACACGGGTTGGAGATATAATGGATATGGTGCAGTATGCTTGAAATTCGTGACCTTCATGTGCGCTATGGCGGCATTCAGGCCGTGCAGGGTGTGAGCCTCAAGATTCCGCGCGGCAGTATAGTGACGCTCATTGGAGCCAACGGCGCGGGCAAGAGCAGTATTATCCGTTCCATTGCGGGGCTGAACAAAAACGTGTCCGGCGAGATCTTGCTCACCAGGCACGAGGGCGAAGCCCCGGCCTCTCTCATGGGCCTCAAGCCCGAGGATATGGTACGGCGGGGCATCTCGCTCTCACCCGAGGGTCGGCGCATTCTGCCTCACCTGACGGTGGAGGAAAACCTGATGCTCGGCGCGTACTCCCGCAGTGACCACAAGGAAATCGCGGACGACATCGAGTGGGTGTATACGCTTTTTCCACGGCTTAAAGAACGCAGCTGGCAGAAGGGCGGCACCCTTTCCGGCGGCGAACAGCAGATGCTGGCGGTGGGGCGGGCGCTCATGAGCCGTCCCGATTTGCTGATGCTTGACGAGCCTTCTCTTGGTCTGGCTCCTCTGCTGGTGCGCGAGATTTTTGAAATAATCAGGCGCATCAATGCCGATGGCAAAACCGTGCTTCTGGTTGAACAGAACGCCTATGCGGCACTTTCGGTAGCGCACTACGCCTACATTCTGGAAGTGGGGCGGGTGGTGCTGGAAGGGCCGGGCCGGAGCCTGCTGGAAAACCCCAAGGTCAAGGAAGCTTACCTGGGCGGCTAGAGCGACGTCACTTTGAAATGCTTTGTTGGGGAGGAGACCTTTTGCAAAAGGTCTCCTCCCCAACGCACCACCACTCAAAAATTTTATTGTATTTTAGAGCATTTTAACTTTGAAAAAGTGTAAATGCTCTAACGCTGCACGAAAGTGCAGCGCGCCACAACGTGGCGTGGATTCAGCCGAAAATCGCATTTTTGGCTGAATGAAGACTTTGAAATGTGAAGCATTTCAAAGTTAATCTGCTCTAGTATGGTATAAAGAATCTTCTGATCTGAAGCGGGGGGCCAGAGATTGCGCCTCCTGACACCGCTCCATCCCTAAGTTTATCTGCCCTGTAATGGGCGGATTACTCCCCTCTAATATTGCGCAGAACCTGGGGCAGACCGTGATATATGCGCTCATCGCCTTATGCGGCATCGCGGCCGGAACCGTGAGCGGAGTTGTGGGCACCGGGTCATCCATAATCCTGCTGCCGGTACTGAGTCTGGCCTTCGGTCCCAAGGCGGCCATTCCCATCATGGCCATTGCTTCAATTGCGGGCAATGCCTCACGGGTGGTAGCCTGGCGGCGGCAGATAAACCTCAAGGCCTTTGTCTGCTATTCGCTGACGGCCGTGCCTGCGGCGGTGCTGGGCGTGCGTACGCTCTGGATTATGCCTGTGGACATTTCCAACCTGTGCATCGGCCTTTTCTTTTTTGCTCTCATCGGGTTGCGGAGGGCCAGTCGTACGCGCGGCATGCGACTGGGGCCTCGACAAATGGCGCTGGCTGGCGGCTTTGTGGGCTACCTCACGGGAGTCGTGTATTCCACCGGGCCGCTGACCATTCCCATTTTTGCCGGATTCGGTCTGGTGAAGGGCGCGCTGCTTGCCACTGAGGCGGCCGCCTCCATAGCCGTGTATCTTGCCAAGGCCCTGGCTTTTGGGGCTGTGGGCGGGTTGCCTCTGCCAGTGCTGGGCAATGGCCTTGCGGTGGGGGCGGCGCTGGCGGTGGGTACCCTTCTGGGTAAACGCTTTGTACTTGGCCTGTCTGAAGCGACCTTTCGTCTTCTTATTGATATCATGCTGGCCTGCGCGGGCCTTGTGATGACGGGCAATGCGCTGTTTGCGCAGCACTGATGCCGCGCGTGACCGGAATTTTTACCACTTCACAAAACCCGGTATGAGGCATAACAGTCCCTGAACGAACTGGCGCGACGGCAGAATCATCTCGAACAAGCCACGCGCCGTATTTGCGTACAGCAACAAACAGGACACGACCCATGGCGCAGCATTACATGAAATACGGCGACAGGGAATTTTCAGTGGAGCTTGGTAGCGGCCTTATAGCGGCTGAACTGCATTCCAATACGGTTGCGCTGCCCGCAAAGAGTGCACTGGAGCATATCAACGATGCTCTGGATAACCCCATTGGTTCACTCAGGCTTGAGGAAATGCTCAAACCCGGACAGACCGTATGTATTGTCGTGCCCGATTCCACGCGCCTCTGGCAGTCGCCCGATGTCTTTGTTCCTGCCGTGGTGGCCCGCCTGAGCAAGTGTGGCATCCGCGATGCGGACATCCGCATCCTCACGGCCACCGGCACGCACCGCCCCATGTCTCGTGAGGAACACATTGCCATTGTGTCCGAAGATATCTACAACCGCATTGGGGTTGTTGACCACAAGTGCCGGGAATCGGCGGATATGGTCAAGGCTGGCGTCACCAGCCATGGCACCGGGGTGTGGTTCAACCGCATTGCCCTGGAAAGCGACCATATTATTCTGACCGGCGGCGTAGTGTACCACTTTCTGGCCGGATACGGCGGCGGCCCCAAATACCTGCTGCCCGGCATAGCCAGTTATGAGACCATTCAGAGGCACCACAATCTGGCCCTGAACAAAGGATTTGGCAGTGGCTCCAATGCCGCCGTGCGCAGCGCCAATATGGAAAGCAGCAATATTTTCCACACCGACCTTGAAGAAGCCGCGCTGCTGGCCAAACCCAGTTTTCTGCTCAACGTGGTGGTGGACGACAACTACAACATCATCAAGGCCGTGGCTGGCGACATGGTGCAGGCCCACCGCGAGGCCTGTGCCCTGGTTGACGCCATCGACGGCGTCAATGTGGCCGAGCGCACGCCTCTGGTCATTGCCAGCGCGGGCGGCGCACCCAAGGACATCAATTTTTACCAGACCATCAAAACCCTGGCCAACGCCCTTGCGGTGGTAAGCGAGGGCGGCACCATCATCATCCTGTCAGCCTGCACCGAAGGTTTCGGCAGCCCGGACACCGAGCGCCAGATTCGCGATTTTGACAATATGGAAGCGCGCGAAAAAGACCTGCGCGAGAATTTTTCCATCGGCAGCTATGTGGGTTTTCTGTTCGCGGAATCTGCGGAAAAGCACAACCTCATCATGGTCTGTTCTATGGCTGCGGCGGACTTTGCCAAAACAAAGATCCATATTGTCACAACCTTGGACGACGCTCTTGCGTTGGCAAAAAAGCTCAACGGCGGCAAAGACGTGCGCGCGACACTGCTGCCTCACGGGGCCAATACCCTGCCCAAACTTCAGGCGGCCAATCACTAGAGCCGTTTCACCTCGAAATGTTTTGTGGGGGAGGGACGTTTTGTGAAGCAGGAATGCTTTGTGGAGGAGGGAGCTTTTGCGAAACAAGAATGCTTTGTGGGGGAGGGACCCTTTTGTAAAAGGGTCTCCTCCCCCACGCCCCCACCCCCTAAAACTTTTATTGTAACTTTTTGTGGTTCAAAGATCTTTTTGTGTGAGGGGCGGGCAGCGCCTTCCGAGTATCACGTCATGCAGACCAATCACGAAAAAGTGTTTCTGCTCCGCGCAGGCTTTTGTAAAAAACGCGCAAGACATGTGCTTGGCCTGGATGTGCGCTGGGGGGACCTTTACGGCGGGGCGCAACAGGCCCGGCGGTTCGTTGTCTTGGGTGCGCGCAGGAGGGCCTTGGCGCTTGCTTCATGACGCGTTGAGAACTATTATAAAAAACGGGGCTGTGAAGTCCCGTTTTTTTTCATCCCTGCAAGGCTGTTCCTTCATGCCGCCCACAACAGGCAGCATGACGCTGAAAAGCCTGACATCAACAAGCGGCTGCGGCCGCAGCGCAGGAGGTTTCATGCGGCGCTTTTTCTCATTGGTGGTTCTGGCCCTCGTGCTGGTTCTGTCATCAACGGCCCAGGCGGCCAGTGGCGAGACGGTTCGCAAAGACGACCGTATGCTCACACGTCTGCCCAACGGGCTTACAGTCTATATTGTCAAGGATGCGCGTTTCCCCCTTGTGGCCACGCGCCTTTATGTCCGTACCGGATCGGCCAATGAAAAGCCGGAACAGGCGGGCATAAGCCATATGCTCGAGCATATGGTTTTCAAGGGAACCGAGCACAGGCCCAAAGGCCAGGTTGCACGCGACGTGGAGGCTTTTGGCGGTTATCTCAACGCTGCGACCAGCTTTGACAAAACCTGGTATATGACCGACATGCCCGCCGCGCACTGGCGCACAGGCATGGATGTGGTCAAGGAAATGGCCTTCCAGCCTTCCCTTGATCCCAAGGAGCTGGAGTCGGAAAAAGAAGTGGTCATTTCCGAACTGGAGCGCGATCAGGATTCGCCCATGAGCAGGCTGTTTGAAAGCCTGCAGACATCGGCTCTGCAAAACACGGTTTACGGCCGTCCCATCATCGGCTTCAAGGACACCATACGCGCCGTGACGGCCGAAGACCTGCGCGCCTATGTGCGGCACTGGTACCAGCCGCAGAATATGCTGCTTCTTGTGGCGGGCGATATTGAGCCGGAAGCGGTGCTGGCTTACAGCCAGAAACTTTTTGGCGGGCTGACCAACAGCGGCGACCTTGCCGAAGTGCAGCCCATAAACCTGACAGATGCTGCGGGCGGCCCCCGCGTGGAGGTCGTCCACGGCCCCTGGAACAAGGTGTATATGGGAATGGCCTTTCCGGCGCCCGGCCTGCGCGACTTGCGGTCTGTCGACCTTGACGTGCTTTGCTATCTTTTGGGCGGTGACGGCACTTCAGAACTGTACCGCAAGTTCAAGTATGAAAAGCAGATGGTGGACAGCATCGGCATGGGCAACATGAGTCTGGCGCGGGCCGGGCTTGTGTACCTGAGCGCTCAGCTTGATGTGGAAAAGGTGGAGCCTTTCTGGCGTGAACTGACCAGGGATATGGCGGCGCTCAAGGCGGACCGCTTCAAGCCCGAAGCCGTCGCGCGCGCAAGGTTCAACCTTGAGGACAATATGGACCGTGCCGGTGAAACGCTTAACGGACTGGCCTCGTGGCTTGGCACCGTGCAGTTTGAGCTGGGCGGCGAACAGGCCGAGATGAACCTGCGTTTTGCTCAGCACAATGTGGATACGGCCCAGTTGGCGCAAGCCCTGCAACAGTGGCTCAATCCCCGGCAGGCCCGTGTGCGCGTACTGGCCCCCGAGGGAGCGAAGTTGCCTGACCTTGAGGCCATATTGCAGCAGAACTGGCCAGGGGCCGATGGCGACCATGCGCAAAAGGCCCGGGCCATGAAGGCGGGCGAGCGCGAGGTGGTGCAACTGGGCGAAGGACGTACCCTTATTCTTCTGCCTGACGCAACCGTGCCCTATGTGGCCATGGATATGATGCTGCCCGGTGGAAACGCGCTCCTCAAGCCCAGCCAGCAAGGGCTTGCCGGTCTCACGGCCCGCGCCCTGACAACGGGCAGCGGCAAACTGGACGCCCAGGCTATGGAACGATTTTTTGCTGACCGGGCGGCAGCCATCGACGCCAGCGCCGGGCTGCAAAGCTTCACCCTGTCCATCACTGGTCCGGCGCGTTTCAATACGGACTATTTTTCCATGCTGGCAGAAGTGCTGCGCAGCCCGCGCTTTGAAGAAAAAGAAATACGCCGTGAGGCCGACAGTATGAAAGCCGCCATCAGGCAGCGTGCCGACAGGCCCACGGCATACCTGTTTTCCCGACTCAGCGGCTTTCTTTTCCCTGGGGGGCAGCCCTATGGCTATGACGGCCTCGGTAGCCCGGAAATTCTGGACCGTCTGACAGGAAAGGAAGTACGCGCTTTCTGGCAGGAACAGCTGGGGCAGCCGTGGGTTCTTTCCGTCGCAGGCGATTTTGACCGCGAAGCGGTGCTGGCCTTTGCCCGCTCCCTGCCTGTGCCGAAAACGCATATTCCCGCGCCCGGCGCTCCAGTGTGGGGCCAGGACAAAAAGCTTGATCTGCATTTGCCCGGCCGCAACCAGGCCCATGTGCTTCAGGCCTTCAAGGCCGTGCCGCCAACCCATGAGGACGCGCCGGCCCTCATGCTTCTCCAGTCCGTGCTTTCAGGCCAGAGCGGCCTGCTGTTCAGCCAGATGCGTGATGTGGAAGGGCTCGGCTACACGGTGACGGCTTTTTATCGCAGCATGCCCGAGGCGGGTATGATGGCTTTTTATATTGGCACCACACCGGACAAGGTGGAGCAGGCCCAAAAGGGCTTTGCCAAGATAATTGGCGACATCAGGGAAAAACCTTTGTCCGCGACGCTGCTGGAGGCCGGGGCCAACCGGCTGCTGGGCGCGTACTACCGTGACCGGCAGAGCCTTGGATCACGGGCGGGGGATGCCGCCAGCGACGCCTTGCTGGGGCGGCCTTATGATTTTGAGCGGCAGCTCATCGAAAAGGCCGCAAAGCTGACTCCGGCCCAGGTGCAAGCAGTGGCGAAAAAGTATCTGGATGAGGCCGATGCCTACAACCTTGTACTGTTGCCCTGACAGCGACCCTGACGGCGTCGATAGTACACACTGATAAAAATCCTCCGGCCTCTGGCCGGAGGATTTTTATATGATGGCAAGGCGCAACCGGTGGAGCAACGTATCTTTTACGCTGTTCTGGCCGCCGGTGGCAGGTGCTTGTCGTGAAGGTGTACGCGCCGAAGCGGGAGTCTTGGAAGCATTGGGAATAGATATTCTCAATGCGAAAATGCTATAGGGTGCGCTAGATCTGACTCTCATGCGCAATTGCAGATGATTCATGGCTCTTGTGCTGGATTTTCCGGTGACATGTTACAATAATGTCACGGCTGTAGGGACGTACAGCGCCTCCCTTACAGCAACAGAGAAGGAAGGGCGTAACGCGGATCATAAACGCACCGGAATAGGCGTATGCTTGTAGCCCGTAAGTGCGCTATTCTTTGCTCTTGTCCGTTGTCAGTAAAAGCACGGCCCCGAGTACGAGTGCGCAGCCCAACCAGCCGAGGGGAGTAAAGTTTTCATTCCAAAACAACCAGACCCACAGAGTTCCGAGTACTGGCTCCAAATGGCAGGTAACAGCGGCGCGGACGAGGCTGATGCGCTTTAGCCCCATACCATAACAGAAATATGCCGCGTAGCAGGTAAAAAAACCAAGAATTATGAGCCAGGCCCATATATCAAGGCTGTGGTTCACATGAATGGGTTCAGAAAGGCCCAGGGCAACGCAGCCGCCAAGAAGCATGTACGCATAGATAGCCGCTGTCGAATAGCGCGTCTGCCACCAACGATAAAACGGGTAGTGCGTCGCATAGCAGAAGCCAGCCAGCAGCCCGAAAAATATTCCCATAACGGATGCCTCACCGGGAATGCTGCCCCCAGTGAAGCAAACCAGTGCAGTGCCGCATAGAGCTATGCCAATGGCCAGTATTTTACGTTTTGTGATCCGTTCTTTAAAAAGAAGGCGGGAAAAAAAGGCAACCCATACAGGGGCAGTGTATAAAAGCACTACTGCTGTGCCACCACCACTGAGTTTGATGGAAATCTGCATGGCAGCGAAAAAGACTGCCGTTCCCCATAGTCCAAAAAACATGAAAACAAGCGCATCACGAACATTGACGCGCCATGAGCCTGTTATTGCCGCGTGGATTATAAAGCACAAGCACCCGATAGCCGCCCGCCAGAAAGCTGTTTCAAGAGGCAACAAGCCGCCGGCAATGCAAAATTTGGATGCGACGCCAAGCAAAGACCAGAAAAACGCCGCAAACAAAATCCACACATAGCCGCTGCCTTGTGGATTTACCTGCAACATGGGGCCTCCGGCCATGTTGTCTTTCTGCATCATCCGCTCCTTACGTTGACTGCACGCCTACTGTCAGCCCGAGCGCACGCAGGGCAAGATCGGCTATTTCGGTCTGTCGGGAAGGCATGCTCAGGTTTTTCCAGGCTGTACCCAACAGCCACATTGGAACACGACGGGTCGCTTCTGTATTATCGTTGTGCCCGTGGTCCGCATCCATGCCATGGTCACTGGTTACCAGAACAGAATATCCGTGGCTCAGCCACAGCGGGAGCCACCTGGCCAACAGGCCGTCAGCGTGGCGGGCGGCATCGCGATATTCACGGCTGTGGGCTCCGTAACAGTGCCCTGCATGGTCAATGCCCATAGAATGCACCAGTAAAAGATCCGGGGCAAAGCACTGGCAAAGCGCGGCAGCATCGTGAAAAAGTTCGTCGTCAGGGTAGGCGTCGTTACTGTAAAACAGGCCATGTTCAATGGGCATGCCTGGGGTGTTGGTCAAGCGATGCAGCGCCGGATCAAAGGGGGAGGTGTTGCACAGCTCGCTCATCCAGTAGTAGGCGGCAGCGGCGGTCACAAGCCCGGCATTTTGCGCCCTGAAAAAAATGGTGGGCGCAGGGCAGGGCCCAGAACCGCCATTATGAAAAATACCGCTTCGCGCAGGCGGCAGCCCGCAGAGCAGCGTTGCGTAGGCAGGCCGGGAAAGCGGAGGAAGAAAGCACATGAGTTCGGCGTATTGAGCTTCGCCGGCCTCCTCAAGGGCTTGCGGATAGGAAAGGCATTGCCGGGCTGTGGCAGCGGCGAGTCCGTCCAGCAGGACCATGATTACGCGGGGCATTACCAGTCTCCATCTCCCGTTGGGCGTGTTCCGAAATGCAGCGAAGGCGCAACATCTCGGAGCTGCGCCGCAGTAACTCCCATGACGTCATGATTATCACGCAGCCAGCGCAAATAGTCATATATTTTTTGGTACAAGGCGTCGGCTGCGGCTTTATCCGGTATATTGGGTGAACCGCCTGGCAACATTTCGGAGGAATGCCAGAAAAGACTGAGTACCCGTCCCCCGCGCCGCAACAACATCTTGGCCGCCGCACGCATGATGGTCTGGCTGTGCCATACCGGGTTGGGACTTAACGCTCCCCAGAAATGGAAAGAGTCCGCCACAGGCCGCTTGCGGGTCAAACCGTACCATAGGCGAGCCAGAAGCGGATGCAACGGCAACTGCGTAACCGGAGATTCCAGAAGGCCTGGAGCATCGTCGACCCAGTACGGGTCAGTCGGCGCAAGAAAATGGTCAGGCCCGCCACGAAAAACCCGTAATGGGCAGACGGAACTGTCAAAGGTAATGCCTTCCTCCGCCAGCAACGGGCGCACAGTGGATTTCAGGTCCCATCGCCCCATGCGAAAACTGGTCAGGGGCGCGCCTTGAAAATCATGACCGGCGTCCAGCAGGGTTCTCAGGCGTTGGCGCAGCAGTTCGCGCGGCAGTACGTCCGTGCGGATCGGGGAGCCTTCCGCGCAGTCGGAAGATCCCTCGCACGAAAGAAGCGGGGGCGTACTCCAATGATGGAGGTGAGCGGCAATTTCAGCCTGACATTTGTCACGCATCCAGGCCAGATGAGGGCGGGCTTCATTGCTGCTGAAAACAGTATGGGCGCAAAAGAGCGTCAAGGGGAAGCCCAGGTCGCGGGTGAGGGGGGCAAGTCGTGGAAGCAGACCCACATTGCGCACGCCGCATCCCGAAGACGCATACCGCCCAGAAAAAAGCCCTTCTTCTTCCACATCAAGACTGACAATGACATAAAGAGGCTGGCTGGCGTTCTGCTGTGCAGATGATGGCTTGGTCATTGGGGCATAGTAAACTCAACTTCCTGATATGGCAATGCAACAGAGTCGCAACAAAGGAGAAACGCTGGCGAAAGCCGGGCAGGACGTCGCTTGCAAATAGCTCTGGAATACATAAAAATGGGCGCAATCGTTCACCTGGCGTTGGTTGTCCTGCCGGGCGAATGCTTTGCGTCAAAAGATTCAGTCACGACTTTTGGCGCCATAAGGAGAATCATGCCCACACCTCTGCGCGTTCTTTTTTTGATGGAAGACCTCTGCTTCGGCGGAACACAACGTCAAACTCTGGAATTGGCCCGCCGCCTCGACAGAAAAAAATTCACTCCGGTCATGCTTACCCTTACAGGGCCGACTGATCTCGACGCTTCCGCCCATGAGGCTGAAATTGAGCTGCATCATATAGGTATGGGGCGTCGGGTGCCTTTTTTCTTTTTTGTGCAATTGGCAGCCAGCCTGAAGAGGCTGGCCCCGGATATTATCGTGCCCTGCACGGCCCTGCCCAATATTTGGGGCCGTATATGGGGGCGCGTGCTGCGCCTTTTTGATGGGACCGGGCGTCCCCTGATAGTTGGCACCTGTCGTGGCGGGGGAGCCCCGGCACGACAGCATGAACGGTACTTTTGGCGTTTGGCTGACCATATGATATGCAATTCTGAAGCCCTGATTCAGGTATTACAGGGCATTGGCGTTTCATCTGGCCGGCTCAGCTATATTCCCAACGGTGTGGATACAGAGTTCTTTGTTCCCGCAGAACCTGCACCTTCGCTACGGGAACAGCTCATACTTTGCGTTGCTCGCCTGGCGGGCGACAAGGATCATCTGACGCTGCTGCGCGCTTTTGAACTTGTGTTGCAGCGTTATCCCGCTGCCCGTTTACGTCTTGTGGGCGATGGGCCGGAAGAAGCCGTTCTCAAACGTTGGGCCGCGGAAAATCCTGCGGGCGGCAGTGTTGACTTTATTCCCGGAGGGCTGGACATGCGGCCCCATTACGCCGCCGCGCGCATTTTTGCCTTGTCCTCGGCGCGGGAAGGGCAACCGAATGTTATTCTTGAAGCCATGTCCTGCGGACTGCCTGTATGCGCCACTTCTGTGGGTGGGATTCCGCGCCTGGTTGAGCATGATAATAGCGGATTGCTTTCGCCCGCGGGAGATGCCGCCACCTTGGCGCGCCATTGCTGCCGCCTTCTTGATGACAGCGCCTTGTGTGATTCAATGGGGGCTGTTGGCAGGCACAAGGTTGAGAGGGATTTTTCCTTTGCGGCAATGGTAACGGCACATGAAAAAATATTCAGCCATCTTGGTATGTTGATTTGATTTTGTGCAGAAGAGAGTCGTGTATGAAATGTATGGATAGAGTTCAAGAAAAACTTGAAGCGTTGCGTGGGCCAGAATCCGCGCCTGGTACGGGGATGGCAGGTCCTTCCCCAGGAATAAAATATATTTTAGGTCGTTGCGCGCCTGATGCCTGTGCCGAGGCCGTTTTGCGGCACAGGGGGTATTTGCTGATCGGCTGTCTGCTGTTGGGCAGCCTGATGGTTCTTTGCCAGGGAGGCTTTCATGAGTCCCAGGCTCAGGAAAATGCATCCACAGTCTCCACAGACGCCACAGCGGACGTTGGCGGCGCAAACAAGCCCCACGCTGAGACTGCCAAGGAAGAGGCCGTGACAGCCGAGCCTGCGGGGGGGCCTGTAGAGGTGCGGGAGCTTTGGACGGGCTCGCTCTATTCCTCAACCTACAGGGTTGGCGTATGCTTTTCGGCCGACGGAAATGTGCGTGGTGTCGTGCGGTTGCGTCTGTACAACGGCCAGGTAGACGTGTACCACATTGTCGGCAGCGTCCAGAACAATGAAGTCCGGGCGCGTCATTCTTCAGGTCATGCCTTTAAAGGGCGTCTTGTTTCCAATGATAAGGTTGAAGGCACTATCACGTTGAAAAACGGCATGAAGGTGCAGCTTGAAGGCAAGCGCACTCTTGACGTTCCCCTTGCACCCGAAAATTGTGCGCCCTTGCCGGAATAGTGCGGAAACTGCGTTAAAGGTAGAAAAGGTTTGGTCCGCAAGGCTAGAGCATTTTAACTTTGAAAAAGTGTAACTGCTCCAACGCTGCACATGAGCGCAGCGCGCCGCAACGTGGCGTGGATTCAGCCGAGCTTCAGCCGTCGCGACGCAGGCTTAAAGCGTTGTGACGCGGGAAACTATGGATAAAGACAGCATTGATTATCCGTAAGCGGCAAAGATCCGCTAACGGCTACCGCAAATCGCATTTTTCGGCTGAATGACAAATTGAAATGTGAAGCATTTCAAAGGTAATCTGCTCTAGGGGCCTGTGCTGTAGCGAAGGAGTGGCTATGTTTTGGCTTTGGTTTGTGCTGGCAAGCTTCAAATCTTTGTTGCTTTATATTCTGGCAAAGACGGGTGAATCCCTGCCGCGCCGTGCACGCCTTGACGAGGCGGCCAACCGCGCCCTGCCGGAAAACCGGTGGCCTGCCGTGGGGATGATCGTGCCCATGGCCGGAACGGACAGGCGCATGTCTGCGGCGGTGCGAAGCTTGCTTATTCAGAACTACCCGGAATATATTCCTGTCCTCGTTACGGCGAAGAATGAAGAACCCGCGGCGGATCTCGTCCGCAGTATACAGAAAGACTATCCCCATGTGCGGCATGTGGTCGCTGGAGCCGCACAACATTGCGGCCAAAAAAATCATAACAGCCTTCGCGGTGTGGCCGCTGTTAAGGACGAAGTAGACGTTTTTGTCTTTTGCGACAGCACGCACACGGCCAAGCCAGATTTTTTGCGTCACCTTGTGGGCCCCATTGCCATTGGGGAGGCAGAGTTTTCCACTGGCTATCATGTCGTGGACCCGCGTGATCACCGGCCGGTAACGCTTGCCTATGCCTTGTGCGTTCTGCTTATGCGGCTTTTGCAGGCTGTATCGACCTTTACCCAGCTCTGGGGCGGGGCCATGGCAATGACGCGCGAAGCCTTCGGCAGGTTCGCTGTTGAAGAACTGTGGGCAAGTAACGTTGTTGACGACTGCTCTCTTTCAGCTCGTCTGCAAAGCTTGCGGGTGCCGGTGCGGTTATGCCCCGGCGCGCTTCTGCACACGGAGGCCACAAAGCATGAACGCCATGTCTGGCGTGCCTGGATGGAGCGGCAGGTTCTTTTTCTCAAATTTTGCATGCCCTTGCAGTGGGGCCTCCTGGGCTTCATGTGCATGGCCATGGTTTTGCCTCCCTTGCTTGCGGTCTTCATGCTGCTGGGTTGGCTTTTTGCCACGGTCAGTGGGCTGACCGTGGTATTGGTGCTGCTGTGGGTGGTGCTGATGGCCAACGTTCTGCATTTGTGGCGGAATCTCTTGAGGCGCTCCATTTCACTTGCGCGTTGGTGCCTGAGTTTTTTGGACGCTGTGGCGATGTTTACACTGGTCTATGTTCGCAGTCTGCCTGCCAGAAGCATTGTCTGGCACGGTCAGCGTTATGTGGTTGGGCACTGCGGCAAGGTGTTGCGGATAGAACGGCGTTTTGAATGAGGCTGGCAAAGCTTTATGGTTTACAAGACGACGACCTGTGCGGTTGGCAACCGTCAGGGCAGCGGCCTTGCTGGCGGATAGCCTTTGACATGTGGCTGTTCTGACATATATACTATTTTGCCCATTTTGAGCAAAATGAAAATTCTCCCGTACTTTTTGGAGAATGATTGATACGGCACGTATGCGGCGACTGATTACGCTTTGTTTAGATTACGCGCGTTACAGTTTGTTCAATGATATTTTTACAGTGGTTTTGTCATGATTGCCATGTCCGACCTTTTTCGCGTCAGCCTGCGCCAGGTTGTACGCCAGCGCGGCTTCGGGGTGATATTGTCTATCGCCCTGGGCATCACGGCTTTTATTGTCCTGTCGGTGCTTGGGCGAGAAATTCGCTATAAAGTCGGCCAGGATATGGTGCTGATGGGGGGGGTAAACGTTATCCGCGTATATATGGATGACGCCCAGTACCCTGGTCAGCCCATGCGGGGTTTTTACCCCGACTCCGTTGAAGCCCTGCGCCGTCTGCCCGGTGTGGGCATGGTCAGCCAGAATATCCGCGAGGGCAAAGGGTTTGCCTTGCGCGGAGAGGGTGAACGCACGCTCAATGTGTACTTTATTGGCATTGACCAGTATTTTTCTGATGTCTATTCTTTGTCGCTGGTTGCCGGGCGCTTTATGGACACTGAGGATGTGGTTGCCCATAAGCGTGTGTGCATGCTTGGCCGTGAAGCCGCCCAGGACCTTTACGGCGATCCTGCAAATGCCGTGGGGAAACTGCTGTTTCTCCAGCAGGATGTTTTTGAGGTGGTAGGCGTGGTCAGCGGCGTGATGCTTGGCAGCTGGTCTCAAGGGGGCTTTTTGCCCTATACGACCATGCTTGACCGGAACTGGGCCGGCGACAAGGTGACGCGGCTTTTTGTCCGCGCCG
Source organism: Desulfovibrio simplex (assembly GCF_055387835.1). Lineage (NCBI taxonomy): Bacteria > Pseudomonadati > Thermodesulfobacteriota > Desulfovibrionia > Desulfovibrionales > Desulfovibrionaceae > Desulfovibrio > Desulfovibrio simplex. The sequence continues at coordinate 930,462 of NZ_AP042377.1, forward strand.
TCGGCTGGCAGGATGTACCCCCTCTGGTTAAAAAAATTCCCACTGTTGTCAGGGACTATCAGGCTGCTCCCTACCTTGTAGTGCATACCCAGGAGGACCAGCTGGCCCGAATCCAGGATACATTCCTGTGGGTTGAAGTGCTGCTCTGGCTTGGTATTGCCGCGTCTCTTATGCTCGGCGGCTTCGGCATCTGGTATGGCACATTTGCCGCTGTGCGCGCGCGGACACGTGAAGTGGGCCTCAAGAAGGCCATGGGCGGTTCGGATACGGATATTCTGGCCCAGTTTCTGGCCGAAGCCCTGTGTAAATCTGTGGCTGGCGGCGTGTTGGGCATTGCCGTGGGCATTGCGCTGGTTGAGGTGGGAGCTTGGTCTTTGGGCACAGGCATTTCCTACCCGCTGCTGCTTGCCAGCAGTTTGGGCAGTATTGTTTTTTCCGCCGTTATCGGCGTGGCTGGCGGCCTGTACCCGGCTGTTCAGGCAAGCCGGATGGATGTCGTTACGGCTCTGCGCTTTGAGTAAAAAATTCTGGCGGCCTGTTTTGTTCATCGAGATGGCGGAACCGGCTGCTTATGGACAGGGTGATTCATGGCTCCTGTGATCGTCGCCAAAGATTTGTACAAATGCTACGCTGGTTTCGCGCCGGTCTTGCGTGGCGTCAATATTGAGGTGGAGCCGGGTGAAATGGTCGCCATTATGGGGCCGTCCGGTTGTGGCAAGTCCACCATGCTGCACGTGCTTGGCATGCTGCACGCGCCGGATTCCGGTTCGTTGGAAATCCTCGGCAAGGATGTGCTGCATCTTGACAGAGAACAGACCGCCGCCTTCAGACGTGGCACCATGGGCTTTGTCATGCAGTCCAGCAACCTTTTCGACCATTCCACTGTTTTTGAAAACGTGGAATTTCCACTCATCTACGAAAAGCTGCCCCCGCAGGAACGTTGGGAAAGGGTTATCCGGGCACTGGAACTGGTGCGCCTCTCGACCCGGGTGCACTACCGCAGCAACAGGCTTTCGGGCGGCGAGCAGCAGCGTGTGGCCATCGCGCGCGCCATGGTCAACAATCCCCGTATTCTTCTTGCCGACGAACCCACTGGCGCGCTGGATGCCAAAACCAGCCGCCTTATTATGGATAATTTCCGTACGCTCTGCCACACCGGCGGCGTGGCAATGGTCGTAGTGACGCATGACCCCAAGATGGCTGAGTTTTGCGACAGCGTGTACACCCTTGAAGACGGTATTTTGCATTGCCGCAAGCGTGAGATTCCTCGAATTGCCGTTCAGGAGGCGTATAACCTTCTTGCCGGCCCCAAGCCCGTTGTGCGCGGCGCTCTGGTGGCGGAGCGGTTTCCTGAGCCGTCTGGCCAGAGTCTCATGTGCGAAGCGCATCAAATGCACGCCGCCGGCCTGCTTACCCGCATTTACGCCATCCGCGACAACGGCCTGCTAGGCAGCCCCGAAGGTTACGCCTTGCCGCTTGCTGTGCGCCGCATCGGCGCATGGCGCATACTCGGCGCATTTATGACCATGTTCCGCCATATGCGCGGCTCTTCGGCAAGCTTGTGGGGGCTTTGGCGCTCTCTGCCCGGTCGCGGGCGCTGGGGGCTCTGGCTGTGGGACCATCTGCGCTCTTTTGGTTCCGGCGCATTGCTGGCACGCTGGGGGCTGGAAGAACATATTGAAATATTTTATGCCGCTGGCGCGCATGGGCCAGCCACGTCTGCCTGGGTTGCCTCGCGTCTGCTGGAAGTGCCCTATGCCTTTGCCGTAAAATCGCACGACCTGGCCAGCCCTGGTCTGAATTGGACCGCCAAGGTCAAGGATGCGGTTTTTGTGCGCTGCGACACCGAAGCAACGCGCAGGACCATGTGTGAACTGTTGCCAGAAATGTCTGGGAACAAATTTGTGGTGTTGCGGGATCCCCTGACGCTGACGCCCGTCCTTTCCGAAGACGATGCGGGGCCGGGAGGGGCTGGCGGCAAGGCAGAGAGCGATCTGAGTATTCTGGCTGTGGGCTCCATTTGCCGCCGCAAAGGATACGATATCCTCCTGCAAGCCTGCGCTGCCCTGAAAAATAAAGGAATTAAGTTCAAGCTCAAGATAGTCGGACGCGGGCCTGAACGCTTGCGTTTGCGCTGGTTGGTCCTGCGTTTGGGCCTGCGCGACAGCGTGCAGTTTATGGGGCAGGTGCCTCATGAAAATATGCCGGATATTTACAGTAAGGCGGATATTTTTGTAGCCCCCGGGCGCAGGACACGGCAGGGCGATATGGACGGTCTGCCGTCGGCGCTGATAGAGGCGCTGGCTTTCGGGGTGGCTGTAGTTGTGAGCGATCTTCCTGGTCAGACAGAAGCTGTGACTGATGGGCGCAATGGACGTGTGGTGCCGCAAAATGACGTGGCCAGTCTGGTCTCCGTACTTGAAGAACTGGCCGCGGCCCCTCATGAACGCCATCGCCTGGGCGAAGCTGCACGACGTGCTCTGCCCGACTTTCTTGATGAAGAGGGCGTTGAGGCCAAGATGAGCGCTTTTTTCAAAGAAGCATGCCATAAACCGTGAGGCTGCATCGGCGCGTTCACGGCGTAAACGGAATTGCCATGAATTTTGACAAGGTACGTGTGCTGGTTGTGGGCGATGTCATGCTGGACCGCTATATAACCGGTAAGGTGGGTCGCATTTCTCCCGAAGCTCCTGTACCGGTGCTTGGTGTGAAAAAGCGCTGGGTTGCGCCAGGCGGAGCGGCCAACGTCGCTCGAAACCTGGTGCATCTTGGAGCGCAGGCCGCTCTGGTCGGGCTCACCGGGTCCGATGCCGATGCTGCGGACCTTTGCCAATGTCTTGAGCAGGCAGGCATCGCGCATCGTCTCGTGCCGTCGTTGACGCGCGCTACTACCTGCAAAACCAGGGTGCTCGCTCAGGGCCAGCAATTACTGCGTCTGGACGAAGAACAGTGCCGCTGTCCCTCGGCACAAGAACTTGAAGCCTTGTGGCAGGCTGCGCAGGACTTGTTGCCTGCCTGCCAGGCAGTAGTTCTTTCCGACTATGGCAAAGGGGTTTTGCTGGACGCTGAACAGGGCCGCAATTTATGCCGCCTTGTCATAGAAGAGGCGCGCCGTCTTGGCGTCAAGGTGCTGGTTGACCCCAAGGGCGTACGGTGGGAGCGCTATGCGGGCGCGCACTGTGTCACGCCAAACAGGGCAGAGTTCGAAATTGTTTGCGGCTGGGACGCCAATATGCCCCTTGACCGTGAAACGCGCGAAAAGCTTGCGTCTCGTGTGCGCAGCGACTACGCCATTGAAAGAGTGCTCATAACCCGCGGATCCAAGGGAATGGCCTTGTTTGCGCCAGAGATGCCGCCGCGCTACACTCCGTCTGTGGTGCGGGAGGTGTCGGATGTTTCGGGAGCGGGAGACACCGTCATCGCTACCCTGGCGGTCTGCATAGGCAGTGGCCTGACCTGGGAAGAAAGTATGGATGTGGCCAACACCGCTGCCGGTGTGGCCGTGGGCAAAATGGGCACGGCCCCCGTGAGCCTCAGCGAGTTACGCCAGGCTCTGCGGCAGGGGGCAGACAACCCCAAACTCTACGCCTTGCCGGATCTGCTTGAAAAAGTGGAAGACTGGCGCCGTAAGAACGAAAGCATTGTCTTCACAAACGGCTGCTTTGATTTGTTGCATCCTGGTCATATTTCTCTCATTCGCCAAAGCGCCTCTCAGGGAACCCGGCTTGTGGTGGGCCTGAACTCTGACGCCTCTGTACGTCGCCTCAAGGGGCCCAGCCGCCCGGTTCAAGACGAACAAAGCCGGGCTCTGCTGTTGGCTGCTTTAAACGGGGTAGACGCGGTGGTGCTTTTTGACGAAGACACTCCCCTGAATCTCATTACGGCCATACGCCCTGATGTGCTGGTCAAAGGCAGCGACTACACTGTGGATACCGTTGTGGGGGCGGATGTCGTTCTCGCCTCCGGCGGACGGGTATACCTGGCTGACCTGGTGCAGGGATGCAGCACTACCAGCATTGTGCGCAAAATTGACGCATCAGGCGTAAGCGCTCCTTCACGGTAAGAGAACGCAGCCATGCAGAGGATACTCGTAGCTGATGTTGGCGGTACAAACTGTCGGTTTGCCAGTTTCAGCCTTGAGAACGACAGGCTTTCCCTGGAAGCTGCAGCACGTATTGATTCCAAAACGTTGACCAGCGGGCAGTCGCTGTTTGTCGCATTGGCAGAAACGCTATCTCGGCCAGTTGAAAGCGCCGACGCCGTTGTGGTGGGATTGGCCGGGCCTGTGGACAGGCAGCAGGGACGCCTTACCAATGGCAGTTTGTACGTAAACATTGCGGAAGTGTCGGCTTGCCCGGCCGGACGGTGCCTGCTTCTTAATGATTTCACTCTTCAAGCTTACGCCACACTGACTCCGCCGGGGATTACCGCGTTACATGTGGCTGGTCCTGCCAAAGAGCGGGGCGGCGATGTGGAAGCCTCTTCAAAAGCCACTGGGGGCAGAGGCGCTGCAGAGCGGGTCTGCATGGAGGCCCGGGCTATTGTGGGGGCAGGAACAGGGCTCGGCGCCGCCAGCCTCCTGCCTGTCGGCACTGACGCGTGGCTGCCTGTTTCCAGCGAGGCCGGACATGCCGCCTTTGCCTTTATTGAGGACGAAGAACAAGAGTTCAGGCGTTTTTTGTGCAGAGAGCTGGGGCGGCCTTTTGCCAGCGCTGAAAATGTTCTTTGCGGCGATGGGCTTTCCATTCTGCATTACTATCTTACCGGACAATTTTTCCCTCCACGGCAAGTCAGCAAATGCGCATTGTCGCGCGATACGCCAACTTTGCGGTGGTATGCCCGCTTTTTAGGCCGCTTTTGCAGAGGCTGGATGCTGTCAACTCTTTGCAGGGGCGGGCTGTGGATAGCGGGCGGGGTAGCCGCCGCCAATCCGCTCTGTGTCACCAGCCCTGCATTTATTGAAAGCCTGTACGCGTCTTCTGACGCCACACGATCGCTTTTGCAGCGTATTCCTGTGTATCTTGTTACAGATACAGACAGTGGGCTCTGGGGTGCGGCCTTTGCCGGACAGACCCTGTTGCGGAAATATGGGCATACACATGCAAGTGTACCGCTGTAGCAGTATGTATTTTACAGCATATGAAGCAGTTATGCGCATATGATCAAAAATAAAATTCCAAATAATACGCATTATTGCCCTGAAAATTGCGACTACTGCAGTTTATTTGGCGCTTGATGCTTGACCTCATGATGGAAGTTTTATAACTTACCATACTCCTTTGATTCGCAAGCAGCAGTGGAAGTGCAGGACGAAGCAGCAATGCCGGATTTTGTGGCTCGTATTTGACGTCGCCATCACGGTAAGAGCAACGTCCAGACTGAGTATTGTTGCGTTATTTATCGCTTGACTCGGAGTTGTTTTAGGTGAACACCCAAAATTAACTATGGTCAAGTGATTGGTATGGCGTGTGGACGACAGGCCGTCAGCCCTTTCTTTCGGGGGCGACGGGATTGTCTTGTGGGCAGAAAACGGCCGGGGGCAACCGACGTATTCTGCCAGAAATCCAGGTGGGAGAAGCGTAGAGCCGCACCGGCCTATGCCGCCCAGGCATCCGTACGCCTCTGGCAAGGGCTCGTTTGCCCAGCGTCTCACCGGATGAATGAAAGGAAACCTGGCAAGCTTTCCAGCGGGCAATGCTGACCTCGGCTGTGGCAGCCTATGACCAAGGCTGACAGCTGGTGCGTACGCCCTGATTGGCCGACAGCTTGCTGGTGCAGCTTCGGGATGTTGATGGGGGAAACGGGGCGCTATGCGGCAACATCGCGTCTTTGTTAAGGGTTCTGTGCCCAGATTTAAACAATACCACTGCAGGTTCACTAGGGTAAAAACATCAGACCGTCATGTAGGCGTTCGTGCGGTACAATATTTTATTGGGTTGTGAATTATCTCCCTTTTTAAATGTTGGCAGTCGCATGATGCGGGTGTTGCGTAAAGGCGCGGCTCCATACGGTATACGGTCACATGGTGTACGACTCAGGCTTTTTCGCTCAAGACAACCGCGCAGCGGCGTGACCGTGTCCAGGATTTTTGATTGTGGGGCAGTATTCAAGCCACGGATCCGGCCATTCTGCTGATTGAGCCCAGGCAGCGTAAAAAAAACCGCTTTCTGGTTGAAATGGGCTTGACAGCATCCTGCAGTAACAGTAATTTTTACTATCAAATGGAGACTGATATGGCTCAAATTCAAACAAGAATGACCCGGCAGCGCGCGGTGATTTTGGAAGAGCTGCGTAAAACCAAAACGCACCCGACTGCGGATGAGCTCTATAGTATCGTGCGCGAACGCTTGCCCCGGATTAGCTTGGGAACCGTTTACCGCAATCTGGATTTTTTGGCGGATAGCGGAGAGATTCGTCGCCTGGAAGCGGCTGGTTCCACAAAGCGCTTTGATGGCGATATTTCTCGGCATCAGCATGTGCGTTGTATCCAGTGCGGCCGTATCGGCGATGTAATGGACCCACGTGAGGCGCCTTCAGTTGCGGGCATGAGCGTTGAAGGCTTTTCTTCCATTCTGAGTTCGCGAATCGAATACGATGGGATTTGCAAAGAATGCGCTGGCCGCATACGCAGCACTAGCCATTAGGCAACCTTCGCTGTTTTTTCGCCGTTCGGGCGAATAAATTTGCCCGTCTTTGAGGAGTTGCCTCAAGGCGGGCAAATTTTGTATAATACCATGCGGGATCATTGAATATGTACCGTAACAGGCTCTTTTTTCGTCCTTATCTCTTTGCTTTGTTGCGCGTTCCATGTCCCGTCCGGCTTGTGTGTTTATTCGAATCGGTTTATAGATGAACTATACCTGCTTAACACCAAGGAGTTTCGGAATGGCAGAAAATAGAGAAAACCGTAAGGCCAAGGTGGTTGAGGTTCTTAACAAAGCTCGCGCCATGGAGCTGCACGCCATTCACCAATACATGAACCAGCATTACAGCCTGGACGACATGGATTATGGTGAACTGGCCGCCAATATGAAACTTATAGCCATTGATGAAATGCGCCACGCTGAAAACTTTGCCGAGCGCATCAAAGAGCTGGGTGGCGAGCCCACCACGCAAAAAGAGGGTAAAGTCGTTACCGGACAGGATGTGCCCGCAATCTATGAAAGTGACGTAGATCAAGAAGATGCGACCATTGAGGCATACAGCCAGTATCTTACTGTCTGTAAGGAACAGGGCGACATCGTCTCGGCGCGCCTGTTTGAACGTATTATTGAGGAAGAGCAGGCCCACCTGACGTACTATGAAAATATTGGCAGCCACATAGCCAAGCTGGGCGACACGTACCTTGCCAAGATCGCCGGCACGCCCTCAACGACCGGAACCGCCAGCAAGGGATTTGTTACAGGGACTCCGGCTGCCTAGTAATTGCTTACAAGGGAGACACCATGGCTGATCCTCATGACATGTGGCGTTGCCAGATGGTGAATTGTGGTTACGTATATGACCCAGATCGTGGCGACAAGCGCCACAAGATTCCGGCGGGAACAAAGTTTGAAGATTTGCCGGATGATTGGCATTGCCCGGTTTGTGGTGCGGGTAAGAAAAGCTTTCGCAGGTTGAGTGACGAAGCCTAGGCATCACCTATTGACCTGTGCAAGCCCACTGATTGTAAAATAATAGTCCCGGGCCTATGGCCTGCCCCCTCAAACCGGCAGGTAAAATGACCCTGAGGCCATGAGTTCGCGGCCAGCTTTTCTTGATGGAGAAAAGCTGGCCGCATCTCGTTTAGAGCATTTTAACTTTGAAAAAGTGTAAATGCTCTAACGCTGCACGAAAGTAAAGTTAATCTACTCTAGAGCCTTTTACCTTAAATCAGCCCCGAAGCACGGCAAAAGCCCAGTACCAGGCCAGGACGGGAACCGCTACGGCAAGTGCTCCGGCCAGCAGTTGCGGTAGGGCGGGCCAGTTTTTACCCAAGCGCCATGCTTCCCACGCGCCCAAAGCCATGCCGCTGCAGAGGCCCGCAATATGCGCAGCGTAGTCAGTGCGTTCGCCTTCCGTACCGAGCATGGCCAGGATGGCGATTCCCGCCGCGACGGGCAGGATGGCCTTGTTGCGCTGGCTGTGTTGCAGGGCCATAAATCCGGCCAACGCCCCCACAGCGGCAAAGAGTGCGGTGGAAAAGCCCATGCTTGTGACCAGGCGCGGGCGAAAAAGCACAGTAAGCCCGTTGCCCAGGATGCCACCGGCCACAGTGAGCCACAGGGCGCGCCCCACCCCGGTGAGCCGGGCAAGCAGGGGAAGGAAGATGGCGCCAAAGGCCAGGTTGCCGCACAAATGCGTTAACCCTGCATGCAGAGTTAGTGCGGTGGCCAATCGGTACCATTGTCCGTAGATGCGTACTAGAACATTATCAAGCATGCCCGCCCCTGACCAGGCTTCTGGCGGGGGTAAAAAACCGGGTGCTGGCCACCAGTCCACACGCCAGCCGTGCCATACAAGCAGGGGCAAAAGAAAAAGCGCGGCAAAGGCATAATGCCTGTGCATACGCAAGGGAGTGGAAACTGGCGCTGGTCTGCTGCTCTCAGCTGAAAATTCGTCAAGCTCTGCCAGGGCAATGCCTTCAAGCAGGGGAGGAACATAAATCTGTTCCCTGCCTGACAGTGAGACTGTTTTGTGGGCAATGGCGCGGGCATTAAGCACCAGCAGCCAGTCGCGAAAGCGCACGTAATTGTCCGCTCCACTGGCCTGGCTGATGTTTCGCCAGAACCGTGGCAAGCTGTTGGGCCTTCTGCGAATTAGCCAGCGCCCGCTGGTGGGCTTTGAAGCGCGCGAAAAAGTCGGCGGCATATAGCAAAAAAGGCCCCGACAGAAAACTGGCGGGGCCTAAAATGCGAAAAACTGTGCTAACCCTGCTTGCGAACCAGGGGCTTGGACACCACGCCGGAACGAATGCAACGAGTGCAAACGGTCAGGGTCCGCACGCTGCCATCGGCGAACTGGTGCCGAACGCGCTGGAGGTTGGGGTTGAAGCGACGCTTGGTCTTGATGTTGGAATGGCTGACGAGATTACCAACCTGGGGCTTTTTGCCGCAGAAAATGCATTCCTTGCTCATACTATCCTCCGTATATGCAAAAAAGTTGTTCACTTCACATGCGGCAAAAACGAGGCCCTGCGCCGGAAGATGTTCAGCGTATGAGTGGGCGTAACCGCGCGAAGAAGTGCTATAGCTGATGCAGCACTAAAAGGCAAGAAATTTTCTCAAAACTGATACGTAGAACGGTGTGGTTACGCTATCAGAAAAAATTCTCCGCACCATATACCTGTCAAACTCTGGCTGATGAAGCGGACTGTTTGTTTTCTCCTGCCGGAGGAGCCATGGACGCTGCCTTGGATGTGGCCATAAGATAGATTTCATGCGGATCCAGAATCAGGATAACAGACCCGTCACCCATAATGGTTGCGCCGGAAATGCCCTTCAGATCCCCAAGATAGGCTCCAAGGGGTTTGATGACGATTTCCTGCCTTTCCAGCAACCTGTCCACGACCAGACCAAGGCGGCGGTCATTATCATGAATGACCACAACGGAAAGCACATCGGGGAGGGGATCATTGGCTCGGGGCAGACCAAGCATTTCCGCCATTTCAACAATACCAAGCACCTCGCCGCGCAATGTGACGGCCTTACGGCCTTTCACGTCGGTAAGGCGCTGGGCCTCAATTTTTGTCGTTTCAGATACCGCGTCAAGGGGGATGGCGTACATCTGGCCTGAAACATTAACCATAAGGGCGTCAATAATGGCCAGGGTCAGCGGCAGGCTGAGGGTGAAGCGCGTTCCCTTGCCGACCTCGGAGTGGGTGCTGACACTGCCCTTGAGGTTTTTGATATTGGTACGCACAACATCCATCCCCACGCCTCGGCCGGAAATGTCCGTGATCTGGTCGGCGGAGGAGAAGCCGGGCGCGAAGATGAGTTCCACTGCTTCCCGGTCGTCAAGCTGGGCGGCTTCTTCTGCAGTAATCAGGCCTTTGCGTACGGCGATTTCGCGCATTTTGACCGGGTCTATGCCCTTGCCGTCATCTTCAATTTCAATGGCAACGGAATTCCCCTTGTGGAAGGCGCGCAACGTCACCTTGCCCTTGGCGGGCTTGCCTGCGGCAATGCGCACATCTTCGGGTTCAATGCCGTGGTCCACAGAGTTGCGGATAAGGTGAACCAGAGGGTCCCCTATGACTTCCACAACGCTTTTGTCCAGTTCTGTTTCCTCGCCTTCCATGACCAGGTCCACTTCTTTTCCGCTTTTGCGCGAAAGGTCGCGCACAAGGCGGGGGAACCGTGAAAACACCGAAGAAACAGGTACCATACGCACCTTCATGATGGTGTCTTGCAAATCGTCAGAAATGCGCGCCATGGCATAGGTGGTTTCAGAGAGGCTTTGCGCCACGTGGGAGATGTCCACCTTTTCGCTGTTGTCTTCAAGAGAACGGGCAATGAGGGTGTACCGGTTACGATTGATAATCAGTTCGCCGATAAGGTTCATGAGGTGGTCAAGGCGCTCGTGATCCACTCGTATGGTCGAGGAACTTTTGTGATTTTCAGCAGCAGGCGCAGCACCCTTGGTCTGGGGCGCTGCGGGACGCGCCGGAGCAGTCGCGGGCGCAGGCTGCGCGGCTGGAGCGGCAGTTCTGCCTGGAGCGGCAGGCGCCACGGGGGCTGAGGCCGCTGCGGGTTTTGTTGCAACGTTTTGCTCTTCCCGACTTGCCGCGGGCTGAGAGGCCTGAACCGGGGGAGCGCTGGCTGCTGCTGCGGAAGTTTTGGGCTGGGCATCACCAGTGACAGATGCCTGGGCCGGGCTGACGTCTTCGTCATTTTCATCCACCGCTTTTTCAGCGCTGGAGCAGATATCCGCCGCAACTTTTCCCTCAGCCAGCGCCTGACGTATCATATCTTCAATGATACTGACTTCCTGACTGAGCAGATCGACCATAAGACCAAAATCTATGTCGCTGGTGCGTCCCTGGTCAACGATGCCAGCGGTGCGTTCCGCGTAAGTTTTAATGTCGGCAAGCCCCACAAAGGCGCAGGCGTTCTTTATTGCCACAAGGCAACGATACAGGGCGTCGATGGAATCTTTGTGGCTGCCGTTTTTTTTGAGTGTTTCCAGCGCGGCGTGTATGATTTCAATCTGCTGCTGCACGGTAACGCGGAAAGCTTCCGTATCGTCACTTTCGGAACCGACCGGGATGATTGTGGGGTTGACCACCTCGACAGACGATGCCTGCGCTGCCGCCTCTGCTTCGGAATCCCGAGGCTCTTCGGAAGGTATCTGGGTGCGGCCTTGCGCCGCCAGCAGCTCTTCCGGCAAGGCAATGGGGCCGCCTGCCAGGGCAGCCTGGAGCTGCCGTACCACGGCATCGGTTTCAAAGGGGGTGGTCTGGCCGGAAGCGATATCAATATTGCGAACCAGGGCTTCCATTACATCCACAACCAGCAGGAGCAGGTCGATAAGGTCATGGGTCGGAGTTATCTTGCCCTGCCGTACATTGTTAAGCAGGGTTTCCGCTTCATGGGTCAGCGCATTGAGCTCATTATAGCCAATAATACCGCTGTTGCCCTTCATATTGTGGAAAAAGCGGAAAAGGTCATTGACCAGCTCATTCTGGCCTGTGGGATTTTCTTCAAGCTCCAGAAGCCCATTGGTGAGATTTTCTATGATCTCGATGGATTCATCGATGAAATCTTTAAGGTGCCCTTCGCCGAAGGCAGTGAGGGCATAGGACTCGTGCGCAGGCAACGTGCCCACCCATTCTTTGCCGGACATGCCGTTGGCACTGTCAGGCGCGGAAGCGGGTTCAGCCTGGACTCCCTGAGGCAATTCCGATGCGGAATCCCCGTCAGTGCTGGTTGCAGCCGGAAGGTCATCTTGTGTCTGAACATCCGTGACCGCAGGAGCGGAAACGGCTTCGGCAACGGGCGTGGCGGCAACAGGTGGGTTCAGAGCGGGGCTGTCGCCGGCCATTATGGCATCGATTTGCGCCATGATATGTCCGGTTTCCACATCCCCTTCAGAGTTGTTGGCCTCAAGATTGTCGATCATCTGGCGCAAGGCGTCGGTGGAGGCCAGAATGACATCCATAATTTCCGATGTGACAACCATGCTGCCTTTGCGCAGTTCGTCAAGAATATTTTCGGCCTTGTGGGCAAGCTGATTGATGCGGTTCAGCCCAAGAAAGCCTGAAGCACCCTTGAGGGAATGCATGGGGCGAAAAATATCATTGAGCAGAGCCAAGTTTCCTGGGGCCTTTTCAAGCTCCAAAAGATTGGGCTCGATGGTCTCAAGATGTTCTTTGGCTTCTGCAATGAAGTCGGCAAATAATTCTGGGTCAAAAAAATCCTGGCTCATACCCCATACCCTTGCTTGACTGAAAGCGCTGTACCCTGAGACGGGTAATGTTGTCTTTCTTATCGGCTAACCCAGGAGCATCTTTATATTCCGGACCATCTTTTCAGGCTGGGCAGGCTTAACCATGTAAAGATTGGCCCCGAGGCTCATGCCAGTCTGTATATCTTTTTCCTGCCCTTCCGTTGAGAGGACAATGATGGGGATGTCCTTGTATGCGTCCTGGGCGCGGATGGTTTTAATAAACGTGAATCCATCCATGCGAGGCATATTGACATCGGAAACGATCAAATCAACGGGGTCCAGGCTGTACAGCTTTTCAATGGCATCAAGGCCGTCTTCAGCGGTACTGACCTTAAAGCCTTCTCCTTTAAGCACAAAAGCCACCAGATTACGGATGGTCTTTGAGTCATCGACGACCATGATATGTTTTTTCATAATATCCGTTCCTGTGCGTCAGATGTTGACTGCCGCCTTATCGGGAAAACCTGCGTGTTCGATTGTCCGATTATATTGAAAGCAGCCGCGCACACAAAGAATGCGCGCCATTTATATGTGGCCGAGCCCTGAAAAAACATTCGAAAGCTTGCCACACATCATGTTGATGCGAAATGTTTAGAGGTTATTTATTCTTTTTGCAACAGCGGTATCTAACAGTAATTTAAGTATATTAAGCTTCCAGCAGTTTTTCCACGATCATTTGTGGGTCAACAATGCCGTGCAAGTGGTCATTCACTTCGGCAAGCCCGCAAAGCAGGTCTGCGCTGGCTCCCAGTTGGGCTTCGGCATTCCAGTTTATCTTGGCCTGATCCAGCATATACATAGTATGAATCTTATCAACGATAAGGCCAAGCTGCATTTCTTCACTGCCGCACACCACAATGAAGCTTTCGGGTGTGTAGCGATGCTGCTGATCGAGAGTCAGCAGGGCATCAAGATGCAGCAGGGGAGTGACACGCCCCCGCAGATTGACGACGCCGGCTACAAAGGATGGGGCCATGGGCAGTCGTGTGAGCGGCATATGTCGTAACACTTCAATGATCACGCAAACCGGCAGAAGAAAAATCTGTTCGCGCACATAGAACGATACCATCTGCACTGTGGGCAGTGTGGTCAATCGCGTCTTTAAACTTACCGCGACATGCGCTGCGGGTGCACTATGGTTCTCGCGTTCCTCAACGCCTGGGGCGGATGCAATGCCCGGGGCGGCGCCCGGCGCTGCGCCTATTGCGTCAGTGGGGGTGTGTATGGACAGATCCGCCAGCGCATCAACACCAAGATACTTTTGAACAAAAGCCTGCTCGGCGGCGCTGAGTGCAGACGGTGCCCCTGTTACGCCCGGCGGGGTAAAGCTCTGACCAGAGAAATATTCTTCAGGAGTTTTTACCATAGTTGCAACACTTCCTGCGCAAGGGCTTCATAGCAGCGCGCTCCTCGCGAATGCTGGTCAATATCATAAATACTGCATCCTTGCGCGCTGGCTTCACGAAAACGTGTGTCAATGCCAATAATGGAGTTGAACATGGCGTGCTCCATTTTTCGCTGCAAAAGCTCCAGTACCCTGGTGCAGGCCTTGGCACGCTTGTCATACATGGTGGGAAGGGCCCGATACAAAATGGGTCTGCCCAGCGCCTTGTTCAGTGTATGCAGCGTATCAAACAGAAGCTTCAAACCATGCAGCGCCAAAAAATCTGTCTGTATCGGGATTATCAGCAAGTCCGCCGCCACCAGTGCATTAACAAGAAGTATGCCGACATGGGGCGGGCAATCCAGAATAATGAAGTCATAGTCCTTGTGCACGGCCTCCAGGCTTCTGCCCAGTATGCTGCCTTTGGCGCTTCTGTCTTTAAAGTCAACTTCAAGCTCCGACAGGCGTATGCTGCCAGGGGCCATATCCATGCCGTGCAAGGCCTGGGAACGCAGCAGAAGTGGCCACAGTGCGGGCCAGCTTTCTTCGGAGGCCAAAAAAAGGTCATGCAGACTGTAGCGCACGTCCTCTGGATATATTCTGGCATGCAGGGTCGCACAGGCGTGCGGGTCAAGGTCCAGCAGCAGGACTTTTTTTTCTGCCCGCACCAGCGCGCAACCCAGGTTCACAGCGGTTGTGGTTTTTCCCACTCCTCCTTTCTGATTGGCGACAGCCAGGATTTTGGCGCACATGTCGTGCCTAGGCCAGCTTGCGGTAGACGATGGTTCCTTTGAAATGCTCAAGCTGGAACGCTCTGCTGATATTGTGCAGCGACTCTGAGTGGCCGATGAGCAATGCACCATTGACCTCCAGGTTGTCATAGAATGCATTGATGACTTTGCGCTTCATTTCATCGTCAAAGTAAATGATAACATTGCGGCAAAAGACGATCTGCGATTTTTCAACACGCCTCAACTGTTCTTTGTCGCTAAGATTTATCTGCCCAAAAGAAATGATGTTTTTCAGTTCGGGCTTGATCTTGTATATGTTGTCCTCTTTAACGAAGTAGGTGTCCACTATGGATTTTGGCGTGGTGCGCAATGCGTACTCGCTGTAGATGCCACGCCTTGCGGCAGCAAGCACGGCTTCGGAAAGGTCGTTGGCCGTTATTTTTATGTCCCAGCTATGGATTTCACTTCTGAGAACTTCGTGGAGAATGATAGCCAGGGTATACGGCTCTTCACCTGTGGAACAACCGGCCGACCAGATACGTAATTTTTTTTGACCTTTTTGACGGCATTGATCCAGTATCTCAGGCAGCACGTTTTTTTGAAAGACTTCCAGCTGCGGCGGATTACGGAAAAAACTGGTTTCGTTGGTGGTAACAACTTCAAAAAGCTTGTTTAATTCAGTTTTTCGACTGGCATCAAACCGAAGGAAATTGTAATACTCATTATAGCTTTTGAGGTTCAGATCCTTGATGCGGTTGGAAAGACGGTTTTCAACCAGATACTTGCGGTTTTCGGCGATAAAAATCCCGCATTGCTGGTAAATAAAGTCGCGGAGCTGCAAAAATTCCTCGTCCGAAATCTGCAGGTCCTTGCGAAAGGGCGAAGTCGCCTTTGTGTTCACAACCGCAGGGGTAGGCGTTCGAAAGGCCGCACTTGGGGTGAGGGGTTGGCGTAACGCTCCGCCTGGCTGCGTGCTGCGGAAAAGAGGAGTCTTTGGCGGCACTGCCGTCTGCGGTGTCGCGTTGGCCCCAGGTTCAAACGCGCCGGTTCTGTTGCCCGCCGCGCCCGTTGAGGGAAAAAGGCTTGAGCCGGTAGCGCCGAAAGGGGACGCCTGCTGTGCCCCGGCGGGAGATCTTTGTGCCGCGGCGTCTTTTGCTGCAAAGGGGCTGGAAACGGAAGTTCCTGGCGGCGTTTGGGTTGCCTGGCGCAAGGGAGATGTCCAGGTGGACTGCCCCAGATTGGGTTGCCCCAGACCGGACTGACCAACATACGGAGAAGTGGCGCCACCAAATGCGGAAGGCTGGCTTGGGGTAGTGCCCCCGGAACTGAAGGGACTGCTTCCAGTGTTGTTGCCAAATGCGGGGCGTGCTGGAGACGTCGCGGGGTCTGTCGGGCGCTGATCAAATCCGGAGGGTTTGAATGCCGATGTCTGGCGCGGCGGCTGCGTCATACCTGCGCCCAGGCGTGACGTTTGGTCATCAGTCGGACGAGAGAAAGCCCCTGGCTGGCTGGGAGGCTTGCCCGCCTCAGATGGAGCCGTGCCGCGATTTTCTGCATCGTTGGCGTTTTTATTCTGCACGCCGTGGGGAAACAAGGTCGGAGGCTGTGACATGGCTACTCCTGTTCGGCCTGAATGGCTGCCACCGCTTCAGCCGCAGCGTGCTGTATTTCCTGGTCTTCACTGTTCATCAAGCCAAGAAGCACACTGAAGGCCACATTGCCGCCGATCATGCCCAAGGACTCAATAATCTTGAATGAAACCATGGGATTGGCTGTTTCAAACAGTTGGGTCAGGTAAGGAACAGCATCGGCAATCTTGTGTACGCCCAGGGCTTCGATCGCTCTGATTTTGACCCAGTCATTATCGTCAGCAAGGGCAGAGATGATGTGCGGCATGACTGCTGGCGTGCCTATCTGGCCAAGCAGATCCACCAGGGCTATCCGCACGTCCTTGTCTTCATCAATCAGGCGGGGCAACAGGTGGGGCAAAAAGTCTTCAGCCTGTGGCCCCAGATTTTGAAAGGCCTCGATGGCAACCTGTCGCACGCGTGGCGAAGGGTCTTCAAGTGCCTGCAATATTTCATCAAGATTATCAGTGACGCTATAGCGGCCAAGAGCGTAGATGGCCATCATACGCTGCATGGGGTCTTCGCTGCGCGCCCTGTTTTTAAACTGGCTGTTGAGTTTGGGGCTGTGCAGATTGATGCATGCCTCAAGAGCCATTTCCTGCACATCAATGTACCGGTGGTCAAGCTGGGCAAAAACGATGTCTTCAACTTCGGGGCAACCATGCTGATTGCCGAAAAACACCAGGGCGCTCTTCAAAACTTCCGCATCGTCAGATTGTTCTATAATGGAGAGAAAGAACGGGGTATCCGTGCAGCCGCCCATCTGCGCAAGTTCGGCCACAGCCGCCCGGCGCAGTTCGGGGCTCACCCTCCAGAAGATTTTTTTCAGCTCTTCAACCGGACTTTGATCCTTCAAAAGGCGGCAGGCTTCCATTGCCACGGCAATACGCTTTTCATCGTCGCTGCGCAGGGCGTCGCGGAGCATGTTGTTATACCCAAGGGAGGCAATGGCATGTATGGCAACTTCGTAGAGTTCGGGCTGCCGCTCCGCATCAAGACCCACGGCCAGATTGACGATGGCCTCGGTGGCGTCTTCGTTGCCAATGGCGCTCAAGCCTTGCAGAGCGGCCAGCAGGATGTCTTCGTCATTGTCGGAGAGCGCCTCAAGCAGGTAAACGCGTAAGCGTTCTTGTGATTTGGCCGACAGCAGCGACAGGGAACGCACACTCAGAATCTGTACAATGGCTTTGACGATTTTATGCCGCAGAGGCACGCGGACATTTTCAAGAGAGCTGAAAAGAAGTGGTATGGCTTTTACATCCCCCATATCGCCCAGCGCGTCAATAATGGCGGAGCATACCAGAGGGGAGGCCTGGGGAAGCAGCTTTACAAGACCATTGGCAGCGGAAGGGTCCTTGATTTTTGCCAGGGCTTCCACTACCGCGAACTGCACCCACTCTTCATCATGCATGGCCTGGCATAGAGAGGGGACGGCTTCGGGAAAGGCAAGGTTGCCCAAACTTACGGCCGCCTGATAGCGAACATTAACTTCCGGATCTTTAAGAAGGGCCTTTGCGAGAAGCAGGACCGCCTGGTGCGTCGGGCTGTACCCGAGAATGTCGGCTATGAAAATGCGCAGATCCGTATCTTCATCCTGAAGATACGGCTGTATGCTTTCGATGCTGTCGCCGCCGATTTCGCGTAAAATATCCATGGCCACATTGCGTACAGGGGCCTCATCGCTACGCAGCAGGGGCAGCAGGGCAGCCACCACCTGAGGCCCCCGGATTTTGCGCAGGGCGTATTCTGCCGCTTCCTGTATGCCGATATTGCTGCTTTTGACAAGCGAGCAGAGCGTAGGGATAGCTTCATGCAAGGCCATGTCGCCAGCATTGAAAGCGGCGTTGCGAACAGTGGCGCTGTCATCTGACTGCAGTGCTTCAATTACTTGCGGAGCCGTGTCGAGCGAATTTTCCATAATAGTGCTTCCTGCTGCGCTACTGGTCAGCCCTTGACAATTGTCATGATGGCTTGGGCGATATCATCTGCATCAAGAATCTGATTGGCCAATTTGGCATCAATGACAGCCTTGGGCATGCCATATACCACGCACGAAGCCTCATTTTGGGCAATGAGGCAGCCGCCTTTTTCTTTCAAAACCTTTGCGCCCTCACATCCGTCCGCACCCATGCCGGTCAGCATGACGCCCAGGGTGCGGCGCCCCATATTTTTTCCGGCGCTTTCCATAAGCAGGTTAACCGTGGGCTTGTACAGAGCGTCACGGGGTTCGTCGGTGATGGCGACTTCGGGCAGGGGGCCACGCATGCGCACGCTTATATGTTTGCCGCCAGGGCATACATAGGCATGCCCATTTTTTATGCGATCTCCATCCACTGCCTCGCTGACGCTTATGTTGCAAACACTGTCCAGCCTTTTGGCAAATGGGCCTGTAAAGGCCGCGGGCATGTGTTGCGCTACAAGGATGCAGGCTGGCAGATCTGAGGGCAGGGCTGACAGGATTTTCTGAACCACTGGCGGCCCCCCCGTGGAAACGCCCACAACAACAAGGTCGCGCGGGCCATGGCAGGGCGTCTGTACATAGTCCGCCGGTTGTGACGGCTGCATCCGCGGCAGGGGAGAAGCCGGCATGGCAATATTGTTGATACGGCGGTATTTGAGGCGGATGATGGCCTTACGTCGGGCCAGAGCGGTTACCTTGCGTCGCAGCTCCGACCCGAAAGAGTCACGGTCATTGGACATGTTCTTGGGGATAAAGTCCAGCGCACCGTATTCCATCGCCTTGAGGGTGCTCTCGGCGCCGCTCTCCGTCAGCGAACTGATCATGAGCACTGGCATAGGCGTGGTTTTCATAAGGCGCTGCAACGTACCAAGGCCGTCGAGGCGCGGCATTTCCACATCAAGCGTCATGACATCCGCATCAAGCTCTTCCGCTTTTTGCAGAGCTTCCAGCCCATCTCTGGCAGTACCGACAACCTTGATTTCCGGGTCCTGCTCCAAAAGAGAGACAATAGCGTTGCGCATGAAGGTTGAATCGTCCACCACTAGAACACGGGTCATACAGGTCGTTCGCTCCGCAAAGAATTTGTCCTTCTAAGGACGGATGTTATGTTACGTCAGCCCAAATTTTTTTACAAATAAAAAATGGCTTGCCAAAATTAAGCGTCTCGCATATCTTCCCTTTCTCAACGGGATGTGGCTCAGCTTGGCTAGAGCGCAGCGTTCGGGACGCTGAGGCCGCGCGTTCAAATCGCGCCATCCCGACCAGAAAGATCAAGGGGTTACAGATAACATCTGTAGCCCCTTTTTTTATCGGGGTACAGGGTGGTTTTTTATCCTGGCGTGCAATGCCAACGTTCATTTTGAAGGCTGTTCATAAACTGGTGTACTATGTTGACATTGATGCCGCTATCCTGCATAGTGCCTCAACAACTGCTTAATACATCCCCAGATTGCCCCGGTATCCCCCGGGGCTTTCCATTTTGTGCTATTGGCAACTAACTGTTTTATTGCGTAAATTTTAAAAATGGTGTTGGGAATTGTCGTAAAAAATCACCACGACGCTGCGGTTTATTACTTTTGAAGCAGAAATTATTTTCTTTGTTGAGTGCGGGCGTCTGGGCCAAGCCTGGAGGTGATGCGGGTATTTTTAGCTCCAGGGCTGTTTCGCGTCTGGCTAGAGCAGCTTGGCTTTGATTTCGTCAAAGCTGTCGAGCAATTTCATTGCCTGCGGGTTTTGCGGGGTTTGAGCTCCGTGACGTGCGACAAAACAAAGGAACAGCAAGGCTTCTTCCGGATCAGACATGCTGTTGCAAACAATATCGTAATACTCGCCCCTGTTGGCGGAATCGAATTTTTTTACGCTTTCCGCAGCCTGGTGAAAAGTTTTAATGAAAACTTCACACAACTCGTGCCGAAAAACCCGGCGCGATAAGGTTTGCAGCAGGGGCGTTTCAGACCGGGTGCCCGCAAGTACGTCTTCCACCTCATCAATCAGCGCTGGCACGGGTGAGTCTTGATCCGGGCTGGTAGCATCATAAGCAAGACAGTCATGAATAACGCGGCGTACATCGGCAACAGTGTACCGATGCTCCCGTGATTTTTTGAATTCATCCATCAACAGAAGAAACATTCTTTCCCTGTGATAGAGCAAAGCATTTTTCTTCTGCTTATGCAGCTCCTTGCGTTGTTCACGCATTTCATCATTCTGCATTTTTATTGAAACAATAATCCCAGCGAATGCCAGACCGGAAAACAGAGTGTTCAGCACTCCAAAAGAGTCGCCGAATGTACCGGATTTACTGAAATCCGACGTGAACAAATATAAACCCAGGGCAGAAGCAGACCAAATTCCCACCACAAGCAAGGCCGCTTTCATAAATAGCGACCATGTCACCCGGTCCTGAGACGTTTCCGGGGTCTGCGAACGTGAATGAGGAGTGGCGGTATGCTCTGAGGCCCGCCGGGGTTCCGAGGTGGAGACGGCTTTGTCTTGTGTGCGTGTACTCATGATGTCGTCGTGTCTCTCCCTTATCAGGTGGCATTATTGTTTCAACCATAGCCTTTCGTCATATGGTCTGCAATCCTGGTGGTTCCTCTTGCATTTTTGTCAGTTTGTCTTGCTGCCCGCTCCGGTGAAATTGCGCCTGCCTTGTCTGCACACGCCATGCCACTATGATCCATATTTCCCCAGAAACACTCTCCAGAATCTGAAAAGGGTGAGCTGTATTCCGCTCATGCCAAGGAACTTTGTGCGGTATGGTGAAGTGAATATATTGCCATCCGCTGGCTGGGCGGTGTGGTGGCGCAAGAAACACGTTGACATTGATCCGTTATTTGTCTGCTGCATCTATTCCCACCTTGCGCATTTGCTGATATGATTTCTCCCGCTCTACGCACCAGCCGCCCAAAACATAATTGCCTGTATAACTAGGGCAGCCGTACTTTTCGGTACTGTTCCGCATCCACACGGCAAGCATTGGGGCACCATCATTGCCGTGGGTGCGCATGCGCACGTGCCGGCAGATTGCGGGCGTGGGCAGCAAGGGCATACCCGGCGGGCGTCAACGCAGCAACACGGGTGTCCCGGATAGGCTCCATGCCGCGCACCTGTGGGCGGGCCGCAGCCAATGCCGTATGCGCGAACCGCCCGCCCGTGATGCTGTCCGCCCCGGTGATGTGAAGAAACAGGCTGAGGTGGCAATATCCAGTCTGGGCATGGCAACCCTTTGTTTTTTTGAAAGGCCCCATAAAAATTTAAGGAGTCATCTGAAGAAATTCGTTAGTTATCCTTTATAAATATATAACAACAAGGAAACGCAATGGTGGCAGAAGCATGGATAGGCGCGGGCATCGTCACCGTCACGATCGGGCTTTGGGCCACGGCGAGGTTGCCGGAATACCTCGTCGCCTTGCTGTTTTTTGCAACCGCCGCCATCTTGCGTCTGGCTCCGCCCGACGTGCTGTTCTCGGGCTTTTCTTCGGGTGCGTTCTGGCTGGTGCTCAGTGGCTTTGTCCTTGGCGTTACTATCCGCAAGGTCGGTTTGGCGGACCGCATCGCCCGTAGTTTGGCGAGCCGGTTGACTGGCTCATGGCCCCATATGGTCGGGGGCGTGGTACTGCTCACCTATGCTCTGGCCTTCATCATGCCTTCCAACATGGGGCGCATCGCCTTGCTGATGCCCATCGTCCTGGCGCTGGCCGACCGCGCGGGACTGGCCGTGGGCAGTCGCGGCCGCACGGCACTGGCCTTGGCGGTCGGCTTTGGCACCTTCCAACTGTCCGCCAGCATCCTGCCCGCCAATGTGCCCAACCTCATCATGGCCGGCGCAGCCGAAAGCGCATATGGCATCCACCTTTCCTACGTACCCTACCTGCTGCTGCATGCGCCCATACTCGGCCTGCTTAAAGGGCTCGCGCTAGTGGGCTTGCTGTGCCTGCTGTTCCCCGCAAAGCCGCAAAAAATTGCTGCACCTGGGCCTTCTCAACCGCTGAATCCTGCCGAAAAGCGCCTGAGCGTCTTGCTGCTTGCGACGCTGCTGCTGTGGATAACCGATGCCGTGCACGGCATCTCACCAGCTTGGATAGGCTTGGCGGCCGCCTGCGTTTGCGTGTTGCCCCGCATTGGCTTCCTGACCGGCGACGAGTTTGCCGCTGGCGTCAACATTCGCACCTGTCTCTACATTGCCGGCATCCTGGGGCTGGCAGCGTTCGTGAACCATTCCGGGCTGGGAGCCACCATGGGCACGTGGTTGCTGCACAGGCTTCCGCTTGATCCGTCCAGCCCGGCCAGCAACTTCGGAGCCCTGGTCGCGCTGACCAGCGCATTAAACTTCACTGTTACTGCCAATGGCGTACCAGCCTTGTTCACACCCCTCGCGCAGTCCCTGTCAGAAGCCTCCGGTCTGCCCCTGCTGACCGTGCTCATGGTGCAGGTCATCGGCTATGCCACGCCGCTGCTTCCTTACCAGGCATCCCCCATCGTTGTCGCGATGGGTATGGCCCAGGTGCCCGCCAGGGACGGCATTCGACTTTGTCTGGCGCTGGCAGCGATCACCTTTCTGATGCTGGTGCCGCTCGACTATGTTTGGTTCAAGCTGTTGGGCCAGATTACGCACTGAACGGCCGCCTGGATGGGGCCAACGTTCCTTTCACACGGGGCAGTTCCGGCATGATAGTGTTCCGGTTGTTCGGGGGAAGCGCAAAGGTCGGTCTGCTGAACTTCAATGCCTCGCGCAGGCGCTTGATGCCAGCAGCGCCAGATTCCCGCACCAACGGCGGACAGATTGGCATCGAGATCGCGCATCGTCACCCTGCTGCTCGCGCCAGCGTCATGAAGCGTAGCCAGGCCGCCACGCGGCGATTCAATGATTTTGCGCGCAGCGCACCTCCAATACACCCGACTGCAATGCTTTCGGCAAGACTTGGACGGACAATTCAAGAAACACCTTGTCGGCGGTTGCAGCGCCTTCTTCCCGTCCTGCGTGATGTTCACCTTCAAAAACACCTGACATAACAACAATCGCGGGATCAGGGTTTGCCTTGCACCGCGGTTTCGCCTTCATTCTGTCTGTCACAATTATCATGCCTCACGCCGGGTGAAATTACACCGGCGCTAGCTCTGCCTTCCATCACTCGTCCAATATTTTCCGTAAACACTCTTCAGAATCTGAAACGGCTGAGCTGTATTTCATTCATATCAAGGCATTTTGTGCTGTATGGTGGAGTGAATATGTCGTCATCCAGTGAAATGAGGAGTGCATGATGATTTCAGGCAGCCCTGATCTGCAAAAGCTTGTGCTTGGGGTGATGAGCCACAGCTGTGATGTGCCTGTGTGGGGAATCCTGCTGACGTTGTTGTTTGTATTGTGCGTGGTTGCTTTCTTGGTCAAGGCGGTCAGCCAGTGCAAAAAAACAATGGCTGCTTGCAACAGGGCGCGCATCCAGGCCGATACGGATGATCTTACCGGGCTTTGGAGCAGGCATGCAATAAACCATGCGCTTAAGGAGGGACAGTTTGTTCATGGTAAGAATACTCTGCGTTGGAGCGTGGTATTTATTGATATAGACGGGTTGAAGTCGATCAACGATGGGTGCGGGCATCTTGTGGGGGACTGTGTGCTGAAAATATTTGCACAAAGTGTGTCGTACTCAATTCGTTGCAGCGACTACGCCGGAAGGTGGGGTGGGGACGAATTTATTGTGCTGGTATCCGGCATGCGCTCTAACACTGATCTCGCAGCCTTTTGCGATAAGCTTCAGCGGGAAACATCGCAAGTAATCACGATTGATGAAAAGCAGATCAAGATCAAAGCCAGTTTTGGTTATGCGCTTGCAAATACAGATGGCGATAATGTACGTGATCTCATCAGGGTTGCTGACGCAAGAATGTACAGAAATAAGCAGAACAAATGCAACAGTACAGAAGAAGTTGGTCATTAAATAGGATGCTATTGAGTGATGCAAAAGAAACAAAAGGCTACAGAACAGACTAATAAAATCCAGTGTAATGAGGCAGTCTGCTATATTCCTTTTTTATGATTTTTGTAATGTGGGACAACTCCGTTTTTTTGCGACAAGTTAAAAAACAGAGGATCAACCCTTGAGGTCTCTCATGCGCTGGCGTGACGAACAAAAATTCAGGTAGAAGCAAGAGCGCTCTCATTGTTGATTTCATCAAAGGGGCAAAATTTGTCAGAGACGCTTGCAGACTGATTCGCCAAGAACGATACACTTACGTTGGTTGTCATGTCTGCGCCAGTTCTCGATAATTATTTCAGTTTATTGCTACGCCACAAGTATCTCGTCATCCAGGAGGCTTTCCCAACGTCCGCCACTAGAACTTTCTCCACCCATTCTTCCAAGGGCTAACATCTATATGTATAGCGCCTGGTGGCATGTCATCTAACAATTATTAAAGGGTAAAGTTACTTTTACCCTACCTTGTAAGGACGTTAATTGTGAAAAATTCAAGCTGGCTTGCTTGTTGCCGAATGTTGCACGCGCCATCTGATGCTCGAAGTTTTTCAATATTATACACTCTTTTGGGGTGAATAATTTTTTTAGAGAACATTTGCAAGGTAACGTTTGAATTTTCTGGGTAGTATTTCTAAAATTATTACCGCGATGATTTTGTTGTGAGTTATTTGAGTAGCATATGGGAATTACTATTGAATATGTTCAACGGTTAAACTATTTTCTTTTTGAGAGAGAGTCGGGGAACCGAGGCTAGCTGGTTTTTTATCTATTTTTCTCAGTCTGTGACAGGAACCCTGTGACGTTGGACAAAAACTGAAAGCTACAAACAGGAGGCAATACATGTCCGTATACCAAATTTTGAGTGATAATTATGAAGCGGCACTTCCCAAGGACTCATTTATCGCACCCAAGATACCGGAGAAGAAACTCAACGGCGCCATCAAGGGCATGAATAAAGATCTTGATCCTGACGCAGTCATTGTCATTTATGATTCTACGCTTTTTGGTGGCGCGGAAGATGGTATTATGTTCACAAATGATACGTTCTATTACCATCCAGCGTTCAACAACGTTTTTTCAGTTAAATATACGGATATCATCTCGGCAGAATATAAAAAGGATGTGAGTAAGAACAAGAAAGGTAATGATGTCGTAAAAGAATCTGTTGTAGTTGAAACTTCAGATAAGTCTTGTACTATTGAAGAGTCTGGCGTAAATGCAAAAATGCTGGCAAAGCTTATTAATTTACTAAAAAATGGATCTGGACACCAAGATGTTGAAGAAATTAGAAATATTCCATTGGAAGACTTGCCTTCTGAAGTAAAGATTGCCTATCTTAAAATTATTGTAAATTTTACATACAGTGATGATGATGTCATTGATGAAGAAGAAGTAAAAGAAATTTATTCGCTGATGCAGCGGTTAAAATTCACACAAGAAGACCGCTTCGAGATCATGAGTTACATAGAGAAGCATGATGTCAGCGAGGACATGTTGCTGGAAATTATTTTTTCACAGCTGAATGAAGTAACTAAAAAAAGCTTTTCACCTTCTTTACTCAAAGATTTGATTGCAATTTTAACAAGTTCAAAAAAGGGCACAGTGGTTTATTTGGATTCGCCGTTCATTATGAACATGGCCAAAAAATTGAATGTGGCGGAAGATGTACTAGAGATTCTGAAAAAATCCATTGATAATGATAGAAGGATCTATGATCCATCAATTGATGACAAGGGACTGTCTACAGGTTTTTCAGAAGTCATAGCAGGGGCTGGTTCCGTGGGCATCCCAGTAGCGGCCTTGTATTTTTCTGGAGCTGTAACAGGGCTCGGTGCTACGGGAATTACCAGCGGCCTGGCATCACTTGGATTTGGCGGTGTGCTGGGATTTTCGAGCATGGCCACTGGCCTGGGGGTGCTTTTGCTGTTGGGATATGGCGCGCACCGGGGCATCAAGGTTCTAACCGGCAGCAGTGAAGTTGACGCCCGCATGCAGAAAGAAAAAATGCTGATGGAGGTGGGTAAGCACCAACAGCGGACCATGAATTCGCTCATACAAGATATACAATTGATAGTGGGTAAAATTGAAGTCGCATTTAAGGAAACAGCACGACTCGTTAGTGACAACGCCAAGCAGGAACAAGTCTTAAGAACTCTTCTGGCCCGCCTTGGACAGATGACGGCCGCCAACTCTGCCATGAGTAAAGATTTCAGGCTCACTGAAAATTGCGCTATGCGAACAAAATTGCCTCACACTTTGGACGTGAAAAGACTGGAGGCAATTACAGACTCCCCTACAACGAAAAAGTTTTATCAGTTGGTGCTGGATTGCTATGAAGAAAAAAGTATGGAAGTTGGAACCAAAGAAAAACCGGAAACAAAAGTAGTGTGGCTGGTGAAAGCGGACTTGGATAATGAAACTGTGGCGAATTTGAATGCTCTTCTCTCACAGTTGGGCTATTTTTCGACCGCTGGTACCCTGAAAGGGATTTTTAAATGAAAAATCCCTTGAAAGACTATAATGGGGTTAGTCTTGTACAGGATCATCAGGCCAAAACGGCGTCGTCTGCGCTTTTTGATGCTAGAACAGCTCTTGACGATTTAGCAAAAATACATGGGCAGATGAATGAATCTGGTCAAAAATTTTCTGACATGGCGGCCCAGGCCCAGAACATGCTCGAAGGCCTTGCCCACAGCCAGAAAGCCGGGGATTCTCTGCGGTTGGACATGATAGATGTGGACTCTTTCCATTTTGCACTTTCCGAAATGAATATTGAACCAGTGCAGCCTGTAATGCCCCGCATTGCAAGGGTGCAGACCATCGAGCTCGGTGAAGACGATGAGGATTTTTTGCGCAATGTCAGCGTGTATGCCGAGCTCTTTCAGGTGGACATGTCAAAGTCGGCCTTTATGGCGGTTTTGTCGGGGGAGGAAAGAGAAAATGTCCTCCGTCAGCTTGATGAAGAGTTTACCTGCAAAGGGGCACAATGTGATTGCTACGACTACATGATCGCTGGCACTTGCGGGCTCATCGGAGGGCTTGTGGATGCCTTCTTTGTGGGCATGCCCGGAGCAAGTCAGTTGTCCAGCATCGCCGATGGCATGGTGGACAATGCTGTAGAGAAAATCGCTGCTTTTTTTGGCTGGAAGGGAGAAAAAACTAAAGGTAGTGCCGGAGCGATTAAATTTCTCGAAGACAAGTTCAAGGTCAACTATGATCAGCAATACGGTGCAGCGGCGGGGCATTTGCTTGGCATGAGCACGAGAAACCACCATGTGAAGAGTATTGGCCACTGGCCTGATTTGGTGGGTCTGCTTTTTTCCATATTGGATCAATTTTGCTCCACTTCGCATTTTTTGGACAATGGCCGCCTGATTACCTTTGACACCGCCTCTGGATCGCTACGTGGCAATACGTTTTTGTCCAAGGTGTTTTTTGGCTTTGTTAACTGGTTTGGGCACCTTGCTTCGGACGTGGCGGGTTCTTCCACTGCTTCGGGACGCGGTTCAGGAATTCCCATCCCTTTTTATGGATTGTTACAGGCTATGAATTTCGGTTCGTTGGGGGTTGACAAAAAAACTCTGGCGGACATTGCCGTGGAAGTTTTTGAAAAAGGGTATGATTTTCGTCACGGTCTTGCCATGTGTATCCCTGTGGCCATTACCGAGTTGCTTATCAGGTTCATGTGGGGCATCAAGGGACGATTTTATCATCATAGGGACTGGAAACAATGTATCCCTTCCGCAAGTATTCCAGAAGTGCGGCGAATGCTGTTTGTTGGGCACGGCACTCTGTGCGCTGTGGATTTTACAGACGCGGTTTTGCGCTCAGGTGGAGATGTTGTCTTTACACTTTTACGAATGAATTATGTTGCGTGGGTGCGTTTTGGCCTGCTCGGCGTGCGTGAATTGCGGGCTTTTCTGCGTAGCGGACATCTGGACGAAGAAAAACTAGACGCTCATTTGCGCGAGGAATACAAACGGCTATTGGCCTGAAAATTTCGAGCTGTGCAGATCCCCATGGTAAAGCTCTGCCTGCATGTTGCTGACAGAGCTTTAAAAGATCTTCAGGTAATTTCTGTGCTACTGTTCATGAGCACAATTTTTCAATCGATACGTCTGGGGGGGGAGGGCAGGGGCTCTGCACAAACCAGGTCGCTGTAACTGCCGCTGAACTATCTGCATTTTCTTGTCCATAACAGTCGTAAGACTCGTCATCCCTGTTGGCATGGCCCCCAAGAATGGATTTGTCACGTCTCTTCGCGTTGCTTATGGCGTGTAACATCTGGAGAGGTGTTGTATTGTCTCCCCGACCTCATCCCGCAACCAGTCGGGCGAAAGCACTTCTGCGGTTTTTCCAAAACTCAGCACCCACGACAGAAACTCTGGCACGCTCTGCCCCTGCACGTGCAGTGTTACCGAACCATCAGCGTGGAATTCTATGGATTGTTGCGCGCTCCACTGGCGTTCTGCCACGTAGGTGGCAGCGGCAGCGGCGAACCGCACCATGGCTGTAAAGGGCTCACCTTCCATAATGCCAAAGGTTGCGTTGTCGGGTTCCGGGATGTCTGGCACGCGGGCTTCGCGTCGGGTGGCAGTGCATGCCTTGATGCGGTGCAGGGCCAGGGTTGTGTACCTTTCATATAAAGGTGTGGCAGTGCCTTTGTCTGTTACAATAAACCCCTGTACCAGCAGGCTTTCTCTGAATCCGATCATGAGTTTGGGAGCAAAATCGAAAGACTTTTCCTTTGCAAGGGCCGCGCCCTTGTACTGGATTTCGCAGACCTTGCGCTCGCGTATGGCCTGCAGAACGATGCCCAGCGTATTTTGAAAGGGCCTGTAGTCAATGCGCCCCTTGGATAAACTTGTGCCAACATGGTCTGGCAAATCCTGTTCTCCCTGGGGTAAAAAAGCCACGGCTTGCCGCAGACTTATCTCCATTTCTTTGTGCATTGTTTCGGGCAGCAGGTTGGTCAGCAGTTCACGGCAGAGGGCCAGCTGGTACAGCCCTTCGGCATTGAGGCAGACAGTGGGGAGCCTTGGGGGCTTTTCAAGCTGGTACAGAGCTTCGCGCCCTTGCTTTGAGCGTTGCACTTTGCCAAAGTGGGAGCCCTCAAGCTGCTCAAGCAGCCGTGTTAATGCAGGCTTGGAGCAGCCGAGCATTTCCGATAGCTCGGTATGGCTATGGGGACGGGTGGCAACCAGCAGTATGGTGTAAAGGCCAAGCAGCTTTTCTGCCGGCTTGGCGTCACTCCATTTTTTGCCCATCACGGCCTCCTTGAAATATATAGACAGCTTGTTACGCAAAACCGATGCGTTGTGCAACTGATTCGAGCTTGATTGCCTGCTCGTGAAGCAGTGCCGCCAACAAAACATCGTGGGTAACTGAGCCCGGGTCATTCAGCCAAAACTGCATGCGCACGGCATGAAAATCACCTGGGGTAAGCCTTTGTTGCAGGCCCAGCTTTTTTTTGAGCTCAATGGGCAAAGGCGTGCCAACCAGCGGCGCGAGCAGGCTGGCATACAAGGCTTCAAGCTGCATTGGCCCGGCATACCCAAAAGGAATTTTAAAGCTGAAACGCCGCATGGCTGCCGGGTCCATGCCATCGCGCCTGTTGGTTGTGCAGATGCAAATGCCGGAAAATGATTCCAGGGCCGTTAAAAACTCGTTTATTTGGGTTTTTTCCCAACCCTGGCGCACATTGTCCCGGTTATTCAAAAAGCTGTCCGCTTCATCGATAAGCAAAATATCGCCATCACGCTGGGCATTTGCGAAGGCAGCGGCA
Organism: Desulfovibrio simplex; assembly: GCF_055387835.1. Taxonomy (NCBI): domain Bacteria; kingdom Pseudomonadati; phylum Thermodesulfobacteriota; class Desulfovibrionia; order Desulfovibrionales; family Desulfovibrionaceae; genus Desulfovibrio; species Desulfovibrio simplex. The sequence goes on from NZ_AP042377.1 coordinate 960,351, forward strand.
ATATTCATTTCTGCAACGCCAACGTAGGGAGACAAAAGATCGCTGGCTCGCCGTATGGAGAGTTCTCTGCCAAGCAGATGGGCAAGGTGCTTGGCCAGTGCAGTTTTGCCTGTTCCGGGCGGGCCGTAAAACAGGATTGTGCCCATGCCCGGGCAACTATTTTTGTTGGAGCGCAGGTGCCTGTTCAAGTTGTGTAGCCGCTCCAATTGCGGCTCAAATGGCTGGGCGGTACACACGCCATCGAGGTCGTATATGGCGTTGCCGTTGTGGCGGTTTTTGGGTTTTTCTCCACCATGGGTCAAGGTTACATGGGCCCGTAAGGTGCGCTCCACGCAGGCGGCGAAACCCTTGCGCGGGGCAATCGCCTTGGCCTCGCGCAGGGCATGCTCTATAACGGCAACCTGCGTAGGGTATTGCTCGGATAATGCCTGAACAGTTTCGGGGGGGATGCGGCCTTCAACCTGGAGACGCCGCATGGTTCTGAACCAGATGCGCCGGCGCTCGGTCTTGCCCAGCTCTTCAAAATGGATGCTGAAACTGAAGCGTCGCCGCACGGCCTGATCAATCTGGTAAACATCATTGCTTATCCAAATGACACGCTGGTTGGGGCGCTCCAAAAATGCGTTCAGCCAGGCCTTTGTTGAGGTACTTCTGTCAACGCTGATAGATGTGTCCAGAAGCCGCTCCGCCTCATCCACAAGAACAAAGCTGTTTTTGTGCGAATCGGCCATACGCAGGCAGGCGGCAAGGGCCGTTCGCCTGTCTTGGGAAGAATCATCCTCCCTGCAGGGCACGGCCCAGGCCTTCATATTCAGCTCGCTGGCAAGGGCGTGGGCAAAGCTGGTTTTGCCAGTGCCAGGAGCGCCATAGAGCAAAATGTGCACTGGCCTGTTGCTCCGTCGGCGTAACAAGCGCAGTACATGACTTTTATCTTCATCTGCAATATTGAATTCATGAATTGGCAGTGATTTGCCGCGTAAAGGCTGGCAAAATACCTTTTTCAATGAAACTTCGTCACATTTTTGCCATATTGCATTAATGTTGTCACAAAGCCTTATACTTGAAGAGTTGACATCAAGTATGCCCATGTCTGAAAGCTGTGATATTGTGTCTTTGCAAACAGTTGCCGTAATATCCAACATGTAGCTTAGTGTGCGCCGAGCATCGAAAGACTGAATATGCAGGGTGTCTTCAAAATAGTTTTCTGCTGCCCTGAAATTTCCTGTCAAAAATGCAAGGGAGCACAGTTTCATGGCATCGTTGCTCAAACCAAAAAACTTTTGGATTTTTTGCAGCGGTCTGGCACATGATTTCAGCGAATCATCACTGGGAAAATGGTCAGAAATAAACGACTGCAGGCACAGTTTGAACTGCGCTTGAAACCATGCGTTGTCTTCTGCAAATTCTTCCAGCGTGTCATCAAGGCGTTTTTCAGGAACAGTTTGTAGCTCCGCCACAGCGTGACGGAGGCTGGTATGCATACGACTGCGGTTAGTGTAGGCAGCCATCTGTTTTTGAAGCATGGGGGGCAGGCCTTTCAGGCCATTGGCGCACCAGCGCAGGCAGGAGAAAAAATGGCTGTCCAGCGAAATGGGAAGCTCAAGAAGCCTGAAAAGCCATTGACTGGCCTGAGCCTTGCCCAAAGCTGCTTCGGGAGACACCAGAACGCTGGGAGCTGGGCGTCCTATTCTAAACGGTCTGCGCATAATTCTCTCCTTGATTTCCCTCATTATGCGCTTTTACCGTTTCAGATTTTATAAACTGTTTTCAGGTTATTTTTTGTGGCTCCAAAAACAGGCCATGGCTTTTGACGTGCGTGCCCTATACTGCCCCCAGTAACAAGGCAGCCAAGGTGGTTTTCTTCCAGCCCTGAAGGAAAATTGAAACGCCGGACCTGGGGCCGTAAAAGTAAAGCCCGCATTGTGCTTGAAGGGGCGCAGGGTCGCTCTGTGGCAAGCCTTTGCAGTGAGTATCAAACCACTCAGAGCATGTACTACCGCTGACGAATTACGTTTTTGGCCAATGCGCGACAGCAGGCATCGCACGGGCATTCACCATAGAATAATCCGAAAGGAAACGCGGTCACTGAACGGACAATGCGCACGATTAAGGAAGAACTTTTCTGGCTGTGCGAATGGCGCAGCCTGGAGCATCCTGACAACGCGTTTTCTGACGGGGCAGAACTCGTCACACCACGTACCTGCACTCGGCGCCTGGTGGAAGACCTCACAATGCGTGCATCGGCAGGCTGGTGAAAACCGGAAGGATTCTCCCTCAAAAGCCGTTTGATTTATGGGGGCATTACAGGGTGGCGTGACCTGCGGCCTCGGGTTGGGAGAGAGGCATGGAGACTCTTTGCGCGGGGTGGGCGTGGGCGTTCGTCCTGCTTGGTTCCGGGCGTGTGGATGTGGAGGCGTCGCGCACAGGGGCGGGCGTGACCTGCGGGTACGCGCCGGGTGGGGGCGGGCGTCCGTCCTCGACAAGTGCGGACATGCCCATGTTTATGCGGTAGGGCAGGATCATTTTTTGCCTGTAAATTTCATTTATTCTGCTGAATTAATTGAGTAGTGGAAATTGATTTTTTGCTTCTTGGTAATATTTCTTAAAAAAATATGGCCCGGTAAAAATGGCAAATGGTGCGGTTTTCCAGAGGTCGCATCTGCAAATCCGCAGTTGCCAAGGGTTTGATCAGCCTTGAAATCATCAGGGCAGTGCGCTAGATTGTAGCCCGCACCAAGGGAGTCATCAGCCAAACATGTAAGGCTGCGGAACTTTCAATGGCGGTTCCGGCAGTGTATTTTTCGGGCAGGGTATAGCTCGCGCCCAACACTTTTTTGCGGCCTTTTTTTGGACCTGAGCGAACACTTTATAATAAAATTTATCAATAAAAATTGAACTGTTCCTACGAGACTAGGAAGTCTTTTTTGCTTACCCCGATTGACATGATGCAGTTCTTTTGAGATTTTCTAGACATTGAAAGCGCCCTATGGGCTTAATAGAGAATCCCGTGAAAAACGGGAGCGGACCCGCCGCCGTAAGCCGTACAAACGCCGCCTTTCTTCATGCGCCACTGGGGCAATGCCCTGGGAAGGCCGAAAGGCGGTCGGCAAGCCGGAAGACCTGCTTTCAACAAAACACCCAACGGCTGTCGGGTATACCCCTGTACAGTCAAGATACGGATTGTCGGCACGGGGCCTTTGCCGGCCAATCCTTTGCGGGAACGATCTGTTCCCGGCTACAGGCTTGCCCCTGGGTTTACTTACCGCCCCATATGTTACCGGTGTCCCCTTCGTTCGTTTTGCGAACGGACTTTTTCACAGTTGTTTTCACAGTTCTTATGGGAGTCTTTCTCCATGCCCGCCAGCATCACCAAGCGCGATGGCACGGCAGTGCCTTTCGATTCCGTCAAGATTCTCAACGCCATTACCAAGGCCAATCAGGCCGTTGGCGGTGAGGATATGTCCCCTACAGACCTTTTGTTTGTCACTGAAAAAGTGTGCAAAAAACTGGATGCCCGCGGCCTCAAGCACGTTGAGGAAATTCAGGATCTTGTTGAAGAAACGCTGATCCAGTACGACTACGCCAAGACGGCCAAGGCCTACATCCTGTACCGCGCCGAGCATACGAAAATCCGCAACGCGGAATCGTATCTCATGGATATCTATAAAAAACTTACGTATTCCCCGGCCATTCACGAAGACATCAAGCGCGAAAACGCCAATATTGACGGCGACACCGCCATGGGCACCATGCTCAAGTACGGATCCGAGGGGTCCAAGTACTTTATTGACAACTACATTCTGCCCAAGGATGCCTCGGCCGCGCATATCAATGGCGACATCCATATCCATGATAAAGATTTCTACATGCTCACGGAAACGTGCTGCCAGATAGACCTTATCCCACTGTTTAAAAACGGTTTTTCCACCGGGCACGGGTATCTGCGCGAGCCCAACGCCATTGAAAGCTATTCGGCCCTGGCCTGCATAGCCATTCAGGCCAACCAGAATGAAATGCACGGCGGTCAGAGTGTGCCGCACTTCGACTTTGCCATGGCCGAGGGCGTCATTAAAACGTACCGCAAGGAATACGAAAGGGCCTTTACCTCCTTTGTACGTATTGCCATGCATATGAAAGCCCGGGATGCAGCGGTTTTTACCGAAAAACTGCTGGCCAGCGTTGACCTGTGCCCGCGCCTTGGCAATATGGAAGAATTTGGCCGCAAGCTGGATCAGGTCGCCTCTGCGGAACAGAAAGCCATGGTGGGCGAAGCCCATGCCTATGCCGCCGAAGAAGCCCTGAAATATACCGAGCGCCGCACCTATCAGGCCATGGAAGCTCTTATCCACAACCTGAACACCATGAACTCGCGCGCAGGGGCACAGGTGCCTTTCAGTTCCATCAACTATGGCACTGACACCTCCGCCGAAGGGCGCATGGTGGCCAAAAATCTGCTCAAGGCCACCAAGGCGGGCCTTGGTAACGGGGAAACATCCATCTTTCCCGTGCAGATTTTCAAGGTGAAGTCCGGGGTCAATTACAACAAGGAAGATCCCAACTACGACCTTTTTCAGTTGGCCATTGAGGTTTCAGCCATGCGGCTGTTCCCGAACTTCAGCTTCCTTGATGCTCCGTTCAACCTGCAGTACTACAAACCGGGCGACTACAACAGCGAAGTGGCCTATATGGGCTGCCGTACACGGGTTCTCGGCAACGTCTATGACAAGGACAGGCAGGTGACCTGCGGACGCGGCAACCTGAGCTTTACCTCGGTCAACCTCCCCCGGTTGGGCCTTGAGGCCCACGGCGACGTCAAAAAATTCTTTGCCCTGCTGGACGACAGGATCGATCTGGTTTTTCGCCAGCTTTTGCACCGGCTCAAAATTCAGAGCTCCAAAAAGGTGCGCAACTATCCCTTCCTCATGGGCGAGGGCATCTGGCTTGACTCCGAAAAGCTGGACTGGGACGACAGCATTGAAGAAGTCCTGAAGCACGGTACGCTCAGCATGGGCTTCATCGGCCTGGCTGAAGCCCTCATATCTCTGCTTGGCAAGCATCACGGCGAAAGTGAAGAGTCCCAGAAGCTCGGCCTTGAGATCATCAGCCATATGCGCAAGCGCTGCGATGACGAGTCGGAAAAGTCCGGCCTGAACTTCTCGCTTATCGCCACCCCGGCGGAAAGCCTCAGCGGTCGCTTTGTCTCTCTGGATAAAGCCAAGTTCGGCAGCATTCCCGGCATTACGGACAAGGATTACTATACCAACTCCTTCCATGTGCCTGTGTACTGCCCTATCAAGGCATTTAGAAAAATCGAGATTGAGGCCCCATACCATGCGCTGACCAACGCGGGGCATATCACCTATGTGGAACTGGATGGCGATACCTGCAAAAACCCTGAAGCCTTTGAAAGCATCATCCGCTTCATGCACGATCAGGGTGTGGGCTACGGATCGGTCAACCATCCGCTTGATCGTGACCCCCTGTGCGGATATGTGGGCGTCATCAATGACTGCTGCCCGCGCTGCGGCCGCAGGGAAGGCGAAGGCGTCAGCCCTGAGCGTCTTGATGAACTGCGCAAAAAGTATCCCCATATTCCCAAATGGAGCTAGGGCCATTCGCCCTGAAGCCGCTCCGGCGACTGCGCGTGTGAACGTCCGCCACTGGAATGCCCGAGTCGGAGCGCGGTCGCAAAACTTTGAGGGTGCATACTCTCAAAACTGAAAAGGTTCATGTTGTTTGCTGCTATGGCGGCCGCCCCGGCGGCCCGCCTGAACCTCATACTTATTATTCATTACGTGCAAGGAGAAAGTCTATGTTGATGAAATCGCGTTTGTTTGACGAAGTGAAACCCGCGCAGAAATTGGTGGGCCAGGGCATGACTTTTGAACGCACCCGCCGTATCACCGGCTATCTTGTGGGTACGCTGGACCGCTTCAACAATGCCAAACGCGCTGAGGAGCGTGACAGGGTCAAGCATGCCTAACGATGCGTCTTTGCAGCCCATGCGCCTGTCCGGCATTGTGGAGGAATCCATAGTGGACGGGCCGGGGTTGCGATACGTGCTGTTTACCCAGGGTTGCCCGCACCGCTGCAAGGGGTGCCACAATCCGCAGACCCACAGCTTTGAGGGCGGTTTTCTTTTTTCAGCAGAAGAGGCGCTCAGACAGTTTGACGAAAATCCCCTGCTTGCGGGGGTGACCCTTTCCGGCGGCGAACCATTTGCTCAGGCGGCCCCCTTGTGCTCAGTGGCACAGGGGGTGCGCGGCAAGGGCAAGACCGTGGTTACCTACACGGGGTATACCTTTGAAGAATTGTGGCGGCGCGGCAAGGATGACATCTGGACAGCACGCCTGCTGGATCTCACAGACCTCCTGATTGACGGCCCTTATATGGAAGAGCTGCGCGATCTGGAGCTGCTTTTCAGGGGAAGCTCCAATCAACGCCTTTTGAGCAAAAAAAGCCGTGAAATCATTGCGGCTGAGCTTGAAAGGCCTGAGAATCCTGCCCGCTAGAGCAGCGGTATTTCGGTTGCATTATTTGACCATGAATAAAGCCCGCCAATGGCGGGCTTTATTCATGGCGTCTTAGAGCAATTTCATAATGAAATTGCTCTAGCGGATGCGGGAGCAGACGCCCGCCACGGAGGCGTAAGCGCAATTTATTTGCGCTGTTAAACGCCGAAGTGAGCGTGCCTCAAACTTTGAAAATGTATATTTTCAAAGTTAATCTGCTCTAGAGCATTTTAACTTTGAAAAAGTGTAAATGCTCTAACGCTGCACGAAAGTGCAGCGCGCCACAACGTGGCGTGGATTCGGCCGAGCTTTATCCGTAGCTTCCTGCATCGCAACGGCTGAAGCCTGCGTCACAACGGCTAAAGCAACGGCTGCCGCAAAGACAGCAATTGGTTAAGTGAACGGACACCTACCGATGGCTGTGTTGCTATCCGTAAGCGGCAAAGAACCGCTAACGGCTACCGCAAATCGCATTTTCGGCTGAATGAAGACTTTGAAACGTGAAGCATTTCAAAGTTAATCTGCTCTATATGTTCCGGCAGGCAGTCAAGGTTCAGTCCTTGCCCTCTGCTGCGCTGTCGTCCGTTTTCAATGCTATGCCGTGATGCTGCGCCACATAAGGGGCAAAAGGCACATCCATGCCCTGAATATGCTCAATGAGCCATGTCTTTAAAAATTCCAGCAGGCTCTGGTCCACGTCAGCCTTGCCTTGCAGCAGCGCTTCGCGAAAGAGCACAATTTTATTTTTAAAGACTTGATGCTCCTCAATGTGTTCCTTGCAAAAAGGATAGTCGGAGTAGGCAAAGAAGATTTCTTCGGTGGTAAAGTGGGTAAAGGCGTAGCCAGCCAGGGAGTCGAGAATTTCCAGAAGAAGGGTGGAATCATTGCCTTGCCGAAGGCCATTGTGCAGCTTGTTTACGTATGAAAGCAGGAGTTTGTGTTGACCGTCAATAACGGGCACCCCGGTGGAATAGCTGGGTGTCCACTGAAAGAAATCTTCTTCCTGCGCGGTTTCCGTCTGAATGGGGACGGCAGGCGTATCGCCAAGAAATGCGTTCATCTGGGTCAGGTAGTTTTCGCAATATTCCAGTTCTGCCGCGACCTTGTCCAGCCATTGGGTGGTGAGCCCGCCGAAAAACGCCGTTCTGGCGAGTTCCGGGCAAACATCTGAAAGTCTTCGTTCCTGTTCGGCCTGATCGGTCGCCAGCAGGCGCAGTTTGCGCGCAGCCTCGTGCAGGCTGTCCTTGGTCATGGTCTGACCGGACATGGCGAGTGTGTATTTTTCTTGGCATTCGGCGGCATCCTGACGCATTTTGTCCAGGTCGCGGCGGGCGGACGCGAGCTCACGTGTATGGGCTTCGCCGTGTGCGGCCATAAGCTCGGTCATATGGCACAAAGACCCACAATCAGAGGCATGAGGAAGGTGGAGCGCGCCGGGTTTCCTGAGGCTGCTGCAAATGTTTTTAAAGGGTTTGAGCAGGTTCCGGTAGAGAAGAAAAAGCCCGCCAAAACCGCAGACAAGTCCTGCCGTGCCCGCGGCATATGAAAGGGGAGGGGAGAGGAGCAGCCCCAGTGCGCTGATGGCTGGCGAAATGGCTAATAGAATAAAAAAAACGGGCATGCTCTGTCCTTGATTCATGGCGGTTTTTGGCTGCGAACGAATTTCTGAAAGGCATTTGGGGCAATGGTTCCCAAAAACAGCCAGCCCTGTAGCGCGATGGGCGGAATGCCCTGTTGTTCCCGGCTTGGGCTTTGGGACTGCCCGCCGTGGTCAGTGAGATTTCACTGGCCACGGCGAGTGAGTGGAAAGAGACAGGCCGGGCGAATCCAGCTGGTACAGTCTTGGCAGGATATCATTGAGAGCATGCATTCTCAACGGTTTTGGCCGCCCGTTACGGCTTCGTCGCAACGGCTAAAGCTTCGGCTTAATCCACGCCACGTTGTGGCGCGCTGCGCTCTCGCGCGGCGTCAGAGCGATGCAATTTTTTTCAAGGTTACATCGCTCTAGTTCTTGAATGGCGAAATGGCTCTGAGTGTTTCAATGACCTGCGGAAAATGCTCAATCACAAAATTCACATCATCTTCGGTGGTGTAACGTGACAGGGAGAGACGGATTGAACCGTGCGCGTAGTTGAAGGGAACGCCCATGGCGCGCAGCACATGTGAAGGCTCCAGGCTGCCGGACGTGCAGGCCGACCCGGAACTGGCACAAATGCCCAGCCTGTCGAGCATGAGCAGTATGGCTTCCCCCTCGACATTCTTGAAAGAAATGTTGGAGGTGTTGGGCAGGCGGTTTTCCACATCGCCATTGACCATGCAGTCCGGGATGCGCTCAAGGAGGCCTGCCTCCAGCTTGTCGCGCAGCATGGCCACCTGCACGCGTTCTTCCTGCATATGGTCCAGCGCCAGTTGCGCGGCAACGCCCATGCCCACGATGTAGGGCACGTTTTCCGTACCGGCCCGGCGTCCCCGCTCCTGATGCCCACCGCGCAGGAAGGGGCGGAAGCGCACGCCCTTGCGGATGTACAGGGCGCCGATGCCCTTGGGCGCGTGCAGCTTGTGCCCGGAAAGCGACAGCATGTCCGCGGGCAGATGGCTGAGGTCAATGGGGGTCTTGCCCACAGCCTGCACCGCGTCGGTATGAAAAAGTATGCCCTTTTCGTGGGCCATCTCGGCCATACGCTGGATGGGGTAGATATTGCCCACCTCATTGTTGGCAAACATGATGGAGACGAGAGCCGTGTCTTCAGACAGCGCCTGCGCGTACTCGTCCATATCAAGTCTGCCCTTGTTGTCAACAGCGAGATAGGTGACGCGATAACCGTGACGCTCCCAGTGCTGCATGACGTTGAGCACGGCAGGGTGTTCCACACGGGTGGTGATGAGGTGGCGTTTTTCCGGCTGGGTCTGAACCGCCGTCCAGATGGCGGAGTTGTCGCTTTCAGAGCCGCACGAGGTGAACAGGATTTCGTCCGCGCTGGCTCCCAGAAGCCCGGCCAGACTTTCTCTGGCGGTGTCCACGGCATCGGCTACCTGCCCGCCGAAGGTGTGCATGCTGGAGGGGTTGCCATAGAGGTCAGAAAGGTAGGGCAGCATGGCCTCCCGAACTTCGGGCGCCACCGCCGTAGTGGCATTGTTGTCCAGATAGATGGTTCTCATGGCTTATGCCTCCTCAACCACAAGGTCGGGTTCCACATGTTCACGCAAAAGGCGCTGTACCAGGTCGCGGATCGTCACCTCGCTGGAGCGGCATTGTGCACAACGTCCGCGCAGTGAAACCACCACGCGCAGACCGTCCACGTCCACCAGTTCAATGTCGCCGCCATCGGCCGCAAGGAGAGGCCGGATTTCTTCTTCAATGGTCTTGAGCACCAACTGCATGCGCTGCACATTGGTCATGCGTTGCTTGGGCTTCAGCTCCACCAGGGGCTTCTGCTTGAGTTCGGCCGCGAGAATCTCGCCGATTTCATCCAGGCATTCGCCGCATGCGCCGCCAGCCTTGGTGTAGTTTGTGACCTCTTCAACGGTCTTGAGCCCGTTTTCGCGGATGGCGCGGATGATCTGGGCATCGGTCACGCCAAAACACTTACAGACAAGCTTGCCTTCTTCATGGGCGTGCGGCACGGGGGGTTCGCCCTTCCACTGCCGGATGGCGGCCTCCAGCGCTTCCTGTCCCATGACCGAGCAATGCATCTTTTGCTTGGGCAACCCACCAAGAGCATTGGCGATATCTTTGTTGCTGATCTTGAGGGCATCTTCCACAGACATGCCCTTGATCATGTCAGTAAGTACGGAACTGGAGGCAATGGCGCTGGCGCAACCAAAGGTCTCAAAGGTCGCGTCCTCGATTATGCCCTGATCGTTGATCTTGAGATAGAGCTTGAGAGCGTCGCCGCAGGCCAGGCTGCCTACCTCGCCGACGGCGTTGGCCCCTTCCAGCGGGCCCACATTGTGGGGGCGCAGGAAATGGTCATGTACGGCTTCAGTGTAATTCCACATAATTACCTCCCGACGCGGAGTGTTTCTCTGTGTCTATGATTTCTTGCAGCGTTCGGTGTTGCAGAAAGCTGCGGATGTGTGCGTCCAGTTCACTCCAGAAGCCGCGTGTGGAACAGTGCTTTTCCCGCTGGCAGGAACGGCCCTTGCTCAGGCAGCGCACTGGAGATATCTCGCCTTCAAGATGCTGAAAAACTTCTTCCATATTAATGTCAGCCGGAGCTTTGGCCAGAGCGTAGCCGCCGCCGGAACCGCGTACCGCCCGCAGTATGCCCATGGGGCGCAACGCCCGGACAATCTGCTCCAGGTAGCCCGAAGAAATGTTTTCCTCGCGGGCGACCTGTCCCAGTTGCAAAAGGCTGCCCTGGGGCTGGGCTGCCAGCCGCAATAGAAAACGCAGTCCATAACGGGTTCTGGTGGAAAATCGCATAGGCTCCTCGTTTCCGGCAAGCGGGCGGTTTGGGTATTACATTGACCGCTGTTCGCGGTTCTGGGCAATGGCTGTAAGGCTGAACGGAGTTTCCTGATACACGTAATAGTTGAGCCAGTTACAATAAAACAAATGCGCGTGCGCCCGCCAGTTCATGTACGGCATGGCGGCAGCATCGTCGTTCGGATAGTAATGCTGCGGCACATCAGGTTTGAGGCCCCTGTCAACATCGCGGCGGTACTCTGCGTCAAGTGTTCCCCGATCATACTCCAGATGGCCGGTCATGAAAACTTGAGAGTGATCCGTGCTTTCCGCAAGGGTGACGCCTGCCTCATCCGACTGGGCCAAAAGGCGCAGACGCGGTTCTTCAAGAATGTTTTGCGCCCGCACTTCGGTATTGCGTGAGTGCGGCGCGGTAAAGATGTCGTCAAATCCCCTGAAAAGACGGCAGCCCGGATGCAGTATGTCGTGGCTGTAAATGCCCGAAAGTTTGCGCGGCAGATTGAACTTGGGGATGCCGTAAAAATGGTACAAGGCCGCCTGGGCTGCCCAGCAAATGTACAGGGTAGAGTAAACGCGACTGGAGGCGTAGTTCATGATGTCAAGCAGCTCGTGCCAGTAGTCCACATCCTCAAAGGGCAGGTGTTCCACAGGCGCGCCGGTGACTATCATGCCGTCAAAGCTGCCGTGCCGAATTTCGCTGAACGTCTTGTAAAAACGTTCGAGATGCTGGGCCGGGGTGTTCTTGGATTCGTGAGCCTCAGTACGCAACAGGGTAATATTGACCTGAAGAGGAGAGTTGCTCAAAAGCCGCAGCATCTGCGTTTCTGTGGCAATCTTGGTGGGCATCAGATTGACGATGGCTATTTCCAGCGGGCGGATGTCCTGCGCCACCGCGCGGTCTTCGGTCATGACGAAGATGTTTTCGTTTTCGAGATCTGCGCAGGCGGGTAAATCCGCGGGAATCTTGATGGGCATGGCCTCTTCCTTGACCCTGAAGTTATTACAAAGGCAGTGATTCTCTTGCCGAGTCGTGTTCATGCCTCGCGTCGGGTTCCCGCTTTTTACTCTTGCGGGAACCCTTGTTAAAACATAGCAATTAGATATGTTTTGTCAAGACGCTATAAAGGCTATTTGTTTGTACAGACAGTAAGAGCGTCGCTGTTCATGTTACACCGCAACTATATGGCATTCCACAGGAATATCGCTTTGCGCATCCTTAAGGGCTTGCTGCACCAGTCGTTCAAGTCCGCCACAGCACGGCACGCTCATGCGCAACACCGTGAGTCTGGCTATCTGCCCAGATTTTATGATGGCCGTGAGTTTTTCCAGCAAGGCCGCGTTGTCTTCAAGTTTGGGGCAGGCAATAATGGGAATGCGGCCCGCAATCCAGTCCTTGTGCAGGTTCGGCAGGGCAAAACCGGCGCAGTGGGCGGCCAGCAGCACATGCGCGCCCTTGAGAAAGGCGGCGGTGGGCGGCACAAGGCGCAACTGTATGGGCCACGAGGGCAACTCGGTGGCAAGACCGGGATTTGCGGCCACAACACCGAGGTTTAACGGTTTGAGGGCGCGCGCCATGCTTCCGGGGCAACCGCCGGTTTTATGCGGCATGCCGTGCGAAAGCCCGTGCGGGCCGTGCCCGGCAGGCTTGCCTGCCAGCCCTTCGCGTTCAGCCTTGGCGGCGAGGGCCTCCTCTTCATCAAACTCATCCGCCTCACGCTCAATAAGCTGTAAAGCGCCCTCAGGGCAGTTCAGACAGGCGCCCAGACCATCGCAGTAAGAGTCTTTTATGAGTTTGGCCTTGCCGTCAACAATGGCCAGAGCGCCCTCGGCGCAGTCCAGTATACACTGGCCGCAGCCAGTGCACTTTTCTTCATCAATCTGAATAATGAGACGTTTCATATGTTATTCCTCTTCCGCCAGTGTCGGCAGTTGGGAAGGACTGTTAATAATATGGTCGGCACCGGCACGGCGCAGTTCTTCTGCCCCCCGGAATCCCCAGGTCACGCCTACAGAAACCACGCCCGCATTATGTGCGGTCAGCACATCCACATCGCTGTCGCCCACATACAGAGTTTGCGGGACAGAAATATGCATTGATTCCATCATGTCCAGAAGGGCACGAGGGTGTGGTTTCAGCGGTGCGTCCTTTCGGGCGCCACGAACCAGGGTAAAGGGAATGCCGGAAAAATAGTGCCGCACGACTTCCAGGGTGTGTTCTTCAGGCTTGTTGGAAAGAACCGCCAGAGGGTGTCCGGCGGCCAGCAGATTCTCCAAGGTTGCCATAACGCCATCGTAGGGGCGGCTGTGCTCACACATATGCTGCCCATAGTAGTGGCGGGCTTCTCCCTCGATCTGCGCCATGGCCTGTTCGTCAAGGCTGACGTCTGCGGGCAGGGTGCTGCGCACAAGTTTGCCAAAGCCGTTTCCCACAAAATGCCTGTAGCTCGAGAGTGGGTGTGTGGGGTAGCCATGTTTTTCAAGTATGGCGTTGCAGGCGCCGCCTATGTCGGCAAGAGAATCGAGCAGGGTTCCGTCGAGATCAAAGAAAAAGGCTTTCATCAAAACTCCCGTTGGTCCGTGGTAACAGTAGAAGCCCCACAATGGCGTTGTAAAAACATTGTAGCGGAAAAGCAGTACAAATCACAAGTCCGCACCCGTGCAAAAAAGCATCAAGGTGAATTTTACGCACAGGATTGACTGCTGGCCCCATAGTGTCGGGCTGTTTTTTGTACAAAGGCTTCGCGTATGGTGTCAAATGGTTGCACCGTGCTTCTGGACAGAGACACGGCGCCTTGTTAGAGTCTTAGCACCAGGCTGAATCAACGTATGTGACCCTGGTCACGGAGGATTTATGGCACGACATATTTTAACTCTCAAGAATATGGGCGAGAAGGCATCCTGGCTCCTTGTGCAACAGGCCATGGGCATGCCGGACGCTAAAACCCGCACCAATTTTATGAATGAGCGAGTGGCAATGCTCATATTTGCCGACTATTCCTTGCCGGAGCGGCTTTGCGTTTCGGCTGCGGTGCGGCAAATGGGCGGGGCTGTGGTATATGAAGGCAACCGTACTGTCTGGCGAAAAGAATTGGCGGCCTTTCGTGAACAGCTTATGCCGATCTTCAGTTATTATGTGGATTGTCTCTATACCTATGGCTTGTCTGTGGGTTCCTGGAATCCGGACCGACTTGCCTTGCGGTTTCCGATCATCAACGCGGGCAGCCCCGACGCGCACCCAGCGCACGCCCTGGCTGACATCGCCTGCATGCTCCGCAATTCCAAGGACCTTCGCAATGTGACCTGCGCCTGGATCGGCTGCCTCAATGGCACCCTGCATTCCCTGGTGACGGCCACGGAGTGGTTCCACTTCAACCTGCGCATAGCCCTGCCGCCGCATGTGGAGTCAACGTCTCTCAAAGTAGAAGCCGCGCGACTGGGACGCAAAATTGAATTTGTGGATACGCCCGAAGAAGCTGTGAAAGGCGCGGATTACATCTCGGTAGGCTGCCGGGGCGGTCTTACCGCTGAAGAATATGATGACTGGAGCGTGAGCGAGGATCTGTTGGCCAAGGCAAAGCCGTCCGCCAGGGTCATGCTTGGCGCAGCGCCTGCCGAAGCCATCATGGTGAGCAGCAACATCATGCGCAACGGCAAAACGTCCATGCTGGCGCAACAGTCCGAATACCGGCTGCGCATGCACAAGCGCATGCTGCACTGGGTGTTCCTGGATAATGACGACGATATGTAAAACTTCCGGACAAGCTGCTTTTGAGCGTGTTCATCCACAAAATTCAGGTCATGCCAGTTACGGCGCACAATCCCGCGCATAAGCAGCAGCGCCGTCTTTGCCCGCACGAGGCGGCGGGCAAAGACTGAAGCTGCGTTTGACTCCTTACTGGCGGGCTTTCGTTCGCGTGGACGCCTGAACCTTTTTGGGCAGTTTTACGGGGAATGCTTTGTGGGGGGGACCTTTTTGCAAAAGGGTTTCTCCCCCACGCCCCACCCCCTGAAACTCTTAGTGTATTTACGTCTGCTACAAAGGGTTTTCTTGTGGGGATACAGAGACAGTGTCTTTCAGGCGTCATGCCATTTCAAAGTTGACATTCTGCCGAGAATGCGATTTTCGGCAGAATATACGTACAGTGCGGCGCGCCGCATTCGCAACGTTGCGATGCTCCAGCGTAAAAAAAGCCCGCCAGTAAAACGGGCGGGCTTTTTTTACGCAGCGAACATGTCAGTCCGCCAGAATTTCATAGTGTTCCAGCTTGTCCCACACGGCGCTGATCAGCATGGCCATAATGGCCGCCAGGCGTGCCATGGACTGATTGTCCAGAGGCGTGGCCTCGCCTCGAACCCGGGCCGTTTCCATAGCAAGGCGCTGGCAGAAAAGTTCAGGACATTGTGACTGCTGCCCCTGGGCCAGCAACGGCATGTATTGGGCAAAGGGGCCATCCACAAAGGCTTCCAGTTCCGTGCCCGCGTCCTTTGTGCTTTTGCCGGGGGCTTCGGGGCGGTCTGCGCCCTGGCAGTGCTGTGCAGCCTGATTTTGGTCAGCGTGCTGCAAAAGGTTGCCTGTCTGGCGCAGGTAGCCCATAAGCACACTGTTGGGAGCGTACTGCATAAGGCCCGCCGTGACCACCGCATGGGTGAAGGCGCGCCATTCTGAACAAAAGCAGATGGCGCCCGGGCCATCAAGATAGCCGGACGGCAACTGGGCGCTGTGCGCCAGGCGCACCATGCCTTCCACATCCGTATTGATGGCAAAAAGAATGCAGGCCGCTTCAATGCCTTGTGCGGCAGTCAATTGTTTTTTTGACATATTTTATCACTTTCAGTCTGGCGGGCGGCCACATACTCGGCATACCCCGCTGCCCGCAACCGGCAGGCCGGGCACTGGCCGCAGCCATAGCCCCAGGTGTGACGGTTGCCGCGCTGGCCCGCGTAACATGTATGGCTTTCCTTAACAATCATATCCACCAGAGCGGAGCCGCCCAGGTTGCACGCCAGGGTCCAGGCGTCTTTTTTGCTGCGCCACATGAGCGGCGTATGTAAAACGTAGTTCGCGCCCATACCCGTGTTCAGGGCCACCTGCATGGCCTTGATGCTGTCATCGCGGCAGTCGGGGTAGCCGGAATAATCGCTCTGGCACACGCCCAGCACCATGTGACGTATGCCCAGGCCGTAAGCCCAGGCTGCCGCGTGCAGAATAAAAATGAGGTTTCGGCCCGGCACAAAGGTGGTGGGCAGGCCGTCAGGCCCCTGCTCTTCAATGGGCGCGGATGATGTCAGGGCCGTATTGGCCAGCTGGCGGAAGAGATCAATATCCAGAAGGCAGTCGGGGCCAAGGCGCTGCCCCCATTGAGGCTTCAGCGCGGCCATCCCCTGTCTGAGGTTCTGGCGGCAGGCCAATTCCACGGAATGGCGCTGTCCATAATCAAAGCCAAGGGTGCGGACATGGCCGAACCGCTCCAAAGCCCAGGCCAGACAGGTGGCGGAATCCTGACCGCCGGAAAAGATGACCAGGGCCGTTTGATCGGCCAGTGGCCCGTGAGTAGTGGTATCCTGTTCGAGAAGTCCGCTCATGGCGTCACCGGCCAGAAGGGGCAAACCCGCGCAGGGGCGTAGCCCGCCATGAAGGCATCCATCAGGTTGCCGAAATAGACACGATTTCTTGGGCGGATGCTCTGGGCTTCGGCACAGTCGGAGGGGAAGAAACGCAGGGACTCCTTGTTGCCAAGGTAAGTGTTTTTGGCCACAGGCTGCGAAAGCAGAAAGCCCCACATGCCGCGCCTTTCGGCAATGGCCTCATGCTGCAGGTTGCGCAGGCGTTCCTGCAATTGCGGGCTCAGGTCGCGGTGCGGATAAAAATAGGCCGCGCCGTTGCGCACCATGATTTCATTGAGGGATCTGCCGTCAGGCAGCAGAACTTCGGCCAGGATGCGGCCATACAGGTCGCGGTGTTTGACGCCCGCCTGAAGAAGTTTCACCTGCTGGCCCTGGGTCAGCGTTGTGAGCTGGTCCCTGGCTTCGCGCGCAAAAAGTTGACCCTTGCGGTCGCCCTTGGCCAGTTCGGGCGCGTCAATACCCGCCAGACGCACGACGCGCCTGTCCGTAAGCTTGAGGGTGTCGCCGTCAAAACAGTTCGCCACAAAACCAAGCGGCTGAGGCAGAGGCGGGGCCTCGGGGGCCGGGCTGGGGGACGCCTGAGTTGCGGGGGCCGTCTGGCTGGCAGCAGGAGCGGTGCTGTCAGGTACTGTGGCGGCAGTCGGTTCAGCGGGCGGAACGTCATCTTCAGCGGTGTCCGTGAGTATTGCCGTGGCGTCACGGGCGCTGTCGGTCTTGTTCGGGATTGCGCCGCCAACAGCGTCCGCGTCGTCCGGAGCGGGAGCTTCAGGCGTGGGAACGGCTGTCTGCTGTTGCGTCTGAGCCCAGCCACAGGTGACAGGTGAAAGGCTCAACAGGGGCAGGAGAGCCAGCAGACAAAGAAGGCCAACTCCCCTGGGCGCACTGTACAGCCGCCCGAACCTGCGCAAAGCTGATACAATCACTATGGTATCCTGCTGCATATGTGAAAAAGTGGCGAAGCTATGCCGCCCCTTTCAAAATTGAGGGTCCCGTAGAACCTGTTTCGGTTCTGTGCGGCCATGAAGCCGTGGCGGCCCGGCACAGAATGCCGGGCCGCCACGCATGAATCAGTTTTCGTAGTACGAGCGCAGGGGCTGGCTGCGAACCGGGTGACGCAGTTTGCGCAGAGCCTTGGCTTCGATCTGCCGGATGCGTTCACGGGTAACGTTAAAGAGCTTGCCCACTTCTTCAAGGGTGTGGTCGCTCTTTTCAGCAATGCCGAAGCGCTTGCGCAGCACCTGTTCCTCACGTGGGGTGAGGTCGGCCAACACAGCGGCCAGCTGCTCGGACAGCTTGGTGTTGATGACTTCTTCAGCCGGGGCCACAGCCTTTTTGTCCTCAATGAAGTCGCCGAGGCTCGAATCTTCTTCATCGCCGATGGGCGTTTCCAGCGAAATGGGTTCCTTGGCGATCTTGAGCACCTTTTTAACCTTTTCCACAGGATATTCCATACGTTCGGCGATTTCTTCCGGGGTGGGGTCGCGGCCCAGTTCCTGCACAAGATAACGCGACGTGCGGATGAGCTTGTTGATGGTCTCAATCATGTGCACGGGTATGCGTATGGTGCGGGCCTGGTCGGCAATGGCGCGGGTGATGGCCTGACGTATCCACCACGTGGCGTAGGTGGAGAACTTGTAGCCGCGCTGGTATTCAAACTTGTCCACAGCCTTCATAAGGCCGATGTTGCCTTCCTGGATGAGATCAAGGAACTGAAGCCCGCGATTGGTGTATTTTTTGGCAATGGATACCACCAGTCGCAGGTTCGAGCGGATGAGCTCCTGCTTGGCGCGCATGGCGGCGGTGTTGCCGCGCTTGATGCGCCACAGCACCTCTTCAAGATCCGTCACGTTGTGGCAGCATTTTTCCTGAAGGCGGCTGAGAATCTCGATCTTGCCGATGATCATTTCCTTGAAGGAAAAAAGCTCGTCCACGCTGAGCTTGAGATCGCGCGCAGCGTCAACGGGGTTCACCTCACGCTTTTCAAGCCCGTCAAACATGGCCTGAATTTCTGCCTGGGTGCGGCCGGTGGAAAGAATGTAGGCCGAAAGGTCGCGCTGGCAGTTGTGCATCTGGCGCACGTAGTCTTCAACCGTTTCAATGATGCGGTCGATGAGGGTTTTTTCCAGCTTGATGTCGCGCAGGCGCGTGACGATTTCTTCCTTGAAGCAGATGATTTCTTTCTGCACGGCAGTGACGCGGCGGTCCATGCAGGCGCATGTATCCAGCTTTTTGTAAATCTTGCGCTTTTTCTTGAAGGTCTGCTTGATTTCGTCAAGCAGCAGAATAACGCGCGAACGCTGGTTCATTTCGTCTTCGCTGGGGTCGTCCTCTTCAATGGTTTTAACCACATCTTTAAGTTTGATGCGGTTCTGGCGCAGGTCTTCGCCGACATTGATGAGTTCTTCTACCGCCACCGGAACTTCAACCAGGGCATAGAGCACGTCCTGCTCGCCCATTTCGATTTTTTTGGCGATGACCACTTCGCCGTCACGGTCCAGCAGGGGAACGGCGCCCATTTCGCGCAAATACATGCGCACGGGGTCGGTGCTGCGTGACGAATAGTCGGCGGACTCTTCGTCTTCGGACAGATCCAGCGAGCTGTCGGTAATTTCTTCATCCGATTCGGTGGCGGCGGCAGAAATCTTTTTGCCGTCCTTTTCCGAATCCACAATAACGATTTCCAGCTGTTCAAAGATGCCGATAATTTCTTCAAATTGCTCGGGCGTGCTCATTTCAACGGGCAGAGCCTTGTTGACCTCTTCAAAAGTCAAAAAGCCCGCGCCCTTGCCTTTAGCAATAAGCGATTGAATCTGCTGGATATCTTTAAGATTGCTCATGCCCTTTCTCCAAGGTTTCCTTAAGTGCGCGAAGATAGTCCAAATCAGCCTCAAAGTCACCTGTGCCGGTATTGGCTCTCAAGGCTGCGGATAGAGATGATTTTTGCGCTGAGGCGTAGTAATTGTTCAGATAATGCCGCAGTGATTCCAGTTCCCTGTCGCCGTTGTCACGCGGTGCGGCCTCCGGGCCGCAACATTTGCACCAGAAGTTTTTTTCTCTCTGGTCCAGTTGATGAAAAACCGCTTCCGGGCCGTGCGTTTCGATCTTGTCCCACAGCTGGCGGGCCACAGGGGATTGCAGAACCAGGTCGGCCCCCATTTCCTGCATGTCCGTCAGCCGGTGCGGGTAGCGCACGGCGAACATCATGACTTCACGATCGCGTATACTCTGTCGCGCGCGCCCGGCCGAAGTCCCGCCAGTTTCGGCGCGCGTTCTGTCGGGCCGTAAACCGCGCGACTGGACAAGCCCCTCGCGCAGGTCGGCCTCTGAAAGTTGAAGATGATTGGCCAGCCGTGAAACATAGGGACTGACCAGCTCGGGAATCTCCACCTGACGCAGGAAGTTTCGCGCCCATTCCACAGTTTCTCGTGGGGCAAGCGCCTTGAGCACATCGACGCAAAACCTGAGGCCGTCCGGGGCCTGGGCCTGCAGTTCCTCAAACGCTTCCGGGCCCGCGCCGCGTAGCAGGCTGTCGATGTCTTCTCCATCGGGCATCAGCACAACCGAGCAGGACAGGCCGCGCGTGAGCAGCATTTCGCACGAACGCAAGGCCGCCTTGCGCCCGGCGCGGTCGCCGTCAAAAAGCAGGGTCATCTGCGACACAAAACCAGAAAGCCGTTTGATCTGCTCCGGCGTCAGCGCCGTGCCAAGTACCCCCACGGCATTGTCATAGCCAAACTGGTGCAGGGTCAGCACGTCCATATACCCTTCGGTCAGCAGTACCCGCCCCTTGGTGACCATGCCCTTGCGGGCCTGCGCCAGACCGTAAAGATGTTCGCCTTTTTTATAGATGGGCGTGTCGGCGCTGTTTATGTACTTTGCTTCATCCTCATCGGCGATGATGCGGCCGCCGAAGGCTATAATCTGGTTGGACAGGCTCTTGATGGGAAAGATGAGCCGCCCCCTGAAGCGGTCATAGGCCCGCCCGTTGCCGGACTGCCCCAGCAGCCCGGATTCAACCGCCATGCGTCCATCAAAGCCCGCGCGCCGCAGCGCATCCGCCAGGGACTGCCACTCTCTCTTGGCCCAGCCAAGACCGAAGCGCTGCACTATTTCCTGGCTCAAGCCGCGCTTGTCTATGTAGGCCCGGCATTCTTCGCCGTCAGGGCCGTTGAGGGTGGCGGCAAAGTGCCCGGCGGCCAGTTCATACATGCGCAGCATCTGCTGTCGCGAGGAGCGGCGTTCACGCTCCTCGCCCTGCTGGCGGGCGCTGTTGTGGCCGCGCTCAATGGTTATACCGGCCTCTGCGGCCAACTGTTCAAGGGTTTCTTTAAAATCCAATCCGTTAATGCGGCTGTAAAAATCAAAGATGTCGCCCGAGGCGTGGCACCCGAAACAGTAAAACAATCCCTGTTCTTCGTTGACGGAAAAGGACGGCTTGGTTTCCTGATGAAAGGGACAGGGCGCCACCCAACGTGGGCCGTTGCGCCTGAGTTCCACATAGCGGCGCACGATGTCCACAATATTCATGCGCTCCTTGATGGCGCGTATGGCATCCTTGGACTGCATTGCAGATTCTTTTCCTTGGTCAGAGAACGGTATGCGTGTGTTTCGGCACTGTCGTCGTCAGTGGCGACAGCCTGTTACGCAAAAATCCTGTTCTCTGGCAGTAACAAAACGTGTTTCGTCAGAATGCTGCCCGGCTGCTTCCAACGCAAAATTCTGCAGCCCCATATCCTGCCCGGAACGCCATTATCAGAGCGTTTTTGTCTTGAAATGCCTGGGCGGCTGCATGAGCCACCGCCCACTCTGAAAGCGTAAACACTGTGTCTTAGAGCAATTTCACTAGCGATGCTGTCGCCATCCGCAAGGCTTCTTCGTCGCCTAACGGCTGCCGTTTGAAATTGCTCTGCTGACGCGAAGGCGGCAGCCGCCACGAAGTGGCGTGGACTCTGGCGAAAACCACGTTTTTCGCCAGAATGCTGCTTTGAAACAAGGAGTGTTTCAAAAGCAAAATGCTCTAAATACTTCGCGGCGGGCTACACTCGCGTTCAGCAGTAGAACATGTACTTTTTTTCAAAGGTAAAATGCTCTAACGCAGGGTTACAATGGTCATGCCGTCGCCCCCCTGATCTTCAGGGGCGAGACTGAAATTTTCCACTGCCGGAAAGGCCCGCAAAAATTCATGAACCTGTCGCCGCAAGGCTCCTGTGCCGCGTCCATGCACAACTTCCACTTCCCCGAAACCCGCCAGCAGCGCTTTGTCCATAAAGCGTTCCAGCTCCGCAAGCGCTACATCGGCACGAAGGCCCCGCATGTCAAGACGTAGTGACGCTCCATCGGCCGCTCCGGCAGGTCGGGCTGCCCCGCCGCTTTCAGACGCAACAGGCTGGCGCGGCGCATTGTCCAGAATGGAAGAGGGCTTGCCGGAAGAACTTTGGACAGCCTGACGGCCCGGTATGCGCAAAGCCTTCATGTCGGCCCAGAGGTTCACGCCGTTCATGTCCAGACGCACGCGGCTGCGGCGTTCGTCCACATCGGTGACCACGCCGCGCTTGTTGAAAATGGTGTGCAGCACTTGCTGGCCCACAACAAAATGCTCCGGACTGGGCAAAACAGATTTATTTTGCGTGGCTTCACTTTCCGTTGCCAGCGACGCACGCAACCGGGACATTTCTTTCAGGGCCTGCTTGTGCGTAGCGCGGCCTTCTTTCCAGGCGCGCATAAGTTCGGTAGCCTTGGCGCGCACATCGTCATGCAGGCGCAGGCGTTCTTTTTCCATCTTTTCGCGCTCAAGCTTGGTGGCCGTGCGCGCCTTGTCCTGCTCCTGCCGGAGGAGAGCAAGCTCTTCTTCACGCTGGGCGGCAAGATCGTTCAGGCGTCCAAGCAAGGTTGTGGCGTCCTGACCGTCTTGCAGCAAATAGTGTTCAGCCCGGCGCACGATGCTCTCCGGCAGGCCGTGTTCGCGCGCCACGTCCAGAGCCTGGCTGGCTCCAACCTGGTCATAAGCCAGCTTGAACAAAGGCTTTTTGCTCTGGGGATCAAAGAGCATCGAGGCCGCCCTGGCACCTTCCCTGGTAAGGGCGTAGCTCTTGAGCGCGGGAAAATGTGTGGCCGCCAGAACAAAGGTATGTTTGTCCAGCAATTCGTCAAGTACCGCCTGGGCCAAAGCCGCGCCCTGGGCCGGATCCGTCCCCGCGCCAAACTCGTCCAGCAGCACAATGCCGCTGGCGTCAAGATGTTTCCATGCCTTGGCCAGGTGTTCTATCTGGGCCGTGAAGGTGGACACGTTGTCCGCAAGGCTCTGTTCGTCACCGATGAAGGCGTCCATACGGCTGAACCACGGCAAATGCGAACCAGATCCCACAGGCACGGGCAGTCCGCTCAGCGTCATGGCAGCGATAAGGCCGAGGGTCTTCAGGCAGACGGTCTTGCCGCCCGCGTTGCCGCCTGTAATGACCAGGGCGCGCTCGCCGGGGCGCAGGATGATGTCCAGCGGGCGTACGGAAGCAGCGGACGCGCCCGTGCTTTTTGAACCCTGAGCTGCGGCGTCGTTGGCCGCCTTTGCCCTGTTGAGCACAAGCAGGGGGTGCCGGGCCTCAAGCAGCTGTATGCCCTCGGCCACGGGGGTAAGCGGCAGGCAGCGCCCGTCCAGCAAGGCGGCCAGACGACGTTTGGCCTGCAAAAGGTCAAGCTGCGCAAGAAGTTCAAGCGCCGCCTGAGCCCCAGGCAGTTCGGCTTCCAGCAGGCCGCGCAGGTAGAGCAGCACCTTGCGCTCTTCTTCTCGCTCCTCACGCTTGAGTTCCTGAAGACGGTTGTTGATCTCCACCAGAAACATCGGCTCGAAATAGCAGGTTTCGCCCGTCTGCGACCAGTCGTGGATGATGCCCTGCATGCGACCCTTGAAGTTGGCCTTGAGGGGCAGCACATAGCGGTCTGACGAAAGGGTCATGAACTCGTCCTGCAGGTAGGCCAGCATGTTGTACTGCAGGGCAAAGTCCTTGACCTTGCGCATGCAGCTCTGGTGCAGGCGGCGCAGTTCGCCTCGCAGGCGATAGAGTTCGGGCGAGCTTTCGTCCTTCAGAAGGCCGTCATCAGAAATGCAGCGCAAGAGGGCGGCTGTAAGCTGCACCGGCAGGGGAGCGCCGTCGGCCATAGCCAGAAGGTGCGGCCACTGCCGTGGCGCATCGGGCACAGCGATGGAGGCATGGGCTTCGCGCGCCAGACGGAGCACTTCCCGCAGCGCCCAGAAGGCGTCCACGTCGGGCTGAAAGGCGTGGGCGCGCGCGGTTTGCGCCGCGTGCAGAAAGCCCGATACGTCGGGAAAGGCGTTAAGCGTAAAGACCGCGCCGCCAGACGCCGGACGCGAGGACCAGTCCGCGGCTTCCTCATAAACGCGCGCGGCAAGATTCACGTCCTCCGCCGTGTCCAGCGGGGTCAGGTTCAGGGCGCGTTCACGTCCGACGCCTGAAATGCACAGCGAGGAGAGATGGCTGGTAATGTGATGGTATTCAAGGGCCTGGAGCGTGCGGGTATGGATCATGCTGATGCCTCAAAAGCGATGGTACGGCGAACCGCAGAAAAAAGGGCGCACGAAATGTCAGGCCTTGCAGCCCGGATGGTATGGAGGGCGCTTCTTCGCCAGGCACACAGTCTTTCCATTTGCGAGGCAACTCCCGGCTGGACGGTATATCTGGCCATGGCGATTGACGCTGGAATGCTGCGGCATGCCCACCTGCGGGAATGCGGCTTGAAAATGGAGCGCGACCGCTTTACGCCGAAGGATGTCACAAAATATCCTTCGGCAGTGCGGAATGGTCAGGACTGCAGGCGCTTTTTGACGGCCTCGGACAGAACCTTGCCGTCCACCTGGCCCTTGTGCCCGGCCATGATGGCGGAAATAACCCGGCCCATGTCCTTGGGGGATGTTGCGCCAAGTTCAGCCACTGTGGACTCGATAAGAGCCTGCAGTTCTTCCTGGCTGAGAGCCTTGGGCAGGTATTCCTTGAGCACGGCCAGTTCAGCCGCTTCTTTGTCCGCCAGATCAGGGCGCTGCGCAGCAGTGTACTGTTCGATGGAGTCCTGGCGCTGTTTGCCTTCCTTGACGATAACGTCAAGCATTTCTTCATCGGAAAGGCTGCCACCGGGCCGCCGCATGTCCACCAGGCGGTTTTTGACCGCCGTTTTCAGCAGGCGCAGCACAGTGAGCCGCACGCTGTCTTTAGCCTTGTAGGCCTGGATGTAGTCTTTTTCGATCTGCTCAAAAAGCGTGGTGGTGACGGTCATAACAGTAGTGGGGGTGAAGTGTGGAGTAATGCAGAAAATGCGGGAAACCCCAAGGGGCTTCCCGCATGACGGCCGGATGAAGGCCCCGGGCGCATATATGCGCAGCCGGTTAAGCCATGTTCATCTTCCTGATTTTTTTCATCAGCCGCTTCCGGGCGGCGGCCTTTTTCTTTTTGCGCATAACGCTGGGCTTTTCGTAGTGCTGGCGTTTTTTCATTTCTGAAAGAACACCGGCCTTTTCTACCTGCTTCTTAAAGCGACGCAGCGCGATGTCAAAGTTATAATCGTCTTCGTTAAGAAAAACTCCGGGCAAGAAAATCACCCCCTTCGGCGGCAGGGCTGGCTCTTGGCAGCCCCCAAAATAACCGTCAACGGTCTTACCCGTATACGGACAGCGACAGAGTCGCCAAATGAGTTGGTTATATAGCCCGCATACTGTAAAAGGGCAAGTCTTTTTTCAATGAAACAGAGTGGGGCGGAAGGCGGGGCCGCATCACCGCGCCGCAACGGTCGGGACGGGTTGAAAACCTGAGATAACATGCATGTCTTCGGTCCCAGTCGCCTTCGGCATACATGTTATCTGAGGTTTGTTCCCGAATTTGCCCGGCATCGGCCACAGCCATGACGGGCATTTCGGGTTTGGCCGCTATACCATGCGGCATGGCGGCGGAAGATCAGTTTAAAGAGTCTTTGAGCATCTTGCCGGGGCGGAATTTGAGAATTTTGCACGCGGGAATGGTAAGCGTGTCGCCGGTACGGGGATTGCGGCCCTGCCGGGCTTTGCGGTGCTCTACCGCAAAGGTGCCAAAGCCAGTAAGAGTGAGTTTGGATTCCTTGACAAGGGCGTCTTCGACGGAAGCGAGAAAAGCGTTGAGGGCCCGCTCAGCAGCGGCCTTGGTCAGATTGGCCTTGGCAGCGATTTTTTCAACCAGATCGGCCTTAGTCATCAGCATGTCCTCCTGAAAAGTTCCCCGGCATTGTTTTCAAGTGGCCTTGCAAGACCACTTGCCTGAAATACGCTAATATCACACAACGCAGCAAGATTATGGATAGACTGAAAACTTTTTATGCCCTGTTGTCAAGCAGTGACGCCCAAAAAGCGGAAATGCGCTGAAAATCGTGGTGAGAAAGCACTTCTGGACGTAAATTGGGCGCAATTTGGGTACTTTCGAATGCTTTTTCAAGACAAGGTTGAGCCGCGCGGCGAAAAATTCCGCCGAGTTGCTTGCGCCTTTGCTGAAAACAGATACGCAACAGTCGGGACAAGAGCGCGGGATGCGCAGGGCGCTCGCAGAGGGGCAGAGGGGTGAAGCTCAAGACCGCAGAGTCCACCTTTGGCGGTGGACTGAAGGCTCCCGGCCCCACCACAAACTCCATGCGTGGGCGGGAATAGCTCTGCACCCAGACAGAAAGCGCCCCGTAATGCCCGGTGTCCGGCTGTGCCGCAAGACGTTGCCCCACTTCTTTCTGCACCATGAAGGCCGCCATCTGCCAGCCTTCGGACAGGGAAACGATGTCCCATATAAGCGGGGAGGCCACATTGTAGGGCAGGTTGCCTATGACCTTCCACGGTTCCTGCACGCGGATGCGCCGCCAGTCAAACCGCAGGGCATCGGCAAGCACCGCCTGCGTGTTCGCGCCTCCCAGGCGCTGGCGCTCGGCGGCCCAATGGCGGTCTTTTTCGATCAGCAGCAGTCGGGCGTGCGGGGCGGCCTCGATGGCGCGGGTCAACGCACCGGGGCCGGGGCCGATTTCAACGATGCGGTCATGGGCGCACGGGGCGATAAGGGCCGCAATGCGGTGGCAGATATCTTCACGGCGCAGAAAATGCTGGCCAAGGCTTTTTTTGGCGCGGGGGGCATGCCCCTTGCCGCTGGTTTCTGTGGTGTGGTTCGTCACGGGCATCGGGCCTCAGGGCAGGTCAAAGCGGTCAAAGGTCAATACCAGCCCGGCCCGGCCCTGAGTGGCCGAGCGAAGGGAGGTGGAAAAGCCGAACAAGCGGCGCAGCGGAGCGGTGCCGCTCAGAATTTTGCGTGTTCCGTTGTCTTCAAGATTTTCAACCTTGCCGCCGCAGGTGTTGAACAGGCTGATTGACGGGCCCAGAAAATCTTCAGGAACAACTATCTCCACGCGCATGACAGGCTCCATGACAACAGGAGAAGCCGCGGCCACAGCCTCGCGCAGGGCCTGGCCTGCCGCCATGCGGCAGCCGGGCAGGGTGGTCAGTCCTTCGCGCCGTTCAACACTGGTGAGAACCACCTCCACATCTTCCACCGGGTAGCCTGTGAGTTCGCCACTCTGCAAGGCGTCGCGCACGCCCTCGAGCGCCGCGTCAAGATATATCTGGGGCAGCAGCTTGCGGGCCTCGGCAGGGTCAGCAGGCAAAAAATCGCCCACAGTCACCAGATTGCCGCTGCCGCGCGGGCGCGGCGACACACAAAGCGCAACCGCTCCCTGGTGGTGCTCCTTGCCAAGTTCACGGTCAAAAACCACACTGGCGTCAGCGGACTTGCGTATGGTTTCGCGCAGAACCACCTGAGGGTTCCCCGCACGAGGGCTGATGCCGTATTCACGCCGCATGCGCTCCAGCAGCACATCCAGGTGCAGTTCGCCCATGCCGGAAACCATGCGCGCGCCCGTGTCGTCATCCAGTTGCGCCCTGAGCGTCGGGTCTTCCTCAACATAGCGGGCCAGGGCCTCGTCAAGAACCTTGCCTTCATCGGCATTGCGCGGCTCAAGGGCAAGCGTGATGACCGGCGCGTTGGCCTCAATGCTTTCAAGCGTCAGAGGCCGCTCGCGCGCGGTATAGGTTTCTCCCGTATGGGCAGAGCGTAGCCCCACGGCAACCACTATTTCACCCGCGCCAGCCTCTTCAAGCTGCTCGCGCCTGTCGGCATGGGGCCGGTACAGGCGGCCCAGGCGGTCGTCCTTGTTCTGCGCTGCATTGCGCAAATTGTCCCCTTCATGAATGCGCCCCGCATACACGCGGACGAAGGAGTGCTTACGGTTTTCTTCGAGCAGGACTTTAAAAACCAGGGCAACGGCCGGGGCATCGGGATCAGGAGTAACGGTAATTTCTTTTCCCTGGGGGTCCACGCCCACGGGCACCGGCACGTCCAGTGGCGAGGGCAGCCAGCGGCAAACGGCGTCCAGTACGGGCTGCACGCCCGCGTTGCGCAGGGCGGAGCCGCAGAGAACAGGAGTGATGCGCCGCGCCAGGGTGGCCCGTCGAAGGGCCGCATGGATGTCATTGATGCCGAATGCGCCTTCAAGGTAGGGCTCAAGAAAGTCTTCATCGGCTTCGGCCAGTTTTTCCAGCAGCAGTTCACGCCAGGGAGAGGCCAGCGCGGCCTGTTCCGCCGTGAAGGGGGTGCGGCCTATGGTCTGACCCTGATCGTCTTCGTCAAACGTCAGGCATTCTTCATGAATAAGGTCAAGAACAGCGCTGAAGTCCTCACCCTGGCCAAAGGGGACCGTAACGGCCACGGCGTTGGCCTGAAGCCGCTGGCGCATGGCTTCAAGAACGGATTCAAAATTCGCTCCCAGCCTGTCCATCTTGTTGATGAAGGCTATTTTGGGCACACCGAAGTCTTCCGATTGCCGCCACACGGTTTCAGATTGCGGCTCCACGCCGCCCACGGCGCAAAAGACGCCCACGGCTCCGTCCAGCACGCGCAGGGAGCGCTCGACCTCAATGGTGAAGTCCACGTGGCCGGGAGTGTCTATAAGGTTGATGGTGTGGTCGTTCCACTGGCAGGTGGTGC
Organism: Desulfovibrio simplex; assembly: GCF_055387835.1. NCBI lineage: Bacteria > Pseudomonadati > Thermodesulfobacteriota > Desulfovibrionia > Desulfovibrionales > Desulfovibrionaceae > Desulfovibrio > Desulfovibrio simplex. The sequence goes on from NZ_AP042377.1 coordinate 988,964, forward strand.
AGGCCGACATGATGGTGATGCCGCGCTCCTGTTCTTCGGGCATGTAGTCCATGGTGGCGGCGCCGTCGTGTACTTCGCCCATCCGGTGAATTTTGCGGCTGTAGAAAAGCATGCGCTCAGACAGTGTGGTCTTGCCGGCGTCAATATGGGCAATAATGCCGATGTTGCGGATGCGGTTGATGTGGGACATGACGGCTCCAGAGCACAGGGTTTATTACAGCATGCCAAATGTCAGGCAACGCACGCGGAAAAAATCCGGCGTAAGGCCGGGGTGCAGCCAAAAACCCTCGCAGCCCGGCGTCAGGGTCAGGCCCGGGCCGCTGGCGGAAAAGGCTTTGCCATGCAGAATATCTGCCTGCTCGTGGTCGCCGGAAGCCAGATAAAGGGCATCCGGCAATTGCGCATCCCGCGCAAGCGGTATGGGCGTGCCGTGCGGGTCGCCAATGGGCAAATGGGCCGCGATGCTTGTGGCCGCGTCCAGAGCTTCTGCCTGGGCAAAATACAAGGCCTCAAGATCAATGCGGCTGCCATCGTCCGCGAGGTTCTGTCCGTTAATGGAAGTATCGGCTTCCACCAGGGCAAGTTTCGGCGGACGATATTCCTGCCAGCAGGGCAGGCCCATGCTCTGGGCCAGTTCCACGGTGGGGGCCAGTTCGCCCGCGTGCAGCAGCACCAGCCTGCCAGGACCGGGGCGGCATTCTTCAAGCAATCTGTGAAGGCCGGGGGAGTCCAGCACAAAGATGTCTTCAACACCGCTGAGTTCAAGGCTGACGAGGGCTGATCGGTGGGGCTGGCCGCCCACACAGACGGCCCCTATCTGCGGAACCCCGGCCAGAATGGCCGGAATGCAGGCGGCCGCCAGCCTGGCGGCCGCCGCGTAGGCAGGGGTAAAGGCAACTATGGCCCAAGGGGCGGCATGGCTTTCGCCACGCCGCCAGAACCCCAGATGCCCGTCGCTTCGCATGTCCCGCAACTGACCAGGATCAGAGCCAAAGTGCATATGGGCCAGGGCAAGGCCTGTTTTGACCGCCGCCCGCCATTGCGGTGGGGTGTCCTCATAGGCCTGGGCCGCAAGGCTGTCATTAAGGCGCGCTTCTTCAACCCATTGGGGCCAGGAAGCGCCCTGTGCGGCTTCAGAATTCTGATCCGTTAAAAAGGCCATGGCGGTCTGTCCCGATTTATCTGGCCTTGCCGTCCATACCGGCAAGCCATGTCCTGAGTTGGGCCACCTGCGCGGCAACGGACTGCGGGCCTGTGCCGCCGGGAGTTTCGCGCCGACGAACGGCGGCCGCATAGTCCAGTATGGCGTACACGTCGTTCTCAATGCGAGGCTCAAGCGCCTGCATTTCAGCCAGAGTGAGGTCTTCAAGGCCTTTGCCCTGGCTTTCGGCCGCTGCCACGCACTGCCCGGTGATGTGGTGGGCCTCGCGGAAGGGCAGGCCCTTGCCCACCAGATAGTCGGCCAGTTCTGTGGCGTTAAGGAAGCCGGCCCTGCAGGCTTCTCGCATGCGGTCCGTGCGAAACGTCAGTTCTTCCATCATGCCCGCCATAAGGCGCAGCGAGGCTTCAACCGTGTTGTCGGCGTCAAGAAAGCCTTCCTTGTCTTCCTGCATGTCGCGGTTATAGGCCAGGGGCAGGCCTTTCATGATGGTGAGCAGGCCCATGAGCGAGCCATAGACGCGCCCTGTCTTGCCGCGCATGAGTTCGGCCACGTCGGGGTTCTTTTTTTGCGGCATGATGGATGAGCCGGTGGCGTAGCTGTCGGGCAGGCGCACAAAGCCAAAGGCCGGGTTGGCCCACAGGATGATTTCTTCACACAGGCGCGAGAGGTGCATCATAATGGCGGACCCGCAGAAAAGCGCTTCCAGCACGAAATCCCTGTCAGAAACCGCGTCCATAGAATTGTTGTAGATGCCGGAAAACCCCACATCCTCCGCCACGCTGTGCGGATCAAGAGGATAGGTTGTGCCCGCCAGGGCAGCCGCGCCCAGAGGGGATATGCGAACCCGGCCAAGGCAGTCGTTCAGGCGCATGGCATCACGCCTGAACATCCATGCGTAGGCCAGCAGGTAGTGCGCAAGACTTACGGGTTGTGCGGGTTGCAGGTGGGTGCAGCCGGGCAGGATGTCGGCGGTGTGCTCCGTGGCGCGCTGCACCAGCACGGCGCACAGGCCAGCGGCGCGCTGGCGCCATGTCTCGAGCCTGTCCGCCACAAAAAGGCGAAAGCTTAATCCGACCTGATCATTACGGCTGCGGCCAGTGTGCAGTTTTTTACCCACGTTGCCCATAATTTCTGTGAGGCGCGCCTCAATGTTCATGTGCACGTCTTCCAGTTCCGGTTTCCAGATAAAGTTGCCGGAGTGGATTTCTTCGCGCACGCGGTCAAGCCCTTCAACCAGCAACTGGGCTTCATCGGGCGGAATAATGCCCTGATGGCCCAGCATGCGCGCATGGGCTTGCGAGGCGCGGATATCCTGGGCATACAGGGCCCTGTCGTAAGATTGAGAGTCCGTATACTGGGCCACGGCTTCTTTGGGACCTTCGGCAAAACGCCCGCCCCAGCTCTGGTTGGTTTTCATGGCAGTGTCCATTGCTTTTTAAAGTAATGATTCGGGGGCAGGGGCGCTTCATAAAAACGCCTCTGCCCCCGAAATTCCAGTACGCTTGAGCGGTACAGGGTGGAGCCGCGCTCCACTGCGGGAGGCTTTGCCGGACAGGCTGATCCTGGGACCGCCGCCTGCCCGGCGGAGGCTTTTGCAGGCCGGCCGGGGGCTGGAGCATTGTACCTTTGAAAAAGGTTGCATGCTCTAACGCTGCACGCGAGTGCAGCGCGCCGCAACGTGGCGTGGATTCAGTCGAAAAATCACATTGTTCGGCTGAATGACACCTTTTAAATGTGAAGCGTTGCAAAGGTAAACTGGTCTAGTCCTTCAGCTTGCTTTTAACGGCCGCGTGCAGGCGCAGGCGCAGGCTGTTAAGGCGGATGAAGCCCGCTGCATCCTTGTGGTCATAGTCGCCGCCCTCAAAGGTGGCCAGGTCTTCGGAAAAGAGCGAGTTGGGAGAAGTGCGGGCCAGGGGCCAGACGCCGCCCTTGTACAGTTTGGCGCGCACAGTGCCGGTGACGGTTTCCTGCGATTTGTCCATAAAGGCCTGCATGGCTTCGCGTTCGGGCGAGTACCAGAAGCCGTTGTACACGCACTGGGCGTAGCGCACGGCCAGCATGTCGCGGATGCCGAGCAGTTCGCGGTCAAGGCAGATGCCCTCAAGGTCGCGGTGCAGTTTATAGAGCAGGGTGCCAGCGGGATTTTCATACACGCCGCGGCACTTCATGCCGACAAAGCGGTTTTCCACCATGTCATCGCGGCCAATGCCGTTGCGTCCGGCGATTTCGGCCAGGGTGCTGATGATGGTGGCGGGCGAAAGGGCCTTGCCGTTGATGGCAACGGGGTTGCCGCGCTCAAAGTCCACGCTGACGATTTCCGGCGTGTCCGGGGCGAGTTCCACAGGCACGCAACGCTCGTGGCAGGATTCGTGCGGTTCGCTGCCGGGATCTTCAAGTTCGCTGCCTTCAAAGCTTGTGTGCAGCATGTTGGCGTCCATGCTGTAGCGCTTTGCGGCGCTGGAAATGGGAATGCCGTGCTTTTCTGCAAAAGCGGTGAGCGCCGTGCGGGACATGAGTTCCCATTCGCGCCAGGGCGCGATGACCTTGATCTCGGGCGCCAGAGCGGCGGCGGCGAGTTCAAAGCGCACCTGGTCGTTGCCCTTGCCGGTGGCGCCGTGCGAAATGGCGTCAGCGCCTTCCTTACGGGCGATATCCACCAGGGCCTTGGCAATGAGGGGCCGGGCGATGGACGTGCCGAGCAGGTAGCGGCCTTCGTAGATGGCCGCGCCGCGCATCATTGGAAATACGAAGTCTTTGGCCATTTCTTCGCGCAGATCAAGCACATAGGCCTTGGAAGCGCCGGTTTTGAGCGCTTTTTCTTCAACCCCCGAAAGGTCTTCAGGCTGACCGAGGTTGGCGGTGACGGCGATGACCTCACACTTGTACGTCTCGATAAGCCATTTCAGGATGACGGATGTATCAAGCCCGCCGGAGTAGGCGAGAACGACTTTTTTGATGTCTTGCATTATCAATGCCCCCTTGTGTATTCAGGACAAGAAGTATTGCGTAAATCTGGATGGTGCGCAAGGGGTTAGTGGCGCGCGCCCCTGTTTGCCCGGTCAGAGAAAATGTTGACCTTACCCTGAAGTGCATGTATTATTCTTTAGTTTGAGCAAACGGTGGCCCTCAGAGCCGCCCCTTTCGTACCGATCTCCAAAGCCGCAGGAATGTCCAATGCCTAAGCGTACGGATTTACACAAGATTCTTGTCATTGGCGCGGGACCCATCATCATAGGCCAGGGCTGCGAGTTTGACTACTCCGGTTCACAGGCCGTCAAAGCCCTCAAAGAAGAAGGCTACGAAGTGGTGCTGGTCAACTCCAATCCCGCCACCATCATGACCGATCCACAACTGGCGGACGCCACGTATGTGGAACCCATCGAACTAGACACCCTGACTGCCATTATCCGTAAAGAACGCCCGGATGCGCTGTTGCCGACTCTTGGCGGGCAGACGGCATTGAACGCCGCTCTTGGGCTTGCCAAGGGCGGCGTTTTGGCGGAATACGGTGTTGAACTCATAGGCGCACGGGCCGAGGTTATTGAAAAAGCCGAAAGCCGCGAGCTTTTCCGTGAGGCCATGGAACGCATCGGCCTCAAGATGCCCGCCAGCGGCATTGCCCGCAACCTTGATGAAGTGCGCCAGCTTGGCAACGTGCTGCCCTTTCCGCTGATTGTGCGCCCGGCCTTTACCCTGGGGGGTACGGGCGGCGGCGTGGCCTACAATCTTGCCGACCTTGAAGAGGTGGCAAGCAACGGTCTGGCCGCGAGCCCCACTACCGAAGTCATGATAGAGCAGAGTGTGCTCGGCTGGAAAGAAATTGAAATGGAAGTGATGCGTGACACCAAGGATAACTGCGTCATCATCTGTTCCATTGAAAACCTTGATCCCATGGGCGTGCACACGGGCGACTCCATAACCGTGGCCCCGGTGCAGACGCTTTCGGATTCCGAATACCAGCTGATTCGTGATTACTCCATTGCCATCATGCGTGAAATCGGCGTTGAAACCGGCGGCAGTAACGTGCAGTTCGGCATCAATCCCGCCAATGGCGAAGTTGTGGTCATTGAAATGAATCCGCGCGTGTCGCGATCTTCAGCGCTGGCCTCCAAGGCGACGGGTTTTCCCATTGCAAAGATTGCGGCCAAGCTGGCGGTCGGCTACACGCTGGACGAACTGCGCAACGACATCACGCGCGAGACCGTGGCCAGCTTTGAGCCTGCCATCGACTATTGCGTGGTGAAAATTCCGCGCTTTACCTTTGAAAAGTTCCCCGGAGCCAGGGACGAGCTGACCACCTCCATGAAGAGCGTGGGCGAAGCCATGAGCATTGGCCGCACCTTCAAGGAAGCCCTGCAAAAGGGTTTGCGGTCAATGGAAATCGGGGCCACGGGCCTTGGTTTCAACTTCAATGCCGAACTGCCCGCCCGCGAGGACATCCTTGAATCTCTGCAACGGCCCAATTCGCGCCGCATTTTTGCGCTGCGGCAGGCCTTGCTCGCAGGCATCACTGAAGAAGAAATCTTTGCCGTTTCCGCCATTGATCCCTGGTTTGTGCGCCAGTTGCAGGATATTGTGGAAATGGAGCAGCGCATCCGCAACTTTGGCATGGCCAATGACATGACCGCCAGCAACGCAGACCTGGCGGTAATTTTGCGCGAAGCCAAGGAATACGGCTTTTCCGACAGGCAGCTCGCCGAGATGTGGAAGCGCCCCGAAGCGGACATTCGCCGTCTGCGCAAGGAAATGGACATCCAGCCCACATATTATCTTGTGGATACCTGCGCTGGCGAGTTCGAGGCCTATACCCCCTATTTTTACTCGACCTACGAAAAAGGCGACGAACTCAAGCTGGAAAACCGCCGCAAGGTGCTTATTCTTGGCGGGGGCCCCAACCGCATCGGTCAGGGAATCGAGTTTGACTACTGCTGCTGCCACGCCTCCTTCGCCCTGCGTGATGCCGGGGTCATGGCCATCATGGCCAACTCCAACCCCGAAACTGTCTCCACGGACTACGACACTTCGGACCGGCTTTACTTCGAACCGCTGACCTTCGAAGACGTCATGAACATTGTGGAAAAAGAAAAGCCTGAAGGCGTCATCGTGCAGTTCGGCGGGCAGACGCCGCTGAATCTGGCCGTGCCCCTCATGCGCGCCGGAGTGCCGATTCTCGGAACCAGCCCCGACGCCATTGACCGCGCCGAAGACCGTGAGCGCTTCCAGGCGCTCATCCAGAAGCTGGGCCTGCTGCAACCGCCCAACGGCACGGCCATGAGCCTTGAAGACGCTCTGGAAGTGGCCGAGCGCATCACTTATCCCGTGGTTGTGCGGCCGAGCTACGTGCTTGGCGGACGCGCCATGGCCGTGGTGTATGACGCCGCGGAACTGACGGCGTATTTTCATGCCCAGGTGCCCGAAAAGCCGGAGCACCCCATCCTTGTGGACAAATTCCTCGAACATGCGGTGGAAGTGGACGTGGACGCCCTGTCTGACGGCAAGGACGTGTATGTGGCAGGCATTATGGAGCACATCGAAGAAGCTGGCATCCACTCCGGCGACTCGGCCTGCGTGCTGCCTTCCTATTCACTGTCCTACGACCATGTGGCCCTTATCGCTTCCCAGGCCGAGGCGTTGGCCCGCGAGCTCAAGGTTGTGGGCCTCATGAATATCCAGTTCGCCATCAAGGGTGACGATCTTTATATCCTTGAAGTCAATCCGCGCGCCTCGCGCACTGCGCCCTTCGTGTCCAAGGCCACGGGAGTTCCCCTGCCGTATCTGGCCACCCAGGTCATGCTGGGCAAGACCCTGGACGAGCTGGACCCCTGGAGCATGCGCAAGGGCGGCTTTACCTGCGTGAAGGAAGCGGTCATGCCCTTCCAGCGTTTCCCCGGGGTGGACGTGATACTCGGCCCTGAAATGCACTCCACCGGCGAAGTAATGGGCATGGGCTCCAGCTTCGGCGAAGCCTTCCTTAAAAGCCAGCTCGGCGCGGGCCAGGTGCTGCCCCAGGGGGGCAAGCTTTTTCTCTCGGTCAATGACCGCGACAAGCCTTTCCTGCCAGAAGTGGCGGAAAAATTTGCCAATATGGGCTTTGACCTGCTGGCCACCAAGGGCACTGCGGCCATATTGCGCGAGCACGGACTCAAGGTTGAGGAAGTGCGCAAGGTTTACGAAGGTCGTCCCAACATTGTGGACCTGCTTATCAATCACGAGGTAGCCCTGGTCGTGAACACGGCTTCAGGCAAACATACGGCCAAGGACTCCAAGGCCATCCGCCAGGCGGCCCTGAACTACAAGGTGCCGTATTGCACCACCATTGCCGCGGCCCGCGCCACTGCCACGGCCATCGGTTCGCGGCGGGACGAAATTCATGTGGAAAGTTTGCAGGAATACTATGCGCGGGACGCGCAGGGGTAAGCTATGAAAGCATTACTGGTGCTGGAAGATGGATTTACGCTGGAAGGCAAGTCCTTTACCGGCGAATTTGAAACCGGCGGTGAGGTTATTTTCACCACCGGCATGACCGGATATCAGGAGGTTCTTACAGATCCCTCCTATTACGGGCAGATGGTCTGCATGACCTACCCCCTCATCGGCAACTACGGCACCAGCCGTGAAGATATGGAATCCGCGGGCGTGCATTGCTCGGCCCTGCTGGTCAAGGAGTGCTGCAAAAAGCCCTCCAACTGGCGTTCCACCATGTCTCTGCCTGCCTTCCTGAAGCGCTACGAAACACCTGGCATGGAAGGGCTTGATACCCGTGCCCTGACCCTGCACCTGCGCATCAACGGGGCCATGCGCGGCATCATTTCCACCAAGGAAATGGACCCGCGCGTGCTTCAGGAACGTGCCAGGGCTCTGCCCCCCATGAAGGGGCGCAACCTTGTGCCCTTTGTGGCGGCCCAGAAACCCTATGCCTGGTATGATAACGCTGTGCAGGATGCCCCCTTGGCCGAAGACGGCAGCTATGCCTGGCGTGGAACGGGGCTGCCCCTGCTGGTTTACGACTTTGGCATCAAGTGGAATATCTTGCGCCGCCTGTGTGAAGCGGGCTTTGAACCCCTGGCTGTGCCGCCCGGTTTCAGCGCGGCTCAGGCCAGGGCCAGCGGCGCCAGGGGAGCGTTTTTGTCCAACGGCCCCGGCGACCCCGCCACGCTTACCAATGAGATAGCCTTGGTGCGGGAGCTTATCAGGATGTTCCCGGTTACGGGCATCTGCCTTGGCCACCAGCTTATCGGGCACGCGCTCGGCGGCGCCACCGACAAGCTCAAGTTCGGTCATCACGGCTGCAACCACCCGGTCAAGGACCTGACCACGGGCCGTATCGAAATTTCTTCGCAAAACCACGGATTCCACGTGGTTCTTGACGGAGTGGAGGATGTGGAAGCTACCCATATCAACCTTAACGACAATACCCTCGAGGGGTTGCGCCACAAAACGCTGCCTGTCATGAGCCTGCAGTATCACCCTGAAGCAGCCGCAGGACCGCACGACGGTGAATATCTGTTCAACCGGTTCAGGCAGGTCATCGGCGAGTCCGTTGGATCCTGATAAAGCGGAAAAGACTTGATATGGGAGTCTTCTTGTGGCTAGACTAGGAGCAAGCACTGATAGCGATTAGCGCTTTGGGTCAAATGGTATGAGTGTTCCTCCGGCGGTTAGTCCCGCCTGTTCCGTAAACAGCAAGGAGCTTCGAGTGAAAAAGTCAGTTTTGAGCCTTGGGCTGGTTCTGGCTCTGGTTCTGGCCTGCGCATCGGTCCATGCGGCTGAGACGGCCGCCGCCAGCGCTGTGCCTCATAATAATCCCGTGGAGCAGCTTACAGGCGTTGTATGGCAAAAAACGACTGAGTCCGATAAGGCTGCTTTTCTGCTTGGGGTGGAATCGGCCATTACAGTGGAATACTTCGTTAACAGCAAGATAACAGAAAAGGCTGCCAAAACGGGCAAAAAGCCGACCAGCACCCTGTCACCCTTTGAAAAGGGCTGGATGAAGGCATTTAACAACGTCAACCGCGTTGAAATCGTCAAGCAGGTGGATGGCTGGTATGCTGCCAACCCCGACAAGCTTGACCGTCCGGTTATGAGTGTTATCTGGTATGAACTGATTGCCCCGCGTCTTGCCGCGAAATAGGGCCAATGCCTTTTGAAGCGATGACAGGACTTTTCAGGAGAATTGCCATGAAGAAAGTTTTAATTATAGGTCTGCTGGCCGCCATGCTCGTCAGTGGCGTTGGCTGCACCAATATGAACAAGACCCAGCAGGGTGTTGCCAGCGGCGCGGCTCTTGGCGCTCTTGGCGGTGCCGGTATTGCCGCCATTTCCGGCGGCGCGGCCGGTTGGGGCGCTCTTGCCGGCGCTGGCGTAGGCGCTCTGGCTGGCGGTATTGTGGGTCATGAACAGAGCAAGGGCAACAGCTGGTAACAGTAGCGTCCTGAGCTTTTCGCAACACTTTAAAAGGGCCGGATAGTATATTCCGGCCCTTTTGCCTTGGACGGTCCAGAGCAGACTGCCACTGTGAACAAATCCTCGCCTTGGAGAATGCATATCCAAGGCTGAAGACGCCCGCTCCGGCGTGTACCGGTGCAAGACGCTGCGCCTGGGCTTCGCGGCGGGCGTCTGCTCACGCAGTCGCCGGAGCAATCTGAGCATGAATTGTTCCCTATTCGCTGTCATGCAACCCAAGAGAGGCACACATGAGCGGTATACTGCACGCTGTTTTTTTCAGTCCCACGCACAGCAGCAAAACCCTTTCTCTAGCCATGGCGTGGCCCTTGGCGCAAGCGCTTGGCAAGGAGCTTTGCGAGCATGACCTGACGTATCCGCCAGGGCGCGCAAAAAAATTGCGCTGTGGGCCGGATGATGTGTTGCTTCTGGCTTTTCCGGTGTATGCCGGGCGTGTGCCCCGGCTGCTTGGCGGTTTTTTGTCAGCACTTGACGGCGGGGGAGCGCGGGCCGCGGTTGTGGCCGTGTACGGCAACCGCCACTACGACGACGCCCTGCTGGAAGCTGTAGATACGCTGCAGAAACACAACTGTGATGTTGTCGCGGCGTCGGCCTTTGTCGCGGAACACAGCCTGACGCCAGTCATTGGCGCGGGCAGACCCGATGCGCGGGATATGGAACTTGCCGGGGAATTCGTCCGTCATACGGCCCAGGCCATACTTTCAGGCCATGCCGGGCCGGTGGCCGTTCCGGGCAACCACCCGTACAAGGAACTGCCCCCTGCCGTGGACATCCGCCCGAAAACTTCAGAGGCATGTACCCAATGCATGCTCTGCGCAAGCCAGTGCCCTGTGCAGGTCATCAGTGAAGACGATGCCACCGTTGTGGCTCAGGGCTGCATACGTTGCTGCGCCTGCGTGAAAGCATGCCCGGAGCAGGCCAAGTTTTTCGACCAGGAGCCCGTGTTGAAGATCGTCGCCATGCTGGAAGAAAAATGCAGGGACAGAAGAGAACCGGAAATTTTTACGGTGTAGCCCAGGCCACCGAAATGCTTTGTGGGGGAGGGACCCTTTTGCAATAGGGTCTCCTCCCCCCCTAAAATTCTTATCGTATTTTACTGTAGTACAAAGAGTTTTCGAAAGGAAGCGGGGTTCCTGAAACAGGATCTTTCAGGCAGCGATGCCATCGCAAGGTTTATCTGCTTTGGATCAGAGTAACTTTGAAATGATTCACATTTCAAAGTCGTCATTCTGCCAAAAATGCGATTTTCGACAGAATGACCGCTGTGTTGCGGCGCGCTTGCGCTCGCCGGGGCGGTTTCGCTTTGTCATTGCGTTATTCTTTGCAGAGCCCGTAAAGCTGTTCAAGCAGTGGGTCTGGCAAATCAAGCGTTTGTTTTGCCCGCGCGGTGGCCTCCAGTGCCAGTCGCCTGTCGCCGGGCAGACGCACGCCTTCCTGCCCGGTGATAACGCGCAGCAGAGTGTCAATGCGGTCAGTAAAGCCGTCTCCCGCCGTGGCCACAGGGTCCATTATCAAAAAGCTTTGCCCGATGCGCGGCGAAGGCCCTTCGGGCGCAAACAGCGAACTTGCCTCGACCGCCAGAGCCGCGCCCGGCAAAACGGCGGCCATAATCTCCACCATCAGCGCCAGTGCGTACCCCTTGGGGCCGCCAAACGGCAACAATGTTCCAGCAAAGGCCTTGGTTGCATCACATGTGGGCCTGCCCTCCGCATCCACAGCCACGCCTTCCGGAAGGCGTTCTCCTTTTTCGGCTGCCTGCAAAATCTTGCCGCGCGCCATGACCCCCATGGATATGTCAATGACCAGGGGCGGCGCGTTTTTTCTGGGGCATCCCATGGCCATGGGATTGGTGCCAAAAGTGGCCTTGCTGCCCCCATAAGGAGCGAGCGCGGCGGGGCTGTTGGCAAATGCCATGGCCAGAAGCCCCTGTTCCGCAAAATCAGCGACAGGAAGGCCCAGTACGCCCGCGTGATGCGAATTCTTTATCGCCAGCAGCGCCACGCCGTTTTCTCTGGCCGCCAGGGCCGCAACGGGCAGGCTGTCGGCCATGGCCCGAAAGGCAAAGCCACACCGGGCGTCTGTGAGAATTGTGCCTGGTCGCGGGCGCGATATCTGCGGCTTTGCAAAACCGTCTATCTTGCCCACGGCTGCCTGAGCCGCATAATAAGGAACCCGTGAAAAGCCGTGAGAGGGAATTCCTTGCACCTCCGCGCGGAGTAGGGCGTCAATGGTCACGGCAGCGTTCTCAGGGCTGACCTTGTGCCTCATGAGGGCACGCTGGCCAAGGTCGCGTGCGTCATCCAATGAAATTGAACCCATATTTCCACCTGTAAAAGTTGGGTTGTTGTCGCCATGCCGGGGGAAAGCATCACTGCCCCATATGCATCAGAACAAATCACCTTTGGGATATGCCTTCCCAAAGGTCACGGCACGCCCGCTTTGTCGCTTACCGGTGCAGATAAACTGCGCTTGCGTCTTGACGGCGGGCGTCTGCTCGTGGAGCCGTCAGAGCAATTTCAACGTGAAACTGCTGTTAAGCCAAGAAAGCAGTTATCAGTTTATGCACTGAACGGAAAGCCGTAAGTCTCGGCCCGGCAACAGTACTCAGGCGCAGAGATATGAAAGACCGCGCCATGCGGCGCGGTCTTCAGTCATGCTACACGTAAATACAACACGAGTTTTAGGGGGACGTGGGGGAGGAGACGCTTTTGCAAAAAAGGCCCTCCACCACAAAACCTTTCAAAGATAAAATACTCTAAAGCCGGGCGTCCACGACCTGATCCATATCCACCATTTGGCCAATATTACCAGAAGCAAAACCCGAGAGGAGCAGGTTTGAAAACTCCCCGTCATATCGGGCATCGCCAGCCAGATCTCTAGCGGCGGCAAGAGGTTCTTTGGCTTCGCTGTAGGGCCTGTGACCGATCATGGCCGAAAAGGAGTCCGCAAGGGCCGTGATACGTCCCACACGGCTGATCTGGTTCCCCTTCAGATGCTGGGGATATCCGGAGCCGTCCATGCGTTCATGGTGTTCATAGCAGGCCCGCACCAGCTCTTCAAAACTGACATCCATTTTGTGCATGAGTTTGATGCCCACAAGCGGGTGGGGCAAAATTTTTTCCCGCTCTTCGGGCTTGAGCGGCCCGGGTTTGTTGAGCAAAAAGGCTGGAACCTTGCTCATACCCACGTCATGCAGCAAAAGGGCGAGCGCCATGCGGTCAAGGTCTTTGCGTCTGTATTCTCCGCCAACCTGCATCCACAGCCAGAGGCCGACGCTCATGGTGTTTATGGCATGGCGGGCAGGCTGATGCTTGCGAAACAGCCGCCGCATGAACGTGTTTATACGGTGCCTGTCTGTCCACAGGTACTCCGTGATTACCATGACGTCACGGTACAGAAGCTCAAAAAGCGACTTTATGGGCTGGCTGTCGAATTCGGTATAGCGAAGAAACAGCGCACGGATGCAGATATCAGCGATTTCGGCTTCTTTGAGATTCTTGTCCTGCAAAACAAGGTCGAGCTGTTTGACGATGTGGCGCGAATAGATGTGGTGGTCTGAGCGAGCCACAAAAAGATCGCCCTTGTCACAAAGACGGGCCACCTCCTCAACCTGTTCATTGGTCAGGCGCGTTTCTTTTTTGCAATAGGGCGCCAGCACCATGATGTCTTCACGGAAGCTGAAAAGGTCCACAGGTGGGCGGTATTTGGGAAAACTCGAAAGAATTTCGCCACTTATCTGGTAATACTCCTCATTGATATTCTGGGGAACCTCTTTTGCAATCCGTGCGCTTTCGGCCATGGTCTACTTCCAGTAGATTTTGACGAGGTTGGTACCCCTTGGGGTGGAGGAGGAGCCCTTGACCTGACCGGCGGTGATGACAATGCAGTCGTCCGGTTCAAAATCATCGCTGTTATGGATGAAATGTTCGGCCCGGATAAGGTGGCTCTCTTCATCCTGCGGCCGGGCCACAAAGGCTGGCTTGACGCCCCAGACAAAGTTCAGGGCCTTGACGGTCACCGGGTCGGGGGTAAGGGCGTAAATCTGCTGCGGAGGACGCCTGGCAGAGACCTGACGGGCCGAGCTGCCGGAAAGACTGTGGGAAACAATGGCCTTGGCCTTGGCCTTGTCTGCCAGCAGGCAGGCAGAGTATGCCAGAAACTCGGGAATTCCCTTGTCGGCATCAGGTTCTTCAAGCCTGTGGTTGATCAAAAGCAGCTTTTCGGCCTCGTCGGTTATGCGCCGCATGTAGCACACTGTTTCGACAGGAAAATTCCCCATGGCCGTTTCTTCCGAGAGCATCACGCAGTCGGCTCCATCCAGCACGGCGTTGGCCACGTCAGTGGTTTCAGCGCGGGTGGGGGCGGGGCTGTTCACCATGGAAAGCAGCATTTGCGTGGCCACGATAACGGGCTTGGATGCCTTGTTGCAGGCGCTGATGATGCGTTTTTGCAGGGCGGGCAGCAGGGGCAGCGGGCATTCAACGCCAAGGTCGCCACGCGCGACCATGACCACATCCGTTTCAGCCAGAATTTCGGCCAGGTTATCCACAGCGCTCTGGCGTTCCAGCTTGACCACAACGGGCAGCTTCAGCCCGGCGGCGGCTATGAGCTCCTTGGCTTCGCGCACATCGTCAGCCGTCTGTACATACGAAATGGCTACCGCGTCCACGCCGAGCTTGAGGCCGTCCGCAAGGTCTTTTTTGTCCTTGTCGGTCAGGGCGCGTACCTTGGTGGCTTTGCCGGGCAGGGCCAGGCCCTTGCGAGACGTGACGATGCCCGCGTTGTCGGCTTCAAGCAGCACGAGGCCGTCGGGGCGACGCTCCTGCACGATAAATTGAAGGCCGCCGTCGGCCAGCACAAGGCGGTCGCCGGGGTCGAGGCTTTCCAGAATGACCTGATGGTCAAAGGGCAGGTAGGGCATTTCATCGGTGCGGCTCGCGCTTGGGCCCAGCAGAAGGCGCATGCCCTTGTCCACATCAATTGTTCCTTCAGGCACTGTTCCTAGGCGGATTTTCGGGCCGGAAAGGTCCTGCATGATGGTGATGGGACGCCCGAGGGTACGCTCCACCTCACGTATATTTTGTATGATGGTGACGAAATCCGCTGCCGAACCGTGTGAAAAGTTGAGGCGAAAAACACTGACGCCAGCTTCAGCCAGCTCATGCAACTTTTCTTTGCTGTTTGAAGCGGGGCCTATGGTTGCGACAATTTTTGTTCTCATGGTGTGTCCTTGCTTTAGATGCCAGAAGAGGCTGGTTCGGCGCATGGGCGCAGAATGAAGAATAGTAAAAAACCAGCACCATAAATCATCCTGATTTTACCACATATTGTCAAGATATCCGGTCTTCCGCACAAATGGCGTGCACAATGGGGCTCCTGCCCGCGCGCGGTGCAGGGAAGATTGTTCTTCAAAAAATCGTCTTTTGGGTTCGCCGCATCCATTTCGCGTGGGAAAAACCACTTTTTACCACTGAAGCCGCTGGGTTGAAAAAGCTTTTTTTCTACCTCCAATAATCCCCAAAACTGGCTCCAGACATAAATAACACACTTTTTACCCAGTTAGCTTGACACCCCCATTGCCTTGGGGCATAAGTGGGAAAAAGTGGTAATTGTAAGTAATAAAGTGGTAAAAAAGTGTCAAAGATCTTCACAAAAAGTCTCTCCCGCAGCCTCGACCCCAAGGGTCGTCTTATGCTGCCGCCGGAATACCGGGACGGGCTTTACGCTGAAGGGGGCACGGGCGCTTTCTGGCTTACCGCTTACTATGGCCGTCTTGTGGCCTATCTGCCTGAAGACTGGGAAAAAATCACTGAACAGCTGAGCCGTATTCCCATGCCTTCTCCCCGTCTTTCGCACTTTAAAACCAAGGTCATTGGTCTCGCGCAGGAAATGCTGCCCGACGCCCAAGGCCGGGTGCGCATTCCGCAATCCCTCATGCGTGAAGCAGGCCTTCAGAAGGACGTCATGCTGGTGGGTATGCTCAATAAATTTGAAGTTTGGGATCAGACCCGCTTTGACGCCCTGGAGCTTGAAGACGTCTCTGACGAGCTTGCAGCCAGTGGTGTGACAATCAGCCTCTAGGTTTATCATGATGCAGACCATGCACGATAATGCGGAACAGGCACGCCATGTTCCTGTCCTGCCTGTGGAAACGCTGGCCGCGCTTGAGCCGCGCGCCGGGGGGCGCTATCTGGACGGCACCCTGGGGATGGGCGGACATGCCAGCGCCGTGCTGTCGTCAGCCCCGGATATTGAATTGTGCGGCCTTGACCGCGATGAAGACGCCCTGAATTTTGCGAAGCAGCGTCTGGCCGCCTTTGGTTCACGGGCACATCTGTTCCATTGCCGGTACAGCGACTTTGCCGATGCTCTTGGCGAACTCGGCTGGGGCAAGGTGGACGGGGCCCTGCTGGACATCGGCGTTTCCTCTTTTCAGCTGGATGAAGCCGGACGCGGATTCAGTTTTTATGGCGAGGGGCCGCTGGATATGCGTATGGACCAGGGGTCGGGTCAGCCTTCGGCCTGGCATTGGGTAAACCGCGAAAGTTTCGACAAACTCAAGGACTGCATTGCCACCCTTGGCGAAGAGCCGCAGGCGGGGCGCATAGCCCGCGCCATTGTGGATGCCAGGCAAAAAGATTCCATAGACACCACCGCGCAGTTGGCCGCCCTTGTGGAAAGGGCTTATCCGGCCGCATGGCGGGCCAAGGCCCGCCGCCATCCGGCCACGCGCACGTTTCAGGCTTTGCGTATGGCCGTCAATGACGAGCTTGGCGAACTGCAACGTTTTCTGGATCAGATTTTGGCCTATTTGCCGGTGGGTGGGCGTCTGGCCGTTATTACGTTCCACTCGCTTGAAGACCGCATGGTCAAGCAGGCCATGCGCCATTGGGCAGAAGGCTGCCGCTGCGCGAGGCATATCCCGCGCTGTGTGTGCGGGCACCAGCCTGAAGTGCGCATTCTGCATAAAAAACCCGTGCAGGCCGGGCCGGACGAACTGGCCGTCAATCCTCGCGCCAGCAGCGCCAAACTGCGGGCAGTGGAAAAAATAGCCGAGGCGTCAGGCTCGTGAAGCGGAACGTCTCGGCAAAGCCTGTTGGCGGCAGAGGGTGGCTGCTGTTTCTTGTACTCGGTCTGCTGGCCTGCATGGTCATGGGTCTGGTGCTTGTCTGGAGCAACATTGAGCGTATGGACACCACCTATTTTATCAATATCGCGCAGAACACCATGCGTGAACGCCGCGCGCTGCGCGCCAAGCTTGAAGTTGAACGGGAACGCCTGCTTTCGCCCTATGAGCTGCGCCGCAGGGCAGAAGAGTTTTCCATGCGCGAACCCAAACCCGGCCAGATCCGCCGCATGGAAGCGCAGTAGCCTCCTAAGCCGGGTCTGTACCCGTAACAGGAGCGTCCGCCAGGACAGTCCGAACCGCACCTTATTGTGATAACCCGAAAGTCATTTGGGATAAGCCATGTTCAAATTCTCTTCCCGCAAGGGCAATCGGCACACGGATGCCCCAAGAACAGAAAAAAAAGCCCGTCCCGCCAACCGCGTACGGGCCAATGCTTCTGAGGGCAAGGCGCGTTTTGCCTGGGCGGAAAAAGTCGATTGGGGCCGCGTACGCATCAGGCTGGTTGTGGTCATTTTTTGTCTGCTGTGGACTGGCCTGTGGGGCCGTGCCTGGTATCTTCAGATGATTGAGGGGCCACGTCTGGCCGAACGCGCGCGGCGGCAACACATGGCCTCTGAACTGGTCACCGGACGTCGTGGCATGATTCTCGATCGCAACGGTCAAGTCCTTGCCCGCAGTATTGAAGCGCGTTCCGTGTATGCTCGTCCGCAAGAAATTGAAGACTTTCAGGTCATGGCCAATACTCTTGGCCCCATTCTGGGTATTGAACCCAAGAAGCTTTATGACGAACTTTCGCAGACCAAACGCCGCTTTGTCTGGATAAAGCGCAAGGTGGACGACTACACCGCTGAGGCGGTGCACAAGACCAATCTTGCCGGCATCGGCCTGTCCAAAGAATACGACCGCGTATACCCCTTCAAGCACATGGCCGGGCAGGTGCTTGGCTTTGTCGGCCTGGACGACAAAGGGCTTGAAGGCATCGAGCGCTCTATGGAGTCCCGCCTGGGCTGCATCCCCACCCGGCAGATCGTGCAGCGTGACGCCATGGGCCGTCGTTTTTACCTGCATGAAGAAGGGCAGAGCGAACCGCGCGGCCAGGACCTCACCCTGACCATTGATGTGCAGATGCAGTTCATCGTGGAAGAAGCCGTGGCCCGCGCCGTTCGTGAGTACGACGCGCGCTGGGGTGGGGCCATCGTGGTGGACGTGCCCTCTGGTGAAATAATGGCCTGGGCGCAGTATCCTTTCTTCAATCCCAACACCTACAAGGACGCGAGTCCGCTTGTCTATCGCAACCGCATGGCGGCTGACGCGCTGGAGCCTGGTTCCACGTTCAAGCCCTTTGTCATGGCCACAGCCATTCAGGAAAAAAAGATCACTGCCAGCACGGCCATTGATTGCGAAAGCGGCAGGTGGGAAACAAAGAATTTCACCATCCGCGACACGTCGCGGCAGGGCGTGCTGCCCGCCAGCAAGGTGCTGCGGTATTCGTCCAACATTGGTATGGCGAAAATCGGGCTCATGATCGGCGTGCCCACGTTTCACAAATATTTGCAGGCGCTCGGTTTTGGCCAGCGCACCAGTGTGCCCGTGGCCGACAGCAGGGGCATTTTGCGCATTCCGCGTGACTGGAGCGAAGTGGACATCATGTCCACATCCTTTGGGCAGAGTATTTCGGTCACGGGCCTGCAAATGGCTCAGGCCTATCTTACCCTGCTGAATAACGGCGTGTACAAGCCGCTGGCGCTTACCCGCGACGAAAATAATGTGGAAGAAGCGCACACGAGGGTCTTTTCGCAGTCCACCGCGCGCGAAGTCATGCGCATGATGCGCGACGTGGTGGAAGAAAACGACGGCACAGGCAAACGCGCCCGCATTGAAGGCGTCGAGGTGGCTGGCAAAACCGGCACGGCACAAAAGGCTGACCATCGCGCCGGAACGTACGGCAGCAAACGCCTGGCCTCCTTTGTAGGCTTCTTCCCCGCGGACAAGCCCAAATACCTTATCCTTGTCATGGTGGACGAACCCACGCGCAACCAGTACGGCGGCGTGGTGGCGGCCCCTGTGTTCAAGGAAATCGCCAGCCGGACCCTGACCTTTACGGGTCTCGTGACCGACTCCAAGGTCGCCAAGGTTGAAGAAAGCCCCGCTGCCGCTCCTGTTTCGGGACGCAGGCGCGGGCTCAAACTGGCCAGCCTTGATATTCCCTACGTGGCCGACGCCATCAAAAAGGAAGATGCGCCCGCTCAGGATCAGGGCATGCGCCTGCCCGGCCATCTGGCCAAGGCGGGCAGCCGTGTGCCCGATGTTATGGGCAAGTCCGTGCGCAACGCTGTGGAGCTGTTTGCCAGGGCCGGTGTAGTGCCCGAACTCAAGGGATCAGGCAGCCGCGTTGTCAAACAGACGCCTGCCCCTGGTTCGGTCTGGCCCGACGAAGACAACAAGGCTGAATACATCCTGTGGCTTTCGGAAAGATAGTAAGCCGGTTGCAATGAATTTTCGGCGGGTATGGCAGTGTACGCGCAGTTGTGGAGCTGATTGGTCGCCTGCCCGCTGAAACTTTGGCCGATAACAGAAAAAAATTCGGCAACTCAATGAGGTTACTTATGAATCGGGAATTTGCGGCCCTTTTGGATGAGTGCGGGCGCGGCGGCATTGAAGTGCGCGCTGATTCACGTCAGGTCGGTTCTGGCGATATTTTTGTGGCCGTGTCCGGCGTCAAGGAAGACGGGGCTCGCTTTATTCCCGCTGCGGTCGAGGCTGGAGCCAGAGTTATTGTTTGCGCGGCCAGGAGCGAAGAGGCCGAAGCGGCGGCCGGCGCGGGCTGCAGGGTCGTTTATCACGCGGATCCGCGTGAAGCTCTCTGGCGTCTGGCGCAAGCCCGCTGGCATACTGATACCTTGCCCATCCGCATCGTTGGTGTTACAGGCACCAACGGTAAAACGACCTGCACCTATCTGTTGGAGCGTCTTTTTGCCCAGGCCGGGCACAAGCTCGGCGTGATGGGTACGGTGAGTTACCGCTGGCCGGGGCACAATGAGGCCGCTCCCCTGACCACACCCGACGTTTTGAGCGTACACGCCATGCTCGCGGCCATGGCCAGGGACGGCGTGGATGTGGCGGTTATGGAAGTATCCTCGCATGCCATCGATCAGCAGCGCGTGTGCGGCGTGCCTTTTTCCGGCGCGGCGTTCACCAATCTGACCCAGGATCACCTTGATTATCATCAGGGGATGGAAAGCTACTTTCAGGCCAAGGCCCGACTTTTTCTTGAACTGCCCCGCGCTGACAAAGCCATGGCCGTGAACGCCGACGATGCCTGGGGCCGACGCCTGCTGGAACTGTGCCCCACGGCCCTTTCCTTCGGATTGCAAAAAGGAGCGCCCAACAGGCGGCACCTGTGGGGTGAACTGCTGTCTTCCACGACAGAAGGCTGTCATTTGCGTATGAGTCTTGAGGATATGCGCTGGGAACTGCGGTCTCCGCTGGTAGGCGCGTTTAATGCTTCCAATCTGCTTGCCGTTCAGGCTGTGGCGCTGGAAATGGGTATTGACCCCGAGGCCTTCAAGGCTCTGGAAAGCTTTACCGGTGTGAGCGGCAGGCTGGAAAGGGTGGACAACCCCCAGGGCCTCAGCGTCTTTGTGGACTACGCCCATACCCCCGATGCGCTTGAGAACGTGCTCAAGGCTTTGCGTGAAGCCGGGTTCAAGCGTATTGTCACCGTCTTTGGCTGCGGCGGAAACCGCGACCGCACCAAGCGCCCCATTATGGGAGAGGCTGTGGCCCGCTGGTCGGATGTGGCCGTGCTGACCTCGGACAATCCCCGCTTTGAAGATCCGGAGGCCATCCTCGAGGATGTGCTGCCCGGTCTTGCCGCGGCCAAGGAAGTTGTGGTCGAGGTTG
This sequence comes from Desulfovibrio simplex, assembly GCF_055387835.1. Lineage (NCBI taxonomy): Bacteria > Pseudomonadati > Thermodesulfobacteriota > Desulfovibrionia > Desulfovibrionales > Desulfovibrionaceae > Desulfovibrio > Desulfovibrio simplex. Next base: position 1,009,621 of record NZ_AP042377.1, read on the forward strand.
ACCGCCGCGCTGCTACCTCCAAAGCCCTTTCGATGCTTGGCAAAAATGACGCTCTGCTTATTGCCGGCAAAGGGCATGAGGATTATCAGATCATCCAGGGCGTAAAGCACCACTACAGCGACCAGGAGGTGGTGCGGGAGATACTCCGGTGCGCCTGACACTGCATGAAGTTGCGTCCTGCCTGGGCATGCCCCGGTTTTCAGGGCCCGAGGAACATACAGTCCTGACTTCTGTCGCCACTGACAGCAGGGCGGTTGTGCCGGGTTCCCTCTTCGTATGTGTTTCCGGCTGTCGGGTGGACGGACACGATTTCGCCGCCAAGGCGGTCGAGCAGGGGGCAGGAGCCATATTGGCCTCGCGCTCTTTGCCCCATATAACAGTGCCTGTTTTTGTCGTGCCTGACACGGTCAGGGCGCTGGGCTGTCTGGCCGCGCTGTGGCGCGACCGCACAAGGGCCCGCGTTGTGGGCGTGACCGGCACTGCGGGCAAGACAACCGTCAAGGAAACCCTGGCCCGGATACTGTCCCTCGCGGGAAAAACCGCGCGCAACGCCATGAACAACAATAACCAGATTGGCATGCCCCGGGCCGTCCTGAACACAGACGGTGATGAAGATTTTTGGGTTATGGAAGCCGGGATCAGCCAGCCGGGCGATATGGACGATCTGGGCGCGGTGCTGCGGCCTGACCTTGCGCTTGTTCTCAATGCGGGCGCGGCCCATACAGAGGGCCTGGGCGAAAAGGGCGTGGCCTGGCACAAAGCCCGGCTGCTCAGTTATCTTGCCAAGGGCGGCAAGGGGCTGGTCAGCGCTGACTATCCCGATCTGGCGCGCGAAGCGCGCGCTACCGGCGCAGATATCCGTTTTTTCAGCGCTGCCGGACAGGATGCCGCGTTTCGCGCGTCCTATCTGGGGGCAGCCCCGGTTGTGGCTGGTGATGATGCGGCTGGCGAAGATGTGTCCACAGCCGGATCGCGCGGCAAGTACCGCTTGTGGCTTGACGGTACGGAACTTGACGTCATCGCTCCCTTCAGAGGGGAGTATGGAGCTGAAAATGTGGCGGCCGTGGCCGCTGCCGCGAACATGCTTGGAGTTGACGCCAGCATCATCGCGCAGGGATTGGCTGACGCGCAGATGCCGGCGCAACGGTTCAATCAGGTCCAGGCCGGATCGTGGCTGCTCATTGACGATACCTACAACGCCAACCCTCTTTCCATGCGGCGCATGCTGGAAGCCGCCGCGGAGCAGGCCGGTTCACGGCCCTTTGTGGCCGTGCTGGGAGCCATGCTGGAATTGGGCGCGCAGGCCGCCCTGGAACATGAGGAACTGGGCAGGCATCTGGCAAGGCTGAACCCCGCTGCCGTTATATGGAAAGGCTCCTGCGCCGAGGACGTGCGCAGGGGGCTCAACATGGCTGGCTATGCGGGTGTCTGGCAACCCGTGGCTGATGCCGAAGATTTTGCAAAAGTGTGGCGCGACGTGCAGAGCCAGGGTCTTGAGGACCGCGCCGGTACTCGCGGTGGCGTGGCTTTATTCAAGGGCTCCCGAAGCAACAAGCTTGAAACGTTCGTGGCCGTTCTGACCAACGGGCGCGAGCAGTAGTTTTTTCTGGCGGCGTAAGGGTTCGCCAGACCGGCAAGGATGGCGGATTGCCACAGGGGCCGTCCCTGCCGCTGACAGCAACGGTCGTAGTGTGGCCAAACGAACGGATTCACGTGCATGTTTTATAATTTTCTTTCTCCCCTCGCCTCTGAATGGACATTTTTCAATGTCTTTCGCTACATCACCTTCCGTTCTATGGCCGCGCTCATGACGGCGCTGCTGGTTTCCATCATTCTCGGCCCACGGTTTATCGGCTGGCTTCGCCGCCTGAAATGCGGCCAGTATATTCATGAAGATGTCGCCGCGCACGCCTGCAAGGCGGGAACGCCCACCATGGGCGGCCTGCTTATGCTGTTCAGCCTTACAGTGAGCCTGCTTTTGTGGGCAGACCTGACAAATATCTATATCTGGCAGGCGTTCTTTGTGTTCGCCGGTTTTGGGGCCGTGGGATTTTGGGACGACATGACCAAACTGCGCCACCACAAAAACCGGGGCATTTCCGGCAAGGCCAAAATGGCCGGACAGCTTGGCATTGCCTGCGTGGCCATGCTGCTGCTTTTTGTGAATCCCGACTACAGCAGCAAGCTCACCATTCCTTTTTTTAAGGACGTGACCTTTGACCTTGGCTGGTTTTACCTGCCTTTCGGCGTTTTTGTCATGGTGGCCGCCTCCAATGCCGTCAATCTTACCGACGGGCTTGACGGCCTCGCCATCGGGCCTTCCATCGTCGCCTGCATTGTTTTTTCCATCTTTATCTATATTACGGGCAACGCCCGGTTTGCGGGCTATCTTCTGGTTCCCTACATGCCCGGTGTTGGTGAGGTGACCATTTTTTGCGCCGCGCTTGTGGGAGCCGGGCTGGGTTTTCTCTGGTTTAACGCCTATCCCGCCCAGGTGTTCATGGGGGATGTGGGTTCGCTCTCCATCGGCGGTGTGCTTGGCTATCTGGCGCTGCTGTGCAAGCAGGAACTTGTGCTCGCCGTTGTGGGCGGCCTTTTTGTGGCCGAGACTCTTTCAGTCATTGTGCAAGTGGGGTATTTTCGCTGGACAGGCGGCAAGCGCTTTTTTCGTATGGCGCCCCTGCACCATCATTTTGAACTCAAGGGCGTTCCTGAATCCAAGATCATTATCCGCTTCTGGATTACATCAATACTGCTGGGCCTCATGGCGCTCTCAGTCCTGAAGCTGCGTTGAGGAGAACTGCTATGGCATTGGAAAAAATGCGCGGTAGACGCATCAGCGTTGGCGAAACGGCCGTAGTCATCGGTGCGGGACGTTCCGGTCTTGCGGCTGCGCGACTTTTGAACCGTGAGGGCGCTCGCGTGCGTCTTCTGGACAGCAATGCCCAGGCCTTTTCCGGTCGTGAAGACCTGGCCCGCGAACTGGGGCAGCTTGGTATTGTTATTGAACTGGGGCCGCACAGTGCGGCGCAGTTCGAAAACGTCGCCTTTGTGGTGCCGAGCCCAGGCATGCCCGTGGCCCGCCTTGACGGGCTGGTGGACGTGGAACGCACGGAAATTCTGGCCGAAATGGAGTTGGCCTGGCGCTATCTGGACAGTGAACCCGTTCTGGCCATTACCGGCACCAGCGGCAAGACGACGACAGCCTCGCTCGCGGCGGCCATGCTGCATGAACAGGGATATTCCGTGTTTCTTGGCGGCAACATAGGCACGCCCTTGTCCGAGTATGTACTGTCGGGTCGCAGGGCTGACGTTCTGGTGCTGGAAATTTCGAGCTTCCAGTTGCAGACCTGCACGACGTTTTGCCCCAGAGTGGGCATCTTGCTCAATATCACGCCCAACCATCTGGATTATCATAAAGATATGGAAGAATACACGGAAGCCAAGTTCCGTCTGTTCCGCTGCCAGGATGAGGGCGATCTGGCCGTGCTTGGCGAAAACCTGAAAGATCAGGCCGTCCGGCACAATATCAAGGCCCGCCAGGTGTACGTGAAGGCCACGGAGCGTTTTGCCGGGAGCAGCCTCATGGGTCTGCACAATCGCATAAATGAAGAGGCCGCCTGGCAGGCATGCCGTTTTTTTGGCGTCAGTGAGGAAAACGCGGCACGAGCCGTGGCCCGTTTCGCGCCTTTGCCGCACCGTCTTGAACGTGTGCGTGACCTCAACGGCGTTCTTTACGTGAATGATTCCAAGTGCACGACGGTTTCTTCGATGAAGGTGGCCCTTGAAGCATTTGACCGCCCGGTACGGCTTTTGTGCGGCGGCAAATTCAAGGGCGGCGATCTGGAAGCGCTGGCGGAACTGGTAAAGACGCGCGTCGCCGAGGTCGCCTTGTTCGGCGCCAGCCGGGAATATTTTGAAAAAGCCTGGCAGGGCATTGTGCCCATGACATGGCACGCGACGCTTGAGCCGGCCGTAAAGCACCTTGCGGCTGCGGCACAGGCGGGCGACGTGATTCTTATGGCTCCGGCAACCTCAAGTTTTGACCTTTACGCCAACTATGAAGAGCGCGGCAAGGATTTCAAGCGGATAGTGGGCAGGTTGGCATGAAAAACGTCTTTAAAGCCAAGGCAAAGCCCGGCAAAGCGCACAGCGCCATGGGCCGGGCAACGGAAAGTGGCCCCTTTGCGCCCTTTGACTGGTGGCTGTTCACCATCATGCTTATCATTCTGGCCATCGGGCTTGTCATGGTGCTTTCAGCCAGCGGCATTGTGGCGGAGCAGGTAAACGGCGACAAGTACTATTTTTTCAAACGCCAGGTGCTTTTTGCGTTGTTGGGCGGCATCCTCCTGTGGGGCGCAGCCCTGCTGCCACGCGACTGGCTCTATAAAATGCAGTATCCGGCGCTGTTTCTGGCGCTTTTACTGCTGCTTGTGACGCTTTCGCCCCTTGCCCCCGCCATCAACGGCGCAAAACGCTGGATTCGTTTGGGGCCGGTAGGCATTCAGCCGATGGAGCTCGTCAAGGTGGCTCTGGTTCTTTATCTCGCGTATTTCATGAGTTCCAAGCAGGACATCATCAAAACCTTCAGTCGCGGCGTCATACCGCCTTTCGCGGTGACGGCGCTCTTCTGTTTTCTTCTGCTGTTGCAGCCGGACTTCGGCAGCGCCGTCGTTTTGGCCAGCATTCTGTTTTTTATGTGCGTGGCCGGGGGAACCCGTTTTGTCTATCTCTTTTTCTCCATAGCCCTGGCCTGCGCGGGCGCCCTGGCCCTGGCCATTTCGTCTCCCTACCGTCTCCGTCGTCTGTTGGCCTTTCTTGATCCTTTCGAGGATGCCCACAATACGGGCTACCAGCTTGTGCAGTCCTTGCTGGCCATTGGTTCGGGCAGCTTTTTTGGCGTTGGCGTCGGCGCAAGCAAGCAGAAGATGTTCTATCTGCCTGAAGCGCACAACGACTTCATCATGGCTGTTCTGGCCGAAGAAATGGGTTTTGTGGGCATGAGCGTGGTCATGATACTCTTTGGCCTTTTGTTCTGGCGCTGCTACAAGATCATACAGGGGCAGCGCAACCTGCGTGACCGCTTCACCGCCTTTGGCATTACCACCATTCTCGCCATGGGCGCGGTCATGAACCTCGCCGTGGTTATGGGGGTGGCGCCGCCCAAGGGCGTACCCATGCCGCTCATGAGTTACGGCGGCAGTAACCTGATGGCTACCATGCTCTGCGTGGGTCTGCTTTTGAACTTTTCACGGACGGCGGACACATGGACATCAACATCCTCCTGACCACGGGCGGCACTGGCGGTCATATTTTTCCGGCTCTGGCCGTGGCTGAAGAAGTGCGGCGGCGGCATCCCCAGGCCAGACTGCTTTTTGTGGGATCCCTGTACGGGCCGGAAGCGCGTCTGGCGCGCATGGCGGGCATACCTTTTGAAGGGCTGCCTGTGCGCGGCTTTTTGGGACGCGGCCTGCGTTCGGTGGAAGCCGGTTTTCGCATGACCTGGTCCGTTGGCAAGGCGCTGGGCATTGTGCGGCGCTTTAATCCGGACGTTGTGGCCGGGTTCGGCAGTTATGCGGCCTTTGCCCCCATGCTTGCCGCTCGGTTGCTGGGCGTGCCCACCATGCTGCATGAGCAGAACGCCATAGCCGGGGCCAGTAACCGCGTGCTGGCAAAACTGGCGCGGCGCATCTGCCTGTCGCTGCCGGATACCGAGGGTTTTGATCCCGCCAAGTGCGTGCTTACGGGCAATCCCGTGCGCGCAGGGGTCAATGAGGCCGGGCGGTTGCCGCGTGCCAGAGGGGCCAGGCGTCTGCTGGTTATGGGCGGATCGCAGGGGGCGCACGCTCTCAATACGTTCATAGTCGAGCACCTTGCAGCTTTGCGCGAAGCCGGGGTGGATATTCGCCACCAGACAGGCGGCGCGGACGAAGCCTCTGTGCGTGCTGCCTATACAACGGCAGGCTATGATCCTTCCTGCGTGTCGGCCTTTATTGACGACATGGCGGCGGCCTATGCCTGGGCCGATGTGGCCTTGTGCCGCTCCGGAGCCACAACTGTGGCGGAACTGTGCGCCGCGGGCCTGCCTTCAGTGCTGGTGCCTTTTCCGTATGCCGTGCACGACCACCAGACCCGCAACGCCGAAGTGCTGGCCAAAAGCGGAGCTGCCATTCTGGTGCCCGAATCGCGCATGACTGAAGCTGGTCTGGAGCAGACACTTATAAGGCTGCTGAATGACAGCGGCGAACGCACGCGTATGTCCTCGGCCGCCCTGGCTTCCGCCTGGCCCGATGCCGCCGCGCGTGTGACTACCGTTCTGGAAGAAATTGCCCGTTCCCGGTAAAAGCCTGGGAAGGACGCGTTTTATAACAAACTGTTTTCTTTGTATTATCTAGACTTTCTTTAAAGGTGCCACATGAACAGCAAGATTCGTCATATCCATATGGTGGGCATCGGCGGTGCGGGCATGAGCGGTATTGCCGAGGTTCTGCTTAATCTCAAATACGAAATATCCGGTTCGGATATGAGCGATTCCGCCGTGGTGCGCCATCTGCGCAAGCTTGGCGCGCGTATAGCCATCGGCCATGCAGCGGAAAATGTGGGAGATGTGCAGGTATTGGTCAAATCCACCGCCATCAGTGATGATAATCCCGAACTGGTTGAAGCGCGCAAGCGCAATATCGCCATCATTCCCCGTGCCGAGATGCTGGCCGAGCTTATGCGCCTGCGGCAGGGCATAGCCATTGCCGGCACCCACGGCAAAACCACGACCACCTCGCTCACAGCCACCATTTTTGACACAGCCGGGCTTGACCCCACCGTCATTATCGGCGGTCGGCTCAACGTCTACGGCGCCAACGCGCACCTCGGCCACGGCGAATATCTCATTGCCGAAGCCGACGAGTCTGACGGCTCCTTTCTCTGCCTGCTGCCAATTATCAATGTTGTCACTAATGTGGATGAAGACCATCTGGACCACTACAAAAATCGTGAAGCCATTGACAGCGCCTTTGTGCAGTTCATGAACAATGTGCCCTTTTACGGACTGAATATTGTTTGTGGCGATGACCCCGGCGTTCTGGCTCTGTTGCCCAGAGTGAAGCGTCCTGCGCTTACGTATGGCTTCGCCGAGGACAACGCGCTCCGGGCCATCCCGCTGGAAAGCGGGCGCATCAACCGCTTTGAGGTTTTGTTGCACGGGAAGACCTTGGGTGAGGTCAGTCTGCCGCAACCGGGACGCCATAATATCCTCAATGCCCTTGCATCCATTGGCGCTGCCATGGAGGTGGGCATTCCTTTTGCCAAATGCGCGGAAGGCCTGGCGGGATTCAAGGGCGTGGGACGGCGGTTCGAGTTCAAGGGCGAAAAAGGGGGCATTACCGTGGTGGACGATTACGGGCACCATCCGGCGGAAATTGCCGCAACCCTGGCCACCGCGCGACAGGTCTTTGCGGGTCGGCGTATTGTGGCGGCCTTTCAGCCCCACAGGTTCAGCCGCACCGAGGCCCATTTTGGAGAATTTTGCAAAGTTTTTGACGCCGTTGACCAACTGCTGCTGACGGAGATTTACGCAGCCTCCGAAAAACCCATCCCCGGCGTTTCAGGGCAAAGTCTGGCACAGGGCATACGGCAGGTTTCCGATACCCCGGTGGAGTATTTTCAGAATCTGGATGAACTCATGCTGGCCTTGCCCAGGATTCTGCGCGAAGGGGATGTTCTGCTCACATTGGGGGCAGGCAGCATAACCCGGTTGGGCCCGGCCTGGCTGGAAGGACGCGATCATGCGTGAAATAGCTTCGCCGCTGCTGTCCCAGCGCACAACGCTGCGTCTGGGCGGCACAGCTATAGCAGAGCTGATTCTTGAAAACCCGGCAGACGTAGCGCGGTTGCCGGATCGCCTGCGTGCTCTTGGCGGCGCGCCCGTCATTATGGGAGCGGGCAGCAATATTCTGGCCCAGGACGGTGATTTGCCTCTGGTGCTGGTGCGTCCGGACTTTGCTCAGGGGCCTGAGGTGGTCGGAGAAAGCGCTGGCAAGGTGTTTGTGCGGGCTGGCGCTGCTGTGCCCCTGCCGAGACTTTTACGGTTTTGCGCAACGCACGGTCTTGCCGGGCTTGAAGGACTGGTAGGCATACCAGGCACTGTTGGCGGTGCAGTGGCTATGAATGCGGGTTCTTTTGGCGTAGAAACATGCAGAAAGATTGAAAATATTCATGTAGTCAGTAATGGTGAAATGCGTGTTGTTGTTGCGCAAGCACTGCACTATTCGTATCGCAGCCTTTGCATTGATGATAAAAATAATGATTTTATCGTCTTGGAAGCCACATTTGGCTTGACCAGAACTGCAAGGGATGGCATCTGTAATTGCATGCGTCACAACTTTTTTGAGAAAAAGTCTAAACAACCTGTGACGGCCTGGAGCGCTGGCTGCGTATTCAAAAACCCCTCCCCGGAAATGCCTGCTGGCAAACTTCTGGATCAAGCGGGATTCAAAGGTAAAAAAATGGGCGGCATGGCCTTTTCAACCTTGCACGCCAACTTCATGATCAATGAGGGCAAGGGGAGCGCTACTGCGGCTCTGGCTCTCATGCAGGAGGCCAAAGAGGCTGTGCTGGAAAGGTTCGGCATTGCGCTGGAACCGGAAGTCAGGATAATCCCATGCCTCTTTCCCTGAAAAAAAACGCCCGTAAGGCCCGTAACTCGTATACAAGAACAAGCAATGTATCGGGCAGAAAGGGGCAGAGGACCGCAAAGCTGCGCATGCCGGCTTTTTTGGGAGCATGCTTTGGCAGGATCAAGGCTCTGAGCGGCCTGAAAAGTCTTGCAGCCATTGCGGTGTTGTTAGTGGGCATGGGGCTGGTGCTCGCCGGGGTGTGTTTTACATCCCTGTGGCTTTACAACACGGCCATCACCAGTGATTTTTTTACTACCCGGCACATAGATGTGGCAGGTAATGTCCGCCTCTCCCGCGACATGGTTTTGCAGTATGGCGGCCTTCAGGAAGGCGATAACAGCCTGGCCGTAAGCATAGCCAAGGTAGAACACAACCTGAGACAGACCCCCTGGGTGGAAGAGGTCTCGGTAAAGCGCCTTCTGCCTGACAGGTTTGTGATAAAGTTGAAGGAGCGCATGCCCTCCTTCTGGGTACACAAGGACGGCGTCCTTTATTACGCCAATGAACGCGGGGTGGTCATTGCCCCGGTAGAAAGCAAAAATTTTTTGTCCCTTCCCACGTTGCGGGTAGAATCGGGGGCTGAAGACGCCATCCCCTTTCTCGCCCGCCTGATGAAGGACATACAAAGCGGGGTGCTGCCTGTCGAGGCTGGAGCCATAGCCTCCATCACCCTGAGCCCCGGACGGGGCATTGAAGTGTACCTTGAAGACCGGGAAATGCGCCTCTCCATCGCGACGGATGACTGGGAGGGCAATCTGGCCCGGCTGGGTGTCACCCTTGGAGATCTGGCCCGAAGACACGAACTGCGTAATGTGCGCGAGGTGCGGGCCGTAAATGGCAACGTATGGGTTTTGCTTAATCAGGCTGTATCAAGCTGATATGGAATGGTTGTTGCGCGTGAAGAACAGGCGTCGTAGGAGAATGGCATGAATAAGTCCGAGCTCATCGTTGGTCTCGACATCGGCACCACAAAGATTTGCGCTGTGGTGGGTGAACTTACGGAGTCGGGCCTTGTTGATGTGGTGGGCATCGGCACCAGCGTTTCCACCGGCCTGCGTAAGGGCGTGGTGGTCAATATCGAGCAGACCGTGCAGTCCATCCGCAAGGCGGTGGAAGACGCCGAACTGATGGCAGGCTGCGAAATCCACTCTGTCTATGTGGGGATTGCGGGCAGCCATATAATGGGCATCAACAGCCACGGCGTCATTGCCGTCAAAGGCGGCGAAGTGGCCCAGCGCGACGTTGAGCGCGCCCTGGACGCCGCGCGCGCCGTGGCCATTCCGGCTGACCGCGAGGTCATCCATATTCTGCCGCAGGAATATATCGTCGATAATCAGCGTGGCATTGCCGACCCTCTCGGCATGGCTGGCGTACGGCTTGAGGTGAAGGTGCACATCGTCACCGGAGCAGTGTCTTCGGCGCAGAACATCGTGCGTTCCTGCCACCGCAGTCAGCTTGAAGTTTCTGATATCGCCCTCGAGTCGCTGGCTTCGGCCAAGGCCGTGCTCACAGAAGAAGAGCGCGAAATTGGCGTGGCCCTTGTGGATCTTGGTGGCGGCACCACCGATATTGCCGTTTTTGCCAATGATGCCATAAAGCACACGGCGGTGCTTGCCCTGGGCGGTCAGAATCTTTCCAATGACATTGCCTTTGGTTTGCGTACCCCCATCGCCTCGGCCGAAAAAATCAAGCTCAAATACGGCTGCGCGCTGGCTGATCTGGTGCGCCACGACGAATTTATCGAGGTGCCCAGCGTTGGCGGCCGCGAACCGCGCCGCCTTTCGCGTCAGGTACTTGCTGAAATCTGCGAGCCGCGCATGGAAGAAATTCTCTTCCTTGTGGATCAAACTCTTGTACGCTCCGGCTACAAGGACATGATCGGCGCTGGCGTCGTGCTTACTGGCGGCACCGCCCTTATGGAAGGCTGCCAGGAACTGGGTGAGCAAATTTTCAACCTGCCCACGCGTATTGGATACCCCCGGAACGTGGGCGGCCTCAAAGACGTTGTGAACAGCCCCAAGTTTTCTACTGCTGTGGGCTTGCTGCGCTATGGGGCTGAAAAAGAACTTTCCGGACAAAAGAAGTTTACCACCAGAAGTGAGAGCGGCGTCTTTGATGGCGTTCTGGCTCGCATGAAAAAGTGGTTTGCTGATATTTCGTAAACGAAGCAACCTCAAGCGGGCACTTTGAGGGTAGTTTAAACAGGAGAGGAACCATGTCTCAGTCAATCGTCGATGATATCGACACCTCGTTGGCAAGTAACGCTAAAATCAAGGTAATCGGGGTTGGCGGCGGCGGCGGCAACGCTGTGCAGAATATGATAGCCTCTGGCTTGCGCGGCGTTCAGTTTGTTTGCGCCAATACAGATGTGCAGGCTCTGGCCAAAAACGGCGCGTCAGTAAAAGTGCAGATGGGCGAAAAGCTCACCAAGGGGCTTGGCGCTGGGGCCAATCCTTCGGTGGGCCGTGAAGCCGCTGTGGAAAGCGTGAATGCTATTCGTGAAGCCATCGGCGATGCGGATATGGTGTTCGTTACCGCTGGTATGGGCGGTGGTACCGGAACGGGCGCGGCTCCTGTTGTGGCGCAAGCTGCAAAAGAAATGGGCGCGCTTACCGTGGGCGTGGTGACCAAGCCCTTCAGTTTTGAAGGCGCGAAGCGCAAACGTGCTGCCGAGGCCGGGCTTGAAGAATTCAAGCAGCATGTGGACTGCCTTATCACCATTCCCAATGATCGGCTGCTTGCCTTTGCACCCAAAAAAGCTCCTTTTGCTGAAATGCTCCAGAAAGCCAATGACGTGCTGTACTACGCCGTAAAGGGTATTTCTGACGTAATTGTGGGTGACGGCCTCATCAACCTTGACTTCGCCGACGTGCGCACCACCATGGGTGAAGCTGGCCTGGCTCTTATGGGCACCGGCATTGCCTCGGGCGAAAACCGCGCCCGCGAAGCTGCCCAGCGTGCCATTATGAGCCCGCTGCTGGAAGACGTTTCTCTGGAAAGCGCCAAAGCTGTTCTTTACAACATCACTGCGCCTGACGACATTACCGCTGAAGAAATTGCCGAGATCGGCGATATCATCGGCGATGCGACCCCTGAAGATTCCAACATCATCTTTGGTGTTGTTTTTGATGACAATATTGGTGATGAAATTCGTCTGACCGTCATTGCCACAGGTATTGAAGCTCCTCAGGCTATCCAGAGCTCCCAGCCCCAGGCTGCCGCCACTGTGACCAACTTCCGCAAGCCTGGCCCCGATGCGGTTATGGCCGAACCGCGTCGCATGGGCCGTATGGTTCCGCAGTCCGGCATGGCGCAGGGCAATATGGATGAGCATGAAATGGGCGAAAGCCGCCTGCCGCGCACGTCGCGCCGCTCTGAAGTGGAGCGCTGGTACGATGAAAACAGCAGCCGTCCGCCGTATCTGCTCAAGCGTGAAACCATGACACAGGGCCGCCATCGTACGCACAACCCCGGCCAGGAAGATTTCACCTACGATGAGGACGATTTCGAAATTCCGACCTTTATCCGCACCCAGGCCGACTAGGCTCAGGCCAGGAAGCGTATAGTTTAAATTTTCAGGGCTTGCCTCTTCGGCCCTGAAATGCCCGCCGGGAGGCCCATTGGGGGCCTCCCAGAGTGGGGCATAATGCTCCGCTGATGTCCGTGAATCCTAAGGATTCGCGGTTTTTTGTTTTTTGAAAGGGCCGCTGGATTCCGTGTAGTTCCGTTGACAGCCGTAATCATTTGGGGGCATTCTTGGGGGCATCTGGAACACATAAAAATATGGATGCCTAGAGCAGATTACCTTTGAAATGCTTCACATTTCAAAGTTTTCATTCAGCCGAAAAATACGATTTGCGGTAGCCGTTAGCGGGTCTTCACCGCTTACGGATAATCAATGCTGTCTTTGCGGCAGCCGTTGCTTTAGCCGTTGTGACGCAGGCTTCAGCCGTTGCGACGCAGGAAGCTACGGATAAAGACAGCCTGAGTAACTACACAGTTCACTCCATACAATCGCTGTCGCCATTCGTAAGGCTCGCAGACTCGCCAACGACTGCCGCGAAGCTACGGATAAAGACGGCAATGAGTTACGCAAAAATCTTACTCAAAGAGTCGCTGTCGTTATCCGTAAGCCGCTGACGCTGCAACGGCTAACGCGCCCGCAGGGCTTGCCTGAACCGTTGACGGAACTGTCTTACGGGGCAGGACAGCATCGCTACGGATGGCGACAGCGATTGTATGGGACAAGCCGTGTCGTTACACATGCTGTCTTCAAGCGTAGTTTCCTGCGTCACAACGCTTGAAGCATCCGTAGCTTCCTTCGTCGCAACGGCTAAAGCTCGGCTGAAGCCACGCCACTTTGTGGCGCGCTGCACTTTCGTGCAACGTTAGAGCATTTACACCTTTTCAAAGTTAAAATGCTCCAGCGGCGAAGGCATGCCGTTCTCGGTGTTGATGCCAAGGCCAGGGAAGCTGGCAGACTGGGCTGGAAGTCCAATTTTTCTTACATCATTACGAGCGCAACGCTACTATTTTACAGGCCGTCTGAGCCAGAGGGGTGACCGTGAGAACGGTCGGGTTATGCGTGTAATTCCCCATGCATTCTGGTATGACGGCCTTTTACTTTTCTTTGCCGCATTCGTTAGGTAGTAGGGCAAAATGGCATTCTAAGAACTTTGTTGCATTCAATTAGCAGTTTGCATTGAAAAATGTGGTCCATAGCCCCAGTTCACCTGCCCCGACTTTTTCCCACGCATTCATTTTTTCGCGCCGAAACAGCCGTTCCTCAGCGCAGTGGCTGCCGCCAACCTCGCTTTTGGGGGCCTGGGCGTCCGTTCGTCGGCATTGTTCGTGCCATCCCGCTGTTTCGTGACTTTTGGGTGTTCTAGTGACGCCCGCATGTCATGGCGGGTATTTGCATGCGCTACAATCTCAGCCAGCACATTCGATGTGTTGGCTAAAGAACGTGGTGCAAATATACCCCAGCGCATAACAGACTTTAAAGTACATTGTATATATGCTATTTGATTATTGTTTCGCTGTATTGCCAAATAACGCCGATTGGCAAATGCTCTTTGACGGCGGCATTTTCATTGGCTACTGTTTGCTTATGGAAAAAGAAAATTCTCTGATTGTCATTCGTCCCTGCATCAAGTGCGGCAAACTTTCAACAACAATCGAAACTTCGCGCCCGCTTGGCCGCACTCGTGACCTTTATCGCATTGTTTGTGAGTGCGGCAACGGCCCTTTACGCTGGTCGCTCAGCGTGCCTGCGGCCATTCGGTTGTGGAATTCGCATGACGCCTCTTGAAGACATGTGCCGATGATTTTGAGGCTGTGGCGGCCTGGTCTTTCCGTAAATCCTGTCGTCTTCCACTGACGCCATGCTGCTGTCATCCTGCATGCCCCGCATGGTCAGTAGAGCAGACCGCTTGTTGCGGGTTGCGCGCCAAGGGACGGCAAGCCCGTCAGGGTGAATAACCGCGTAATAGGTCACGTCTGCGTCGTCCTTCACAGGGGGACGCGGCCGACGGGGCACTCGGGATGAAAATGCACGAGCCTGCCCGCCAACAGGGGCGGCTTTTTATTGTCTGTTGCGGCACGTGCTTATGAACACGGAACTTTGCAGATCGCAAACGGCGCACTGGCGCACGCCGTGGGGGGGCAACCTCACTTCATAGCTGGCAGGGAGGCCAGTTTTTGAACCGCAGTGTCGCAGTTGGAGCGTCTGGACGCACAGGCAGTTGCGTGGCGCGCTGCTCGCCATCGGTAGCTAATGCTCGTACATGTATGGGGTAGGGGCAGATGGTTGCGCCGATTTTCAGGCATGACAGCGTGCGAGTCAGACTGCGGCGAGAACCGTGGTGAGCTTTTGCTGCGCCGTATGTGATTTTGCTGTGCAGTACTGTGCCGGAGTGAAAGTAATACGCAGTACTATAGTTATGTCTATTCGTGTAATATCTGTTGTGATTTGAATTTTTTCTTATACAAATACATATTTGCATCAGCACGGTTGATTGCGGAATGTAGAGTGTCATCCAGACTTGCGTCAAAGACGGCTATTCCGTAGGAAAAAGCCACTTGAAATCCCTTGATGGTTATTTTTTCCGCAATGGAACAAAGCTTGAGCATCCGTTCTTCAAGCGATTCAATGGTAATGTTGCGCAATAGAGTTGTGAACTCGTCCCCACCAATGCGGTATGTTTTGCCCAAATCCGTGAATTGATTGCGCAGCAGATGGGCAAGAACGCGGATGTGGGCGTCTCCGGCTGCGTGCCCGGAACGGTCGTTAATGGTCTTGAGTCTGTCAAGGTCACAGACAAGTATCACCAGTCCCTCTGCGCCGTCAGCAGGCATGTGGCGAAGGTCCAATTCAAATGCGTTTCGGTTGAACACGCCCGTCAGCAGGTCTGTATAGGCCAGTTTGCGGTACAACGGGACGGAGACTTTCTTCAGCAGCCATGCGGTTACCACTGTCACCAATATGGCCACACCAAAAGAAAAAGCGAGACATATCAGCGCAGTGCGCCGTGTATTATTTACAAAAGACTGCACGTCAAACTCGATCACCAGTGCGCCTATGGTGTTGCCATCCTGCTTGATAGGCTCACAGGCGGGGATGATTATCCCCCATGAGGTGTCCATTGTTCTTTCTCCGCGCATGGACTGGCCATCAAGGCAACGAGTCACAATGGGGATGATTTCAGGTTCAACGGGCGAGCCTATTGGGCGAAAATCTTCCGAGGCGGGGGAAAGACCGTCAACAACGTATATGGGCTCGCCCCCGGCAGCGCGTTTTACTGTGTACAGGTAGCGCACATTGGTGGTTTTGCGAAGGTCTTCAAGAAATATCTGAGTTTTTTTGTATATCTCGGAATCAGCGTCCCCTGGGATGTTAAGCTGGGTGATACTCTGAGGAGGGATGCGGCTTAACAGCATGGAAAATATGGCATCGGATCGGCTTAAAAGCCTGTCATCAAGATCGAAAAACAAAGAACGGTAAAAGATGAAAACTGTAACCAGGGCTGTGAAAAACGTAGAGCCTATAACAAGCAGTAAGATTTTTCTTTCGGTTCCGGATATCGGCTTTTCTGTGATTATCGTGTGTATGTTTTGTGTAGTTTCTGTCGGCATGAGAGTGGTCCCCACGATGTGACATGTCGGGATAGTCAGCGAATATTGAATGGGTTGTCTTAGTTTCAATATTTATTATTGCGTATTGTTGTGATAGCGATAATACTAATACTATTGTTGTGAGATGAGGATTTTTATGGAGTAATAAATATATTATGCAGGTTTTGTTGGTGCGGTATTGGCTGGTATGGCAGTGTAGTCAGTATAATTATATTAATGATTACTATTTGTAAACATCATGATGATGCGCATAGCTGCCATATGTGTGTAGTGTTTGGCATAATATTTGCTGACGCATATTATTTATTAGCACTTTTATAATATAAGTCTACCATGCCGCTTTTGTTGGATAAATTATATTAAAATGTCATTTGCGCGCCTGCCCGCCAATAGATAGGCGCCAGAAAAATTTCAGTTGTTTCATCTCGTTTAGGCTTTTTCATGCCCCTGTGGCCGCGTGGTAGTCTCCGATTTTAGGGTGCGCGCAGTTGCATGCGTCGCGACGAGGCCGTGCCGACGGTTTGCGGGTTCAAACGCCGTAACGTATGGCGCAGCCTGTGGAGCGTGCGTTCTCAAGGGCAGTCTTCATCTGCATGTTGCCCGCAGGCAGGTGTCTCTGGCGAGACCGGCACAGAGTAGGCGGATATCACACTATCCCAAAGTTTATCTGCTCTGGCATGTGCATCATGAAGATACAGGGCGTCGGCATTTTTGCGCGTGTTATTGCGTGATGTCGCGGGTATGGCCTGGTCTCTGACGAGTGCTGACGCTCCCGCTTCAAGGAAAGAAAAAGCCGCCTTTTGATGGGCGGCAACAGGTATGGAAGCACCAGCGGTTTATAGCAGTACTGTCATGCTGGCTGCCAGTCCTTGATGCCCACATCTACCGATGTGATGCCGTTGTACGTATCAAGGCGGGGGGTATAGGCCACGCGAATGCGCTTGCCCGCAATGCCCGGCGGCAGGGCCTGCCCCATGCGCCATGCCTTGGCCGTGAGTATAAGGCCGCTGTGTTCGTCCTGTAGACGCAGGCGCACATGTTCGCCGCTTCGGCCCAGGGGGGCGCGGTCCTTGACCAGCAAGGGAGGTGAGGCGAAGACAGGTTCGGCATTGCCTGGGCCAAAGGGTTGCAGCATTTCAAGTTCTTTGAGAAACATCTGGTTGCTGGCCTGAGCAAAATCCAGTTGGCATTCCAGCGTCAGGCTTGGACTCAGCGGGCTTGTGCCAAGGCTTTGAGCCACCGCAGCCTCAAAAGCGCTGCGGAAGCGGCCAAGGTTTTCCGGCAAAAGGCGTACGCCTGCCGCCAACCTGTGCCCTCCAAATCCCATAAGCATCTCGGCAGTCTGGTTCAGCCCGGCATGCAGGTCAAATTCCCGAACCGAGCGGCCTGAACCCTTGAGGCTGCCCTGATCATGGCAAAGTATGATGGTTGGCCTGTAAAATTCTTCCACAATGCGCGAGGCCACAATGCCCACGATACCGGGATGCCAGTCCTGACCGTACAGCACAAGGCTGGCCAACGGTTCGCGAGAAAGCATGTCCAGCGCCTGGATTCGAGCTTCATTATGGATTTCGCTTTCCGCGTTTTTGCGCTCTGTATTGAGCCCGTCAAGCTGTTGGGCCAGTGGCAGGGCTGAAGAAAAATCTTTTTGCCGCAAAAGGCGCAGGGCCAGTTCGCCGCTGCCGATGCGCCCGGCGGCATTTATGCGGGGCACCAGCTGAAAGCTTACCTGCCCGCTGGTAAGCTTGGTTTTGGCATCCATGCCGCTGGCAACCTTGAGGGCGGCAATGCCCGGCCGCGAGGCCATGGCCAGATGCGCGAGGCCCGCGTGCACCAGAATGCGGTTTTCGCCCGTCAGCGGCATGACGTCGGCCAAGGTTCCCAGCGCCACAAGGTCAAGGCAGTGATCCATCTTGTGGCGTCGGCCCGTGTGCGGGGCAAGAGCCGCATTGACGGCCCCCATGAGGTAGAAGGCCACGCCCACTCCGGCCAGATGCGGGCAGGGCAGGGCCTCGGCAGGGCAGAGCCGGGGGTTGCAGATGGCATGGGCCGGGGGCAGTTGTTCTTGGGGCAGATGGTGGTCGGAGACCACAACAGTCATGCCCAGTTGACGGGCGCGCTGTACGGCTTCGCCATCGGCGATGCCGCAATCCACGGTGAGCAGTATGCCGCAGCCCTGTTCCGCCAGCGCTTCCACCTGGGCAACATTGAGGCCGTACCCTTCACTGCGGCGGTCAGGGATATGCCAGCATGCTTCCAGGCCATGACTTTCCAGCACATCCAGCACCAGGGTCGAGGCAGTGATGCCGTCAACGTCATAGTCTCCCCATACCACCAGTTTTTTACCTGCCAGCAGCTCCTGCGCCAGCAGTTGGGCAGCCTCGGGAATTTGGGGCCACTTGTGCGGCGGGGTCAGCGAACCCGGCCGTGCGTCGAGAAAGGCATTGATGGTTTGCTTGTGGGTAAATCCCCGTCGCCAAAGGATTTCCAGCAGCAGGGGCGAGATGGAAAGGTCTTCGGCCCACGCGGAAGGCGGGGAACCAGGGACACCTTCGGGAAGCGAACGGAAAAGCCAGTTTTTCACAGAACCTCGGAGGCCGCGGGCCGGTTTCAGGATGCGGTGTTCGCGCTCTTGGCCGCAGCCTGCAAGGCGGAGCGGACGCCGTCTATCCTGTCGGCTGGAACAAGTTTATTTTGTATGAGCCATGCAAGAAATTTGAGCGAAGTTTCGTGTCGTGGAGAAATTTCAAGCGCCTTGAGCAGGTGATCCACGCATCCGTTGATGTCCTTGGTCTCCAGCAGAGCCCGCGCCATGTTCATATAGAGATTTTCGTCATTCTGGGTAAGTTCGAGCGCGCGCCTGTAATATTCCAGCGACTGTTCCAGCATCTTGTTCTTGCGCAGGCTGATGCCGAACTCGTTGAAAAGGTGCTTGTGTTCAGGCTCAAAAGCGCCGTCCAGCTTTACAAGGCGCTCAAAGATGTCCTGCGCCCTGTCGGCATCTCCACGCTCAAGGTATGTAAGGCCAATGCCGAAGTTGGCGCGTACGTTGTCCTCATCTATTTTGAGGGCGCGGGAGTATTCAAATTCGGCTGCAAAATTTTCGCCTTTTTCCCTGCGTTCATCACCTTGTTCAGTCGCACGCTGCATTTCCTGCATTTTGGGATAGACCGAATTGAGGTAAAACTCCGGTTCGGGCGCAAATTTGGCGATGAGTTCGTCCATGGTGATTTTGCGCTTGGGGCCGCTAGGCACGTAGTTGGTGTTGAGCGGCTGGCACTCAATGACTTTGCCGTGCTGTTCAATGAACCAGAAGCTCTTTTGTACTGTTTTGCGGGTCGTGGTGCCAGTGCCTACCCGGCGGACTTCCTGTGTGGAGAATACGCCGCGCACATCGGTTTTGTGCCCCGCCGCATGGCCCGTACCCGATGAAGGTGCCGCCTGCGTATTTTTTGTCATTTCCTGGCCAGACATCTGAATCCCCGTTGCTATGTGGCAGACGCCATGTCTGCCAGAATCTGCTCCGCTGCCGCGCGCGAGTCTGAAGCGGCGATGATGGGTCTGCCCACTACCAGGTAATTCGCCCCTGCCGCCACGGCCTGGGCCGGAGTCATGGTTCGGCGCTGGTCGTCCGCCACCGAACCGGACGGGCGGATACCAGGACACAGACAACTGAAGCCGGGGCAGGCCGCCTTGATGCCGGCAACCTCGTGCCCGGAGCAGACCACGCCGTCCAGTCCCCAACCCTGTGCGCCCCTGGCAAGAGCGAGGGCGAAGTCAGAGGTGTTTTCACGTATGCCCGGCATTTCACCCTGGGCAAAGCTTGTCAGCACCGTGACGCCAAAGAGCAGGGTTTTTTTCCCTGATACGCCGTCGGCGGCTTCACGGGCCGCGCGGCACATGCGTTCGCCGCCCTGACAGTGCAGGGTGAGCATGTCCACGCCTATCTCCGCGGCGGCTTTGACGGCCTGGGCCACCGTGTTGGGAATGTCATAGAACTTAAGGTCCAGAAAGACCTTGTAGCCCATGGCGACCAGTTCTTCCAGAAAGGCAGGCCCGGCATAGGTGAACATCTCCATGCCTACCTTGCACCAGGGCGCGGTGCCCTTGAGCGTGCGGGCGATGGCCAGGGCTTCGGCCCTGCGGGGCACATCCAGGGCGACCACCAGTTGTGGACTGGAAAGTGTATTTGTCATCAGCGCGTTTCCAATGATTTCGCTTTGCATAAAGGACCGTGCGCATGTCAGGCCACGGGTTCATCCCTGTAACCGCCGCCGTATCCCGATCAGCGGTTCAGCAGGCAGTCCGGCAGTTCGGGATTGCGGCAAGGGGCAAGGCCTGCGGCCACAAAGACGGCGCGCAGGGCATCGTATGCCGCGTCCAGTTCGTCGTTGACCACCATGGCATCATACCAGCGGGATTCACGAATTTCCTGCCGTGCATTGGTCAGCCGCCGCTCGATAGTGCCCTCGTCATCCAGCCCCCGACCACGCAGGCGGCGTTCCAGCTCTTCCATGCTGGGGGGAAGGATGAACACGAACACGGCTTCAGCCAGGGAGAGTTTCATCTGGGCCGCGCCCTGCACGTCAATGTCAAAAAGCACGTCCTGACCGTTTTGCAGGCTGTTTTTCACTGGCGCGAGGGGGGTGCCGTAAAGGTTGCCATGCACCTCGGCCCATTCGGCAAAATAGCCCTGTGCGCGGCGTTTCTCGAATTCTTCACGGCTGAGAAAGATATAGTCCTTTCCATCCACTTCACCCTGTCGCGGTTGACGGGTGGTGCATGAAACAGAATAGCCGAACTTGGGGAATTCCTGCATGAGGCGTTGGACCAATGTCGTCTTTCCGGCCCCTGAGGGCGCGCTTATAACCAGGGCAATGCCTTTTCGGGGCATCAGATTCCTTCCTCTTGCGCAAAACGTTGACTGATAGTTTCAGGCTGTATGGACGACAGAATGACGTGATTGGAATCCGTCACCAGGATTGAGCGTGTTTTGCGCCCCTGGGTTGCGTCAATAAGACGCCCCTGAGTTCGTGCGTCTTCACGCAAGCGTTTCATGGGCGAAGACGCCGGACTGACAATGCTCACAACCCGGCCGGCCAGCACGTAGTTGCCAAAGCCAATATTGATTAACCGTTCACGAGACATGGTTTATTCCAGGTTTTGAACCTGCTCGCGGCATTTTTCCAACTCATTTTTAAAGTCCACCACAAGGCGCGAAAGTTGCACGTCCGGCAGTTTGTTGCCGCAGGTGTTTATTTCGCGGAAGCATTCCTGAAGTGTAAAGTCCAGTCGTCGCCCCGCATCGCCGCCAGACTGCAAAAGGTCGTGCAGGCGTTCCAGGTGCGTAGTAAGGCGGGTAAGCTCTTCGCTTACATCCAGACGGTCTGCAAGAACGACAATTTCTTGCAGAAAACGGCCTTCTTCAAGCTCCTGGCCATGTTGGGCCAGAGCCTCGCCGAGGCGCTCGTGCAGGATGGCGGCGCGTTCTTCCTTGATGGCGGGCGCGCGCTCAGCAATAAGCCCCGTCCATTCTTCCATGCGCAGGATACGCGAATGCATGTCGGTGGCCAGGGCGCGCCCTTCAGTGGCGCGGGCCTCGTTCCAGTCTTCCAGAGCGAGAGCCAGGCCTTCTTCAAGGCTGGTGGTCAGCTCTTCATCCATTTCTTCGCCGTTGTCGCCCCACAGAGAAGATATCTGCATGAGGGCGTTGTAGTCAGGCGTAAAATCTTCGTTCCGGGCCTGGGCAAGGGCATGCAGGCTGTCCAGAATGGCGTTGGCCTGGTTGGCGTCAAAGCGCATGGCAGGGGCATCGCCGGGGGCGTACTGCAGTATGAGGCTGATGTCCACCCGACCGCGCGAGGCAAAGCGCCGGACGACCTTTTCAAGGCGTGGTTCAAGACTGCGCACAGCAAGGGGAAGACGCCACTTGAGGTCAAGATGGCGGCTGTTGACGCTTTTAATTTCCCATTGCTGGATCGTGTGGGTATTTTCAACAAGGCAGCGGCCAAAGCCGGTCATGCTGCGTAGCATAGGTTCCTTCCCGTGTAAGAGTATCTTTGCGAGTGTAGAGCAAGCCCCTTACGAATGCAACAAAGCCCTTGTCGCGGGAGGCGCAAGGGCTGAAATCTTTGAGGTAATCGGCTGGAATCGCCTGCATATCCCTCATATTCCGTCAGGACAGGCCGCCGCCGTTTGTTCCGCAGCCGCCGGAAGGGCAGCCGCCTGCGGCGCAAGGGGGCTTTGTCTTGCTCATGGGGCGCACCGGGCCGGGCTTGAAGGGAAAAGCGCCCGTTTTGAGCGGGCTTGGAACACTCATCTGCCGTTGGGTGGCTGCACCGCATTTGGGGCAGGCCGGGGCTTCATCGTCAAAGACCAGCTCTTCAAATACGTTGCCGCAACCAGTGCAGGTAAAGTCAAACATGGGCATACTGAATCTCCTGAAATGCGCTGACTATGCAGGATTTGTGGCGGCCTGCCCGCATCTGTGCCGTTGTGCCGCAGATGCGTGGTACGCCGTCTGGCAATCGCGCCAACCATGCCAACGGGGCCAACCGTATTTATAGGCCCAACCGGGCCATCAGGGCGATGTGCGCCTGGGGGGCCTATGGGCTTGCCCACAGGCTATATCTGCTTATATAAACACATATACGCGTAAAGCAAGGGCGGCATGATGCCGCCCGGCAAGCGCAAACCGGTTCCTGGCTGTTGACCGGCCCGGAGCCGCAGGAGGAAAATTATGAAAAAAATTCTGGTGCTGGCCGGTGATTATGTGGAAGATTACGAAGTAATGGTACCTTTCCAGATGCTGCTCATGCTGGGCTATGACGTGCATGCCGTCTGCCCGGGCAAAAAGCCCGGTGATGTCGTGCGGACCGCCATACACGATTTTGAGGGGGACCAGACATATTCTGAAAAGCGCGGCCATAATTTTTCCATCAACTATGACTTTGACAAAGTGAATACCGCCGATTACGTCGGGCTGGTCATTCCCGGCGGGCGCGCGCCCGAATATCTGCGCCTGAATCCGCGCATTCTTGAAATCGTGCGCGAGTTCGACGCTGCCAAAAAGCCCATTGCCGCAGTGTGCCACGGCCCGCAGATACTGGTTTCTGCCGGGGTGCTGAAAAACCGGACATGCACGGCGTATCCCGCCGTGAAGCCCGATGTGGTGGACGCTGGCGCCAAGTGGGGCGAGTTTAACGAAACCCTTACCAATGCGGTTGTGGATGGCCATATTGTCACCGCTCCGGCCTGGCCTGCCCATCCCGCCTGGATTGCGGCCTTTGCCAAGCTGCTTGGCGCCAAGATCAGTATCTAGGTGTACTGTTCCAGCAGGTCGTTCACACTCCACAAAACCAGTGAACCTGAAGTTAGCAGACAACAGCAAAACAGAAGGAGGGAAGGGGAGAATAGTTGTAAGAATGCCTAACCGAGGTCTGTTGTCGAAAAGAAATAGTGCGCGGACGCAGTACGAGCCTGCGAACAGAGTGGCGGCTGGCTACGGAGTGGACCTGAGTCCCGCTGAAAAGCAGAAAAGCCGTAATGCCTATGGCTGGCGAACTGCGCTTGCAAACCGCAGATTACGGCCAGGTGTTGTTGCAACAGGTACGGAAGTGCGCCGCTGGCTGGATATTGTGGGTGTGGAAACCGCGCGAATGGCATGAACTGTTTGAGCCGCGCGGGCAGCGTGTGGCGCGTCAATGCGACCCAGGCCCGTGCAGAATGGTTGATAGTGGAACAGGCGGTAAGCCCCTACCGGATTTTTTTGCGGGGCTTACCGCTGTGAAACTGTTTTTTAGGCCTTGACCATCGAAGCGTAGTCGCTACCGCTCATGCAGTCGCTTTCATCATAAGAAGAAGCGGTGACGCGCACCAGCCAGCCCTGAGCGTACGCATCGTCGTTGAGCAGCTCCGGCGTATCCGCAAGCGCGCTGTTGGCTTCCACCACGGTGCCTGAGATCGGCATGATGGCATCGCTGGTAACCTTGACGGATTCAATGGAAGCGCAGGATTGCCCCTGTTCGAAATGGACTCCTTTTTCCGGCAGATCCACGAAGATTACGCTGCCGAGCTGCTCCTGGGCATAGTCCGTGATGCCGATGAGCCAGGAACCGTCATCCTGTTTTTGCGCCCACAGGTGGTCAGCGTGGTACAGTCTGTCGTCAGGAAAGTGCATAGTCTTCTCCTTATGCGCCTGTTGCGGAAGATTTTGGCGCCCGTATGGCCGCTGGGATAATTTCATCCAGAGTGGGGTGGGCGAACATGATTTCGTCCAGCCTGGATTCCGTATATGCATCCTTTATGAGCAACTGGGCCACCGTCACCAGATGCGACACTCCGTGCCCGACAGCGGCGATGCCAGCTATGCGGCCCTCATGCCATACCACTTTGACAAATCCAGCGGTTCCGCCGCTCGCCTGCGCAATGGGGTTGGCCGTCAGGGGAGTCTGGGAAACTTCCACCGCTTTGCCCTGACGGAGCAGCGCGTCCGCAGTCTGGCCAACGCGCATGATTTCCGTGCCGCCGTATACGCAGGAGGGAACAGGCCCTGGCTCATAATCGCCCCGGGTTTCACCCAGGATATGTCTGGCCACAAAGGCAGCCTGATGTTCCGCGGCATGCGCCAGAAGGGTAAGGCCGTTGATGTCTCCTATGGCGTACAGGTCTGGGCCGCTTTGCAGCTTCGCGTCCACCTGCACGTAGCCACGTGCCGTAAGGCTGCCGCCGGCGCTCTCCACCCCGAGGCCAGCGCTGTTGGGGGTGCGGCCCACAGCCACCAATGCCTTGGCCGCCGTGACGACTGTGCCATCCTCAAGTTCCAGTCGCGCTTTGCCGTCAACAGAGATCAGGCTTTTGGCCTTGGCACCCTCATGGCAGGCAATGCCCTTCTTGGTCAGAGCGCGAAGCATTTCTTTTGCTATGTCCGCGTCTTCCGTAGGCGCTATGTGTGCGGCGGCTTCCACTATGGCCACCGTACTGCCCATGGCTGAAAAAAAGTCCGCCATTTCAAGACCAATGGCTCCCGCACCCACCACGATCAGACTGTCGGGGATGGCGGTGACGCGCAAAAGATCGGTGCTGTCCAGAACATTCTGATGGTCGGGCACAAGCCCCGGAAATGCCGCGGATGCGGTTCCGCAGGCAAGGATTATCTTTGTACCGGCCAGTGCTACAGGGCCTTGGGCAGTGGTGACCTGCACCTGCGTCTGTCCTTCCTTTTGTCCGGTGCACACACCACGGCCTTCAAAAAGGTCTATGCCAAGAGCGGCCAGGCTTTTGGCAAGAGTCTGGCTTGTTCCCTTGATAAAGCGTGTGACGCGGTTTTGCAGGGCCGTAAAGTCCACCTGTATGCTGCCTTTGGCAATGCGCACACGTTCCTGGGCATGCAAAAGACCTTGCGGAGCCGTGGCGCCAAGCAGCATTTTTGTGGGGATGCAGCCAGCGTTGAGGCAGGTGCCGCCCCAATGGCTGTCCTCAATCAGCGCGACCTTTTTGCCAGCCTGAGCCAGAATGCGGGCCGCAGTGGTTCCACCAGGGCCGCCTCCTATTACGATGACGTCGTATGTCTGCACGAAATAATCCTCCTATTTGGCGACGTCTGCTTTGAACAGAAACTGGCGTGAAGCGGAGCGGTACACGAGCAGCGTTTGTTCCGGCAGAGCCTCCAATCCGCGCATATCCCAGGCCATATCCGGCGTGACGGCCTCAATGACGTAGGGCAGGGTGGGCGCATTGCAGGCCTCAAAGACCATCTTGGCGGCGGCAAGTGCCTCGGCTCTGTCCGGCCATGCCCACGTTCCGTCTTCGCCCGGCTGGGGAACCGCGAAAAAGCGTATGATTCCATCGGGAGTCGCACGCACAAGCTCGATGGTTTCCGCAAGCGCATCCCTGGACGGCGCGCCGCCAAAAACGCGTTCAGTTGCGGCGCTTGCGCCCACGACGTTAAGAATGACGTGCACGTCCTTGATGGCAAGAAGTTTTCGCAGCAGCTCGGGTTTGCGCCCGTCCACCTGCAACCATACCTGAAGACCGCCCTTTGCCAGCCGGTCCACAAGGGTGAGCATATTTTCTTCCTGCCCATCGGGGCATTGGGACGGGTAGATTCCCGCGATCTTGCCGTGAAGCATGTCGCTTCTGGTCACGCAATGCTCAAGAACGCGGCCGGAAAGCAGGTAGGCCAGTATTTCGCCGGAACCCTGTTTGATAACTTCTCCGTCATCAAAAAGCGGAAACTCCACGCCTTCGGGATTGCGATAGATGGCCTTGCGGTTGGTGCGGTAAAATGTGTTGAAGGTCTGCGCGTCGGCCTTGAAATCAACAGTGTCGTATTCCAACCCGCGCTCGGCAAGAAAACTTTTGACAATCTTGCAGCGTATACAGTCGGGCGCTGTGTAAAGGGTGATGCTCATGGCGCTCTCCTTGAAATTACGCAAGCCGGGCAGGCAGAAAGTTTTGGCCTATCTGTCCCGCCCGGCAAGCTGAAAAAAGGTTTGTGGCCGGTATGGTCAGGCGATGTCTTCCAGCGACTTGCCGCCAGTGCGGGCGCCCCACAGGGCAAGCACAATGGCGGGCATGATGCAGAGTGCGCTGAAAATATAAAACACGCCATCAAAGCTGTATGCAGCGTAAACTACAGGAATGAGAGGTTGTGAAAAAGCTACCGCAAGACGGCCTATGGAAGAATGAAAGCCAGTGGCCGTGTTACGCAAGTGAGTGGGGTAGGATTCTGCCGTGTACGAAAAAATGGTGAATCCCAGGCCCATGACAAAGGCTGTGAGCAATGCGCCCACGCCGACCACAACCCAATAGGAACTGACATTGCCGAAAATGGGCGCCAGCACCGACATGACAACCAGCATGATGACCAGCGGTATCTTGCGGCCGCCCATATCGGTAAAGGCGCTGGAGGCGAAGAGGCCCAGAGGCACGCCGATTGAAATGAGCGTCGTGGCCATAAGACATTCTTCAAGAGTAAAGCCGTGCGCTTTGAGAAGCGTGGCCGTCCAGTTGGTGACCACAAAGGTGGCGGGGTTGGTGCAGAGCACCAGCACAAGAATGACCAGAGTGCGTTTGACGTATTTCTGACTGATCATGCCCAGCAGCACTTCGCGCAGGGGTGGTTTGTGGGTGGCGCCTTTGCTGGCAGCTTCTGAAAGATCAATATTCATGTGCGTCAGGTCAAGCATGACCTCTTCCGCTTCCTTGATGCGGCCACGGCTCACAAGCCAGCGGGGGGATTCGTCCAAATACTTCCAGGCGATGAACAGGGCAATGTAGCCCATGCCGCCAAGATAGAAAATGTAGCGCCATGCCTCTTCATGCAGAGGGATGATGGCTCTGCAGAGCATGCCGATGACGGGCACGGCGCAAAACCCCACCCCTGCCACAAGGTTTTGCCATTTTCCCCGGCTTTCTGCCGGGGCCATTTCAGCAATATAGGCCTGTGAGCACACCATGAGGCAAAAGACGCCAAAACCTGTCAGGGCGCGTGAGGCCACAAAAATATGGAAGTCGTCCGTCATGCCGTTGATGATGGACGCCGTGGAAAACAGGGTGATGGCGATAAGAAATGTTTTACGACGTCCAATAAGATCGGATATGAATCCTCCCACAAAACCGCCGCATGTCATGGCCGTGAAATACCAGAAGGTGACCGTGCCAATGTCGCGCATGGTCAGCCCCCAGTGTTGCATCAGGGCCGGGGCAATGAAACCGAAATTCCAGTTGTCCATTTGTTCGCAAAAGTACGCCACCATAATAATGAAAAAGACGGCTTTATGGCGACCAGTGACTTGAAGTCCGTCGAAGTAGTTATTGCTGATTCTCTCTTGGCCGGGCATGGATTTTTCCTTTTGGCGCTAGGAGTTAAGCTTGAATTGTTTTCTGTTGTGCTGAAACTGCCAACTTCAACGGGAGCAGGAGGTTGTGCTTTTATTAACTGGTTACGCTTTTCGTGTTGTAGACTGCACTACGTTTTTACATTTTTTTCACATATCTCGGATTGGCTGTATTTTTGCCGGAATCCACACATATTGCTGACATATTTTATGTGAAAAAAAAGATTTATTTGGAAAATGTGTCGCCTGCGCAACAATTACGGGGAAAATAAAAAGTCATTGTCCTGTGAAGGAAGCGGGAGGTGCAGGAGGTTGCACCCATTTTCACAGGAGGAGTCATGAAAACTTTGGGCAAAAAATTGTTTTGCTTGTTGTTTTGCGGCGTGTCCATTTTGCTTCCTATCCGGGGCAATGCCGTGGATTTTAAGGTCAAGGGGGCCTTTGACATCAGTTTTCAAACATCCAACGTCATGCCGCTTGGTGTGACCGGTAAAGACACTTTTCAGGCATTGCAGCGCCTGCGCATGCAGTTGGACGCCATTGCCAGCGAAAATCTTTCGGGCAGTCTGCAAATTACCGTCGGCACAAACGGCCAATCCTGGGGGTCCGCCAAGGACGGAGCGGCCCTTGGTAGTGACGGCAATAACATAGTGGGTGTTCGTGCCGCGTACATCGACTGGCGTGTGCCACAAACTGAAGCCAAGGTGCGCATGGGCATACAGCCCCTCCTGCTGCCTGGTTTCGTCACGGACTGGAGCGCGGTGTACGGGCAGCTTACATCAGGCATCACGGTCAGCACCCCCGTATATGCGAATGACGGGATGACGGTGGGGGCCACGTTTTTCTGGGGACGGCCATATAATGACAACTCTCAGAATACCCAAAACGGACGTCTGGAAGCAAACTACCTGGACAATCTGGATGTCTTCGCCCTCGTTCTGCCAATCAAGGCCGAGGGGCTGAAGGTTTCGCCCTGGGGCATGTATGCCCTTATAGGGGAAAACAGCCTGCGCGGCATAAACGACAACACGTCTCAGCGCGAACCTGCCATCTATGCCCCGCGCGGCGGACTTATGCCCGTACTTGGCAGCGGCATGAATTATTACCAGACGTTTGAGAAAACTTACCGCAATGCCAACAATACCTGGGGTAACGGTTGGTGGGGCGGTATGACGGTCAACCTGACCCAGTTGGAACCGTGGGATCTCGCCGTTGAAGGCACCTATGGCCGTGTAGATATGGGGGAACTCAAGGATTATACCCAATTTGATCCCAAGGGAAAGGGCAAAACCTTTCAGCTTGTGCGCGAAGGCTGGTATGCGGCCATGCGGGCGGACTACAAGTTCGGCTGGGGCACCCCCGGAATCCTGGCCTGGTATGGCAGCGGCGATGATGATAACCCTTATAACGGCTCCGAGCGACTGCCTGTTTTTAACACGCCGTGGCCGGTGACGCCTCTGGGCTTTGGCGGGGGCTTTTTCGACCTGGATACCTGGAAGGTGCTGGGGCACAACCCCAGCGGTATGATGGGCTTTGTAGGCAGCATCAAGGACGTGAGCTTTATTGATGACCTGAAGCACACGCTCAAGTTTGCCTATTTTCATGGCACCAACAGCTCGGAAATGCCAAAGAAGGCCAACATGACCTCGTATCCCTCTCGGGCGGACGGGCCGATGGCTTACCTCACCACTACCGACCATGCGTGGGAAACAAGCCTTTCCAGTACCTACACAATATCTCAAAACTTCCAGGTCAATCTTGAGGGTGCCTATGTCAAACTGTATCTGGATCCTGACACGTGGCACGGTGTCGAAGATTCACAATATGAGGACAACTGGCGAGTTTCTTTAACCTTTCGTTATACTTTCTGATGTAACTTCGGCCTTGATGCGACGGCTCTGAGCGGTAATATCCAGCCGTTCAGAGCCGTTCTCCATTTTCTGGTCGCGCCATCAATCCCATACGTCCGGTTCGCACGCAGAGGCTGGCGGCGGGGGGCGCCACGGAGCATTAGAGCATTTTCGCATTGAGAATATCTATTCACAATGCTTCCAAGACGCCCACTCCGGCGCGTAACCGCGCAAATAAATTGCGCTTACGCCTCCGCGGCGGGCGTCTGCTCCCGCATCCGCCAGAGCAATTTCAAAGAGAAATTGCTCTAATGCTGTGAAATACCGGCGGCAGCGCGGGCGGAGGGCAGCCATGAAGGCCTGGACGCAACTTCAGCCAGTGCCTCGGTGATTGCGGATAAGCATCTGTTGGCTGGTGATTGTAAAAACCAGCCGCCATGGCTCAAGGGCGACAGCCGTAAACTTTGCGAGTGCACATTTCAGTGGTGACCTGATGAGCCCTCATGCTTAGTATATGGTAGGCGTTAGGATAAAGTCCACATCCTGCGCGTCCAGATCAGATTGCCAACAAAATGCTTTACATCTCAATTTGTCATTCTTCAAAAAGATGCGATTTTCGACAGAATCCACGCCACATTGCGGCGCGCTGCACTCTTGCGCGGCGCTGAAGCATTTGACTTTTTTCAAAGGTAAAACGCTCTAAACCATGCGGGTGAAATACAGCGGCAGGGTACAAAAGCCTTTATCCCGTGTTGAGGATATACCGACAAAAAAGATGAGACCCCGGCGGCAGATCCGGGGTCTCATGGCATACGGAGGAGGGGGGATGGAGTCGGGCTATTCGGTTGCGGCCACGCAATGCCCCGCGCCGCTATAGTAACCTATGGTGCCCTCCACCTTGACGGTGGACATGGCGCCAAAGGGGGCGGCCCCAGGAACACGGAAGTCCTTGACCGTCAAAGGCTCAATGGCTTTTTCTTCGGGAACTTCGGCCTGCGGAACCCACGAATACGGCACGCGGTATGCGCGGTACACCCAGTTCATGGGCAGGCTGATGTGCCCCTTGTAAGGACAAACATATTCCCACACGATTTCATGTTCAGCAGTCACTTCAAACACGCGGCCGTCAGAACCTTCGCAGATGAGCGTGTTGCCATTGGGCAGGCGCTGCGCGGAGCTGATGAAGGGGCTGTAGAAACGGTAGGCGTCGAGCGGGACAAGGAAGCCCGCTTCATGCGGCGTATACTGCCACACGATTTTCATGGCCACGGGGTCAATTTCAAGCACCCGCGAGTAGTCGCGCTGCGCGGCCTTGACGCCATGGGGCGCGCCAGGGTTGGGGTTGCCGTATCCGCCCCAGCCGCCGTTGTCGTACACAAGGATGTTGCCTTCGCCCGGCAGGCCGCGGGGGATCATGTGGGCGTGGTGCTGGCCGATAATCCAGCCAATGGCTTTTTCTTCAGGCGTGCGGTCATAGTCAGGGCCGAGCTGCCACACGATCTTGCCTGTCTTTTTGTCCAGGATCAGGATAATATTGGTTTCGCGGCCATCAATGATGATGTTGTCCGGATGGAAGCGGGCGTCGCCTGCATCAAACCACTTGTTGGGGCCAAGCGTGGACATGGAATTGACATGCATCCAGTCACCCACGCCCGGAGCGTTTTCCATGATGGTTCCGCCACGGAAGTTGGGGTCGCGGCACATGGCGTTGCGGGCGGCCTCGCCAAAGCCCATTTCTTCCGCATGGTCGGCGCAGTTCCATTCCCAAACGATGTCGCCGTCCCAGGTGACTTCATAAATGACGTCATCCACCAGCATCTTGTCGCTGATATAGGGATTGACGGTGTTTTTGTGGCAAAGTACAAGGGTATTGCCGGAATCTATTTTGGGTTCCTGCCCGGGAGCGTAATACCCCGTGGAACTGCCTTCCCGCTGAAAATCATGGTGCTGACGCGCCATCCAGCGGCCTTCCGTACCAGGGTCTTCAATAAATTCCGCCCTGTCAAATTTCCAAACAACATTGCCGTCCCAGTCGACCTGGACGAGGTCGAGCTGGTCTTGCAGGCCATGCTTGGGGTGGCGGGTACCTGTGCTGCCCATGAGCATGCCGCCAGGGAACATTTTATTGGGAAAGCCGTGCAGATCCTTCCACATGCGGATTTCGTGCCCGTTCATGCCGATCAGCAATGCGCCGTTGTCGGGAGCCTGCAGAATGGTAAAGCCGCTCCATGCCTTTTCCGGTTTGTAAACTGTGACCCCTGTGGGATAAATAGTCGGGTGACCCATGAAGACCTCCATACGTGCGGGTTATTTTTTGCACAATAGGGTTGATTGTCAGTAGTTTTCTCAACCTGTTCGTACGATAACCGCATGATAGCCTTGGCTGACAGTGAAAATTGTAGTTCATGCAACAATATTCACAAAAAAAGGGCGCTAGGATTATTTCATCAACAAGCACCCGCCTCGGGCCACTGCCGTCGTGGCCTTTTTCAGCGTACCCCGGCAACGGATGTTATTTCCCATTAATACTCTGTGTGATGGAAGCAGTACTGCTTTTTTGGTTATGGAGATCAATCTTGGACTAGTCAGTTGATCTAACCTCTGTTTCAAGGAGGGGCTAATGTCTTTTATCGAATTGCTCAACCAGAATGAATGCTGGGGCAAGGTTGTCAGAGAAAAAGCTCGTAAATGGGAAAAAGGCTGGAAATTCAGCGATGACGCGCCATCGATGTACTATGTCCTCAGCGGCAGGGTGCGCCTGATGGCACTGGACGCCTGCGGCAATGAGAAAACCCTGTGGTATCTCAGCAAAGGGTGTTGTTTCAATGAAACGGTAATGTTTGACAGAAGTTCCATCACCTCCCATTCTTCCGTGCGAAGGATGAAATTTTACCATGAATGCACGGAAAACTGCTACTTGCACATGTTTTCGCAACGGGAAGTGGAGGAACTGGGTAAAAGGAACCCCGAGCTTTTATTGAATCTTTGTCAAAGCTTTGCAAAAAAGGTCGGCTTTCTGGCAGAGTCTCTTGTTTCGCTCAGTCTTGAATCGCCCTTGACCAGAGTCTGCAAGTATATGGCCTCGCGCATTATACCGGGATCATCACCCCTTCGTGCCCGGCGCGACATTTCCTATCGTGAAATGGCAGATTTGTTGGGCATGCACCGCACCTCAATCCATAAGGTAATGCGCCAATGGCAGGCCGAAGGCGTATGGGATTTTGAAAGAAACAGCTCTGAAGTGGTTATTTTGCAGCCAGATGTGTTTTTTGAAGAAGCCAGCATGTGCCAGGAAGATACGCAGCAACGGCACCACTACAGCAGATAGCGTGTGGAAAATATGGACGCCATGGCCGTGTATGTCAATATCGTCCATCCCTACTGGGCGCAACGCCGGAAGGCTTTTTTATAGACATGCAAGGTTAGGGTCGCGATGCGCGCTACTGGCACAACCAGCCAGGCAGCCAGTTGTTATATTTCTCCTGGGCGGGTATACGTATGCGCGTACGCCCGCTCTTTCATTGCCGGTCGGATAAAGCGTGTCGCCCGGAGCAGATTGCTTTTGAGAATGCGCGCCTCAATGTCTGTGGCACGCTCGTGACGGCGCTCAGCAGCGCGGATAAACCGCGTTACGTATACTTTTGTTGACGCCTGCCATGCAGCCGCTGTCAGGCAGTATGCGGCAGTGTCCCATGGTCCGAAGGGGTCATGACTGCTTTGCCCGCGGCTCGTTCTTTTTCAGTTTACGGTACAAGGTGACGCGGTTTATCCCCAGCAATGCCGCCGCCTTTCCCATGTGGCCGGCGCATTTGTCCAGGGCAGCCTCAATGGTTTCGAGCTCAAGCGCGCGCAAATCCAGCGCTGGAGACTTTGCACGGCACGCGCCGCCGGAAGCTGTTCCCGCCCCACCTCGCAGCCTTTTCGGCAGATCCGCGAGGGTCGGAGCGCCGCCACGCATTTTGGTCAGAGTGCTGATAACCACATTTTCGAGTTCACGCACGTTGCCTGGCCAGTCATGCGCGTACAGCGCTGCCATGACCTCGGAGCCGAAGGTTATGCCGCCAGGCAGTCCGTGTTCGTTTGCATAGTTGTCCACCATAAATTCCAGCAGTGGAGCGAGGTCATCCTTGCGCTTGCGTAAAGGCGGAACCCGCAGACTGATGACGGAAAGGCGATAATAAAGATCATTTCTAAAGCGGCCGCTTTCCACAGCCTGCATCAGAGGCACGTTGGTCGCGGCCATGACGCGTATGTCAAGCGGCCTTGCGCGCTCGCCCCCCACCCTGGTGACGCTTTTTTCCTGTAACACGCGCAAAAGATTAACCTGGGCCGCAAAAGGCATGTCGCCAACCTCATCAAGGAATATGGTGCCGCCCTGAGCCTGTTCGAACTTGCCTTTTTTCCCGGCTTTGTCCGCGCCGGTAAAGGACCCGCCTTCATAACCGAACAGTTCACTTTGCAGTAGTTCGGGCGAAAGGGCCGCGCAATTTACAGCGACAAACGGGCCTGAACGCCTTCCACTGGCCTGATGCATGGCCTGGGCCAGCATTTCTTTTCCGGTGCCGCTTTCGCCCTGGATCAGAACTGTATGCTCCGTGGCGGCAATTTTTCTGGCATCGTCAATAACGCCGCGCATGATTTCACTTTGCCAGATGATATCCTGAAAGCCATAACGGACTTTTCCGCCCCGATCCCGCTCATCCACCTTCCTTCGCAGCACACCGATTATTCCTCCGCATGCGTCATTGGCGCCTCCGGCGCTGCGCAAACATGCTTCAACCACAAGAGGACTGGAAGAAGCTGAAAAGAAGTGCAGTTCGGCCAGGTCACGACCGATTTTCATCCCCTGGCGTACGGAAGCGTAATTGGAAACAAGGGTGTGTATGTCGTGCCCGATCACTCTGTCATCCTTGACGCCCAGCAGTTTCAAGCCTCGCGGGCTGACATGCGTCAGCACGTCATTATTGTCCACCACAATAAGCGCTTCAGCGCTGCTTTGCATCAAGGTGAAAAACTGGGTGCGGAGTTTCTGGTTGGCGTCACTTTGCGCGCGGTAGCCCAGCTCAATTCCGATGGCCCCGGCGGTCAGCCGAACCAGATTCAAAAGCTGGGATGGATGCCTGCCACCCCCCACGGTCGTGATATCAAGCACACCCTGCAGGTCCCCTTGCGGGCTGAATATGGGAGAGGCGGTACAGCTCCAGTCGTGATACACTTCACGGTAGTGTTCACACATGCGAACCTGGACAGGATTTTTTTCGGCCAGGCAGATACCCGGCGCGAATGTGCCGATGCCCGCCTCAGAATGCCTTGCTCCTGGAAAGACACCAAGCTGCTCAGCGAGCCGCTTTGGTCCGCTCGCGCCCAGGAGGTCGAGAATATAGCCGTCATTGCTGTACAGCATGACCAGATACTCCTTGCCAAAGAGCAGATCATGCAATTGCCGTAAATGGCTGGCGGCTGCAGACAGCAAAAGCTTATGTTTTGCCATGACGCCTTCTGATTTTTGTACAAAAGAAGAGTAAGATTCATAAGGGTTTACAGCAAGATTAAGACAACGCTGCCACGAAGCCGCTATTTCCGGACGTAGAAAAGTTGTCTGCACTTCCCGGTTCAGGGCAAGTGCTTTCCAAGCTTCTTTAATGCGCGCCAATGAAGCACGCTGCCCCATCTTTTTCTCTATTTGACTTGTCATAAGTGCACCGGTGGTAAAGCTGCCCTTGAGATCATTTCACGCCGTCCGGGCCTGAAAACAGCAATAGCCTCAATATTCATGTTGCACAAAGCAATGCTGCGGACAAAGCGCATGTTGCATGATGCATTATTCAAAAAATTTTAAATAAATTACACTAGTTCCATGTTGCATTTTGCAACATGGATGTGGCTTTTCATATAAAACAGCATAATTTGGCATACCACAAACAGTTAATAAGGCAAAAATATTTTTTAGTAAAACAATTATAAAAACCTATTACTTCTTATAAAAACTACATGTTACATATAGTTATCTCCAATACGTGCAAACTGGCAATGTTATTGCAAACTATGGCCGTGACGGACGGGCCCAGGCCCGTCTGGCTTCCTCACGCGGAGACGGCGCGACGCGGCAAAGTGCACGTCAACCTGTGCCGTATAAGCCAACGATCTGCTCCAACCATAACAGGGACAGGCCATATGAAACTTACAAGACTCTTTTTGACCATCAATGGCGCACGGCGCATGGTTGTCTGTGATCCGGAAAAGGATTCTTTGGCGGACATGCTGCGCAGACTCGGCCTCACAGGAACCAAGGTCGGCTGCAAGGCAGGGCAGTGTGGCGCATGTTCGGTCATATTGAACGGCGAAGTCGTCCGCTCTTGCGTGCGCAAGATGAAAAATATCAAAGAATTCAGTGTTATTGAAACTATTGAGGGCATTGGCACGCCCACATGCCTGCATCCGCTCCAGCAGGCCTGGATAACCTATGGCGGTGTTCAGTGTGGTTTTTGTTCGCCTGGCTTCATTGTTTCCGCCAAGGGGCTTCTGGATAAAAATCCTGACCCTTCGCGTGAAGACGTGCGCGACTGGTTTCAGAAGCATCGCAACCTTTGCCGTTGTACCGGCTACAAGCCTCTGGTGGATGCGGTAATGGCCGCGGCCAAGGTCATGCGCGGCGAGGCCTCCATTGAAGACATCACCTATCGCGAAGAGGAGGGCGCATCCATTTATGGAAGCAGGTATCCGCGCCCGGCGGCCCTGGCCAAGGTTACGGGCCTGTGTGACTACGGCGACGACATCAAGCTGAAGATGCCCGACGGCACCCTGCACCTCGCCATCGTTCAGCCCAAGGTGGCCTCCCATGCCAGGATCGTCGCCATTGACACTTCTGCGGCAGAAAAAATGGATGGCGTAGTCAGGATTGTAACCGCCAAAGACATTAAAGGGACCAACCGCATTGTGGTGCCTGTTGTGCATCCGCGTTCCACGGAGCCGGGTACGGAACGCCCGATTATAGCCGATGAAAAAATTTTCCGTTACGGCGATGTGGTGGCCGTTGTCATGGCCGCAACGGAAGAAAAAGCCCGTGAAGCAGCGAAAGCCGTCAAGGTGGAAATTGAGCCGCTGCCGGAATACCTCAGTTTTCTGGACGCCGTTGCCCCCGATGCGCTGCGTATCCACACCGGCCCAAATACCTACCTGATGCAGCCTGTGCTCAAAGGGCAAAGGGCCGAAGACGCCATTGATGACGCATTTTGCTCAGTGGAAGGAAGTTTTCACAGTCAGCGCGAACCCCACCTGAGTATTGAGGGCGACACCCTCCAGGGATACTGGGATACGGAAGGCAACCTGACCATCCATTGCAAGACCCAGGCCGTGGGCTGGCACCGGGCGGGCATTGCCGGTGGCATCGGCATGGATGTGGAGCGCGTGCGCATCATTGAAAACCCCACAGGAGCCAGCTTTGGCTGGGCCGCGTCCCCCGGCAGTTACGCCATAATGGGGGCCTGTTTGATGCTTGTGGACAATCCCCTCACGCTTACCATGTCCTATGAAGAACATCAGCATTTCAGCGGCAAGCGCACAGCCTCGTACACCAACGGGCGCATGGCCTGCGATGAAAACGGCCTGCTCACCGCGTTGGAATTCGATACCGGCATAGACCACGGTCCCTACACCGAGGTGTCGGATCATATTATCGAAAAAGTGGCCCGCTTCATGGGCTTTCCGTACGCAATTCCCAATGTGTCGGGCCTGTGCCGCATAGCGCACAGCAATCATAATTACGGCACCGCATACCGGGGCTTTGGTTCGCCGCAGGCCTATACCTGCTCTGAAGCGCTTGTGGACATGCTGGCCGAAAAAATGGGTATGGATCGCTTTGCATTCAGATATAAAAACATAGCCCGTGAAGGCGATCTGAACATAAACAGTGTGCCTTTCAGGGAATATCCCATGCAGACGCTCATGGATATGATCAAGCCCTATTATGACAAGGCCGTCGAAGATGCCAGAACGCGCGGCACCGAAACCAGAAAACGCGGCGTCGGTCTTGTGTGCGGTGGATTCTCCTGCACCCTTGGCCCCCACGACCATTGCGAGGTGGCGCTGGAGCTGAACCCCGACGGTACTGTTACCCACTATAATACATGGGAGGATCAGGGGCAGGGCGGCGATATAGGCACGCTCACCCATACGCACGAGGCTTTGAAGCCTCTGGGGCTTGCCCCAGGCCAGATAACGCTGGTGCAGAACGACAGCCATGTCTGCCCGGATTCCGGCATCGCGGCTGGCAGCCGCCTGCATTACATGGTGGGCAATGCCACCATCCACGCGGCCAACCAGCTGCTTGCCGCCATGCGCAAACCGGATGGCAGCTACAGAAGCTATGCGGAGATGCTGGCGGAAAACATTCCCGTGAAATATGTGGGCGTATTTGACGTCACCGGCGCTGGCCTCAGTGCTCTTGATCCCAATACGGGCGTGGGCGATCCCACACAGGCCCTGACCTACGGCGTTTTTCTCGCCGAGGTGGAGGTGGATACGGAAACGGGCAAGACCGCAGTACTCAGCATGCGTTGTGCTGGTGATGTGGGCAAGATCGGCAACCTGCTGGCCGTGGAGGGACAGGGCTATGGCGGACTGTCCCACACAATCGGTTACGCCCTTTCCGAGGACTACTCCGATTTCAAGCGCCACGCGACGCTTGCCGGGGCGGGCATTCCCTACATCAGGGATATTCCCGACAATATGGAGCTGATGTTCCTTGAAACGCCGCGCGCCGACGGCCCCTTCGGTTCTTCGGGTTGTTCCGAGCTTTTCCAGTCATCCAGCCATATGGCGGTCATAAACGCCATCTATGACGCAACAGGGGTGCGCATCTATGACCTCCCGGCACGGCCAGAAAAGGTCAAGGCCGCTCTTGAAGCCAAGGCCGCAGGAAAACCCCTCAAGCCCAAGAAGTACTTTCTCGGATCTGATCTGTACGATGCCCTGGACGACATCGACGAAAATCCGGTGTAGGGGGCTGGCTGTTCCCGTCGCATCCCGGCGGGAACAGCCGCAAAGCAGGAGCATCGCCTTGTAGCAATATGATTAATGGCCGTTTCACAGCCTTCACTTATTACCATAAGGATACAGCTATGAAGATCACTGCCGCCGTCTGCCGCGCCCCCCAGCTTCCCCTGAACTTCGAGCAATTGGATCTTGAGGAGCCGCGCGACAATGAGGTGCTCGTCAGAATAACCAGTTGCGGCGTCTGTCATACTGATATGGCCATGCGCGATCAGGTGTATCCCGTGCCGCAGCCTGTGGTTTTGGGGCATGAAGGAGCCGGTTTTGTTGAAAAAACTGGTAAAAGCGTGAGCGGCTTCACCCCCGGCGATCCGGTCATTATATCCTATAGCTCCTGTGGCGTTTGTCCCACCTGCCTGGATGCCACGTCTGGCCTGTGCCATCACTACTGGGACTACAACTTCGCCTCACGGAGGCTGGACGGCAGCACCGCGCTGCGCAACGGAGATGAAGAAATCCACAGCCATTTTTTCGGGCAGTCCTCTTTCGCCACATACGCCCTTACCCGCCCGGACAATCTGGTAAAGCTTGAAACAACTGAAGATATGGACTATCTCGGCCCGCTTGGCTGCGGCATACAGACAGGGGCCGGAGCGGTCATGAACGTCATGCGCGTCCGTCCCGGAGACAGCGTGGCGGTCTTCGGCACGGGGTCAGTCGGGCTCAGCGCCGTCATGGCCGCACATGTGTGCGGGGCAACCACGATAGTGGCCGTGGATATCAATGACCAGAGGCTCGCCCTCGCCAGGGAACTGGGCGCCACACACACTATCAACAGCGCCGGGGTTGATGATCTGGTCAGCGCGGTTCGGGAAACTACCGGCGGCAAGGGCTTGAACTACAGCTTGGACACTACGGCCAGAGAGTCCCTGCTCAACGCCCAGGTGGACTGTCTTGGCATCAAGGGCAAAGCCATTATCGTGGGAGCGTCGCCGCAAGGCACACGCATAAATCTTGACGCCGTAATCTTTATGAATCAGGGCAAAACCATCATGGGCGCCGTTGAGGGCAACTGCGTGCCCAAACGCTTTCTGCCCAGGTTGATTGCCTTGTTCCGTCAGGGGCGTTTTCCTCTGGACAAGCTGATTACGTTTTATCCCTTTGAACAAATCAACCAGGCCATAGAGGACAGCGAAAAAGGCCGTACTATAAAGGCCGTTGTCAAAATGTCCTGACCAAATGGTTGCTCCGGCCGGCTGCGACTCCCGGCAAAGCCCTCCGCTCGATTGCGGAGGGCACGGGGCACCTCAGGCAGAACAGGACTTCGATATTTTGTCATGCCAAACGGACGGCATTTATGACGATAGAAAACTTCAAGGCATTTTCCCAAGGCTGTTTTCGCGACTGTCCTCCCCCCTGTTCCTGCGCGTGTCCGCTGGGTGTGGATGTGCGGGCGCTTATGGACAAGGTGCAGAAAAAAAATTTTACCAGCGCCTACAGGCTTTATCGCAATCATGTGCTTTTTCCCGCCATTGTCAGCTCCATTTGTCATGAACCCTGCCGCGAAGCCTGTGTGCGGCGCGGCGCTGGGCAGGAGATTCTGCTCAGATCTGTTGAGGCTGCCTGTGTGGCGCATACAAAAAACTCCGCCCCCATCTCCTTCAATGTTCCTGTAAAACCCCACACCGTTGCAGTCGTAGGCGCAGGGCTCAGCGGATTGAGTTGCGCCTTGAAGCTGGCTTCGCGCAACTACCGCGTCCTTATGTATGAAAGGGAAAAGCAGCCAGGGGGAGCCTTGCGCCGTCTCATGCACGAAGAGGTCTATCTGAAAGAGATTGCCTTGCAGTTTTCAGAGGTGGAGTGCGGCATGTTCTTTTCTACAGAGGTGAAAAACCTGAGCGCGCTGAAGGCAGATGCCATATATGTGGCCACTGGCGGGGGGGGAGAGGACTTCGGCTTGCTTAAGGGGCTTGATGGCAACTCTCTGGGATCAACGCAAACAGGGATCTTTGTGGGCGGCGAAATATTGGGCCATACTCCTATTGAGGCCATTGAGCATGGCATCCGGGCATCTTATTCCATTGAAAAGTTTCTTCAGTGCGGCGCCATGGACGGAGTGCCTGAAACCTTTATGAAGTCCCCGGTACGCAAGGTTTTTTACCAGATGCCCTTGTCGTCAGCCCCCAGGACCATGAATGAAGGGGATCTCAGCCCCGAAGTGGTACAGGCTGAAAGCCAGCGCTGCCAACGCTGCAACTGTTCCCTGTGCCATGACCAGTGCGATCTTATGCAAACTTTCCGCACGTATCCCCCAAAAATGGTACAGGACGCCATATCGTCCCTGGGACCGAGAGAAAACATCACCCAGCGCGTGGGGATGAAGCTGCTGAATTCCTGTCTCCAATGCGGTCTTTGCAAAAAAGTCTGCCCGGAACATGTGGACATGGAACAGTGCCTTCTTGAGGCGCGGCGCAGCCTGCACCTGGATAAGGCGCTGCCCCCGGCCTATCATGACTTCTGGCTCAGGGATATGGAATTTTCCAATGGCCCGGCGTCTCTGCTGTACAAGCCATGCACTGACCATCCGGTCGAGTATCTGTTCTTTCCAGGCTGTCAGCTTGGCGCTTCAGATCCAGCCTATGTCACTGCCACCTGTACGGCCCTGCAAACGCAGTATCCACGCACGGCTCTGTTGCTGGGCTGCTGTGGCGTGCCTGCTGAATGGGCGGGGAATGAACGCCTCCGCGATACGGCTCTGGATTTCGTGCGCCAGACCTGGCTCAGTCTTGGCAAGCCCCGGTTGGTGCTGGCGTGTCCTACGTGCCGTAAGACATTTTTACACTATTTTCCTGAGGCACGGTGCGGTTCTCTTTTTCAGATGTTGGCCAACATGCCTGATCTGCCGATCAGCCGCGTTCAGTCTTGTGGCGGCCAGGACATCTCCGTGTATGACCCCTGCTCCAGCCGCGATGATCCCGATTTGCAAAAGGATATCAGAGCCCTGGTCGTACAGATGGGATTTACGGTGCATGAACTCGCTGTAGGTGGCCCACTGGCCCGCTGCTGCGGGTTCGGCGGACAGACGCATGCCGTCAAGCCGGAATTCGCGCGTGACGTCGCAGCGCGGCGGGCCGCATTGGCCGACCGGGAGTACATCACATACTGCACCAACTGTCGCGATAGTTTTGCCGCCAACGGCAAAGCCTGCAGGCATGTGCTCGACCTGGTCTTCACGGGCAATTCCCCGTTCCGCAGACCGCCCACAATCAGCGAACGGCGTCGCAACAGAATATGGCTCAGAAATTATTACGAAAACATGGGCGGGCAGGCCCGCACCCCAAAGCCACAAGGCGGACCTGACATGCAGATGGTCTTTACCAGGGAGATCAGGGATAAAATAGAATGGCAGCATATCCTTGAGGAAGAAGTGGCCCAGGTTGTCGATCACTGTGAACGTACAGGAAAAAAGGTGATCGACCCCGAGACGGGTCGCTTCACAGGGCACAAGACACTGGGACTGATGACCTGCTGGGTGGAGTATGCCACTGAGGGCGATGTTGCAATTATCCATAACGTGTACAGCCACCGCATGACCATAGAAGACAACCCGCAGGGGTAAGGGGCGATCATGTCCGACAAGCGATTGTGCCATGCATGCAACTTACCGCTACAGTTGGTAAAAACCAACTTCAGCTACCTCAGGCATACATTTTCGGCCGAGGTGCCGCGATGCCCGAAATGCGGCATGGTATACCTGCCAGAAAATCTCGTCCGTGACCGGATGATCCCCGTTGAGCAGCTTCTTGAGGATAAATAAGGTCTCTGGCCAGATGCAACTACGCTGGATAACGCTTTTATGACCGTGATGAAAAAATGCTGGCGCTGTTTCAGGGAAGATTATGCTGTGTCAGACCATCGTGGCTATGGGCCTGTGGTTGCATAAAGAAGAGAATACTTCAATGGTGGCTGCGGCATACGGCTTGTTCAGGCATGCACGTCAGACAGGTCTGTGGCAGCGTCATAATCACTGTGCAGGCTGCCGCTCTTACGGGTGCCCTTGGAATGCCTCGTATCTGTAAATCCATCAATCAGCGCCATCGTCTGCGTACAATCCGCCAATAATAGCCCTGAGCGGCATAGCATGCGAATCCACGGCCAGATGCAGTTTTGTGTTGAACCTCCATTTGTGCGCCTCATATCCTGATTGCCCCCCTTGGCTTCAGCCGCGCGGGAGGGGACTTTGCAATGGCTGGCGTCGATCAGCAACCTCTCAAAACCGGCTTATCAATCAAAATCTCAACTAATCGTTCCCACACGCCATTATCGCGCCAGCGGATAAAGCGCCCATGGGGGGGTACTCCAGCCGCCGAAATCTGGCGGCAGGTCCCGCCAGGGCGCTCCCGTTCGCATGATCCAGAATACCGCATCTATGAAGCG
Organism: Desulfovibrio simplex; assembly: GCF_055387835.1. NCBI lineage: Bacteria > Pseudomonadati > Thermodesulfobacteriota > Desulfovibrionia > Desulfovibrionales > Desulfovibrionaceae > Desulfovibrio > Desulfovibrio simplex. Next base: position 1,052,545 of record NZ_AP042377.1, read on the forward strand.
CCGATTGTCATGAGCCCTTCCGCCCCAGCTCCCTTTACGGCCAGGTAAGTGTAACTAAAGTTTTTACCAAGCATTGAAATGTCGTGTCTTCTGTGTGCTGGCTGTGGCATGGCCGGTACGCGGTGAGGAGTCTTTTCGGCCGGGGCCGGGGTCGCCTTTGCTAGGTGCAGGCCGACATGTCGGTCTTGATTCAAATTTTGGGGGTCAGCCGCTGCCTGCCGACGCATTGCCAAACATCGGCCTATACTGACTTTTGAAAAGTCCTCTGGAACATGTAGCAGGTCGTCAAATTTGGACGTCATGTTAAGCGGCAATTGGTAGTTTCAATTCCGACGGAGCATTTTTGACAAACGCTGCAGATGAGAGACCGCCAAGTGCCGTCTAACGCCTTTGCGGATTATAAAAATTCTATACATTAATCCATGTTAGCCTTGAAAAAGATTAAATGTTTTAAGCCTGCGCGAGAGTGCAGCGAGCCGTAACATAGCGCGAATTTCCGGCCTCCATCTTCCTGATTTGAGAGAGTACTGCCGCACGCAGGGCACTTCAGTGTGGGCATTGTATTCCCCCTTGGTTTGACGAATCTGTCCCACTGTTCCCGATTTTTTGACTTTATGCAGAGTTCCATTGGGCCATTCCTTCACATAGAGCCCTAGTCGCACCACGCACTACTCCTCAGGATATGGAGTAGAACGCTACTTCAGTCGATAGAAGCTCCACATGCTGCTTCCTTCAGTGTCCGGATTGGCTTTTAGTGAGTCAAGATTTCTGCATCGCGTTATGGCGTTAGCCAGTTGAGCGCGCCGGCGCGCGAAACAGAGAACCACCCGCATATGGTCTGCACCCCGTCAAGTAGACAGTTAAAAAGGCCCCAGGGGCGATGATTAAGCGGCCAGCTTTTCCCGGTACTCCACCGGGGAAAGCTGGCCGAGTCTTTTTTGAAATCGTTTGGTGTTGTAGAAACGTATGTACTCTTCAATCAGAGCGCTCGTTTCTTCTTTGCCTTGCACTGAATTTTTGAGAAAAACTTCAGCCTTCAAATGCGAAAAGAACGATTCAACGCATGCATTGTCCAAGCAATTGCCTTTGCGAGAATGACTTCCCTGAAGTTGTAATTTTTCAAGCTGGTTACAATACAATTTGTGAGTGTATTGAAATCCTTGATCTGAATGCACTACCGCGCCTCGCATTGCCCGAAGTTTGTCGAATGTGGCGAGCACAAGAGCAAGGTCATTTCGGGATGAGAGGGCGTGAGCGACGATTTCGTTAGTGCACAAGTCTTGCACTACAGACAGATAAATGAAGCCGCTAGTTGTGGGTAAATAGGTTATATCTGTCGCAACCTTCTTGTTGGGGAGTTGAACTTTGAAGTTACGTTCAAGCAGATTCGGAAACACTGTGCTGCCAGATTTACCAAAGTAACGACGCTTTTTGCGAATAACAGACTGGATGCCGAGCTTGCGCATAAGCCGATAAACACGTTTGTGGTTCACGGCAAAACCTTCACGGAGTAAGGCCACCGTTATGCGGCGATAACCATAAAATGGCCGCATGGAGTGGATAGCCTTAATATGGGCTGTAATGTCGGCCTCACTATTCACCCTGGAGATTGCCATCCTCCATTTGTAATAACCGGATCTAGATAATCCAGAAAAGTGTAATAATGTTTCCAAAGATGAATGAGCACGCATCGCATCAATTATTTGGAAAAAAACTCTTTTGGGTGCGCTCCCCATTCGTGCCCGAATCGGGAGCGATACAACTTTTTTAAATAGTCTCGCTCTGCTTTTACATAAGCAAGTTCTTCTTCTACAGATGAAAACTTCGTTTTTGGTCGCCCACGATGCTCCGCATGGCTACTTTTACCGCGGCCATCTTCCAACGATTCACCAGAGTTAATCTTGGCAACCCATTCTCGAAGAGTCTTTTTATCCTTGATTCCCAATTCTTCACAAAGTTGCCGATAGCTACGTCCACCCTTAAGAAAAAGCTTTACGGCTTCTTCCTTGAACGAAGCTGAATATGTAGTCTTCTTACCGTCGGCCATAAAAGACCCCCATCATGTTTTCAAAGGTTAAGCCTAGTGGGGCTTTTTTGCTTTGTCTACCTGATGGGGGTCATAGCAATAGCGGGGGGTTTTCTATTGTGGCTTTAGCCAGTTGAGCGCGCCAGCGCGCGAAACAGAGAACCACACGCTATGCGGGTGGGGACAAAGTGTTATACACACAAAAACACCCTTCCTGTACGATGAAGTTGTTCAAGACCATCGTAACTTTTAAAGAAGGGTGTTTTTGTTATGGGAACCAAGGCCCCCAATTTAGCTCACACAAAATGGCTGTGTAAATATCATACAGTGTTTACACCTAAGTATCGAAGGAAAATAATATTCGCGCAGTTGCGCGACAGCATAAAAAAATTATGCAAAGTCTTTGTAAGTACAAAGGGTAGAGATTTTAGAAGGGCATTTGATGCCAGACCATATCCACATGCTGGTGAGTATCCCGCCAAAGATTAGTGTGTCGAGTTTTATGGGGTATTTGAAAGGCAAAAGCTCATTGATGATCTTTGATAAGCACGCAAACCTTAAGTATAAGTTCGGCAACAGAAAGTTTTGGGCCGAAGGATACTACGTCAGCACAGTCGGACTCAACGAGGCAACGATCAGAAAATATATCCAGCAGCAGGAGAAGCATGATATTTTGTAAGATAAGTTGAGTACGCGCGAGTATCAAGACCCCTTCAAGGGGTAGCCAAGGCGACAAGGGCACTGGGCTTGAACGCAGTGAAAGCCAGCGTCTTTAGGCGCAGTCGGTAGTAGGCCCGGTTTTGGCCTTGCGATCAATGCGAATCCATCTTGCTAGCGTGCTTAGTAAAATTCAAGGCAAATAGTAAAGAGGCTCCAAGCGGCTTCTTTTTTGATGATTTATCGTACGTAATCAAAAAAGAGCAGTGTATGGGCACTAATCAAGCAGTAGCATACCCTCAACAGGGGAGAACGCAGTTGCGGGAGAAAATATCGATGTGCGGCCGTTCAGTGAAAATGGCATAGTGGTATTTGAATGGCATATCTGTTCACGAGTGGGAAATTCTGCGCACCAGCTCATCAGCCAGCATTTTTGAAGGAACCTGACGCAACAACTTTTCTTTTGCCTTGTAGTCAGCCCTTTCGTCCTCCGTTTTATACAGCGGCTTGATGGAAGAAAATGAAACAAATAGGTGCCCGTCGCCAGTTAAAATCCATTCGGGATTCGCGCAAATGAGCCGCAGAAGTATAATCAGCCAATTAGCCGGAATACTTCCACGCCGCTTTGCGTCAGAAATGGAAGATTGCTTGATCCCAAGTAATTCCGCCAGTTCACCCTGCGTTTTTTTGCCAGTAATGAGCTTTATGCGTTCCATTTGTTCGTCAAAAGTCAGATTTTCCACGCTATCCTCACAGCTTTTGATTATAGTCTCGACCTACCATTGGTAGTCAATTGACCTACAATAGTAGGTCGTATTTGTAAAGAGGCGATGTATCAGAAGGCATGAAAAAGAACTTTGATGAAGATAGATTGGCTAAAACTTTTATGCCAGCGGTGATTCGGCGGTATCGTGATGCAGCTGGTATGTCACAGCAAGAGCTTGCAGATCAGGTTGGGATTTCGAAGAGCTATATATCTTCTTTAGAACTTGGCTACCGCGCGCCTAGCCTGAACCTGCTGGTGAAAATAGCCCAGGCTTTAGGAGTTGCACCGGGAGAGATGGTCGATGCAATGGTTGCTGATGCAGAAAGAATTTGTGATCATTGAGGAAAAATTAACAGTGATTGCTTTAAAGGTTTGCAGACGGGGCAGTTCAGCGTAGTTATCTTTTTCGCGTCGGGATGTAGCGCAGCCTGGGAGCGCACTTGAATGCCATAAAAGGGCCGGAATCCCTAAGCCAAGCCAGCCATTGCCCTAAAATCATTAAAAATATACGCCCTATCCGTTTGAATACATTCATATACATTTTGTATACCCCGATTAGATTTCGTGTGTGAGGATTTCTAGCACCTCGGCATCCTCAATGCCGAGATATCGCATGGTCACGGCTGGTGATGAATGGTTAAACCGTTTGCAGAGAATTTCGAATCCGACACCGAATTTTGTCCTTTGAATGTACCCAAAGGTTTTCCGCAGGGAGTGAGCGCCGTAATTTCCGGGTAAATTGATGGCCCAACACCATGATTTAATCATGCGGTTAACGGTTTGAATCTGTAGAGGCTTCTGAGCGCCTTTTTTTGAGGCGAAGAGATAACCATCATCTTTGGGGTTTAATGCGTCCAGATGTCCTCTGAGGGCTTTGTAGACCTCCCTGTTAATGAATAGGGTATTGGTCTTTCCGGTCTTGGATTCTTTGATTTGTATGGCCTGATTTGGTTTGACGGATTTGATGTCTGAGATTTTGAGTTTGAGCAGGTCTCCGGTTCTGATTCCGTTGTTGATGCCCATAGTGAAAAGGAGAAGGTCACGGGGTTTTGATGCGAGGATTTTTTTGATGGATTGAATATGGGTCAATTCTCTGATGGGTTGAACAAGTATTGATGAACCGAGCTTGGGATGATTTGGATTGTTCATGGCAAGCCTCTAATGTCAAGTTTGTATTAGATATCAGCATATTAGTTAATATTATATGTACACAGTCGGTTTGTATTTGATTTAATATATTGAAATGATTAGGCAAGAATGGAGATGTTAAATTTTAAAAAGAACTTATTCTGTAATTTCCGATAATTATATTTAAAAATTCCGGTCAAAATCGAAATTGAAAACGCAAAATGCGTTTTACAGGCGGGTATTTGATTGAATTTTCAATCAAATACAACCAAGAACGTAATTTAAGTTGTGTGGATTTGGAATTTTCAACTCTGCTGCAAGGTCTGAATAAAAAATAGTTTGTGCAGAGTGTGCTTGCCTAGTCAGTACGGGCAGGGCTTCACGTGCTCTTATTTGATAAAGCTTTTTCCCACTGATTAATTCTGCAATTTGAGCAGTTCCCATTGTGTCCCTCACTATTTTTATGCCAAGGGGCAAGGCATACTATTCGATTAGAGTAGCCTAAGAAGTGTAGGAGCACAATTAAATGGGGAGTTTTTACAGCGTTCGAAGATAACCTTACCAACTACTATATAATTGATTGCATAACATTATCGCCTTCAACAACACATTGATTATTAACTCCTGACCAAGATAAGTTTTTGTTAATTTACCTTAACCAGGGTGCGTACATATTTTTAAAAATCTCTTCTCAGGAAATAAGCCATGGTCTGGACGATTGAAAACGAAGAAGTTATCCGAGTTGGAGACTCTACAACGCACGGCGGCAAGGTGCTTACCGGGTCTGAAAATACGTTTTATGAAGACATACCAATAGCCAGAGTAGGAGACAGGGTATCCTGCCCAAAATGCAAAGGAACGCATCATATTGTCAGTGGCGCTCCAGAAGCGTTCGATGATCAAAAGCCGATTGCCCGCAATGGGGATTTGGTTTCTTGTGGAGCAAAACTGATTGCCCGAAGTGCTGCGGCAAACTCTCAGGAGGAGCGAATTCCATATGCTGGGCCATTCGACGGGCAATACGATGAACAAATCATCGCTATTGATGCCACAACTGGTAAGCCCATTCATTATTATCCATTTTTTATTGAAACTGAGGACGGTAGAACCTATATGGGGCGAACCGACAACGGAGGAAAAACTCCCCGAATAAGCACACAAGGCAAACAACTCTTGACAGTATACTGGGGTGAAGAGGCCGTACTCAAGGGCGCAGAATAAAGGAGTTGCTTATATGCCAAACCGCAAAAATAGCATGCTGACGAATCTCAAAGAAGGTTCACAAGTCAAAGAACCCAAAAAAATCATTTCGTTCAGTGAGCTATGGGGTAATTTTCCTACAGGCTATCCCTGCGACGAAAATACATATGAAGATCAATGTGCCATTCGTGTCGCGGTTGCCCTTCAAAGATGTGGCGCATCATTTAAAACATACAGAGGAGCAACATGCGGACTGCATAAGGATGAAAAGCATGCTCTCCGCGCCGAAGAACTCGCAAACTGGCTCAACAAACGATACTTGGCAAACTGGCCTGCCCCAACCGATATTACAGGAACAGATTGGCAGGAGAAGGCAAATGGGAAGACAGGAGTGATTTTTTTCAAAGATTACTGGCTCCGCAAAGGTGAAAGATATCCTTCCGGCGATCATATAGATTTATGGAATGGCTCAAGATTTCCCATTACCTCAGCCCCTTCTGCTGCTATGAATATTCTCCGGTTCGGCTTAGGGGTTGGTTCAATTGACCTAGGCCGCCTTCAATATTCTGATCTTGCTGGCTCAAAAAAAATTCTTATTTGGGAGCTGCGGTAATGAAAAAATTTTTTATTGGTATTTTTAGTTTTTGTATAAGCGCTATAGTTGGTTCTCAGTTTTTCATGATGTCAGCTTCACAGGTTCCACGCTTTCATGGTGAAGAATTTGCTGGCGGATCAGAGTCTTTCATCATGCTATTAATATACTGTATTGTATATATTGCAGCATGCCTTTCTTTTGCTGTAAAATTTTCGTGTTCACAAAAAACAGAATACATTATTCGCCTCTTGTGTTTTTTCGGAGTGACGGCTCTTATAGGATTTACAATCGACAGGTACATATTATTTGGGAAGCCGTAACAAAAGGCGTTAATGATAACGGCTTCCCCCCTGGGGGAAAAGCCCTCACGTGCCGGATCTGCGGGGAGCAACAAACGTAAACAGTTCCAAGTACGCGGTCGTTTTTCTCTTAACGCTCTGCAGCTAATGAAAATCTACAATCCTTCTCTTTACCAAAAACTAGCTTAACCCCGCGTGGCAGCGCAGATTGGCTTTCAAAGCCCCAATGGATCTGGTAGTTTGCCTGAGCGCCTGCGGGAACGTCGAACAGTTGTTTGCACAAGTTATTCCCATGTGGAAACCTCAGGCAACCAGGAAAAAAGTGATTTTGAATAGAATTTCTAACGCCGTGCACACGCCAAAAACCCTCGACCATCGATGTGATGATCGGGGGTTTTAAGATATCTGGTGGAGCTGGACAGAATTGAACTGACGGCCTCTTGAATGCCATTCAAGCGCGCCACAGGCTTGTGTCATGTTTCCTCAGGCCCCCATCGCCCAAACGAGAAAAGGGAATTCATGAAAACATGAATTCCCTTTTAAATCTCTGGTCGGGATGAAAGGATTTGAACCTTCGACCCCTTGAACCCCATTCAAGTGCGCTCCCAGGCTGCGCTACATCCCGACGCGAAGAAGATAACTACGCTGAACCATTTGGTCTGTCAACACATTTTCTAAATTATTTTTTGCGAAGCAGGGCAAGTCCCACTAATGGCGGCAGATACAGATGGATATCGCCTTCCTGCCTGTCTGGCAGCGGGGTGGTAAAATGTTCCGTTACCTGCCCTTCAACATCAAGGTTGCCGTGCCCTCCAAAGCGTTTTTCGTCAGAGCTCATCATCTCCTCATACTTGCCGGGGGTGACGGCAAAGGTCAGGGATTTTTGCGCCTCAAGTTCATGAAAGTTAAATACGAAAAGGAGCTGGCCGCGTTCAAAGGCCAGCAGGCGCTTTTCTTCATGAATAAAGCGGAACATGGGCTTCTGGCAAAAGCTCTCGAGGTGCTGGCGGACAAGTTGCAGCATTTGCGCCTTGTCCCAGGCCGCCAGCAGGCTGTACCTGAGGTCCTGTGCATCGGCCAGATGCCACTGCCTGTGGGCGTAAGCCTCTGCGTCCAGCCATTCGGGATGCCCGAATTCATTGCCCATAAAGTTCAGATAGCCCGCATCGGCCGTCGCCAGCGTGATAAGCCGCATGAGCCGATAAAAGGCAAGACCGCGCGACACGTGCCAGTCATCCGTAAAAACAGACATGTGGCTGTGCATGCGATTGCCGAGCAGTCGCCATATCATGGCATCCTCGCCATTGATGCACTGGTCGTGGCACTCCACATAGCTGATGGTGCGGTCATAAGGGCGGTAATTGGTCATTTCGTACCACAGGCTGCCCATGTCGCGCGGCTCTTCAACACATTTACCCCAGTAGTCCGGTATGCCCATGGCAAAGCGATAGTCAAAACCGAGCCCACCGTCTTCCGGCTGGCAGGTCAGACCCGGCATGCCAGAAAACTCTTCCGCAATGGAAAGGCCGGAGGGGTGAAGCTGGTGAATAAGCGTGTTGGCGAGGCACAGATAAAGCTCACCCTTTTCATTGGTGCGCGGCAGGCCCACGCGATCATAAAAGCAATGGCTGACGTGGATGAAATCGTCATCCCTGCCATGATCTCTGTACAGAATGTTGCCCACGGCATCAAAGCGAAAGCCGTCGATCCTGAATTCTTCAAGCCAGTACCGGCAGTTGGAAAGCAGGAACCGTCGCGCCATCTCCTGGCTGAAGTCAAATGATGGCGTTCCCCACTGGTTAAGCTGGCTGGTGAAAAAGTAATTGCTTCCGTCATACTGCACCAAGCCCTGCTCGGTGTTGGGGCAGGCGTGCCCGTGCGGAATGTCGAGCACAACCGCAAGGCCAAGCCCGTGCGCAGCGTCAACCAGAGCCTTGAATTCGTCCGGCGTGCCATAGCGCGACGAAGGCGCAAAGTAGCTGCTGACCTGGTACCCGAAAGATCGGTACAGGGGGTGCTCAAGGATGCCCATAAGCTGCACAACGGTATAGCCACATTCACGGATGCGGGGCAGAAGATGTCGTGTAAAACCGGCATAGCTGCCTACACTGTCGGCGCTGCGGTTCAGGGCTGGTTGCGCCATGCCCACATGCGCCTCATAAATCCGGGGGAAGGCCTCCAGGCGCGGTCTGCGGTGCTTGAAGCGAAACGGCGCATCCGGCTGCCAGTGGCGGGCGCACCATTGACCCGGCATGGTCTTGTCCTGCTCAACCCAATGGGCGAAGGCGGGCACCCTGCGCAGGGCGCGGGTTTGCGCGTCTTCGGCAGCGGATTCATCGGCCTGGACGCGCAATTCCATATAGGTGCCGTGCTGCAAGGCCTCCTGCGGCAGGATGAGTTCAAAAAAACCGTCATTGTCGCGCTGATACTGGTAGCGCGCATGGCGCTGAAAGTTGAGCTTGTCTGTGGTCAACCATACCGCGGCTGCATTGGGCATGTATTCGCGCAGACGCCATACGGGCTGTCCCGAGACGTCTTTGGCCTCATGTACTCCAAGAGTGGCGTGCAGGTTGGCATACGAGCGCAAGGAACCGTGGAGGCTTTTTATTCGCTCTATTTCAGTAGTGAACCTGTCGCTTCGTGCCAGCAGAAAGGAACGGTAGGACTCCAGTTCAGGGTCCTGCAAGGGGTTTTGTGGAATGTTCAGGATCATGGCGGCCTCCACGGACTGGTTCGCCCAGGGAGAGGGGGCGCAGACGCGTCATGCAGGCGAGACCGCCCGGCAGACAATGCCGCCGGGCGGGAAAAGGCTGTTCTAGCTGTGCGAGCGCCACTGCTTGCCGGAAAGGGTGGCAAGGCAGTCAATAAGCGCCTGGGTGCCCAAGTCGCCCTGACCTCTGGCCTGCATGCTGCGGTACAGCTGTTCAGCCAGGCCTATACCGGGCAGCACAATCTGCATGCGGCGGCATTCGTCAAGGCAGAGGCCGAGGTCTTTAATGAAATGATTGATGAAAAAGCCCGGATTGAAATCATTATTAAGGATGCGGCGACCCAGGGTATCCATCGCCTTGCTGCCGGCAGCGCCCTGCACCACCAGCTCCAGCCACTTGGCCACGTCAAGGCCAGATTCCTGTGCGAAAAAGCATGATTCGCACACACTGAACATGACGCCAGCAACGGCTACCTGATTGGCAAGTTTGGCCTTTTGTCCAAAACCGGCCGCGCCGCAGTGCAGAATGTTCTTGCCCATTGCCTTGAAGCAGGGTTCAAGTTTTTCATACCCCTCTTTGTCGCCACCCACAAAGATGGAGAGGGTTGCGTTGCGGGCGCCGATGTCGCCGCCCGTCACGGGAGCATCCAAAGAAACGCAGCCCTGCTGAAGGGCTACCACGGCAATACGTTCTGCAAGAACGGGGCTGGACGTGCTCATGTCGCAAACAAGGCCACCTGGGGCCAGACCCTGCAGTACGCCGTTTTCGCCAAGAATCACGCTTTCCACATCGCGGGGATAGCCCACAATGGTAAAGACCGCATCGGATTTGGCCGCTACTTCACGCGGGGTATCGGCCCACTGCGCCCCTTTGGCAAGCAGCGGTTCGGTCTTGGCGCGGGTGCGGTTGTATACGGTCAGGGGATAGCCTGCGGCCTGCAGATGCCCCGCCATGGACAAACCCATAACGCCAGTGCCAATCCACCCAATGCGCATTTTATCAGCCATAAAAACTCCTTTGGCTACTGAAAGCGACGTTCCAAAATTTCCTTTTGCATGACGTCACGCGACAGAACCTTGTTTTTGCGAAACAAGTCTACATGCTTGCGGTACAACTCAAGGTTGCGTCGCATGTTTTCGTTGAAGGGATCACTGCCGCTGAAGTCTTTGCTCAGGGAGTCATAGGCAGCTGCCAGTGTTTCCTGGGGCAACTGCGCGCCGTCCTCCACCTTGCTGCGATAAAAGGACAAAGACTTGTCCAGGCTGGTATCCAGCATGACAAGCCCTCTGTGGGCATTATCCATTATCTGGCGCAGTTTTTCAAGCTCGGCCCCCTTGGCCGTCTTGCTGTCCCGTTGCATGCTCTCAAACTGTGATTGCAGCGACTTGCGCCTGCTGGAGTAATTGCGGATGGTTTCAGTCATGTATACGCCGGTGCGTAAGAGCGACTGCGCCTCAAGCTGTTTTTGTCGCTCAAGCATGATATTGTTTTCTTTAATGGTATTGCGCAGTTCCTGAAGGTTTTTCTTCACCGCGTCATTGGGGGCGGACACAAGCAGGCGGTCGAGTTCCTCAAGCGGGTTGCGTGCGGCCTGCGTGTCATAGCCAGCGGCGGTCATTGATTCGCCAGCCTTGCTCCATTCTGCCTGCAATTCCTGCGGGCGGCTGCCGCCTGGTGTATTAATGCCTGAAATAACCGGCCGAAAACCCATATCACGCGCGTGCGCAGGGCCATCGGCCATAAAGAACGGAGTTTCTTCACGGCGGCCGGGCAAAATTTCGGCCTCGCCGGAAAGAAATGAGCCGCCCTTACGCACAAAGCCGCCAGCTGAGCCGTGCAGGCGGCCAGCCAGGGAAAAGCGAAAGGCGTCCAGCACCATCTCCGCGGCATTGCCTGCGGTATCGTAAATTCCAAGGGGATTGGGCTTTCGTGACCCTATGTTGGCGGTGTCTTCGACGCGGGCGGACCCTTCGGGCCGGTACACGGCGTAGTCCTCTTTATTGGCCCCTGGGGGCAAGGCAAAAAAGTCTTCCTGCAAAAGCTGCTGGCTGCCCGCCATGTGGCCGCCGCGCGCGGCATACTCCCATTCCGTTTCCGTGGGCAGGCGCACAAAGCCCACGTTGCGGCTGTCGCCTGAAAAGCGCGGCAACGACTGGGGCGAGTTCTGCAAAAGCCAGGCCGTGTATTTTTGCGTAAAGTCCACGGCCGCGTACCAGCTTATGTCGGTAACGGGTTTTGCGGCTTCGGCCGCGGGAGGCTGCGTTGCCGGACAGGCGCTATCCATGACGGTCTGCCATTGCAGGTTGGAAACCTCGTATTTGGCGACAAGATAAAAATAGTTTTGCCCCTTGGGGGCCAGCGTGCGCCAGTCCGGCGGCAGATCTTCAAGTGAAAACGCCCCGGAAAGAGCAGTGTTGTACCGGCGGTCATAAAAAGCACGGTCGGCATTGGCGCTGTCGTCAATGCCCGGCCGCATGGGCATGTCCCACAGCAGCCCCTTGGCCGGCACCGCCACCAGCTTGAACGCCATGGTCAGGTTGCAGGGCATGGGCAGTATGATGTCGTCATCAGCAGGTTTGGGATTAGTGGCATCCCCCATGCTGAGTTCGCCTTTGCGGGCCAGTGCCGCATGGGCCGGAGACGGCAATGCCGTAAGGCAAAACAGGCCGCAAAGCAGGATCAGGCTGAACAGGGGTAGGGTTGCCTGACGGCAGTACCTATACTTCACGGATAACCTCCGAAGGTTCTATGCGCGCGGCCCGCAAGGCAGGCCCAAGGGCTGCCGCCAGGGCAAGGCCTGCCACGGCGGCGAAGGCCAGCAGAAAATGTTGCGGCAACAAACGGCAGACCTGTTCCATACCGCTGAGGCTGGAACTGAAAAGCTGGTTTATGGCCAGGGCCGCCAGAGCGTACAGACCCGAAGCCAGAGCTGTGCCCAGCAGGGCGGTAAGCAGGGATTGGGTCAGGGGCAGCAACATGAGCTCGCCAGTGGTGAAGCCTGCCAGGTTCAGCAGGCCGAGCGTGCGTTCCTTGCGTTTAACGCTGGCCAGGGTGCTGCTTGTGGTGGAGGCCAGAAATCCGGCTGCCGTGGCGGCGCAAATGAGGGCAAAAACAAGATTCAGGGCACGAGCCAGGCTGTTGATCTGTTCAATCTCTTCCGCATGGGTGTACACGTCGAGCTTTTGCTGCGCAAATCCCTGACGCAGGCGCATGACGGCATCGAGATCTCTGGCGTACAGCCTGAAACCGGGGTACAGGCGGGCCTCCTGCGGGCGGGCTTCGCCAGTCCACCCATTGTTTGTGCCAAGCTCGGGCACGGCGCGGCCATCGCGGTAGTCTTCCGTAGCTTCCAGCAGGGGCAGCGGAATGAAAGCCACATCCTTCTGCTGCGCCGCAAGGGGCAGAACGGACACAACGCGCAAGGGAACGCGCACGCTTTGCATTTGCCCGGCATAGCGGCGTTCCACACGGCCCGTGATGGTGTCGCCCATGGCTGCATGGAGCTTTTCAGCAGCCGAAGCCGACAAGGACACGCCGATGGGCTCTTTGTCGGGATGTTCGGGCATGACGGGTGAGGCCGCGCCATAGCGCTGAAGGAGCGGATCGCCCGTACCCGTGGGCTCCAGTGAAACCACAAGGGTTGTGCGGTCTGTGCCCTGGCCCGCCACAAGATCCATGGTGGCGGCAATGGAGCGCGTGCGCGGCAGTACAAAGGCCACGTCGGGATGCGCGGCAAGCTCGTCGAGGTAGTTCATTGAAAAACGTCCGCTGACCACAGGAGAAATCTCAAGGGTGCGCGGTTCGCTGCGCAGTCTGTCCGTGAGGGTCTGCATCACCCCGAACTTGACGCCATAGAGAACCAGCAGAGGAGTGAGCACGGCGGCCAGGCCAAGAATCGCGCAGGCCGAGAGCAGCTTTTCATACGCGTAATCCCGCCAGGAGAGGCGCAACATCTGCCTCAGCGTCCTGGCGCGGCGCACAGGGGCTGTGCGGTTGCTCATGGCCGTGCTCCTTGCTGTTCGAGGTCGGGAGCAACGGGGCTGTCTTCCACCCTGTGATCGATGCGGGATATGGCACCAGCCCCGCCCTGGTCGAGCGCCACCCGGATGGGACTGAAGCCCGCTTCCACAGCCATTTCAAGACTGTGCGTCACCATAAGCACGGTAATGTTCATCTTTTGGGCCAAGTTTGCGAAAATCCGCAGGGCATTGCGCGCATGCATGGGATCAAGGGCCGCCGTGGGTTCGTCCGCAAGCACCATTTCGGGCGCATGCGCCAAGGCGGCGGCAATGGCAATCCGCTGGCGCTCGCCCACGGAAAGGGTGGCAGGGTATTGTTCAAGCAGGCGTCCAATGCCGAGGCCATCCGCAATGCCCTGTATCTGCTGGCTGCGCTCTGTCGCGCAACCCAGACTGCCGCAACGCAGCATGATATTGTCACGGGCAGTCAGAAAGGGCAGCAGACCGCCCGTTTGCTGCACATAGCCAAGGTGACGTTGCCGCAGGCGGGCCAGGGCGTTCAGGTCTTTATCACGCCATTTTTCCAGCATGTCGTTGTTCGCATCAGGGGCGGGACTGAACAGAAAGCGGCGTTCGCGTCCTGAAGGTGTCTCCACGGCCTGCGCACTTTTCGCCAGCACCGGACTTTTCATCCGCGCCGCACCTGCAGCCTCTCCCGCATCCGGACGCAGAATGCCGGCCAGCAGATCCAGCGCGGTGCTCTTGCCGCAGCCGCTGGGCCCCACCAGGGCCTGCAAACTGCCCCGGGCAATATCAAGGCCGTCTATACGCAGGCGAAAGCCATCCGCGCCGGGACGGCTTTTGCCCACATTGCGCAATGAAAAAACCAGATCATTCATGCCGATCCTTTTAGGGCAGCATGCTCAGGGGCACGCGGTACACCCAGTCGCCGGGGTTGGGCTGCCCGAAGCTTTCCCAGTTGGCCCTGTCGCGGTCATATTCTTCATACCGGGCCAGACGGGACTTGAGCCGGTTGATGAAGGCCGTTTGCTCACCCACGCTCATGCGGTACCAGTCTTCTTCACGCAGAAGCATGATGTCGCTTTTGTAGGGCAGACCATCAAGAAATTCGGCCAGAACGCCCAGTTCAGCAAGGCTTTTGCCCTGCGTGGGCATGTTGGGGTCGCGCGCCATGCGGGTTGATGCGGAAAGCACACCCTGGAAGAAGTCGCGGGAATCCGTTTTTTTGGTGCGTTCGCCGCTGTCGATGATGGCCTTTATCTGGGCGCTGAGGTCGTTGAGCTGATTCTTGGTCAACAGCACGGCAACCTCAACACTGGGGCTTTGCTCGCTTTTGGCAAGCCGTTTGAGGTCCATATCGGCGATCCAGGAACTGACGACGCTGGGGGCCTGATTTTCATGCGCTCTGCCAAGATATTCCAGTTGCATGGCGTATCCGAGCGTTGCGGCAAGGCGCGCTGCTTCTTCTTCAGGAGTGAGTTTTTGCGGCTTTTCGTCCTTGGGTTTGGTCATGATCTTGCCGGAAGCGGTATTTTTGACCATGTCCACCATGCCTGTAGCCAGAACCTTGGCGACTTCGGCAAACTGTTTGGCGCCTGCTGCGGCCGTGGGCGCGGCCACAACCTGATAGTTGGAGCGGTTGCCCGAAAGCTTGCTCAAGGCGCGGTAGCTTTGTTCAGCATAGGCATGGTTTTTGGCCCCGCCAGGGCTTTTAATATGCAGTACGGTTATCCAGATGCCTTTTTGCCGCGCAAAGTCGTTGAGTTCGTTGGGCCCCATGCTCACGGACGCGTATTTGTCTGTGCTTTTGAGGGGACCCGCGTCAGTGATGAGCAGAATGAGGCGTGAGGAATAGCCGCTCCAGTTGAGCGACTCCACAGCCTTATAGATGCCCGCCAGAGAGTCCTCGTTGAAGTCGTGGCTTGAAACCGTGGCTTCCTGAACCTTGCCCAGTTTTTCTTCAAGATTTTTACGGTCTTTTGCAGTGGCAAAGTCGCTCACCACTTCAGATACATATCCGAGCCCGGGCGTGGCCGTTGTGCTGTTGCGAAACGCCACCACAGCAAAACCCACGTTGTCCTCCAGTTTGTCCTGCTCGATCTTGTCATATATCTGCCTGACAACATTGAGGCTTTGATCGATATAGGGCTTCATGGAAATGGTGGTGTCTATAACAAGGGCAATACCTGTTTTTGGCGGGCCGCCCTTGCCGTCCTGACCGCTGCCAAGGCTGCCCGGGTCAATGGATGCCACCCGCAGAAATTTTACGCCGTCAAAGGGGTCTTTCATGTCGAGAATGGGCATGAGATAAAAGCGTTTTTCAGACACGGCCCCGGCTGCGTCAGCGGGTTCACTGGCCAGTATGGGAAAGTCGGCAGGGGGCGTCTTGCCGCCTTGCAGCAGCGCGGCGGCCTCGGCGCCGAGTTTGTCCAGGCGGGCGTCCATATCAGGAGCCGCGCAGATATCATTCAAGGCTTTTTCCGTGTTAAAAAAGAGCACAGGCTCGCGGCCCGTTCGCGGCGTGAAGAGCAGGGTGAGGGACTGGTTCCATTCAGTGGCTTTTGCTGCCTCAAGCCAACCCTCGGCAGAAGCTGTGCCCGTGCCTACCTGAATCCAGCCGTTGGTGCGGGCGTACACATAAAACACGGTAAACGGCGTCACGCTTTCTTTCACCACGGCAGCGTCCGCACTGGGAGCCGCCACAAGGCGCGCTCCCGGGTGGCTGACTACCCGCTGAAAAAGCGTTTTTTTGCCTTCAAGCAGCAGGGGGGCCGCCTGAGCGGCGGACGTGCTGCAGACCACGCCCGTTCCCAGGGCAAACAGCGCAGTCAGTGCGCAGGCAAGCAGAATGAACGGGGCACGCAGATTATATCGAGTCATGGCAGGGCGCATGGCATATCCTCACAGTCGCTTGGACGTTATTTCCACGTTTGCAGCAGGGCGCGCGCTTCGGCGTTGCCCTTGGCTTCTTCAGCCTTGGCGTATTCCTTGAGCTTGTCCAGAGAACTTTGCGCCTGCGCCTTGTCCTGCCCCTTTTGCAGGGCTTCGTCATACCAGCGTTTTGCCTGGGTCATGTCCACCGGGATGCTGCCTCTGGGCAGCGTTGCCGTGGGGTCATAGTATTGCCCCACAAGAAACATTGCCTCGGCATTGCCTTTTTGGGCAGCGTCTTCCAGCAGCAGGAAGGCGGCGTCACACTCTTCGGGGCTGGCATCCATCGTGCGCATGGGCTTGGCCATAGCCAGGCTGACATCGGGCAGAGCCGCGCCGCGCAGCTGTTCGCGGGCGCTGGCCAGCGGCGATCTTTCCGCCGCTCCGCCATTAGCTCCCTGCGGTGCAGACTTGGCGGGTGCAGATAAAGAGCCTGACTGCGTGGGAGCGTCGGGTAGGGGAGGCGTTTCCGGTGTGCGCAGCATAAACCACCAGAGGGCGAATCCCGCGCAGAGCAGAAGAACAATGGCTACAATGAGAGCGATCCACTTTCCTGAACCACCGCTCGAAGATTCAGCGCTTTCAGCCATTTGCAGCGGCGGCTCGGATTGTGCGGGGATGGGCTCCGGCTCAGACTCCGGCGCGGGGGCTTCTTCGGGAGGCGTCACCGGCATGGGGTCAGGCTCGGGGTCGGGGCGGGTCGCCGGAGCTTCCGGCGCTCGGTATCCGCCAGCCATGCCCTGGCCGCCACTGATATTGGAATACACGATCTTGCCCACGCTCATGGCGCAGGCCCCGTAGCCGGGCAGCGTAATGCGGTAGGCGTCCAGACTGTCCAGCTCATCTACTACTTCAGGCCCCACATTAAGACGAAGGCTGCCATCGGCGGCGCTCCAGTCCTGGGGAGTGACGGCGGTTTCACTTTCCTGCCAGCCGCCGGACGAGAGGCATTTTCCGTCCGAGGCCCGTTGCAGCACAAACACTGGCGAAGACACATCGCCCGCACCTTCAAATTCAATAATGCCGTAGCCGGGGCCACGTACGGGGTCCACTGCGATACTGGCGCGCATAGTTATCCCTTGAAAGCCTGCAAAATATCACGCAGGCGGTTATTCTGTTCCGGGTCAAGAGTCTGTTGGCCGTCAAAATCCACATTGGCCATGATGCTGTATGCCAGGGCTCGCAACCAGTCCGTATACCAGTAACGGTCATACGGGGCTTCTTGTTCGGCTATGTGCGGCTCGCCGGAGATAACCGGCGGGGGCTCAAACAGGCTGAAGCTTTTGCCGCCAAAAAGAATGGTGCGCTGGCTCTGGTTTTTGAAGCGCGGGTCGAAGCTCAGCCAGTCCACAAAGGCGTTAATGGCGTCGGCGGCCAGGCTGACCTGCTTCCAGATCAGGCGCTCACGGGCGATATTGCTGTAGGACATGCTGCGCCGCAGGCTGTCCTCAAGATTTTCACGCAAGCGGCACCGTGAAGCGGCCAGAATAATTTCATGGCACAACTGGTCAAGCTCCAGTGCCGGCAAGCCAAGCTGGGCACGGGCTTCGCCAGAAGCGCCGAGATCACGCAGATGGCCTATCCAGTGCTCCATGACGAGCGACGCGAACACGCCAGCCATGTCTCTGGCCTGCGCCTCGTCATTTTCCTGGGCAGGGGGTGCGCTTTCCACATTTTCGCCAAAAATGTCGCCCAGAATGTCGTCGGCCGAAACGCGGGTCCCCACCACCTGCAGACTTGCCGCGGTCTGGCCCTGTTCCGGTATTTTCCGGGCGTTGAGGCACAGCTCGTAAAGATCGTAGTCACGCACCTGCAAGCGGCGCAGAAATTCGCCAAAAAGCTGTTTTTCAGCCAGCTTGGCAAGAAGCGTCACAAGACTGCGCGAAAGCTGCTCCTTCTGGCGGCGCAATTCCTCGCGATCGTCTGTGCGGTAAAAAGGGGAAAGACGCGTAACAATCTGTTCTTTTCTTTCATCGAGGCTGACGCGGATCTGCTGGCGTTTCAGCTCCGGATTGCAAAGAGGGCGCAGGCTGTCGCGCAACAGGCTGACGCCGCCGTCATTGAGCGTCATGGCTGCCTGCCACACCTTGTCGGGCGAGGCCACATGACGCTGCACCAGGGGAGACTGCAAAAACGACTGGCGAACCTCTTCAACAAAAGCCCGCTGATCCTGGCGCACGCCGGTCTCGCGCCCGCCATCGTAATCAAAAATGGCTTCGCAGGTGAAGTTGGGGTTACGCAGCAAAAAGACGTTGTTGAAGGGGTGGATGCCGTCCCAGTTTTCAACCCAGTCGTGTACCTGACCGAAAAAT
This sequence comes from Desulfovibrio simplex, assembly GCF_055387835.1. Lineage (NCBI taxonomy): Bacteria > Pseudomonadati > Thermodesulfobacteriota > Desulfovibrionia > Desulfovibrionales > Desulfovibrionaceae > Desulfovibrio > Desulfovibrio simplex. The sequence goes on from NZ_AP042377.1 coordinate 1,071,150, forward strand.
TTGACCAATGAAGATTCAAGCCGGGTGGTCCAGCGTGTTTCCACAGAGGGCGAACCCTTCTTTTTCTCGAATTCCATATCCATCTTTGTCAGCACAAAGAACAGGGCAGGCGCCTTGCCCGCGCGGCTTGAGGGTTTTTCGCCGTGCGTGGAGCAGATCCACTCGTAAACGGCATGGGGCAGGTCATGAACTTCCTGCGGGCCAGACGCGATGCACAGAAGCATGCTGGTCAGCTCTTTTTCCTCGCGGTAGCGTTCGAAAAGGTAGGCCACCTTGCCGCGCAGAAAAAGCTCCTTGAGCATTTCTTCCTTGCTGTCCAGCGCTGCGCGCAGATCGGTGAACTTGTAGCGCGAGCGGTAGCCGGGGAAATCCAGCAGGTCTGTGTGGTCAAAAAAATCATCGGGCTTTTCACGCATGAAGATGGTGATTTCTGCCGTCAGGGCGGTGATCACGGCTCTTGGTAAAGTGACCTTGACGCCGCCGGGAGCAAGAATCGGCAGGGAGTCGTCTGTCGGGTGCTTCAGCCCCTGCAGGCGTTCCACGTCGATGATGCTGCGCTCTCGCGGAATAAGGGCATCAAGAGGGCAGTTCACTTCGGCGGCCCTGCCAAGGCTGTGCAGCGCGCCGCACAATTGCAGATAGACTGACTGAAACTCGTCAACCTCGTCCCACACAAGGCCAAAGAGACGGGCGCGCCCTTCGAGCCCCAGGCGTGGAGCCAGAGCCGCGGCCCGCGCCCAGTAGCCGTTCTGAAGCATCTGCACGCGCGGTCGGGAACTGAAGTTCTTGTTCACGTAGTCGCGCAGGTCTTCAACATCGTCAACGTCAAGGCTGCCTTCAACTGGCGCTGCGGGAGCGCTTGCTTCCAGCTGGTCAAGGGTTTTTACCAGAGCCTCGGCGCTGGGGGCGTCCTGATGGTCGCAGTCTGCGTAGTAGGTATTGGCCAGCACGCGGGCCACGTCCGTTTCAGACAGCAGGCGCAGGCGAATGGGAAATTCCGGCGTAAGGCCTTCGGGTTGCGTTGTGGTAAAGCGCGTCACAAGCCCTGTGGATTCCTTGCCGCCTTCAGGATTGATTTTCTTCAGAAAGTCCTGGCTTTCGCCGCAAAAGTCGGCCAGCAATACCCCGTCGGTATCGCTTGCCAGAGCGGAGATGAGGTAGGACTTTCCCGACTGGCTGGGCCCGAAGACGCCCGCACACATCTTGCGTTCCGCTGCCTGACCGCATTTGCTGAAAAAACGGCCCGCGTGGCGCATATCCTTGAGCAGGGACGCTCTTTCGCCGCCCACCATGTCGGCGTTATCCTGAAGCCAGGTTCCGGCCTTGCGGGCGGTATCCGCCAGCTGGCGGCATTGCCGGGCGAGGTCCATATCTTGCTGCATAACCATATATACCTGCCTCACTTAACCGGCATCAGTCACAATGCCTGTGTCCAGCCAATATCCTTCATCCAGTTTCAGCGTCTGCAAACGTATCTCGAGATCACGCCTGTCAACGCCACGGCCTTGATTATCCACAATGGAAATGATGCTGAATTCACCCTCGCTGCGGTCTTTTTCGTCATCCGTTCGAGGGGCATCATCCCACACGTCATCAACGGTGAGGCGAACTTCCACTTCATAGGGCAGCCTGCCAGAAGCCCTGGCGCGCGCGTCCTCATTGGCAAAGGTCAGCAGATGATAGCGGGTGGTGGGCCAGCGTTCGGCATCCAGCTGTCGGTACCCGATGGACAACGGGCCGCTGAAGGCCACCTTGCGTATCTGCTCGGTGCCCTCATTGCTGTCCACATCAACGGTAAACCAGACCTTGGGTTTTTTGAGCTGGCTGTTGATGTCCATCTCGCCAATGTAACGGGCCGTTGAGGTAAGGTGCAGCGCACCGGAATCAAAGGAAAAGCCCTCAAGGTGTCCGTCTGCCAGAGCGCAAAGAATGGCCCCCACGACCACGGTGGTCTTGGGATCGGTGATGCGGCCCTGCGCGTCAGCAAAGGGATACCACGACCCGGCATGATAGCTGCGCATGGGGATTATCCTGTCCGGCGGAACGGGCAGTTTGGCCAGAACGGACGCCACAACGCCGTTCCAGGAGCTCGGCCGCCCGGTGAGCAGCAAAACGTCGCAGTCATACATGTGCACGACCTCGCACAGTGCCGACAGCGTGGGGCCCAGGGTGGAGCGTATGGTCACGTCCACGGCAGCCGGGCTGACCGTAATGGGCACGTTCAGAATGTCAAAGTCCTGAATGAGGGGGGCTCCCCTGCGTACCATATTTCCCACCGCTTTCAGAATGGCTGGTTGCGGACGAGGGGCAAGGGCCGCAGGTTCAAAACCCGGGCCAGCTTGATTGTTTTCACCCGCACCGGGGGCGTCAATGGCTGATTCCAGAGGGTCAGGCTCAAAAAAATCCCGTATGGCGCAGGTGTAACTGGCATGACGAATATCGGGATTTTCGCAGGCGGCCAGAAGGCCCAGGGCCACAGGCACGGCAATCTGCCGTACCAGGCGGACGCGGGTATTGCGGTCTTCCTGCGACATGCCGATGGAATCCCGCCCGAAAAGCTGCCCAAGAAGGGCGCGGGGTTCGGCCAGTCCCTGCTGGACAAGGGCCTGCCCGATGGCGGGGATTACATGGTTGGCCACCACTTCGCGCAGAACTTCGTCACCCGCGATGTTAAAGCCGTCCCTGAATTCCGTATGCGGCACTATACGCGCCGTATCCCCTTCGCCGCTTGCCAGTTCATAGGTGGTTATGGACAGATCCGTCGTGCCGCCACCTATGTCAATGGAAGCCATGCGGACGCAGGGGTGCCCCTGGCATGAGGCGCGGGGCCTGCCCAGCAGGCGAAAAAGGTGGTGGGCGTCGCCGTGCTGTTTGACTGCCAGTTCATTATACAGCAGCACAAGCTGCGAGCAACTGGCTTCATCCCAGTCACAGCGCACTTGCGGGCTCTGGCGGTAGTCGCCGCTCTGACCGCGCACCAGCGCCTTGGGCGTGTACCATTGCCCCCAGCCCAAAGCTGTCCAGACGACGCGCACGGCCCATACAACCCAACGCCGGAATATCCGTTTTTCGGCCACGGGCATGGCCGTTGGTACGGTAAAAATGAGCCTGCGCAAGCGGCGGGGCAGATTGGGCAGCTCACGGCGCGCCCTGGTCGCGGGGGAATTTATGGTCACAAGAGCCTGAGTGAGAATTTCGCCAAGCATGAAGAGCATGAGCGAAGAGCGTGTGAACAGGGACTCAAAAATGGGTTCAGCCTGCTGTTTTTGCAGAGCGGGACTTTTTTTGAACAGCGGATCGTCAAAGCAGGCCAGCGGCGTGCCCAGAGGATTGAGCTGCCGTGGAAAAAGCCCGCGACTGACCATGGGTTCAGCCTTGCCGCCGGTATTGTACCGCCAGCTTTGTTGCCAGGGGCGCTCGTCCCACAGGTAGCGCTTGGGGCTGGACATGCCCGTGGTGCCTTCGGCGCAGACGGCCTGGGTCGCCAGGCGCGCGGCCTCGGGGCCGATACGTACGGCGGAAGGCCAGGCAAAGGCCGGGGTCTGCCTGCCGGAGCGCCGTGAAAGGGCATCGTTGCCAAAGGCAGCATCCACAAATTCCACCCGTGTTTCAAAGGGTTCGGAATAAATGTTTTCCGGATTACTCAGGTCGCGCAATTCCAGAAGATAGCTGTCGTTGAGATTGGTCACCCGCTGCGGCAGGGTTTCCACCAGTATGCCCGTGGTGCGTGAATTGCCGATGTCGAGCACAAGATCCACATCCACTGGCGTATCGCGGTCAGGGTTGATGACCTGCGCCGCAAGGTCGTTGAGGGCCATGCGGACGACATCAAGCCAGGTGAGGTAGTTGGCAAGATGTTCGAGCACATAGGGGGTGTCGTCCTTCCAGGAGCCCCGGCCCCGGTGCTGCGACTGCCGCCAGAGGTCGAAGATGCCGCAGAGCCATTCGTCAACCCAGGCTTCATTGAGAAACCAAGAATTGTCTCGAACAAGGTGGGCCAGCATAAAATGCCCGTGGGCGGCCACGTCCTGAGGCGACAGGGCATGATAGCGGTCCCCTTCGGACGGGCGTTGCTCCACATTGGTGTCAAAAGCCAGAACGACGCGCAGCTGGTCCGGGTGACGTTCGGACTGCATGACGCGAGCGCGCGCCCAATTGGACGGCCCGCATTCAAAGCGTTTGCCGCCGTCAGGCCATGCCTGGTCAAGGGTGCGCAAAAAGGGAATGGGCAGCCAGTGCCCGTCCCATGCGGTCACGGCGCGGCGGGCTTCAACGCTGTAGTCCTCGTCGCAGGGCTGCCCCGTCAGCTGGTCGATAAACCCGTTCTCCGTCTCGCTCAGACAGCGCAGATAGTGGGTATAGCGCCCATTGGCATCGCCCTGATTCTTTTTCTCTTCCCGAAAGTACCGCCGCAGTCGGCGGATGGACTCCTCACGCAGAGAAAAGTCCAGAAACTGCGGGCAGCCCCCGGGAATGATGCTTACAGGGGAAAGGTAGCTCGGTATGCCATTCATGCTTATTTCCTTCTGAAGCGGGCGTCCCACTTGTTGTTGCCCGCGCCTTGCTCTCTGCCTTTGCACTGCGTGGTGTTTTCGCTGCCGGTGCATTCCACCTTCTGGGGAACGTAGACGCCGCCGCGCGGACATTTGGCCTGTCCGGATTCAAAATTCAGCCTGTTGCCCTGGAAGCGGGCCGAGGCGGGGCCGCTGCACACCTGACCGTTGCGCTCACGCACGAAACGGCGGCCGCTGCCCTTTTTGTCAAAGCAGTACTCCGCAATGATAGGCTCATTGGAAGGATGGGAATACAGACCCGTCTCGCTGGTCCAGCAGCCTTCGAGGAAGCTCAGATCGTTCTTTTTGGCCGCGTCCTCAGGAATAGTCAGATCCTCATTCTTTTTCTTGGGCTTTTCCGGTTCCTTGGGCGGATCCACTGGCTTGGGTTCCGGCTTTTGCTGTTTGGGCTGCTCCTTGGGCTTTTCGGGCTGCGGAGGAGCCACCGGGGTCTCCCCAAGGAACGGCTCCACCATTTCCGGTTCCGGCGCTGGTTCAACCGGTTCGGGTTTCTTTTCCTCAACCGGGGGCACCACTGGTTTCACGGGTTTGCACAACGCGGCCCGTTCCTGAAGCTGGTTCCATAAAAGGGCCAGTTCGTCATCCAGGGAAGCGGCGCGCTGTTCTTCAGCAGCGAGTTTCTGACGGTCCACCGGCATGCAGCCCGCAGGCAGGGGAGAAGGCAGAAAGCCGAACGCCGCGCCCAGAAGCCAGAGCAAAAGTAAAAGCAGCAATAGCGGCAGCAACCAGGGCAGGCAGCCGCTCCTCACAGGGACAGCGACCGGCGTGACCGGAGCAACGGGTGGCGGGGGCGGTATGGCCGCGCCAAGGCGCGTCAGGTCCTGAGGCAGGGCTCCCGAACTGCCGGAGGCAAAGCCCCAGTTGATCAGCACGGGCTGGCCGTTCACAGACCAGAGGTCTTCGTCTGCGGAATAGGGATGTTGCAAAGCCTGTTGCAGCAACTGTCCAGAAAGGGCCTGACGGGCCTGGACGTCGGCAGTGAGATTCTGCGCCAGGGCGGCGATATCCTGGGCAAGGGCCGCAGCCTTGAGGCGAAGGGCATTGGCTTCGGTATCCGCGAGTTCCTTGAGGGGAAGAGCCTGACCCTGCCCTTCGGCATACCAGTCTACAGTATTGCCTTCGGCGTCGTGCTGTGGCTCGGCCAGCAGGGCTGCGTGTTCCGGTCCGAGCTTTTGCAGTAGAATGGCTTTGATCTGGGCGTGGCAGTCTGTGGCCAGGATGCCCTGGCTGGCAAGCGCCCGCATGGGCCCGCGCTGGCTTACGGCTATGCGTATGCTCATGGCTTGCCTCCCTGCGCGCCCTTAACCCCGTCAGACGCTATTTGCGCCTGATCGGACTTTTGTACGGGCTTTGCCCCATCGGTTTGAACGGCGGGCTGTGATGCCCCCTGATCCGGACCAGACGGCGCAGCCATGGTGACGGGCACTCCGGCTGCTTTCAGAAATTCTGCCAGACTGGCGCTTACAATGGCCAGACTGGACTGCCTGTAGGACTCGTCGTCCAGCTTGATGAAGGTATTGATGCCCACAACCTCGCCCTTGTCGTTAACAAGCGGGCCGCCGCTGTTGCCTTGTGACACCGTCGCCGTATGGACGATAAGGGCTGGCTTGCGTTCAAGAATGACGCTGACCACGCCGTCGGTGTAAACCACTTCAGGGGCCGCCGCCGCATTGCCCTTGAGCAGGGCCAAAAACTGGGGGTCGTCGTTGGTCACAGCGCCGGGGAAACCCCATGCGCTGACTCTCTCTGTGCGCCAGACGTCAGTGGTCAGCGCCAGGGGAGTGATGGCAGGCCCGCCCTCAACTTCAAGTACGGCAAAATCGCGGCCGTTGCTCTGAACGGCTCGCAAGACGCGGGCAGGAAGTGGCGCGCCTGTGGCCTTGTTAACCACAACAGCCTTTTCGGCAGGACCCACCACATGCGCATTGGTCACCACATGCCCCGGCGACACAAAAAATCCGGAACCCATTGACAGTCCTTCTTCACGCAAAGCCAGCACAAGAACAGTTGCCTGCTCCATAAGGGCGGCAAAGCCCTGAGGCGCTTTTGCCGGCTGCGAAGCCTGCGGAGTTGCGGGGGCGGTTCGTGCGGCCGGTTCGGAGGCGTCGGGCGAAACGCTGCCAGCTCTTGCAGCGCCATCAGCCAGAGGAGGCCATGCAATGCCTGGCGGCGGCGAGAGAAGGGGCAGCTTGCGCTGCACTTCGCAGGGCTCTTCTTTAAGAAGCTGGCGCAAGCGCGCGAGAAAATCTTCGCGGGCCTGGTTCTGCTTTTGCAATTCTGCGGTTTGGAACGCTATTTGCTCTTTAAGGTTCTCCGCCGACTGCCATTCTTTCCAGAAAAGCCAGGCTGCCAGAAGCAGGAGGCCCAAAAAGAACAACAGTCCCCAAAGCAGGGGACGGCGATACCAGGGCAATACTGAGGACGGCTGTCCTCCGTTATGCGTTTCCTGCTCCGGGGCAGCGGGACTGGGCGTTTGACTCATGGTGACTCCGCGGCGCGCGCCGCAAGAAATATTCGCGCGCCCTGCCCGAAAAAGGGCAGGGCAACGCGAACGGGCGACTAACCAAGCAGGTTGTTGACGGTTTGCTCGTAGCTGTTCATGCGGGCGTCCACATCAGAACGTGTATTTTCAAGCTCTTTGCGCGAGGACTTCCATTCCGATGCCTGCGGGCTCAAAGTGGCCTGTTTGGCAACGGGTTTGGACTTTTTGGAGCCAGATGCGGGTGAAGAGGCAACAGGCTGTTCCTGGGCGGTTTCGCCAGCCAGAACGCGCTCGTATTCACTGTCTTTTTGCGCCATGGCAGCCGACGTGTCCTTGAGAATGAACGCCGTTTCTTCAAGGCCGCTGCGGATTTCATTGTAACGGTCCTGAAGGTCAAAGCGGGTGAGCTGGCCTGCCTTGTATTGATCGACCGCCAGCTTGAACTGCTGGTCATAGCATTTGGTAGCCACTTTAGCGGCGGCGGTCGCGCGGTTCATGCTGGCAGCTTCCGCGCCCATCTGACGGTTGTATTGCGCCAGATAGTCAGCGTCACGCTGCTTTTCCTGCGATTTTCCGTAGATGTTGCCGCCGACAGCGCCCGCGGCGCCACCAGCCACGGCACCGGCCAGCGCCCCCTCTATCTTGCCCGTAGCGAGCCCGCCGATAAGCGCGCCAAGCAGCGCGCCGCCAGCAGCGCCAGCCGCCGTGCTTTTGCCGGTGCTGTTTTCGTCCTGACGCAACTGGGCTACAGGTTCATAGCACTGGGGATAGTGGTTTACCTTGGTTTTCTGCTCGCCGTAGCGGCTGGTGCAGCCTGAAAAAAGCAGGCTGCCCGCAAGAAGCAAGATGAGAGGAAGAGATACGCGCCGCTGCATGCCACGGCCTCCTGATTAAAGTTGAAGGAAGTCATCACTTCTTTAATGATACTGCAAATTCATGTAAAACGGCAAGCCCCACCAAGGCTGGTGGCTGCGGGATTGAACGGATAAACACGCAATCCCGCGGCCTTTGAGGCTAAAAATGCAGGGGGCATCAGTAGGGACTGGCCTTGCGAAGATTCATTCTTAAACTTTATCGCATGCAGATTACGGCGTTTGTGCGCTCGCCCTGCCATTGTATCCTTCAGGCTGCGCAATTATTATGATGAACGCTGGTGCAAGGCAGCTTTGCGCATGTTCATTTTTGACGATTTTGCCACGCCAGATGCAACGCTTAACAGCACAGACAAATACGCTTGCGCCTTCAAGGGATCGTCAGCTCACGGAGCCGCCAGCGTAGCTTCAACGTGAAATAGCGCTGGCGGGGTGACGGAGGGGCAGACAACATATTTGACAAGGGCCGGGCAGTGGTTAAACATCTCGTTCGGCGTGTTTGGGGCTGTGTTGTTTCGCAGTTCGTGAACATTGCCGACAGGCCCGTTTGGACAGGCGCACTGCCGCCTTTTTTTGCAACATGCTACCTTGTGAGTCATCATGGCTTTTTCAGCTTCCCGCGATGCCAAAACTACCATTGCCTGCCCCAACTGTGCAGACAAGCTACATATCACGCGCACCTGCCATGAAGTGTTCATGCGCTGCCCATCCTGCAAGGCTGAACTTCCCTTGCAGGAATACATCAAGCAGGCTGACGCCGCCATGGAAAGCTTTTTGGAAAACGTATACTGCAACAGAATCTGAAATCAGCTTTGCACTGGATGCGGGTCGGCGGTTTGCGGGCCGACTCCGCCCACCGCCCTGCCAGCGGCCACACCGCTGGCCCAGGCCCAATGCAGGTTATACCCGCCAAGCAGGCCGGCCACATCAAGGATTTCTCCGGTAATATACAAATTGGGGCAGCAACGGCTGGCCATGGTCTGCGGGTCTGCCTCACTGACGGGTATGCCGCCAAGACAGACTTCTGCCTTTTTCAGCCCGGCCACTCCAGTGGGCAGAATCTTGTGCCTGTGAACAGCTTCTTCCAGTGAAGCGCGGACAGCGCGCGACAATTCCGCCGCCTTGCGTCGTGCGCTTTCCTGCGGCAACAGGGCGTCAACCAGTCGTTGCGGCAGCAGCCGGGCCAGCAAGGCCCGTGGGGTCTGTCTGCCCGACTCGTGATTGTCCAGAAGCGCCTTGAATTTTTGCGCGGGGAGGAAGTCGATGCATACCTCCATTCCTTCTTCCCAGTACAGGGACGCCTTGAGTGCTGCTGGCCCGCTCAACCCTTCATGGGTGAAGAGGAGGTGGTCCTGCCACTGTTGTTTCCCCACGGAGATGCACACCGGCAGGCTGATGCCCGTCAGGGTCGTCAAGGGATGGTTTTGCGGCAGCATGAGCGGGCTCAGGGCCGGGCGTGGCGGCACCAGGCTGTGTCCGAGGCTCTGGGCCAGTCTGTATCCCTGACCGCTGCCGCCAATCTGCGGCCACGCGGGGCTGCCCATGGCAAGGACGACATGTTTTGCCTGCCAGATGCCCGAAGCCGTTTGCACTTCAAACACGCCGTCAGCACGAGTGATTGATTCTACAGGATTTTTGCATTCCACACGGCATCCGCGCCGGCGGCAATCGTCCAGCAGGGCATTGACCAGTTTCTGCGCGGGAACCGTCAAAAAAAGTTGCCCGTGTTCCCGCTCTTCAAACGGCAAATGCCACTGGCGTACAAGACGCACCATGTGCGCCGGGGTAAAAGACCGCAGGGCAGGAGCGCAAAAATCGCTGTCCGGTGCGCCACAGCAGCGGTAGTTTGCCATATCAACCCGGCGATTGGTGAAATTGGCCTTGCCGCCGCCGCTGACGGCCAGCTTGCGGCCGGGGGTCGCCCCGCGTTCGATCACGACCACCTTCAGGCCACGCCCGGCAGCTTCTCTGGCGCACATGAGCCCGGAGGCTCCCGCACCCAGAATCAGTACGTCTGCCGCATCGTTGGCAGTGTGGCGGCTGCGTCCGCCATGGGCGTGCGGGTTACGTACAGGGGTGGGAATCGGAGATTTTGTTTCGCCGCTGAAATTTGACAGCGCTTTTCGGCGAGCGTTATGTAACTGATTTGTCTGCATGGAGTAAAAGTATACGAGTCGGCAAGGTCTGCCAAGGCGTCCCTTGGTTCGTCGGGCAGAGCGTGCCCAGGCCGACGAGAAAAATGTTCACGGATTGAGAGGATCATGCCCGTACTTGCCACAACCTACGCCTGCCCCTGGTTTATGACCAATGCCCATGTCAGCACCATGTGGCCGTCGCTTTTCCGGCCGCAGCCACCGGTCTCGCCCAAGGTATCACGACAGCGCATTGATACGCCTGACGGTGATTTTCTGGACATCGACCTGCATCCGGCCTCGGACGCGCCCGATGGAAAATTCGGCATGGGCCGGGCCATTGCCATTGTGTCGCACGGTCTTGAAGGCAACAGCCGTCGCAAGTACGTCCTTGGTATGGCCGCAGCGCTGCGGGCTCTGGGTTTTGACGTGCTGGCCTGGAACATGCGCTCCTGCTCCGGCGAACCCAACCGCACGTCACGACTGTACCATATGGGAGAAATTGAAGACCTTTCCACGGTTGTGCGCTTTGCCGAGGCCTTCAACCGTCCCTTGCTGCTGGCGGGTTTCAGCATGGGGGGGAACCAGATATGCCGCTACCTTGGCGGTGAAACGGCGTCTCCGCAGGTCAAGGCGGCAGTCGCCATTTCGGTGCCGTGCGACCTGTCCGCCGCCGCGCCGGTTATGGATGGCCCTGCCTGCCGGATATATATGTGGTATTTTTTACGGACGCTGCGCGAAAAGGTGCGCTACAAGGCGGCCCGTTTTCCTGGATATCCGTCTGTGGAAGGTCTGGAGTCCATCCGCACCTTTGCCGAGTTTGACAGGCGTTTTACCGCCCCGACATTCGGGTTTTCCTCAGCGGAAGACTATTGGGAGAAAAATACGGTGTTGCCTGACCTGCCGCGCATTACTGTACCCACCTATCTTCTGCTGTCGGCCGACGACCCTTTTTGCGCACCGTCCTGCTACCCGTGGGACACGGCGCGCGCAAGCCGACACCTGTTTCTTGAAGTTTCAGCGCATGGCGGGCACGTGGGTTTTGGTCAGGCTGGCGGCATGTACTACAGTGAGCAGCGAGCGCAGGATTTTATCCGTGGTCTGGTGGAGCAGGGCATCTTCAACTGAAGCCCTCGGGCTTTCCAGAACGTACCGCTGTCATTATCCCGGCAAAAGCGTTTTTCGGCTCGCATGGCTGGGCCGCGGCCCCTGAGATGGAATTCCTTTGCGACAAGGCAGTCTCAAGGCTTGCAGCGCGCCCGCTACTGCGCCGCCACTGTGAATACAGCAAAGAAGTTGCCACGCTTGCGCCGCGCCGCTACTGCTGTTGTCAGCATAGGCAAACCGCGTCTACGTCTTCACTGTGAGGGCCAGTTCAGGCAGCCGCCAAAGCAATTCCAAAGTTAAGCTGTTCTACCCCTTGCCTTTTGCCGCCAGCTTTTTCTTGGTCAGGCCAGTGGCTGTGGCTGTAAAAGGGTCTTCGGGCCAGGGATGGCGTGGGTATCGGCCGCGCATTTCGCTGCGCACAGCGGGGTAGCCGTTACGCCAGAAATGCGCCAGATCACGCGTGATCTGCAATGGCCGCCCTGCGGGAGAATTGAGGCGCAGGAGCAGGGGCACGCGCCCCTGGGCAATGGTCGGTGTATCCCTGCTGCCGAACATTTCCTGAAGCTTCACGTCAAGCGTAGGGCCGCCTTCTTCGCCGTATACTATGGGTTTTTGCGCGCCGGAAGGAACCTGCCAGTGCGTCGGGGCCAGTGTTTCAAGCTGTCGCCGCAGATGCCCCGGCAGCAGCCCACGCAGGGCGTCAAAAAATGCGGAAGCCGACAGGCCCGCCAGTGAGGCGCAACCATCCAAAGCAGGAGCAAGCCAGCTTTCCAGGCTGTCCAGCAAGGCGGCGTCGTCCACGAGCGGCCAGGGGTCGCCGTCCAATCGTTGCAACAGGCTCACGCGGGCGCGCCACTGGCGGCTTTGGTCGTCCCATGGCAGGCAGTCCAGCCCCTGACCGCGCACGTATGCGCACAGGGCCGTTGCCGCCTGCTCCGGCTTCGGGCGGGGCAGGGGCGTATCCTCAAGCAGCAGGGCGCCCAGCATCCGTCGGTGGCGGGCCGATACCTGACCTGAATCACTGACGCGCACCGTGTCTTTCTCAATGATTTTCTGGGCAAAGAGGCTATTGATGGCTTCCGGGTCCAGGGCCGCAGCCATGCGGACACGGCCGTGCGGCAATGCGCCGTCCACATGCGCAATCGCCAGAAAGTCCTGGCGGGCCAGCGTGTCTGTTTGCGAAAGAAGGGCTGATCGTCCGTTGCGCATGCGGTAGGCAGCCATGGGCGAACCCGCGCTGTTCACGGTGTTGAGACTGCCTGCCTGGAGCATGGCCACCTGCTCCGGCCAGGCAACGGCAACCAGCATGCCCACGGACTCCATATCCGAAAGGGCGGCGGCAAATAACACATCCGTAGCGTCATTCAGGCCACCATCAGGGGCAGCGATTGCCGATCCGGGCTCGCCGGATGTCATGTAACGGGTCAGGCGAAGGCTTTGGCGGCGAATGCGCTGGCGAAGCCCCTGTTGTCCTGGGTCATCTCTGCCCCGGTGCGGTTTCCGGCTATCTGCCTGGCGGCACAGCCAATCAAGGCGGCGCGTCAGATCACAGTCCTGTCTGCGATGAAGACAGTGTTTCTGTCCGTCAGGCGCGGCGGCAGCGGCCAGCGGGTCCCTTTCTTCAAGCAATGCCGCCAGACAGCATGCCAATGGGCCGAGCCCGTGCGCTGCGCCCCACAGCAGCATGCGGGCGGTTCGGGGGGCGAGCGGCAATCGGGCCATGAGCCGGCCCATATCCGTCGGCTTTCCTGCGCCGTCAAGCGCCTCAAGAAATTCAAGGCATTGGCGCGCCACGGCGAGATGCGCCGGGGGCGGCACATCCAGCCATGCCATTGCGGCCGGGTCGGAAACTCCCCATACTGACAACTGCAAGAGCAGGCCCGTAAGGTCGGCATCCAATATTTCCGGCCGGATATGCGGGCGCATGCCTTTTTCCTCTTCAACGGGCCACAGGCGGCAGCAGATGCCGGGTTCTGTTCTTCCGGCGCGTCCGGCGCGCTGGGCCGCCCCTGCCAGAGATACGCGCTCCGTCACCAGCCTGGACAAGCCGCTGGACGGGTCAAAACGTGACAGCCGGGCCAGCCCCGCATCAACCACCATACGGACGCCCTCAATGGTCAGCGACGTTTCGGCAATGGAGGTTGCCAGCACCACCTTGCGTTTTTGCGCCGGGGCTGGCGCTATGGCTTCGTTCTGGCTGGCGGACGAAAGGTTCCCGTATAGGGGGCAGAGCAAAACATCCGGCGGCAGGCGGTCTTCCAGCAGGTTCATGACCTGCCGGATTTCACCCGCGCCAGGCAGAAATGCCAGTAAACTGCCTTTTTCTTCGCGCAACAGCGCAAGAATAACATGGGCCATATGTTGACACAGGGCAAACGCGCCCGCCAGACCAGCCGCAGCCCCGTCAGTTCTCCCTGATCTGGCGCGCAGGGGGATGTGCCGTATCTCCACAGGGTACGCGCGCGTTTGGCATTGAATTGTCGGGCAATGCCCCATCAGGCCGGAAACAGCCTGGACATCAAGCGTGGCGGACATAACCAGAATGCGCAGGTCAGGACGCAACACCGCCTGACTTTCAAGGCAAAGCGCCAACCCGGTATCTGCTGTAAGCGAACGTTCATGAAATTCGTCAAAAATGATGCAGCCAGCATGCGGCAGGTCGGGATTTTTCTGCAACAGACGGGTGAGCACGCCTTCAGTGACCACTTCAATGCGCGTATGTCGGCTTACACGGCTTTCATCACGCATGCGCAGCCCTACGGTGCATCCGACGTCTTCATTAAGAAGAGAGGCCATGTACTGCGCAAGAGCCCGGGCCGCGACCCTGCGCGGTTCAAGCATAATGATGCCGCGGCCCTCAAGCCATGACGCGCAAAGGAGCCATAGCGGAACGCGGCTGCTTTTGCCCGCGCCGGGGCTGGCACTGAGAACAAGGTTGCAGCCTGCATCCAGCGCGGCAAGAAGAGCCTGACGCTCTGTATCAAGGGGGCAGGGCGGCAGGACGGTTGTGGCGGCGACGTGTGCGGTACGTTCAGTCATGCGGTGCTGCGTACTGTATAAGGACGTAAAGTTCAAACAGCTTTTTTACTGGCAATCCTTCTCGCGTCAGTGTATTGACACAGGAAAGGATGACCGGCGGAGAAGAACTCATGGAGTTAAACAAAAGCGGCATTATCGGGCAGAGTACAAGTCTGGCCGAAGTATTTAAAGTTCTGGGCAAGGTTGCGCCCACAGACAGCACCGTGCTTGTAACCGGGGAATCCGGAACAGGCAAGGAGTTGCTGGTGCGTGCCCTGCATTCCAACAGCTGCCGGCACGATAAACCCTTTGTGCCCATCAACTGTGGGGCCATCCCCAAAGAATTGCTGGAAAGTGAGCTTTTCGGGCATGAAAAGGGCGCTTTTACCCATGCAATCCGCTCCCGCCCAGGCCGCTTCGAAGTGGCGGACGGGGGCACCATTTTTCTTGACGAAATAGGCGAGATGGACCTGAGCCTTCAGGTCAAAATCCTGCGCGTACTTCAGGAAAAAGAGATAGAGCGCGTTGGCGGAAGCGGCTGCAAGAAAGTTGACGTGCGCATTGTGGCTGCAACCAACCGTGACCTTGAGGTCGAGGTGGCTGCCGGACGCTTTCGTGAAGACCTGTACTATCGCCTTAACGTCATACCGCTGCACTTGCCGCCCCTGCGCGAAAGGGGTGGAGACGTGCTTGTGCTGGCCAAATATTTTCTGAACTTTTTTTGCTCCAAAAAAAAGCGCCCGACCCTCGTACTTTCGCCTGACACGCGCCGCGTGCTGGCTGCGTACGCCTGGCCCGGCAATGTGCGTGAACTTGAAAATTTTATGGAGCGTCTGAGCATTCTTGTGGATGGTGATCTCGTTCGTCCAGAGGATTTGCCCAGAAAAATACTTGACCATGTCGGCGATATTGCAGCATTGCCTGAAGTTGAAGAGTGCGCCGACGAAATTGAGCCCGTGGCGCATGAAGAATCCTGCCATGCCGAGCCCGCTGCAGACCATGCTGCGCCTGTTGTGGAGAGCGACGTTCCAGATTCGCACGCTGTTCAGGTGTTTGCCCCGCAGAAGCCCGGAAGTTTTGTCTGGCCCGATCTGGCTGTGCTTGAGGCCCAGGCATTGAATCTTAAAGATTTCCTTGACGCTGTGGAAAGTCGTCTGATTGATGAAGCGTTGGGACGGGCCGAAGGCGTCAAAAACCAGGCCGCTGAACTGCTTGGCATAAAACGTACGACCCTGATTGAAAAGTTGAAGAAACGCAATGCATGACGGCGCATTTTTTGCATAACGCATGGCGGCTCCAGGTGCTTCAAACTTTCCGTGAAGTGTACGTGAATAAAAAGATACCCGCTGGCACAAGCCAACCTCATCTTCCTTTTAGTGAAGGTTTTGTCGTCAATCTGCGCTGTGTTCTGCGTCGATTCGGGCGATCTTTTTTTGTTTTTCTTCTGGGGATCGTAAGCATCGGATTGATCCCCTTCAGCGCTCACGCCCTTTCGTGGAGCTGGTCAGCGGCGGATAATGGCGCTGAAAGGCTGCATCTGCAACTGGATGCTCCGGATCAGGTCAGCAGTCTGGCCCGCTCTGGGGGTAATTCTTTAACGCTTTACTTGAACTCTGATGCTCACTCCGCGCCTTCGTTCACGCCTGACGGCCCTATGCCTGTCCAGGGAGCCCTGCTTGAACATGCCGGTCTTGTTGACGGCCACGTGCGCATTCTGCTTTCTTCCCGTACCGTGCGGCATGCTGTGCACCGCACAGCGCCCGACAGGCTGGATATAGAATTTTTTGCCGCCGGAAAGGGGGCATCTGTCCCGTCGGGTGAAGCCGTCAGTCTGGCACGGGAAAAAAACTCCCAGGCCGCAGGCGCGGCCCAGTCATCCGCGCCAGACGGGTTTGCTCATGACAAAGATGCCTTGGGCGACCCCAGGAGCAAGCCGTTTGCATCAGCTTTAGGCACGCAAGCGTCAACCTTTCCTGCTGCTGCAACTATAGCAACTGGCCGTTTTGACAACGTTGCTTTTGCAAAGGCGTCAGGCAGTGCTGCGGATGGCCTTGGCGATACTTTGGGGCGCACGCTTGGGCATGAACCGACCCTGCCGTTTTCGCAGTTGGCGCAGTTGAGTGAAAAAGCGCCTTCAAAAAAATCCTCCTCATTCGGCATTGAAGAATTTCCTGACAGGATTTGGGATTTTTTGGGCTTTTCCGAGGCGCAGGCGGCGCAGCAATCCGCTGATCCGACGGCCGCCGCGCCGGCTGGCGCAGCGGCAGCGTCCCCGCAAACGCTTGGAGAGCGGGGGAGCATGGTTGACCGCCAAACGGTGTTCGGCCGGATAAACACCGGGGGGCCGGAAGACTGGCCGGAAGACAAGGCGCTTTCCACTGTAACCGAGTCTCTGCCCGGTGCTGAACCCGCCCGCGCCGAGCAGGCCCAAGGCGAACCGGGCGCGCCCGCGCCGCAAAGTACCGGCGCAGCTTCACGGCAAGAAGCCGGAACTGCCGGGCCCGCTGCCCATAATGAAGTCGCTGCCGATACTTCCACAGGCGGCAAATTGCCTTTTGCCAATGACGCCACCCCGTCAGGGGGTGCGCCAGCTTCCGGGGCGCCAGTTGAACAGGAGAAGGGTGAGCCACAGAAAGCTGAGCCGCAGAAGGATGCACTGGCGCAAAAGAGCGAACAGGCGCAGCCTGACGTCACAGGCGGCGCTCCGTCGACAAATGCTGCTGTTCTGCCGCCAGCCACGCCTGCTTCAAACGCCGCGCAGCCCGTGGAAAATAGGGCTCAGCCCGGTTCTGCCAAACAGGACAGCCCGTCCGCCTCTGGCGAGGTATCCGGCAAGGTGAGCGGACAAACCGTGGGCCTGCCCTCTGGGCAGCATGCGCCCGAAGCCCCCGCCAAAGCGGCGGAAGAGCGCCCCGTCATTTACGTGGACGAGCAGGGCAATCCGGTATCCAAACCCATCAAGCCTGAAGTTGTGATGGAAGAAGCCGAGCGGCTTCTTCGCGAGCGCAAGTACGTTGAAGCTTTGCCGCAGCTTGAGAAGCTCAAAAGCCTCCCCGGGATCAGCCCGGAGATGCTTGAAAAAACACTCTACTACATAAGTGACTGCGCATGGGCGCGCTATGCGGACAATCCGCTTGCGGGATATGAAGCCATTGTGTCCGCCACCAGTGAGGCAATGAACGCCAACCTGCGGTCTCCGCGCGTGCCCGAAGCCTTGCTGCGCCTGGGGCTGGCAAACGTTAACGTTGGCAACCTTGTGGACGCGGGGGGATACATTGTGGCCCTGCTGCGCCGTTATCCCGACTATCCAGGCGTTGCGCAAGGGTTCACCGCGCTGGGCAAGGCCCAGTTGAAGCGCGGTCTCAATGAACGCGCAGAACAGTCTTTTTCCATCGTTCTGGATAAATATCCGGAATCTTCCTACTTGCAGGAAGCTTCCGTGGGGCTGGCCGAAGCCTTCAGCAACCAGAAAAAATTTCAGAATGCACAACTTATACTTGACTTTATAAGCAAGCGCTGGCCCCGATATTATATCGACCAACCTGCTTTTTTGCTTTTGCAGGCAGGCACTGACAAGGCCCTGGGTAAAATACCCGCAGCCCTCAACCTGTACTGGCTTTACTACAATCTTGTGCCCGGCAATTCCGGCAATGACGCTCTTCTGCTGGAACTGGGCGATATATATGCCCGGCAGGGCGTCTGGCCTACGGCTGAATTTGTTTACCGCTATGTCGAGCGCCAGTATGCCGGGACGTCACCCGCGGCTCTGGCCAGGCTCCGCCTGGCGGAGAAGGGCATTTACGATTCGCCCATTTCCTATGCCGAGATGAGCGCAGTGTTTGCCAAGACAGGCAATGGGGCATTGTGGAAAGTATACCATGAGTTGGCCGCGAGCTCCAAAACGGCGCCAGAGGCTGTACTGGCCCGCCTCAAAGAGGCCATGTGGCTGTATTGGGATAAAAAGTACACCGATGCCATGGGCAAGGCCGCCGACTTTATAGACGCCTATCCTGACAATGCCAATGTCCCCGAAGCCCGTGATCTTATCTGGGAAGCCTTTCAGAAAGAGCTGGCCAACTCTTTGGCCGAGCATAATTACGGGCGCATTCTTATACTTTGGAACGGCTTTCCGCTTGTGCGCGAGCGCTACGGCGTTCCTGATCCGCGCATGCGCTATGTTTTGGCTCAAGGTCTGCTCGAGCGGGGCGATGAGGCCGCCGCTCTGGCTCTGCTGGCGGATTTTTTGAAAAGCCCTATGGATCCCAACTACGGCGAAGCGGCTTTTACGGAATTTTTCAACAGGTATCTCAAAGCTGGCGCATGGGATAAAGTGCTTGATCTTGGCAGACTTGTTTCCACCTGGCCCATGAACAAGCAGTTGCGCAACCAGCTTGACTACGCCATGGCCCTTTCTGCCCAAAACCTCAACCTTTCCGGCCCGGCGCTGGCCATGTGGGCGCAGTTGGCGGAGAGGCAGGATATTCCGCTGTATCAGCGCGCCTACGCGACATACTTTCTGGCGCGTGACGCCGAGGAACGAAAAGACATCAAGAACGCCTACGCACTCAACCGCAAAGTTGTGGAGCTCTTTACCCGGTTGCAGGATGAACGTTCGGAAAAGGCTGATCCCCAGCGCATCAAGGATGCCCTGGCAGCACTTATGGATATCAGCGAAGTGGCCAACCGTGTTCCTGAGGCGCTGGAATGGGTTGAGCGCTATAATGCCTACGCTCCCCCGCAGTCGCCGGAGTACCCCGGTTTGAGGTTCCGTGAGGCGCGGCTCTACCGCAAGCTGGGGGATGCAGCGCGCTCGCAGGCCTTGCTGGAAGACATCGTGCGCAACTATCCCGGTTCGCCCTTTGCGCAGGCTGCCGCCAGCGAACTTCGGACTTTTGAGGTTTCGCGTGACCTGCAGAATTATCTGCCAGGAGCGGCCGCTGCACCACAGGGATCCTCTGCGCCGCAGGGCGCTTCCGGCCAATAGGCCGTTCTGCGCGCGCCACAGTTCAACAGTTATTTGTAATTTTATAACTAGTACCATTTGTTATGGTTTTTATCAGAACTGGTAATGAATGCAGGCAATTTTTGACCAAATGCATGCGTTGCCAGGTCTGCGCTCATGGCATAGTATCGTAATAGATATTGTTATCGGACAGTCTTGTTTGTGTAACTGTGTCACGAAATGCCGTGGTAAAGGGGACAAGTATGAAAATATTGCGTCACGTCTGTTTTATGGCGCTTCTGGCGATGCTTCTCGCCGGTTGCAATGCGGGCTTGCAGCGTGGGATGGTTGGCCCGGTGTATGTGTCAACAGCACGCCCGGCTATCAGTCTGACGGTCAAGGACATGCCCTTGCTCACTGGCGGCCAGGGGCAGTGCAATCTTCCCTGGACAAGCGTTTTGGGCGGGCTGCCCGTATCTGTATGGCTGGCCGCTTACGGACAGGGCACGCCGCAATCACCACTTGCAATTGTGGCACAGGCTGAACTGCCGCACAGCTGGTACTGGAACAGCGATTCAACGCCTCCGTTCAGCGTGGATCACGCAACCGAGATCATCGGTGACACCCAATTCTCGGCCAGCACCTTTATTGTCGACGGCGCGCGCGATCCTTTTTCGCTTCTGGCCGGGGTGCAGCCTGATACCCCTCCGGTGCGCTGGCTTGTGCGCAGTTTTACTTCCCGGTTCAACTTTAATGTCGACAAGGTTATCCTGGAGTACCGCGAACCCCTTCCGGAGCAGATGGCTTTTCTTGACGTGCTGACTATTGCGCAGACCGACCAGTTGAAGGCCTTCGAACAGCGTGCCAGAAACACCTTTGTTGTCGGCCGGGTGCCCGAAAATTTGATCGGACTTGTTGATCCTTACCTGAAAAATGTTCTGTGGCAGTTCATGGATCAATATTTTTTGGGAACTGTATCACAGTATGATAGCTTTAAGGTCAACTGATTTATTATTAATAATCAGTTCTCATTGTCTCGGAATCCTCTGGCAACGGCCTTCCAAACCCCGTGTTCTGGAAGGCCGTTGCACATTAAATAATGTCAAGTTAAATGAAATTTCGCCGTTACTGCGCCAAAATCGCCAACATATTCGAAATACCTACATTAATGTTTGTAAAATGATTTTTTAAATACGTATTAGTACATTGACGAAATAATAAGCTCTGTGTATGTTCGGCCAATTGGGACTGTGGATTTAACAACTCGATCTGTGTTAAATATAAACGCGCCCCCCACTGTTGCGCGTTTGGCGGATCATAAAGATGACCATAAGGGGTAACTATGGACGACTATTTGAAAGAAGCTCTGGAGATCACCAGGGCGCAGGCCGGTGTGCGTGTGATGAGCGAAGAAGAAATAGCTACTTTCATTCAGAGGGTGGCTCTTGGCATTCGCGCCGTGGCCGAAGGTGAAACGCCGGTTGAAATGGACAGCCTTGAAATGGCTCAAGAAGCCCGTAAGTCTGTCAAGGAAAAGTCTGTTACCTGCCTTGAGTGTGGCAAAAGTTTCAAAATTCTGACCAAACGCCACCTTGCCGGCCACAGCATGAGCACTGCGGAATATCGCGAAAAATGGGGCTTCAAAAAAGATGCTCCGCTCGTTTGCAAAGCCCTGCAGCGTGAACGTCGCAAAAAAATGAAAGACATGAAGCTGTGGGAAAAAAGACGTAAAGTCCAATAATGCACAGGCCCGCCGCAGGCGGGCTTTTTTGCATTTGTGGGTCGCGACCCTAATTGAAGTGCTTTGTGAAGCGCTCATTCATGTGCGCGAGCAGACGCCCGGCAGAAAGGCACGGTCGCAACCCCAGCCCTTACCCGCAGGGCCTGCGGTTGAGAACCATATTGCCAGGTATTGCCCGTGCACGTGCCGTAACGGGCATGACCTGCATTTGTGGAATGTTTTTTACAGCAAATCTGCCTGAAGGGATGCCTGCCATTTGTGATGGTGCTTTTTTGAAGCGGCTACGAACCCATTTTCATGAAAACATTGCAGACGATTCCTGGCGCAGATGTTTCTGCGCCAGGATGCCCCTGCTTTTTGTGAAACGGCAGGCGAGGGAGAGTAGCCGCCGCCTGGTCATGGTTTTTTCAGGTTTTTCAGGATCAAGGTATGACTGTATATTACACGGCGGATGCCCCTGCGGAAGCGTTGGAGCTTTTATCTCTTTCAGATGAACAGCTTTTTGCCAGCGCTTCACATCTTCGCACAGCAACATTCGGCAACAAGGTCACGCTCTGCGCCATTATCAACGCCCGAAGCGGAAACTGCGGCATGGACTGCAGGTTTTGTTCGCAAAGCAGGCACAACCATACCCCTATTGATGTGTTTTCCCTGCTGTCCGATGAGGAATTGCGCGCCCGTATCCTGGCGCTGGCTGAACAGCCTGTTGCCCGCATCGGCATTGTGACCAGCGGCGGCGCGCTGAGTGGTGAAGAGTTTGAGCGCCTGGCAGGCGTACTGCAATCTTTGCCTGAGTCAGCGCGCAAACGTGTCTGCGCGTCGCTTGGCAGGCTTGATGCAAACCAGCTGGCCCTGTTGGCTGACATCGGGCTAGACAGGTATCACCACAATCTCGAAACCTCACGTGAGTTTTATCCAAGCATCTGCACCACGCAAACCTGGAGTCAACGCAGGGATACCGTCGTTCGCGTCCAAAAGGCGGGTATGACGGCCTGTACCGGCGGCCTGTTCGGTCTTGGCGAAAGCTGGCGTGACCGCATTGATTTTGCCTTCAGCCTTAAAGAGATGGGTGTGGGCAATGTGCCCATAAATTTCCTGCATCCGCATCCTGAAACGCCCCTTGCCGGGCAACCGCTACTTTCGGCGCGCGAAGCCTTGCGCATCATTGCTCTTTTCAGGCACATCCTGCCCAAAGCAACATTGCGCGTCTGCGGTGGCAGGCCTTTAGTGCTTGGTCAGCGGCAGAAAGAAATTTTCCATGCCGGAGCCAACGCGCTCATGACAGGAGACTATCTCACCACGCATGGCCGAGGTGTGCCCGATGATCTTGCAATGATTGCCGATCTTGGGCTGGAGGTTGACTGTGCCCCCCATTGCTGAACCTGACGTGTCCACGCAGGAAGCACGGCCCCTGCGTGGTGTTTTTGTGGCCGGCTCCGGCACGGATGTGGGCAAGACCGTATGCACGGGAGCGTTACTGCGCTGTCTGCGGCAGGAAAACGTGGCCGTGCAGGCGGTCAAGCCTGTGCAAACCGGCGTGCGGGCAGATGAAGTTGCCTGTTCGCCCTTGTCTGACGCCTTTGTTTACGCCAGGGCCATGCAGGGCATAAAACCCATGCAAGGGCTGCAACCTTCAGCGGTTCTTCGCTGTTTCGAGTTGCCAGCCTCGCCGCATCTTGCTGCCGCCAGAGAAAACAGACGGCTGAGCTGCCGGAGCCTGCGTGAGGACATCCTTGCCCACTGGCGGGCTGTTCCGGCCAGGGCGCTTCTGTTGGAAGGCGCGGGAGGATTGCGCGTTCCCCTTAATGAAGACGAGGATATGCTGGACTTGATGGCCATGCTGGGCTTGCCCGTTCTGCTGGCTGGCGGCAACTATCTTGGCGGACTCAATCATATTTTGCTTTCAGTTGAAGCTCTGCGTCATCACGGACTTCTTCTGGCAGGGGTTGCCCTGACGCCCGCCGCTGATCCTGCCATGAACTGCCCCGGAGTGGATGTGGCGGGCCTGCTGGCGGACAATGCCCGTATTCTGCGGAAAAAGCTTGAACGTATGGGCTGTGATGCGCCGGTGGTTGAGCTGCCGCGTCTTGAAAAACTGGACTGGTCCGGCTGGGAAAAGCTGACAGATCTGCTGAGGCCCATAGCGCTGCAAATGGGCCAGCGCTGGTCTGAAAAGGGCCAGAACTCTTCAGAGTTTCTGGAAGAAGAACGCCTCATACAGCGAGACAGAAAAACTGTCTGGCATCCCTATGCCTCGGCCACGGATGTTCCGCCCCTTAACGCCGTCAGGCGCACCTTTGCCAACCGCATGGTGCTTGCTGACGGAAAAGAGCTTATTGACGGCATGTCGTCCTGGTGGGCGGCCATCCATGGGTACAATCATCCACGCCTGCTTGATGCCCTGCATTCCCAGGCTGGCCGCATGCCCCACGTCATGTTCGGCGGCCTTACCCATGAACCGGCCGTGGCCCTGGCTGAGCGCTTGCTTGAGCTTATGCCTGAGGGATTGGAAAGAATTTTCTTTGCGGATTCCGGTTCTGTTGCTGTTGAAGTGGCCCTGAAAATGGCCTTGCAGTATCAGCAGAGCAGGGGAGAAACGCAACGTACCCGTTTTTTGGCCCCACGCGGCGGCTACCATGGCGACACCATCGGGGCCATGTCTGTCTGTGATCCGGTCACAGGCATGCACAGCCTTTTTTCGGGCATATTGCCTGAGCAGCTTTTCATGGAGCGCCCTTCGTGCCGCTTCGACCAGCCCTTTGATCCCGCGTGTCTTGGTGATGCCCGCCATGTGCTCACTGAACACGGCAAGGAGCTTGCCGCAGTTATTCTTGAGCCTGTGGTGCAGGGTGCGGGCGGCATGTGGTTTTACCATCCGGAGTATCTGCGCGAACTTGCAAAACTGTGCCGAGAGGCCGACACGCTTTTGATATTTGATGAAATTGCGACTGGCTTTGGCCGTACGGGCAAAATGTTTGCCGCTGAATGGGCCGAAGTGAGCCCCGATATTCTCTGCTGCGGCAAAGGACTTACCGGAGGTATGCTTACGCTGGCGGCCACTGCCTGCAGCAGGCAGGTTGCGGAAGGCATTTGCCGGGATGGCGGCGTATTTATGCACGGGCCCACCTTTATGGCCAATGCCCTGGCTTGCGCCGTGGCCGGAGCCAGCCTTGACATGCTCGCCTCGGGCGGCTGGCGAAAGCAGGTGGACGATCTTGAGCTTGCGTTGCGCGAGGGATTGGCAGGCTGCCAGGGGCTGCCGGATGTCGCCGATGTGCGCGTGCTCGGGGCCATAGGTGTGGTTGAGATGCACGAGCCGGTGAACACGCGCGCATTACAGAAATTTTTTGTCGAGCACGGAGTGTGGCTGCGACCCTTCAACCGCCTTGTCTACCTTATGCCGCCGTATGTGACTCCCGTCGAAGATGTGGCACGGCTGTGCGCCGTGGTTGAAAAGGCTTTGCATCTGGGAGTGTATTTGCCGTGATGTTTCTGCTGACGTACGTTGGCGTTCTGTTTTTGCACGCATGGGCGATGGCGCGGCGCCGCCCCGACAAGGATGCCTATTTTGTCAATGGACGGCGCAGTTCCGCAGGTTTGGTGGCCTTGTCCATTGTGGCTTCCTGCGTGGGCGGTTCCGCCACTATGGGAATGGCCGGGTTGGCGTGGCAGGTGGGGGTTCCCGCCATCTGGTGGCTTATGTCGGGCTCGCTCGGGCTGGTTTTGCTGAGCCTTTTTCTGGCCCGCAAGGTGCGCCGCAGCGGGGCCATGACCATGCCGGAAATGCTCACCACGTTTTTGGGGGCTCCCAGCCGTTCTCTGGCATCTGTCATCATCGTCACGGCATGGCTCGCCATTCTTGCGGCGCAGTTCAGCGCATTGGCCACAATCATAGCCCCGCTGGCAAATATTGATAAAAACACGGCCATGTTCGTGGGGGCGGCTGTGCTGGTGGGGCATACGCTGGCTGGCGGCCAGGCCTCGGTAATGAAGACCGACATCTGGCAGTTCGGCATTTTGTTGCTTTCTCTCGCCATCGCGCTGCTGCTGGCTCTGCATCTTGGAGGTGGGCAGGCGCTTCTGGCTGTGCCTCTGGAAGTGTTCAATGCGCAGTTTCCCATTTCCAAACTGCGCTATTTCCTTCTTATTCTTGGCGGGAGCTATGTGGTCTGCCCCATGCTTTTCGGACGCATGCTTACGGCTCGTAACGAACGTGCGGCACGCAATGGCGGGCTCGCAGCAGCGGCAGGCCTCACTCTCACCGCGGCCTTGATTGTGGCTTTGGGCATTGCCTGCCGTGACCTTGTACCCGCCGGAACAGCGCCCGAACAGGTGTTGACCACAGCCTTGCTGACCCACCTGCCTTCATGGGCGGCCACACTCATTCTGCTCGGCATTTTCAGCGCCATTTTTTCCGCAGCGGATTCCTGCCTGATTACCGCCGCCTCGGTATGCAGTAACGACATTTTGCGCAAGCCCGGCGTGAAAACGTGCCGCCTGTGCCTGATCCTGCTTGGGATTATGGGGCTTGTCCTGGCGCTGCCGGGCAAAGGCATTCTTTCCCTGCTGCTTATGGCCAACGATATCTATGTGTGCGGCGTGGTGATTCCTGTTTTTATCGGCATGCTCCTGCATGGCAAGGTGCATTTTCGCCCCTGGAGAATGGCGCTGGCCATTGCGGGAGGGGGAGGGCTTGGACTCACAGCCGCGCTTACCGGCGTCAGCGACTGGAGCTTTGCTGGCCTGGCTTTTTCGCTGATCATGAGCCTTGCGGCTGCCCGCCGTTTTCCCCGCCCTGCGCGGACGGCGGCATCGGCACAGGCAGACCCCGGAATATGAGCCTTGTGGCAGTGGCGTCGGCCAGTTCCGCTATGTCCATAAGCTTTTCAAGCAGTTCAAGAAGGTAAAAACGGTCATGCTCGCAGCCGTCTTTGAAGTCTTGTTCCAATTGGCCTGATGTTATGTAGGCTTCCAGATTTTCCAGGTCTTTGACAGTCAGCATGGGCACTCCTTCGCGGCTTGTTTCAGTCTGGTCAGGCAACGTTCTGTGAGGGTATCAGCCAGGTTGAGCACTCGCTCTATTTCTTCTTTGGTGATAGAGTCAAAATGAATGCCGGCGGTCACACACACTGCGCAGTTGAGTTCATCCGCCAAACGGCGGGCCATGCGGGCAGCCAGCATGTCTTCGCGGTGCCCGGACAGGACAAGCAGACCATCGGTTTTTTCCCCATCCGCAGCAACAGTTGAAGGATGTGGGCTGGCAAGGGCGACAGCCCCGATATGGGCCTGGCCGCCACTGCATATGACCTGCAGATCCTGCCCTTGGCGCAGCACGCGCAGGGTGACGGCAAGTCTGCCGTGTTTTGCGGTCAGGCGCATGTGTTTCCTCACTAGACCAGATTAACTTTGAGAATGGATATTCTCAAAGTTTAAGACACGCATGCTTCGGCGCTTAACAGCGCAAATAAATTGCGCTTACGCCTTCGCTGCGGGCGCCTGCTCACGCAGTCGCCAGAGCAATTTCAAAGTGAAAATGCTCTAATGGTAGTAATCTTGGTTATGGCGGGGTCAACATAACGCAGGGGGCAGCCCCTTGCAAGCAGTGCAATGGAACCAGTTGATGATGTTTATGGCGTGACAACACGCAGTTGCTGATCAAGGTGTGTTTGCGACTGTAATGTGCGCTGATCTCTGTTACGTGTTTAACACTTGAGTGTTACATTGTTTTTTTACGAAAAATATCGTACTATCATTTCATTTAAAATAAACAGAAGAGAGCTGGACACGCAGATGAAAAACGCTCCTTCCGTCTGTCTTCTTCGGGTTGAAGCTCTTTGTGCCGATCGTAACATTATGAACTTAGAAAACCATATTTTGGAGCTGCTATGACTCTAGATCCCACCAAGCACCCTGACTGGAAAATCGCTCAAGATGCGGAAAGCCGCATGAAAACCATTGAGGTCCTGGCATCAGAGATGGGCCTTGAAGGCCCGGAATTGCTGCCCTACGGGCACTATATGGGCAAGGTTGAGCAACAGGCTGTGCTGCGTCGTCTGGAAAATCGCCCCAACGGCAAATACATTGATGTCACGGCCATCACGCCCACTCCTCTCGGTGAGGGAAAATCCACCACAACAATAGGTCTGGTGCAAGGCCTTGCCAGGCGCGGCCAGCGCTCTTCGGCGGCCATTCGTCAGCCCTCCGGCGGCCCCACTATGGGTATGAAGGGGTCTGCTGCCGGGGGCGGGCTGTCGCAATGCATCCCCCTGACGCCGTATTCCCTCAACTTTACGGGTGACCTTCACGCCGTGGGCGCTGCCCACAATCTGGGCATGACCGCGCTTACCGCCCGCATGCAGCATGAGCGCAACTATGATGACGCCACGCTTGAAAAGCTTTCAGGAATGGCCCGCCTGAATATCGACCCCACGCGTGTCAACACGGGCTGGGTTATGGATTTTTGCGTTCAGGCGCTGCGAAACATCATTATTGGCATTGAGGACGATGGACGCCGCAATGACGGCTTCATGATGCGTTCGCATTTTGACATCACCGTGGCTTCTGAAGTCATGTGCATTCTGTCCATAGCCCGCGACCTCGCCGACCTGCGTGAACGCATGGGGCGTATGGTCCTCGCGCACGACCGTAACGGCAAGCCTGTGACCACAAGCGACCTGGGCGTTGCCGGAGCCATGACCGCATGGCTTGTGGAAGCGGTGAAACCCAACCTTATCCAGACCATTGAAGGGCAGCCGGTATTTGTGCACACCGGGCCTTTTGCCAATATCGCCCTCGGGCAGAGTTCGGTCATTGCGGACAGGGTTGCCCTCAAGCTCAGTGACTACCATGTGACCGAATCAGGCTTCGCTTCTGAAATGGGCTATGAGAAGTTCTGGAACCTCAAGTGCCACTATAGTGGTCTTACTCCGGATGCGGCCGTGGTTGTGGCCACGGTGCGCGCGCTCAAAAATCATGGCGGCGCGCCGCAGCCCAAGCCCGGTCAGCCCCTTCCCGAGGCCTACACCCGTGAAGATGTGGGGCTTGTTGAGGCCGGTTGCGCCAATCTGCTGCACCATCTTGGCGTTGTTCGCCGGTCTGGCGTGCCCGCAGTGGTCTGCATCAACAAATTCCATACTGACACCAAGGCTGAAGTGGACGCCATACGCCGCATATGTGAACAGGCCGGAGCCCGCGTAGCCCTGTCCGAACATTGGGAAAAGGGCGGAAACGGCGCGCTTGAACTGGCTGACGCGGTTATGGACGCCTGCAAGGAAAAGAATGAATTCCGCCCGCTGTATGACTGGAAGCAGCCCATAGCCGCGCGTATTGAAAGTATCGCGCGTGAAGTTTACGGGGCTGACGGCGTGGAATTTGAGTCTCTTGCGTTACAGCGGCTCAAGAGCTTGCAGGAGCGCCCGGACGCCGACAATCTTGGCGTGTGCATGGTGAAAACCCAGTACTCCCTGTCTGACAACCCTGCACTCAAGGGTGTGCCCACAGGCTGGAAGCTGAACGTGCGCGATGTCCTCTTCTTCGGCGGTGCGGGGCTTGTGGCTCCTGTGGCTGGTGATATCAGCCTGATGCCTGGCACCGGGTCCAGACCCTCTTTCCGGAATATTGATGTTGATGTGGAAACCGGCAAGGTAACTGGCTTGTTCTAGCAAAAAAGTATAGGCTTTTAGCTTCATGTATGATCCGCCGTTAGTGTGCCGCTTGCCAGCTGTACGCTAACGGCGGAAATTTTTTGCCGAATGCCATTCGTTCGCGATAGAATATTTTTTTGTATGCAAGTTTATAAGCTTGCGTGTAAAATTGACATAGATGCAGGCAGAGTATAGCGTTGCATCGTACGAACTGAATGTTCAGACAAAATTGAGCGCGTTCGCCACAAAAACATCAATCAGCAGTGTGGCCGAAGTTGGCTCTGATTGCCGCATCTATGCCTTCTTACAGCATTTTTGTTTCCATACAACTGTATCCGGCTGTTTTTGTTCAGGCAGGTTCTGAAGAATTTTTTGCGCAGCCGTATATGTTCCACAAGAGAGCAACTCTCCCGTCCGGTTGTCAGTATGGTTACTGCATCGCCGATCCTGGCGACAGTCAGGCTCTTTTTATTTTGAAATTGTTCTGGCGACTGCCCGAACAGCCGCCCGCCGTGAAGGCACACGCAGTGCTTCAGCCGTGGCCGCGACGACGCGACTTGTTCCCGGCAAGTACTGCGGCCTTCATTGCCGTACGAAGCGCTTTGTCCCTAAAGCTCTGTGCCGCAACGGCAAAGTTCCTCGCTGCAATGACCGCTGCAACGACAATGCCGCTCGGTGGCTGCGCTGTGGATCGTGGTACCGTGTGTGTTTCAAGCCTTGCCAATGGATATTGTAAAAGCAAACCGCTCTTGGAGAAACTGCATGATAGCGTATATTCATGGCTTTAATTCCAGCCCTGCAAGCAATACTTTTGGCATGCTGCGCAAGTTTTTTCCTGACGCGCATGCGCTGGACTATCCTTCAAGCGGCTTTTTTCCTGAAAACCTGGCGCGTCTGCAAAAACAGGCGCGGGATATCAAAAACGCCTCATCTCCTTTTGTTCTTGTAGGCGCTTCCCTTGGCGGATTTTACGCATCCCAACTGTCGGCGCTGCTGCTTTGCAACTGCGTTCTTATCAACCCGGCAGTTCGGCCTGCCCAGTCATTGCGGCAATTTGTGGGGCCAAACACCTATTTTTACGGGGGCCAGCACTGGGAATTCACGCCCGAAATGTGCGACAGCTATTCCATTTTTGCCGATGTGCGCTCTGCTCCCGTCAAGCGCATGGTGGTTCTGGGGCTGGCCGACACCCTGCTGGACCCCGAAGAGGCCCGCGCCTACTGGAAAAATTACGCATATATTCATGAAACAAATGATGGTCATAGCCTGACGGCACTGGATGAGACTATTGTGCGCACGCTGCGCGATTGGCAACAGTAACGCACATATTAGGCCGCCTTGTAACACGTGGAGATACCATGCTTCATAAATTCATTGTGCACATCATTGCAGTGTGCATGCTTATAACAAGTCTTGCCGGCGCTGCTATCGCAGGTCCGGCATACCGTATTGCCGAACCCAGCCGACCTGAAGCCGACAGCTGGAAACGGGCGGACGGATTTTCCATAAGTTTTGAAGTCGATGTTGAACGCTGCAAAAAACAGTACGGATCGGACTGGTCGCGCCAGTGCTCCGGCCCGCCTGCCGGTCAGGAAGGCCGCCTGGTGGAAGGTGTGCGCATGACTCCGGCTGTGCCTGGGCAGTGGCGATGGAACTATGGTTCCACGATGTATTTTCAGCCAGAAACGTCATTGAATCCCCAGACCACGTACTCCATCTCGCTTGACAGAGTGCCATTGCCGTCACGGTTCGAGGTTAACCGTCAGGTTCGCTACACGACGCAGCCGCAGGCCGTAAGGCTAGGTAAGGAAACCTTCTGGATCGATCCGTCCCCCAAGGGGGCGCACGCCGTTTCTGTTCCGGTGTATTTTATGTGGCCGGTCAATCCCCAAAGTATGGAAGGGAGTATAACCCTGCGCCCCAGCGACGCGAAGAGCGGTCTGGCTCTTGGCGCTCCGCGTTTTGTATGGAACGAACGCCGTGATGAGGTTGTGGTCTCTGCCACTGTTACAAGCCTGCCCAGGGATAACGCTGCCGCCGTCATATCTGTTAAGGGCCTGCCGGGATTCATTGAAAAAAACAACATGCGCATGGTGAAAAGCTCTGGCGGCAAAGCGACCGGAAATACCGAGGCACTGCTTTATGTCACCGGGCGTGACCGCATTATGAACGTCAGTGATATCGGCGTGCGGGTCGCGTATGACAAGGGGTTGGACAAGGAATACCACCTGGTGGTGAAAACCAGCCTGCGTGTGCTGCCCTCAGAGGTGCTGCGCTACCTGGATGTCGTCCAGTTGCCGCGCACAATAACGCCAGAAGCAGGGCAGGAAGCCAATTGGGCAAAGATGCCCGCCATCAGCGCCGCGGACATCGCAAATGGTGAAAAGCTGCAGCCGCAATTGGTTCAGGCTGCTGATGAACCCACAGATCAGGTTGTACTGCGTGTAAAAGCCGCAAGCGGGCGGGGCCTGCTGGCCGCTGTGAAGCCCGGCCTCACGTCCACAGGCGGGCTCTCACTGTCTGATGTGCGCCGCTTTATTCTGACTGTTCCCGGCATGGGAGCGGAATTGTCTTTTTTGCAGCCCGGCAACATTCTTGCGCTCAGCGGAGATAAAAAGCTTGATATTTACGCTCTGGGCCTGACGGAAATCGACTGGCGCGCCGAGCGCGTGCGCGAACCCTTTATGGCTCTTTTGGCCAAGGACGGCAGCTTTGAAGAACCGGAAGCGGACTTTACGGTTCTGAGTGATATGGTTCAGGGGCATATCAATGTGCGCAAGGGCGAGCGTGGGGATATCCCCGGCCAGGCGTTTTTTGGCGTGCTGGATCTGGCCCCGCTGCTGCAAGGGCAGGGTGGTCTGCGGCACGGTCTTATGCGCATGGTGCTCACAGGGCGCAATGGCGACAAACAGGTGGCTGAGGCCGCACGCCTGCTGCTGGTCACCGACATGGGGCTCAGTGTGAAAACAGCTTCTGACGGCACCCGGGCGGTGTTTGTGCAGAACATTGCCACAGGCAAGCCCGTGTCCAACGCCGAGGTGCGCCTGCTGGGGGCCAACGGTCTGCCCGTTTGCAGCGCTGTGACCAATGCCCAGGGGCGTGCCGATCTGCCCTCCACGGTTGGACTTGAAAGGGAAAAACGCCCCGTGGCCCTTGTGGCCCTTGCGCCTGCCCAAGGCGGGGGACAGGACATGGCCTGGCTTTCTCTTGACGACAGCGCCCGTACCGTGGATTACAGCAATTTTTCCGTGTCGGGCCGCCATGCCGCCAGCAATGGCCTGAGCGCTTCGGTTTTCAGCCAGCGCGGATTATATCTGCCAGGGGAATCTCTGCACTTTGGCTGCGTGATACGCAGGTTTGACTGGCAGGCACTGCCCGAAAACCTGCCGCTGGAAGCCGTGCTGACAAGTCCTGCCGGAACGGAAGTCATGCGCCGCTCCTTTACTGTTGGCCCTGAAGGGCTTCAGAATTTTACCTGGACCAGTTCCGAAGACGCCGCCGTCGGACAATACCGCATGGATATCCGTCTTGCTTCGGACAAGCCCGGTTATGGCGGCCCGGTTCTGGGCAGCACCACCACGCGGGTAGAGGAATTTCAGCCCGACACCCTGGCCCTTGCCGCCAGTTTTGAATCCAGCGCGCCAAAGGGCTGGATACGTACTGGCGAAAACATGCCTCCCGCAATGGTGCTGGCACGGCTGGACAATCTTTATGGTGAGCCTGCCGCCAGCCACCGCATCCATACCGCCTTCCACGCGCGAAAAGGACTGCTGCGCTTTCCGGGGTATGAAGACTATGCCTTCTATGACGCCTTGTCCGGGAGCGTACAGGATCAGTACATGGACCTGCCCGACGTGTTCACCGACCCCAAGGGACTTGCCAAGCTGGCCTTGCCCCTGGGTAAACTGCACGGCAGCACCTTTTACGGCACCGTGCTGATTGAAGGCTTTGAACCCACAGGCGGCAGGGCCGTCACGCGCCAGCTGTCAGCCCTGTTTTCGCCGCTGGAGGTAGCCCTTGGCTACAAGCCCGAGGGACAGGCCAACAATCTGGATTACGTGCCGCAGAACGCCAAGGCTTCGTTGCGCTTTCTGGCCGTCAACAACGATCTTGCGCCTACCGCACTGCGTGATGCCGAGATCGTGTTTTCTGCCCGGCGCTATGTGAACAGCCTTGTTACGGATTCTCGCGGTGAATACCGATATGACGCCACCCCCGTTGATACGGAGATCACGCGCCAGACCGTCAGTCTTGACGCCAAGGGGCTGGTCTGGCCCCTGCCCACAGCCGAAGCGGGAGACTATCTGGTCACAGTCCGCCAGAACAACGGTCATGTGCTGGCTCTTGTTCCGTTTTCCGTTGCGGGCACGCGCCTTGCTGAACCTTCTGACCTTTCCACCCGTTCCCTGGCCAAGGGCAACCTGCGCCTGAAGCTTGAAAAGGAGCAGTACGCTCCTGGCGATACCATCAAAATGAGCCT
Source organism: Desulfovibrio simplex (assembly GCF_055387835.1). Classification (NCBI taxonomy): domain Bacteria; kingdom Pseudomonadati; phylum Thermodesulfobacteriota; class Desulfovibrionia; order Desulfovibrionales; family Desulfovibrionaceae; genus Desulfovibrio; species Desulfovibrio simplex. Next base: position 1,104,141 of record NZ_AP042377.1, read on the forward strand.
TTCCACGCCGTATTCCGGCACAGGGCTCATAACCATTGAAAGAGAAAATGTGCTGACCCACGCATGGTTCACGGCTCAGGCCGGTGAAAGCGTGCAGGAAATACGCATTCCTGAGGGTTTTGAAGGCCGAGGCTACGTTAACGTGTCCTTTGTGCGGTCCCTTGGTTCTGAAGCTATATACATGAATCCCCATTCCTTTGGCGTCGCGCCCTTTACCGCTGGCGTCAGCCAGAGAAATATGGGGCTGAAGCTCAATGCCCCCGCTCGTGTGCTGCCCGGTGAAAAAATCACTGTCCGTGTAAGCTCGCGGGTGCCGGGCAAAGCCCTGCTTTTTGCTGTGGACGAAGGCGTGTTGCAGCTTACCGGCTTTACCACGCCCGATCCCCTGAATGATCTTTTGAACGACCGGGCTCTTGATGTCGCCACCATGCAGGCCTTTGACCTGCTCATGCCCGACCATGCGCGCCTGCAGGGCCGTATCCCCGGATTTGGCGGCGACATGGCGGGAGCGGGCGGTCGTTTTATCAATCCCTTCAAACGGCGCGGCGAACCTCCTTTTGCCTTCTGGCAGGAACTGGCGGCCGTCAATGCGGATGGGACGGATGTTACCCTTGCCATTCCCGAATATGTGAGCGGCCGCATCAGGATAATGGCCGTCGGAAGCAGCGTCGCACAAGGTGGAGCCTCCACGGCCGGAAATGCGCAAACCAGCACTGAAGTACGTGGAACGCTCATCCTGAAACCCCTTCTGCCCCTGGCTGTCGCACCGGGCGACGAGTTTGACGGAGCTTTGGTTATCGCCAATACCGTCGAAGGCAGCGGCAAGGATGCCAGGGTTGCCATAAAGATGGAGAGCGGCCCCGAACTGGTGTTCCTGAGCGGCCAGAATCCGCTTCCGCTTGCAATCAATGAAAATGGCGAGGCTGTGGTACGTTTTCGCATGCGTGCGCAGGACAGCCTGGGTTCGGCGGACGTGCGTTTTACCGCCAGCCTTGAAGGCAAGGGCAAGGCCGGGAGCGTTCGCAACCAGAGCCTTTCTGTGCGTCCTCCCGCGCCTCGCGTGCGCACCGAGCAGGTCGTGCCCCTCAAGGACAGTATGAACGTATCTGTGAACAGAGACGTCTATCCGTATGAAGCGCAGGGACAGGCAAGCGTATCGGCGCTCCCCCTGCTTGGCCTGCGTTCCTTGCTGGACCGGCTGGATACCTACCCCTATGGCTGCACCGAGCAGCTCATCAGCCGGGCGATGCCCTATGTCTCTTTGCTGGGCAATCCCGCTTTGCGCGAAAAGGTTCTGCTTGATCCCAAGGCATCACCAGAAACACTGGCAAAGCGCGGCAATGCCGTCATCAGCGCCGCTCTTGCCATCATACGCAGCAACTTTTCCTACTATGAAGGGGTTAGCCTCTGGCCTTCAGCGCCAGCCAATGATTTTGTGACAGCCTATGCGGGAGATTTTCTGCTTACGCTGCGCGAAAGCGGGGTAGCCGTGCCCGAGGGGCTGACCCGCAACATCCTCGATACTCTGGAAAGCACAGTGCGCAGCGCCCCGGTAGATATCGACGATGGCCGCGTCAAGGTCTATGGCGCATGGGTTCTTTTGCGCGACGGGCGCATAATGACCCAGGAAGTTGAAAGGCTCGAGCAATGGTTCAGGGAAAACACCAATGGCTGGGACAGAGAGCTTGTGGCGGTGCTTCTGGCAGACTGCTACAAGATGCTGCGCATGGAGCGCCGCGCCCAGCAGCGCATGCCTGTGACGTTTACTGCGGTTACCACAGACAACATGCTGGATGAAGGAGCTGCCAGGGCGCTTCATGCCGCAGTCATACTGCGTCATTTTCCGGAGCGCCGCAAAGAGGTCAACGTCGCGGCCCTGCTTGATGCAGCGTTCAATACCACAGCCACAACTGTTGATATGGGGCTTTTGTCCCGCGCTCTGATAATGCTGGCTGAAAAAAATGCGCCTGCGCCTGTGGGCATTGAATTGACCTGCACCCGCTATGGTCAGGACTTTGCGCCTGCTGCTGGCAAGGCCGAACTGCTTGGCTCTGTTCTTGAACTGAACGCGCCCGGCTGCCTTGAGTATGGCGTGAAGCTGCCCAAGGGCGACTCTGGCTGGAATCTTCACACCGCAACTGAAGGCTTTGAGCGCAAACCGCTGTCTGCCGCTGCCAACGGGCTTGAATTGCAGCGGCGTTATCTCAATCACAGTGGCGAGGCCGTGACCAGCGCCAAACTTGGCGAGGTGCTCACTGTGGAACTGACTGTGCGCTCTGCCGATGAATACAGCAATGTGGTTCTGGTAGACCTGCTGCCTGGCGGTCTGGAGCCTGTGCTTGAAAAAAGCGGCAAGGAACCCCAGCAGGGGCTTATCCGTCATGAACGGCGTGAAGACCGGGGCATTTTCTTTGTAAATTCCGGTCTTGCCCCCCGTGCTTTTACCTACAAGGTACGCGCGGCCACCAGAGGACGCTTTGTATTGCCTTCGGCAACGGCGGAAGCCATGTACGAGCCTGCCATCAATGCCCGTCTTGGCGGTGGGCAAATGATCGTTGACTAGGCACGGACGTTGAACGGAAAAGCGGGGCAATGTGCCGGATCCGAAAACCGGCCCGGTCATTGCCCTGCTTTTCCTGTTGGTCGGAATGTAAAAAACACAATTTTACACGTAAATTGCTCTGGCGGCTGTGAGAGACGCCGCAATTCATTTCCATCTGCCCGTGCAGACGTAACAACAAAAACTAATCATTTTATCAGTATGGCAGAAAAAATAGCAACAGAGTCCCCGCAGGCCGAGTCCGGCCGTGAAGGTGCGGACAGCGCGCTGTGTGCTGTCCTGCGCAAGGGGCGCTGGTGGTTTTTGCTGCCTGTTGCTTTGCTGACTCTGTTTATGCTCTGGCTGCAACTGGCGCCGTGTCGGCATCCTCTGGAAGACGTCAGTTTTTCCCGTGTGGTGCGCGACAGCAAAGGCGGGCTTATGCGCCTGAGTCTGTCAAAAGATCAAAAGTATCGTGTATACACACGCCTTGCTGATATTCCCCCGGCAGCGGTGGACGCTGTGCTGCGCTATGAAGATCGCTATTACTGGCATCACCCTGGAGTCAACGCGCTGGCGTTGGCCAGGGCGGGCTACGGGCTTCTGACCGGTAAGCGTCTCATGGGAGGGTCAACCATCACCATGCAGGTGGCGCGCCTTACCTATGGGCTGGAAACAGGAAAAATCGGAGCCAAACTGCGTCAGATCCTTCTGGCTGTGCAACTGAACTGGAAGTTCAGCAAGGAGGAAATCCTTGAGGCCTATTTCAACCTTGCCCCATATGGGGGCAATGTTGAAGGTCTCGGCGCGGCTGCCGTTGTCTATTTTCACAAGACTCCAGAGGAATTGACGCCGGGGGAGAGCATGTCCCTCATGCTGGTGCCGCAAAATCCCGTTCAACGGCGTCCTGCGCAGGATAATCCGCATTTCACCGCAGCTTTGCACAGGCTGGATGCTGCATGGCATGGTCGTAAAGAACACGCTCCGCTCCGCGTGTTCGGAGTGGGTGATCTGCCTTTTGCCTCTCCACATCTGAGTACGGAGCTTTTGCAGCAGCCACAAGGCGGCAACCTGTTGCGCACGACCATAGACCCTGCCAGCCAGAAAAAAATTGAACGTCATTTGCGCCTCTTCATGGCCCGGCAGCGCGCCTATGGGCTGACCAACGGCGCTGCGCTGCTGGTGCACTGGCCCAGCATGGAGGTGCGCGCTCTTGCCGGTTCCGCTGACTTTTTTGAAGACGGCATCATGGGGCAAGTGGACGGCACCCGCGCGCGTCGTTCGCCAGGTTCCACGCTCAAGCCTTTTATATACGCCCTGGCCCTGGATCAGGGGCTGATCCATCCCCTGACGCTGCTGGCCGATACGCCGCGCAGCTTCTCGGGCTATGACCCGGAGAATTATGACGGAAGCTTTCGCGGCCCCATAGGGGCGGCGGACGCCTTGAGAAGCAGTCGTAACGTGCCAGCCATAGCGCTGGCGGCACGATTGAAAAACCCAAATTTTTACGGATTCTTGCGCAGCTCTGGCGTTGCGTTTTTATCAGATGAAAATTATTACGGACTCAGCCTTGTGCTTGGCGGGGCGGAAGTGAGCATGCGTGAGTTGGCTGGTCTGTACGCCATGCTGGCCAACAAGGGCGTATGGCGGCCCCTGCGTTTTTTGCATGATACAGGCCGAGAAGATGCCGCATTGCCCCTGCTGTCGCCGGAAGCCGCATTTGTCACCCTTTCCATGCTGGAAGACGGCGACCCGGATCGGCAGCTTCGTTCACAACGCGGCGCAACGCTTCCGCTTCGCCTTAAAACAGGCACGTCCAACGGTTTTCGCGATGCCTGGGCCGTAGGCATCGTGGGGCCCTATGTGCTGGTGGTCTGGCTGGGAAATTTCGACAACAGGCCGAACCCGCTTCTTGTGGGGGCCATTTCAGCGGTGCCGCTGTTCACGCAAATAGCGCGTGAACTGGCTGCCTCCGAACCGATGCAGGACCATTTTTCCGAACCGGCGCACGGCCTGAATGTGGAACGTATTGAAGTTTGCGCGGCCACGGGCGACCTTGATACTTCGTTGTGCGCGGACACGGCAAAAACCTGGTTCATCCCCGGTGTTTCGCCTCTTGCGGCATCAGGAGTGTTCCGCTCCATACTCGTGGATAAAACCACCGGGCAGCGGGCCTGCATGCCGCAGGAAGGCCGCACGGAAGTGCAGACATGGGAATTCTGGCCCACGGATCTCGCACAGATGTTTGCCCGCGCGGGCATGCCCAAGCCGGAACCGCCGCCATTTGCACCCGAATGCGGAGGCAGGGAAGTCGCATCGGGCAATGCCCCTCGAATTGTCCAGCCCAAGGACGGGTTGGTGTACAGGCTGAGTCTGAGCGACAAGGGAAATGAAAAACTGGCGTTTATTGCTCATGCCGAGGCTGGCGTCAAATATCTGCACTGGTTCGTCAACGGAAGTTATCTTGGCAGCAGGGCTCCTGGCGAAATCCTTTTGTGGCAGGCAGTGCCAGGCGACGCCGAAGTCCGTGTGGTGGATGATGCCGGGCGGGCGAGTCAGAAACGTCTGCGCGTCCGCGTCACGCAGTAGCAGGCAGAGTACCGTGAAGGAGCGCCGTCGCAAGGTGCTTTTTGAAATGCTTTTGGGGGAGGAGACCCTTTTGCAAAAGGGTCTCCTCCCCCACGCCCCCACCCCCTAGACCAGATTAACTTTGAGAATGGACATTCTCAAAGTTTAAGACACGCATGCTTCGGCGCTTAACAGCGCAAATAAATAGCGGTGCTGTCTTCGCGGCAGCCGTTGCCCGCAGGGCTTACGGATGGCGACAGCGATTGTATGGGGCAAGCCGTGTCGTTACGCGTGCTGTCTTCAAGCGTAGTTTCCTGCGTCACAACGCTTGAAGCATCCGTAAGCCCTGCGGGCGCGTTAGCCGTTGCAGCGTCAGCGGCTTACGGATAATGACAGCGACGCTTTGGGTAAGATTTTTGCGTAACTCATTGCCGTCTTTATCCGTAGCTTCCTGCGTCACAACGGCTAAAGCAACGGCTGAAGCTGCGCTTACGCCTTCGCTGCGGGCGCCTGCTCACGCAGTCGCCAGAGCAATTTCAAAGTGAAAATGCTCTAAAACTCTTGTTATGTTTCAGTATGGCATAAAGAGTTTTCTGCTCTGAAGCGGGGGTTCCAGAGTCCTTGTCTTCCAGGCATTACACCATCTCAAAATGCTTCTGTGCAAGCCGTAACAGCAAGGTATTTCATAATGAAATTGCTCCAGGTCGCCTGTTTGTGATGCCGTCATGCTGCCAGCAAGGCTGTACTTATCGCGCGGACGGCTGCTGGGGGCGGCGCACAAAGTAGCCGACCATGCCCAGAACGCAGGCTGGCGCTATCCAGCCAAGACCGGCAGCACTGAAGGGGAGGTGCGGGGTGATCACCAGGGGCAGGCCGTACTCTTCCAGAACGTTGAGGCCGCTGGCGAGAAGGGCTCCTGCCGTGGCGAACCTGAAAATGTTGTCATTGGCGATATGTTTGTCGAAAAGCGAAAGCACAATGACCACAAGGGTGCCGGGATAGAGAAAGGTCAGGATGGGCGCTGCAAAGGCAATGATATTGTCCAGGCCGAAGTTGGAGACAACCATGCTGAAAAGGCCGGTGCCGATCACAATGGTTCTGTAGCTGAGCCGTCCCTTGCTGAACTGGGAGATGAAGGTTCCTGTTGTTCCGATAAGCGCCACAGACGTGGCCATGCAGGAAACCGTGACAATGACGGCCAGCAGAACCGTGCTTGCGCGGCCAAAAAGCCTGCCCACAAGGTTGGTGACCAGGGTCCCTTTTTCCATATCCACAGGATAATAGGTAGAGCCAGTAGCCCCCAGATAGCACAGCCCGAAATAGATGACAAAAAGCAGAGCGCCGGCAACCAGACTGGCAATGCCCACGGAGAGGGCTTTCTGGCTGCCTGTCTCATAACCCTTGTTTTTCAGGGCGGTGACAATAATAAGGCCGTAGACCAGCGCCGCCATGACATCAAGGGTCTGATAGCCGGAAAGAATGCTGTGCCACGCCACGTTGTCATCGCGCACCGCATCGCTGATGGGGCCAATGGGCATATACAGGGCGGCTGCCACAATAAGCAGAAAACCGCCGATCTTGATGGGGGAAAGGTAGCGTGCAATGACGTCCACCATGTTGGATTCCCTGAATGCCAGCATGGTGGATATGCCAAAAAATGCCAGAGAATAAAGGGCTTTTGCTGAACTTATGCCCTTGGAGGAATACCCCAGAGGTGAAAAGGAGATGGCAAAGGCTGTAGCCCCGGTACGGGGTATGGCAAGAAGGGGGCCAATGCAAAGGATGATGGCGCACATCATGAGCATTGCCGCCGTGCTTCCAAGGCGGTGCATGATGCCTTCTTTTTTGTCTATGCAGGAAGAAGCCAGCATGGCGTAAATGGCCAGAAAGGCCAGTCCCACGTCAGCCATGTAGTAACAGAGAAATCCCAGGAACCACTCCGGCCCTGCCGTCAGCCCTATATATGGGGGAAATACCACATTCCCTGCGCCAAAGAGCATTGAAAACAGCGCTGCGCCAACAATTATGGAGTCGCGGACAAGAGATGGTTTCATTATGTGAACTCACAGGCTTATGCCAAAATGGCGCGCGTCGGGCGCGCGCACTTCTGGACGCAGGTTACGGTTTGAGCAATTGCGCCTTGAGAGTGCTCTTGCGGATGCGTGAGCAGCGCTCGCCGCAAAAGCGTACGCGCGGTTTGCCGCGCTGTTAAGCGTCGAAGCGGGCGAGTCGAAAAGATTGGAATGTCTCTTCTCAAGGTTGTCCCGCTCCGGACGAGCGGTTGTCGCGCGACGCTGCGCGCCTGGGAATGGGCAGAGCCAGAGATAGCAGAAGTCGCAGCAGCATGCCAGCGCTCATTTTATGAAACAGGCTGCCTAACGTACGATTTATGGCTTGAAAAAGCGCCCGCAGAACCGTTTTACGGAACACTGCGGGCGCTTTGTGCTTGTGGCGCGCTTGCCGTGAAAGGCTATGCACGGTTCATTGGCGCTGTTGAGGAGCGCCGTAACAAGTATATTATGAGCGTTGAGAACCTATCTCCCTAAAGTTTATCTCTTATTGGCTCAGGCGTTAGGCGCTGGCCAGAATGTGGAAGCCTTGCGACCCTCATGGTCCAAAGCCCAGCCGGCGAACCAGCCCACCAGCGAACAAGCCAGGCCCACAAAGAAGGGAGGAACAAGCGCAGCCTGCATTCCCAAAACAGGAGTGGGGGAAACGGCCTTGTTGGCCAGCAGATACCAGAGCAGACATGAGGTAAAGCCGAAACCGCAGCTCATGCACGCGGCAAGGGAACTGCGCTTGCCAAAACGCACCAGCGCCACATAGCTGATAAGCACGGTCGCGCCTACTATGCTCCAGCTGGTGGTGCACAAGAGCGCGATAAGCTGTCCCTTGATCTGGGCGCTGCCGCCGGAAACGGCAACACAAAAGACAATGCCCAGAAACCAGGAAAACCTGGTTGCAGGCTTGCCCGGCAAATCTTCGGCAATGGCTGACACCGCAATATGATACAGGGCGGTAGCCGTCGACAGGGAGGCAGACACAATGGCCAGAACAAAAACCTGAAGCCCGGCGTTGGGCAGAAGCATTTTTACAAGATGGGGAACAACCTCGTCGGCCGAAGCAATTTCTGGCAGGATAATGCGCGAAAGGGCCGCCACAAAATAGGTTCCGCCCACAAGCACGGTAAGCACGAGCATGGCCAGCGGGGTGATGCGGTTGATCTGGCGCGGGGAATGGAGCGCGAAGTGTCGCTGCATCATCTGGGGTTGCGACCACACCGCCACAGATGTGACCATGACAAGAGAGAGAACAAACCAGCCTTGTTCACCCATAGAAAGCGCGAGAAACCCTTCATTGGCCCGTGCCGTGGGAGCAAGTTTGGCCAGTTGCGCAATGCCTTCAAGCGGGCCGCCCACCTTGTTAAGCACAGCCCAGATAAGCAGGACAATGCCCACCAGCATGACAATGCCCTGCATGGCCTCGGTGTAGAGGACGCCGCGCAAACCGCCGATAAAAACCACAACGCCAACGACCGCTGCCGCGATCCAGACCAATGCCCATACGGGGATGGGCAAGATCTGGGCAAGCATGAGCGCCGCCCCTTTAATGACCGCCGAAGCGTAGACGCCAAGAAAAATGGCGAATATCAGCGCAAGAGCCTTGCCAAGCATTGGGCTTTTGTGCCCCTTGGCAAGAAGTTGCGTGGGCGTCCTGGCCTGCAGGTTGCGCTGGCAGATCCTGGTCGGCCATGCCAGGTAACGGTAGACGAACCATGTTCCCAGCCATACGTTGCCGGCAGCCACCAGCAGCATCTGCATGCCGTACAGATATGAAAGTCCGCCGAAGCCCACCAGGGCAACGGCGGAAATGTAGGTCGCCACATAGGCCAAAGCCTGAATGACAAAACCCACACGGCCCGTGGCCATGGCGTCATGCCCTTGTCCCTTGCGCGCAAGCCAGATGAAAGCCGCGATGTAACCGAGCCAGATGAGAGCGTCGCCCAGCATGTCTATCCCCTTTGAGTCTGGCGCACCAGGTTGATGAGCGCCAGAAAAAAGGAGCCGACCAGTAATGCCATTGCGATGAGTACTGCGATATCCATCAACTGTAGCGTTGAAATCAGGTCCATGAGCCCTCCGGCAGATAAAAAAGCGCAGAATCAAAAAAGCCGCCGACCCCTTTGGTCGGCGGCTATGTTGCCTGAATCAGCAAAAAGGCCATAACTCCGCGATCCTGGGGTCAGTGTATGACTCCGGTAAAATAATATCGAAATTCGCGGATGGCACTTAGTAATTTCATGGATGAGATCTACATTTTCTTCATGCTGCTGTCAATAAAACCTTACAGCGGGAAATAGCAATACGCCTTTTAAGCTTTTATGGATCTGGCCACGAAATCAAGCACATCCTTGTACAGGGAGGGCATGGCGTAAGGGGTGAGCACGCGGGTACGGTTGGCGCCGACCATCAAGGAAATGATGACCTGCGCCGTGGAACTGCTGTCAACCGTAACAAGGCTGCCATCCTCGATGCCGCGCGCAATGACCCTTTCCAGTTCCTGATGCACCTGAGAAAACATGGAGTCCATGATGTCGCGGTCAGTCTTGGTTTTCATGTCGCTGTAAGGTGAACAGCGCACCAGAACCAGCCAGTTGGAGTCCTTGTCGATGGAAAAATCAAGATAGGCTTTGCAAAAACGCATGACGCCATCAAAACCAGAATCGGCCTCGGCTGTGGCCTGACGCAGCCTTTTTAGAAAATGCTCCAGTACATCCAGCCCACATGCCAGAAAGAGCTTTTCTTTGTTGCCGTAATGATGGGTTAGCAAGCCTAACGCAACTCCGGCCCTGTCTGAAATCTTTTTGAATGTGGTTTCCACATAGCCACATTCGCCAAACAAATCCTTGGCCGCCTGAAGTAATGATTCTTTTTTACTTTTGTTCATCATAGTTTTCGCGGGCACCGGTTGAATGGTCATACATCAATTTTACTACTACTTTAGCAAGTTAGCTGTAATTGTGCGTAAAGTCAATACTGAACTAAACGTCCGTGAGTCCTTGGGGCGTCTCAGTACTCAGTTGCGCTTGCCGCGCCGGAAAGCGTTTTGCGCATAATCACCCAACCGTTCGAGCCTTCTGTCCACAAGATCATACAGACTGCCGCGCGAGAAGCCGCCATTTTTCAGCCGACGTCCGGCGGCAATTCCTGTAAGCAGCAACAGGGCTTCTTCAATCCGCCGCACGGCATAAATACTGAACTGTTTATTTTCGACAGCCTTGAGCACTTCGGGCGAAAGCATGAGGTGGTCAACATTATCATTGGGTATGATGACGCCCTGCGTGCCCGTAAGCCCATGCCTTGCGCAAACCTTGTAAAAACCTTCAATTTTTCTGGTGACTCCCCCCACGGCCATTATTTGCCCCGAATGGCTGACCGCGCCTGTAAAGGCCAGGTCAAGGCGCACCGGCACCTCGGCCAGCGCCGAGAGCAAGGCCACAAGTTCCGCGCCTGAGGCGGAATCGCCTTCAATGCCCGCGTAGCTTTGCTCAAAATACAGCGAGCCGGAAAGCACAAGAGGTTTTTTGCGGGCAAAAAGGTCGGTCAGACAGCTTTTAAGAATCATCATGGCCTTGGTGTGGATAGGCCCGCCCAATTCTGCCTCGCGCTCAAGGTCAATAATGCCCTCGTGCCCCACGCCCACAGTGCAGGAAATGCAATGGGGCAGACCGAATTCGAAATCCCCGTGCAGGGTGACTGAAAGTCCGTTGACCTGTCCAATGGCGGAACCGGAGGTACGAACCTTGATCATCTCGCGGTCGTATTCCTCCATAAAGATTTCTTCCACAAGGTTGGCGCGGTACGTTCGCGCCGTGTAGGCTTCCTCCAGAATGGGCGCTGTGATGATCTCCTTTCCGCGCATATTGGCGAGGGCAGAGGCTTCAATCATCAGTTCCCGCAGCAGGGGAAACTTGAGCGAAAGGCGGCACTGGTCTTCACACAGGTGAGAGCCCAGGTCCACAAGCCAGGCAAGAGCCGTGCGGTCAAAGGGCGGCAGTTCACAGCCCTGAATGATATGCGCCACATTGCTGAGATAATGTCGGATGTTGGTCGCGTTGCGGTCCGCTTCGTCGGCCATATGCGCCTTGATGCGAAAAAGCTTGGGAAAGCGGTCGTCGTTGACAAGCAGGCCTTCGTACAGCTCTTCGCCGCCAATGAGCACGACTTTCAGGTCCAGAGGCAGCGGGTCGGGGGTAAGGCCCTTGGTGCGGATGGCGGTATCCGGAGCCTCGCCCGAATCCTCGATGCGGGCCTGGTTGGAGCGCAGCGCGCGCAACAGGCCTTCCCAGGCGGTGGGGTGCTGCAACAGGTCTTCAACATGGAGGACAAGAAAGCCGCCGTTGGCTTTATGCAGGCTTCCCGCGCGGATGAGCGTAAAATCTGTCACCAGCGCGCCCATTTCCGATTCCCGCTCTACGCAGCCAAGCAGGTTCACGGCAGTGGGGTGGTCGTCCACCACAATGGGCGCGCCCTGCTGGTCGCTGTTGTCAACCAGCAGGTTGACCGCATAGCGATACAGCACACTGTCCGCGCCTGGTGCGCCATGGACCTCGCCGCCAAGTGAGGGCGGCACGCCGTCCCTTTGCAGAAAAGCGTCGGTATTCTTCAGCATGTCTTCGCGCAGGCTGGCAAAATAGCTGGTCAAACCTTCGTTGGCGCAGGCCTTGAGGGTTCGTTGCTCAAGAGGGGCAAGCAGGGTGTCGAGCACCTGCCCCATGGCTTCGCGCTCCAGCCCGCGTTCATCGTCCTGAAAGCTTTCTTCAGCCTTGTTCAGCTGACGCATGAAGCCAGCCATGGACTGCACCAGATTGTCGCCCCGGCTTTTAAGTTTCAAGCGGATTGTGCTGTCGAGATTGTCGAACTCCTCTTCATTCAGGCGCTTGCCTTCAACCAGAGGATAAAGGGTCAACCCGCCGTTCTCATCCATGTCAAGGTTGAAGCCCTTGTCCACGGCAACGGAGTTCATTTTACGCAAAAGCCCCATGCGTGCCGTCTGAAACTTGTCCACAAGCTTGGCGCGGCGCTTCACATAGGCACTGGCTTCAAAGCGGCGGGGCAGTTCCTTGACTATGGCGTCCACCTGTTCTTTAAGGCTTTGCTTGAGCTTTTTGCCTTGCCCCGCTGGCAGGGCGAAAAGCAGCGGCCGGTCTGGGTCGGCGAAATTGTGCACGTAGATGACATCCGGCGGTGTGGGCGCTTTGCGCGCCTGCGGCCGCAGGTAGTTGAGCAGCATGTGCGTACGCCCGAGATCTGTTTCGCCGGAGAGATATACATGGTAGCCGCGAGCCCTGATCTGCAAAGCGAGGTCCAGAGCCTGCATGGCACGCGGCTGGAAGGGGTTTTTCCGGCCGTTGCGCTGGGGAGGAATACCACGGCTGTCATCCCAGAGGATACGGGCCGGGTCCAGCGTGGCATGCAGCCTGGAACCGGACAAAGGTGAGATTTTAGACATATTTATCTGATATACCTATGACTGTCGGTAAAGTTTTTCAAGAATGGCGCGGCCGCCCTGGTCAAGAATTTCATTGGCAAGCTCAAAACCCCATTGTCGGGCCTGAGAAGTATGGCCCTGCTTTTTCATCCTGAGGATGCGGCTTCCGTCCACTTCGGCCACCAGGCCCTCCAGACAAAGCGTGTCGTCATCAAGCAAGCGCGCGTGCCCGGCTATGGGCACCTGGCATCCGCCTTCAAGGCCAGCCAGAAAACCCCGTTCAGCTTCGACGCATACACGGGTGGGGGTGTCTTCCAGTTGCGCCAGGAGGGCAAAAAGCTCGTAATCATCTTCACGGCATTCAATACCCAGGGCGCCCTGCCCGACAGCAGGAAGAAAAGCCTGCGGGTCGAGCGAATGCATGCAGGGGGCTGTCAGTCCCAGCCGATTCAGACCAGCGGAGGCCAGAACAATGGCATCGTAGACGCCGTCCCGCAGCTTACGCAGCCGCGTGTCAACATTGCCGCGCAAGCTCTCGATGCGCAGATCGGGCCTCTGAGCCAGAAGCTGCGCCTGTCGGCGCAGGCTGCTGGTGCCCACACAGGCATTTTGCGGCAATGCGGCCACAGAATTGTACTTGCAGGAAAGCAGGCAGTCGGTGGGATTTTCGCGCGGGGGAACGCAGCCAAGCAGAAGCCCCTGGGGCAGCTCCATGGGCACGTCCTTCATGCTGTGCACGGCAAGGTCAGCCTCGCCGTTGAGCAGGGCCTCTTCGATTTCCTTTACAAAAAGACCTTTACCGCCCACCTTGGCCAAAGGAACATCAAGGATGATATCACCCTTGGTTTTGATGACGTTCAACTGAATCTCAAGCTCTGGCGCAATGTCCTGAAGACAGCTTTTGATATGTTCAGCCTGCCAGAGGGCCAGGCGGCTGCCGCGTGTGGCGATTGTGAGGGTGCTGCGCATGCCTTTCACCGCCTAATGGCCACAGCTTGCACAGTTGCCGCCGGAACAGCCGGCGCAGCCGCCGCCACTGCCGGAAGATGGCGCGTAATCGCCGCCATGAGCGCCGCCGCCGTGATGGGCGCAGCAAGACATGAGCTTATGCGTTGCGTCAGAGCCGCAATACGGGCAGGCCGGAGCCTCATCGCCGTAAACCAGTTCTTCAAATTTTCTGTCGCATTTTTCGCAACTGTACTCATAGATGGGCATGATCAATCCTCTTTTACAGTATCCGCGTGCAGATAGGGCGTCAGGGCCGCCACATTTTCAAAAAGATAATGGTCTGTGAGCTGGCATAGCAGATGCCCGGCCGTAATATGAATTTCCTGGATCAGTGGCGTATGCGGGCTCGGCACATCCAGCAGCATGTGGCACAAAGAGGCCATTTTTCCTCCGCCGCGTCCCGTGAGCCCGAGGGTGCGCATGCCCGCGTTTCGCGCGGCCTCAAGGGCCGCCACCACGTTGGGGCTGTTGCCAGAGGTGGAGATGCCCACCAGAATATCGCCCTTGCGCCCCAGCGCTTCTACCTGGCGGGAAAAAATCTGGTTGAAGTCCAGATCATTGCCTATGGCCGTGAGCGCGGACGTATCAGTTGTGAGCGCAATGGCCGGCAGGGCGGGCCTGTCAATCAGGAAGCGGTTTACAAATTCCGCAGCCAGGTGTTGGGCGTCAGCCGCACTTCCGCCGTTGCCACAAAGTAAAATTTTTCCACCCCTGGCCAGGCAGACCGCAAATTGCAGCGCCGTGTCACGCAGATTGACGGCCTGCTCAGAAAAAAAGCTTTCCCTAAGTCGGGCGCCATCGCGTGCATGGGCGGCAATGATGTCAAGTGCGCTGTCATTCATGGGTGATACGGCCTGTTGGGTTTGTGGCGTGGAAGATTCTGTTCATATGATAAAGCGCCTGCCCTGACAAGCAAGGTGCGGGCTTGCGATAAAAGCCTTGATAACGTAAATTATTGACTTATGCAAAATCAACACAAATGCCACGTCCTTTTGGTTTGCAAAGCCCGCCATGACCGCGCTGCAGAGCTGGGCAAAGAAATATGCGTGTGGCTGAAAGAGCAGGGGCATCAGGCGGATGTCATAGAGGCCGGGCAAGCCTCATCTTTCTATCCTGCCGATGCTCTTGATTTTGTGGTGGTGCTTGGCGGTGATGGCACCATGCTGGGGGTTGCGCGCCGTCTTGTGGGGCGTAACGTTCCTGTGTTGGGCATCAATTTTGGCCGCGTGGGCTTTCTTACTGACGCCCAGCCGGAAAACTGGCGTGAAAAGCTGGAAGAGTGCCTGCAGGGTCATGAGCGCGTTCGCTCCTGCATGGCGCTACGCTGGTCCCTTGCCCGTAACAGTATGGCACTTGCCGAAGGCGCGGCCATCAACGACGTTGTCGTGAGCCGCGGTTCCCTGTCGCGCCTGGTCTGCCTTGATATATGGGCTGACGGGCATCGCATGGGCTCTCTGCGCAGCGACGGCGTCATTCTGTGTACGCCCGTAGGCAGTTCTGGCTACAGCGTTTCGGCGGGTGGCGCACTTTTGTATCCATCAATGGATGCCATTGGCTTCACGCCGGTCTGTCCTTTCCTCAATACCATATCTCCCATGGTTTTTCCCGGAACCACGGATATTCAGCTTCAGATATTGCGCGGCTCCACCGACTGTTACCTGACGGTTGACGGGCAGGAGGGGCAGAAGCTGGAACAGGGCGACATCCTGAACGTTTCGGGCTGGTCTGGCGCTGTGCAGTTTCTTGGTGAAGGCGCTTCTTTTTTTGAACGTCTGCGCAGCCGTGGTTTTGTGTTACAGGGGGCGGCGGGTAGCTGCATGGGGGACAGTCAATGAACAAAGGGCTCGTCCCCATGAAGGTCCGGGATGTCCGTCTGGGGAATAATGTCCGCTTTGACGCATGGCTGTACAGCATGCTGATGGACAACAATATTGCGTACCGCATGAACCCGGACCTCATAGCGAGCCCGGAACAGATGTCCTTCATGGTGCACCTCGCCCCTGACCAGGTGTATCTGCCGTGCTCGGACGCCACGTTTTCCATGCTGTGCGCCACGACCCCCTCTGTGGAACTGCGCAATCAATATAATCGTTCCTGGCGCATCATCATGCGGCTGGTACGCTCGTTTGTGCCCGACAAAGCGCAGCGCAGGCGTATTTTGCAGTTTTGCCGCTATCGATTTTCGCAGTACATAGCGCAGCATACCCTTATTCCATCGAGACTGGTCAAAAGGATGACCAGCCTTGTGCTGGCGCAGGGGCACATGCTGGACGATCCGTGGGAAGACAGGCGACGGGAATCAACGGCGCAACAGCTTGAACTGCTTGCCATGCCGGAGGTTATCGCCAATCTTGAAGCCATGCCCAAGGGGCCGACGCCATCGGGCATTTCTGAAGCGCGCCGCCGCATGGATTATGCGGAAGTGACGCGTCTGCTCTGTCTTTCGGCCATGTCGCGCGACTGGCTTGAAAGTACGCTCTCCAGCGAAGAAATATGCAGGGCAATGGATGAGGCTTATACGGCCTGTGAAGGACTGCGCCTCTATTTTGAGGCCAGCGCCGGGCGGTCTGGCACCGTGCTTCTTCTCTGCGACGCTGACGGGGGCACCCTTTTTGATCTTGTGATGGTTCAAAGCCTCATCCGCATGGGACATAGGGTTATTTTTGCAGTCAAATCGGGGTTTTATTTTTACGCGCCCACACTGGAAGATGTGGAAACCGACCCATCACTCAAGCCGTGGCTGCGCGGAGGCATTGTTTTGCGTCAGGACAAGCTGAGCAAGAATGACCTGCTGCGCTATTTGCGGGAGCATCGCCTTGTGGTGATCGGCGATGGCACGCGCGAAAGGCTCAACCTGTACCGCGTCTCGGTGACGTTTTCCCGCGCCTGGAAGGAGGCAGACCTTATCCTCGGCAAAGGCTGGCGTGCCGCCGATGTCCTGCTTGGCACCAGCCAGGACTTCACGCGCGACATCATCTGCTACTGGCGGGACGCCAATGGTTTTCACATCAAGCTGCGCAAACACGCCCGCGAGGCCCGCAAATTCAGCGAAGAGGCCATTGCCACCCAGGCGGAAAACATCATTGCGAACATGCGCGAGGCCAAGGACCAGGGGCGGACCGTTATGTTCTACAGTTGCGTCATTGGCAGCATTCCTGGTGAAACATCCACGGCAATCAGCCTGGTACACGCCTTTGTGGACAATTTGCGCAAAAAAATGGATAATATCCTGATAATCAACCCCGCTGAGCACTTCATTGAAGGCATGGACGGGGATGACCTCATGTACATGTGGGAGCGCGTCCAACGGAGCGGTCTCATAGATGTATGGCGCTTTCAAACATTTGAAGATATTGAGGAAAGTTTTGCTCTTCTGGGGCGCAAGGTGCCCCCGCAATGGTCCGGAAAGGATGCGACGTATTCCACCGGCTGCACCAAGGAAATGCGCATCGCTCTGGATGTGCAAGGCAAAAACCGTGAAATGCAGATCATTGGTCCGGAAGCCAGGCTTTTTTTCCGCAGGGGAGAGTATGGCGTGGGCAAGTACTTTGACGCGAGCATTCCTCATCAGAGCTGATCACCTAAGAGGGAGTAAGTTGACTTATGGCCGCTTATGAAGCCGTTATTGGCCTGGAAGTGCATGTGCAACTGGCCACGGCATCCAAACTGTTCTGTTCCTGCCCGACCACGTTTGGCCAACCGCCGAACTCCAACGTATGTGAAGTTTGCTCTGGCATGCCTGGTTCTTTGCCTGTTCCCAACAAGCAGGCCATACACTTTGCCGCCCTGGTGGGTCTGGCCACCGACTGCACCATAAATTCGCGGTCCGTCTTTGCACGTAAAAACTATTTTTATCCCGACCTGCCCGCTGGTTATCAGATTTCCCAGTTTGAGCTGCCCATCTGCGAGCATGGCCATCTGGATATCACCGTTGATGGCGCAACCAAAAGAGTAGGGATTACCCGCATCCATATGGAAAACGATGCGGGCAAAAACATTCACGCGCAGGGCGAAAACGTCAGCTATGTTGACCTCAACAGGGCCGGCACGCCTCTGGTGGAAATCGTTTCCGAGCCGGACATGCGTTCCGCCGCAGAAGCTGTGGCCTATCTCAAGGCTCTGTACAGCATAGTCACCTATCTCGGCGTTTGCGACGGCAATATGGAAGAAGGCAGTTTTCGGTGCGACGCCAACGTTTCCTTGCGACCTGTGGGAGCAGAAGCCTTTGGCACACGCACGGAACTGAAAAACCTTAACTCCTTCCGCAATGTGCAGCGCGCCATTGAGTATGAAATTGGCCGTCAGCAGGATGTCCTGGATGACGGAGACAAGGTTGTGCAGGAAACGCGCCTCTATGACGCGGTCAAGAACAGCACGGCGTCCATGCGCAGCAAGGAAGAAGCGCACGACTACCGCTATTTCCCGGACCCGGACATTCTGCCAGTGGAAATTTCAGCTGACGAAATGGCCCGTTGGAAGCAAGAATTGCCCGAACTGCCCAAGGTCAGAGCCGCTCGCTTTACGCAGATGACGGGGTTGCCCGAGGCCGAAGTTGAAGTGCTGGTGCAGAGCCGTGGTCTGGCGGATTTTTTTGAAGCCGCCGCCAAGCTTTCCGATGCGCGCAAAGCCGCCAATTTTGTGCTTGGCCCGCTGCTGCGGGAATGCAACGCCCGTGGCGTCAGCGCTGCGGACCCGGCCCTGTGGGCCATGAAGCCCGAGGCCCTTGCCGAACTGGTGCGCATTGTGGATCAAGGACTTATCAGCGCCAAGATCGCCAGCGATATTTTTGGTGATATTTTTGAAAGCGGAGCCATGCCTGAAGCCTATGTGAAGCAAAAGGGGCTGGTGCAAATTTCCGATACCTCCGCCATTGAAGAAGCGGTGGATGCCGTCATTGCCGCCAACCCCTCTGAAGTGGAAGCATACAGGGGCGGCAAGACCAAACTCATAAGCTTTTTTGTGGGCCAGATCATGCGCGCCACCAAGGGCAAGGCCAATCCTGCTCTTGTTAACGAACTGCTGGCAAAAAAACTGTAATAGAGCATGCTGCTTTGAACTGCTTTGAGGGGGAGGAAACCCTTTTGCAAAAGGGTTTCCTCCCCCTTCACCCCTACCCCCTGAAACTCTTATTGTGTCTTGGTTGGTACAACGAGTTTTCAGGTCTGGAGCGGGACTTTGAAAGCAGTGTCTTCACATCACGCCCATTTCTGAAAGCATAAAACAAGGCCCCTTGATTGCAAGGGGCCTTGTTTTATGCTTTCAGAAATGGGCGTCCGGGAGCAATTCCACTTGAATTTGCTCAGCCGCGCCGTCTGCTATTTCACGCCAGTGGCTGCGGCCTCGTCAACAACCCACACAAGATCGCCAAAGCCGGGCCGCACCATTTGCGCGGGCAACGTGGGCGGGGCCAGCAGGTTGAGAGCGCGTGAAAGGACGGCATGCTTTTCCGCCCCTGTCACAAGAAACATGCAACACCGGGCATTATTGATGACCGGAAGCGTCAATGTGAGCCGATCAGCCTTGCGCTCTGGCACATACTGGTCAATGACGAGACGTTTTTTTTCGGCCAGGGCCGGCGAATTGGGAAAGATGGAGCCCGTATGGCCGTCTTCGCCCATGCCGAGCAGCACAAAGTCAAAACGGGGCATCTCCTGAGGGCCAAGATCAAATTCTGTGCGAAGCTGATTTTCGTACTTGGCTGCAGCCTCGACAGGGTCTTCTTCACCGCGCATGCGGTAAAAGTGCGTGGCGGGCACATAGCTCAACAGCTCTTTACGGGCCAGACCATAGTTGCTGTTAGCATGTTCAGGCCCAACACAGCGTTCATCCACCCAGAAAATACTCATTTTATCCCACGGCAGCCGGTCTGCCCAGTCATCTCCCGCCAACAGGCGGAAAAGTGGGATCGGCGTCTGGCCGCCAGAAAGGGCTATGCGAAAAACGCCTCTGTCGGCAACGGCTTCTTCGCACGCGGCAGCAAGGATATGCGCGGCGCGTTCAGCCATGGCGGCCGGGTCTTTATGAATATGCACCGTGAGATGAATGGATCGGCTAAGGCCCGACATGTGGCGGCTCCTTCAAAGTTGACGATGGGAACGGCCCAGCGTGTGCCCAGGGTCGTCCAGCGAGAAATTGCTGCAAAACAGTAGCCGTAGTAGCGCCGAGCCCCCGCTTTTTTTCGGGTAGGCGAAACTGTACGGCAGAAAATCTATATTTCTGAGGCGGGCACGGCAGACAACCGCGTCTGCCCCGTATTGCAAGTTGCGCTGGTCCAGTCGGGCTGGAACAACAGCCCTCACTATGGCACAGAAGCGCAGGAGAGAAAAGTCCTATTTGTGTCGACAGTGTGCCGCGATTATTGAAATTCTTCAATCGGCGCAGGTGCTTCTGAAATATGCAGCACTTCGCCGTTATTAAGGCCCAGGGTTTTCCAGGCGGCCTTGCATTGCAGGGGTTGGCCGCTCAAAACGCGACGGCCGAGTTCACTGCTGCCATCCAGTTCAATTGTCCAGTTGCGTTCGAAATCTTCACCCGGGTGCGTGGGCTGAACAGCATTAAGATAACGGGACAGCAAGGCTTCACCCGTCGCAGAGCTGAATTCGGCAAAAAGATTCATGTTGTTAACGCTGACAGTGCCGATATTGCGCGCCAGAGCATGCACAACGATAAGCAGGGTACTGCCGTCCGAAAGAAGTCCGGCGCTCGCCGAACAGGGCTGGAGCGGGAAAAGTTCCTTGATGCGTTTCTCAGTGGCTGCATTTTTGTTCAGTATCATCTGACGTTGGGCAGTCATGCGCTCCAGCTGCGCTTCACGGAACTGGCGTACCAGTTCGGGGCTGTTCACCAGCTTGCGTACGCGCCACCCTGCAGGCGTTTGATCCATACGCAGAATAAGCAGGAAATTTTTATCAAGAAGCGGATGCCGGGCCTTGGCGGTCAGCAGCGCCGTGCCTTCGCTGGAAGTTTGCAGGCTGAGGGTAGAGGCCAGCTGCGCGAGAAAATCCGGCGGCAAGGCATACAGAGGTGTTTTCAGCCGTGTTTTGATATCAGGCTCATCCTTTATCGGCTCTTGTTTGGAGCGGGTTTGTTTGAGCAGGGCAGTTTGGATCATATCGCCTATCTGCCGTTCCTGATCCGCTCCCGCTTTAAGAAAAGGATAATCCTGTGCCAGATCTTTGGCCAGACTTGCGGAAAGTGAATTGAAATCCACGAGTTCAGCAATGGTTTCGGTATCGGCCGTTTTCAGCGCGTCCCGCAAAATTTCATAGGCGTACTGGCTGGATTGGCGATACTGGTAATAACGCCACCCACTGAAACTTACCACAATGACAATAAGCACCAGTACAGTGGCGACCAGAACAAGCGTATGCTGTCGGGCAATGGCTACTATTTTGGGGATAAATTGAAAATTCATGATCTACCCATGCGAGGACGTCTGACGCGAATTCAGTGAGTTTTTTGAACCGCATTCCAGTACCGGTTCCGGGCTGCGCAAACGGTGACGCTTTACCTTGAGCGGCATGGGGGTAACAGGGCGCGCTGGTTCCAGATCAACACGTATGATGCCCCAGGCTCCGAAGGGCGTACGCAGCCTGCGTGTGTAGCAACTCAAGGGGCAGGTGCCGTCCCAGGATCTGCGAGGGCCGGTCAGCGTGCTCATGCCACAGAGTTTTCCCAGGTTGGCGCTTCTGACGATGCGCCAAACCTGCCACCAGCTGTGGGGCGGGCCCGGCCAGGGCGACTTGCTGCCCTGAAGCCGATGCAGGGCGTAAGCCAGAGAACTGCTGTTCCAAAAGGTAACCGCGATTCCTCTGGAGGAAACGCGCAAAGCCTCCTGTACCGCGGCGTCGATTCTTTTTGCGTCGCCAGCGGCAAGATGCAGGACAGCGCAGTCAAAAAAATTATCTTCAAATGGCAGATAATCGTCCGACGCGGCCAGTACTTCTGCACGACCACCCATCGCTGCCGCAGCTTGCATCCGCAATTCGGGGCGTAATTCAGTGACGGTCAGATCAAAGCCGCATTCCCACAGCAAGGGCGAAAATGCCCCTTGGCCGCAGTTGATTTCCAGCAGGGTTTTTCCTCTGCGTGGCCAACCAGCCAAACATTGCTGCAACAAATTTTGCTGCTTGCTCAGGGCAGAAGAGCCCTTGATGTTCCCGTTCCACCACTTCATGCAATCTGCCTTTTCTGTGCCCGCTAACCGTTCATTACGTCACTATTTTGCAAAGAGGCCAAAATGGCAAGAAAAACCTGCCTGACATCTGGACTTCCCAAAAGTGTTCAGCCACACACTACTGAAAAACCGCTGAAGAAGAAAGATGGCGGGGCGCGTCCGCGTACCCCGCCACGTAAATTCGTTCAATAAAAAGCCTAAACGGCGGCTATGGCTTCAATTTCCACTTTTGCGCCAAGGGGCAGGGCGCTGACTTCGACGCAGGAGCGCGCCGGGCAGGGCTCCGTGATATACTGCTTATAGATTTCATTAACAGATCCGAACGTGGTGATATCGGTGATAAACACAGTGACTTTTACCAGGTTGGCCGCTGTCATGCCCTGTGATTCAAGGATGGCCAGCACGTTTTTGCAGCACTGAGCGGCCTGTGCAGCAGCATCGCCCTCTACCAGCTTACCCGTGGCAGGATCAATAGGCACCTGGCCGGAAAGGAACATGAGGTTCCCGCTTTTGATGGCCTGGCTGTAGGGGCCGACGGCGGCAGGGGCCTTGGGGGTGCTGACGACTTGCTTGTTCATGTTTTGCTCCTTATCAGCGATACATGGGTAAAAGATTGAAGATAAAAAGTGTATGACAAACAGCTACAAAGCAACCATACAATAGCAGCATGGGAGCGGTGAGCCTTCCGCCCGGCGTGACGTAGCCGCTGCTTGCGAATTTTTTACGGCCCGCAGCCAGCAAAAGAGCCGGCACGATGACGGCCCAGAAAGCCGACGCCAGCCCGGCCCAGCCAATGGCAGGCAAAAAACCATCGGGCCATATGATGCCGCCAAGAATGGGCGGGGCAAAGGTGACCAGAAGTGTCTTGGTGCGACCGGATTGACTGTCATCAAATTTGCACAGGTCAGCCATATAGTCAAAAAGTCCCAAGCCGGCACCGAGAAAGGATGTCGCCACAGCCAGCAGCGAAAAGCTTTCGAGCATCCGCAGGATGAAAAAACTGCCAATGTTGTTGCCTGCCGCGCCCATAAGGTCGCCTACATTGCCGCCAGCGGCGATAACGGCCTTGAAATCTTCGCGGGAAATGTTGCCATCCGCCGCTGTCAGCCATGAAATGTAACAAATCAGTGCCACAATTGTTCCGTAACGCAGGCTTGCGTTGATGGTGTGTGGCTTTTTGCCCATATATTTTACCAGGCTGGGAACGGAGGCATGAAAACAGAATGAGGTCAGATAGGTGGACACAGCCCCCCACAGAAAAATCATTTCTCCGCCCGTGCCCCGGCGGTCCATCAGGACGTCCACGCGCAGATGCGTCATCATGCCGCTGATGGAGACGAGATAGGTTATGACCATGCCGCCGACAAGCAGAATGGAAAACCTGTCCACCGCCTTGGAACTCCACCAGATGAAGAAAGTAAGCAGCAAGGCGAAAGCGAGGCTTGCAAGCGGCCGGGACGGCACGTTTCCGGTCATGGAACTGACACTTTGCGCAATAATCGAGCCCCCGCCGCTAACATAGGCATAAATCAGGGTATACAGCACAAAGGCCACAGCGCAGCCGTTGGCGAGGCTCCACCTTGGCCCAAGCAATTCCCGCACGATAGTGTGAAAACTATGGCCGGGTTCAAAGTGCAGACTCACTTCCAGCAACGACTGACTTGAGCGCAGCATGACAAGCCATGAAAGCAGCATGAGGCCAATAGACCAGAAAAACCACATTCCCGCCGATGCCATAGGCAGGGCCAGCATGCCAGCGCCAATGGCCGTTCCGGCCACAAGGGTTGAGCCGCCAAGCACGGGAGGAAGGCGAAAATTCATTATTAATCCTTATATATCATGATATATCATGGTCGGGGGGACGTGGGGGAGTGGCGGGTGTGGAAATAGTTTGCAAGCAGCGCGCCCGAAATATTTTGCCAGACGCTGTAGAGGGCACCGGCAATGGCCGCTGTGGGAGAAAAGTGCGCGAGAGCCAGGGCGGTGGCAAGACCGGAATTCTTGGTGCCCACAGAAATGCACAGGGCCCGCCCCATGCCTGTATCAAAACGCCTGAAACGGGCCAAAAGGCTCCCTGCCGCGAGGCCAGCAAGGTTGAGGCAGATGACGGCCAGCAGGATGTCAAAGCCTGCCCGCAGGATATTTTCGGCGTTTATGGCCAGGATTCCCGCAACCACAAGGGTGATGGTCAGCGCTGAAAACAGGGGAAGAAAGGGGAGGGCGTTTTTTGTCAGTTTTCCACAAAAACTGTGGGCCACAATGCCCAGCAGAACAGGAACCACGACAATTTTGCTGATGGATACCATCAGCCCCCATACATCCACGGGAATCCATACGCCGCCCAAAAGCCAGGTAATCAGGGGCATGAGGATGAGAGAAAGAAACGTGCCCGCGGATGTCAGAGTCACCGCGTAGGGCACGTCGCCCCTGGCGATATAGGCCAGAACGTTGGAAGCCGTGCCCCCGGGCGCTGCGCCTACAAGAATGAGCCCCATGGCCATATCCGGCGGCAGGGAGCACAGGTGGCAAAGGATGAAGGCCAATATGCCCATTAGGGCGAACTGCGCCGCAATGCCCCAAAAAATCCGGCCAGGGCTGGTAAAAACATGGCTGAAGTCGTCAAGACGCAACGTCATGCCCATGCCGAACATGATGAAACCAAGCAGGATGGTGATGTGCGGGGCAACCCATGAAAAAAACTCTGGCCGCCAGAGGGCCAGACCAGAACAGGCGATAACCACAATGCCCATATAGCGCGTGATGGCGGCGCTAAGTTTAATTGCGAGACGCAGCAAAACAAGTTCCTCCGGCAGAGGCGTCACAAATCATGTGGGGGATACTGGCAGAGTAGCGCTGCTTTGGCAATAGTCCAATAAAAAAGGTTACTGACACTAGAGGGTTGGACAAACCAGCACGCATGGCGCAGCAATCTTGTGGCAGTAAGTTCACTTGAAAAAGCTCTTTCAAGCAGGTAGGCTGTTTTTTTAAGAACGCGCCCATTTG
This sequence comes from Desulfovibrio simplex, assembly GCF_055387835.1. Lineage (NCBI taxonomy): Bacteria > Pseudomonadati > Thermodesulfobacteriota > Desulfovibrionia > Desulfovibrionales > Desulfovibrionaceae > Desulfovibrio > Desulfovibrio simplex. Next base: position 1,128,926 of record NZ_AP042377.1, read on the forward strand.
GCGCGCGTTTTCGTGTCGCACTTCTGCGCAGGGCGAAAACGTCACCAAATTTTGAGGAGCATCATGAGCAACGAACCAGACAAGATTATTTATTCAATGATCCGCGTGACCAAGCGCCACGGCCAGAAGGAAGTGCTCAAAGACATTTCCCTTTCCTATTTTTATGGGGCCAAAATCGGCGTGCTTGGGTTGAACGGCGCGGGTAAATCCAGCCTGCTGCGAATCCTGGCTGGCGTGGACCAGGCCTATGACGGCAAGACTGTCCTCGCCCCAGGCCACACCATAGGCTATCTGGAGCAGGAGCCCCTTGCCAGCGAAACGCGTACCGTGCGCGAAGTGGTTGAGGATGGCGTAAGCGAACTGACCGCCATTGCCCGTCAGTTTGAAGAGATCAACGCCAAGTTCTCCGAGCCGATGGAACCGGAGGAAATGGACGCGCTGATCACACGGCAGGCTGAAGTGCAGGAACTTATGGACGCCAAGAACATATGGGATCTGGACTCCCGGCTTGAAATGGCCATGGATGCCCTGCGCTGCCCTCCTGGCGACATGCCCGTGCCCCAGATTTCCGGCGGTGAGCGCCGCCGGGTTGCGCTGTGCCGTCTGCTGCTGCAAAACCCTGACATCCTGCTGCTGGATGAACCCACCAACCACCTGGACGCCGAGTCCGTGGCCTGGCTTGAACGCTACCTGTCCACCTTTCCCGGCACGGTCATCGCCGTCACGCATGACCGTTACTTTCTTGATAACGTGGCGGGCTGGATTCTTGAACTGGATCGCGGCCGGGGTATTCCCTGGAAGGGCAACTATTCGTCCTGGCTTGAACAAAAGCAAAAACGCCTTGCCCACGAAGAAAGGTCAGAGGCAGAACGGCAGAAAACCCTGCAACGCGAGTTGGAGTGGGTGCGGATGTCTCCCAAGGGGCGGCACGCCAAGGGCAAGGCCCGCCTTAACGCCTATGAAGCCATGCTTTCGCACGAGAGTGAAAAGCGTGCGCCCGATCTTGAAATCTACATTCCGCCGGGACCGCGGCTCGGCAAGAGCGTTATTGAAATCGACGGAATCAGCAAGGCCGTGGGCGACCGCATGCTGATGGACGGCGTGAATGCAATCATTCCGCCGGGGGCCATTGTCGGCATTGTCGGCCCTAACGGCGCCGGTAAAACGACGCTGTTCAAAATGCTGGTCGGGCAGGAAAAACCCGATACCGGCGCACTCAAGGTTGGAGAAACCGTACAGTTCGCCTACGTTGATCAGGGGCGTGAATCCCTTACGCCCGGAAAAACCGTGTACGAACTCATCAGTGACGGGGCAGAAACCATAAAGCTCGGCACCCGCGAGATCAATGCCCGCGCGTACTGCACCCGTTTCAACTTTCACGGGGCGGATCAGCAGAAAAAGGTCGAGATCCTTTCCGGCGGAGAGCGCAACCGGCTGCACCTGGCGCGCATGCTCAAGTCCGGTGCCAACGTGCTGCTGCTTGACGAACCCACCAACGATATTGACGTCAACACCATGCGCGCCCTTGAAGACGCACTGGACAACTTTGCGGGCTGCGTACTGGTGATCAGCCATGATCGCTGGTTCCTTGACAGGGTGGCCACACACATCATGGCCTTTGAAGACGATGCCAATGTGGTTTTTGTCGAAGGCAACTACTCGGATTATGATGATGATCGCAAAAAGCGGCTTGGCAAGGATGCCGATACGCCGCACCGCCTCAAATTCCGTAAACTGACACGATAAACGCCTCCCCCCCGCGTCGGCTGCCCGGCGCGGGGGGGCAGGTTCTTCTGGAGGGCAGATGCATAAATGGAAAAACCTGCAAGGCCGCGTTCGCAACTGTAATTTTTCAGATAGCGCGCGCGTCTTGGTCTTGAGTCTCTTGGTAACTCTTATGGCCACAGGCGGCGCCTGGGCGGTCACTGAAAAAGTTGCCGTCACCGCGCCAACCAGTCCGGTTTCCGTCATTCTTTCGCCTTCTGGCGGCCAGGTTCAGGTTGAAGAAACCCTGCCTGTTGTCATGAATGATGATATGGGCGTTTTAAGCTTTGTGCTGCCCGGCGGCGCTGAAGATCTGCAGATCAATGTGCCGGGGCACGTCATCGCCCGTTGGACCACCTTTCCCCAGGCTTTGGAGCGTAAGGGGCATCTCGCCGCCATGCGCGAAGGGCTGACGACGGAGATTAACGAGGTCAACGGCAAACTGGCTGCGCTCAAGGCCCAGCTGGCGCTCTGGCAGAGCCCGCCGGTCAGCAGTTCCTATCAGGACCTTGTGCAGAGAGAGAAAAGGCAGGAGGGCGCAATCCCCGGTCTGATCGTTGAACAGGCTAATCTTGTAAAGCATCTGGAAACGCTGCGTCAGCAGCTGGACCAGTTGCCCCTGAGCCCGGAGATGGGACAGCGCGTCACCATCGCCCTGCGCAAACCCATCAAGGATAAAAACCTGAAAGTAACCTACAGCTATCAATTGCAGAATTGTGGCTGGCGGCCAGTATATTCTTTTGACGCAAAAACCGGCAACGGCAAAAGCAATGAAACCGCCGTTCGCCTGATGGCTGAAATCTGGCAGCTTTCGGGCATTGACTGGCAAAATGCCCAGATTACCCTTATTTCCAGAGGCGAAGGGCCGCGCGAGCCCTCTCCGTTGAAAAAGTGGGTCGTCGATTCACAGGCCACGCCTGCGCCCCTGCCAGCCCCCATCGCCCGGCAGGCCGCCGGGCGGGCCATGATGATGGCGGCTGAAGCTGATGCCGCCCCCATGGCGCCCCCTGTGGTGCATGACAGCAGTGCGGTGTTCGCCCGCTGGAGTCTTGCCGTGCGCGGGCTGCCCGAAGGACGCTCCCGTCTGCTCATTGTTGAAGACATATGGAAAACTTCCCTGCAGTGGCTGGCCCGCCCCACGACAGGCGACAGTCGCGTATGGCTCATGGGCAAGTATACTCTGCCGGCAGAGCAATCCTGGCCTGATGGTTCCGCAGAGTTTTGCGTGGATGGTCAGGGCGTTGGTCAGGGTTTTTTTACCCCACGCGGTGGAGAAGCAACCCTGTATTTCGGACCTGACCCGCGCGTGCATATAAACGTCATTGTGAACAGCAGACGTCGCGGCGAAAGCGGCTTCCTGGAAAAGAGCCGCACATGGACATGGGCCTGGACTTACGTGCTGACCAATACGCACAAGAGTCAGGTCAGCGTCCGCCTTGAGCGGCCAATGCCGATGATAGTTGATCAGGGCGTCACGGTTACCTATAATGACGCGCCGCCTTCGCAGCAGGTAGCGGATGAGCAGATGCTGCTGTGGAATGTTGACGTGCCCGGCGAAGGCAAGGCCGAGGTCAAGCATTCCGTGACCATCACTTCATCCAAAGAAATACCGATGATCAGTGATATCCCATAGCGCACACGCGTACGCAATTCATAGAGTAAAAGCCGCCCTGCCCTGGCAGGGCGGCTTTTACAACCACAAACAAGTGCATAAAGGTTTAGCGAGGAGCAAAATCACGTGAGATTTAACCCCATCTTTTTTGACCTTGACGGTACCATCACCGATTCGGCGCAGGGCATCATACGTGCGGTGCAGTACGCGCTGGAATACTTCAATATCTCCGCCTCGGAAGAAAGCCTGATTCCCTTTATCGGCCCGCCGCTCCGGGATTCGTTCGCGCAATTTTTTCCCGGAGATACTGAAAAACTGGAACTGGTGGTCGCCAAGTACAGGGAGTATTATGTGGAGCGGGGCATTTTTGAGGCCCGCCTGTACGATGGCATTGCTGATCTGTTGCGCCAACTGGCGGAGAACGGGCAAACCCTCGCCCTGGCAACCTCCAAGCCGGAATCCTTTGCCGTGCGCATCATCGAGCATTTTGACCTGACCAGATATTTTGCCTGCATTGCAGGGGCGCAGCTCAAGGGGGAGCGCACCGACAAACCCGCTGTCCTGCGTTACGCCTGCCAGACTCTCGACGTGGCGCCGTCACGGGCCTGCCTGATGGTTGGCGACCGTAAATACGATGTGCTTGGAGCACATGAAGTTGGCATGCCCTGTGCCGCCGTTTTATACGGCTATGGCTCAGAAGAGGAATTGAAAAAGGCCGGCGCGGATCAGATATGCCACGATGTGAAGGGGCTGCGGAAGTTTTTGACCGGGGAGTGATGGGCTCTATTGAAATGCTTGAGACAGAAGGAACGTGATGTCCATCTGGTCGGCCTCATTGCCTGCCAGAGAACGCTCAATCTCAACTTCCGGCTGTCGGCTCAAGTCCAGAGAACGTGGCTTTATGGGTCTGCCCACCGGATCCAAAGCCAGCATGATACACGGCTGGGCGGGGAAGTTGGGATTGGAGCGGCATACAACGCCGCGCTCGCCGCTGGACAGTTGCACTGGCGTGCCCACAGGATAGATTCCCATCATTTTGATAAAGCGTTCGACATATCCGGGGGCCCATGCCTGTCCCCGCATTTTGTACATGACGGCCAACGCCACATTGGCCGGCATGGGCGTTTTATACACCCTTCGGGCTGAAAGGGCGTCGTAGTTGTCGCTCACGGAAAGAATGCGGCCATAGATGCCTATTTTTTTTCCGGACAAACGATACGGATAGCCGGTGCCATTGTGTTTTTCATGGTGCTGCACGACCCCCTGCAAAACTTCAGGGCGCATGTTTTCCACTTTTTTGAGCTGATTGTAACCAAGCAGCACATGGGACTGCATGATCTCCTGCTCGTTTGGCATAAGCCGACGCGGCGCGTTGAGAATCTCCTGTGGAATAAAAGCCTTGCCAAAATCATGAAAAAGGCTGGCCATGCCTACAAGATGCAGGTTGTCTTCTGATAACCCGAGATAATGGGCATACGCGACGGCGAAGATGGTCACATTGACCGAGTGCGTGTATGTGTATTCGTCCGAGCTTTTAAGTTTTGACAATGAGATGAGCGCGTCAACATTGCGGTTGAGACTGTTGACGATGGACTCCACGTACGGCTGGGATGCCGCCACGTCCACCGCGCCGCCCTTGGCGGCCTGCATCAGGCTTTTTACATGCTCAAAAGAATCGGAATAGATGGCTTTGGCCTGAGATATTTCTTCGCCCAGAGAAACCTGCGGGGTACGGGGATCGGGCCAATTTGAGTAGTCGCCATCGTCCCCGTTATCCGATCCGCCCGGGTGGGCAGCATCAGGGTCTTTTGCAAAGCCGTCCATACGGCTGAAACGGCTGGGGTCATGATAGGCTTCTGCGAAGCCCTTCTTGATGATGGTATCTATTTCTTCCTGCGATGTAATAAGCCCCTCCTGCATGTACAAGAGGGGAGCTTTAAGCCAGGAAATTCCTGGGTTAACAATAAACATCCCTGGCTTGAGATCAGTAATAATTATTTTTACTGGATTCATAGCCACAAAACCACCTCTCTATCTCCGGGCCACTTCGCGTGGCCCGGATATTCAAGTGCGGAGCAACGACTCGATGGAGTTATTTAATATCTTTGCAATCAATCTGACAGCTGCGTGAGCAGGCGCTCGCCAAAAAGGCGCAAGCGCAGCCTTTCAGATAGATTGTCGCCAACACAGATGCGCCATAAGTTTTAAAGAGGATATACTTAAAGTAGATATACTCTAGCCAATATCCCAGTCAAGACCGAAAGTGTCGTGCAATATGCGCACGGCCAGTTCAACATACTTTTCTTGAATCAAAATGGTGATCTTGATTTCAGAAGTGCTGATCATGAGAATATTGATGCCTTCCTGCGTAAGGGCGGCAAATGTGCGGGCCGCGACGCCTGAATGGTTACGCATGCCTACGCCAATGGCCGAAACCTTGGCCACGCTCACATCGTGCAGAACTTCAGACGCGCCGGTTTTTTCGGCAACTGCTTTCATCACCGTCAGCGTTTGCTGCAAATCTTTGCGCGAAATGGTGAAGGTGATGTCCGTGTGGCCGTCCAGGCTGGTGTTCTGAACAATCATGTCGACCAGAATGCCTTTTTCGGAGAGCGGTCCGAACACGGCAGCGGCCATTCCAGGCACATCGGGCAGATCGCGGATGGTCACGCGGGCTTGATCTTTGTCGTACGCAATGCCGGAAACAAGAACGGCTTCCATGCTGGAATCCTCCTGAGTAACAAGGGTGCCGGGATCACTGCTGAATGTGGAGCGCACCCGCACGGGAACTTTGTATTTTTTGGCAAACTCAACCGAACGTATATGCAGAACCTTGGCCCCCATGCTGGCCATTTCCAGCATTTCTTCATAGGCGACGCGGTCCATTTTGCGGGCGGTTGAGCAGATGTTGGGGTCAGTGGTATAGACGCCGTCAACATCTGTATAAATTTCGCATTCGACTGATCCCAAGGCCGCTGCCAAAGCCACAGCCGAAGTGTCGGATCCGCCGCGACCAAGGGTGGTTATACGGCCGTTTTCAGTGCAGCCCTGAAAGCCCGCCACCACAAGCACATCATAGTCTTCCAGAAAAGCGAACAGAGCTTTGCTGTTTATGGAGCGGATGCGCGCGCGGCCAAAGTCTTCATCGGTCGTGATGGGTATCTGCCAGCCCAGCAGGGATCGGGCACGAATTCCCGCATCCTTGAGCAGCATGGTGAACAGGCTGATGGAAACCTGTTCGCCTGTGGCCACAAGAGCGTCGCATTCGGCCTTGTCCGGCGTGCCCGACCATTCATCGGCAAGCGCTAAAAGGTGGTTGGTTTCGCCAGATCTGGCTGACAATACGGCTATAACTTTGTTGCCTTGAGCGAGGCCGTGCAGAACTTTTTCTCGCACCTGCTTCATGCACTCAAGTCTGGCTACAGAAGTGCCGCCGAACTTTTGTACTAAGATTTTCATGCCTGTATCCATTGCCCACAATCCTTAACAGAGTACAACAGGCCAGCCGCGAAACTCGGCCGGACCCCAGCCTCAGGCTTTGCGCATGGGCCATTGACCGCGCAAATGACGTAACAGAGCTTCGGCCCGGGAGCCGTGTGCTTGTATCGTCAGTAATCGACCTTCTTCGCATGACTTTAATGTGATGTCCAGATATTCTTCGGGTCTGTCCTGCTCGGGCAGTAATTCAGCCCATTCAATTATATTTAAAACCTTCGGGTTATCCAGTGCTTCAAAAAGTTCTTCCGGCAAAGATCCGGCACACCGGTAAAGATCGCAATGCAGAACTGGTGGTATTGTTGCGTAATGGTTGCATAGGGTAAAAGAAGGACTTGCTATTTCAGCTTCTGACCCTCCCGGTAAAGACAGCACCATAAAACGTGTCAGCGTGGTTTTTCCGCTGCCAAGGTCTCCATGCAACAGAAGAGTTCTTGTTTTTGCATCGGCACTTACGGCCGTCATAAGCATTTTTGCAAAGCAGGCCGTATCCTCAAGGCTGTAAAGTATTATCGGGGCCATGCAAAAGTATCTTCCTGGTTTTGCTGAATGGTATGAAGCACATGAGGCAGTGCATCCGCTGTCGCTGTTGCGGTATTTCCGCGCAATGGCCATTGCCCGGCCAGGCTGCGTCCGGCAAGGGCGTGCAGGGCTACGCCCATGCCGGACGCCAATAAGGCTGAATGGCAATTCCAGGGCAGGGCAGCGCTGCATTCACGCAGTACGTCCGCCCGGGAGGCCAGCAATCCGCCTATGCAGCCGGCCAGCACATCGCCCGATCCACCCACAGCCAACTGAGGGACATCATACGGACAAATCAATGTGGGGCCAACGGATTGTCGCACCATGGTGCCAGCCCCTTTAAGCACATTGACGCCGCGACTTGCGGCGCACAGTTTATCCAGGGCCGCCCATCGGTCCCCCTGAACGACTTGGGCCGATTCGCCAAGGAGCATACCCGCCTCGCCGGGGTGCGGCGTAAGAACATCCTCGTTGCGAACTTTATCCAAAAGCTTGGGCTCATAAGAGAACAAGGCCAAGGCATCGGCATCAAAAACCGTAGGCGGCCGGTGTGCTTCCAGCAGGACATGCAGAAACTCGGCGCTGTCTTTCCCTCGCCCCATTCCCGGTCCGATCACCACGGCAGTGCAGTTTTCCATTAAAGAACAAAGCCTGGCCGAAATGTCAGACGGCCAATGGGGCCCTGTGTTCTCCAGGGCCAGCGTCATGATTTCGGGCCAGCCGCACTTGATGTCGGCAACGGCATCAGCGGGAGCGGCCACTGTCACCAGCCCCGCGCCAGTACGCAGAGCCGCGCGGGCGGCAAGGTGGGCCGCGCCTCCATAGCCCGGCGCGCCACCCAGAATCAGGATATGGCCGAAAGTGTTTTTAAAGCTGTTCTCGGGCAAGCCCGACGGCAGCGCAAGGGGCGTAAGACAGCGGCCGTCAAGCAGGTAGCTGGAGCAGTGCCCGCCATCGCGCACCTTCGTTGGTATGCCGATATCGCGCACATGCACAGAGCCAGTCCATTGCCTGCCTTCGGGCAGGGCCAGCCCGGGTTTTCCGGCCGCAAAGCAGACTGTGCATGTTGCCCGTACCGCAACCGGCATTGGCTTGCCCGTGCAGGCGTCCAGTCCGGAAGGGATGTCCAGAGACATCACCAAACGCCCTTGTGCGAGTTCGTTTATGGCTTCTACAAGTGCTAAGGCATCGGCACGCAGTGGACCGCGAAAACCGGTGCCGAGCAGGCCGTCTACAATCAGATGCGGCAGTTCATGATGCGGCAGATTCCAGCGGTTTTGTCTGTACCGCAGCTGGTAAAAGGGCACGCCAGCGGCCCTGGTCACCTTCAGGTGTCGGGCGCTGGCCCCTTTGTGCTGGCTTTGCGCTTTTGTATGCAGCACAAGAGGCTTCGCGCCCGCATCAAGGAGGTAGCGCGCAAGGCAGACTGCATCGCCCCCGTTATTGCCGTTTCCCATAAATAGCCAGACAACCTTGCCGGCAATATCCGGACAGTGGCGGCGCAGAACGACAAAAGCCTCGCGCGCGGCGTTTTCCATCAGGAGCATTTCGGGAAGCCCAAGAGCCTCTGCTCCCTTATCCCAGGCGCGAATTTCCTGGGGAAAGGGCAGGGGAGACAAGAGAAAGGAGGACGTGGAAGAATAACTCATTAGCTCTCCAGAACCACCACGGCCACAGCCGAAGAGCGGTCATGACTGATGGACACGTGGCTGCGGGTAACGCCCATGGCCCGGGCCCGTTGCAATGCCTTGCCGTGTAGCAGCAAATGCGGCTTGCCGCCCGGACCGGAAACCGTCTCCACCTGATCAGGCCCGATGCCCTGGCTGAACCCCGTGCCCAGAGCCTTGACGGCCGCTTCTTTGGCGGCAAAGCGTCCGGCCACATAATTGAGAGGATGCCCGGGCAGGCCAGCCAGTTCTTCCGGGCCCAGAATTTTTTCGGCAAAACGCAGGCCAAAACGGCCAAGACTTTTTTCCATACGGGCAAGATCAACGATGTCGATGCCCATGCCTACTATCATTTTATCCTCGCTGCTGCGCAAAGGTTTGTGTGCCGAGGCTTTTGCCACTGGAGCGCTGGTTGCCCAATGAAAAAAAATATCGTATACGCTGCCATTCGACGAACTATTTTGACCCGTTCCCGGTTATAACGTCAAGGGTACGGCCTGTTTTGAATACAGGGAGAATATACATGAAATTGTGCATTATTGGCACCGGCTATGTGGGCCTGGTGAGTGCCGCCTGCTTCGCTGAAATGGGCAATACTGTGACCTGCGTTGATGTTAACCCCGCTGTCGTTGACAAGCTGAACGCTGGTTCTGTGCATATTTTCGAACCGGGCCTTGAACCCATGGTGCGCCACAGCCGTGCCGATGGCCGGTTGACCTTCACCACCTCGCTTGCGGAAGGCATTGCGGAGGCCGAGTGCGCGTTTATTTGCGTCGGCACGCCGCCGCAGCCCGATGGCTCCTGCGATCTGAGCTATGTCCGCCAGGTGGCCAGTGAAATCGGCCGGCATATGCAGAAAGACATGGTCGTGGTGGACAAATCCACCGTACCGGTGGGCACGGCAGACGAGGTGCGCGGCCTTATTGAAAAAGAGCTGGCCGGGCGCGGCGTGGATCTGCATGTCGATGTGGTCTCAAACCCCGAGTTTCTGAAAGAGGGCGACGCCATTTCCGACTTCATGAAGCCCGACCGCGTGGTCCTCGGCACAGATTCGGAAAAAGCCGCCACGCTCATGCGCGAACTCTATGCGCCTTTTGCCCGCACCCGCGACAAAATTATTGTCATGGGCGTGCGCAGCGCCGAAATGACCAAGTATGCAGCCAACTGCATGCTGGCCACAAAAATTTCATTCATCAATGAAATTGCCACCATTTGCGAGCGCGTTGGGGCGGACGTGCGTGATGTACGCACCGGAATCGGATCAGATTCCCGCATCGGCTACCAGTTCATATACCCTGGCGTAGGGTATGGCGGTTCGTGCTTTCCCAAGGATGTAAAGGCGCTTATCCGTACTGCTGAAAATGCGGGCGTAAGGCCGGAACTGCTCAATGCCGTGGAAGCCGTGAACGCCCGGCAGAAAAAACACATGGCCAGCCGCGTTGAAGAGTATTTTGCGCCCCAGGGCGGCGTGGCGGGCAAGACCCTGGCCATGTGGGGGCTGGCCTTCAAGGCGAATACAGATGATATGCGCGAAGCGGCCGCCATCACCATCATCAACGAACTGACATCCCGCGGGATGAAAATCAGGGCGTTTGACCCCGTTGCCTCCGACAATGCGCGCGCGATTTTTGCTGACAACAAACTGGTGGAAATAGTGGACGACCAGTATGCGGCCTGCCAGGGCGCGCAAGCCCTGATGGTCGTGACCGAATGGAACCAGTTCCGTAACCCGGATTTTGCAAAAGTGCGCAACCTTTTGACTGCGCCGCTGCTTTTTGACGGGCGCAATCTGTATTCACCGGCGTCTATGGCTGCCCATGGTTTTGCCTATTTCTGCATAGGAAGAGCAAACGCCTAGCTGGCAAAGAATTGTCATATGAAAGCTGTATAGCAACCAAAAGGGCTGGCCATAGTGTTCAGCCCTTTTTTCGGTTTTTCGACGAGATGTTCCCTTGGATCCTCTGTCAGAGCTGTTTCACCCCCTCCTTTGGCCAATTGCATGACCCGCATTGGTGGAGTATATTGGGCACATGAGTAAAACCACTCCTCCCCTCGAAGAAAGCGTTGCGCAAGCGCTCCATCTTTCTGATTCTGTGGGCGACCATCATGAGCAGCAGCTCAGGCTGCTTTTTGATCTCGCCCAGGTAGTTAACAGCACTACGGACCTTGTGCAGACGCTGAATAAGGCTCTTTCGCTCATGGCGGGCCATCTGCATATGATGCGCGGCGCCATTACGCTCATTTCTCCGCATACTGGTGAAATAAGGACAGAAGCGGCCTATGGCCTCAAGCCCGCCGAGCTTCGTCGCGGCCGTTACGTGCGGGGCGAGGGCATCACGGGCCGGGTTATTGAAAGTGGCCGTCCCATGTATATTTCCAATGTGTCTGAAGAACCGCTTTTTCTTAACCGCACCCGCTCACGGGATTTGGGGAAAGAAGGGATATCTTTCATCTGCGTTCCCATCCGGCTCAACGATCAGGTGGTGGGCGCGCTGTCTGTCGACCATTTGCTGGTGGACGAGGCAACGCTTGAAGATGAAATGCGCCTTTTGACTATTGTCTCCACCTTGCTGGGGCATTCTGCCCTGGAAACCCAGGGCAGAATGGATGAGGAAACCTCCTCGCCATTGCGCCCCAGAGGATTTGTAGGCAATTCTGAAGGAATGCAAAAAGTTTATGCGCAGATCGCCCAAGTTGCGCCATCTGCAACAACGGTTTTTTTGCAAGGCGAATCAGGTACGGGCAAGGAGTTGGCGGCACGGGCCATACACGCTGGCAGCACACGCGCCAGCAAGCCGTTTATTTCGCTCAACTGCGCGGCCTTGCCTGAAAGTCTTATCGAAAGCGAACTCTTCGGGCACGAGCGCGGCGCGTTCACAGGGGCCAACGCAACACGCAAGGGCCGCTTTGAACTGGCCAATAGCGGCACTCTGTTTCTGGACGAGGTCGGCGAGCTTTCGCTCATGACGCAGGCCAAACTTCTACGAGTTTTGCAGGAAAGAGCGTTTGAACGCCTGGGCGGCATGGAAACGCATTATGTTGATGTGCGTTTTATTACCGCAACAAACCGAAATCTTGAGCATATGGTCAACCAGGAAACTTTTCGCCGGGACCTTTTTTATCGCCTCAATGTTTTTCCCATATACCTTCCACCCCTGCGTGGCCGTCCAGAGGATATCCTGCCTCTTGCCAACCATTTCATCAAAAAATTCGCGCAAACCAATGGGCGTGAAAATGTGCGTCTTTCCCTGGCCGTCATGGATATGCTGCAACGCTACGCCTGGCCGGGCAATATCCGGGAACTGGAAAATGTAATGGAGCGGGCAGTGCTTCTTCTTGGCCGTGAAGGGCTTGTGCTGCCCCAGCACTTGCCGCCCGCTTTGCACGGTGCCCACTGTACCACTGTAAACGGAGAAAATGTGTGTACACTGCGACCGGGATTTTCCGGCAGCTTGCAGGATCAGCTTGACGAACTGGAGCGCGCCTCCATTGTTGAGGCTCTTGAGTTCAGCCAGGGGCAGATGGGAAAGGCCGCAGCCAGTCTGGGGCTGACGGAAAGAATAATGGCTTTGCGCATGAAAAAATATGGTATCAGCTACAAGGATTTCCGGCTCAAGCGGGAGCGCATATAAAAGGTCTGGGGCAAACCCTTCGTGTGATTTGTATGCATTGGGTTTTATTACAGTAAAATAAGATATTAGACAGCTTTTCCCTCACTTTTCCCTTTGGCGAGTGCAATCAGCGCGAAGAACCGCCAAAAACAAAATCTACATTATCGTAATTTTATTGCCCTCCGTGTAAAGGCTCTTGCTAAGCCTGAGACAGCTTGCTGTTTCAGGTTTTTAGCTTTTCTTACACTGGTTGAGTCCTTTTTTATGTAAAAATCAACGCAAATGTATTTTTTTTGAAATATCCATATATCATTCCTATATTATTAGTTTTTTGTATGGCACCCCCTTTGGAGCGTACGAGCCTTTGCCCAGGGATAAAAATTTTCTACCAAATTGTAAAAAAATAGCGGGCATAAAGTGGGGTAGCGCGGTGAATAATCGTCTGTTTTGAAAAAATATTGTTTTATATTGGTGCATTATTTGAAGTTGAATAAGCGGTTTCCGCCTTTGGCATGGATAATGCCTAAGAGGGTATGTACTGGCAACGGCATTGTGTCGTTGTGGCGGATCTGGCGCCGATCCGCCAAAGAGGTTCAGCCAACACGGTACGCCGCTGCTGCATCAACTGAAAATTTTCATGCGATGGAGCTGGGCAGGCCGTAAAGATCAAGGATGCCCGTATGAACGCCTCGGATACCGCATTTATCATTATCTGCGCCACTATGGTCATGCTAATGACCCCGGCTCTGGCTCTTTTTTACGGTGGCTTGGTTCGCGCACGCAACGTACTTTCCACGCATATGCACAGCTACGCCTGTTTGGGACTCATTTCTGTCCTGTGGGCCTTTGTGGGGTACACCCTGGCTTTTGGCGACGACGTGGGCGGACTGATCGGCAACCTCAATTACCTCTTTTTGAAGGGAGTCGGCGGTGAATCCGCCCCCATGGCCCCTCAACTGCCGCACACTGTTTTCATGGGTTTTCAGTGCATGTTCGCGGTACTTACTGTGGCCCTGATTTCAGGCGCGTACGCCGAGCGCATCCGCTTTTCCGCCATGCTCCTTTTTTCTGGACTTTGGCTCATATGCGTATACGCCCCCATGGCTCACTGGGTGTGGGGCGGCGGCTGGATGGGCTCCATGGGCGCTCTTGATTTCGCGGGAGGCGCGGTTGTTCACATGTCTTCCGGCGCTGCGGCTCTGGCCTGCGCTCAGGCTCTTGGACCCCGGTTGTCCACCGGAACGCAGCACAGCCCGCACAGTCTGCCCCTGACCCTGCTTGGCGGCGGTATCCTCTGGTTCGGCTGGTTCGGTTTCAATGCTGGCAGCGCACTGGCCGCCGGCGCCCTTGCCGGGCAGGCTCTTGTGACAACGCATATGGCCTCTGCCTGCGGCATTCTCGGCTGGATGCTCATTGAATGGAAGCACACTGGCAAGCCCACAAGTCTCGGCGCAATTTCGGGCGCGCTGGCCGGGCTGGTGGCTATCACACCTGGCGCGGGGTATGTCGAAGTTCTGCCCGCCATGCTTATCGGCTTCATCGGTGGTCTTGTGTGCTACGGCGGCGTGTTCCTGAAGGGCAGGCTTGGCTATGACGATGCCCTTGACGTAGTCGGCATTCACGGTGCCGGGGGTACATGGGGCGCGCTTGCAACCGGCCTTTTCGCCAGCGCCGCCGTCAACAATGTGGATGGACTCTTCTACGGCAACCCCAATCAGGCCTGGATTCAGCTGGTCTCCATCATCGGCACCTGGGTATTTGTGTACATTGCCACTCGCGTGATCCTTTATGTCGTGAACGCTATCGTCGGCCTGCGCATTGCGCCTGAAGAAGAATTTACGGGCCTTGATCTCGGTGAACATAATGAACGCGGCTACAATATGTAAGGCTTGCCGTAAAAAGGAACAACAGCATGAAAAAGCTCGAAATTATCATCCGGCCCGGCATGTTTGAAAAAGTCAGGGATGTGCTCTCGGAACTGGGAATCCATGGCCTCAACTATACCGAAATCAAAGGTTTTGGACGCCAACGCGGTCATACAGAAGTGTACAGGGGGACCATCATGCAGGTGGACTGCCTGCCTAAGGTAAAGGTTGAAGTCGTACTGCATGAGGAAATGCTGGAATCTGTGGTCAATGCGGTAATATCCACGGCCCAGACAGGCCAGGTTGGCGACGGTAAAATTTTCATCAGCGATGTGGAGGATGCCATTCGCATCCGCACAGGCGAACGCGGCGATGCGGCTCTGTAAGAGTTGCCCCCTGAATGGCACTAACTTTCGTTTAAAGGATAAAGGAGAAAACATATGAGTTCCCCCCGTAAAAAGGCTTTGTTCAAGGCGATAAACACCGCTCCTGTTATACCTTCCAGCAAGGATGAGGCCGAGTGCGGCGCTGAAGAGGGTTTTGGCCGCTATGTATTCGGCCTTTCCACCATGCGCAAGCGTCTGCCAAAGGACGTATACCGCAAGCTGGCCAAGACCATTCGCGACGGTGAACGCCTGAATCCCGAGATCGCCGATGTCGTGGCCAACGCCATGAAAGACTGGGCCATTGAAAATGGCGCAACCCACTACACGCACTGGTTCCATCCCATGACCGGCCTTACGGCTGAAAAGCACGACGCTTTTTTGTCGCCCACGTCAGATGGTCAGGTTATCAGCGAGTTTTCAGGCAAGATGCTTATCAGCGGCGAGCCTGACGCGTCCTCCTTCCCGTCCGGCGGCATTCGCTCAACCTTTGAGGCCCGTGGCTACACCGCGTGGGACCCTTCTGTTCCCGTGTTCATAATTCCCGCTCCTTACGGGGCCACACTGCACATCCCCACATACTTCTATTCGTATTCCGGCGAAGCCCTGGACCGCAAGATTCCTCTGCTGCGCTCCATCTCGGCTCTGTCCAGGCAGGCGCTGCGTGTTCTGCGTCTGTTCGGCAACCAGTCGGCCAGCTACGTGCGGGCCATGGTAGGCCCGGAACAAGAGTATTTTCTGGTGGATAAGAATCTTGCGGCTCTGCGTCCCGACCTGATGCTGGCAGGCCGCACCCTGTTGGGCGCGTCCTCTCCCAAGGGGCAGGAGATGGAAGACCATTACTTCGGCGCCATTCCCGGTCGTGTCATGAGCTTCATGCAGGACGTTGAAAAAGAGTTGCTGGCTTTGGGCATTCCCGCCAAGACCAGGCATAACGAAGTGGCCCCCGGCCAGTTCGAGCTTGCGCCCGTGTATGAAGAGGCAAATATCGCCTGCGACCACAACATGCTTACCATGAATATGATGCGTCACCTGGCGGGCAGGCATGGTTTTATCTGCCTGTTGCATGAAAAACCCTTTGCTGGCGTCAACGGCAGCGGCAAGCACAATAACTGGTCCATGGGAGACTCCGAAGGCCAGAACCTGCTCAACCCCGGCACGACGCCTCAGGACAATGCGCAGTTCCTGGTCTTTCTGGCCGCCGTCCTGCGCGCGGTGCACAAGCACAGCACGGCGCTGCGCCTCGGAACTGTGGGCGCGGGCAACGACCATCGCCTTGGCGCCAACGAAGCGCCCCCGGCCATCCTGTCCGTGTACCTGGGCGAGCAGCTGACTGATGTGCTTGAGGGCATAATGAATGGACGCGGCTCCAAGAACAAGAAGAGCGGCTTTATGGAGGTCGGCGTGTCGACCCTGCCGCCCTTGCCCGTGGACCTTGCCGACCGTAACCGCACGAGCCCCTTTGCCTTCACCGGCAACAAGTTTGAATTCCGCGCGGTTGGCTCATCACAGTCCGTGGCGCCCGTAAACATCGTGCTCAACGCCGCTGTGGCCTGCGCTCTGGACGACATTGCCACCGAGCTTGAGGCTTCCGTCTCTGCCGGCACGGATTTGAACTCCGCCCTGCAGGAACTGCTGCCACGTCTCTTCAAAGAGCATATGCCTGTGGTGTTCAATGGCAACGGCTATGCTGAATCCTGGGCTGAGGAAGCTGCCCGTCGCGGTCTCCCCAACCATAACAATACAGTAACAGCTCTGGAGCACTACAGTGATCCGGAAGTCATGAATGTTTTTCTGCGCCACGGCATCCTTACTGAACGCGAAATAATTTCACGTCAGGAAATACTGCTTGAAAACTACTGCAAAACCATCTGCATTGAGGGCAACCTCATGCTTGATATGCTGCGCACCTCAGTGTTGCCCCAGTGCATAGAGGCCCAGGCCAATGCCGCCGATGTGGTGCTCAAAACCCGCGCCGTACTTGGTGAAAAGGGCGCTGATGCTGAAGAGGCATACTTCAACACCCTGCGGGATCATATTGTGGCTCTGCAACAGGCCGCTGTCGAATTGGAAGCGGCCATTGCCAAAACCCACAAAACCCCTGGCCCCCTTGAAGAAGCCAAGGCCGCGCGTGACTGCATCCTTACGGCCATGCACAAGTGCCGCGAACATGCCGATGCCCTTGAAGGCATTGTGGACGACACCTTGTGGGTGCTGCCCAAGTATGCGGAACTGCTGTGGGTGCATTAAGGCGTCAGTGTTGATGCACAGTGAGCGTCCCATACCGTTCAACCGCACGGAGGACTGTGACGCGTAGAGCATTTCCAGAAAGTTGATGGCAGGAGTCTCATCCCGGGGGGGAAGGTGGTCTCCCTGTCATCGGCCCTTGCGGTAAGCCGCAAGGAGCCACGGGCCTCGCCGTTCGCCGCAACGGACGGCGAGGCCCGTGGCCACAAGGTGGAGAGTCTGGCGGCTCTCCGCCTTTTTCATGTGGCGTTGTAAGCCCCATATTTACTTTTATTTTGATTCAGAATACTTTAATGATTCATTATATAGTCAATGATGTCTTTTTGTGGACGTTGTACGCTTTTGATTTTGATAGGAAAGGAGAAATATATGGCTGCGGCATTGCGCTTTACGAAGATGCAGGGCATCGGCAATGATTATGTCTATGTCAATGGCTTTGAAGAGCGCGTTGACAGTCCTGGCGAACTTGCCCGGAAAATTAGCAACCGCAATTTTGGAGTCGGTTCAGACGGACTTGTGCTTATTTTACCCTCGGCTTCAGCCGATGTGCGTATGCGCATGTTCAACGCTGACGGCTCTGAAGCGGAAATGTGCGGAAACGCAGTGCGTTGCGTTGGTAAATACGTGTACGATCACGGCATTCAGGTTAAAGATGTGACCACGGTCGAGACCGGCGCAGGAGTGAAGGTTGTGCGCCTGTTGTTTGAGGCTGGTGAAGTCTGCGGCGCTACCGTTGACATGGGCGAACCCGAACTGACCCCCGCAAAGATTCCCGTGCTCACAGAGGCCTCGACAGACGGCGGCCAGCAGCGCTTTGTGGCTCGCCTCGTGGATGTGAGCGGCCAGTTGTACGAAATCACGGCCGTGTCAATGGGCAACCCGCATGCCGTTATATTCATGAAGGGCATTGATGATCTGGATTTGCCCCGAATCGGGCCGGATTTTGAATACCACCCCCTGTTCCCCAAGCGCACGAACACGGAATTTGTCGAGGTTATCTCTTCTACCAAGGTCCGCATGCGCGTGTGGGAGCGCGGCGCGGGAGAAACGCTGGCCTGCGGAACAGGCGCGTGCGCCGTTGCTGTTGCCTGCGTACTCAATGGCTATACCGGGCGCGACGTCGAGGTGGAACTCAAGGGCGGAACACTGCAAATCCATTGGGATGAAAGCAGCAATCGCGTGTACATGACCGGCGGAGCAGTAACCGTCTTTGCCGGCGAATATTATATCTGATCACAGAGGCTATAAATGACTACTGTAAATAGAAATTTTCTCAAGCTGCAAAGCAACTACCTTTTTGCCGATATTGCCCGCAAGGTGGAGACCTTCAAGGAGGCGAACCCCGACAAGCGCGTCATCAGCCTGGGCATTGGCGATGTTACGCGTCCCCTTGTGCCAGCCGTTATCAACGCGCTGCACAAGGCAGTGGATGAAATGGGCGATGCCGCGCATTTTCATGGCTACGGGCCCGAGCAGGGGTATGCCTTTTTGCGCGACATTATTATTGAGTATGACTATAAAGCCCGCGGCGTGAACCTGAATGCCGATGAGGTTTTTGTCAGTGACGGCGCAAAGCCCGATGTGGGCAACTTTCAGGAGCTTTTTGCTCAGGACAGCCTTGTGGCTGTCACCGACCCGGTGTACCCCGTCTATGTAGACTCCAATGTGATGGCTGGCCGCTCTGGAGAAATGGAAGGCAAGCGGTGGAGCAATATCGTCTACCTGCCGTGCGTGAAAGAAAACGACTTTGTGCCTGACTTTCCCAAGGTGCGGCCGGATCTGATCTACCTTTGTTATCCCAATAACCCCACCGGAACGGTGCTTTCGCGGGAGGCCTTGCAGGGATGGGTTGACTATGCCAGACGTGAAGGCTGCGTCATTATGTACGACTCTGCCTATGAAGCCTTTATCACTGACACTGATGTGCCTCACAGCATTTATGAGCTTGAAGGTGCGCAGGAAGTGGCCGTTGAATTTCGCAGTTTCTCGAAAACGGCCGGGTTTACCGGCCTGCGCTGCGCCTATACCGTAGTGCCGAAGGCCTTGCAGGTCAGCGACGGCAAGGGTGGCAAGATCGGGCTCAATGCCCTGTGGAATCGCCGTCAGTGCACCAAGTATAACGGCTGCCCATATATAGTTCAGCGAGCGGCCGAGGCTGTGTACAGCGAGCAGGGGCACAAGGAAATCATGGGCGTGATCGCAGGATATCAGCGTAATGCCGACATGTTGCGTACTGCCGTAAGCGAAACAGGTCTTTCCGTATATGGCGGCGTGAACGCTCCCTATATATGGGTGCGCGTGCCAGGCGATACGGATTCCTGGGGATTCTTTGACAAATTATTGCAGGCTGGCCTGATCTGCACGCCTGGCGCCGGCTTTGGCGCATCCGGCGAAGGGTATGTGCGGCTGACCGCTTTTGGTTCGCCCGAGGACACGGAAGAAGCAATCAAGCGACTGCGTGGTTTGTGGTGATAGGGGATGCCTTGCAATAAGGCCAGTCTGCTTCTTAATAACTAAAAACCACCTGCATAATTGCAGGTGGTTTTTAGTTATTCTGTATCGTCAACTGTTCTGCCTATAAAAAATATTCTTGCTATAAAGTTCGACGTCATTACAGGCTGACAGTCTTTTTACAAAGCGCATTGCACGCAAAATTGACGACTTGCTACACTACATCATAAATGCGCATCTCAGGTTCTGCAGCCAAATAAGGAGCAAGGCCTTTTACCACATCCTGGTTAAAAAGGTCGCTTTTAAGATATGCATACGCGTCTGCTTCAGTGGCGAATTTGTGCAATACCTGCACGTCTTCATCACGGATAAGCAGTTCTTTTGATACTGCTCCCTTAATCTGCTTCAAAAAGGGATCCTTATACTTACTGTACACGCCAGCAGCGGCCGAACGGTTCACATTTGATACCTGCAAGGTAATTTCCAGATAAGCCATTGTTTTTCTCCTTGAAAAAAAGCGTGTTTTCAGCGTAAATGCTGTTGTACGAACAATATAGATATAAATATCCATTGTTAAATTTTATTTTCACATTATACTTATTTATAAAGGCTATAGATATGAATTTTAATCAGCTCAGATATGTGAAAGCAGTTGCAGAAAAAGGTTCCTTTACTTCGGCTGCAGAGCAGTGCTATGTGACGCAACCCACATTATCCAATGCAATCGCGCAGCTTGAGCATGAATTTGGAGCGCGTTTGTTTACTCGCACTACGCGCACAGTTTCTTTGACTTCTTTTGGCGCGCACATTTTGCCGTTTATTGAAAAAATTCTTGGCGCTCAGGCAGAGCTGCTGCATGAATCCAGAAATTTTGCAGAATATTCCCGAAAAACCGTGCGGATTGGAATTTCACCATTGTTGCGGGCGGATTGGCTTGCCCCCATGTTAGAAAATTTTAAAGAAACACATGCTGGGGTAGAAATTTTACTGCACGAGCAAAATATGGAAGATCTGTACAGAATGCTTGACGAAAATCTTTTGGACTTTGTGTTCGGCATTGCAGGTGTGCATAAACCATCTTGGAGAGCCGTTTCTCTTTATGAGGAACCACTGTGCTTTATCCCGCGAGGTGCCGACTGGCCAAAGGGTGGAGAGACGGTTAGCCTCCAAGACATCTCTAAAGAAACCTTTGTCATGGTACCCGATGTTTGTGGATTGGCTCAGGCTACCCGTGCTCTTTTCAGAAAGCATAGACGAAAGTTGAATGAATATCCTGGTGAAGCTCTGGGATATCAGGTGCTGGAAGAATGGGCTGCATTGGGCCTTGGAGCGGCAGTTTTGCCCAAATCAAAAATACAGTTTCCGCAGCGAGGAATCTATGTACTGATGGACAAAAAAGACAGAGAGATAACTCTTAATTTTGAAGCAGTCTGGCCAAATGCAGAGAATGGTCCAGAACATTTACAACAGTTTATCATGTTTCTAACTACCTATCGGAAAAATTAATTTTTTTGGATGAGCGACAGAGAGCGGTCTGCCATTCTTCTCCATACTTCCTGCAAAAACTGTGGCGTCAACTGGCAGTCTTACTTTTGCCTTATGCCGTCAGCCAAGAGCAGATACATTTCTCTCAGCTATCCAGTATTTATTGATATGATGGCAGATTTTCTTATGTACCTTTTTGAGCCTTTCTGATGCGCGACGCACTCATACGCGGCAGAGTATCTGAAGCACAGGAAAAGGATATTCCGGCCAAAACAAATATAAGGCCAAGCCAGTGCGTCAGACTTATATGCTCATGCAGAACAAGCCAGGAAAAAAACACGCTGCTCAGCGGCACAAATCCTGTAAATGCCCCTGCAATTCCGGCGGGTACATTGGCAACTCCCTTGAACCAAAGCACATACGAAAGAAATGAAACAAAAAAGCCATAATATCCCACACACAACACAGAAGAAGTGCTTATGCGCGCAAAATCATAATCAACCGCATCATACAGAGCCAGTGGCAAGAGGCAGGCAAAGGAATACAGTGAAACCAAGGTGGTGCGGAGCAGGGCAGACATCGGCTGGTACAGGGACTTACTCATAACGGAAAACAAGGATTCGCAAAGGATAGCTGCCAACACAAGGCAGTTTCCAAGCAGTGCGGACCCGGCCTCCACTGCGTTTTCAAAGAATGGCATGATATTCATGGCAATAATGCCGATGGAGACGCATGCCGCACCGATAAGTCGGTATCCGGGCAGCTTTTCGCGCAACAGCAGGAACGCCAGTAAAGCAATAAGTACCGGTGCTGTGCTGCCGATAAGCCCTGCCGCCGTTGCCGATGTATACTTCAACCCCCAAAACATAAAAATGCGATAAAGAACAACCCCGCAAAGCCCTTGAATAAAAAGGATCATATGCGTTTTGCGGTTTGAGGGCCACGCGCCTTTGTGCCGCCGCAGGCAGGGAAAAAGCAGAAAGGGAAGACTGAAGGCAATGCCCAGCTCAGCAGCCAGAAAGACAGGAATGTCCGAAACAATTATTTTTCCCGCTACAACCGCGCTGCCAGCAATGGTCATGGCCATGGCAAGATGGCAGTACGCTTTCATTTGTCTGTTCATTTTCACCTGACGTGTCTGTTTGATTGTCATCAAAATTATCCAGTGGAACTGATTTTCGGCGCGTGGTTTTATTCCACAGCGTTGCGTCGAGACTTCTTGCCCCCACGCTGTGCTCCATGTATAGACAACAAACTGGTATTTAAAAGATCCACTTTTTTATAAATATCGCCATACCAGTTTTTCATGGAGCATACATGTGGTTCGTCCCTGACAGAATGAGCGAAATACCTGTTTCGCGACAACTATACGAAAAAATAAAGTTTTTAATTCTTTCTGGCGATCTGTGTGAAAGAGAAAAACTGCCGTCCAGCAGGGCGCTTGGCAAAGACCTGGACATTGCGCGAAGTACTGTTCTGGAAGCCTATGACCAGTTGATTGCGGAAGGATATCTGGAAACCCGTCAGGGATCGGGCACAAGGGTTGCGCGGGGCATTGTCGTCATGTCGCGCACGCCTGCCGCAGCTACTGCCGCCCGGACCGGGCCTGATGAACGTCATACGGACAAAGAGCAGAACGGCGACCATATCAGTTTTCGTTCAGGCATCCCGGATCTGGAGGCTTTCCCCAAAAGGGAGTGGGCAAAAATTTACGCCCGTGTCAGTGAATCATTGCCTTCAGCTTGTTTCCGTTATTGCGACCCGGAAGGCGTATGGGACCTGCGCGAGGCCATAGCGGCATATCTTTTCAGAATGCGGGGGATCAGGGTCTCACCGCACCGTGTCATGATAACATCGGGTTCGACTCAGGGGTTGAGCCTTGTTGCCCGGTTGCTGCGCAAAAAGGGTGATGTCGTTTTTGTGGAAGATCCCGCCCATACAGGAATGGCGGCGGTAGTGAACCGCGCGGGGCTTCGCGTGCAGGGTATTGGCGTTGACGGACAAGGCATGGATGTGTCGGCCCTACAGAAAATTCTCTCAACGCCCAAGCCAGACGTGGCTTTTGTATATACAACGCCGTCCCATCAATACCCTTTGGGCGCGATCTTGCCCATTCAGCGCCGTCAGGCCCTCGTGCGCTTTGCCCGCGAAATGTCCTGCGCAGTGGTTGAAGACGATTACGACAGCGAATTTCGCTATGAAGGCGCGCCCACAAGTGCGCTTTATGAGCTTGACCCTGAAATGGTGATCTACCTGGGGTCTTTCAGCAAAATTTTTGCCCCCGCCTTACGTCTCGGATTTGCCCTCATACCAGAGAGCATGCTGGACGACTGGAAAAGAGAAAAGAAATACATGGATGTGCACACCGATGCTCTTTCGCAGTATGCCCTTGCAGCATTCATCAGACAGGGCGGACTTGAGCGACATATCTGGAAAATGAAGAAAATATACGCCCGGAAAAGAAGTCATCTGCTGCAGTGCCTGGCAAAAAATTTTGGCATGGCGGTGACAGTCAAAGGGCAGGCGACAGGCCTTCACCTTGTGGCCAACTTTTCGGGCATTGTATTTACGGATGCGGTGACGGAAACACTTTATGGCAAGGGTGTGAAGGTGTATCCGGTGGAGCGCTATTCCTTGAGCGGTGACGGCAGTCATGCCCACGAGATAATTCTTGGCTATTCACACCTGACGCATGAAGAAATTTCACGCGGCCTCGAAGTTATTAAAAAAACACTATGTCTTTAAGGCTGTTGCCCCCCCAATGTGCATGGCAGCGAGGCTTTGCAGATGCTCAAGCAGATAAACTCTGCGATGGTGCGATGCTTTGAAGATGCAGTCTCTGTCCCCAACTTCAGATCAGAAAACTCGTTGTGCTCTACTAGAGCAGATTACCTTTGAGGAATGTACTTTCTCAAAGCTTACGATGCGCTCGCCTCGGCGCTTAACCGCGCAGGTAAATAGCAGTGCTGTATTCGCGGCAGCAAAGCCTTACGGCTGGCGACAGCATCGCTAGTGAAATTGCTCTAAAATACAATAAGAGTTTTAGGGGGTGGGGGCGTGGGGGAGGAGACCCTTTTGCAAAAGGGTCTCCTCCCCCACAAAGCATTTCAACGTGGCACTCCTCACTACAGGACACATATAAAAAGCCGGAAGCCCATGGGGCCTCCGGCTTATGACAGTCCGTGCAATGGGGGCTGGCTGTTAGACGCCCTGTGCCACCATGGCATCAGCCACCTTGCAGAAGCCAGCGATGTTCGCGCCAACAACGAGGTTGCCGGGCGCGCCGAATTCCGCTGCCGTTTCAGCGGCATTCATGTAGATATTATTCATGATCTGGCGAAGTTTGTTGTCAACGGCATCAAAAGACCAGCTTTGCATGCTGGCATTCTGGGCCATTTCAAGCTGGCTGGTGGCAACGCCGCCCGCGTTGGCCGCCTTGGCGGGGCCATAACAAATGCCCGCATCAAGAAAAGCGTGCATCGCATCCAGGGTGGAGGGCATGTTTGCGCCTTCAGCCACACACTGGCAGCCATTGGCAAGCAGCGTCCTGGCGTCTTCAAGGTTCAGTTCGTTCTGCGTCGCGCAGGGGAAGGCCGCAAAGCAGGGTACTGACCACACGGCATTGCGCCCTTCAGGATAGCTGCTCACCGGGGTGTACTCGGCGGAGGGGACAATTTCCGCGTAGCGACTCAAGGACGCGCGCTCGACTTCTTTGACCTGCTTGAGCACGTCCACCTTGATGCCTTCAGGGTCATGAATCATGCCGCGTGAGTCAGACACGGTGACGGGCTTGGCGCCAACCTGATACAGTTTTTCGCAGCAATAGATGGCCACGTTGCCAGCGCCGGAAACCACGCATGTTCTGTCTTCAAGGCTTTTTCCCCTGGCGTCGAGCATGCTCTGCGCAAAATAAACCGCCCCGTATCCCGTAGCTTCGGTACGCGCCAATGATCCGCCAAAAAGCAGATTCTTGCCCGTAATCACACCTTCGTAGCTGCGGGTAAGGCGCTTATACTGGCCGTAAAGATAGCCCACTTCGCGTCCGCCCACGCCAATGTCGCCGGCGGGCACGTCAATAGTGGCTCCGATATGGCGGTACAGTTCGCTCATGAAAGCCTGGCAGAACCGCATGACTTCCATCTCAGATTTGCCCTTGGGTTCAAAATCCGCGCCACCTTTAGCGCCACCGATGGCAAGGCCAGTGAGGGAGTTTTTGAAAATCTGCTCAAATCCCAAAAATTTCAGGATTCCCTGGTTCACGCTGGGGTGAAAACGCAAGCCGCCCTTGTAGGGGCCAATGGCAGAACTGTATTGAATACGGAAGCCTTTATTGATCTGTACCTGACCGTTGTCATCGACCCACTGCACACGAAAAGAAATGGTGCGTTCCGGCTCAACAAGGCGTTCAAGGATTTTATTGCGCTCATATTGAGGATTTTTGTCCAATACGGGCTGCAAACTATGCAGCACTTCTTGTACAGCTTGAAGGAATACGGGCTCGTAGGCATATCTGTCCTGAAGATTGCTGATTACGCGCTGCACGTAGGACATCGTCGTTCTCCTTGTGGGGGATGGGTCAGGATTGCGCTATAAAAACCACTCTGATTTTTTTGCGGGAAAAATAGTTACTCCAACTTTGCTGCGTCTGACAAGGCTTTTGGGTTCCCAAAATTCACACAGGCACAAAAAACGTGTCAGCGACGTCACGATTTTGGATGACAAATCCCGCAACATAAAATCAAGACGCCGCTGAAACGATCTGCATGTGAGGCATCAACCAATTGCCTGGCGAGGGGCCTCCAGGGCCGAACGTAAAATTTCATCCAGAGTCGGATGCGCAAACATGAAGGAGTGCAGGCGTTCTTCACAGTACTGGCCGAGCAGCAACAGCTGGGCCACAGTCACAAGGTGGGAAACGCCGTGTCCCAATGCGGATATTCCCGCAATAGTGCCATTACGCCATATGATTTTCACAAATCCGCAGGCATCTCCGCCTGCCTGGGCGATGGCATTGGACATCAGTTGGGCGCGGGAAACCATAATTTCGCCGCCTTCCGCCAGGGCCTGGCGCTCATTCATGCCGACCCGCATGATTTCAAGGCTGCCGTATACGCACGACGGCACAGGGCCGGATGCGTAGGGGTCGGGGTCTTTTTCAAGAATATGCCGTGCGACGTAGTCGCCCTGATGTTCGGCGGCGTGGGCCAGCAGGGTCAGCCCGTTTACGTCGCCGATGGCATACACGGCGGGTGCGGCCATGAGATATTCGTTTACGCTCACAAAACCGCGCGGATTGAGCGTGCCTCCGGCTTTGTCAACGCCGAGATTCTCTGTATTGGGCGTCCGGCCCACAGCCACAAGAGCTTTTTCGGACCGCAGTTCACTTCCGTCTTCAAGGGTGAGCACAGCCTGACCATCGCGTGTGAGCAGCGAGGACGCCTTGACCCCGCAGATGCAGGTAATGCCCGTTTTGCCGAGAAGTTTTTGCATCTCGGCGGCAATATCAGTATCTTCAGTGGGGGCAATGTGTGCAGCGGCTTCCACAATTGTTACCTTGCAGCCCATGGCGTTGAAAAAATCGGCCATTTCCAGGCCAATGGCTCCTGCGCCAACGACAATAAGGCTTTCGGGCACCGTGGGTATGGCAAGCATATCCGTACTGTCCAGCACGGATTCATGATCGGGGCTGAGCCCAGGAAAAGCCGCGGAGCGTGAACCAGTGGCCAGAATGATATGACCGGCCTCAAGGGTGGCGCTGACAGCGTCCTCTGCGTCAAGAATTTCGACAAGGCGCGGGCCTGCGCAGCGGCCACGGCCATTGAACAAAACAGCTCCGGCCTGCTCGAGCCCTTTGGCCAAGGTTTGCGCGGAGCCTCGGGTAAACCGCTGAATACGCTTTTGCAATGCGTCGTAATCTATTTCAATGGCGCCCCTGGCCACACGCTGGCGCTCAAGGCCGCGCAGCAGCCCTTTGGGAGCAGTGGCGCCCAGCAGCATTTTAGTGGGTATGCAGCCGCAGTTCAGGCATACGCCACCCCAATGGGCGTTCTCGACAACGGCGACGCTTGCCCCGCCATCGGACAGAACGCGGGCAGCTTTTACCCCGCCAGGCCCGCCGCCAATAATGACCACATCAAACTTGTTCATGTTTTTCTCCGACATGCTTTCTGTTGTCCACGCTTACAGGCAATTTGACCCGCAATCCTGTGCAGTCGTAGGAATCTATACCATCGGCAGGGTAAAGGTCCATTGCAAAGATGTCGCGTAAGCGCCGGAAGGGGAAACCAGGCGCGAGTTTCAAAGGCTAAAGCCGTTTTTGCATTTGGACGCGACAACCTGTACACTATGGTTTACGAAAAGAAGAACCGACACTTTCGCGCAACTGCACCATAAATCCCTACATGAAAAATAACCGCCAACTGCGTTTTTCCCTGATAACGACCCTGATTGTGGCAGTGGTATTTCTGCTGGCGGCATTTGCCTGGCGGCACTTTACCCCTGCGACCGCCAATGCAGAACCACGTGCGGGCACGGTGATTGTTGCCGGTGGACTTGTTGGCGACGATTATGCCCCAGACCGTCCCATAACGACAACGTTTGACAGGGTTGACCAGCTGGAGCCCGCTCCACAGTATACGCCCGAGAGGCGGGTTCCACCGCGTCCTTCGCGACCTTCTGCCCAGCGGGCCGCCCAGACGGAGACAGAAAGTCCCACGCCGCCGCTTGATGAGGATGCGGCAGCGGATGCCGCAGTTGCTGCCGCGCAGGATGAAAGCAATGCTTCTCTTGCGGATGCGGATAACGATACTCTTTCGGATACAGTCTCAGACGCCAGGGACGAGGCGTCCGCACCCGCCCCGGCTGCGTCAGCGTCGCCTGCCGATCCTGCAAGCGTAAAACCCGGCGCGTCCGGCGCCAAGATTCAGCTTTTTGGAACCGTGGAGTTTAAAAGGCCGCTTTCTTCCTTGCCCAATTGGCTTGATCTGCTCAAACGCAATGCGAAAGACCCCATTTTCATTCCAGGCAAATATTTTAAAAAAAATGTCACCTGGGACAGTTTTAAAGAAAAAACGCAGGGGAAGAGCCCGATGGAGCTCCTGCGCTATGTCAACGCATTCTGGAATACCTGGCCCTACAAGGAAGATATCGTAAACTGGGGCGTTGAGGATTACTGGGCCATACCGGCAGAGTTTCTGAAAAAGTCGGGTGATTGCGAAGATTACGCCATAGTCAAGTATTTTACGCTTAAAGAGTTGGGCATTCCCTACGAAAACATGCGCATAGTGGTCGTTCGCGATACCGTGCGAAATCTGGCGCACGCCGTTTTGGCTGTATACATGGACGGTGACGCCTATATACTTGACAATCTTAGTAATGCTATTTTGTCCCACAGTCGGATCAGACAGTACAGCCCACAGTACTCGGTAAATGAAGTGGGCCGCTGGGCGCACCTTAAAGGTCGCAAAGTAAGGTAGGTAACAAAATGAAGATGCAGGAAATGGACGCCCAAAGCGTGGCCAGCAAGTACCGCCTGAAAAAAGCTGTAATTGTAGCGGTCAGCCTGGCGCTTTTCGTCGTGGCCTCCGCTGTGGCGTATGTGTTGTGCACGCTCCAGATCAGAAATGTCACGCAAGAAATACTGAATAATCAGCGTGATATGGAGCAGGTCTGGATGGACAAGTCTCTGGAGGCCATCCATTCATGGCACAATGGTCTTGCTGAGCAGTCACGTTTTATCAGTTCGGCTGAAATGTTCCGACTTTTTGCTGTCGATGTTTCAAACCTTGGATCTGACGGCGCCATAAAACTGGCGGCTCCCGATGCGGAATCAAGCACTGAGGAGGCCCTGCGCTCGCTGGCCGAACAACTGCCTTACATGCAGGATCTTTTGCGGGATTTTGTCCGTAGCAGACAATGGACATCAGCCCGTATTGTCATGCCCAATGGTCAGCCCCTGGTTGCGCAGGATCAGGATGCTCCCTTAACAGAAATGCAGACGGAACTGGTACGCGGAGCGGTGGGCGACAAAGCGCTGACCTTTGGTCCGGTGCGCGTTCTTGGGCAGAATCTTGTCATCGACATGGTTGATCCGCTCTACGAAGTCCTGGGGCAGGGCAGCACCAAACCTGTTGCGGCTCTGCTGGCCACAATTCCCGTGGACAGGGCCTTGGCGTCCTTTCTGTCGCTGAGTCAGGAGCAGCATAGGGAAATCCGGCCTTGCATTGTGCAGAGTGAAGGCAAGGCCATACAGGCCATCAGCCTGCGTGGCGGCAAGGCAGAACTGCTCCCGACAGAGGTACAGCTGGATAAGGGCAACTTCACGTTCAAGCGCAGGCCCGGTATTGGGGAACAGGGCGAAGTGTATTCTCTGGGCAGCTATATCAGCGGACTTGACTGGTGGGTCGTTCTGGAAGTTCCTGCCAGTGAGGTTGACGCGGTACTGAAGAATCAGGCCCATCAGATTTACGGCCTTGGTATTCTCGGCAGTCTGGGAACAGCCCTGCTGGTTGCCCTGGTGTGGGCCAGTATTGCTGGGCGCGCCTATCGCACAACGGCCAATCATTTTATGCGCCTCTACCTTCTCATACGTCAGCAAAAGCTTATGCTGGACAGCGTAAACGCTTCGCTTCAGGCGGGACTGCTGCTGGTCAACAGCCAGGGACAGGTTCAGATGTGCAACCCTGCCTTTAATACCATCGTCGCAAAGACGGAGGAAGATATAGCTGGTTGCGGTGTTGCTGACCTGCTGCCGTCTGCCGCCGCCGCAACCCTGCTGGAAGGCATGAACACGGTGGCAGCAAACAAGACTGAAGGCAGTATCGAGATATCGCTTGATCAGCCCCAGGGAACCCGTTTGTACCGGGTTACGCTTTTTCCCTTTGAAGACAGGTTGCAGATGGAATCACCTGTTTCGGGCGGATGTGTGGGCATTTTTCAGGATATCACGGAGTTCCGGCGCAGGGCGGAGGCCGCCCGCGAGCGGCAGGCCAGCAGTACTGCGGCACTGGTGCGCGCCATTGAAAGCGTGGATGTGAACCTTATTGGACATTCGCAGAAAATGGAGCAGGTGGTGGACCTTCTGTTCACGACCATGGATCTTTCAAATGAAAATAAAGAGACACTGCGCCTCGCGGCCCGCCTTTCTCAGGTGGGCAAGATTTTTGTGCCGCATCAACTGCTGACCAAGACGGGCAAGCTTACCCCGGAAGAGCAGAGCGAAGTCATGCGCGCGCCAGAATACGCCTACAGGGTTCTGCAAGATTTGCAGTTCGGCCTGCCAGTGCCCGATGCCGTGTACCAGATGGGAGAGCGGCTTGACGGCACCGGCCAGCCGCGTCAGCTGCGCGGCGACGACATCACGCCCAATGCGCGCATTCTGGCGGTGGTCAACGCTTTTTGCGCCATGGTCAGCTCGCGTTCCTACAGGGCGGGCATGGATCCACAGGAAGCTGTCGCGTTGCTCAAACATGATCCGGGCTTTGACCAGGACGTTGTGGCAAAGCTGGCGGCCTTGTCCAATGACAGTTTGAAAAAAGCCATTTCCGCCGGAGCGGACGCATCTTCAAACCCTGTTCACAGCGAGATGTAGCGCGAAGAAACCAAGCCTCAAACCATTTTGCGGTTCAGATGCGCCGGAAGCCCATTTGGAGGACTCCGGCGCATTTTTATTATTGCGTATTCAAAAGGCACTAAATATTAGATCTGATTGAGTTTGAAATGCTTCACATTACAATTTGTCATTCTGTTGAAAATGCGAATTTAGGCTGAATCCGCGCCATATTACGGCGCTTTGCACTTTTGTGCCGCTTCAGAGTATTGACATTTTTCAAATTTACAATGCTCTAGTCGCATCAAACCACAGCAACAAGTGGCTCCTCGACACAAGCGTAACGTTGGAAATGGCGCTTTGCCAAATCAAGGCAGCCAATCAGCGCGTCCAGACCTGAAAAAGAATAAATAACCGTAATCGCCTTCTTGGTGGCGCCAGTGATCATTGCTCGCGTCGAATCGCTTGTGGGGCTGCCAAAGGGACCCGTGTCGTCGGCGAACACGGGCATGTTTTCAAGGGCCACGGCCGATTTGCCAATACCGGCATAGCCTTCACCCGGTTGGCCAAGACGTAAAACAATTTTCTGCCCGATGTGTGCGGCATCATATGACCCCAGTGGGAAGCCTGTTTCAAGTGATACCAGGTTATTGGCGTCAACCAGAGAGTTGATCTGGTACAGGGCTTTTCCCTGACGTACGCGACGGTACAGGGCTTCGGATGAAATCCTGTGTCTGCCCGGATCAATGCCAAAGGATTTATAGGCGGCGCGAGCCGGGGCAATATTGGGTATATCCGGTAAGGCTGTGGTGGCAAGTTTTTGCCCCAGCAAAGGGGCAAAGATGTTTTCATAATAATCCCAGAGCTCTTGATTTTTGGGATAGACGTCAACGGAGTAGCAGAGGCAACCCACATGCGTTGCAGGCCAGGCGCTCTTCAAATTTTCGTCAATGCTGATAGCTGGCATTAGCATGAGATCTCCTTGCTTCCAAGTGGCGGCAACACACTGGTGTTCTTTTCCAACTAATGAAAACTACTGGTATCGTACGAGATTTATTGCGCTTCGGCAAGAAAATGTATTCGGTCGTGGCGCAAGCGAGGCATTTTTTGTGACCTTGGAGCAAACACGGGGCACAAAAGATGCCAGACCTGCTCCCGCAATGCATGCCAACACCCTGCTGTTTGTGTGTGGTGGCATCCCCGCATCTGGACCGTAAAAATCTCCTGAATGCCGCTGCCTCCTGGCCCCACTGAAAAAGTGGTGTACCCTGACGCCAAGGGCCTGATTGGAGGGGAAAAGAATTTTTAAAAATTATCCCCTGGAAGTTCTTGCTTATCATTGCCGTTTGTAGCAAGGTCAATTTCCCCCCTGTGACAGTGACCGAAATTGCCCGCCAGCAAGGTTTCGGCAATCTCTCTGATTGCCCGGCCTCCCCAAGGCTGTAGAACCCGAATTTCGATCACCGCTCGTTGGTTGCGCTTTTGCGCCCAATGGAGCCTTCAATTGGCGCCTCCCCCATTGCGGGTACATCAGTGTTGCGGTTGCCGCGTATTGCGGACCGGTCTTTCCGTGACGCTTTTTTACCGAGGTTACAGATATGTGCAGAATCGGCTCTATCAAGAGCAAAACGCCAGTGCCCCCCTCAGTGGCGCTCAATCTCATGTTGCCACAACAGGAAGGACACGATAACTCCGGCTTCGCCATGGTCATGCAGGACCTTGAGGGCGTGTTCAGCCACTACAAGGATAAGCCTTTGCTTTCTTTGGCCTGTACTCCCCTGGGCGTGCAGCTTGCCAACGACTTCATGGAAAAAAAAGGTTTTGTGCAGGTGGCGCAGTGGGTTCCGGAAGTGGACAAAAAACCCGGCCTGAAGATTGAAGCCATGCCGCGCTACGTTTTTCGCAATTACGAGTATCCCGAGATATACCGCTACCGTAGCCAGGCTGAACGTGAAGACCTCCTGCTCGACACGCGCCTTGAATTGCGCGCCTTGTTGGAAAAAGACGGCAACGGCTTTGTGTTTTCCTTCTGGCCCGACGTGCTGACGCTGAAAGAAATCGGCGATCCAGCGGATATCGCCACCTATTTTCGTCTCTGGAACGATGATGGCCGTCTCACCGCAAGAAACATCGTCACGCAGTGCAGACAGAACACCAATTACGCCATTGTGCGTTATGCGGCCCATCCTTTCTTTCTTCAGGGATACACCCTCTGCGCCAACGGCGAAAACACCTTTTTCACCAAGAACAAAGAGTTTCAGAAAGCCCTGCACAGAGGCTATATTGGCTTTGAATCAGACTCACAGAACTTTCTTTACACTTTGCACTACGTGCTGCACGAGCTCAAGTGGCCCATCCGGTACTACAAGCATGTCATCACGCCCCTGCCTTTTGTTGAAGCCGAGCAGCGCGCCGACAGCAAGGTGCTGGGGCTCATCCGCGAATCTCTTGCCCATCTTGAGATCAACGGCCCCAACACCGTTATCGCCCTGCTGCCCGACGGCAGGATGATGACCTGCTGCGACTCGAAAAAGCTGCGCCCTGTGGTGGTCGGCCGTGACAAGGACATGGTGGCGATTGCTTCAGAGGTGTGTGGCCTCAATGCCATTATGCCCGACAGGAATGTGGCGGAAGACATCTATCCGCACGAAAGGGAAATGGTGGTCATTGACAACGATCTGGCGGTGCAAAGATGGAATCAGTAAAAACTCAGGATGTCAGCGTCAACGATCTGCGCTGGAAGATAGATTACCGTCCGGAAATGTGCACCATGTGCGGTTCCTGCGTGGCCGCCTGTACATTCAACGCCATTGAAGTGACCATGATGCGCCGCAGTGTGACGCTTTCGCGCAAGGCCTTTCCTGATCCTTCACAGGAGCACATGGCCCGGCCCGTCATTTCACAGAAGTCCAGCATCGAGCATGCCTGCGTCGGCTGCGGCATGTGCGAAAAAATATGCCCCAATAGCGCGATTCGCCCTGTGCGCAATGTCGACCAGCGCTTTCCCGTGCTGGCGCGCCGTCATGGCCCCATCAAGCGGGGCGGGCGCAGCAATCTTGCCATGCCGCGCACGCTTGATTCCATTGTTGTGGGCCGCATAAGCCAGATGACTGACCCCGCGCTGGATTCAGAACGGCATACCTTTGATATCCGTTCCCCTCTGGGCCGCGTCATGCTGGCGCAAGAACTGCCCTTGCGTGTCGAGGGCTCAAGCCTTGTACTCACTGACCGCACCCCTACGGTAAATTGGGTGTACCCGGCCATATTCAGTGATATGAGCATTGGCGCACTGTCCACCAGAGCCTGGGAAGCCATTGCCGTTGCCACGGCGTACCTGAACGAAAAATGCGGCATGCCCGTGCGGATGTGTTCCGGTGAGGGCGGCATGCCGAGCAAGTTGCTGGAATCTGAACAACTGAAGTATATGATCCTGCAAATCGCCTCCGGTCATTTCGGCTGGAACCGCATTATCAGG
Organism: Desulfovibrio simplex; assembly: GCF_055387835.1. Lineage (NCBI taxonomy): Bacteria > Pseudomonadati > Thermodesulfobacteriota > Desulfovibrionia > Desulfovibrionales > Desulfovibrionaceae > Desulfovibrio > Desulfovibrio simplex. Next base: position 1,163,050 of record NZ_AP042377.1, read on the forward strand.
GCCATGCCCCGCATGAAAACAGACCCGGCGGGCGTGCTTATCAAGATAGGGCAGGGGGCCAAACCGGGTGACGGCGGCCTGCTGCCCGCGGCCAAGGTTGCGCCGCACATTCAGGCCATCCGTGGCGTGCCCAGGGCCACCCTGCATTCGCCGGCGAACCATCAGGGCCTGTATTCCATTGAAGAGTCGGTGCAGAAAATGCACCTTTCGCTCAATGCGGCTTTTGGTTTTCGTGTGCCTGTGGCCATCAAGTGCGCCGCATCGGCCACTTCCGTTTCCGTTTATCACAACCTGCTGCGCGATCCCTACAAGATTTGCGGCGGTTTTTTCATCGACGGCATACAGGGCGGCACTGGCGCTGCCAACGAGGTATCGCTGGAGCATACGGGCCATCCCATCGTATCCAAACTGCGTGACTGTTACCAGGCAGCCGTGGCCCAGGGGCTGCAAGGGCAGATTCCCCTGTGGGCGGGTGGCGGCATCGGCCTTTCGGGCAACGCCGCGGCCGACGCCTTCAAGATGATCTGTCTCGGAGCCAATGGCGTTATTATCGGCAAAATACTCATTCAGCTGCTCGGCTGCGTTGGCAATGAGCAGGGGCGTTGCAACGCCTGCAATACGGGCAAATGTCCCACGGGTATCTGCACTCAGGATCCACGTCTGGTCAAACGTCTTGACGTGGACAGGGGCGCGCAAAACATTGTGGACTACATGCTGGCTTTTGATGCCGAACTGCGCAAACTGCTGGCCCCGGTGGGCAACAGTTCCATGCCGGTCGGACGTTCGGATGCGCTGGTAGCCACAGACAAAGCCGTGGCCGACAAACTGGGCATTCAGTATGCCTGCTAGTACTTTGCACGAGGATTACAGTATGTTGCGCGTAAATACACTGCAAAATCACAAGCGGATGTCCACCCAGGATCTTCTGTTGGCCATTGAGGCCGCAGTGGAAAAGGGCGAGACGGATTTTTATATCGAGGCATCGGGGCAACACGATATCGGCGGGCCCCTGTGGAACAAGGACGGAAAAAAGCTCACGTTCACCGTGAATAATCCCGGTCAGCGGGTTGGATCCATGTGCCTGCCCGACACTGAAGTTCTTGTTGAAGGTTCGGCCCCGGCTGATGTGGGCTGGCTCAATGCGGGCGGCCGCATTACTGTGCGCGGAGACGCCGGCGACACGGCGGCTCACTGCGCCGCTGCGGGTGTTGTGTACATCGGTGGACGCGCGGGAACGCGTTCCGGCTCACTCATGAAGCATGACCCTGTATATTCGGCTCCCGAATTGTGGGTTCTCAAGAGCGTGGGCAGCTTTTCCTTCGAGTTTATGGGCGGAGGCAAGGCTGTCATTTGCGGCTATGAAAGCCAGACCATGCCGTCCATAATGGGTGAGCGTTCGTGTGTGGGCATGGTGGGCGGCGTGGTATATTTTCGCGGCCCGGTGGGGCATTTGCCTCACGACGTCTGCGTCAACGTCATTGATGATGCCGACATCGCCTGGCTTGAAGCCGGACTGGACAACTTTCTGACCGCCATCGACAAGCCCCGGTTGCGCAAGGAACTCTCCGTCTGGAAGCATTGGAAAAAAATCACACCCTTGCCTTTTGAAGAGCGCGATCATGATGAAATGCGCAGCATCGGGCAGTTCCGCGCGAAAGAATGGATTACTGACGGTATCTTCAGCGATGTGGCGTCGGATGATTTTGCCGTCAATGGGCTTGTGGCGCGTGGCGATTATCGCCAGCGGGTGCCACTGTGGGAAAACGCGCGTTATGCCGCTCCCTGCGAATTCAACTGCCCGGCTTCCATTCCCAGTCAGGTACGCTTTAACCTGCTGCGTGAGGGCAGGGTGGATGAAGCCTATCGCCTGGTGCTGGATTACACGCCCTTTCCCGGCTCTGTCTGCGGCAGTGTATGCCCCAACCCCTGCATGCAGAGTTGCACGCGCACACAGTTGGACAGCCCGGTGCAAATTGGCGGGCTCGGTTCCTGCTCCGCCGATATAAAGGTGCCCAGAGAAAAAAAGCGCACTGGCAAACATGTTGGCGTTATCGGTGGGGGCGTGGGCGGTCTTACTGCTGCGTGGCAACTGGCTCGCATGGGACATGACGTCACCGTGTATGAGGCCGACGCTGTCATGGGCGGCAAGCTTGAACAGGTCATACCCCGTGCCCGATTGAACCATGATCTGCTGAAAAAAGAACTCAAGCGAATTGAAGATCTGGGCGTGCGCTTCGTAAACAACTGCACAGTTGACGCCAAAAAATTTGCGGAACTGCGCAAAAAGCACACAGCCCTTGTTGTGGCCACGGGCGGCCACGTTGCCCGCGTCTTCCCTTGGCCGGGACATGAAAAAATCGTGGCTGGCATAGACTTTCTCAAGGCCGTGAACAAGGGTAAAGCCCCCAGGGTGCCGGAAAGCGTCATTGTTATCGGCTGCGGCAATGCTGGCATGGATGCAGCGGCAGGAGCCTACGCCGCCGGAGCCAAACTGGTTACCTGTGTCGATGTGCAGAAGCCTGCCGCTTTTGCTCATGAAATTGAGCATATCGAGGCTTTGGGCGGTAAGCTTGTGTGGCCGGTGCAAACTAAGGAAATCACGGACAAAGGCCTCATCACGCAGGAAGGCAGGCTTATTCCTGGTGAAATGGTCATTATCACCGTGGGTGAATCGCCTGACCTTTCCTTCCTGCCAGAAGGACTGGAAAAATTCCGTGAATGGCTTGTGCCCAAGCCGGACCTGAGCATTATGGATGGCGTCTTCGCCGTTGGCGACGTTATCAAGCCTGGTCTTTTGGTGCACGCCATCGGCTCTGGACGTGAGGCGGCTCTTTCCGCCGACGCCTGGATGCGCGGCGAAAGCTATGCGCCCGCAGAAAAGCGCCTTGTTCCGTCAACCCGGCTGCACACGGCCTACTTTGCCAAATGCCATGACAAAGACCTGCCAAGCCCGCAGGACGAATACAGCCGCTGCATCAGTTGCGGTTCGTGCAGGGATTGCAAGATGTGTCTCAAATCCTGCCCGGAGAAAGCCATTGACCGCAAGCAGGACGAAAACGGTTTTGAATACGTGTCTGATCCAGCCCGCTGCATAGGCTGCGGCATCTGTGAAGGCATTTGCCCCTGCGGCATATGGACCATGTACCCCAACTGGGACATGAGTTAGAGTCATGATGTTTTGAGATGCTTTGTGAAGGAGGAGGCCCTTTTGTAAAAGGGCCTCCTCCTTCACCCCCTAGAACCTTTATTACATTTTATTATATAAAGTGTTTTCTGATCTGAAGTGGGGGCATAGGCGTCGTCTTGCTGGCATCCACAATCTCAACGCGTATCTGCTCCAGGGCCGTTTCATTCTGCAACTGCTCTGGCGGCTGGCGTGAAAAGAAGATAATCTGTTCAGGGCGCATACGCGCACTGCCGCAGGGTCAGATTTTTGCGTAACTCATTGCCGTCTTTATCCGTAGCTTCGCGGCAGTCGTTGGCGAGTCTGCGAGCCTTACGAATGGCGACAGCGATTGTATGGAGTGAACTGTGTAGTTACTCAGGCTGTCTTTATCCGTAGCTTCCTGCGTCACAACGGCTAAAGCAACGGCTGCCGCAAAGACAGCATTGGTTAATTGAGCGGACAGCCTACTGATGGCTGTCGCTATCCGTAAGCGGTAAAGACCCGCTAACGGCTACCGCAAATCGCATTTTTCGACTGAATGAAAACTTTGAAATGTGAAGTATTTCAAAGTTAATCTGCTCTAGCACAACAGCTACAGGCCGGTTCGAACGGCAGAACTATATATAACAATCGCGCGCCGTGGACAGCTGTCCACGGCGCGCGATTGTTTTGCATGCTTTTCCTTTTATCCAAAACTGTGTATACTAATTATACGTCAGTTTATTGCAGGAGAGATCATTATGGACGTTCTGGAAGCTATTTTTACCCGTCGCAGCATTCGTGAATTTACAAATGAAGAAGTAAGTGAAGCTGACCTGGAAACCCTTTTGCGCGCGGGCATGGCGGCCCCCAGCGCGCATAACCGCCAACCCTGGCATTTTGTGGTTGTGCGTGACAAGGCTTTGCTCGGTCAAATTGCCGAACTGCATCCTTATGCCAAGATGGCAGCCCATGCGCCTTTGGCCATAGTGGTATGCGCCAACCCCGCTGAAGCCAAAGAAGCGGGCTTTTGGCAACAGGACTGCACCGCTGCATTGGAAAACATGCTCCTTGCGGCGCGTGGAAAAAATCTGGGCACGGTATGGTGCGGCATGCACCCCATTGAAGACAGAGTGGAACCCATCCGTCACTTGCTGAAAATCCCGGCGGACATCAATGTACTGGCTCTGGTTGTGGTGGGGCACCCTGCACAGCCTTTCAGCAAAGTCGATCGCTACAAGGCGGAAAAAATTCACCATAATGGCTGGTAGGCACGGCGTCTCGCTGTGTACAAAGTTCTGACCAGTAAAGCGGGTCGGCCCAGGAATATCTTCGTGGCCCGACCCGCTTTTTGGTATGGCGCATCACTGTATCAAGCCTGCGAGTTCGCACTGAGCAACTGGTGCAGCGTGCAGACAGGGCATTATCTGGATTTTGCGCCCCTGTTTTTTGCTGGCGCGCTGTCTTTCAGACTGGCGCAGGCTCCACCTGCAATGGCCCATAGATACAGGCTGGCAACAGAGGCATGGGGCGAATAGCGCTTTTTATACTTTGCAAAAAGCTTTGGAGTCATCGTGCGATGCCTGTACAGCATGCGCAAACCGCGCTGTATGGCCAGATCATCCCAACTCAGGATGTCCGGACGCTGCATTGAAAAAATCATAAGCATTTCTGCCGTCCAAAGGCCAATGCCTTTCAGTTGCACAAGCCTTGCGCTTATTTCTGCATCCGTCATGGCTGGCAGAAGCGTCAGGTCAAGCTCGCCATCCCGAACTGCGTCGGCGATGCTTTTGATGTACAATGCCTTGCGCATGGAAATGCCGCAGGTCTGTATATCTTCAGCACGCAGATTTTCAAAAATTTCTGGTGTGATGGGGGCAAACCGCTCCTGGATCCTGTTCCAAATGGTCACGTGGGCCTTTGTGGATATCTGCTGGCCGACAATGGAATTTATGAGCGCCTTGAACAAATCGGGCTGCACCTCGCGGTGAATATGTCCGATTTCATCCATGGCGGCAGACAGGACAGGATCACGTGACCTGAGCCATTGCTTTTCTTTTTCGCCATATTCAAAATAACTTGTACTGGTCATGCTTTTTTTCAGTTCTGGCAGGCTGCCAGATTTTTTCATGTTCCAGCAGATACTGCTTTATGGCAAGTCCCCCCGCGTAACCCGTCAGGCTTCCGTCATGCCCGATGACACGATGGCAGGGCACAATAATGGCGACAGGATTGCGGTTGTTGGCCATCCCCACCGCGCGGCTTCCGCCTGGTTTGCCCACCATTACCGCAATGTCTTTGTAGCTGCGGGTTTCGCCAGCAGGAATGGTCATCAGAACCCGCCACACGGCGGCCTGAAATTCGGTGCCGCCCAGGTGCAAAGGCACGTCGAATTCTTTGCGTTTGCCCTCAAAATATTCACCAAGCTGTACAGCGGCCATTTGTATCACGGGCGTTTGCGCCTGTTCAAAGCCTTCAGGTGGGGCTTCAGTGCTGAAAAACACCCCGCATATGCCCCCATCATCGGCGGCTATGCCGATTTTTCCGATGGGAAAAGTGTAAAACGCCATGTTTTTCATCGAGCATCTCCTTTCCTGTTCAGGACAATGCGGGCAGATTCACAGTAAAAATACGCACTCTCAATGCCCTGTACGACCTTTATGGTGCAGCACTGCGTAAAGACATTACTCTCGTACCTTCGCGACGGGCGGCTTTCACGCAGCATCAAAACGTTTGAAAGCGAAACTACACAAGTACGGGTTTGCTGCATAGGCAATCTTTGTGGCAAACCATGCTGTGGCGTCTCCGTTACGGGTTCATGCTTTCTGAGATTTTGATTGGACGCGAAACAAATGTGGCGTCGTGCCTGCCTGCTTTTTAAAAAACGCATAAAATGCTGACAAGCTGTCAAAGCCAATGGCGGCAGCAATATCAATGATGGACGCGCCTGTTTCGGCCAATAGTATTTTTGCCTGTTGTTCGCGCCTGCTGCCCAGATAGCGCATGGGCGTCATGCCATACTGCTGCCTGAACACGGCAGCCAGATGGCTTTGCGTAACGCCCAACTTTTTCAACTCTGCCATCAGTAGTGTGCGTTTGCCGTAGTGATCGTCAATAAGTTTTTTGGCCTGCTCGGCAAGGCCCGCGGCAGGCGCTTGCCCGCAACGTTCCGGTCGGCACCGCTTGCAGGGACGGAATCCTGCGAGCACGGCTTCTTCTTCACGCATAAAATACACGGTATTTTTTCGCAGAGGAGTTTTTGACCTGCACGAAGGGCGGCAGTACACGCCCACAGTTTTTACGCCGTAGAAGAATTTCCCGTCATATGCGGAATCACAGTCAACCACCGCCTGCCACATGGTATCGTCCGAAAATCCGGTCATGTGAAGCCTCGTTCCGTTTTCAGACCCGATATAGCACGGTGGCGATTCAGAGTCTTACTCGTTTTCAAGATGCAATTCATGCTGGCGACGCCAGGCCAGAGCATTTTAACTTTGAAAAAGTGTAAATGCTCTAATGCTGCACGAAAGGGCAGTGCGCCACAACGTGGCGTTAATTCAGCCGAGCTTTATCCGTAGCTTCCTGCGTCGCAACGGCTGAAGCCTGCGTCACAACGGCTGAAGCCTGCGTCACAACGGCTAAAGCAACGGCTGCCGCAAAGACAGCATTGGTTAATTGAGCGGACAGCCTACTGATGGCTGTCGCTATCCGTAAGCGGTAAAGCCCCGCTAACGGCTACCGCAAATCGCTTTTTTCGGCTGAATGAACACTTTGAAATGCTTCACATTTCAAAGTTAATCTGCTCTAGGACCACGCTTTTTTCAATGCATTCAGGGCGGATATGATGTCTGTTTCAGACAGCATGCCGTAGCCCAGGAACAGGCAATTCTTTGGGCACCGGGTTTTGTCCGCCCAGAAGCGCGAGGCGGGATACACCCTTATGCCAACGGCTTTGGCCCGTGCCGTGAGCTCGTTTTCGTCTGGGCCGTCCATCAGTTCAAGCAAAATGTGCAACCCCGCATTGTGACCGTGGATACGAACGTTATCACCCCAAAGAAAGTTGACCGTGTTCACAAATACATCGTGTTTTTTCTTTTTGAAGAGGCAGAGTTTTCGAAGATGTTTTTCCCAATGCCCATCGGCCATAAAACGGTGCAATACGGCCTGCTCAAGCCAGGGAACTGTACACTGGAAACAGGCAAATACGGAGTTGAACCTGTCATGAAGATGAGGAGGAAATACCATATAGGACATGCGCATGCCGGGGGAGAGCACTTTTGAAAACGTGCCAAGGTAAATTACGCGGCCGCCATGGTCAATGGACTGCATCGACGGGATGGGGCGGCCATTGTACCGAAGTTCGCTGTCATAGTCGTCTTCAATGATAAAAGCGTTGTTTTCCACAGCCCATTGCAACAGCTCCATGCGCCTGCTGATAGATGTGACGACACCTGTTGGAAATTGGTGCGATGGCGCTATGTGCGCCAGCCGGGCCGAAGACCCGGTCAACACGGCAAGGTCCATGCCGCCGGTATCCACAGGTACGGACACAACCGGCATGGCAAAACACTCATAGACGGCCCTGGCGCCGTCATACCCCGGATCCTCAAGCGCGACCATGCGGCATTCCGCCTGCAGCAGGCGCAGAATGACCATAATTGAAGGCTGCAATCCGCTGCACAATATCACCTGTTCCGGAGCGCACCGAACCCCACGGCTCTGGTAAAGATAGGCGGCCAGTTGGCGGCGCAGAGGCATATAACCGCCCGCGGTGCCATACCGGTGCATTTCCGCAGCATAGCCGGATTTTGTGCCGTCGGACAAAATCTCTGCTGTCAGCTTGCGCCAGATGGCGGCGGGAAAGGTTGATCCGTCCGAGTTTTCATAACTGAAATCATACTTGAAGGTTTCCCGACGCGCCTGCTCACCGGCACCGGACGGCGCAGAAAAATTTTTTGCTGGGCCGAAATCTGTTGAAGGGATGATCCCGTAGATGGAATTGACCGTATAGCCGCTTCCCGGGCGGGCAGACACATATCCTTCAAGGGCAAGCTGAGCATATGCGCTCTCAACAGTATTTTTTCCAATATGCATCTGCCTTGCCATTGCGCGGATGGAGGGCAGCCTTGTGCCCTCCGGCATGGCGCCTGACAGGATGTCCGCGCGTACCTGACTGTATATCTGTTGAAAAAGCGGTACGCCATTGTCGGCATCCAGTTGCAGCACACAGTTCTCCCATGTCAGTTATGAGCGTTGTGAGTCTGGAGCAAACTGCCGCTAAGACTACAGACGCTCAATGGTTGAAGGCGGTTGTTTTGACGCATGGCAGTGAATGGATTGCGGCTTCACGTGATGTGCCCATGCGTCCACCCGCCACGCGGCCGCCAGAGCACGTTCATTTTGAGTGGACGTTAGTGCCGCGGGTCATTGGCAAAGACAGCGCGGCAACATGCCAGCGCCGCGTCAAAGTGTCAGGCAAAAAAGCATCGAACTGTCCCTATTCATTATATATGAAACAGTGCTATTGTCGGGGTCGCATCAACATACACGAGGGACTTTATGCAGGCAAGAATGAAAAAATATCCACTGTCAGAAGAAAAAATACATGCGTTGCTTACCACTGAACCGGTGGCCAGATTGGCCAGCGCAGGGGCGGATGGTTTTCCCTATATTACGCCAGTACATTTTGTTTTTATGGCCGATAAGATATTTATACATGGTTTGGCCGCTGGCGAAAAACTCGCCAACATCAAAAGAGATTCACGCGTGGGCTTTGAGGTGGAGCGAATGATCGGGCTTGTTCACGATGCACACGATCCGTGTGGAACAAATACCGCCTATGAAAGCGTTATAATCAGGGGACACGCGACCATGCTTGCCGATACTGCCGCAAAGATCGCCGTACTGGATGCTTTTGTGCGTAAATACGCACCACAGCATAAAGGTGGGGCATATCCTGATGCGATGTTAAAGCTAACTGGCATCATTGAACTTTCAATACAATCCTGCACGGGAAAATATTATCCGGTATAAGTGCGGAAAGCCCCTGCAAAGCAGAATATCTTGTAAGGAGGCATAACTAGCTGTTATTTCATGAACTAATTTCTCGTTTTTTCATAACATGGCCATGTCATATGGCAATTTGACAAGGCAGTTTTGCGGTATATTGTATGAGCATGGGAGAGGCAAAATTTATGGCTTATTGTGAGCATGCTCACAGAAAACCATGCGGCCCACCTCTAGGATAGTGTTACTGGTGCTGCATGCCTTTGGGAATATGCGTTCTAAACGTTTACAGCATACGCTACGCGCCCGACAGAGCAGACACGCCGCGCTGACGCCTTCACGGGGAGCGCCTGCTCACGCAGCCGCCAGTGCGTTTCATAGTGAAACCATCCTACTGCAACTCCGCTAAAGCAGCCATGACCGGCAAAGGGAATGTCATGAAAATACTGCAGCTTGAATCCACCAGAGAATTTTCGGCCAACGCCATGAAGCGTTTCTTCCTTGTGGAGGATTCTCCCAATTTCAAGATTATCAACTTCAACCTTGATGCTGGCGTCGTATTTCCCGTGCATTCGCACGATCTGGACGGGGAGCTGTCCATACAGATTCTTGAAGGCGAGGGTTTTTTTCTGGGAGCCGACGGCGTAAAACTGCCCGCAAAAGCGGGGGACATTCTCATTTCTGAAATTCGTGAACCTCACGGGGTTGAAGCAACAACGCGCATGCGCCTGCTTGTGACCATTACCCCGCCCATCTAGAGCATTTTACCTTTGAAAAAGGTACATGCTCTAACGCTGTACGAGAATGCAGCGCGCCGCAGAGCGGCGTGGATTCTGCCCCGCCCTTTTACGGTGGGAACAGTGCGGATGAACCGCGCTTACGCCTTCATGGCGTGTGCCTGCTCATGCAGCAGCCAGGGCAGCTTCAATATAAGACTGCATAAAACTGCTCTGGCTCGCTGCCGGTTCAAACGCCCAATCCGGGAAAATGCTGCGCAAACAAGTCGAGGTAGCCATGTTGCTGACCAAGGATACGAGTATTTATACCCTCACCACGGAATATCCTTTTCTCATAGACTCTCTGGCAAACCACAACAAGAGCTTTGAAAAACTCAAAAACCCTCTTTTGCGTCAGACAGTGGGCAGGGTTGCGTCTGTGGAAAAAGCGGCAGGCATGGGTAATGAGAGTGTTCTTTCACTTCTCCTGTTCATAGCTGGCGAAATCATGACCACTGCCGGCGAATCCGTTGAAATTGCGCCTCCCGACGCCAGGGGCGTGCAGCCGGGCGACACGAAGGCGTCCCAGGAGCAACGCCTGGCCGCTCTCAAGGAAATAATCAAGGATCTTCATGACGGCGTGGAATTCAGCCAGTTGCAGGACAAATTCAATAAAACTGTGGGTGATATCACGCCGCAGGAAATTGCCGCCCTGGAGCAGACTCTTGTGAACGAGGGCTTGCCCGAGACGGAAATAAAACGGATGTGCCACCTGCACGCGGCCCTGTTCCAGGATGCGCTGGAAGGCCAGCAGATGCCGCAGGTTCCGCCGGGGCACCCTGTACACACCTATTTGAAGGAAAATGTTCAGGCAAAAAAGCTTCTTGCTGAAATCGGGGAAGCACTGGGTCCATCCAAAGTGCCAACCGAGGCTGAATGGCCTTTTGTGCTTAAGCGCCTCGGTTTTCTTGTTCAGGAGCTTGCTGGCATCCAGACCCATTATGTCCGTAAGGAAAATCAGCTCTTCCCCCTGCTCGAAAAGCATGACCTGAGCGCTCCTGGCAAGGTCATGTGGGAAGTGCACGATGACATCAGAGGCAAGTTCCGCCGGGCGCAGGAACTTCTGGCTGATAAAAACAGGGTGGAAGGCTCTGCGGCTGTGCAGGATCTCGTTGATGAGGTTGCTGAAATGGTTCGCAAAGAAGAAAACATTCTTTTTCCCATGTGCCTTCAGCTGCTTACCGAGGAAGACTGGAACCGCTGCCGCCTGGGTGACGATGAAATCGGCTATTCTTTTGGCATAACACCCCAAGGGGAATGGAGCGCGTCTGCTGTCAGACCTGCTGAAGGCGCGGGGCAGTCAGGGCTTGTTGATCTTTCGACAGGGCAGTTGCCTCAAGAGGTTGTGGATGCCATTCTTTGCAACTTGCCCGTGGATGTCAGCTTTGTGGGCCCGGATGACAGGGTGGCCTACTATTCTGACAGCGTGCACCGTATTTTTCCAAGAAGCGCCGCCGTTATCGGCCGCGAGGTGAAAAACTGCCATCCCCCCAAATCCGTGCACATGGTCACTGAAATTCTGGAAGCCTTTAAAAGGGGAGAGCGTGATAAGGCTGAGTTCTGGCTGGAACTCGGCGGCAAGTTCATCCATATCCAGTATCTGGCGCTGAGAAATTCGCAGGGAACCTATCTGGGCTGCCTTGAAGTGGGGCAAGACGCCACGCATCTACGCGCTCTGACCGGCCAGAGGCGACTGCTTGAATGGGAATAACGCCACAGGGCGTGACAGATGAATGTCTGTAAGGGCAGGAGGGCAACTTCCTGCCTTTTTTATGTATTCTTTGCCAGGAGGGCATATTGTCGATCTGTGCGCGAATGACTATTCCCCAAAAAACAGGCTCCGCATCCACTGGCGAAAAGACTAGCGTAAAGCTCTGTTCTGTGCCATATTCTGCCCGGTTTGAAAAACAGGAACAAGACGCGCATAACGTCCGTTTACTTGCGGAGGAAATATATGGAAGAAAAGCTGCGAAAGGTCAAAGACAGGTGTTTCCTGTGCGCCTTGGGCGTTTTTTTTCTGGCATGTTGGGTCATTTTGAAGCTGCATGGCTATCTGAGCGGCCTGGGCTTTGAAAACCGCTCAACAGAGATGTTGCTTATTGATTCCATGCTGTATTTTCTTCTCTTTTTTGCGGTGGTGGGCGTGAAGCCCGTCTCCAGCTATTTTTTCTCACTGTATTCAAAAAAACTGCAAAAAAAGACTGAAGTAACGGAATCCGCCGCTCACAGCGGCTAGTGTCATTCGCACTGAAATGGTTCTGGCCTGTTTATCCGCGCTGTTGCGCGCCGTGCAGGCATCCTCAACCCCTTGGTGCACCATACGGAAAGGCATTTGCCCTTGAGATCGTGGTCTCGAAAATTTGAATGCTTACCACGTTTGTTCGAGCAAAAAGCCGGCCAACAAGACGGCCCCGCAGGAACTTTTTTCCGACGGGGCCGTCTTGTTGGTCTATACATGAGGCGAGATGCACGCCTGCAAAACTTCAGGCTTGTACCGCGCGTTGCCGAGGCTGGGAATCATTGGCTCCGTCTTTTCGAATCCATTCCTCAAGGTGGCTGGCAATATGCTGGCAGACGGCCGCGTGTTCTTCCTTGCCTTGACCCTGCACGTACATCGGTTTTGCAAAGCAATACCTCACGGGCATGCCAGGGCGCACTGGGCCCAGTTCCTTGATCTTGCGCCCTTGCCCCCAGGCATCCGTCTTCAGCGCGATAGGAACCACGGGCACCCCTGCCTTGCGCGCCAGCTTGACGCCAATGGAATTGAAGTGGCTCTGGTCAAAAACCAGCGACCGCGTACTCTGCGGAAAAACAATAATGGATATTCCTTTTTTCAGGCGTTCAAGACCACCCTCAAGCACTGCCGTCAAATCTTCGCGCGGGTTGGTGCGCTCGACAACTATGGGGTCGCGCGAACACATGACAGGGCCAAAGAAGGGCATTGTCGTCAGACTTTTTTTGACCACAAAGGTCACGGGACGCCTTGGGCGTATCATACCGGGCAGCATGAAGGTTTCCAGCGTGCTCATATGGTTGGCGACAAAAAGGCACGGCCCGTCCGTTTCGTTGATGGCGTCCATGCCCTGCACTTCAATGGGGCAGCCAATGCGCTCCATCAGGTCAGAAACCCACACACTGGCATGCACCCAGGCGCTGTCGTCGCACTGTCCCTTGGCGGCCTTGGAACACAACCAGCGCAAAGGGCCGCCGAAAAGGCGGCTGTAAAAGCTGAGTGATGGAAAAAGCCGCGTAAAAAATCCCGTGCGCGCGTCCTGGCTTGCATATGCATTGCCTGTAAGAAATTTTTGCGAAAAGACGCCTTCAACAAAAGGGTGCATACCTTAGTCTTCCGTTTTTTTGATTTTGTAAATCTTGCGCCACCACTGTGAGAGGCGAGGTTCTTCACCATTATCGCGTGGCTGATAGAAACGGCGTCCTTCCAGGCCCTGCGGCAGGTAGGACTGGTCGACCCAGGAATCCGGGTAGTTGTGGGGATACTTGTATTCCTTGCCGTAGCCCCATTCCTTTTGCAGTTGGGTAGAGGGATTGCGCAGATGAAGTGGCACAGGGCGCGGGCCGTTGAGTTTGATTTCACGCTGGGCATTGAGGTAGGCCGCATATGAGGCATTGCTCTTGCGGGCCATGGCCAGATACGTCACGGTCTCAGCCAGGGGAATAAACCCCTCGGGCATGCCCACAAATTCCACAGCCTGCTGGCAGGAAACCGCCAGCGGCAGGGCATTGGGATCAGCCAGCCCCACATCTTCCGAAGCCGATAAAATGAGCCGACGGCAGACAAAACGCGGGTCTTCACCGCCCTCAAGCAGACAGGCCAGATAATAAAGGGCCGCGTCAACATCGCTGCCGCGAATGGATTTGATAAGCGCTGAAGCGAGCTCGTAGTGATTGTCGCCGTCTTTATCGTGCCGAACCAGCACTTCGGGCAGTGCGGCTTTAATATGCTCAAGTTCTTGCAGATCAGCGGGAAGAGCGGCCACGTACTCCACAAGGTTCAGCAACATGCGGGCATCACCGTGCGACGCGCCAGACAGCAGGTCCGCCAGTTCTTCGGACATTTCCATCTGAAGGTCGGCAGCGCCGCGCTTGGCCAGTTCCATAAGCTCAGGGCGGCCCAAGGGTCGTAGACGCAGCACATGAAGCCGTGAAAGCAACTGGCGCGTGACGCTGAACGAAGGATTTTCGGTTGTTGTGGCCAGCAGGGTAAGCTCGCCCGATTCTACCAGAGGCAGAAAAAAGTCCTGCTGCGCCTTGGAAAAGCGGTGCAACTCATCAAGGACAAGAATGTCCACGCCAGAAAGCGAACGGCGCAGGTGCTGCAAACCGGCCTCAGGCGCGCTGAGCCGCAAAAAGTTTTTACCGGTGGACTTGGCCAGTAGCAGGGCCAGCGTGGATTTGCCGCAGCCTGGAGGGCCGAAAAAAAGCAGGCTTGGCAGGCGCGGGGCCTGCATGAGCGAGCGCAGGCGCCCGCCAAGATGCGTCTGGCCCAGAAAAAGCGCCAGATCATCCGGCCGCATGCGCTCTGGCAGGGGTTTGTTGACGGTCATGACCGTTCCGCCTCTTGCGGTAAAGCCTTTGGCAACTGCGAAGCCCACCAGTGTATGCCAAGGCAGAGGGTTGCCGCCGTTTCGCAGCGCAGCACCCGCGCGCCCAGGCTCACAGCGCAAAACCCGGACTGCGTGAGCACGGTAAGCTCACGTTGCGAAAAACCGCCTTCAGGGCCAATAACATAGACTGTCAGGCCGCTTTGCCCCGCCAAAGCAGGGGAAAGCATGGGCACAGCGTCCTGTGCTTCCCATGGTAAAATGCGGTAGTCGGCTTCAGCAGCGTGGCTGACCAGATCGTCCACCCCGCCATCGAGCACGCGAACCTCCGGCAACCAGGGATTGCCGCACTGTTTGGCGCCAGCAACAAGCTGTCCCTGGCACGCTTCCTGTGCTGCTGCGGAAAGCTTGCCCTGACTGTGGTCACCTTGCCACAGCCATACGCCTGACGCGCCGAGCTCCACGGCCTTTTCCATAAAAAATCCGCGTCGTACGGCCTTGCTGTAGGCAAGGGCAACCACGGCGCGAGCTTCAGGCTGCGGCAAAAATTCTTCGCTCCTGCACTCCAGGTCGACAATTTTTTTCCCTGCCTTCAGCACCACAAAACGGCCCAGACGCCCCCGGCCATCAAGAAGCCCGACTTCGCTGCCCGCCCCAAGGCGCAAAACCTGACTCAGATGGCGGGCTTCCTGGCCATCAAGACGAACCTCATGCCCCCAGTGCTCCGGAGGCAGATAAAATAACGCCAAACTCATGTTAGCATGCTTTCCTTGCCCATCCGCGCCTTGCGCACAGCCTTAAAGCCGTCCAGCAAAGAAACGAGGCGTCCGTAACTTTTCCGTATTTCAATTCCGGCAGGGGTCAGGCTATCTTCCGGCGGTTCAAGATACTGGCGTTGGAGGTAGCGATCGCGCAGTATTTTTTCAACACAATCAATGATGCCGTCCACCAGTATGGGGAAAAAGTTGACCACTTCGAATTTCAGCTCATTGAGCAGAACCAGCGCCTCACTGAGCATCTGCCTGTATGTGATGTGCACGCCCTTGCAGGTGCGCGTGCACAGGTCTTCCAGAATCCGCACCCGACGGGCCTGCTGAATATAGCTGAAGCGCGTGCAGACTTCCTGATACAGATCGCGCAGGTCTTCAAAAACGTCGTCATTGTCCGGCGAATAGAGGTAATTGCACAACACTTTGCTGACATTGGAAAAAAACTCATCGCTATAACTGATCATGCGGCGCTGGTGCTTGGTCAGCCAGCTGTACAGAAATTTGAGCCTTTTTTCATGGGTGTCGGTATTTTCCACAACTTCGGTACGCTTGAATACAATACGCCCCGTGTATTCGCCGCGCACAATGTCGTTCAGGCGCAGGAACATGTTGGACGTATCCTTGATAAGGTTGAGCCCGGTGAGGCGCTCGCCAGTGAGCGGATGCAGCACTTCCTGGGTAACCACCGAAAGAGCGCGATCCTGACGGACGTTGCTCGAATCAAACGTATGCTGGCGGTATTTGACGCGCAATATGACAACCCGGCGGGGTTTATCAAGGAAAAATCCATCGCGGTCTATGATTTCAAGGGCATCTTCGTGGTCGGCGTCCACAGCGACCAGGGCTATCTTTTCCAGTTGGGGGTAGCGCTGGTTTCCTCCAGTGGACACATAGGTCGTGAGGGTGCGGTCAGTCTGTCCAAGAACTCGCAGAAGAAAATGTTCGCCCATTTTATGCAGCTTGCGCGCGAAAAGCGCGCTGGACGTGCGCCGCTCGGACACAATGGGAAAGCCGTAAAGCTCCATAAGGTACTGATACACAAACATGCGGTTGCGTTCATAAATATCGCTGTCGCCGTAGACAAATTTGCCTATGCGTATGCCAAACCGCTTGAGTTCGCTGTCAATATCAGAAGGAAAAGAGGCGAAAACGCCAGCCAGATGAAACTGGTTGTCCGCATCCCAGGCCAGCACTTGCGCCCTGTCCATATTGAGCAGGTACGGCATGAGCGCGGGGTAGCTTTCCAGCAGCACAGTATCTGTGGAGCGGAATTGCTGGCGAAAGACATCCTGGTGCATGCGCGGCAGACGTGAAGCGAGGGTTTGCAGGTTTTGCCCCATCACCTGGTTTTCCAGCGGGCATGAAGCCCCTTCGCCCTCGGTGACGACCGGATGCAGCTTGTCGAATTGAAAAATCTCGGAAAAATAATCCAGTTGGCGGGCAAAAGCCACCATGGCGAAGCCAGGCAGATCCCTGTATTCGAACATATCATTGTCAAACGACGGCAGAAGCTCGCGGCCTTCCACAACCGGATAGTTCTTGTTTTCCTGATAGGGTTTCACCAGGCAGAAACGCACATGTACGGCATCAAGAAAATTCTTGAGCGACTCAAGGTCGCTGATGGCAACAGGGGCGGACAAGCATGCTGCGTCCCGCCAGGGTTGACCATTTTTGCTGAAGACCTCTTGCCACTTAATCATTCCTGCACCCTACAGACCAGTCTTTCTCAATTTTTTATACTTATTTTTAAAATAATTCCAGTGGGCATAGTTGATAAATAAATATTTTACACAAGAGTCAACCCCTTACAGGGGCAGCGGAGCCATATTTTCACAAATTTGTCTATTTTTCTTCAGGTTGCCTGACCTGTTGCATCGTCCTATGATCAAAAGCAGTTGCGGGGGGCGGTACGCTTTGCTACAAGAAATGAGCTTGTCAATAATCTTGGCGGTCGATCCGCATCACCATAAAACCCACAGCACCATGACTGAAAATTCTTTAGAAAAACATATACTCAGCATCGTTTGCAGCGTTTTTGACGCATACTCTGTTGTTTTGTTTTTACCTGACGAAGAAGGAGAAGGGCACCACCTCGCCGCCTCCTTCAGCCTTGGCGACAAAATCGGGGCCAAGGCCACAGTGTTGCCTGGCAAGGGACTGGTGGGCTGGATTGTACGCAACCGTCAGCCTCTTCTTGTCCCCAATTTCGATCAGCGGCAGAGCAACCTCGGTTACTACTCCGGCGGCGAAGAGGCCTCCATCAAGGCCTTCATGGGCTGCCCCGTGCCCACCGGAGGGGCGTTGTGCGTTGACAGCAAAAGACAGTATTCTTTTTCTGACAAAGACCACAAAATTTTGCAGATGTTTGCGGAACTTGTGGCGCGACAGCAGGGCAGCAAGGGCCGCCAGGATCTGACTGGCAATATTCCACGCTACTTTGTGGAATTGGGCGTCATACAGGACCTGCGCTTTCGTTATAAACGCTGGCCGCAATTTTTACAGAACTATCTGCGCATCATGGTTGAGGCTACGGGCTTTGACTACTGCGCCTTTGCTTCGGTGGACACCCCTGGTGAAACGTATTGCGTGGAAGCGGAATCCGCACGGCTTCTTCTTGACGGGCAGGAACCCCTCATCTTGCCGATGGGCAGCGGCATAACCGGCTGGGTTTTTCACAACGACCAGCCCGTGGTGGCCGAAGGGGTAGAGGGCGCGCCTTCTACCGTTTTATTCGGCAAACTCCCTGACATGCCGGATTTTCAAGCCGCCATTTGCATGCCTGTTATGGTCAACAAAAGCACACGCGGCGTTTTGTGCCTCGCTCACACGCAGCCCAGGCAGATTGATGAATCCATGCGCAGTTTTGTGCGTCAGGCTGTAGACCATCTGGCGCTGTTTCTGGAAAATCTGTACCTCAAGGTACGGTTGCGCACCATGCTGCCCCGAGCCAGGGTGCACAGTGACGGACCCCAGGTATATGACCCGGACAGCGCCCCCATGCCACCTCAAAAAGAATACTAATTATGCTGTTGCGGCGCATTTTCCGTTTTCTGTCGAAAGACATAGCCATGGATCTTGGCACCGCCAACACCCTGCTTTACACCAGGGCGCACGGCATAGTCGTCAACGAGCCGTCAGTCGTTGCCCTTGACGCGCACACCGGCAAGGTCCTTGCCGTGGGGGCCGCCGCAAAAGAATATATCGGACGGACACCCCAGCGCATTCGCGCGGTTCGCCCCATGAAGGATGGCGTCATCGCCGACTTTGACGTCACTCGGGCCATGATTTCCTATTTTGCGCGCAAGGCCATCACGGGACTTCGTCTGGTCAGGCCCTCCATGTCCATCTGTATCCCCACAGGCATTACCCAGGTTGAAAAAAGGGCTGTCATTGACGCGGCCATGCTGGCCGGAGCGGCAGACGTCTCAATGATCGAAGAACCCATGGCTGCTGCCATAGGGGCTGATTTACCCATCCACGAACCCCTGGGCAATCTTGTTCTGGACATTGGCGGCGGCACCAGCGAAGTCGCGGTCATTACCCTGTCCGGTGTTGCCAATACCCAGTCGGTACGGATAGCGGGAGACGCCATGAACCTGGCGGTGCAGCGCTTCATGCGTGATGCATTTCGTATGGAAGTAGGAGACAACACGGCTGAAAACGTGAAAAAGATTATAGGCTCCGCCATGCCCATACCCAACGCCCCCATACTTGAGGTTTCGGGCAAGGATATGGTTCGCGGCGGTCCCCGCGTGGTCAAGGTAACAGAAGCTCATGTTCGTGAAGCCTTGCGTGAGCCTGTTCAGGCCATTCTTGAAGTAGTGTTGCGCGCGTTGGAAAAAACACCGCCCGAACTTGCCGCGGACATCTACCGCAATGGCATGCTCATGGCTGGTGGAGGTTCACTGCTCAAAGGGCTCGACGAGTATATCGCCCGGGAAACCCGCCTCAAGGTTTTTGTCGATAAAGATCCGCTTACCACCGTGTTGCGCGGCACAGCCAAAGCCATGCTTGACCGCGAAACGTACCGCTCCGTCTTTATCAACTAGATAACCTTTGAAATGCTTCACATTTCAATTTGTCATTCTGCCAAAAAGTGTAATTTTCGGCGAGTCCACGCCACGTTGCGGCACGCTGCACTCTCGCACAGCGGTAGAGCTGTGACCCTTTTCAACGGTAACACGCTCTGACACGTCCGGCTTCTGCCAGGCGGGTTTGGCGAGCCTCCTTGGCGCTTCGACTTGAAACAAAGGATTTTTCATGATTGATGCCAGTTCCATTCTCAAAGACTGCGTGGATATTGTCCTGCAAAGCGGTGAGATCATACGGGAACACTGGGATTTACCCAGTAATGTGCGCCATAAGGGCAGCATTGACCTGGTTACCCAGACTGACCTGGCCGTAGAAGCCTTTTTAAAGGAAAAGCTGGCAGACCTCGTGCCCGGCGCGTGCTTTCTCGCTGAGGAAAGCAGCAGTGATGACCAGGCGCCTGACGAACTTTGCTGGATCATCGACCCCGTGGACGGCACCACCAACTTTGTGCACCGCATTCCCCAGGTGGGCACATCAGTGGCCCTGTGGCACAACGGGCGTGTCGAGCTTGGCATTGTCAATGTGCCCATGCTGCATCGCTGCTACTGGTCGGCGCGTGGGCACGGGGCCTTCTGCAATGACAAGCCCATCAGCGTGAGTGGGGTGGACAGTCTCAATGACGCCCTGGTGGGCACAGGCTTTCCCTATGACATTGCCACCCGGCTGTCGGAAATAATGGAACGTCTTGCCCTGGTGTTGCCCATGGCGCAAGGTGTGCGGCGCATTGGCGCGGCCTCCATAGATCTGGCGTATGTCGCCTGCGGAAAGCTGGATATTTTTTACGAAGCCGGGCTCAAACCGTGGGACTACGCTGCGGGCATGCTGCTTGTGGAAGAGGCGGGGGGACGCATCAGCAACCTGAACGGCGATCCTTTGCGTTTTGGCGAACCTCTTCTTGCGAGCAATGGGCGTTTGCACGCCCTGGCTGTTGATTTGCTGAGCCCCACGACCTGAGCATAAACCGGTTCGGCTGCGGAAACTGAGCTGCTCAGAAATGCGAGAGGTATCCTCCCTCAAGGGCGGCGTTCATGACAGGAGAGAGCAGGTCGCCAAAGTGAGCGCCCAGTCCTTTCAGTTCATCCTGATCCACCAGCAGGTGTCTGTCGCGCGCGAGGGCTCTGGCGTTAATGATGGAACGCGGCAGGCTGGCCGTATACAGGTGAAGAAAGGTCAGTCCATTACTGAGTGAAGGCGGCATGAGCCCAAGGTGCGCAAGGCGGCCGCCCTCCTGACTCCATTCCTGAAACAGAATATTATGTGCGCTGCTCTCGCACGAGATGCCGGCCGCAACCTGAGCATATGACGAAAATCCCCAGCCCTGTTCACCCAGGGTCAGCAGGGCGCGCCCGCTTCTGTCGCGGATAAGCAGCGCCACGCTGCGGTGCGGCAGCCCTTGGCGCAAAACATCTTCTTTTGCCATAATGCACAGGGGCGCATTGTTGCTGTCCACCACTTCAAGGCTTTGTGCCGGATTTTTCAGGCCTTCATAAGGAAATGTTTTCATGAGCATGTCCACAGGGCAGGCATGGCGCATGCGGCAACTTGAAGCATGCCATGCCGAAAAAATGTCTTCTATCGAACGCGAGTGTTTTACGTTGCCCTGGTCAGAAGAGCAATGCCGTGCTGCCTTTGGCCAAAAGGCCTTCGCGGCATTTGGCCTGTTCAATGGTGAATGCCTCGCAGGCTACATTTCCATTTATCATACCGATGATGAGCTGGAAATACTCAATCTTGCGGTGCGACCTCATATGCGCCGCCTTGGACACGGAAAGCGCATTTTGCGCACTGTCTTGCGTCTGGCGCGTAAAATGGATATTCATAAAGTCTTGCTTGAAGTACGAACGGGGAACAGGGCTGCCATTGCCTTGTACGAAGGCTGCGGCTTCCAGAAAGTGGGACGACGCCGCAATTACTATGCCGACACGGGTGAAGACGCCCTTATCTACCGATGTGAGCTTGACTCCTGTCAGTTTTAACGCCTCGAGGGGGACGTTATGCATAAGATTATTGCCGCCAACTGGAAAATGTACAAAAACCGCACGGAGGCTGCAACCACCGCTGCTGAGATAGCTGCGGCCCTGCCCGGGGTTTTGCCGGAAGGGCGAGAAGTTGTTGTCTTTCCACCAGCGACGGCCATTGAATGTGTGGCCCAGGCCTTTCGCGGGCAAAAGTCGCTGACTG
Organism: Desulfovibrio simplex; assembly: GCF_055387835.1. Lineage (NCBI taxonomy): Bacteria > Pseudomonadati > Thermodesulfobacteriota > Desulfovibrionia > Desulfovibrionales > Desulfovibrionaceae > Desulfovibrio > Desulfovibrio simplex. Next base: position 1,184,582 of record NZ_AP042377.1, read on the forward strand.
TGGGTGCGCAGAATTTTTATCCCGCGCCTGAAGGCGCGTTCACAGGGGAAGTTTCTGTGGACATGCTGCGGGATGTGGGCGCGGAATGGGTGCTTGCCGGACACTCCGAGCGGCGGCATATTTTTGGCGAGAGCGATGAGATGGTCGCGCGCAAGACAGTATTTGCCTTAAGTCACGGCATGAAAACCATGCTCTGCATTGGTGAAAAACTTGAAGAGCGTGAGCAGGGCAATCTTTATGCGGTCCTGGAGCGTCAATTGACGGCTTTTTTTTCGTCCAAACCTGCTGCCATGGCTGATGACGCCCTGACCGGACGCTTCGCCATTGCCTACGAACCAGTGTGGGCCATCGGCACCGGCAAGGTGGCTGGCCCCGGTGAAGTGCGCGAAGCACACGGCGTCACACGTGCCCTGCTTGAAAAATTTATGGGCGAAACCGGCAAAAAACTGCCCATTCTGTATGGCGGCAGCGTCAAGCCAGACAATGCCGGAGCCCTTATTGCCCTTGACAACGTGGATGGTCTTTTGGTAGGAGGAGCCTCTTTAGAGGCGCAAAGCTTCCTACAAATTATCGGGGCCTGATGCCCAACTTCTGGCGCGCCGTCGGGCAGTGGCCGGACGGCGAGGAGGAATACGTGCAGACTCTCATTCTTACGCTGCATATCATTGTATGCGTGTTGCTTATCATCCTTGTACTTTTGCAATCGGGCAAGGAAGGCATGGGCGTCATATTTGGCGGGGGCAACACTTCTGTTTTCGGCAGTGGTGGCGCTGGCGGCATTCTTGCCAAACTTACCACGCTTATGGCGGTGATTTTTGTTATCACCTCTTTGAGTTACACGTATGTCACCAGTTCGCGGCCCAGCAGCGAATCTACCATTCTTAATGTAAAAATTGAAGAACCTGCGGCACCCAGGACCAATGCCGCGCCGCCCGTTCAGACCGCACCAGCGGCTCCCGCCGGGCAGCAGTCTGCTCCTGCCGGCAATCAGGATGCCGCGCCTGCGGGGCAGTAGCACTTTGATTTCATGATTGAAAAAGCCGCGGCCTGCCGCGGCTTTTTTTTCAGCCAGAGCAAGTATCTTTGCCCAGAGAAAATATTTTTGAGAAGATAGATTCTCAAAGGCCATGACGCGGCGTTTATGGTATATAACGCGCAGATACAGTGCTTACGCCTTTAGGGCGAGCGCCAGCTCACGCAGTCACCGAGCGTTTCAAGCGGCAACCGTCAGGCGATGATGAAGCTTTGCGGCTGGCACGATAATAGTACGGGTAACAACGCTCAAAACTCTCCCTGTGGGGTTGACCATGTCCGACTCCGATTCTTTTGGTGAAAATCCTTTCAGATCGCTCAATATCGGCAAGCTTCCTGAAAAAAACGCGCGAAAGCCTGCGGGATCCCGCGCTGCTGCCAAAAACAGAAATTTTCAAAAGACCCACCCCACGCCCGCAGGAAGCGACTCTGGCCTTGACGAGGAAGAGCGCGATCTTTTTTTACGCTCCATAGGGCAGCTGCAGGCATCAAAAGCCCCCCGTGGGACAAATAGAACGCCGAAGCAATCCGGCCCTGGGACGTTCCTGCTTGAAGAGCATGCCAGCTTGCCTGATCGCGGCGATGCAGAAAGCAAGCAAAAAAAAGGCAAAAAAAACATGCCTGTTCCCCGGCTGGAACGTGAGGAGGGGGCAAAGAAGGCCAGCGCTATGCCAACCAAGAGGGCGACCCAGCCTGATGCAACGCAGGACGGCCTCCGCATGGGCGCAAAAATGAGTTCCGGCCCCGATGCGGCACAACTCTCCCCACGTGAGGGGAGCCATAACAATGACATGACTGACGCCGATGCAGACGACGCCGTTTTCCTTCAGGCCATGGGCGAGGTAGTCCCTCTTCAAGGGCGCGGGCGTGATGTGGCGCCAGTGCCTGATGCGGCCACGCCGCCGCCTCACGGAGAGATCAGCCTTCAGGATTTTATGGACGGCAAGCTGGAATTTGCCCTGTCTTTTTCAGACGAATACCTCGAAGGGCATGTGGTGGGACTCGATCAGATGACCATAAACAAGCTGCGGGCAGGCTCCTTCAGCCCCGAAGCGCATCTGGACCTGCACGGACTCAATGCTCTTCAGGCTTTTGAGGCCTTGCGCGGTTTTTTACGCGGCGGTTGGTATAAAGGATTGCGCACGGTGCTGGTGGTGCCGGGCCGGGGGCGCAACTCTCCGGACGGGATAGGCATCTTGCGTGAAAAGCTGCAAAACTGGCTGACACAGGACCCCTTCAAAAGGGTCGTGCTGGCCTTCTGCACTGCGCAGCCCCACGATGGGGGCCCCGGCAGCGTCTATGTATTACTGCGCAAATACAAAAAAAAGGGGCGCGTTTATTGGGAACGCACGCCAGCGGATGACGATCTTTATTGAGCAGGGCCACCCGAAGGCGAAAGCGTCAGGCAGAACGCGGGTTTCTTTTGCCTGACGCGGACAGCCTGTCCAGTAGCCTGTCATAGTAAGGATCGTCCTGCTCAAGCTGCAAATGGCGCTGGCAGCGCATTTTTGCACGCGCAATCATAAAGCGCAGCTTTTGCATCTGTCGCACACGCTCCTGTTCATCCTCACAGTTGTCCAGCATGTCCACAAGACGGGTCAGTTCCTTGCGTTCGGCCAACTCCGGGGGCAGACAGCCCGCATTGCTCAAAATCTTGTAGGCCATGCGCAGTTCCTCGGGCACATGGCTCGTGTCTTCCAGTTCCAGCGGTTTGCCTTGCCCTGGCAAATTGTCAAAAAGCCCCTGCGCCTGGGCCTCTTCAATGCGTCTTTCAGCAATGAACTGGATGACAGACCAGGGATTAGCCCCTGCCATGGCCTTCTCCTTCGGGCGCTTCCTGCTGGCTGTCTTGTGTCTGCGTTGAAGATGTGGCGGCTGTCCCCCAGAGGCTTTTCCATTCCATCAGTGTTTTCAGCGCGTCAAGGGGGCTCAGCTCTTCAGGCTGCATATGGCGCAGCAGTTCAACCACCGGATGCTCCGCTCGCGGCGGAGCCGCTTGCAGGCAGGGCAGGTCATCCGTGGCTTTTGTCTTGGGTTCAGGCAAGTCCAGCCCAGGCAGGCATACGGCTGTGACCACCGCCTTGCGCGCGACGTCGCGCCCGCGCTCAAGATTGGCCAGTATGGCCCTCGCGCGCTGCACTACCGGGCCGGGCACGCCGGCGAGCCTCGCCACCTCAACGCCATAGCTTCTGTCAGCAGGGCCAGGCACAAGCTTGTGCAGAAAAAGAATATCGCCACTATATTCGCTGATGGCTATATTCATTGTAAAAACGCCGTCCACACGGCCTTCGAGGGCCGTAAGCTCATGATAGTGCGTGGCAAAGAGCGTGCGCAGCTCGCCCTGGGCACGTCTGGACAGGTCTTCGACCATGGCCCAGGCCAGGGCCACGCCATCATAGGTGCTGGTGCCGCGCCCGATTTCATCCAGAATGATAAGGCTGCGACGTGTTGCCTGACGCAAAATACGGGCAGTTTCCATCATTTCGACCATAAAGGTGCTTTGCCCCTGAGCCAGATTGTCAGAAGCCCCCACGCGCGAGAACAATCTGTCCACAAGGCCAAGTCGCGCGGATGTGGCCGGAACCATTGCCCCCATCTGCGCAAGCAGGCAGATGATTGCCACCTGACGCAGCACGGTTGATTTGCCCGCCATATTGGGGCCGGTAAGCAGGCACAGGCGGCGTTTGTCATCCAGACGGAAATCGTTGGGCACAAAATTGGCGCGGCCAAGCATGGCCTCCACCACGGGGTGACGGCCCTCACGAATGGCCAGGTTTGCGTCCGCTGTCAATTCGGGGCGGCACCAGTTGTTGAGGCGTCCGACCTGGGCAAGGCTTTGCCAGTAATCCAGGTGGCCGATCAGTTGGGCCATGTGGCTGATGCGTTCACGCTGCTGCGCCATGTGCTGACGCAGGTCCTGAAAAAGGCTGTATTCCAGTGCTTTGCGTTTGTCTGATGCTGAAAGCAGTTCTTCTTCAAGGCTCTTAAGCTCTTCAGTGGTAAAACGCTCAGCATTGGCAAGGCTCTGGCGGCGGATGAAGTGGTAGGGCATGGTGCCGGTGTGAGCGGCGCGCGACACTTCAAAATAGTAACCGAATACACGGTTATATCCCAGTTTGAGTTTGGCGATGCCTGTTGTGGTCTGCTCCTCGGTAAGCATGGCCTGCAGTTTTTGTTCGCCGTGTTCAGCGAGATCAAGCAGCCTGTCCAGTTCGGCGTTGTAGCCGCTTTTAAAAAGGCCGCCATCGGTAATAACCGGCGGGGGGGTGTCCACAAGCGCGCTCAGCAGGAGCGCCGTGCAGTCCTCCATGGCGTCCCAGGTCTTGATGATGTCGGCCACAGCCTCGGGAGGCGCGGCCTCGGGGCCGACAGTCTGCGTTGCGTCATCTTCCTGATCGGGCCTCTGGAGAATTGACGGCGCTGAATTGCCCGTCAGCACGGCATAAACCTGCGGCAACGCCGCCAGGCTGTTGCGCAGGGCAATAAAGTCGCGGGGGCTGCCCTGATTCAGGCTGATGCGCGTGGACAGACGCTCCATGTCATACACGTTGTTAAGCGCGTCCCGCAAAGTTGAGCGGCGGCCGTCGTCGGCGTAAAACCAGGCCACTACGTCCTGAATGCGCGTAATGGGAGAAACTTCACGCCACGGATGGCGCAGCATGTCTTCAAGCAGCCGTCCCCCCATAGGCGTCATGGTATCATCAAGAACATGCCTCAGGGTGCCTTTTCCCTTACGGCCATTCAGGCGTGTGAAAATCTCCAGGTTGCGTTCCGTCACCTCGTCAACCACAAGGCGGCGACTGAGATCAAGGCGTTGAAACGGCTTGAGGTGCTCGGGGCTGCGCATCTGCGTTTGCGCAAGGTACGCAAGCAGCGCACCGCAGGCCCGCATGATCTCATTATGCCCGGTAAGGCCGAGAGCGCCCGCTTCCCGCACGCCCTGGGCCGAGAGCACCCGCTCCGTGGCGCGCTTGAGTTCAAAAACGCTTGCGGGCTGACGCACCAGACGAACGCCCTCAAGCAGGGTGCGGGGCGGCGGCTGGACGCCTTCGGGCACCAGCAGTTCGCGTGGCGCCATTTTTTGCACCCATTGCCACAGTTCTGCCTGGCGCTTGAAATCTACGCCGCTCCATTGCCCGGTGGACACGTCCGCCCAGGCGAAACCGCCTCCCTCACTGTCCGCGCAAGGACAAAGCGCCCCAAGGTAATTGTGGCTTTTGGTGTTCAGGTTGGCGTCATCCACCACGGTTCCGGGAGTCTTGACGCAGGTTACGGCTCTTTTGACAAGACCTTTGGCTGTTTTGGGGTCTTCAACCTGATCACAAATGGCAATGTGATAGCCTTTGTCCACAAGCTGGGCCACGTAAGCGTCAACGGCGTGCCAGGGCACCCCGCACATGGGAACGGGATTTTGCGTATCCTTGCTGCGGCTCGTGAGCGTTATCTGAAGTTCACGGGCGGCCACTTCGGCGTCGCTGAAAAAAAGCTCATAAAAATCGCCCATGCGGTAAAAAAGCAGAGCATCAGGGTAGTCAGCCTTGATGCTCATGTAATGCTCAAACATGGGAGTCATTTTGAAAGTGGGCTCAGACATGGTGGTGCTTCATGGGCAATAATTGTTGTACCGCTGTATAAATTATCGGCATATGGCGCTGCCCGAAGCGCATCGGGCAGCGCCGGAAGGCTGAAGGCAAATTCTTACTGCTTGTCGGGATCAGGCACGAGGGACTCGTCAGCAGCCTGCAGCGGCTTGGTTTCCGCCGCCTGAGCGCCTTCGGTTTTTTCCTTGTTCTTCTGAAGAAAGCTGATCTTAGAAGCTTCGACGTCTGACTTCTTTTTCAGTTTGGCCATTTCGCGCTCAAGATTGCTGATGTGCCACTTGTGCTTCATAAGGCGGGCAGAGAGGTTCAGCTTGTCCCACACAAGGAAGCTCAGGGTGAGCAATGATCCAAGCGCAAAGGCCGCGATCACCAGAAAGTAGAAAGGCAGGGGGATGGAATGCATTGGCGGGATAAAGAAAAGATGGAGCGTGAGCACCATGTCTTGTGAGAGAGGTCCCTGATTCTGAAAAAAGAATACGAGAGCAAGAAAGAAAACGATGGCCAGCAAGAGAACCTTGATATACCGCATAGACACACTCCTCAGGCTAAAGCTATCTCAAAAAATCTTCACGGGCTTTTTGAGAATGCCGCCCGCCCCGTGGGGCACAGCCTGCGCTCTCCAGCCGGTTTTTTCACGCCGCCGCGGCGCAAAAAAACTTCCTGCCACTCCTTCATCAACCATTCCTGAGTTGATCTCAACCTTCCTGATGGGGCAAGGAACCGGCGCTACATGGCTCCCCGGCCATGGCGTCCTTCGTGAAATAGGGTTTCAACGCAGCGTAGCTGCGGCTCAGATGCTCGGGCATGGTACGCACTTCATTAAAGACTGCCATAAATGACGAATCTCCAATCCAACGCGGCACCAGATGAAAATGCAGATGCTCCCTGATGCCCGCGCCCGCGGCCTCTCCCTGGTTGAGGCCGACGTTGATGCCTGCACACGTAAAGTGTCTTTTCAAAATTGCGGCGCAGACCTGCAGAAGGTCCATGACTTCATGGGCCTCTTCAGTGGTCAAATCGGCAAGGTTCATGACGTGCCTGTAAGGACAGACCATGATATGCCCATTGTTGTACGGGAATTTATTCATGATGACAAAGGCGTGACGGCCTCTGTAAAGAACAAGACGTTCTTCGTCATCCAATCCGTCGGCGGAAAGGCAGAACACACAGGAATCTGGTTTTGGTCCTAGTATGTATTCGATACGCCAAGGTGCCCATAATTGTTTCATAATTTTTTTTCTATACACCGCTTGACCATCGGGAGCAAGAGGCAAGCCGCCAGCCCGCCTGATGACAATCCAATAATCATCAGAAATTTTAAAAAGTTAAGGAAACAATCCTTGCTTGCCTGCAATAAAAAAAATGGGAAGAGCCGCCAATGACAAGTAAAAAACTCAACATTCCTTCAGATCAACCCTTTGACGGGTGCCTGGCTTTTCGCTCCTGTTCCTGTCGCATAAGCTCGCGCGCAAGTCCAAGCTGCGCTTTGCGGCCCTGCGTTTCGCCATCCAGCTTGGCTTTCAGCGCAGTACGCAAAATATGGCTGTACTGGGGGCCGGGGGGCAGACCCAGAGCTTTGAGGTCACCACCCGTGATGTCGGCTTTTTCATGCTGCCACTGGGTGATATAGCGCGACAGGCTTTTTTGCAGGTATTCATTCTCTGTTTCTGCCATGAGGTAGAGCAGCGACTCCAGCGACAGGGGAGACAGAACCTCACACAGCGCGCTGATTTTGGGAGCCTGCCCCTCTTGCCGTCTTTGCCAGGCCTCAAGACGGCCTCGTACTGTGCGCATTTGCTCCCGCTGGTTCAGGATTTCAGCCCTTTTGTTTTCCGGCAGCCCCAGGCGACGGTACAGAACGGATGTTTCCGCATAGGGCAGGCCGTGGCTGAGGCCCAGAAAATATACCAGCCAGGCTTGCGGTTTTTTTTCAAAATACAGCAGGTGATACCAGGAGAGCATATCCTGAAGTTCCTGCAACAGGGCCTTGCGGGTTGGTGTAAGCGCGAGTTGCGGCGCGATGGCGGGCAAAATGCCCAGTTGGTCAAGCCGCACAAGACAGGCCAGCGGATTGTCCTCATCGCAGATATGCCTGAATTCACTGAAAAGGCGCGGCCCCGCGAGCTTGTCCATAAGCTTGAGGCCCAGAGCGTTTTTAATGAGCCTTTCCGCTCCCGCGCCGATGCGGAAATCGTAGCGCTGTTCAAAGCGCACGGCCCGCAGGCAGCGTGTGGGGTCTTCAACAAAGCTCAGGGTATGCAGCACCCGAATGACGCGTTCCTTGATATCGCGCTGACCACCGAAAAAATCTATCAACTGCCCGAACGGCGTGCTGTCCAGACGCACCGCCAGGGCATTGATGGAAAAATCACGCCGAAAAAGATCCATTTTTATGGACGAAAGCTCCACCGTAGGCAGCGCGGCGGGGTATTCGTAGTATTCCAGCCGGGCTGTGGCCACGTCTATGCGAGATTCCAGCCCTTTTTCATCCTTGAAAATGACCACGGAGGTTAAAAATTCCTGGTGTTCGCGCACTCTTCCGCCAAGTTCCACGGCCAGAGCTTTGGCAAGCGCGATGCCGTTGCCCTCGACCACAAGATCAATATCCTGGTTGGGCCGGTTCAGCAGCAAATCCCGCACAAAACCACCCACTGCGTACACAGGCAGGCCCAGGTCTCTGCCAAGCTTTCCTGCCAGTTGCAAAAGGTCTTTGACGGAAGAGGGCAGACGGTCCTGTATGAGCTTGCCCACGTGCCGTTCTTTGCTTGGGGAGTGCTTGAGCACCGGCAGGCTGTCCTGCTCATGGGCAAAGACATTTATAAGGTCTGTGCGGGTTACGACGCCGATCACGCGGTCTGCCTCCACTATGGGCACAAGACGCTGCCGCGCGCCGACAATGATTGCCGTGAGGTCCTTGAGGACGGCTTCAGGCGGCAATGTCTGCACGGAGCCCTGCATATAGTCCTCAACCAGAGCCCCCCCAAGGCCGTGCGCGCTGGCACGGGAGGCTGTCTGGGCGTCAAGCAGGCCTTTGCAGGTTCTGGTGCCCGGCACAAAAACAGGTACAGCCTTGAGCCCGAAATGCAGCATGAGTTCATCCGCCTCGCGGATGGTGGCCGTGGACTCAACACCCACGGCAGGGGAGGACATGTACTCGCGCGCCGTCTTGTCTGGGTGGGCCTGTTCGTACAGCTGGCGTAAAATGGCGTCTCGAACTTCATGCAGGGTCATGTGCCGGATTGAGGCAGAGGCCGCGTAGGCATGGCCGCCCCCACCCAGCGCAGCGCAGATATCGCCGACGTTGATCTTTTCGCTGCGGCTGCGGGCCACCACCTGAATACGGTCCCCCATAAGACCTATGGCAAAAAGAACAGGAAACTTCTCCATCTCGATCAGGCGGTGCGCCAGATAGGCAAAGTCGCCCAGGTAGTGTTCCATTGCCGCTTCGGCCAGTACCACCTGTGTGCGGTTGATGGTATAGGATTCGGCAGATTCGAGCAGGCTGTTGAGGGCCTGGATATGCATGCTGGTAAGTTCGTGTGCGGCCAGATCATTAATGCGGTTTACATCCATGCCCTGACCAAGCAGCCATGCTGCCGCCTCAAAGTCCGCGGGGGTGGTGGAGGAATAGGTGAATGAACCTGTATCGCCATAGATGCCCAATCCCAACAGAGTGGCATCCTCAGCTTCAAGCCGCACCTCGCGCTCACGCAGGTGCTGCACGATAAGGCTTGTAACAGAGCCAATCTGGGCCAGATGCACTGTGCCGAATGCTATGTCATCTCCAGAATCGGGGTGATGGTCCCACATCTCGACAGCCACGCCGGGACGCTCCAGCAGGGGCGCCACATGGTTCACCCGACTGCGCTGGCGCGTGTCGACAATTACCAGACGGTCAAAGGACTCCCAGTCAAGATCGCTATTGTCGGCAAAGCTGTACGCCCTTGTATCGATGCTGGCGTAGAGTTTTTGCAGGCCGCGTTCCTGACTGCCGGGAAAAAGCAGAACGTGCGGATTGTAAAGGTGACGGGCCGCAAGCATGGCGGCAAAAGCATCAAAATCCGCATTGGCATGGCAGGTGATCAGGGTTGCTTTGGCGGCTGTCACATCTGGCTCCGGGGATGGAATTGGCGGTGAATGCCGCGCAGACGCTCGGCCTGAACATGGGTATAAATTTCTGTGGCGCTGATATCGGCATGCCCCAGCAGCAGTTGCACCGCTCTCAGGTCAGCTCCGCCTTCAAGCAGATGCGTCGCAAAGGAGTGCCTGAAGGTGTGGGGCGAAATGGGGCGGCGTATGTCGGCTGCAAGCGCGTATTTTTTTACCATTTTCCAGATATACTGACGGGTGAGCGCATGGCCGGACCGGTTGACGAAAAGCTGGTTGCCTGTGGGTGAAAAAGCCGGCCGCCAATGACTGATATAATTTTCAAGCATGCGCTGCATGAAGTCGTGCAGGGGTACGAGCCGTTCCTTGGCGCCCTTGCCGAAAACACGCACCAGACCACGCTGAAGGTCCAGATCCGGCACGCACAGATCACAGAGTTCGGACACGCGCAATCCTGCCGCATAGAGCAGCTCAAGCATGCAGCGGTCGCGTTGGCCGCCTCTTTCGCGCATGTCGGGCTGCGACAGCATTTTTTCCATCTCATCCCGGGTCAGCACTTCGGGCAGGTGCTGCGGCAACTTGGGGTTATCCATCAACTGCGCGGGATTGGCCTTGATGACGCCTTCCTGCATGGCAAAATCGAAAAAAGCCCGCAGGGCGGACAAACGCCGCGCCAGGGTTCTTCCTGTATTCTGGCGTGCGCGCAGCCATGCAAGGTAAAGGAAGACCTCCTGCTCGTCGGGTTGCGCTCCCATGGGGCCTCCGCCAGAGAGCTCCTGCCGAAAGAGAAAAAAATTCTCGAGGTCCTGACTGTAGGAAAGAACGGTCTGCTGCGACAGACCGCGCTGGGCCAGCAGATGGTCCTGCCATAAAGGCAGAAGGGCGGCCAGGGGGCAGTGAGATGCGGTGGCGGATGATGCGGATTCGGTCATGTGAGCATGCTAGCCGCCTTAGGCCCCGCGAGCAAGTTTTTTACAGCCGATGCGGCTGGATACATGGCAAAAGTCGCTTTTAATCCATACCGGCGCGTGCTACCAAAGTGGATCATTTTTGCGGATATCCAGTTGCAACGGGTACACACGCCGGTTGTGGCGTGCGCCACCCTCCGCAGCCTCGGGCATTTCACGCCGAAAAGGAGCTTGGCAAAAATTATTGCCATTGGCCCCATTCCGCTTCCAGAACAGAGCAGCATTGGTATGTATTTACACCGGTATCGACACTCCCGCTTCGGCCCGTAACAGCGCGGCCAAATCGCGTTTACGCCTTTGTGGCGGGTTTCTGCTCACGCAGCCAACACAACAGTTTCATCATGAACGTGTTCAATTCCACACTGAAAAAAGGACAGCTTCAACCATGCGTGAAGAAATTCAGGCATACGTGAGCCTGGGCTCCAACAGCTCGGACGCGGAACGCATGCTTCAGCTTGCCCGCGAGGCCCTGAGCAATCTGCCCCATGTGCGCCTTGGCGCGTTATCGCCCATATACACTACTGAACCCCAAGGCTTTGCCGATCAATCGTGGTTTTTAAACCAGGTGGTTGAACTTTTTGTTGCGTCCTGCTGGCAGCCTTGCTCATTTGTGGAGGCTTTGTTGGAAATGGAGGCCGTTCTTGGCCGCGTACGCAGCGCTGATCCTGCCCTTCGCTTTGGTCCCAGAACCATTGATGCGGATTTATTGCTTTGGGGCCGGCAGCGCAGCGATGATGCGCGCTGCCTTGTGCCACACCCCAGGCTTACCCAACGCGCCTTTGCGCTGGTCCCCCTGCTGGACATTGCCCCCGGCATTCGTATTGACGGGGTTTCTGCTGCGGACTGGCTTTCGCGCCTGAAATTTGAAAAAGATGGCCAAAGAATTTCTCAGTGACGGGAAGAACTCTCTGTGATAGGGTCTTGCTCGGCTTGCAGGCAGGTTGTCCAGCCGTACACTCCAGATTTTTTGGCCCGATGCCCGGCATGAGCCTAAGGAGCACGACAGATGTGGAAATGGCTTATTTTGATATTGGCGGTCTACGCCCTGTATCGTCTTTTCGCCAATGATGTGCTGAAAAAGCAAAAAGAAAACAAAGAAGAAAACGCGGCTGAGATGGAACGCAAGATAGCTGCCGGAGAAATGGTCAAGGACCCGGAATGTGGGACCTATGTTTCTGCCGAAGGCAATATTTCTGTGCGTGATGGTGAAATTGTTCACCATTTTTGCAGCTATGAATGCCGCGACAAATTTTTGCAACGTCTGGAAGAAGGCGGTCGCGAACTGCCCCCGCGCGAATAGCCGCTCGGCACACGCAAAATTATAACGGGTGGGAATGCGCCAGTACGGCCATATCCCACCCGTTTTCTTATGGAAACGCTGATTTATTCCGTTTGGCGGTGTTGCTTCACTTTTTTTGAAACAGTCGAGGACGGAAGAGTCCACTCCTGCTTCAAAAAAAGATCGCGCCTTGCCAAACGAAACAACTGCGCGTTTCCAGGAGGCTCTTTGATCAGTGCTTTCTTATATCTTGCTGTGTTCCGTCAACTACCTTACGCCGCAAAGCTTTTTGGCAAAATCTGACTGGTCCTGAAGATCGCCCAAGCGTAAAAATCCCTGCTGGCTTGCCATGTCTCTGGCAATGGCCATAAACAGGCGAATGCGGTTCAGTTGATTGGCCTCGCTGCTGCCCGGATCATAGTCAATGGCCATAATATTGGCCTGGGGGGCGGCACGGCGCACAGTCTTGAACGCCCCACGGCCCACCACATGATTGGGGAGGCAACCAAAAGGCTGAAGGCACAGGATGTCCTTTGCCCCATGGTTGAGAAATTCCAGCATTTCTGCCGGCAAAAGCCAGCCTTCGCCAGCGGCGTTGCCCAAGGAAAGCATGCTCTCACCCATACGGGCCAGCGTGTCCAGATGCGCCACGGGCATCACCCTGTCCGCAAGGGAAGAACAGACCAGAGCCTCCCGCATGCTTTTGCGCAGATTTTCCACTTTCTTGATTGCCAGAGTGCTGCCCAGCGCGCCCAGGGCGCTGCCGCCCTGACGTTGCCAGTCGTAAATGGAATCCCTCAAGCAATACAGCATGAAGTTTGTGATGTCAGGCAGCAGGGGTTCGCCCCCTTCCTGCCTGATGATATCCACAATATGCCGATTGGCGTCAGGATGATAGGTCAAAAGAATTTCGCCGACCACGGCAACGCGTGGACGATGGTCCACATCGCAGCCGATCTGCTCAAAGTCGCGCACAAGGCGCTCCATACTGCGGCGGAAGGCCAGATCATCGCCATGCCGCACAATGGGGGCCAATGTGCGCACCCAATGATCAACCCTTTCGGTCGTGTCTCCCGCACGGCGTTCATAGGTCTGCGTATGCAGAGACAGGCGTTGCAGCATGTCTCCGGCCAGCATGCCCAGCACCATTTTGTGCAGCATGGCGCGGCCCGGGTTAAAACCCGGATGGCTGTCAACCCCGGATGTACTCATGGTGAGTACCGGAACCGATGCAAAACCGCATTCAATCAAGGCTTTACGCAATAAGGCCGGATAGTTGCTGGCGCGGCATGGCCCGCAGGTCTGTGAAAGCAGCAGAGCTGTACGGTGAGGATCATGCTCGCCGCTTCGCAGCGCGTGCAGAAGTTGGCCGATAGCCACAATGGCCGGATAGCAGGCATCGTTGTTTACATAGGCCTGCCCCATGCTGATGGCTTCAGAAGTTACCGTTGGCAACAATTTTACCATGTGTCCACTGCCCACAATGCCCTCTGTGATCAAGGGAAAATGCAGCGGAGCCATTTGCGGGACAAGAATCAGGTGGGAGCGGGCGTCTTTTTTGGAAAAAACGGGGGCAGTGGGCGGCGGAATGAACGTCTGCGCGCCTTTGCCGCGTCCTTCGGCTACGGCCAGTAATGAACGGATGCGAATACGGGCCGAAGCGAGCGCGTTGCCCTCATCCATCTTGATAAGAGTATACAGTTTGCCATGCTGGTGCAACTGCTCGCGTATCTGATCGGATGTAATGGCGTCAAGGCCACAGCCAAATGAAGTAAGCTGTACAAGCTCAACCCTGCATTTGCCGTGCTCGCCTTGAGCGGCCCATGCCGCTGCCCGGTAGAGCCTGGCAGGGTAGGTCCACTGGTTGCGGACGCGCAGGCCCGGCACGGGGATTCTGCGTAGCCAGTGGCGTGGCAGGGCGTCCTCACTTAAAACCGTGGCGCCAAGCGAGGCGATAAAATCCGGCAAACCATGGTGCACCTGAGGATCGGCATGATAGGGACGCCCCGCCAGCACCACCAGCGTTCCGCCTTGGCGGCGGGTTGCGGCGTAGAGCTTTTCGGCCTCATCCCGCAGTTCATGCAAATAGTTTTCCTGCTCCTGCCGGGCCGCGCGAACGGCGGCGCGCACTTCCCCACGGGGCAGGTCCATTTCCTGACAAAGGTTCCGCACCAGGGATGCCGTGTGGTTGAGGTTCACAAAAGGCGTGTACATAAAGGCCTTGCCATTGACCAGTTCCGGCAGGTTTTCGCGTACCACCTGAGGATAGCCGCAGGCCACCGGGCAGGAAAAAGCGTCGCACATTTCCTCAAATTCTTTGGATTCACGGGGAATGCAGGGCATGAATATGCGCGAGATTCCTTTTTCCACAAGCGAAAGCACATGCCCATGAGCCAGTTTGGCAGGATAGCAGACGCTCTGTGAAGGCACGGAGGCCAGGCCCCGGGCAAAGAGCGCACGACTGGTCGGCGGTGAAAGCTCAACCCTGAATCCGAGGCAGGTGAAAAGGGTGAACCAGAAAGGATAGTGCGAATATACGGTCAGCACCCTCGGTATGCCCAGAACTCCCCGTGGCGCGCGCTCAAGGGGCAGCGGGGCATAACGGAAGAGCCGCTGGCGCTTCCAGTCATAAAGATTCTGTCCCGCGGCCATTTTTTTGCCAGTGGTGTTGGCGAACTTGTCACAGCGGTTGCCCGAAAAATGACGCGTTCCGTGCGAGAAGCGTGTTTCAGTCAGCAGGCAGTTGTTCCCGCAGTCGCGGCATCGGAAACTGCGGCTGCGCATCTCAAAACTGCGAAGGCCCTCGGCTGTCAGGGGGGAATGGCGTACTTCATTGGCAGGGCAGGACTCAAGCGCGGTCAGGGCAGCCCCGTATGCCCCCATAAGCCCCGAAGAAGCCGGACGGTGCACGCTATGCCCCAGGGTGCGCTCCATGGCGCAAAGCAATGCGTCATTGAGAAACGAGCCTCCCTGCACGACCACATGCTGCCCCAGTTCATCGGTATTTTTGATGCGCAGCACCTTGTCCAAAGCGTTGCGAACAACAGAATAGCAGAGGCCAGCAGCAATGTCGGCCGCTTTCATGCCCTCTTTCTGGGCTTGCGTGACCTTTGAATTCATGAACACCGTGCAGCGCGAGCCAAGGTCTGCCGGGTGTTCGGCATAAAGGGCAGCCTCGACAAATTCCTCCATACTCATGCCAAGCCCCAGGGCGAAGCTTTCAAGAAAAGCCCCGCAACCTGCGGAACAGGCCTCGTTAAGGCTCACATCCGCGATAACGCCGCTTTCGGCCTTGAGGCACTTCATGTCCTGACCGCCGATGTCTATGACATAACTCACTTCAGGCACAATACGGTGTGCGGCTTTGAAGTGTGCAAGCGTCTCCACGGTCACGCAGTCAAGCTTCAGCGCCGCCTCGGCAAGCTGCGCCCCGTAGCCGGTGGCGGCCGTGCCTGCAAGCCAGGCCTGTGGAGGAATCTGCTCAAGCATGTCGGCAAGCGGCGGCAGAAGGACCTGCAGCGGGTTGCCCCCATTGGACACGTAGCACGATGCCAGCATGCGCTGCTGGGCATCGATGAGCGCGGCCTTGACCGTGGTGGACCCCAGGTCAAGCCCCAGATACAGGGGGCCGGTCGCCGTGCTCAGGTCACGCCGGGGGAGGCGGTCGTCGGAGTGTCGTTTTCTGAAGGTTTCATATTCGGCAGGGTCACGGAAAAAACGTGGTAGCGCCTTTGTCAGGGGGGGGAGCGCGTCACAAGCCAGATTGCGGGCCTGACGGGCCAGTTCGTCCAGGCGGACCAGCGGCGTTTCACCTTGCCGGTCCTTCATGCACAAAGCCGCACCGTGGGCGGCGGCACACTGGGCATGGGGCAGGCAGGCGATTTCGTCATCTTCCAGTTGCAGGGCCGCAATGAAAAGTTTTTTCAGCTCTGGCAAAAAATGTAATGGCCCACCAAGAAATGCCACTGTGCCTTCAATGGGACGACCGCAAGCCAGGCCGCCAATGGTCTGCTCAACCACGGCCTGAAATATGGAGGCCGCGATGTCTTCCCGCGCCACGCCGCCATTCAGCAGAGGAACAATATCCGTTTTGGCGAACACGCCGCAACGTGACGCAATGGGGTAGAGAGTGGTATGCCGAGCAGCCAGTTCATTGAGCCCTTGCGCATCGGTGCTGAGCAGGCGGGCCATCTGGTCGATGAAGGCCCCGGTTCCCCCCGCGCAGGATTCGTTCATGCGCAGTTCCACATCCTGCCCAAGATACAGCAGTTTGGCGTCTTCGCCGCCAAGCTCGACAGCAACACTGGTTTGCGGGGCCGCTGCCGATACCGCGCGGGCCGTGGCCAGCAGTTCCTGTTCAAAAGGCAAAGACAGGGCTTGGCCAAGGTCCAGCGCGCCCGAACCGGTGATGGCGCAGCGCACCGGCAAAAGAGGATATTTTTGTGCCAGTTCATCCAAAAGAGCGGATAACGTGGCTCGAACGGCGGTTCCGTGACGACGGTACATGGTTTCAATAACCATGCCCTCGGTATCAAGGAGCGCCAGCTTGACAGTGGTGGAGCCTATGTCCAGACCAAGAAATGCCGCAGGATGTGGAGACACAAATAAGTCCTCACATTTCTGTGTGTTTGTGGGAGAGATAAAAGATCGCCTTTCATCTAATAATCATTCCTGCTTAAGGGAAAAGCGAAATATTTTCCAGCTATAGATTCAGGATATACCGCAAGGGGCGGCAAAGACAAGCCCCAGTTTACAAAAAAAAGAAGCGCCGCGCACATTTTCCAAACGTTATTTTGCTGAAAAAATGGGCACGGCGCAACACTGATGGCGGGTTATTATTGCGCCATTGAGGCATCAAGTCTGTCGGTGATATTGTCGCGTATCCACTTCGGGTCGAGCCACTCCAGGGGTGTGACCTCAACGCCGCCCACCATAATCCCAAAGTGCAGGTGGTCACCAAACGCAAGGCCCGTGGTGCCGGTATGGCCGAGAAGCTGCCCCTTTTGAACCACATCGCCGGCGTTGACCACAGAATCATTAAGGTGGGAATAGAGGGACATAAGCCCCAGGCCATGATCAACCACAACAACATTGCCGTAAATGCCAAGATCTCCGCTGAAAATTACCCGTCCGCTGTTGGCGGCGGGAACTTCGGCGTTGCGTATGGACGCAAGGTCAAAGCCAAGATGGTAGGACTCGCCAACCTGTTTGCCCTGATAACTGTAAAAGCGATGGTCGGCAAAGCCCGCGCGCGGGGCAGAGCGGGGCAAACGTGTAAAAACGCCGCTCCACAACATGGCCGAGGCAGTGTCTTTGCTTATATTGCGCAAATCCTCAACATTGGCGGCCCTCACCTGATTATTGATATACAGATAGCATTCAAGAGGGTTGGCTGCATTGGGAGCCAGATGGCGCAACTTGCCCTCCACGGTCAGCAAAAAATTGTCGGTCAGTTCAAGGCTGTCGCTTTTGAAAGTCCGTTCAAAGGCCATGACTGTCAAACGGCTCTTGGTCACGTTGCCCGCAAGGTCGGTGGCAGTGATTTCCACACTGTTTTTGAAATCTTTGGCCGTCATCGTGTACGGGTAGGGAAAAAAGCAGATGTAGCTGCCGTCTTTTTGCAGGTAGCCAGGCACAAAATAGCCGGCCACAAGGACGCCGCTGCTGGTCACATCTTCATCAATGGTGTAGCGGACAACGGCAGCGCCTCCACGGCGCACATTGGGGGGCAGTGTTTTGACCGAAATGCGCGGGGGCTGTGTGTCAAGGCGCATGGGAAGCTGCAACGTACGGGTATTGCCCTGACCAAAACCGGCAAGCGAACCGTCTGTGGCGCGTATTTCAAGGTCAAAGGCGCCTTCGCGAAGGTTGGCGTCCTTGAGGGAGACTTCAACAGTACGTTCAGGCAGGTATTGATCAAAATGTTTGTTAAAAATAACGTTAAGCACGTTATTTTTTTTCACGCCAACTGTAACAGACCTGATTCCTGAAACATCCTGCATGTTGATCTTAAGCACACTGGCGGGGGACACTCTGCCTGTGTTGGGAGAAACTTCAATAATGGGACCTTCAAGGTCCTTGAAAAAAGTATAGCCGCCCACTCCTAGAACGACCAACACCAGAACTCCAAGCACAGTTGAAAACATACTTTTCTTTCGCATTGCAGGCTCCTCATTAAGCTCGAGGAAAAGCCTTGCATAAAGGCCGCCAATTTTCAAGGAAAAGTCTGGAACATTTATAAAGTCTCGCGGCGCCGTAGCGTGCATTGACTTGAGGGTAAAAATCTGTTTTCACTTCCGCAGTATGCAAAACAGCAGACATCCAGGCATAAGAGCGCCAGAGCGCGCGGCAGCCTCCCCAGTGGACCCCAAACGTCTGCGGAGGCGCATGGTGCGCGAGCAACTTGAAGCCAGAGGCATCACCGACGCGGAGGTCCTGGCCGCCATGGGCGCCGTCCCGCGACATCTTTTTGTGCAGGAAGCCCTGCGGGCACAGGCTTACGAAGATACGCCTCTTCCCATAGGCTATGGACAAACCATCTCCCAGCCTTATGTTGTGGCCCTGATGAGCCAGCTTCTGGAAGTACGCAGAGGCCTGCGGGTGCTGGAGATCGGCACGGGTTCCGGCTATCAGGCTGCCATACTGGCAACCATGGGCTGCACGGTTTTTACGGTGGAACGACTGCGCGAACTGTATCAAAGCACTGCAAGCCTCTTGCGGCAGCTGGGGTTGCGCGGCATTCACATGCAGCGGCGTGACGGCACCCTGGGGATGCCAGAGGCTGCGCCGTTTGACCGGATTATTGTTACGGCAGGTGGACCGGAGGTGCCGCGTCCCCTGACGGATCAGCTTGATGAAGGCGGCATTTTGCTTATTCCTGTGGGGCCGCGTCCTCGCGCGCAGAGGCTCATGCGCCTGCGCAAAGAGCAGGGACGCATGCTGAGTGAAGATATGGGCCCCGCCATTTTTGTGGACCTGGTAGGCGACCATGGCTGGTAGCCATACAGGCGCCCGCCAAAAATAAGGAGATATCATGGCTTCCTGTTCCTCCTGTTCCTCGTCTTCTTCCTGCCCAAGTTCAACGGGCAAGGGGGGCGATGGAAAGTGCAATGATCCTATGGCTCTGCAGGACAAGGTTATAGCTGACAGGCTAGGGCACATCCGACACAAGATTTTTGTCATGAGCGGCAAGGGCGGGGTAGGCAAGAGCTCGGTTACCGTCAATACGGCAGCCGCTTTGGCCCGGCGCGGTTTCAAGGTCGGCATCCTTGACGTCGACATGCACGGCCCGAGCGTACCCAATCTTCTTGGCCTCACCAACACGGTAGAAATGGACCCGGCTGGCGAACTCATGGTGCCTGCGGCCTACAATGAAAATCTCGCCGTCATTTCAATGGACTCTCTGCTTCAGGACAAGGATCAGGCAATCCTGTGGCGCGGCCCCAAAAAAACGGCCGCCATACGCCAGTTCATCTCGGACGTTAAGTGGGGGGACCTCGACTTTCTGCTCATTGATTCGCCCCCAGGAACTGGCGACGAGCATATGACCGTCATGCAGTCCATCCCCGATGCGCTGTGCGTGGTGGTGACAACGCCTCAGGAAATTTCACTGGCCGACGTGCGCAAGGCCATCAATTTTCTTCAGTACACCAATTCAAACATACTGGGCGTAGTGGAAAACATGAGCGGCCTGATCTGCCCGCATTGCCATCAGGAAATAGACATTTTCAAAAAGGGCGGCGGAGAAGAACTTGCCAAGCGGTATGCGCTGAAGTTTCTGGGCGCTGTGCCCCTGGATCCGACGACAGTGGTGGCGGCCGATCGCGGCGTGCCTGTTGTTTATCTTGAAGCAGACAGCCCGGCCAAGACGGCGTTTCTGCAGTTGGCCGACGCCATCGCTTCTGCCTGCGACACCAGCCTGGAAGCCCTGGCCTCCACGCATGCATAGGCGCAGAGCTGCCGCCTGAAACTCGCAAGGGCTCCAAGTAACGCGCAGACCATGCGGCTGTTTTCGTGCGGGATTTTTTCGCAACCCGATGTGTGTGCCCCCGCCATTGAGCCTTCAGCGCAAAAAAGATAAACTCCCCTGCCGGGCTTTAAGTGCCCCGGCAGGGGAGTTTTTTCTTCTTTTCTCCTGTTTGCTTTTATGTTATTTGGACAAAAAATCTCGGGGAGCGTCAAAAAGAACTACATGCTTAATCTAGCTAATAAAATTACGCTATTACGTATTCTTATGACCCCTCTGGTAGTTTTACTGCTGTATTTCGAGGGGCCGGTTACCTGTAAACTCGCTACGTTGGCCTTTATTTTTGCTTCGCTGACAGACTGGGCCGATGGCTATGTTGCCCGCCGTTCCAACATGGTCACAAGCATGGGCAAGTTTTTGGATCCCCTGGCAGATAAAGTACTTATCTGTTCCGTTCTCATCATGTTCGTTAAGCTTGGCTGGGCCCCGGCCTGGGTTGTCATCATTATGGTGTGCCGTGAACTGGTGGTCACCGGCCTGCGCACCATAGCCATTGACGAAGGCATAGTGCTTGCCGCCGACAAGTTCGGCAAGGCCAAAACCATTCTGCAAATTTTTGCCATCGTGCCGCTGATACTGCATTATCCACTCTGGGGGATGGACCTCAGCCCTGTTGGTGAGTGGCTCTTGTATGCAGCGCTGGCGCTGGCCCTCATCTCAGGCTCCAATTACTGCTATGATTTTTACCGCCGCACACGGGCGCGTAAGGATTCCGACAAAGTATGAGTACGTTGCAGATACGCCTCAAAAACTGCATCCAGACCATTCTGGAATTGGAACCAGACATGCGCGCCGGGGTCTGGGGGCGCTACTTTGATATGGAACTCAATTCGCTAAAGGATTACCTTGCACAGGTGGATCAGATGAAACTGGCTGAAGAGGATGTGCGACGGCTTGAAAACGCCACGGCTACCTTTTTGGCTGAACTCAAGCTTTCCCGCAAAGGGAAGCCACAAAATAAACGGCTGTTACAGTAATGTTCTGGCGTTCCTTTATCCTTGTCGTGCTTGGTCTCATAAGCATCGTGCTTTTCAGCCGTACGGTATGGGGTCCTACGGGCCTGCTTGAATATCGTGAACTCAAAAAACAGTATGCCGACCTGGAAAAACAGATAGCTGACCTGGATAAGGAAAACATGGCCCTCAGCCGTGAAATCCGCCTCCTGCAGTCCGACAACCAATATGTGGAAAAAGTGATCCGGCAGCGCCTGCACTATGTGCGAGACAATGAGGTGCTTTACCTCTTTGACGCATCGGCCAAACCCCATCGGGAGCCGTAATATATGACGGAAAAAATAGAATGGTATAAAGAAGTTCTGGAGCTTGAGCCCAACTCCAAGGTTTTTTTTCCTCTGGCACGGCTGTTGGTGGAAGAAGGATACCCCGAAGAGGCTGTGGCTGTTTTGGAGCAAGGTCTGGCGCGACATGACGAGTTTCTTGAAGCGAGGCTCTTTCTGATTGAACTGCTTTATAAAACGGGCCAACAAACCTCTTGTGAGGCCCAGGTAGAAAAACTCAGCCGCATGTTCACGGCCTATTCGGGGTTCTGGCAGGCGTGGGCCGCCACCACTCTGACCTCTGGCCAGTCTCCTGACACCGCTGCCGTTATGCGTTTTCTGGCCCTCAATTTTGCAAAAGGGCCAGTGTCGTTGCGGGAAGTGCTGGATCAGGGCATCACCAGCCTGCTCGGGCACGATGCGCCAGCGGCGGGGTCTGACGCTCGCCATCCGACAATAGACGAAATCAAAAATCTTCAAGTTTCACATGAAGATTCCATGCGCACATATGTTTCCGGGCATGAAGCCTCGCTGTCGTCTGAATCAGTTGCGCTGCCTTCTCCTTCCGGACAACAGGATATTCCCGCCCAGCAGCACCGCCCCCCCGCTCAATCGCAGGATGCCACCTATGCCGATGCCGCGGGAACCGATGGAGACGCATTCTCTGCCGTGCGCCTGGCGCACGAGCATCTGACGCATGAAGACCCCGGCACTGATCCCGTGGTTGCCGACCACCTGGTCCATGAAAAACTGGACACGTTTGATCCGGATGAAGGCGAGGACGGCGCGTCACCTGAGGCGCCCCTGCATTCCATAACAGCGCGCTCTTTCAGCGATGACGCTGCGGATGCTCCCTCGCAGAGCCCCTATGATGAAGCTCCATCCGGGGAAAACGCAACTGAAGGAACCGCGCACGCCGGTGAAGAGGCTGACGACAGTGAGGAGCGTTTTTCGTTGCGGACGCGTTCAATGGCCGAAGTACTGGCAGAGCAGGGCGACATCAAGGGAGCGCTGGATATTTATCATGAATTGGCCGCTGTCGCCACCGCACCTGAAGAGAGTGCTGATCTGCGGCAGCGAATAGCCACGCTTAACGCGCGTCTGGGCAGCGCGCCGCCTGTGGAGCAGACGCAGGAGCCCGCCGAAACAGGGGGATCCACCGGCAAGGATAAGCTTATAAGCATGCTTGAGGCCTTGGCCGAACGGGTTGAGGCAAGGGCGCACAGCTAAACCAATTATCAAGGCCGATTTTTCGCATTATATGCAGCCAGAGGCAAAGCAGATGATCTTTGCCTGGTGGCCTTTACCATTCGCGCAGGACAGATGACGATTGCATGCGGACTGTTCTAAAGCTGAGGGAGAATACGGTGTTCAAATCATATCTGCGGACCATACTCATGCTGGCTACCGCTGCATTTCTGGTTACAGGATGCAGTTCATACCAGCCAACCAAAAATGTGTGGAAGTCCACCAAGGGCTTCTGGAACACCTATGTCAGCCCGCCAGCATCGGTGGACTATGACGAAAAAGGCGAACTTTCACCGCAGGCTCTGGCTCTGACCCACAGCATGATGGGGGTAGACGTGGAGCTGAGCCGTCTTGAACGCGTCATGCTCAATGCCGACAAGCCCCCGACTCGTGACTGGATCACTGCATTTTTCAGCAATTTCCCATGGGTCAGCGGTTTTGCCGGCGTAAAGTACGACGGCACCATCCTTGGTCAGGAACCCGCCAATCCCATGAAACAGCTGGATTTCATTCCTTTGCTGTACGAAGACAAAAAACAGAGCAGCCGTGCTCTTCGCGCCGATGTTCAGCCTTCGCCGCTGGGCCCGGAGGTTCTGCTTGCCGCTCCTCTGTATGACGGCGTCGACTTTCTCGGCGTGGTCGCGACCTACTTCGATATGCGCGCCCTCATGCAGTATTCCAGCAGCTCGCAAAATGTGGTCATCCTTTCCCCCAACGCTCTGTTGTGGCCCGGAAAGTATGATTTTGCCGCCACGCCTCTGGCTGGCGTGAACTGGGAAGAGGTTGTCACAAAAAGCTCTTCCGGCACGTGCACCAACGTAAACGGCACGTTCTATTACATGGTGCGTTATCTTGGCAATTTGCCTCTGATTTTCGCAGTGGCTGAGAAGGGCACCTTCCCTGAAGGCAGTGGCAGTGTGGAGCAAGGTCTGGCCTTCTTCCCCAAGGAACGCTCCAAGCTTCCTCCTCCGCCGCAGCCTGAGCGCAAGAGCAAAAAACTGGGCCCCGACGCCGTCGCCATGCCCACCCCCGCTGATGCCGTCAACGCTTCTGGGCAGCCGTCTGCGCAGACTGCGGGCGGACCTTCCCACGACATCCAGCCTGGCAGCGGCGACAGTGTTCTGCTCAAAAACAAAAGAGCTGAAAAAGCCAAGGTTCAGGAACGCCAGCTTGAAGGCGAGAATGTCCCCGTGGAAAGGGCCCAAAGGCCCAGACGTGAAGCTGTGCCGCAAAGCAGACCTGGCGGGCTTGGGGGTCCGGAAGGGGATATCCCCAGAGTCGTCGCGCCGAGTCCCTTCGGTCCGCGTGAAGAACAGCCTCGCGTTGTTGCGCCGAGCCCCTTTGGCCCTCGTGATAATGACGAATCCAAGGGTAAGGCCGATGACGTGAAGCCTGATGCTCCAACATCCGGCTCCACTCAAAGCCAGCCTGCCGAGGCGGCTGCCAAGCCGGAAGCGCCGGTAGAGAAAGCCGCGCCTCAAAAGCAGGAGTCGTCTGCGCCCGCTGCAAGCACGGCCCCGGCCGACACCGCCAAAAGCGCGACCAAGCCCGAAGAATCATCGGGCGATCCGGCCGTGCCGGATGTTTTGCCGGGCGGACGCCCAAGTCCCTTCGGGCCTCGGAACTGACGCATATCAATATAAACTTGCGCCGCCCCGGGGCGGCGCAAGTTTTCTGTTTCACAGCACAATTTCTCTGTTGCAGGAGGCCATATGGCTGACATCACGGTCACGGAACATCTGCTGCTGCACCAAAAGCGCACTCCACAGGCCACCGGACAATTTACCGGATTGCTCTATGATCTCATCCTTTCGGGAAAAAGCATCTCCCGACGTATCAACAAAGCCGGATTGCTTGATATTCTAGGCGGCACCGGAGAAGTTAATGTGCAAGGCGAGAACGTGCAAAAGCTTGACACCATCGCCAACCGCATCATGTTGTACCGGATGGAGCGCTGCGGCGCTTTGTGCGCCATGAGTTCAGAGGAAGAGGCTGAGCTGATCCGCGTCAGCCCGGAATTCCCACGGGGCGATTACATTCTCATCTTTGACCCCCTTGATGGTTCCTCCAATATTGACGTGAATATCAACGTGGGCACCATCTTTTCCATTTTGCGGCGTCCAGAGGGCCATTCGGGCGAAGTGACACTGGATGAAGTGCTGCAACCGGGCCTCAAGCAGGTGGCCGCGGGATATATCCTCTACGGGCCCTCCACCATGCTGGTGCTCAGCACGGGGCAGGGCGTACACGGATTCACGCTTGACCCTGGTGTGGGGGAATTTCTGCTTTCGCATCCCAACATGTGCATTCCCAAACAGGGCTCCATCTATTCCGTCAACGAGGGCAACTGGAAGAATTGGGACGCCCCCGCCCGTGAGGCCGTCAACTGGTTCCACGGGTGTGAAACTTCGGACGGCACGCCGTATTCTTCCCGCTATGTGGGCGCGCTTGTTGCCGATTTTCATCGAACCCTCATTAATGGCGGTATTTACATGTACCCGCCAAACACCCACAAGCCCAATGGCAAGTTGCGTCTTATGTGTGAAGCCGCCCCTCTGGCTTTTCTTGCGGAACAGGCCGGGGGCAAGGCCAGTGACGGCAGGGGGCGCATTCTTGAAAGAGTGCCGGACCGCCTGCACGCACGGACGCCTTTGTTCATCGGCTCGGCCAAGGACGTGGAGGCTGTGGAAAATATTTATGCCCGGCATGCCAACCTGGCTGCTTTCTAGCAAGTTGTCGTGAAGCCGGAGCCGCGCCCGTCATGGCTCCGGCTTTTATTGTAAAAGCGAGATCATATAATGCTTTGCCTTGGAGTTGAAAGCTCCTGTGATGAAACCGCATTAGCCCTGGTGGAAGATGGGCGGCTGCTGCATTCTGTTTTGGCCACACAGGCAGACATGCATGCCCTGTTTGGCGGCGTGGTGCCCGAATTGGCTTCACGTGAACACTATCGCTACATTGGCGCCTTGTTTGACGCATTAATGCGCCGAAGTGGCAAAAAGCCTTCAGATCTTGATCTGGTGGCCGTGGCGCGGGGGCCGGGGTTGCTTGGCAGCCTGCTGGTGGGAGTGGCCTTTGCCAAAGGTCTCGCCCTGGGCTTGGGGGTACGCCTGCTTGGCGTCAACCACCTTCATGCCCACCTGCTTGCGGTCGGGCTTGAGCATCCGCTGGCTTTCCCTGCTTTGGGGCTGCTTGTTTCCGGCGGCCATACCCATCTTTATCGCATGGAAGCACCCTGGAAGTGCGTCACTCTGGGGCGGACGCTGGATGACGCTGCCGGCGAGGCTTTTGACAAGGTGGGCAAAGTGCTTGGCCTGGCGTACCCAGGCGGGCGGCTCATGGACGCTCTGGCGCGTGAAGGCAAGGCTGACGGCATAGCCTTTCCGCGTCCCTACCTTGATAACGACAATCTGGACTTCAGTTTCAGCGGCCTGAAAACGGCAGCCAGCAGCTACATACAGCAGGCGCTTCAACCTGCCACCTGGCCCCGTCCCCTCTGCTCGGTGGACGACGCCCCCCAGGCGCTGAAAGACTGTTGCGCCGCCTTTAACGCGGCGGTTGTGGATACGCTCCGCGTAAAAACAGAACGAGCTCTGGACAGCAATCCGCAACTGGACACCGTGATTCTGGCAGGTGGGGTAGCCTGCAATTCTTTGTTACGCCAGCGCATTGCCAATCTGATGGAAAGCAGGGGAGGCAGAGCGCTTTTTCCGAGTCCGCACCTCTGTACCGATAATGCGGCCATGATTGCCTACGCTGGATGGTTGATTGGAAAAGAAGGATATTTCCATACGTTACAGATGGAAACCATCCCGCGCGGACGAACCGTTCCGGATGATATGCTGCGCTGCTGAAAGTCCGCCAACAACCCGCCAGAAACATGAGATTGTCTTGACAGTCAGGTCGTTGGAAACTACTCTTAGTCAATACAAAGGCCTCGGGTTTTTTCACCCCGGACCCTGGTTTTCCGCATCTGCACGTTGCCTTGGCGGGCATGCAGAGCGACACATAGCAACCGAAGGAGTATAGTAATGGCTGAACAGGTCACTGATGCCACCTTTGAAAGTGTTGTCCTCAAGTCCGATCTGCCGGTTCTGCTTGACTTCTGGGCCCCCTGGTGCGGTCCTTGCCGCGCGGTTGGTCCCATTATTGACGAGCTTTCGACCGAATATGCTGGCAAGGTGCGCATCGTTAAGATGAACGTGGATGAAAATCCCGCTACCCCCACAAAGTTCGGCATCCGGGCTATCCCCACGCTGGTGCTTTTTAAGAATGGCGAAACCATCGAACAGATCACTGGCGCTGTAACCAAGGCCGCCATGAAAGACCTGCTCGACAATAAGGCCTTGGCATGAAATCGTATGATGCCGTTGTGATCGGCGGCGGTCCTGCCGGCGTTACCGCAGCCATGTATCTGGCGCGGTCCGGCTGCAGCGTCCTCTTGCCTGAGCAGCTGACATCCGGTGGTCAACTGCTGCAGACTGAGGCGCTGGAGAACTATCCGGGCTTTCCCAAAGGCATCAAGGGCTACGAGCTTGCAGACCTTTTTACGGAGCATCTCGAAGGTTTGACGGTAGACCGACCCGCCATAATGGTTGAATCCATTTCCGGTTCGGCGGGTCAGTTTACCGTGCATACAGTTGAAGAAGACTATTTGTGCAAAGTGGTGCTTGTGTGTTCTGGCGCCAAACACCGCCAGCTTGGCCTGGAAGGTGAAGACAGGCTGCGCGGGCGAGGCATTTCGTACTGCGCCCTTTGTGATGGCAACTTCTTTCGCAACCAGACAGTGGCTGTGGTTGGCGGCGGTAATGCGGCAATGGAAGAAAGCCTGTATCTTTCCAGGCTGGTAAGCAAACTTCACCTCATTCACAGGCGTGACAGTTTCCGCGGACTCAAGGTTTATCAGGACAGGCTTGAAAGCATGCCCGACAAGATAGACCTTTTACGCAGTTCCGTCATTACCCAGTTGCACGGCGAAGATCATCTGACTGGTCTGACCGTTAAGAATCTCCAGACTGGCCAGGAAAAATTGTTGGCAGTTGACGGGCTTTTTATTTATGTAGGCTTTGCTCCTGTGACAAACTTTTTGCCACAAGGCATTGAGCTTGATGCACAGGGCTTTATTGTGACTGATACGGAAATGCGCACCAATATCCCCGGCATTTTTGCCGCTGGCGACATTCGCTCAAAGCTTTGCCGCCAGGTCATCACTGCCGCCGGCGATGGCGCAACCGCCGCACAAGCGGCATTTGTCTTCCTGGAACAGCTCCATGCATAAAAAACTGCTTCGCTCTATTTTGCTTGCCATGAGCATGCTCATGGTTTCCGGTTGCGGCATTATTGATATGATCTATCTTCCGCCAGCCGAAGACACCGCGCAAGAAATTTTTGAGGCCGCCAACGACGCCATGAGTGAAAAAAATTATGTGCGTGCCGTGGAGCTGTACAACAAACTGCGCGATACGTATCCATTCAGCCCTTATACTATTGATGCAGAGCTGTCATTGGGCGACGCCTACTTCCTCGATGAGGAATACGAGCTTGCCGCTGAAAGCTACAAGGATTTTGAATCCCTGCATCCAAGGCATGAGGCCATACCCTATGTGCTGTATCAGACGGGCATGTCCCTGATGAAGCAGTTCCGCTCTGTTGACCGGGCGACCACCGAGCTTCAGGAAGCCTATGATTACTTCAACAGGCTGCATCAGATGTATCCTGATTCTCCGTATGCCAAGGGCGCCGAAGAGCACATGCTTACCTGCCGCAAGCTTATGGCTGAGCATGAACTCTACATCGCCGATGTCTTCTGGCACATGAAAAAATATGGTCCTGCCTGGCACCGTTACGAATTCATCATAAAGAATTTCCAGGACGTGCCCGAAGTGGCAGAACATGCCAAAGAAAAAAGCCTGGCAGCCTACCACAACTATAAAGAAGAACAGGCTGTAGAAACGCGGCAAAAGCGTCAAGGCTCTTGGCGAGAATGGTTTAAGTGGTTGTAACCAAAATAAAAAAAGCCCCTTCGGGGGCTTTTTTTTACCAGTGGAGTCATCATGGCCGTGCCCCTGGAAGCCAGTACTGAAAAAAATCGCGCAGCGCTTGCATCGCTGTGGGCCGCCTTTGCCCTTACGTCCGTCAAGCTTATTGTTGGCTTGCACACCAACAGCCTCGGCATTTTGTCCGAAGCATTGCACAGCGGCCTGGATCTTCTGGCAGCGGCCATGACTCTGGCGGCGGTACGCATAGCCTCCAAGCCCGCTGATGCGCGTCATCCCTATGGACATGGCAAAATAGAAAATCTTTCTGCCCTGGCCGAAACACTGCTGTTGTTCCTGACGTGCTTCTGGGTTGTGTACGAGGGGGCGCATCGCCTGATGGCTGGTGAAAGTCCTGTGACGCCATCGTTATGGGGCGTTGGCGTTATGGCTCTTTCCATAATTATTGATGTGAACAGGGTGCGCATATTGCGCCGGGTGGCCCAAAAATATAAAAGCCAGGCGCTTGAAGCGGATGCCCTGCATTTTTCGACAGATATCCTGTCTTCGGCCGTGGTGCTGGTAGGGGTTCTCGCGGTATGGGTGGCTTCTGCGCTCAACCTGCCCGGCCCTCTGCACGAAATCCTGGTACAGGCCGACACTGTGGCCGCACTGCTGGTGGCGGCGATAATCTTTCGCGCCAGTGTTCGCATGGCCATGCAGGCTGTCGACACGCTGATGGATTCCGGCTCCACCCGCGAACAGCAGGCCGTCATCGCGGCTGTTACCAAGGTAAAGGGCATCACAGACGTGCGGGATGTGCGCCTGCGCTCCAGCGGCCCCGTCAGCTTTGTCGACCTGACAGTTGGCGTTGAGCCGGGCATAAAGGTGAGTGAAGGCCACCGTCTGGCCCACGAAGCGGAGCAGGCCGTGGCGCGCGTGCTGGAGGGAGCGGATGTGACCGTCCATGTTGAACCCCACAGCGCCGATGCCGACAGACACTGCGATCCTTTTGCGCAGGTGCAGTTTACAGCCTGGAATCACGGCCTTGCAGTGCATAACGTGCATATTCTCCGCGCGGCTGAGGTCTGCCATATAGACCTGCACGTGGAGCTTCCCGGCGACTTGCCTTTTGTTCAGGCCTACGAACGGGTCAAGAATTTTGAAAAAGCCTTGCATGCCGCGATTCCGCAAATGGAGGTGGTGAGCCACCTTGAACCGGAAGGAGCAGCCTGTGCCCTGGCCTATGGAGCATCTGTGTCGTTGTCATACGCGGAAATGGCCTGGCGTGAAATTGAAATCGCCATTGCCAAGGAGCCGCTGGTCACAAACCCGCACAAATTTTCAGTCTACGAATTGCCGGAACAGGGAGTCTGCATCTGCTTTCACTGCGATATTGCTCCGGCACTAACAGTTGAAGAGGCGCATACAGTGTGTATGCGCCTGGAAAAACAATTACGGCTGAGCATTCCGCAACTGGGACGTATTATCATCCATATGGAGCCGGGCGCAAAAGCGGCGGAGTAGAGCATTCGCGCTTTTTTCGCCAGGGGGGTGCTACGGAGCCTTGATGATTGGCGCTTCAACCCCGGCCGCCTGCGCCAGTGCGCGCCATAAGGCATCAATGCCCAATCGGCTACTGGATGAGGTCAGCACGGGACAGATGCCCAGTATATCCTGCCATTCCTTTTGCCGCGCCGAGCGTTCACGCTGATTGCATTTGTCGGCTTTCGTCAGTATGGGCACCAGGGACAGGCGGTTTCTCTGCGCAAACGAGGCAAGATTCAGGTCAAGCTGCTGGGGAGTCAGGCGGCAGTCAAGCAGCAAGGCAAGAGCTTTGAGACTGGCGCACTCAACGAGGTACCGTTCCAGCAGCTTGGCCCACTTTTCGCGTTCACCATGACTGGCCCGGGCATATCCATAGCCTGGCAGGTCCACAAGATAAAAATTCAGCGGTTCCACCAGGTAAAAATTGACAGAGCGGGTTTTACCGGGCGTGGAACTGACCTTGGCCAGCTTTTTTCTGCCAGCCAACGCATTGATAAGAGAAGATTTGCCGACATTGGAACGGCCAGCAAGGGCTATCTGCGCTTCAGGCCGGGCAGTGAGCTGATCCAGTGTATAAGCCGTGCTTTCCAGCGTAAGGCTGACAGCCATAAAAACCTCATGTGATACTTGAGAGTTGAGTATTGACAAGTGCTCAATTTTCGGCAAAAATTTACAGTTCGGAAACGTGATTTCCTTCAAAGCACTTCCGTACAAGGTAGCCGCTCTTGCCCCTGTTGGCAAATGACCGGCCTTAATGCCAGTTTATGCCGGTAAGCGGCGACAAGTAGGAGGTAACTATGTATTCAACCACGGATTTTCGCAAGGGCCTTAAAATTGAAGTAGAAGGCATCCCTTACGAAATTGTGGACTTTCAGCACTTCAAGCCCGGCAAGGGCGGCGCCATGGTACGCACCAAGCTGCGTAACATACTCACTGGCCGCATGCAGGACATCACCTTCCGCTCCGGTGAAAAGGTCGGCAAGCCCGACCTTGAAACCCGCGACATGCAGTTCCTGTATCGCCAGGATGACGAACTCATTTTTATGGATATGACCACATACGAGCAGTTGCAAATGTCCCTCGCAACCACTGACGGCAAAGAGGGTTTTTTGAAAGACGGCCAGGAATGCCGCGTACTGCTTTACAAGGGCAGCCCGCTGGACATTGACATTCCGGTAAGCATGGTGCTGACTGTTGTGGAAACCGAGCCCGGCGCCAAGGGTGACACTGTCAGCAACGTCACCAAACCCGCCAAGCTCGAAACAGGCCTTGTTGTTCAGGTTCCCATTTTTGTTAACGAAGGTGACCGCATTAAAGTGGACACCCGCTCCAAGGAATACCTGGGCCGGGAATAATGACCGGTTCGGGAGGGTAGCCCCACGGACGCCCATAAATTCAGCCGCGAACTTCTTGGCCTTTTTCTGCTCTTCTGGGCGCTGCTGCTTATGCTCAGCCTGCTCAGCTTTGACGCCAATGACCCCAGCCTTAACCATGTGGTCAGTGGATCAGTTGAAGTGCACAACAAGGCTGGCCTTTTTGGCGCGTACACTGCGGGTTTTCTCAACGATGTATTTGGCGTGGCCGCCTTCCTTTGCCCATTGGTTTTTGGCGCACTGGGAGCGGCCTACGTTTCTCCTGCATATGGCATGCACTGGTGGCGCTGGTGCGGCTTCTTTCTGCTGACGATCTGCCTGCTCGTCACTGGCGCTGCATGGGATTTTTCCATCGGCGACGTGTGGGGCGGCGGCATGGTCGGCAGTGCTTTACACCGCAATGCCAGCCTCTACCTCAGCCCTGGCGGCTCAGCCATTGTCTGGATTTTTATTTTTCTTGCCGGACTGCAACTGGCATGGAACATCTCATGGTTCGGTTTGGCCGGCCGGCTGTTTCACGCCTTGCGCCAACGACTTGAAGCCAGGTTGGCCGCCGCTGATGGGGCTACCCCGCCAGAAGCCGCTGGCAAGAACGGAAACAAGGCCGGCAAGTCGGGCTCAGGGCAGTCCGCCCGCCAGCAGGTGCAGCCTGAAATAGTGCAGCATACTCTGACTCCTGTGCAGGAAGAAAAAGCGGCCGCAACATCAAAGTTCAAATTTTCCTGGCCCGATTGGTCGTTTTTGGCCCGATGGCGCGACAAGTTGGGTGATATTCACCCGACTGCTGACTCGTTGCCGGATGTCTATGACGTTGATAGCGAAAAAGTTTCTGCTTCAGGCAGAGCAGCGGCGAACAGCCCCGAACCGGCGGCTCCGTTTGTGCCCGCCAGCCAAGACCATGAGGACGATCCTTTTGCTGTCGCGCAGGATCTGAATGGGCAACCGCTGGTAAAAGGGGCAAGCCGCTCCGGCAAGGCTCCTTCAGCAGCCCAGTCGTCTCGCGCCGAATCTGATACGGATGATTACGGCAGCACGACAGAAGGCACGTCCAGCGAGGCTGCGCCCGCGTCCGGGCCGTCAGCGGCCAAAGACCGACCTGCGGCGTCTCGCCCCCAGGACTCTTCCTCAAAGACCGGGCTTGTGGACAAGGTTACTGCGCCATTTCGTAAAAAAGCGGCAATTCCGCTTCCCGGCCTTGACCTGCTGGCTCCGCCATCGCCTCAGGCAGGCGGACTCAGCCGAGAAGACCTTCAGGCACGAGGGCAGACCCTCATGGCCTGCCTTAATGATTTTGACATTCAAAGCGAACTTGTGCGTATAACCCCCGGGCCGGTGGTTACCATGTTTGAAGTTCGTCCGGCTCCCGGCATTCGCGTGAGCCGTATCGCCAACCTGACCGACGACCTTGCGCTGGCCCTCAAGGCGGTGGCCATTCGCATTCAGGCGCCCATTCCCGGTTCTGACACTGTTGGCATTGAAA
This sequence comes from Desulfovibrio simplex, assembly GCF_055387835.1. Lineage (NCBI taxonomy): Bacteria > Pseudomonadati > Thermodesulfobacteriota > Desulfovibrionia > Desulfovibrionales > Desulfovibrionaceae > Desulfovibrio > Desulfovibrio simplex. The sequence goes on from NZ_AP042377.1 coordinate 1,217,495, forward strand.
TCCCCAATGAACAGCGCGAAACCGTAAACTTTCGGGAACTTGCCTCCTGCGAGGCCTTCCGTACCGGCTGCGGCCCCCTGACCATGATTCTTGGCAAGGACATTGCCGGCAAGCCATTTATGGCCGATCTGACCCGCATGCCTCACCTGCTTGTGGCTGGAGCCACAGGCGCGGGAAAAAGCGTATGCCTCAACGGCATCCTCGTCAGTCTGCTCTACCGTACCCAGCCGCAGGACATGCAACTCCTGCTTATCGACCCCAAGCGCATCGAAATGGCTGTTTATGCGGATGAACCTCACCTGGTGCATCCTGTTGTCACGGAAATGAACGAGGCCAAGAACGCTCTGGACTGGGCCGTTCATGAAATGGACCGCCGCTATGCGGCCATGGCGCGTCTTGGCGTACGTAACGTTGCGGGCTTTAATCAAAAGCTTGCCGCCTACAAGGACGATTTACCTCCGGATTTTTCAGACCTGGAGCCTTTGCCCTATCTGGTCATTGTCATTGACGAACTCGCTGACCTCATGATGACGGCCGCCCGCGAGGTGGAAACCAGCATCGTACGCCTGGCGCAACTGGCTCGTGCCGCGGGCATCCACCTGATTCTGGCGACGCAACGGCCAAGCGTGGACGTTGTTACTGGCCTGATCAAGGCGAACTTTCCCTGCCGCATATCCTTTCAGGTGACCTCCAAGCACGACTCGCGCACCATCCTTGATCAGGTGGGGGCCGAACATCTGCTTGGCCGGGGAGACATGCTGTTCAAGCCCAGCGGTGGGCGGCTGCAACGCCTGCACGGCCCCTTCCTGAGTGATGAGGAAGTGCAGGACGTTGTGAACCACTGGAAGCGCCACTTAAGCCCATCCTATAAGGTGGATTTTGCTCAATGGGGGCTGGATGCCGCCATGGGAGGCGCAAACGGCGGTGGTGGCGACGCGGCTCAGGACCCACTGTACGGCGAAGTACAGGTTTTTGTGAGCGAGCAGGGCCGGGCGTCCATATCCCTGGTGCAGCGCCGCTTCAAAATCGGCTTCAACCGGGCGGCGCGTCTGGTTGAGCAGTTGGAACACGACGGCATCATTGGCCCGGCGGACGGCAGCAAGCCCCGCGCAGTCGTAAAATGACAGTAAAAATTCTTACTACAGTTTGTTGCCATGTGGTCAAAGCCCTGGTGGACTGTGGAGGTTGTATGCGTAAGATATGCGCACTGGCGGTCGCCCTGACCCTGACTTTTTCCATAGTTCCGGCTACGCAGGTATTCGCTGCTGATATGGCTGCGGCCATTCAGGCCCGCTACGAAAAAACCGGCTCATTTTCAGCCGACTTTGAACAGACCCTCACACACAAGGAAAGTGGTTCTGTAGAAAAGCGGCAGGGTAAACTGCTGTTCAAAAAACCTCTGCTTATCCGTTGGCAGACTGCCAAGCCCCATGAGGAAACGCTTGTGGTCACTGGCAAGGAAATCTGGAACTACCTGCCGGACGAAGAGATCGCTTACCGCTATCCCCTTACTCTGGTGCAGGATTCACGTAGCATTATTCAGGTGATCACGGGGCAGGCCGCCCTGACCAAAGATTTTGATGTGAAATCCGAGGGCAAGGAAGACGGCCTGGCCAAGCTGCGCCTTTTTCCCAAAGAGCCAGCCCCGCAAATGGTTGAGGCCATTATCTGGGTTGAACCCGATACTGGATATATCAAGAGGGCCAACATACTGGACTTCTATGGCAACGGTAATGAAATTCGCTTCACCAGCTTTGCGCCTGATGTCAACGTAAAGGCCTCGGAATTTTCTTTCACTCCCCCGAAAGGCATCGAAGTTGAAGATCGGATTGAACATGCCGTGCCGGAAAAAGAGCTGTTCCAGTAGCACGCTCCTCATAAAAATTTCGGTCAGCTGCAGCTGACAAGGTCAAGGGCCGTGTCGCATGACCGCGATGCGGCCTTTGGCTACACAAAGCGAATCATCTGTGCATTGCAGGTTGAAACCTGCTCTGCTCCTGGCCGGGCAGCGCCTGCTTATGGCCCGTAGCGGACCGCGACCAACCTGACCCCAAGAAAAAATTTATCAACATAATATAATTGAGCAATTTTATGCCGGAGCAAGCAAAACATCGTTGTTTTCTGCGGCCGTCTGAAGTATAATTGTTAACTTGAGCAAATAAGCCCAGCTTTAAGGAGCAGGAAATATGACCCAGGAAAAGTTCGCGGCCTCCATGCAGGAGGAAGGCGTTGAGGATTTTGCCGCCATGCTGGCAGCCCATGAAACTTCTGGACACCGTCTTCAGACTGGCCAGAAAGTGACAGGCACAGTTATCGCCATTACTGGTGACAGCGTGTTTGTTGACGTGGGCATAAAGGTCGACGGCATTATGGAACGAAAAGACATCCTTGACGCTGAAGGCAAGGAAACCGCGGGCCCCGGAGACACCGTGGAAGCATGGGTAATCGGTGTTTCATCACAAGAAATCCGCCTTTCCCGCTCCATGAGCGGCAGCGGGGTGGCTGCGCTGGAAGAAGCGCGTGACGCGGCATTGCCCGTTGAAGGCCGCATCGCTGGGACCTGCAAGGGCGGTTATACAGTTGAAGTTATGGGTAAAACCGCATTCTGTCCGGGCAGCCAGATTGGTCTTGCCGCTACTGAAGAAGCGGAATCCCTTGTGGGGCGCACCTTGCAGTTCCTCGTTATCAGGGTTGAAAACAGGGGACGCAATATTGTCGTTTCCCGCAGGGCCCTTCTTGACCGCGAACGGCAGGAACAACTTGAAGTATTATTTGAAAAACTCAATGTCGGCGACACCGTTGAAGGCAAAATATCCCGTTTTGCACCTTTTGGCGCTTTTATGGAACTGGATTCTGCTGTTGAAGGCATGATCCATCTTTCGGAGCTTTCCTGGTCGCGCGTGGGCGCTCCGGACGAAGCAGTTTCTCTGGGAGACACTGTGCGCGCCAAGGTTCTCTCCATCAGTAAAAATGACAAAGGGCAGGTGCGCATCTCCCTTTCACGCAAACAGGCCCAAGGTGATCCCTGGCAGGATGTGGACCAGAAGCTTGAGGCCGGGGCCATTGTGCAGGGGCGGGTAGTGCGCTTGGCCCCCTTTGGCGTGTTTGTTGAAATTCTGCCTGGAATTGAAGGTCTGGCGCACATTTCTGAATTGTCGTGGACCAAACGCGTCACAAAACCTGAAGAGATAGTTCAGGTTGGCGACAGTGTCGCCGTAAAAATCAAAGACATCAACAGCGAATCCCGCCGTATTTCACTGAGTTTGCGCGAAGCTGAGGGCGACCCCTGGCAGGACGCCGCCCAGCGCTTTGCCGTAGGATCACTTGTGCAGGGAACGGTCGACGGGCGCAGCCCGCATGGACTCTTCATCGCGCTCGCACCCGGCATTACCGGTCTTTTGCCAGCAGGCGTCATCAAGAACGCCAAAAATTCCGGTCAGTACAGCAAATTGGACAAGGGCGACAGTGTCACCCTAATAGTACAAAATCTCGATACCGCCGCGCGCCGCATCAGCCTGGCCCCTGAAGGCAGCGATGCCTCGGCAACGGCGGACGACAAGGCTTGGAAACAGCACGCCAATATTGGCAGAGCTGCTGAAAACACCGGGATAAACACACTGGCACAAGCTTTGCATAAGGCTATGCAAAACAAGTAACTAGGAGTTTTTCCATGTTCATAAAAAGATGTTTAACAGGGCTGCTGGCCGTTACCTTTGTGGTGACGGCTCAGTTTGCCCAGGCAGTAAACCTGCCGAACTTCAGCGAACTGGCCGCTAAAAGCGGCCCAGCGGTCGTCAATATCAATACTGAAAAAACGACCACCAGTGGTGGCGGCTCTGAGGAGCTTTTCGGAGAGATGTTCCGCAATATGCCCCCAGGCTTTGACAAATTTTTTGATCAGTTTGGCGGCAGGCGCGACGGCAAAAGGCCCCAATCCAAGCAGAAATCGCTTGGCTCGGGTTTTTTGGTGTCGGCTGACGGCTATATAGTCACCAACAACCACGTGGTGGCCGATGCCGATGTCATCCGAGTCACGCTGGACCAGAAGAACGGTAAAAGTGAATCTTTTACGGCCAACCTTATTGGCGCGGATGAAGAAACAGATCTGGCCCTGCTGAAGGTGGATGCAAAAAAAGAACTGCCGTTTCTGGTCTTTGGCAATTCCGATGAGCTTAATGTCGGCGAATGGCTGCTGGCCATTGGCAACCCCTTTGGCCTGGATCACACGGTAACTGCTGGCATTCTTTCTGCCAAAAACCGTAATATCCACGCTGGTCCTTTTGACAACTTCCTTCAGACTGACGCCTCCATCAATCCCGGCAACAGTGGCGGCCCGCTGCTGAACATGCAGGGACAGGTGGTAGGCATCAATACGGCCATTATTGCCAGCGGGCAGGGCATTGGCTTTGCCATCCCCAGCAACATGGCCGCCAAAATCATCGACCAGATCAAGAGCGGCAAAAAGGTCAGCCGTGGCTGGATCGGCGTGACCATTCAGGATGTTGAAGAAAACGCGGCCAAGGCTTTGGGCATGAAGGACGCCAAGGGCGCTCTTATCGGCAGCGTTATGGAAAATGAGCCGGCAGCCAAGGGCGGCATGAAGGACGGCGACGTAATCGTGGCCGTGGACGGCAAGGATATTGATGACGCTTCAGCACTACTGCGCGCCATTGCCGAAAAAGTTCCCGGCAGTCAGGCCGTCATCAAGGTCTGGCGTGACGGCAAGACCATGGACCTTACGGTCACCTTGGGCGAACGCCAGTCCGCTTCCCAGGCTGCTGCCGGAAGCAAGGGTGAAGCCAAGCAAAGCGAAGGGTTGCTCGGCATTTCGGTGCGTCCTCTCAATGACGCCGAACGTCGTGATATGAAGATCGACAAGAACGAAGGTCTGCTCATCGTTGATGTGGCTGCCAACAAGCCTGCCGCCGAGGCTGACCTGCGCCCCGGAGACGTAATTCTCAAGGCGAACCTGAAGCCTGTGAACACGTCTGCGGCGCTGTCAAAAATTGTGAACGAGGAGGGAGTCAAGCGCGGAGCCATCATGCTGCAAATTTCGCGGCGTGGTGATGTTGCCTTCCGCACTGTGCCTCTCGGTAAATAGGGACGGCATTACGCCAACCCCTGATTTTGGGGTCGCCCCGCAACGGGGCGACCCCTTTTTTACGCCTGTATTTCCGCGTGCCTGGCGCGTGACAAGCACTAATCCACTATGCTAATTTGTAAAAACAGTGGAGGTACGTCATGCCTGTAGTTCATGCCAGGGCCGGAGAATTCCCTACGCCGGAAGACCTTGAAAATATTCCTGTTCTAGTCAGCGCCTATTTTACTGAATTTCCCAATCCCGCCGTTCCGGCGCAGCGGGTGTCGTTTGGCACATCCGGGCATCGCGGCTCTTCGCTGCTGCAAACCTTTAATGAAGAGCATATCTATGCCATCACCCAGGCCGTATGCGACTACCGCAAGGCCAATGGCATTGACGGGCCGCTCTTTTTGGGTGGCGACACCCATGCCCTGTCAGAGGCGGCCTTTCGTTCTGCTCTTGAGGTTCTGGTGGCCAATGACGTGCATGTCTGCGTTGCTCCCGCCGGGATGTACACAGCGACCCCGGCTATCTCGCACGCCATCCTGAGCTGGAATGCCGGGCGCACTACGGCTCTGGCGGACGGCATCGTCATCACTCCTTCACATAACCCCCCTCGTGACGGCGGCTTCAAATATAATCCACCTCACGGCGGTCCGGCAGAAACACATGTTACCGATCTGATTGAAAAAAGCGCCAATGCGTATCTTGAAAAAGGTAATCGTGGCGTGCAGCTGACCCATTTACGCGCAGCGCTCAGCTCTCCGCAGGTAACAGAATACGACTTCATTGGCGCCTATGTCGAAGATCTGAGCAAAGTTCTGGATATGAAGGCCATTGCGGCATCAGGGTTGCGCCTTGGCGTGGACCCGCTGGGTGGGGCGAGCCTGCAAATGTGGGAGCCCATAGCTGAGACCTATGGCATTGAAATTACTGTAGTCAACAAAACGGTAGACCCTACATTCCGTTTTGTGCCTTTTGACAAAGACGGAAAAATCCGCATGGACTGTTCATCGCCCTATGCCATGAACGGCCTTTTGCACATGCGTGACCGTTTTGACCTGGCCGTGGCCTGCGATCCCGATTCAGACCGCCATGGCATTGTCACCCGTCAGGAACTTATGAACCCCAACCATTTTTTGTCAGTAGCCGCCTGGTACCTGTTCCGTACGCGCAAAGCCTGGCCCGCTGATGCCGGCATTGGCAAAACCCTTGTCACCAGCGCCCTGTTGGACAGGGTGGGGCAGGACATGAAGCGCCCGGTGGTGGAAGTGCCCGTGGGATTCAAATGGTTTGTACCATATCTTTTGAACGGCCGTTGCGGACTGGGGTGTGAAGAAAGCGCAGGGGCGTCTTTCCTGTGCTTTGACGGCAGCCCCTGGAGCACTGACAAGGATGGCCCTCTCATGTGTCTGCTGGCTGCCGAGATGATGGCAGTTGAGCAGGCGTCACCCAGCGAGTTGTATGAAAAACTCACCGCGCGGCTGGGTAGCCCCGTGTACCAGCGGCTGGATGCCCCGGCGGATGATCAGGTGCGTGCCAAGCTCAAGGCGCTGACACCGGAAAGCGTGGACATGAAAGAACTTGGTGGTTCGCCGGTTACAGAGGTCATCACCAGGGCGCCAGGCAACGACGCGCCCATAGGCGGCGTAAAGGTTTCCAGCGCTGACGGCTGGTTTGCGGTGCGCCCCTCCGGAACCGAACCCATTTGTAAGGTGTATACTGAAAGCTTTAAGGGTAAGGAGCACTTGTGCGACATGCAAAAGGACGCCATCGAGTTTCTGGATCGACTGCTCAAATCCTAAACTGAAGCAGCGGGGATCTTAGGGTAAATATTTCCTGTCCGGCTCCGTAAGGAGCCGGAATTTTTTCAAAAAAACTCTACTTGATAAAGTAGCCTATGGTGCGCCAGATGCCATCGTTTTCTTTTTGCATCAGCAAGGCTTCCACGGCGTTTTTTTTGTGCGCGAAGTCAGTTTGAAAACGAAAAATGGCATATTCCCCATCAGGAACGCCAGGCAGAGTCGCAGTTGTTTCTGAAGACGACACCTTTCTGCTTATGACATCACCAAGGGGGCGCCGAGTTTTAGGCAGGGTCTTTTCCCATTCCTTCAACTCGATGCCAGCCTTGAAGACCTCGGCTGCCTGATCCCACGTGGCCTGAGCATCGCCTTTGTCGGCCAGAGCAAGCCAGGCGTTTGCCGCTTCCATTGCCTTGTCTGGCGCGCCTGCGCCAAAAGCAGGCGAAGTGTTGACGCATATGGCAAAAGCAATCAAAGAGCACAACATAAGCTTCAGCATTACAGTCCCTCTATATATCAACGCTTTTTTTCAATGCTGTGACTTCAGCTGTGGTCAGGTGCCGTGCCGCCCCCGGAGCAAGCCGCCCCAGTTCCAGCGGCCCCTGTGCAATGCGTTTCAGGCGCAAAATGGTCAGCCCAAAATCACGACACATGCGGCGAATCTGGCGATTGATCCCCTGATGCAGAACCATGCGCATCAGGGTGCCATTTTCAAGATGGCGGGCGTCCACTTCCACAGGCATGAGTTTCTCACCTTCAGCCAGCGCCATACCGCGACGCATGGCAGTCAAAGCCGCACCGGGCACAGCCCCACGCACAAAAACTTCATAGATTTTTGGCTGATGATGCCGCGGGTGCGTAAGGCGCTGAGCAAGCTGGCCATCATTAGTCAGCAGCAGTAATCCTTCCGAAAAGTAATCAAGACGTCCGACAGGGTAGAGGCGAAGCTTGCGCGCGTCTTGCGGCAGATAGTCCATAACAGTCGGGCGGCCCTCGGGGTCACTGACGGTACAAACCACCTGCACAGGCTTGTAAAGCATAAGATAACAAAAATTTTGCGCACCTGTGAGCAATCGGCCATCAACGGCAATGGCATCGTGCGGCTGTACCTGACGGCCGGGGTTGATCTCGGGCACGCCATTAACAGCAACACGGCCAGCAAGAATAAATTCATCAGCTTTCCGGCGTGAGCACAGCCCGGAGGCAGCAATGGCTTTGTTTAAACGCACAGAGCTTTCAGTGCCGGAATCAGAACTGGATTCAGATTCGCGCGCGGGCTGTGGTTTGCCGGTAGCTTTTCCGCCTGTTGCTCGGTCATGGGCAACAGGTTTGGGTTGCAAAGATGTTTTGCCGGCCATTGGGGATGGTTCAGTAGCGAAATCTTTTATGTCAGTGCGCGTGGTACGCGAAAAATCTTTATGAGCTCCAGATGCTGGGCGTTTTTTATCCGGCTGTTGCGAGCGATTGTGAGATGCCACCGTCTTCTCCTTACAGTAAATGCTGTAACGCATGGTGCAAGGAGAGGGGGGAGAGGTCAAGGGCTGATCCGCATCCAATGGAGCTTTTTTATACAAAAGTTTACATAATTATCATTATGGGACATTATTGTGAACAGGTGTGAGAGCGTTTTAATCCACGGACCCCCGCCGTTTCAGGTCTCAGATCGCACAGCCAGAACCACCAATCCCCCAATCAGATAAAGGCCGATGCTTTTAACCACATATGGCAGACTTGCTCACAAGGCGGCTCTGACGTACAACACAAACCAGCGCCAACCAATATTCGGCGATGTTTCCAATCAAGGAGTTTTCATGGGCTTTGCCAACAGCGCGTGCAGCTTTACCCGCTTTCGCATACTTGATCCGGTCCCCAACGAACTATGGGCACAGATCCCCGACAAGCTGAAGCAATTCGCCTTTCGGGATATTGACGATATTCCTGAAATGCAGTCCCAGGGCTGGGTCTGCTATGAAGACATGCTGGATACCGAATGGGCCGCAGCGCCGCCGCAAAAAGGCGCGTATATTGTTTTTTCCCTGCGCCTTGATATCCGGCGCATCCCTGCGGGCGTTGTCAAAAAGCATCTGGCCGTGGCCCTGCGCGACGAGAAAAACCGCATGCACGAACAGGGAAAGACCTTCATTTCGCGTGAACGCAAAAAGGAACTCAAGGAACAGGTAATGCTCCGCCTGAGGATGCGCTTTTTGCCCATCCCCAGTGAGTTCAATGTGCTCTGGTCCATCGACAGAAATGAGATATGGTTTGCTTCCACCCAGAGCAAGATGATCGACCTTTTTATTGAGGAATTTCTTAAAACCTTTGAACTTAAGCTTGAACAGTTGACGCCCTACAATCTGGCGGATGCCATGCTTGATGAGGAAAGCCTTACGCGGCTTGATCAGCTTGAAGCCACACAATTTGCCCCCCTGTCTTAGCGGAGCCAGTACATGAGTATGCCCTATCTTGGAGAATCCACCGACATTGTTCTTGGTCAAGAATTTCTGACATGGCTCTGGTACCAGAGCGATACGGCTCCTGGCGCGTTCACTGACAAGGAAGGAGCCCCCTTTTCCGTCTCAATGGAACAGAGAATTGTGGTCCAGGGTGGAGAAGGCGATGCCCGCGAAACCGCCTCGGTTTCCGGTTCGCTCTCTCCCCTGCGCGAGGCGCGCTTTGGCCTTGGCACCGGCAAAAAAGTCAGTCGCGCACTGATTCGTCTTGAAAAAGAAGAACTGGCATTTCAGGTATCACTTAAAGCAGAAGATTTTTGCCTTAACAGCCTGAAAACCCCCAAGCTCGACAAGGGCGACAGCGATGACGATCCTGATGCCCTGCTGCTTGAAAAGTTTTACCTTATGGAAGTATGCACCAACCTTCTCGACGCGCTGTACGCCCGCTTTCTTGATCTGCGGCTTTCCTCCCAATGGCAGAGCGAAGTGGAAGACATGCGCCAGTGGATGACCCGTACCGAATAGAGAGCCGCCCATGCCTCCCCTGCCCTCACATAACCGCCGCGCCAGACTGGCCGACATAACAGCTGGCATCCTGCGCAAAACGCTTTGGATGCTTCTGGTGTTATGGGGCATTACGCTTATCAGCTTCTGGGTCATACACCTGGCTCCGGGTTCCCCCACGGATATGGAAACCACCCTTAACCCCCTGGCTGGTGAAGCCGCCCGGCAAAGGCTTGAGGTTCTGTACGGCCTCGACCGCCCCATCTATGTGCAATACTGGGACTGGCTGTTGCGCCTGCTGCATTTTGATTTCGGCAACTCCATGTCGGCGGATTCCCGCCCGGTGCTGACAAAGATTATGGAACGTCTGCCCCTCACCGTGGGCATGAACGTTACGGCAATGCTTCTTACCCTGCTTATTGCCATTCCTGTCGGCATAGCCTCGGCGTGCCGCCAGAACTCGCTTTTTGACCGTTCCGTCACTGTTCTTGTTTTTTTGGGTTTTGCCATGCCGTCCTTTTGGCTGGCTCTGCTGCTCATGATGTTTTTCGGCATCGAGTTGCAGTGGCTGCCCATTTCGGGCCTGACATCCATGAACTATGAACAGTTGAGCTTGTGGGGAAAATTTTGCGATCTGGCCAAACATCTGGCCTTGCCCATTCTCGTGTACACTGTTGGCGGCCTTGCCAGCATGTCGCGCTACATGCGTGCCTGCATGCTTGAAGTTCTGCGTCAGGATTACATACTCACGGCCAGGGCAAAAGGGCTGAGCGAAGGAACCATCATCAGGCGACACGCGCTGCGTAACGCCCTGCTGCCCGTCATCACGCTTCTTGGGCTTTCCGTGCCCGGCCTCATTGGCGGCAGCGTCATCATTGAATCGATTTTTGCCTTGCCGGGCCTTGGCCAGCTTTTTTACGCCGCAGTCATGGCCCGTGACTATACAATGATAATGGGCAATCTTGTTCTGGGAGCGGTACTCACCCTGTTTGGCAACCTGCTTGCTGATGTGTGCTACGGCCTGGCTGACCCGCGCATCAGAAACGCAAAGGATGATGCCTGATGTTGCCCAACGCCCTCAAAAAACTGCTTGGCCGCCATATCATGCTGCTGCTCGGCCTTTTTATCGTTTTGAGCATGTCCCTGGCGGCCCTGCTTGCCCCAGCCATTGCCCCCTACCACCCGGACACGCTGCACCTTGACCATATCCTAGATCCGCCCTCCTCGCTTTTCTGGCTTGGAACCGACAGACTTGGGCGCGACGTTTTTTCCCGCCTGCTTTATGGCGGGCGCATCTCGCTTTGGGTCGGTTTTGTGGCTGTGGGCATATCCATCAGCATTGGCACCACGTTGGGGCTCATCAGCGGCTATTTCAGGCGATGGGTGGATGAAGTCATCATGCGCGCTGTCGACGTGATGCTTTGTTTTCCTTCATTTTTTCTTATTCTGGCTGTCATTGCTTTTCTGGAACCGGACCTTACCAATATTATGATAGTCATCGGGCTCACCTCGTGGATGGGCGTGACGCGACTTGTGCGCGCTGAGACCCTCAGCTTGCGTGAACGCGAATTTGTTGACGCTGCGCGTCTTGCGGGCACGCCAACAAGCAAAATTCTTATTCGTCATATTTTGCCCAACGCCCTGGCCCCTGTGCTTATTACCGCCACATTGGGCGTTGCCGGGGCCATTCTGGTCGAATCGAGCCTGAGCTTTCTCGGACTTGGCGTCCAGCCTCCAACCGCCAGCTGGGGTAATATGCTTATGGAAGGAAAAGCTGTGATCGAAAGCGCCCCCTGGCTGTCTGTCTATCCCGGTCTGGCTATCCTCATAACTGTGCTTGGCTACAACCTGCTTGGCGAAAGCCTGAGAGATATTTTTGACCCCCGGCTGCGGCGCTGATACACTGCGTAAGACCAGAAACTTCAAGTTAAAGATTAACTTTAAATCATCGATGGCGTAAATAATATGCTGGAATACCTGCGCATCCGCAATCTCGCCCTCATCGAAGATATGCAGCTGGAGTTCGAACCGGGCATGAACGTGCTTACCGGTGAAACCGGAGCCGGCAAGAGCTTTATTCTTAAAGCCCTTGGCTTTTTGCTTGGCGACAGACTCTCCGCGGATATGGTGCGCGCAGGAACAGAACGCGCCCAGGTTGAGGCCCTTTTCACCCTTGACGACGAAGACATGGTCCTGCGCCGCGAGATTCTGGCAGAAAGCGGACGTAGCCGGTTGTACATCAATGACGAACTGCGTTCGCAGGACAGCCTGCGTGATTTGCGCCCTCGTCTCGTGGCGCACACAAGTCAGCATGCGCAGCAAAAACTTTTACAGCCCGCGTTTCAGGCGCGTCTTCTTGAAAATGGCCTTGCCAAACCTGAACTCTTGCGTGAACGGGACGCTCTGCTCGCCCGCCTGAATGAAACCTCGGCACAACGCAAGGCGCTGCTGGAGCGTCAGGCCGGGCTGGCTGAAAAGCGCGAACTGCTTGAAATGCAGCAGCAGGAAATCGACAAAGTTGCCCCGGAGGAAGGTGAAGAGGAGCGGCTGGAAGAAATAGGAGCCAAGGCCCGCTCCCTTGAGCACGTGCGAGAAAATTATGAGCAGGCTCTGGCCCTTTTGCACGGCGATGACACCGAGGGCCTGCTGGACATGCTCAGTCATTTTGAAAAAGTGCTCACACGCATGGCCCGGGATGACGATGGCCTGCGAAGCGACGCGGATGCCGTTACCGCGCTTCGCCAGCAGTTGTTCCACCTGGGCGGCCGTCTGCGCCGCCCCCCGCAAATGGAAGACCTGCCCGATATGGATCAGGTTGAAGAGCGACTTTTTGCCCTGGCCCAACTCAAGCGCAAGCTGCATCGCACATTGCCGCAAATACTGTCCCTGCGTGAAGAAATCGTCGAAAATCTTTCATTTCTCGATATTTGTGCGCTTGATCTTGCCCGCCTTGGCAGGGAAGAAGAAGCGCTGGCAGAGCAGCTTGCCGGCATTGTTGCGCAAATCCTTCCTCTGCGCCGTAGCGCGGCAATAAACATGGCAACCGCACTTGAAGAAGAGCTGCGTCAACTGGGCTTTTCAGAGCAGGTGCGCGTCATTCCTCATTTTGAACAACATGAAATCTGGCCTGGCATTATGGATGAGCGCGGGCGCATCCTGTGGGCGCCCAACCCTGGCCAACCCCCGCAACCTCTGGATAAAATAGCCTCGGGCGGCGAGCTTTCGCGCTTTCTGCTGGCTCTGGCCAGCGTACGACAAGATGAAGAAAGCGCCATTTTTATTTTTGACGAAGTTGACGCCGGCGTTGGCGGACTCACACTCAACAAGCTGGCTGAAAAGCTCTACGCACTGGCAAGCAGTCGCCAGATGCTTCTTATAACGCATTGGCCGCAGCTCGCGGCCAGGGCACGCAAGCATTTTCAGATCAGCAAAACCATACGGGACAACGCCACCTTCACACTCTGCCTGCCACTGGACAAGGCGGCGCGCCATGAAGAGCTGGCCCGCATGGCCGGTGGCGGCGCACAGGGCGAGGCCGTGGCCCGCAGCCTTGAGGCGCAATAACCGACATCCATGTCCCATGTTGCCTGTATTCCGCAAAGACTGAGCGTTGTCGGAAGATTTTGCCGCTGTTCTTTGCAGTTCAAAAGCGCTCATTTTTTGGCGCTCTGCTCTGCCCCCTTCCCCCCTTTTTCAGTAATGATATCTCAACGACAGATTGTACTTTGAAGATATTCTTAATATTTTCTAGAATATTTTCTGACAGTGGTTATTTCTGGTCGGTATGGCACCCATCTTGCTTTATATCTGACACTGTGACTTTACACGGAAAAAATGACCATAAGCATATGCGGGGTAGCCTGTGACACCTGAAAGCCAAAACCAGATTAACAGCATGCTCCACGTGCAGTCCGGCAAAATTTCATCCAATCAGCACCTTGGGATGTGCGAAGACTCACCCCTGGCTGCTCTTGATGAGGCAACCCTGCAAATCCTGCGTGAGCTTGAACGCTCGGGAGACAGCCTTGTTGAGGCGCTGGAAGCCCGGCTTGAGATCATGCAGGAAGCCTTTATGGCGCAGATCCGCAATCAGGTTGAACAAGTTGGCCTGAAGCTTGAAAGTCGGCTGCTGCTGTACCTGTCTCCTGCGGGAAAACTTGTGGTGGAAGGCAAGGATGCGGATGCTGAAGGACTGTGTCGCATTATCGAACAACAACCCAGCCTGCAGCGGCTCTTTCAGCAAATGGCTCAAGCGGCCCTGCTTTCCCACGGTCTTGCCGTGGCTTCACAGGCCCAGCAAGCGCTTGCAGCGCAGGACGAAACACTGGAAGCCCCCCTGTTCAGCCGATACCATATGTGCCTCAAAGGGCCGCTTTCACATTTCTATATCCGCTGAGCTTGCCAATTGGGCATAACAGTCCTATATTCCTTTTCCACCATATATGGGGGCGCACTGGTTTCGACGGGGACGTGGAAGCCTTAGCGGCAGGTCGAGGCGCCGCTGGCCTCGTAAAAAGCGGCACAAAAGTAATTGCCAACAACGATTACGACTACGCTTACGCTGCCTAATAACAGCGAGGCAACGACCGTTTAACGGTCACGTCGTCCAGGGCCACGCCTGATAACCCTGGACGGCGACACTTATCAGGCTGGCGGAGACCGGAGCTCACCGGGGTTTTCCGCGAGGAGGTTACCGGCGAGATTGCTGCGTTGCGCCTGTTCAGGGGCCAACAGCGTGGTGAAATCTATTCCTGAACTAAACCTGTAGATGCTTCGAGTGGAATGTTCTCGGACGGGGGTTCGATTCCCCCCGCCTCCACCATTATAAACTTTTTTTACTGTCCAAGTCAGTCCAAAGAAGGCCGTAAATCCTAATAACACAAAGGATTTATGGCCTTTTTGGTGTCCTTGGAAGTCCGTGAACATCCGTTGTCATCAAACACGAATGGGGGTAAAAATGGGGGTAAATTGAAAGCGCGAGAAAGTTTTACCCCCAACTTCGGAGGCCATTATGCCCTTGTCAGACGCCAAAATCCGGGCTTTACCCCCAACAGATAAAAATCTGAAACTTTTTGACGGCGGCGGATTGTATCTTGCCGTCTCCCCTGCTGGCGGGAAAACATGGAGGCTCAAGTACCGCTTTGGGGGTAAAGAACAAACACTGACCATAGGACGTTACCCCCAGATTGGCTTGAAAGAGGCGCGGGAGAAAGCGCAGAAGGCGAAAGCATCCCTTGAGCAAGGGATTGACCCCGGCCAGATGAAGAAAGCCGTGGCGGCAGCCCAGACAGGCGGCGGGGATTCTTTCGAGGCCATTGCCCGTGAATGGTTCGAGCGCAATAAAAGCAAGTGGACGCCCAAGCACGGGGAACGAGTGCTGTTACGCCTTGAGCAGAATATGTTCCCATATATCGGTAAAATTCATATCGGCATTCTGACCGCGCCTCAAATCCTGTTGTCGCTCCGCAAAATTGAGGAGCGCGGCGCGATTGAAACGGCGCATCGCGTTCTTCAGGAGTGCGGTTGCGTATGCCGGTACGCCGTGGCCACCGGACGGGCCGAGCGAGACGCCACGGCCGACCTCAAAGGCGCGTTGGCCCCGGCCATATCAAAAAACATGCCCGCCATCGTCACCCCCTCCGAAGTCGGGGGGCTCCTCCGCTCTCTGGAAGGCTATACGGGTTCCGAAGTCGTCAAAGCCGCCCTTCGTCTTGCCCCTCTCGTATTTGTGCGGCCCGGAGAACTCAGGCAAGCGGAATGGACGGAGTTTGACCTTGCCGGGAAGATTTGGATAATCCCCCCCGAAAAAATGAAAATGCGGCGGGAACATCGTGTTCCCCTTGCCAGCCAGAGTATGAGCATTCTTGAAGCCTTGTTTCCTCTCACTGGACGCGGCCGCTTCCTCTTTCCGAGCATGAGAAGCGCGGCCCGTCCCATGTCGGACAACACGGTCAACGCCGCTCTCCGCCGTTTGGGCTATGCTCAGGGCGAAATGTGCGGACACGGTTTTCGGGCTATGGCCTCGACGCTTCTCAATGAACGCGGGTGGGCTCCTGATGTTATAGAAGCCCAATTGGCTCATGTGGATGGAAACAGCGTTCGCCGCGCGTATAATCGCGCACTGTATTGGGAAGAGCGTGTGAAAATGATGCAGGAATGGGCGGATTATCTGGATGAATTGCGGGAAAACACTGGGGCACAGGACAGTAACAGATAAAAATCGTCATATAGACTATAAAAAAATGTTTTTTGCTGAAAACAGGAAGTAATTTCCTCACGTTTCGCAAAAAGACCGTGCTACACCTCCGTAAACACTATTTTACGGAGGTGTTTTTATGTCTACAGTAATCCCTCATACTGGATTTATGCGGCTCTGGCAGGTGCTTGAAGTGGTTCCCATCAGTAAAAGCGCATGGTGGGAAGGCTGCAAGACTGGCCGCTTTCCAAAACCCGTAAAACTTGGCCCCCGCACAACCGCATGGAAGGCCGAGGACATTGCCGCTCTGGTGAAGAAGTTGAGCGATCCCGAATACGCCGCCGAGGATAGATAGGCCCCGCCGTGCGTTGGATTAAACATCCAAGCACTTTTTCGCGCCACGCCGCCATGCTGGAACTGAGGGACATACTCGGTCCGGCAGGGTACGGCGCGGCGTGGCTTTTGCTGGAACGCATAGCGGAAGCGTGGGACGGCAACGGGGAGCCGGAATTATGCCTTTCCTTGCAGGAATGGAAATATGTATGCGGTGTTTCAAGTCAGAAATTTCAAAAACTGATCGAAATTCTACAACAGCACACAATTATTCAGACAGAAAATGTGCGGTTCCGGCTACTGGTAAAAGCATCTATCCTTTTGCAATTACAAGATGAATGGACAAGGAGAGTGCGCCAAAACTCCAAAGTGACTCCTGAGCTGGTCGGGAGTCACTTTGGAGCACAGACAGAGACAGATAACAGAAGAAAAAAAGACAAAAATACACCGCCGGGAGCGAGTCTGTCCTACCAAGTGGCGGGCGTGTTTCGTCGGCATGGGATCATGCCGGGGTCAGACAGGGCGCGGCATATTGTAAGCCACCTGGAGGACAGACAGCCGCAGAATCCGGGCGGTTATCTGGAAAGTATTCTGCAACGGAAACCGGATTTTGATCCCATGCCCCAAGCCTATGAAGACGGCACAATAAACAACAGACAACAAGGGCCGACAGCTACCGGGGATATTTTGCGCCGCATGGGAATGGTCCAGCCGCCGAGGACTGACAGCGGCGACCATGAAGACGGGTGATTTCATTTCCCGGCCGCTTTTTCTGTTTTCACAGAATAATATTCCATGATGATGCAAAGTACATCATTTGAACTCTTACTATAGTTATTATCACTCTCTAATATGCCGAATGAAACTGTCATATCGCATAATAAAAGAAGGGAAATTGCGCCGTTCTATATCTCACGGCATCTTTCCTTGTGCTATGCTGTATCCGCTTTGGAGGGCAGGACAAGGGAAGTAGGCCCACCTTGCGGCGGTTCTCTTCCCGTCCTGCCCTGCGGGGCTGTGCTTATTCGCCTTCGGCTCAACACAAAACAAGGCAGAACTTCAATGAAAAAAGGCATGGCGCTTTGCGCCGGGATTCTCCGTTTGCTTCTGGCGGTTTCTCCGGCCAGCGGCGCGGATGCGGCTTTGCCCCCGGATGAGGGCACCCATATCCCCGCCCGTCTGGTGGAATCCGTGGCCCGTCAGGAATCAAGCCTGAATCCGTGGGCTGTGAACGTGGCGGGACGTGATTTTTATCCGGTCAGTCGGGAGGAGGCAGAGCACATCATAACGGCGGCAGAACGGGCGGGCGCTTCCTATGACGTGGGGCTGATGCAGATCAACCGTTGGTGGATACGCCGCTACGGTATTTCTCCCGCGTCATTGTTGAACCCGGACATAAACAAGAAGTGGGGAACCTGGATACTGGCCCAGGAGATTGCCCGCCACGGCTACAATTGGCGGGCCGTGGGCAAATACCATTCACCGGACGCCGAACGCGGCAGGCGCTATGCGTGGCGCGTGTACCGTTATTATGCGTCCCGGTCGGAACCTGGTTCACCCACGGGCAAGGAGCGTTTTCATGCCGAGCAAAAAACTGGCGCTCAAAACCTATCTGACGCCGGAGGAATACGACGTTGTTCTGGCCAGCGCCCGCAAGGCCGGATTGTCTCTTTCGACGTTCAGCAAACGGGTATGCCTTGGCTTTTCCGTGCCAAGTCTGGAACACCAGGAAGCCCGGCTGGAACTCCGGCGCTTGAAAGGTGAGCTGGCGCGGCTTGGCGGCCTGATTAAACAGGCGTTGGCCAGCGGCGCGGACAGGAGCACGGTTCACCGGCTTTTACATGAACTTGACGCCCGGCAGCGGGAACTGCAAGCGGCTATCGCCAGGATTGAAAGATGATCAGCCGACGCATCCCCATAAACCCGACGCATGATCGCTATCCCCGTCTTGCCGCGTACATTGCCGACGCTGGGCATGGTGGGGAAAAATGTCTTATGGCGTGGTGCGCGGGCTGTCTTGGCGGTGAAGATTACGCGGAAGGCGTCGCGGAAGTGGCGGATGTTCAAGATTGCAACACCCGCGCCCAGGGCGCGAAGACCTATCACTTGCTTGTGAGCTTCCGGCCCGAAGACGAGACTCGACTTGCGCCCGAAGTCTTTCAGGACATAGAGCGGCGTTTTGCCGCCGCCTTGGGGTATGCCGAGCACCAACGGCATTGCGGCGTACATCGGGATACCGCCAATATCCATATGCACGTCGCCTACAATATGATCCATCCGGGCACATACACCGTACACAAAGAGTTCCGCGATTACTGGATACGGGACAAGCTATGCCGGGAACTGGAACGTGAATACGGCCTGCATATTGACAACGGCCGGGAGCAACTCGGAAAGGACCGGATCAATGACAAAGCCGCCGCGATGGAAGCGCACAGCGGCCAGCAATCTTTCGTGTCCTATGCCAAGAGCCATGCGGAGGACCTGCAAGCGGCCCTTGCCGGAGCCGGAACATGGGAGGAAGTCCATGCCGCTTTTGCCCGTTACGGACTGGAAATCCGGCCCCGCGCCAATGGCCTGATTGTTCGGGACCGTCACAGCAAAAACGCTAACAGAGCGGCCAAGGCCAGCGACGTGGCCAAGGGGTTTTCCCTGAAAAAATTGCAAAGCCGGTTCGGGCCGTTCGTTCCGCCCCTGGCACCGGAACGCTTCACCGGGCAGGACCGCTATGAAGCCGCAACACTCTGCCGGGGACCGCACCGGGGAGAATTGTTCCAAGAGTACAAGCGGGGAATTGAAAACCGCATAGCCTGTCTGCAAACGCTGAAAGAAAAGGAGGATGCGACTCTGGACGCCATCCGTCGCAAATGGGAAGTAAAGCGGAATGAGCTTGACCGGCTGAACATCGCCAAGCGCAACCGGCGCAATCTGATCGCCATTGCCCGCAAACGCGAAGCCGAGGAAAAGGCGAACGCCCGGCTGTCGTTTCAGGAGCCCCGGCAGGAGGTTCGTCGGGAGATTCCCTATGCGTCATGGACCGCTTTTTACAATGGAAGACGGAACAGGGCAACGAAACGGCTCTGTCCATGTTGCGTTCACACGCAGGAGGGGCCGAGCCGGAAAGAGAACAGCGGCCCCCGGATGTTGCCTCCCTACGGGCGCAGTTTGCAACCAGGGAAAGGAACGCGCAAGAAGCGCCGGGCGTGAGCGGCAAAGGCAAGACGCGCCTGTTGGCCGCGCTGCGTATGGAACGGCTTGTAGCGGAGGAGCGCCAGCGGCATGGAGAAAACACCCCCTGCATGTTCGACGGAATCACATGCCGGGTAGATGGAAAAGGCGTGGTGATTTTCACCATTCCCACCGGGGGCACCGTGCGCGATACAGGTAAGACGGTGCTGTTTTCCGCAGGGGACGCGACGGCGCGGGAAGCGGCAAAACGCTACGCTCAAAGCAAATGGGGGCTACGCATTGTCATGGAGGAAAACGGTTTTTCTCTCGGAAAAGAAAGAGCGCGGGAACGTGGCGGACGGTAAGAAAACATCCGCCGAGTTCCCGCATAGAAAAGTCTCTCAGACTATGAATGGAGAGACGGCGAAATACAGACCGATGCCGATCACCAGCAGTCCGGCCAGCTTTCTCCCCCATTGAGTCGCAAGACGCATTCCTTTGGCTTCCACAAGCCGCTGACTCAGCGCCACGGAACTTCCCGCCAGAACAATGGGCAGGCAATGCCCCAAAGCGAAAAACAGGATCAAGGCTATCCCTTCGACAACTCTCTGTTGTACGGTGATAATGGCCAGAATGGGCGCGATGAAGCCGAATGTGCATGCCCCGGATAAAATGCCGTAGGAACCACCCAGGATAAAGGCCCCCCGATACCCCCGCATGGTGAATCCGCTCAGGGTCTTGCCCGGCAGGCGGCACTTGGCAACGCCCATGAGGTCTAGGCCGAGCCAGACCAGCAAGACCCCCACCGGCACCCCCCATAAGGGGGAAATATCCCCCAACATGCGGCCGAGCAACGAACAGATCACGCCCACCACGGCGATGGAGAGGAATAACCCCAGGCTGAACACGCCAGCATATCCCGCCGCTTCTCTCCCTTGAATCTCGTGCCCCTGGCCAGCCACGTAGCCCACCATGAGCGGGATGGAGGCCAGATGACACGGACTGAACAATACGCTGACCATACCCCATAGAAAGCAACCGAGAACCGCTAGCGCAAAGGTATCAGTCATCCACATATTGATGGTCAGTAAAAACTGGTTAAACACGTATTTGCCCCAGGTAAAGCGTGAGAGAATAAATATGGGAAAAGCAACTTGCGTAGCTTTTCCCTGTGTGCCTGCCTAAACAGTTTATTCTGCAAGCAGAGCATCAATTTTTGTTTTTATACTCGCCTCATCTAAGAAACCTGTATGGCGTTCCCGCTCATTTCCTTTTTTGTCATAGAAAATTTGTGTCGGTATGGCTTGTATCCCGTATTCAGATTTCATGTTTGGATTTTCCCAAACATCAACAAACAATATGGAGGCTTTGCCTTCATAGTATTTGCCGACTTTTTCCAGAACAGGAGCCATCATTTTGCATGGAACACAGCTTTTTGCCCCTAAATCAAGCATTGTCACCGTATTGGGAACAGGAATTTGTTCCGGCGCGGCATAGGCGGCGGAAAAAGACAACATGAGGACAAAAGTGGAAAACAACAGCGAACGCTTGAACATGGTTGCTCCTGATAAAGTGCTAGAGTGTTTTAAAAAGTTAGGGCAGAACAAAACCGGCTAGGCTTGTTCTGAAAATAATTCAGGGTGGGCTTGGGGAAGGTTGCCCACAAAGTCGGCTATCTCATCACGTACTCGTCGGTAGTATGTCAAAGCCTCTTCCTCGGTTTTGGCGTTTTTCGCCAGTCTTGGCGGATCGTCAAATCCGTGATGCTCAATTTTTGCTCCACCGGGAAAATAAGGGCAATTTTCCGCCGCGTCTCCGCAGAGCGTAACGACCAGATCAAAATCGACGGGCGGCAAATCCAGGAGACTTTTGGGGAGGTACGTGGAAATCATTATCCCCTTTTCCGCCATAGCCTGTACGGCCAAGTAGTCCACTTCACGGGCCGGAGCAGACCCCGCCGAGTGAACTTGCAATTGTGGCCACAGCTTCCGCGTCCAGCCTTCGGCCATTTGACTGCGACAGGAATTACCCGTGCAGAGGAAAAGAATTGTCTTCATGATGACTCCGTAGATAAAGTCTATTATTTGTTATTTGGCAATATAGCAATATATATGCCACTATAACATGCTTAAAATATTATATTTATGTTTCACCCTTCTGTATCATTTTTAACCATCTCTGTGTCGGTTGGATGAAAATGATACAGAAGAGCATCGTGCAACTTCAAACAGGCTATGGTTTTTGCGCGGAAACGATGGCGCTGGTCATAACATCGTGGAGCGTCTTTTCCGGGGGAAGCGATTGACGGATTTTCGCGTACAGAGGATCGTCGCCCGATTCCATAGCTTCGATGTAGCCGGACTTCTTATCCAAAGAGATATGAATAAAGCCGCATTCCTTAAGAATGTTTTTCGTTTCTTCCAAGAGAATGGCCCCGGATATGCAACCGACCAGGGCCGCAACGGAATCCATCACGTTTTCCGGGAGTTCTTCCAGCAGCACAATATCAGATACGGAAACCTTGCCGCCGGACCGCAACACACGGAAAATTTCCTTCCAGACTTGCGGCTTGTCGGGGGAAAGGTTGATTACGCAATTTGACAGAACCACATCCACGGAGTTGTCGGCCACCGGCAAATGTTCGATTTCACCCAAGCGAAACTCGACGTTATCAAGACCGGAATGTTCCCGATACCATACGCAGGCGTTCCGCGCCTTGTGAAGCATTTCCGCCGTCATATCCACGCCGATGACCCGGCCGGATTTCCCGACTCGCGGGCCTGCCTGAAACACATCGAAGCCGCCGCCCGATCCCAGGTCCAGAACCACGTCCCCTTCTTTCAGAGAGGCCAGGGCCAAGGGATTGCCGCAGGAAAGGCCCATATTGACGCCTTCCGGCAAGTCGTTAATGTCGTCTTCCGAATATCCCAGACTTGCGGCCAAGGTTCCCGCATTGGCGCTTGAGCAACAGCCTTGCCCACTTCCACAACATGATTGCGTGGAACCCAAAGCGATACCGGCATAACCTTGGCGGACTTTCGCCCGCATTTCTTCTTTTTGGGTACTATCCATCGTCATTGCTTCCTATGACGCATACCAGCGTCTTTTGATCCATAAGGACACATTGACCAGCCCGATCAGCACCGGCACTTCCACCAGCGGGCCGATAACGGCCACAAACGCCTGCCCGGAGTTCAAGCCGAACACCGCGATAGCCACGGCAATGGCAAGCTCGAAATTGTTGGAAGCCGCTGTAAAAGAGAGTGTTGCCGACTGTTCGTAATTGGCTCCGGCCTTCCAGGAAAGATAAAAGGATAACAGAAACATGAAAATGAAATACACGAGCAACGGAATGGCCACCCGGAGCACGTCAAACGGCAGTTGCACAATGTAATCCCCTTTGAGGGAGAACATCACCAGAATGGTGAACAGCAACGCGCGTAACGCCCACGGGCTGACGCGGGGGATAAAAATATTTTCGTACCAGTCCAGTCCCTTGACCTTAAGTCCATAAAGCCGGGAAAGAATCCCGCCCAGGAACGGAATGCCGAGATAAATAAAAACGCTCTCGGCTATCTGCCCCATGCTTATATCCACTACAGCGCCTGACATGCCGAGCCATCCGGGCAACACTGTAATGAATACATAAGCGTACACAGAGAAGAACAGCACCTGAAAAATGGAATTGAACGCCACCAAACCGGCGCAGTATTCACGGTCCCCGCCCGCAAGGTCGTTCCAGATAATCACCATTGCTATGCAACGGGCCAGCCCGATGAGGATAAGCCCTATCATATATTCCTGATGACCGGAAAGAAACGTCACGGCCAGCAGAAACATAAGAGCGGGACCGATGATCCAGTTTTGCGTCAAAGACAGCAGAAGAATTTTTTTATTTCTGAAAACCTTGCCGAGTTCTTCATATTTCACCTTCGCCAAGGGCGGGTACATCATGACGATAAGCCCGATAGCGATAGGAATGTTTGTGGTGCCGACCTGGAAAAAGTTGATCACACTTCTGACGCCCGGCGCGGCCCATCCGAGCATCACACCTATAAACATGGCGAAAAATATCCACAGCGTCAGATAGCGATCCAGAAAAGATAACTTTTGTAAGGTGGATTGGCTCATACTCCCCTCCAATGGCAATAACGGGGCGGGTACACCGCCCCGTTCACGGTTAGCACTTGCCGCCGCAACAGCAGCCGGTGGAAGTCGAATGAGCGGAAGCATGAGCGTCCGGCGTAGCGATCCAACCCATGACTTCGGACTTGGAAGGCACACGGCCAGTACACATGACGTTGTTGTCGATGACCACGGCGGGCGTGGACATAACGCCGAGCGCCATCATTTCTTTCAGGTCCGTGACCTTTTCAACCGTGGCGGCACTTCCCGCATCCTGCACGGCGGCATTGACGACGTTTTCCGCTTCTTTGCACTTGGCGCAACCGGGACCGAGAACTTTGATCAACATGACGACCCTCTTTCGGCTAAAAGATTTGTGTTTGGAGGATATTGAACAGCCAGCCCACTACCGTGAATATAACCAGCAACATGCCCAAGAAGAGGGCCAAAAGCTTCCAGCGCATGACCTGTTTGAGCATGAGCACTTCCGGCAGACTCGCCGCTACCGTGCTCATGCAGAAGGCCAGCGTCGTGCCCAGAGGCAGTCCCTTGAGCAGCAGGCTTTCCATAATCGGAATAATACCCGTGACATTGGTATACAGCGGAATGCCGATAGCCACGGCCACCGGGACGGACCACCATTGACCGGCTCCCAGGTTTTCCGTGAACCATTCCTGCGGCACATAGCCATGAAGTAACGCGCCAAGGCCCACGCCGATGATGACCCACAGCCAGACCTTTTTGAAAATACTGCTCGTTTCAGAGTAGGCGAACGCATGGCGTTCCATGAGGCCCATCTTGGGAGCTTCGCCCGCTTCCACAGCGGCTTCTCTGGTGGACGCATTCTTCATGGCGTCCAGCAAAAAGGGTTGCAGCCAACGTTCCGCACGGAGCGCGTCCATGATGATCCCGCCCACAATGCCCGCAAACATGCCCACCACCACATAAATGATCGTAAACTTCCAACCCAGCAGTCCCCACAGCAGGACCACGGCGATTTCATTGATTAACGGCGAGGTGATGAGAAAGGACATAGTTATGCCCAAGGGAATACGGGCCGTGGTGAACCCCAGGAACAAAGGAATGCTGGAACAGGAACAGAACGGCGTGATAGCCCCGAAGCCCGCGCCTAAAAAGTAGCCGATTCCCCGGCCTTTTCCCGCCAAATAGTCCCGGACCCGTTCAACGTGCATCGCGGCCCGCAGCCAGCCGATGACGTAAACCATAAGAACGAGCAACAAGAGAATCTTTGCCGTGTCATAGAAAAAGAACTCGACGGAATCCCCCAATGGAGTGCCTTTGTCGATGGAAAAAAGATCATAGGTCAGCCATTGCGAAAGCGGCACAATGACGGAATAGACCGCACTCCACAGCACCAGAGCAGCAATGCCGATCCCGAAATATCGCGTCTTGTTCACTTGCGACGGGATGGAAGGGGATTGCGGCGCTTCGGACTTTTGACAAGCGCACTGAACCGAGGGAGGTAAAACCTGTTTTTCTTCTGGTACGCCCGCACAGCATTTTGACATCTTGCTAACCTCTTAAATTTTCTTTATTGGCAAAATTGCCAATATTACGAGTAAAAAAATTACCCTTTGTTCAGCATGTCCATTTGCGAAAGGACACGCTTTTCCACGATTTCTCCGGTGCAGGACAGAAAGGTGTCCAGACAACAGAGAGCAAGGCGGTAATAGATGTTTGTCCCTCTTTTTTCAGTGAAAACCACCCCCGCTTCCCGGAGTACGGAGAGATGCTTGGAAACAGTGGACATATCGTCCCCTACCAGAGCTTGCAGATCGCAGACGCACTTTTCACCGTCTCGCAGGGCATCCACCATGAGCAGGCGGCTCGGATGACCAAGCGCCTTAAAAATCTTGGCTTGTTCCGAGATATACTTTTTGTACCGGTCCATGTTTTCATCCTTGGCTTTTCAGCAAAATAGCCACTTGAATTTCTCTTGTCAAGATTGAAAACCATCATTGCTCAATTTCGCCATTGTCTTGTACGGCAAACGGAAAACAGGGATTGAGTATAAGAATGTAGTTGCATTAATTAGATATGCTATATCGTATATATGGCAAAAGCTGTCTTACCCGGCTTGACTTATGTTGCATAATTCAGGACAAGAAGACAGTGGAATAGTTCTCTGTTTCACTTTTTTTAGAAAGTATATTTGGTAAAAATGCCAAATAGCCAATAAATTAAGAGGAATTTCTTCATAAATCGGGCGCTCGTTTGTGAAGAGCGCGGGGACTCTTTCCCGGCCGGGCCGGGCTGTTGCCCGCGAACCACGGAACAATGGCAAACTGAGGACGTACATCTTCGACGCACAACCCTGGTTGATGTTCGGAAGATTTACAGCGCTTTCAGCGACGGCTGCAATCTGACAGTCAACCCGGAGTATGCCTACCGGCCGGATCGAGGGTAAGCCAGCGGACTGCCGAAACTCATGGGAGAGAAATTATGAACTCTGCCGAACAGCGGTCGATCCGGGAATTTGAAGAAAAAGCCAAAGAACTTGTCAGCTTGATGTATGCTATGACAGAGGCGGAGCTTGAAAAAGTCCGCGTCCCCGACCTGTCGAATCCGTCAACGCGGAAGCATAAGGCGCTTATTGTGGCCGCACTTACGGTGGACAAGGCCATTATGGCATTCATCGCCACCTTTGAACTGTAGCTTATGAAAGTGGCCCGCATTCCCTGTCGGAAAGCGGGCCACTTTTACCGACAGGGGTGCGCGTGAACGCGCAAGGCCTGCGCCATCGTTAGCTTTCTTTCCCTTCCGTCTTGTGCAGCTTCGCCGGGCGTTCCGCCCGTACTCGCTTCCGCGCCGGACGGTCATTCCCGCTCATTCTGGCACGGGCCTTTCCCCTGTGCTTTCTTGTTTTCGCGTTGCCGTGTTTTGGAGCGGTTACCCGTGGGAGCTTCACTTGCTTGTGAAAGCCCTACGGAGCACCGCCATAAAGGTGGTCAACTCCAAAGGGAAAAACTCCCAGGAGTGGCGCAAAGGAAACTCAGAACATCATCACCGCGAATATGGTAACCGAAGAAGACCGCGTAGATTTTTTCCCCAAGCATTGCGCCCGAGCGTTTCTGATGTTTGAATCTCATGTGTATAACTGGATGCGGCGGCTTTGCCCGAATTATGACGGCGTATTCTGGCAGTTTTACGAACTCAGCAACGGCGGTTTTTATATGGCCCCGGAAACGGCTACGCCGGTTCGCATAGTCTGCGAGGGCAACTATTTTAATGAGGAAATGTCCGCCGACGCGGCGGGAATCGTCGTGACGCTGTTCACTTTGTCCCATATGGCGGAACGTGTGCCGAGTCTGGCGGATCGGTATTATGATTTGATGGAGTATATTGATTGCCACCCCGAAGCCGGGAAGATTTACGCCGCCATTGATTGACGGAAAGGCCCGCGTTCCGTTAGGGAGCGCGGGCCTTTCTGACGGTCAGCGATTTTTATTCGATTGAGAAAGGACTGACCCTGCTAAGGATTGCGTGGTGTCGGCATACTTGTCACTTTGAAGCACCCTAGAGGCCAATGCTTCCATATCTGCGCCTGTTTCTTTTCCACTTGCAGCTTGTGACAGAACAGAACCGGCGAGAGTTTTCTGAACTTTGGACGCTCCTTTGTCTCGCAAAACTTCCGATGCTAAACTGGCCATTTCTTCACTAGAGACTTTCTTGTTCATAGATACCTCCAAATATAGATATTTTTATAGAATAATTTCTAAAGATTGGAGGTCAAGAATAGGAAATCAATTTTTGGTGATATTCCCCAAAAAAATTCTGGAACCACAATTAGGTATTATACAGGTTTGCTGTCTTTCACCTCATACTTGGCTTTACATTTCGGGAAGCCGGAGCAGCCGAAGAAATCATACGGCTTGCCATTTTGGGTCGTCCCCATGCGACGGATCAGAGGCTTGCCGCATTCCCCGCATTTGTATTCCGACAGTTCCGGCTTTTTCCGATCCTGTTTCGGGCCAGGCTTGCCGTCCACATTCGGAAACGTGGCTTCACAGTCGGGACAGGCGAAGAAGTCATAGCCGCGCACATTTTTTGTGTCCTCTTTGACTATATGCCGCAGTTTGGGGCTTTGGCACTCTGGGCAGAGCACGGCATGTGCTGAGTCAAAGCGCGTCACCTCATCCATCAGCCGATTGAAAGCCGTAGCGACAACTTGCTGATATTTCGTCTTGCCGCTGGCAATATCATCAAGCGCCTGTTCCATTTCTTTGGTGAACGCATAATCAACGAAGGAAAACGCATTCACCAGGGCATCCACCACCTGTACCCCCAAGGGAGTAGGCACCAGATAGCGTTTTTCTTCTTTGATGTATTCACGGGTTTGGATAGTGTCCAAAATGGCCGCGAACGTAGACGGACGGCCTATTCCTCTATTTTCCAATTCCCGCACCAGACTCGCCAGCGTGTAGCGCGTGGGCGGCTTTGTCTTTTTCGTCAGGACACGGCCGGAAAGCGCCGTGACCTGTGCGCCGGATTGCAGCGCCGGGACGGGATTGTCCGGCTCGTCTTCCGCGTCGTCTTTGGTGGCCTCATCCGCAGCCAGAAGCACTTTCCACCCTTGTTCCTGTAGGGTCCGGCCTTTGGCCTCAAACGTGGCTTGTTTGCCGTCCACATCCGCAGATAGCCGGAGCAGGCGCACGGCGTAGACGGAATCCGCCAACTGTGATGCCAGGGCGCGAACGCGGATCAGCCGGTATAGGGCTTTTTCATCGGCCGTTTCCCCGGCGTCTTCCTCTTCTATATGAGTAGGCCGGATCGCCTCATGCGCCTCTTGTGCCCCGTCTTTGGCCTTCCAGGTACGCGGCTTGTCCGGCAGCGGCCAGCCTTGCCCATCGGCATAGGCGCGGATCACCGCTACGGCCTCTTGCGAGAGATTAGGAGAATCCGTCCGCATATAGGTAATGTGGCCTTGCTCATAGAGGGCTTGCGCCAGAGACATAGTTTGTTTCGGTTTGAATTTTAGGGCATTGCTGGCGGCCTGTTGCAGGCTGGACGTTGTGAACGGAGTCGGAGGCGCGACGCGGGCTTCCGATTCTTCACAGTCCAGGATTTCCAAGGAGCGCAGGCCCGCCATTTTTTCTGCCAGGGCTTGATCCTGAAAATATTCTTGTCCCGGCTCAATCCACGACTTGACCACCCAGGCCGCTTTCCAGCCCTCAAAGCTCAGTTCCGCCCCGTAATGCGTGACACTCACAAAGGAAGTGATTGCCCGTTCCCGTTCGACCACCAACCGTAAGGCCGGACTCTGGACGCGCCCGGCAGAAAGGCGCGTACCCACGGCGCGGGAGAGCGGGCCGGACACCAGATACCCGCAAAAGCGATCCAGAACGCGCCGCCCCTCTTGCGCGGCCACCAAAGCCATATCAATGGCGCGGGGACTCTGGACAGCGGCCTTGACCGCGCTTTCCGTGATTTCTCCATAGGTGACGCGCTTTGCGTCCTTCAGTTTCAGGGCATCGGCCACATGCCACGCGATAGCTTCCCCTTCTCTATCCGGGTCCGTGGCCAGATAAACAACATCGGCCTGTTTTGCCAGCGCCCCTAGCCGTTTCAACACATCCGCCCCGCGCTCCGTGGGCTGATAGTGCGGCTTGAAATCCGGTGCGGCCACGCCCATTTCCTTGACCGGCAGATCGCGGACATGCCCGACAGAAGCAACCACTTTCCAATCCGGGCCAAGGAACGACTGTACTTTTTTCACCTTGCCGGGAGACTCAAGAATCAACAATTTCGCGCACATGACTTTTCCTTAAAAGGCCGTCAGGCGGCGCGAGGTTGGGGCGCGTGTCCCGCAGAAATTGTAGGCTTGGGTTATTAAAGACGACAATAGCACTGGGAAACGGTGCGGGATGTGCCGCGCCCTCGAAGCGTATCCGTCCCCGCAGAAACCGCACAGCGCCATGCGGAATAACAAAGGTATGCCACCATGCGGTATCTGTCCGCGCGGGGAGAAGACAAACAACACGCCTGACCCCGGCTGTGTTCACCTCCACAACCGCTTTGGCGATCCAGTGCGAAATAGCACGTCCATATGGCGGGTTCATCCAGCAAACACCGCTCCAATTTTGAGAGAGTCCGTCGTCTTTCGGGGAAAAGAAATGCCCACATTTGGCATTTTCGGCTGTGGCACACACGTCCAGCGTGAATGGGCCTTGCAGTGTGTCCCATTGCCGGAAAAGCGTCCAAGGTGTTGCCCAATCGGTTTTACGGCTGGAAAAATGCACGTTCATAAAGACAGTTCCCGTGTCTTTCCCTGATCATGGAGAAGGGATAGGCCGACTTGTTTTTGTACTTCCTTAATCCCCCGCGACTTGTGCAGATCGTTGAAATCCGTCAAGCCTTTTGCCTTTTCCTCCTCATTGAACACCGGAGCCGCCACTTTGCCGCCCACGGCTAGGGCGGCGGCTTTGGCTTTTTCCATACCCACGTTGTAAGGTTTGCCGTTCCGTTTGAGCGCGTGATCGTTATCCGCGCAAATGGTGATTTGCGCTTGCGGGAATTTTTCCCGCAGGGCTTTGGCCACGGGTTCCAGGTTGCCGGAATCCAACGCCACGGCCACCGGTTTTTCCGTGGCCATGTGCAAACTTGCACCCGTGGCGTAGCCTTCGCAGATCAGGATTTCCCCTTGCGAGAAGTCTTTGCCTTCCGCCGCTATGGTATGAAAATTTCCCTTTTTTTCCATGCCGACTTTGAAACGCTTTTCCCCTTCCGGCGAAATAGATTGAAAGCCGCGCAGCTCATCCGCAGTATTCCGCAGAGGGACCGCCAGAAAACCATTTTGATCTTGTCGCAGGCCAAAGGACGGCACTCCCTTTTCCTTGAGATAGTGAGCATCCGGCGAAGCCGATTCCAGTTTGTCCCACAAGTCCCGGCATTCTTTCGCTACCGCGTTTCGAGACTCCCGCATACTCTGTTCCCGCTCTTCCCGCTGCTGCTCCATTGCCGCCCGCCGTTCCGCCGATTCTTCCGGCGTCATGACATGGCCTGTTGCTGACCAGTGCAACACTTCCCCGGTAATATGGTTTTGTGCCCATCCGGCCGGGAGATGATCCAGATAGCCGCAATAGGCACCGTCAGCCCGTCCGGGGTTGGCCAGTTTGCCGAGCAGCGGGACGCGGTGAATTTTTCCATCCATGACGGGTTCCCGTCCCTGCATATCAAAGCCCGCCTCGTCCAGCATCCGGGCAAATTCGGCTTCTGGCGACAACCCCGGCACACGCACGGGACTCTTACCCGGTTCCGGCAGCCAACGAGAAAGCGCCCCCTGGTCCGCGCCTTCCGGGGCGAACCAACATTTTTCCGACCGGTCCCACTTTGCGCCCAGACGTTTGGCCTGTTCCTTTTCCCGAAACGGCACAACCAACCAAACTTTTTCCGCAGCCGTTTTCCGCGCCGGTTCCGGTACGCCCATTGCCGCCACGGGTTCCGGGGAAGCAGGTTCCGGCGCTTTACCCCGCGCATGTTCCGGCAGCCATGCGGCCAGTTTGGCTAAATCCGCCCCTTTTGGCGCATACCAACTTTTTTCCGTGGTATCCCATTTCGCGCCCAGGCTTTTGGCCTGTTCCTTTTCGCGGTATGGCACAGACAACCAAGTTTTTTCCGGGGCTGGACGTGACGGCGCGGATTGTTCCTGCGCCCCATCCGGCGTTCCCATAGCCGCTATGGGTTCCGGCGTATCGGGCCGCTCGACTTCCGGCGTTTTGACGCGCTCGTCTCCAAGTTCCTTGTCCCGTTCCAGTCCCAGGACGTATTCCTTGATTTGTTCGGCATCCCGGCAAGCCCGCATGATTTCAGAAGGGTCTTCCTCAAGGGCTTTGATCCAGGAGGCGACATAGGCCACATGCTGATCAGGATCGTGGCGGACGCCTATGTCTTGTCCGAGCATCCATGAAGCGATTTCCGCCCGCAACTCTTCCTTGGCGTAAGGTTCTGAGCCGAACGGTCCACCTTCCCGATTCAGGCGGGATTCATGGCCTGTCCAGTGACCAAGCTCATGTAGCGCTGTGGCGTAATACTTGCCCGGTTCGTCAAAATTCACTTTGGGCGGGAGGTGGATTTCATCCATCAAAGGCCGGTAAAAGGCACGATTGCTTTGATCGTGTTTGATGGTCGAGCCGGAGGCAGCCAGGATGCTTTCCGCCTTTTCCAGCGGTTCCCATTTATGGGGATTTTTCGTCAACGAGAGCGGCGGCAAGTCCCCGTCTATCTGTTCCGCATTGAAAACATGGGCGAAACGCACAATAGGCCGATCCAGATAGACATGGACCTTTTCCGGCTTGCCGTCTTCCCCCAGGACCGGATTGCCGTTCTCATCCATTTTATCTTTTTCCCGCGTCCACTGATAAAACACCACGGGCGTGGATTTACTCCCGGCCTGGACCTGATACCCCGCCTCTTGTGCCTGTTTATATGTCATCCACCGGGGATCGTCATAGCCGGACAAAGCCAACCCAACCCGGTTCACCCCCCTGTAAACCGTGCCGGAAACGGGATTATGCGGCGCAACGATTTGCCCGCCGTCTTCCCAAGGTTTTTGCCAAGGCGCGGTCCCTTCTTTCAGGCGTTCTATGATTTTTTCCGCAAACTCTACATGGAACGGGGGACGTTTGGGCTTGTCATCCTTCATAGACTACATCCCCCTGAGCGTTGACGCTCAAAAGAACATCGTCCGCAAGATCGGCCAGCGTCACGGCGGATTCCGTGAACGCGCCCATCCAGTCGGCCACGTCAGGATCGACGGCCACGCCACCCCAAAGCGGATTGTCCGTCACCTGTTGCGCCACCACATTGACGGCGGCTTTCAAGTAGTCTTTTTCCTTGTCAGTCATGATTCTTCTCCTTTGGAGTCCAGACAAAAACCGGCACCGTGCGCCGGAGCGAGTCCAGCGGCACAAGGCCGAAATAACGGCTATCGAAACTGCCGGGATGTTCGCCCAGGACCAGGGCAGACCCCGCCGGAATGACGCCGGAGGTCAGCGCGGAAACCACCGGCCGCCCGTGCCGGTCCACAGTCTTGATCCGGCTTTCCAGCCACAGGCAGGCCACGGGAGAACCGGCAGGCGTAACGCGGATTCCGTCCCGGTCCACCTGGATCAGATCACCGGGCAGCCCGGCCAAGCGTTTGAGCAAAGGCCGCAGCCCGGAAGGACAGGAACCAGGTTTGAGGTAGCCACGTTCCGCCGCCAGATCGGCAAACGGCCCGGACAGACAGATCGCCACAGGCTCGCCGCGTTGCGGAGTGCCGGCCGCAAGCCGGTACAAGCCCACCGGGAGGGACGGCGTGGGATTGCAACGGTAGCCCGCACCCCAGGCCCACAAACACAGCAGGATCAGCGCCGCCCCGGACAGCGCCAGCGTGGCCAGCCGGTTAGGACGCATCGAGATAACGGGCATAATCAGCCTCTACTTGTTCGGAAGTGTGGGCCGACGCGGGCGAAGCAGCGGCCGCGGACGTGACCGCATACCAGGAGGCCGGACGCGGGAAATACAGGGAATCACTAATGCCGGATGGATAGGCCGCAGTCGTGCCGGGCGCGGGAATTTTGGCGCGGGTTGAAAAGGTGGGATCGAGGAAATAGAGGATTTGCCGCCCGTAAATAGCGGAATAGCCCGCCGTGAAAATGAGCATATCCCCCGGCGTGGCGTGGCCCTGTTCGTCTTTGGACAGTCCCGGCAAGCGCATACATTCATCCGGCGTCAGGAGATTACGGGCCGTTTCCGTGACGTTGACCGAGGCATTTTTTAGGTGGCCGGTTCGAGAGCCGGACAACGACACCTTTTCTTCGACAACGGTAGTTTTTCCCGTCATTTTTGACAGGATTTCCGCCGTTTCTACCGTGTTCGGGGCGTAAGCGATCCGTACATGGCAATTGGCCATTAAAGCGTTTTCTTTGCCATAGACCGCATTCAATTGGGTAATATCCTGAACAATGAGACAGACCTTGCCGCCATAGCCCGCGATGTAGGCCAAGGCTTTTTCCATAATCGGCAGCTTGCCCAGGGACGTGAACTCGTCCAGCATGAGCAAAAGCCGGTGTTTGTACCCGGCTTTGCTGGAACCATCCGCAAACTCCATTTTCGCGCAGACGCGGCGGATAATCATATCCACCATGAGCCGGATTAACGGTTTCATCCGATCTATGTCAGCCGGGGAAATGACAAGATACAAATTCACCGGATTTTCCGCGTTCATGAGGTCATGAATGCGAAAATCACAGCGAGACGTGTTCAGCGCCACCACCGGATCGCGGTACAGGGCAAGATTTGTCAGGGCCGTGGACACGACGCCGGAGGCTTCATTTTCCGCCTTATTGAGCATTTCCCGCGCACTGGACGCGATGAAGACATGGGCTTTCTGGGCATAGTCCCCGGCATCCCCATCGGGCGCGGTGTCAGGAAAGATTTTATGCAGCATGGCCGCATGGTCGGTTTTGACCATTTCATCAAAAAGTTGCTGAATGGTGCGGGATTCATCGGCCAACATGCAGCCCAGATCGTAGAGCGTGGCGCAACGGTCTTGCTCATGCCGGACCATGATGCAGCAATGGAGCAGCGCCCCGGCCAGCATAGCGAACGCCGCTTTGCTCCAATGGTCTTCAAGACCTTTGCCCGCAGGATCGACCAGCATAGCCGCCATATTCTGAGCGTCGGGAATAGCCAGCATGGAATCAAGACGGATTTCCTCCATAGGATTGAAGAAGGCGGACGCGCCGGACATATCCGAAGGGTCGAACCGGAGCGCCGTTTGCCCTTGCGAACGGCGGAAACCAGACGTAAGCGCCCAGTTTTCGCCCTTTATGTCTAAAACCAATGTGGAACCTTCCCAGGCCAACAGCGTGGGCAGAATGAGGCCCACGCCTTTACCGGAACGGGTAGGCGCGAAGCACAAGACGTGTTCCGGGCCGTTGTGCCGGAGGTACATTTGCCGTTCCCGACGCACGGGCGGACGATATGAGCGCAGGAACCAGACCAGCACGGCCCGACGCGCCACGGCGGACCAGTAGGCAAAGCCCGTAATGTGCTTGACCCATCCGCCGACATACACGCCCTTTCCGTCCATATAGCCCATGCGGCGGATCTCTTTTTCATTCGCCCATCGGGCCGAGCCGTGTAGCCGGGCGTCACCTTTCAACTTCTTCATAAAGGTGAACCACACGGCGAGGAGTAGGAATTGCGGGCAGAGGAACAGGGCTTGGCTTTGGGTTATGGCCTGTTCCATGAAGCCCGGATCATTGGCCCCGAATGCCTCTTGCCAGTGGAAAATCGCCCACGGCGCATACCAGCGGACGCCGAAGGCCGATCCCCAGGACGCGCCCAAGGCCGGATCGTACCCGTAGAACGCCGCTACCCGTTGCGTGGTCAGAATCAGGCAGGCAAGGCCGAGCAGCAGCACGAAAGGCAGATACAGCAAGCGCCAATTGCGGGAGCGTTCCGGGGAACCAAGGCCGAAGGAATTGTGTTGCGTGGAAGACGCACACATAACGACACTCCATAAAAGAGGCCGTCATGCGGCGCTGAGTTGGGACGCGAGGCCCGCAGCGGATAAGGCGAATTACTTTAGATTATAAGGATGCTGAAAAACGAGGTCTTTTGTCACGACGAGATTGAACTGATAGCCCGGCCGTATTTCCAGCGTAGGCGTGATATTCAAATTTTTCTGCAACAATTGGAGCGAGGCTTGCCCCATTTGCGCGGCCAGGGCGGACCCCATTTCATCCTGTAGCGTCGGATTGTTATTGTTCCCGCCATTATCGCCGCCCATTGAATCCATCGTGTAGGCCATGCCGCCCGTGACCAGGGACATAATCGCAGCGGAACCAAAAATACGAAGATAATGATTGTTGATTCCGTCCGTATACCCCGCATAACCGGACATATCCGCGCCGGGCATGGCCCCCAGGGTGACGGCGGAC
This sequence comes from Desulfovibrio simplex, assembly GCF_055387835.1. NCBI lineage: Bacteria > Pseudomonadati > Thermodesulfobacteriota > Desulfovibrionia > Desulfovibrionales > Desulfovibrionaceae > Desulfovibrio > Desulfovibrio simplex. The sequence goes on from NZ_AP042377.1 coordinate 1,253,101, forward strand.
CCGTCAGGAAAGATCAACCGATTCCAGGCCACAAGTACGCGCTCTTGCCCGTAAACGACGCGGGAATCATAGACGCCGTAGAGCTTTGCGCCGCGAGGAATCAACAATTGTTGCCCCGTGCCTGTGTCGAACACATTTTGACTGACTTGCGCGATAATGGTTCCCGGCAGATCGGAATTGATCCCCGTGAGCATGACGCCGGGGATCACCGCCCCGGTTTTGATTTCAAGAGGTTGCCCCGGCGTCCGAGAGTGCGGCAGAATCCAAGCCGAATCCCGCGCCGAAGAGCGATCAAAAAAAGCCTCCTTGTCTTTGTTGGCGGCGGGATCGTAGCCGTTATCCCGCAGCGCCGAGGCGTCAATGCCGTTACCCTGTTCCCGGCCTACGGGTTCCGGGCTGGACGATTGCGCCGGAGCGCCGCCCGCCGTCACACTCGCTTTTTTGACGGCCAGAGGCGAGGACAGCGCCGAAAGGTAGGCTTGCGACCGCATCCGGCGTATGTTGTCTCTTTCCTGCTGATCGGCGGGTTTCTGGCCGTCATCCCGGACCACTATCAACGGTTCCGGCTTGCCTGAAACGACCGCTTGAGGAGTGGCAAGCCCCTGAGAACCGGCAGGAGGCAACGCCAGCCCGTTGCCTTCTCCCGCAATCAACGGGTTTTCCTGTTCCTTAATATCTACTTTTTGGGTTTGCGCGGCCTCCTCTTCCGGGTTATGCGCGAAATTCACACTGTAGACGAGCACACCAACCAGCAGCAACCCGGCGCAGATAACGGCATACAGAGGCCAGCGCCGCATTTTGACCACACCATCGGGCGGCAACGGTTCAAAACTGTTCGGAGAATCGGTGGACATACGGCCCCCTTAGTCGTTCAAGGCGTGGGCGGCTTTGTCATACGCGGCCCCGGCCTTGTTCGCGGCTTTTTCCAGTAAAGGACGAGGCGCCACGGCTTCCGTTTGGGAGCGTCCGGCTTCAGGCAGGCCCGCCGCGTCGTAGACTCTGGCCAGCGCCTTGCCGTCTGAAAGTCTCAGTTGCAGATACCACGCGGCATCGTCCCGCAGCTCGTCCAGCGTGTAGGCCACGGCCAGGGCGTCTTTTCGGTCTTCCATTAAAAGTGTGAACCCCCGTGACCGCAAGCCGTTTTCCAGAGCATGAGCAAAGGCGTTTTCCGCCTTGGCGGGCATAAGGAAAAGCGCGGTATGGCCGGGCGGATACGACGAAGCCAGGAAAGACACGGCATCTTGCGCCACCTGGACCACGGCGGTATCCGAAGGCAAAGGACCGCAGAAGGAGCCGGACAGGCCGCGCCCCGCGCAGCCGGAGAGCAGCAGAGCCAACAAGAGAAAAACAGCGCGTTTCATTTCCGGCCCCCTTCTCTGACGATTTCGATTTTTTGTTGATCGCCCCCCACGCCGACGATCAGCGCCAGCTTGTCAAAAATGCCGTCAACGACAATGGCCGAGTCTTTGACCCGGTAATTGACCAGTACATCTTTATTGCCTTTACGGACCAGGAGCACGGGCATTTCCCCGGACGCGGCGGATTTCGGCAGACGGATGAACATTTGCCGCCCATCGTCATAGACCCGTTCCGGCGTCCAAGGCGCTTTCCCTTTGACTCCATAGGCAAAATTCAAATCGGACAAATCCCGGCGTTCCCCGTCTACCGTTGTACTTTCCCAGGTTGCCCGCCTTGTTTCGGCGGCTTTGCGGGCGGCAGCCGTGCGCCGCAGATCATCCGAGTACACAAAACCGACATAGGGTGTATGGCCGGAGCGTTGAGAAACAAGCCGCAGGTGATAGACCCGGCGATCCGTGGTAACTACGGCTGAACTTTCAAGCCCGGCGTCCACCGGCTTGATGAACAGATGCACGGTAGCGGCGGGACCGGAACCCGCCGTGCCGGAATCCACCATCCACCGGGCCGAATCCCCTACTACAATTTCATTGACCGTTTCGCCTGATTCAAGTTCAACGTCGCAAACTTGCATTGGTACGGCCAAGATCGTGGGAAGACTGGCCCCATGCACAAAAACCACCTTGCCGCCGCTTCCCAGGACCGGCGCGACGTTACGCCGGGACCAGTCCGCCGAGAGATGCAAAGCGTGTTTTTCCTTATCCGTGAGCGGCACGGTGGACGGGCTGATATAGTCTACTTCCGAGACTACCGGCGAACCGGATTCCAGAGCCGGAGGATAGCCAGCCGGAACCACTGAGGGAGGAGACGCCGCCCAGACCGGGCAAGCGTAAAAACACGCGAACAACAAGAGCATTATTTTTTTCATGGTGTTTCCCTTATTCGGTTTGAGCCGGAGCGCCGGAAACGGCACCAGAAGAGGAACGCGACGGAGCGCCCACAACCTTACCCGCCGACAAAGCCGTGATGTAAATCCCGCCCGGATTACGCAGTAAGACCGCATCCGTTTGGGGTGGGTTGATCTGGATCGTGGCCGTGGCTTCATAGGTGTGCTGTTCCAACAGCGCCCCCGCATGACTGCGGACGGTTTCCGTCCATTCGACCCGGTAGGAATCGGCACTGACCGGCAGGGGTAAGCTTTTGATCTCCACATGGACCAGTTTACCCGACTTGGCGATTTCATAGGGGTTATTCGTTTCGTACCATTCCTTCAAAACGCCCTTTGCCGAACCGGCCATGAAGTAGGACAAGCGGGAAATCATCTTTTTCTGTAGTTCCACATCCGCCGTCACCGTGCGCCAATCGGCAACACAAGCCGCGATTTCCGACTGAATAAGCCGTTGCGGCGTGACGCTGGCCACATCGGCGCGGGCGACCACGGCAGACTTGCCGAGCTTGTCCACTTCGATGATGTAGGGGATCGTTTTGACTTGGTTTGCCTGAATCACGTTGCCAGTGATGGAAATTCCCGTGATGATCAGACAGAAAAAAGCCACTGTGCGCCATTGTGCGGCCCGGCTGATATAGCCGCCGTATCGTTCAAGCCATTCCTGCCGGGCGTTCAGATAGGGATTGTGCCCCTTGCCCGCCGTTTCTATGCTTGGGGCTTTCTTTTTGGAGAAAAAAGGCATGTTGCCTCCTATGAATTGTCGCTTTCTGTTGCCATCCGCGCCCGCTCAAGACGTTCTTTCATTTCCGAGCGGGAACGAGTGGCCAGGGCTTTTTCCCCGGCCGTTTTGGCATCCTGCCGAGCGCCCCACATGGAGCGGGCCACGGAAACGCCTTTGCCCATGCCGGACTTGCCTTCCATCCCTGCTATATTCGAGGCGTCTTTGACATTCTGCGTCGTGACAGCGGCGGAACGTCCCGCCGCGATGGAGCCGCCCACAGCCCCGGCCACAGCCCCGCCCACGGCGGCGGTGGCGGCGGTTATGGCCGCGCCCCCGGACACATGGGAGCCGTTGATAATTCCCGCGCAGGTGTCAGGGATGGATTTGACCAGAGCCAGGAGCACAATAGACGCGCCGATCACAATGAAAATATCTTGCAGTTCCGCCGTGGACGTGTCGAAGTCCTGTATAAAAGCAAGACCCACCCCTAACACCAGTTGCATAACGAACAGCTTGAAGGCCACCGCCAGCACATAGCGCAAGGCGTTGACGGCGTAATCCTTCAGAAAGGACGAGCCGCCAAAGCTCACCAGAATCAACGCCGCCATCATGGCGATCATGGCTTCGCATTTAATGAACACTACTTGCGCCGAAATCAGGGCGAAACAGACCATGACCACCAGGGCGGCAAGCAAGAGGGCCACGGAGTTGCCCGGCGACCATGCCGAGAGCTTGGAGAGAATGAGGTTGACGATCTTCATTCCCGCGATAAAGGGCGAATCGGAAGAGTATTGCGGGGAACTCAGTTCAAAGCCTATCTGTTTCAGACCGTCTATCAGATTCCACGACCATTCCTTATAATTGTTGATTACGGCCAGAAAAAAGCCCGCCATGAGCAGAAGCATAACGAAATGCTTGAATATATCCCCCACTTGTTCCCGATTCAGCGCCGCTTTGATTCCCAGGAAGCATACCTCAAGAATCAGCAGCCAACGGAACACAAGCAGAGCGTATTTTTTCAGAATCGGTTCCCAAGCCGAAGTTTTGTCATAAAAGGACGACACCAACTTTGACACAAAATCCGTATCCGCAGCGGCCAGAGCGCCGCCCGGCAGACACAGGACGGCCAGCAGGCAGACCAGGGCGAAGAGAGCGAAACGCGGCTTGTTCATAGCCGCCCCTAAAACGGGTCCGGCTTGGAAGTCAGGCCACCCAACTTGTCCGTTTTGGTCATATCCCGCCACAATTCTTGTTCCATTTGGCCTTCTTTTTCGGCTTTCATTTGCGCGGCAAGGGAAGATTGCGCCGTAGTGGCCATGAGTTCCCGAAGCTGGCGGGCTTCCTGAATTTGGATTGAGGCCAGTTGATTGCCCGCCTGAATCGCCCGCATTTGCCCGTCAGGCGTGGCTAGCAGTTGATCAAGGTACGCCTGCATATCCGAGGCGTTTCCTTGCAAGTCCTCAAGCTGTTTGCCCGAAAGCTGGAATGTGGCCTGTGACGCCTGATCAACGGATTCAGACCATGAATCCCATTTTTCCCGGTAACGGGCATTCGCCGCGTTCACCCCTTGCGGCCCGGTCCCGGCCAAGTCCGCAAACTCGCTCTGATCGGGAAACAGATTCATAAAGACTTGCCCCAGGCCCACCACGTCCCCGCGTTGCGTTTTGAGTTCGCGGGTAAGACTGGCCAGCCGTAAAAGTGAGCCATTCAGTTGATTGACGAGATGCGCGGGCAGTTGCGCCGTGTTTTGCAGCATGTTTTGATACTGCTCAATATTTTGCTGTACCATGCGGATTTGTTGTTGCGTTTGCTGAGCGGCTTCCGCGTATTGATCAATAAGCTTATTGAGTTGTGAAACATTGGTGACGCGCTCCAATGCTTGCGTCATTTGGTTACTGCAATTTGTGCAATATACCGTCATGCCAAATGCCGGAGCACTGAAAAGGCAAAATCCCACAAGAAGAATACAGCATACTTTCATTGTCTTTTTCCTTATGCGGCGTGGCGTTCCGCCAGCCAGTAAGACGGCCATTCCGGGCCGTGCTCGCCGGAGAGTTGCCGAATGCGGGCAAGGCTTTCCTTGTCCGAGGCTCCAACAAAGGCCAACGCTTTGCGGCCGAGCGCCAATTGCACCAGCCGCCGCCCGTGCGGCGTAATCACGTAGTAATCGCGTTTCGGCGTGGCCGAGGCGATAATGTCAATCTGGCGGGCATTGAGGCCCATATCCGTATACAAATCCCGTTGCCCTTCCTGTCGTGCTGAAAGGTTCGCAAGCAAGATTTGCGTCGGGCAGGACTCCACAAGCACGTCAAAAATGCCGGAGCGTTTGGCGTCGGAAAGGGATTGCGTGGCCAGGAGTACGGCGCAATTCGCTTTGCGGAGCACTTTCAGCCACTCTCGTATTTTGGCGCGGAAAACCGGATGCCCAAGCATGATCCAAGCCTCATCAAGTATCAGGAGCGAAGGTTGCCCATTGAGCGCGTTTTCAATCCGATGAAAGAGGTAGAGCAAGACGGGGATCAGGTTTTTGTCCCCCAGGTTCATGAGGTCTTCCAGTTCAAAAACCATGAACGGCGACATGCCCAAGGTGTCCGGCTTGGCGTCCAGAAGACGCCCCATAGCCCCTTCCCGTGTGTAGTGGCGGAGGGCTTGCTTTATGTCTTCTCCCTGCACGAAACTGTAAAAACTGGACAGGGACCGCAGATGTTCCGGGTTCGAGCGGACCAGGGACATGGCTTCATGAATGGCGTTTTTATGGAGCGGTAAGACGTTCAAGCCTTGCAACTCCAACAAAGAGGCCACCCACTCTTCCGCCCAGGACTGTTCAGAATCGGAATCAACATATTGCAACGGCGCGAACGACAGGCCGCCCGCGCCCACGTCATAATGAGCGCCGCCCGCCGCGAGGCACAGCGGAAGCAGGCTTCGCCCCTTGTCAAAGGCGAAAATCTGAGCGCCAGCGTAGCGCCGGAATTGCGCCGCGATCAGCCCCAGGAGCGTGGACTTGCCGGAGCCGGTAGGCCCAAATACAAGTGTATGGCCAAGATCGCCGGAATGGAGGTTGAAAAAAAACGGCGTGGCCCCGTCCGTGGTCAACACGGCCAGAGGCGGCGAGTCGGGCGGATAGAACGGACAAGGGCAATGCGCGGCCCCTTCCCATACTGAGGACAGCGGCAGCAAGTCCGCAAGGTTCAACGTGGACAGGAGAGGCCGCCGCAGATTTGAAAAACTGTTGCCCGGAATACTGCCCAACCAGGTTTCCAGGGCATTGATCGTTTCAATCCGGCAGCCGAAACCGAGCGTTTGTACCGTGCGCCGCAGTTCCCGCGCCCAATCCTGCAACGTCTCCCGGTTTTCGTGCATGAGCACGACGCAGGACGTAAGATAGCCCGCGCCCACATACCCCCCCTGTACTTCCGTCATGGCCTGTTCCGCATCTTCGGCCATAAGCAGAGCGTCCCGGTTCGCCCGCGCGTTCGGGTTATTCAGGAATTGATCGAGAAACCTGTAAACCTGTTGCCGCCATCCCTTCCGGTACGAATTGATTTCCGCCACAGCATCAAATTGATCCAGACAAATAAAACGACTGGACCAGCGATACGAGAGCGGGAGGCCATCCAGTGCCGCCAGCATGGCGGGCCATGATTCTTGCGGCAAACCGTCTATGGACAACATGGCCAAATGCCGGGAACCCAAGCGCGGCACAATTCCGCCCACAAGTTCTTCACTGGCAAGTATGGCGTCCAAGTACATGGGCGTATCCGGCACTCGGACAGGATGCAGATCGCCCGTCAAACAATGTTGCAGATGAGAAAGCACGTCTGATTGCCGGTAGGCGTTTCCGTCTGGATCAAAGGCGTCATACTCGCCCAGGCGTTCCAGATGGAGCACGGCGGACAGGGCATCTTCCAATTCTTCCAGGATATTTTCAAAGTGGGCAAGCCCCTTGTCCAACACTCCGGCAGAGGCCGCGCCGGATTGCGTTCCGCCAGCCAACCGCGTGGCGTTGAAATCCGGCTTGTACGTTACGGAAAGGATCGTGTTTGTGCTATAGCAGGTGCCCCGACCGAAAAACTCCCGGCGCTCATCATCGATCAGTTGCGTGACAGGATCGGGAAAACGGCTTGCCTCACGGGGCGGATAAGCCGCGTGTGGACTGCGGATCGCGTCCATATGCAGCATCCACCCCGTCCCCAGAAGTTTGATCGCGTTATTGAATTGCGCGGACTGATAGGCCAACTCGTCCGGTGTGGCGCTGGCCGTATCCTGTCCTCGAACTTCCCAAGCCCCCAAAAAGGAACCGTCTTTATTCAGGACCACACCCGGCGCGACTAGCGCGGCATAGGGAAGGAGGTCCGGCAGCCCCTTGGCTTTTGTGCGGAAGTCGGCAAGTTTCAGCATGTGAAACCCCCTTCCCGCCAGCGCCCGGACTTGGCCCTGTAAAAATCCTGTTGTTTGATATGCCGCAGCCAGACCCGCGACATGATCGGATCAGCCTTTGCCATGCGCCGCAGCGCGAACACGACCACCATCCAAAAGACCACGGCAGACACGCCGGAAAGGACCGTCAGGCCCCCCACGCCGACCAGCAGTGCCACCAGCCCGGCCGTCATGACCAGTTCCCGTTCCGCGCCGAGTACGTGCGCGTGTCTATGCAACGATTGATGTATGGGCAGCGTCCGCATCACAGCACCGCCCCGGAAAAGGAAAACACCGAATTGACGATGGACGACGCGAAAGCGATAAAGGAAATTCCGAAAACGACGCCGAGCAGCAGCTTGAAGCCCCCGGAAATGTCGTCTTTGTTCATGATGAATATGATCCCGCAGATCGCCATAGCGGTGATCGAAATCCACTTGCCAGCCGGGCCGGTGATGGTGTTCACCACACGTTCCAAGGGGCTGGAAAATTCCGTAATGCCCCCGGAGGCGGCGGCGATTTCAGGGAAGAGACAAAGGCACAAGGCCGGAAGGCAAAAAAGGAGCCAACGGCCTTTAGTGCTGTTCGAGGAGGGCTTCAGATGTACGCGCATGACGATCTCCGTAGAGGCCGTCTTGCGGCGCGAGGTTGGGGCGCGAGGCCCGCAGGATCAGGCGGGTTTTGCAACGAGGGCAAACAAGCTCTATAACTCCGGCTTGCACATCCCCCCGTGCCAGCAACCTATGACAGTTGCCGCAACGTATATCCGTGTTGCTTTTGGTGGTATCCATAGCCCTCTCATGCGGCGGAAACAGTATAGACGTTGCTCGTTTCGTACTGTTCCGTTTTAGGATTGAATCCATGCACTTTGATGATCTGGGAAAGACGGCGGCGATTATCCGGCGTTTTTTCCATAAAGACGATCACGTCAACACCTCTTCCAATAAGTTTTTGCTTGGAACCTAAGCCAGCCTCCTCCACAAGCTCTTCCAAGCGAGGCAGCGCCTCTTCCGCGCTGTCCGCGTGAAACGTGCCCACGCCGCCAGGGTGTCCGGTATTCCACAGTTTGAGCAGTTCCAGGGCGGCAGAGTCGCGCACCTCACCGATAAGAATACGCCGGGGAGCATAACGCATGGCAACCTTGGCCAGAGTCCGCATATCCACCCCGGCCAGTGGCGAGGTACGAAAAAAAACCGTGTTCGGGCTTTGGGATTGCAGTTCCGCCGTGTCTTCCAGAATAAGCAGCCGATGCGAGGGACAGAGCAGGGCTATTCTCTGGATGATTGCGTTGACAAAGGTTGTTTTGCCGCTGGACGTGCCGCCTACGACCATGATGTTTTTGCGAGTCACTACAGCGTGTTCAAGGAACGGCACCACGGCGGGCGTGATAACGCCATCCGCCACGTAGTCTTCAACGCTCATCACCTTGCTGGCCTTTTTGCGGAGAGAAAAAGACGGAGCGCTTACAATGGGCGGAAAGGTCGCCTCGAACCTGGACCCGTCCAACGGAAATTCCCCTTCGATGATCGGGGAGTGATCGTTGACCGTCAGATCCAGAGCACTGGCCACCAGGGAGAGCACGGCCCGACTCCGTACCGGCTCCATTGTGCCGATAGGCTCCTGATCCTGTCCGTACCGCTCGATCCACAGCATCCCGTCAGGGTTCAACATAATTTCAATCACTTCAGGATTTTTCAGGGCATCCATGAACAGCGGGCCGCAGTTGTAGGCCAGCGTTTCCCGAAATCCTGCATCCGTGGCCATCATCACCGCACCCCCCGCAGTACGAACACCGCTACATTGACCAGGGCCGAAACTGCCACAATGGCCGCAGCATACCACATGCCGCTTTTGAGGCTTTGCAGTTGGCCCGCGTGTTCGGCAAACACTTTGCGGATGCCCTCAACCGAGGACGCGGAAAGTTGCGCGGCCAAGGCATCCGTGGCCCCCTGAACTCCTTTGACATAGGCGTCCGTTTTGCCCGCCATGAGCGCCGCCAGAGCCTTGCCATGCCGGGCATGGAGCTTGTCCACTTCGCCCAAGTAGGCATTGAGCAGCGTTACGATCATGAGCATGGGATCGTCTTTCGGTACGATGGTTTCATGCTCTTTGGCCAACAGTGCCCGCACATCGTCAAGAGTCAGGCCGATCCCGTCCGGCAATGCCGGGGAAACGGCACCCGCATTTTGTGTTTCTTCTTGTTCAGACATGTCCCCCCTACGCAATTCCGGCTTGTTCGACCACGGCGATAAGGCTTTGCCAGTACCGATTCAGACGGGACCGCACCGCAATGGATGAACTGGAATCAATCCCGGCCTTAAAGCTCATCCGTTTAGCAAAAAGCTCCTCCAAATCTTTGCCGATTGTGGCCTTGTTGCCTTGTGGAAGCGTGATGATCGCTTGAAATTGACTGAAAAAATCCTGATAAATCTGGAATTGCTCAAAACCTTTGCCGTCTCTCTGTATCTCTCCAAAGTACGGATTTAACCACACCACAATGGGAGTATCCGGGAAGCCTTCCGCCAGTACCTTCAAACCGGAAAGCGTATCGCCAAGAGCCTGTCCGCCAGTGATCACCGTATGAAAAAAGACTTGGTGCCCTTGTTCCCGGAGAAGGGAGAGCAAGGCGTTTTCTTTGATATAGGCTCCAAGGGCGACAAATGAGGACGCGCCATTGTCCACAATGGCGTGCATCTGTTCCGGCAGATAAAATAGCTCGTCAAGAAGCTGATCGAAGGCTCTAGCGTCTATGTTGTCATTTTTCAGAATATCGAGGCTGGTGACGCCGAACTCTGCATAGCTGGACAGCGTGGCGTTAACCGGATCAGTGTCAAATGCCGCGACATCTTTGCCGAGTGCGGTCAGGGTTTGATACAGGATCACGGCGACGACAGACTTTCCAACGCCGCCTTTACCCTGTTGGATAAAATGGATTGTGCCCATAAGATTTACTCCTTCTTAAAAAACAGAGTTGAGATCAACGGACTTTGGGTCCTTAAATGTCTCTCCGTCCACCTTGGCGACTTTTGGAACGTTTGACCGGGAAAGGCCAGACTGAGGCGTGCTCAAATTGCCGGGCCTAGTGAGCGCTTGCGAGGAAGCCGGATACAGACTGGCTACATGCAGGGCATTACTGGCGGATTTGGCGATCAGCTTGCAGAACGTCACATAGGCCATAGAAATGCGTCCCTCTTCCACAAGTCGCGCATGGACCATTTTTTTGTCGAAACCTTGAGCAAGAAAGCGCTCGATTTCATCCATGCAGGCAATGAACTCAACCCGCGCAGCGTTGCGTCGAAGTCGATCCGTTTCAGTGCTCATACGTGCCCCGTTCGGAATTTTTTGCCATATCTTCTTCAATTTCTTCAGACTTTCGGCGTAGGAAAAGCTCTATGCGCGGATTCAGCGCTTTACCCTCTTCGATTGTTTTTCGGATATTCCTATATTGCCGTTCCGTGTAGCTTAGAGCGTATGCTGCCGCTGTGTGCGTCCCATAATGAGATAACAACTTGGAAATAACGTCTTTCATAGTTCCACCTTGCGGGAATTTTTTGCCGGTAGACACTTGCTCTTTTATCAAGATTTTCCTAATAGACAAGGAAAGATTTTCCGGTATGATGAAATTTCCTGAAAGAATTTCACCCCCCGGAGCAAAATCATGGAAGAAGTAATGGATTTTTCTAGACGTTTTGAACGGGCTTTTGTTGAACTGGTGGGTCGCCGCCTGGAAAAACAAGGCTGGAAGAAAGGCGAGTTTGCCGCCAAAGTTTGGCCGGACGTGGATCAGCGTTCCGCCGCTGTTCTTTGGTCTTCCGTATGCAAGGCGGGAAAAAATGGTAGACCGCGTAACGTCTCGATTGCCGAGGCGTTACGCATTGCCGATGTGTTGGGGGAAGATGTAGGCTATCTTTTCGCTATCGCTAGGGAAAGCGTCAAAGAGGAGCAGGAAACGCCGCAAAAATGAAGCCCCATCGGAATGGGGCGGGAGGATATATGGAACGGGGTGAAGCTGTGGCTGTTTTGGAGCGGGACTTTGAGGGAAAAGCACGGGAACTTGCGAGCATCATGTTCACTATTTGTGAACAACAACGGTCAGATAACGTGCCTACACAGATAGATAAAGCCCTCATGGCGACGGCCTTGACGTTGCAGGAGTCTTTAAGGGCATTTATCGAAGTGAGTCGAATAAATCAGGAAAATCCGAATAATATATCAAGATTACCCGAATGAAAAAGATAGGCATTAGAATCAGGATATTCTTAATATATGTGACGCTGTTCAATAGCGGAATGGGGAATAGAACTGGCGTCCTGAATGCGTCCAAAGTGATAGCGAGTAAAGACAGCAGCAAACAAATTTAGCAAGCTATTACGATGGGGGTAAAATTGGGGGTAAAACTTGGAACAAACATGGAATAAAATAAAAATAAACAGAGTATTATAAATATATTTCTAGTGCCCCCGCCCCACCATCAAACAATTTCAACAAGGCTCACGATGTCTCATAAAGGCTCGTGAGCCTTTTCTGTTTTCCACTACCGAACAAAAAGGTGTATTAGACATCCTCCAGTGCATAAATTCTCCCGGTCGGGCAGGGCTGCTTATCCGCTTCCTCCGGAAGCTCAACGCTAAAAAGCAAAAGGCCCTTGGAATCCACTTCCAGGGCTTTTTATCGTCTACTCTACTTCAAAATCAACTTCTGAAGCTGGCCGGAAATCAGCGATCAAGGAACAAAGACGGCTCAACATATCCAGCGGAGCCATGAGCGTGTTTCCCATAAGCTGAACGAAATAACCGTCAACCTCTTCGTCAGCCTCAAAGTGCTGCATCAGCAGCGCCATCGTGTAAAGCTGCTCATATATCTTATCAAACATATGTTGCCAGTTTTCAGCCTCGAGCAACTCAAGCATTTCCTTTTCTTCATCAACCATGAATCCAGATATGTGAAATGTGCGAAGCTCAGAAGGAGTTTTCTCTTCTGCTGGTGGCGGTTCGTCATCCGGTTCCGTGACTGCTGGCGAACTGAAGGCCAATAAAGCCTGTGCAGTGGTCTGCAGCTTTTCAGCCAACTCAGAAAAATCGGGAATACTTTTGTCTGGGGATGTGATGGTAGACATGAGCGCTCCACTGAGTTTTACTATTGAAGCCAGCTAAAACAGCAAGCTCCGGGTGCTAGTAACCGCCAGTGGACGGCGGGCTATTTCCCCTTGCGGGTATTTCATTTCGCCCACACCCGGAGATTCAATGCAAGTGCCACGCCCTGAAAACAGGACGCAAAAAAACCCACAAACTATCGGGGTGGGGAACCGCCACTGGAAAGCAAGGCGTTACTAGCGCCTGGAAAATTGAAATTATAATTCAAAATAAGAGTCAAGTTGTTATTTAGAAGGGAACATCATCCATAGAAGTGCTAACAACTTTAATCTTTTTAAGCCGAACATGTATGTTATCAAAAACTATCTGCTGTTTATATTGTTCTAAGCTATTAACTAATTTATAAAAATTTCGAACCCATTCTACTTTTATGTCAGTTATTGCCTTATAGCTATACCCGCTTTTGATAAACGCTCCTAGCAGTATTGTGTTATCCTGAACAAATTCTTCAAGAGCGCTAGATCTAATAATTTCTGCTAATTTTTTTAAAGTAAAAGATATATCATTATGCAATGTACAACTATCTATATAATTGTTCAAATGACCTGATAATGCATCAGCAAATTTCAAGTAAGTAGATTTTTGATTTTCGCTGAAGTCTATTTCGCTCAAAACACCTTGCGATATGTCAAAAGATACCTCACCAAATGTTTTATAGCGCTCGCGCGGAGATACTTTAGTCATTTTTTCAATAATATGAAAGTGTTTGAACTTATTATATACATCGTTCTTTTTTAATATAGATTGAAATAATTTACCCAAAAAATAAACTTCAGATTGAATATTATATATTCCCTCAAGAGAGACTTCTTCTGGAAACTCAGATACAGGCCAATTTAGTAAAATGCTATCTGCATAATCTTCGTTTTCCCCTAGTTGCTTCCCAAAACCGAAATCAATTATCTTAACCATCTCATCTTTATCTATTAAAATATTAGATGGGCGGATATCTCTGTGTAATATATTGTATTGCTCCAAATACCTAAATGCAGACACGGCTTGTTCAAAAAAATCATCCCAGGATCTTGAAAATAGAGTTGGTTCAAATTTATCTATTGATTCTCCAACTATATATTCCATCTGCAAGAAACCAGCTTTATCCGAAGGATATAAGTAATAATTATATATGCGTACTATATTTTGATGAGATAGAGTAAACAAAATTTTTATTTCGTCTACAAATCTTATATAGTAGTCGTCAGTTAATTTTTTATCTTTTGCAAGGTATTTTTTAATTGCAAAATGCATGTCCGTGGTTTCATCCAAAAACAAATGAGCATCTCCCGTACCACCACTTCCAAGTTTATGGAGATATTTTAGAGCTTTGACATGGCCAAATTTTATGATTTCTCCAGCTTTTGGCATTAATTACCTCGAATAAACCAGCTAAATTTTGCATAATTATATATTTTTTTTTGCATTTTGGAAATTCTACTTTTTAAAGGTAACTTTTGAGGGAACTGATATTTTTATCTCTACATATTTTACTAAATATCATTATATTAGCGTGATAAATTAGTAGTCGCCGCCGCCTCAAACAATTTAGAAAAGTCCCGTAAGGTCCAAAAGCCTTACGGGATTTTATTTGGGTGTCATTTTTAGTTCCGTCTGATTTCGGTAGGTTCCTTGACATCCCGAGTATAATTGAAGCCCAAACCGGGCAGCACCAAACCAATGGCTTCTGCAAATGTCGCCCCCACTCACCGTTTAAATTGCAGAATGAGTTGAAACCACGCCTCTCTGGAGGCTGGTGTACTTGATCTGTCACGGGATGAGCTTTCTTTTTTTTGCAACCGGCAAGCTGGTCTGCACAACACCGCTTAAATTATTCAGCTTTTGGTCTTTTGGCCTCATAAACAATATTTGCGTAGTCGGGAAGAATATCGTGAAATAGCTCTTCCACTTCCTGTTTTGTTTGTGCTCTCGGAATGGAATTTTTCTTGTAGATCTTCATGCCGACACTGCGTATGGGGCTCTTACTTTCTGTTTTCAGGTCAAAAGTACGGATGATCAATGAAAATTCATAGACGCGTGGCTCCCACATTATCCTCCTTTTCATTCGGATATTAAAAAACGGTATAACAACATAACGGGCATTTTTACTTTTTCCACTTTCTATAGCTGCTGCGTCCGATTCATAATTAGCGGCAACAAAAACATCAGAGGCATACGGAGCAAGCGTGCCTTTCAACATGGAAGCCAGTTGCGAACCCGTTTCTGGATATCGCTTGTCGTCAATGATGCCCCCGCCAGGTCCGTCATCAAAATCAGGCACGTCTTTCGGAACCGCAATATAAAGAATTTGCCCGCGTTCCAGCAAAGGCTGTGGACTTGAATCTGGTTGTTTGTGGGAAGCACACCCACACAAAAACACAACAATGGCAATAGAAAACCCAATTTGCTGAATCATGCCCCTCCCACGCTTGTTGCGGCGTTAAAGGTATCACGTGTGTAAAACAAAGAATATCAACCTGTGAATTCTCCCTCAATCCACATACAGTCAAACCATCCTCAGGTATTCTCTACAGCGTCCCTCTTTATCCGGGATAATGCCTTGCGTAAAGTTTATTGCATGCCTTATCCCAAGCTTATTGCCAAGGTGTTCCATAGCGTCACGGCAAGATCGGATTGCACCAATCCTTCAAACTTGCCACTGCGGCAACAACCGCTACGCGATCAACCGCATAACCGGGCCACCATGGTTTCGCATACTTTTTTATGTATGAAAACAGCATGTTTTTTATAACATTGCATAATTATTAAATATATTTTTCTTGCATTTTATGGGGATTTTCTGCATGAATTAATCAAGCTCTAGAGCATCCTCATAGATAACAAGGAGGATTCAGCTATGTGCAAGAACATCTCCCAAGATGAGGAAAGTCCACCCTGCTAGTCAGGTTTGTAGCGCATGACGTTTGGCGAACAATGCCGATGAAAAGATCTTTACGCCTAGGCTAATTTAGCTATGGCAAGACACCACAGTAGTGGAAAACATTAACTCACAGGGCCGGGAAACCCCGGCCCTTTTTTATTTTCTGTGATGCATACGTACTGACGCAGCAGGAGGAAGTTTCCGGCACACGCCCTGGCTTGTTCAAAAGCCCGTGGACAGGTGAGAAGGGCTTCAAGCCACTAAATCGCACCTCTTGAAACCTCTTTCCTTATAACCACTACTGAAAACTCCCTTTCTTCAGCCCGTCTCCCCCATCAAATCTTTCTGTAAGGCTCGTGATGTCTGGTAACGACTCGTGGCTTTTTGTTATGGTCAGTTCAATATTTACCCATCGCGTATCATAGCAATCTTGACCGCGTCACTCTTGTCATCAGCACCAGGTCTAAACGAATTTTAACGGTCGGCCCCATAACTTTTTGCCCACAACTATTCTGCTGCCAGAAATCGCCCTGCGCTCGAACACGCAAGGCACTAACGTTATCTGCATCAAAAAAATCTTTGGCATGCCCCAAAGCTTCCATCAAGCCGTCATGCGATGCGCTTGAAGGCGTAGCCAGGAAAACTGGTCAGATTGTGCCACAACTGTGTTGAATTGCAGCCAGTAGCGGCGCGCGCTTTTTTTTGAAAAATTCATTGACTTATGTTCGTGGGCGAACTAAAAAGAATGCCGGCATAGTTCGCCTACGAATAAAACAGGGGAACCATGAAAACACAAAACAACACTGGTGCGATTATCGCCCTGGCTGCCGCCATTCGAGAGCAGGCAAACACACTGATTCTCCGTTTTTTGTCTGAACGCGGCATCACTGACATACTTCCGGCTCACGGCGCGGTTCTGCACGCGCTTTTCAAACAAAACCCGATGCAAATGAGCGAGTTGGCGGAACACATCGGCAGAAAAAAGAATACGGTTACTGGACTGATAACCACACTTGAAGACAGAGGGTATTGCCGCCGCGAATCCGATCCGCAAGACGCACGAGCCCAGCTGATATTCCTGACAGAAAAGGGAGAGGCCATGCGCCAGGTGCAAGATGAAGTTTCCGTTGAGCTTTTGCAAAAAATCTGGACCGGCATCGACACTCAAAAACAAAAAATGTGCATTCAGTGCCTTGAAACAATTCTTTATAACCTGACACACAACTAAAACCAACAAAACTAAAGAGGATTACCATGAGCAACGCAGTAAAAGAAATTTCCGGCATTCTGTCCGAATCGCCCATGTGCTTTATTGCCACGGCCTGCAACAATGAGCCGCATGTGCGGGCGTTTCAGTACCAGTTTGAGCAGGACGGCAAGCTGTGGTTCTGCACATCCAAAAGCAAGGATGTGTTCAAACAGCTTCAGATGAATCCCGCTGTTGAAATTTGCGCAGTCAACCCAAACATGACCTGGGTTCGCATAACTGGAAAGGTCTCTTTTGAAGACAGCCATGCCGTAAAAGAGCGTATTTTATCCGAGCAGCCGATGATCAAAAGCATTTACGGCACAGCGGACAACCCGGATTTTACCACCTTCTGCATTGAGCATGGCGGTTACATCATTGCTGATTTTTCCGGCAATCCTCCTCGTAACGGCTCTTTTTAGAGCAATTTCAAAGTAAAACTGCTCTGGCGACTGTGTGCGCAGATGCTCGTTGTATGATATAGTCGCAGGCTATTTTACTGTTACGCGCCAATTTGATTGGCCGTCTCCAGGCTTCCGGCCCCTTGGCCTGAACGTGATGCCTGACCTTTTCTTAGTTTATCGCAACTATCCTCGCACTGGCAAAAGAACAAGGCCCACGACCACCGTGCCGGGTCGTGGGCCTTGCAGCGGGCGCTACCCGCCTCCAGATATTCGCTGTTTCTGAGGTCACAGGCACGTGACCAGTTAAACTCTTTCGTTTGGGTGGTTCAGTAGCCTTGTTTGGGTGGCGTGGCGCAAACCTAGGCCATGTCGCCCACAGGCAATGCATGTCAGAGCCATCTCATCTTTGACGCTGTAAAGCACTCCAGACGTGCTGCGTATGCGCTATTTTTTATATGTTACCTGTCGAGATCAGGTTTTTATAACTACTAAACCAGTTGAATATCCACAAGATCCAGCTTTACCCTTCTCTTTTGCGTATCGCATGAGCGCGAAACTGATACGATATCGCATAAAATGCAATCCGTAGTTACGCCTCTGGGAATGATTCCGATATTTCCGCGTTCTTTTTCAGTGACAAAAACGCATTCTCCAAATTCAATAGCAGCGGACAAGACATTCTTTAAGCTTTCCATAACAGAACCTCCCACAAGGTTGGCTGTTTAGTGTGGGGAATGGGTCGTCTGAAGCGCGGAGCCGTGTATTGCTACTCTGCCGATTGCTCCATCATCACGCATGCCCCGATCCTCGCTTTTTTGCGATCTCTTGGCCCTTTTTCATATAATTGATCGTACGTGCATTTACACATTCTCATCAATATGCCTAGCATATTAGTCTGTTTTATTCCTACAAATTGTGAATAGTATAACATACACAAAACATCATATAATACAGAAATAATGTAAGCAGTTATTGAACTGGAGCGGCGAAAACCATGCTCAGAGCCAGCTAAACATGCGGCAACATATTGAAGAAATAAAACCTTGAATATTGTAAAAATACAGAGTGTTTGCACAAAAAAAATAAAAACCACCGAACAAAGGCGCACTTGCCTTCCCTGTGTAACGATGCATGAAACAAGCACTGAAAGCTGACGAGTGACCGCAAGAAAAAACAGTCCACAGCAGAGAAAACGGCAAAACTGAAAAACAGGGTTTGCCGTCACCTGGACTCTGAAACCATATTTGCCCGTCACCACCGCTCGGCAGCCACTAGCAACCCCACAGGGCTGTCAGATGCGGCACTTTCGGTAATAAAAAAATTCAGCAATTTTTGCACATTGTTAGCGCAGATAAGCATCCAGGCAGTTTTGGGTTAACGTACGACGGTAATATTTTCCTTTGTTCGGTTTTCTACAGCACAAATTGATATTTTTTCTCAAAAACAAACTTTATAATCCTATCACGATATAAATATCATATATCTGTATTCATTATTACGATAAACCTCACGTCTGAAATTTAAAAAAAATTATCTTTTGTATTTATTTTTTTACAAAAAACAACATTACATTGAAACAGAATCATACTTCTAATTTATCAGAATTCTTTTTTAACACACTAAATATAATAATTAAAAATTGACTTACACATAGTTTTTGCCATTGGCCATTGGTAAATTAATGAAGAGTGTGCCTTGACTAGCTTAATAAACAGCGTATGTTTTGACCAGCATTTGATAATAACTTCTATTTACTGCACACGTTTTTTTCACTGCCCACGTTTTTTCACTGCGCGCGTCAAATCTGCCAATGCACACCTGACGTGCACGAGGCTGTGCCGCCTTTAATTGGCATTCAGCCTTGAGCAGGTACCCCCTGCTCCCTATTTATCCCCTACTTTGGCCCGATTCGGGCAACCAATTTTCGCACTATTTCTGTGCGAACAGCTAGCCTTTTCGCTTGAGCTGTTTTTCAGTTCGCGAAAAAGTTTTTTGGAGGCATCCATGCGTACTGTTACTATTACCCGTCCAGCGGCTTCGCAGCAGGCCCTTGTGCCGGCTGAAGCCGACGCGCAAATTGCTTTGAATTTTCCTGCCGACGAAGCAACCCTTGAGCGCTCTGGCAATGACCTTTTGTTCCGCTTTGACGACGGCTCCAGCGTCCGTGTTGAAAATTTCTACACAGAATATACCAAGGACACTGCCCCCAATTTCGAAGTTGACGGCCAGCTCGTCAGCAGCGCGGACTTTTTTGCCGCCATGGGCCCGGACCTCATGCCTGCGGCTGGCCCTGCCACCGCCACCGGACGCGACAGCCACTATAGCGAATACGTCAACAGTGACCTGCAAGGCGGCCTGGACCATCTTGGCGGGCTTGACTATGGTTTTTCCCTTGGCACTGCCGATTCTGAGAATCTTTTGAGTGCGCCACTGCTCAACCTGTCCCCGGTTCTGAACACCAATGGCGAATTGATTACCCTTTCGCTCAAGGAATCCGGCTGGGTTAAAGACCCTTCCGGCAATTTTGTTCCTGAGCCTGGCGTGGCCACCATGAGCGGCAGCTTCACCGCCAATGATCCTGATGGCGACTCCCTCAGCGCTTCTGTCATCATTAACGGGACGTCCTATGCCGTTAATGCCACAGGCACCACCACCATAACCACCGATTACGGCACATTTACCATCACGCCTTCAAACGCCGGTTCAAATGTGACCTACGACTATACCTACACTCTGAACAATGAAGACTACGGCAACACCGACTCGCTGAAACAGGGCGAAATCCACACTGACAGCATTGTTGTCTCCATCACTGACGGCATCAATACTGGCATAACACAGCCCATCAATGTCGTAATTGAAGGCACCAATGACGCGCCCGACATTATCAGGGTTGATGACGTCGTACTGAAAGAGGACGGCGTTTTCGCAGGAAGCTACGGTCAAAAAGACACCACCGACACGCTTGATCCCAATGAAAACGCCTCCACCCAGGCTGGCGGCACAGGGCCGGATCAACACAGAACCGCCATTGAAGGCCAGATCATCGCGCGCGATCCTGACCACGACAGCGTACTGACCTACGGCATTGCTGACAATTCTGGCAACGACATGACTGTCGGAGGTATTGTGGGCTTTGTTGGTGGGACAACACCCGTGACAGTTACAGGCATCGAGATTGACCCCGCCAATCCCAACATCATCATTTATCATACTGATTATGGCGACCTCAGCCTTGATACCTCATCGGGCAGCTATACGTTTACCCTTACCGGCACTGAGGCTGGCGGCAAAACCAACGCCCTTGCTGAAGGCCAGGAAGTGCATTTGCAGTTCAGACCTTCCGTGCAGGACGAGTATGGCCTGAAGGACTATGATGTCGACCATCTGCGTGACGGCAGCACCCCCGTGGGCGGTGACAACACCATTGACGTGAATATCATTGGCACCAATGACCGCCCGATTTTCACCGATACTGCCGCTCATTGGAACAATGCCCAGATGTTGCCCGACGAAAATGGCGTGAACCATGAAAGCATCAAGGAATCCGGCAAGGCCAATGATGCTGGCGGCGCCAATGACAACGTCAAGGTTACCGGCTCGATAACCGCCACAGACTACGACAATGACGCGCAGTTGCGCTATGGCTTCAAGGCGACGTCTTCTTCCGGTCAGGAGATGGTCAGCAAGCTTTATGTCGTGCCCAACGGTGCCGACGGGTATGTTCTACTTACCGAAGCGGACTTTCATGCTCTGAACACCACAGACTATTACGGCACGCTGTCTATCACCAACAACAGCGGATCCAGCGGCGCTTCCTACTCCTTTACCCTCAAGAACAGCTCCACCTGCGTTCAGGGCATGAACGAAGGCGACACCCTGCTTGTGGAAGTTGACGTTGTTGTTAAGGACGAATTCGGCGCATGGAATGACATTCCTCTGGAACTTCAAATCGTCGGCGCCAATGACGCTCCTTTCTTTACTGAAGGCAGCAAGGGCACTGTCAAGGAAAGCGGCGTGTTCGCGCCCAATGACAATGCTCTCTTCCCCAATGTCGCGGAAAAAACTCCCACCAAGGATGTCGGCGACGCCAATCTGGCTGACGATGCCACGCGCAATGAGCAGCACAAACTGACCTTTAACGGTCATGTCAAAGCTGATGACGTGGACTTCGGCGATGACGCCAAGCTGACTTACGGCATGGCCAATTCAAGCGGCACGCCTATTGCCGCGGCTGCTGACGGTTCAACCACTGTCTACTATCTTGCCGATGGCACGGTTACCGACCAGGCTCCCGGCAATGACAATTACTATGGCACTCTGGTCATGAATGCCGATGGAACCTTTACATTCACGCTCAATAATGCCTCCGGCGGCCCCGCAGACAGACTGAGCGAAGGCGAGCAAAAGGTCATAACCCTTTCGCCCACGGTAACTGACGGACAGGCCACCACAGTGGGCAATGGACAGATTGTCATTACCATTGTCGGCACCAACGACGTCCCCGATCTAACCATCACGCACGACAATGCCGCCATGACCGGCGATGTGGGCGGCGTCTTCCAGGATGACAAAAGTGTCCAGACGGCCACTGGCAAGCTGATCATCCACGATGTGGATGCGCTGGACATGAAGAACGGCCTCGACATCAAGGTAGAAAACAATACCACTCACGCGGACGGCATTGATCTGGCCAGCAGCACATCCGACAACACCATCAAGGTCAGCGGATTGTACGGCGACCTGTATGTTGTGCGCACCTCCTCGGGCAGTGACCATACCAACGACACCTACACATACCGCTATGTGATAGATCCCATACGCGCCGCCGCTGTTGGCAAAAATGAAACCGGCAAGGACGACTTCACCCTTACCATTCGTGACCAGTTTGGCGCGTACGATGAAAAACAGCTGATATTTGAAGTGGTCGGCAGCGATGATCCCACCAGCACCGGGCTTTCCGGCGGCCGTGGCATCGTTGTGGAAAACGGCGTTATGCCTGCCGGATTCGTAAGAGCTACCGACAGTCAGGACACGGTGTACAAAGCGCAGTACCAGAACGAAGAAAAGGGACAGCCCGAATCCACCGGCAAAATCTACGCCCACGACGTTGACAAGAGCGACCAGGAAGCCCTGAACAATCCCGGCGCTGATGCCAAGATGCACTATGTTATCGCAGACGGCGACGGCGGCCTTCATGATGTCAACACGCTCATGAGCGGGAAAGACTCCATCGAAATCGAGCTCAAATACGGAAAGCTCATTATCGAACGCACCAAGGCGGACGGAGCGACCGACGACACTCCCCCGTTCAAGTATACGTATGAGCTCAACAACGATAACCCCGATGTGCAGAAGCTGAACTTCAACGAAAAGCTGTCTGACGACTTTGAAGTGCGGGTGTATGAAACCGACAGCAATCATGTCATCACAGGCCCGCCTGTGAACACGACGCCTGCCGACGTCACAGTGCAAGGCACCAATGACAGACCCATCATTGACCTTGGTACTCTTGATATGTCCATGGAAGAACACTATGGCAAGAACACCGGCAGTGAGTTTGACGGCGGCGGCAAGGTTCTCAAGGGGCAAATTGCCATTACGGACTATGAGGATGCCGGTACGTACGACTCTACAGACCAGACATGGCATTCTGAAGTTGTATCTGCAGGTGACGGCTTTACTTTCTCGCTGGTCAACCTGCTGCCCGGAAAATCCGTTTCCAACGACGCTCTGCGCGGTGATGATCTGACCGATGAAGCCAACTTTGACCTCAAAAGCGACACGTTCATTGTCCAGGGCAAGTTCGGCATTCTTGAAATCAATCAGCAGAC
Organism: Desulfovibrio simplex; assembly: GCF_055387835.1. Taxonomy (NCBI): domain Bacteria; kingdom Pseudomonadati; phylum Thermodesulfobacteriota; class Desulfovibrionia; order Desulfovibrionales; family Desulfovibrionaceae; genus Desulfovibrio; species Desulfovibrio simplex. Next base: position 1,276,058 of record NZ_AP042377.1, read on the forward strand.
GGGCGCGTTTACCTATACCCGTACCGACGATCTCACCTGGCTCAACAACAACGAGACCGCCGAAGACACCTTTTACGTACGCGTAAAAGACCCCAACGGCGCGTACTCCGAAGTAAAGCCCATCGTCATCACCATCAACGGCAATGACGATCCGGGCACTCTTGTGGGCAATCAGGGCGGCATCAAGGAAGACGGCGTGGACGGCTCGGACCTGCCCGGCGAAACCTACTATTACCTGCACTATGACGGCACCCAAAACAGCCACGGTCATGTACAGCACCTTGGCGCGAACCATCCCGACAGCGGCAGCCCTCAATCCTTCGTGGTCAAGGGGCAGCTTGGCGTGGACGATCCGGACTTGTCAGACAGGCCCGGTCCCGGTTCAGACGTCTCTGATGCCTATTCGTACGACAAACCGGCTGTGAGCTTTCCCGCAGCGGCTGAAAACGACGGTGCGAACATCGGCGACATCAGCGGCCCCGTTTCCGGCAGCGACGGTTCTTCCGTATACGCCATCAACGGCTACGGCACTCTTACGCTCTGGCCGGATGGAAAGTACACCTTTGAACCGCTCATGGATGGCGACGACCTCGCGGCGCCCATAAACAACCTTGCGGTTGGGGAATCCGTGGTCATAACCGTGCCTGTTACCGTAATCGGTTCGGGAACAAACCATACTGACGAAACGACGAAAGGCGACCTTGTAATAACCATCACGGGCACCAATGACGCCCCTATTGTGACCTCAGAAACATCTGGCGACGTTACGGTGACCTACACCAACCACCTCACCGGGCAGGAGGTCACCTCAAAGTTCACGTTTGACCAGAGAGATGGTCATGCCGTTGTTGTGGACAGCGACGAGATGGCGCATTGGGACGCGACCAAGGGCGGAAACCTCACGGTAAACGGTTCGCTCAGTTCTGAAAAAATCGTCAAGGACGTCGACCACGGCGACCAGACCAGACTCACCTTTTTTGCCGTCGACGGCACTGCCCCTACAGGAGAAGCCCAGGGCAGTCTGGTGCAACAGATTGACGGCAAGTACGGCACGCTCATTATCCAGCGCGATGGCTCATATCAGTACATTCTGGACAAGAATGGCGCTCACTACAAAGATCTTGTTGCCGGAGATCCTAAAGCTATTGATGAAGAAATCTTCAATATCTATGTGCGCGATCCCCACAATGCCACGTCTGAGGAACCCATCAAGCTTGTCATCAAGGTTGCCGGTCCTGATGCGGACCACGGTGACGGCGGCGGCTCGGGGACTCCTGTGCCCAACCCCGATCCGGGCGAAGGCGGCGGCCAGCATCCGGGTACGGGGCTGGAAGATCAGCACAACTCCGTCAAAGAAGATGTGGAGTACACGGCCAAAGGCAAGGTGGGCGGCGACGGCTACTATGATGCCGGTCTCAAGCTGACTGGCTATGATTCCGATGCCGGAGACTCAAGCATCAGCGCCACAGACAATGTGATCGTCACCAAGTACGGCACCATCACTCTCATGCCCGATGGCAGCTATACCTATACCCTGAACAACGACCACCCTGATGTGCAGAAGCTTCGTGAAGATGATCAGATCGTGCAGAAGTTCACGGTTACCGACAAAGATGGAACCTCAAAAGTTATCGAAATCACCGTGAATGGAACCAACGACCTGCCCTTTGTGGTGAGTTCGTCCGACGGCAGCCTGACCCAGCAACCTGGCGGCACGTGGGTCAACACGACCACGTCCGGCAACTTTGAGGCCAAAGACCTCGATATGGTGGAAGGCCAGAACCTTGTGCTCAAGGGCGACGGCGTTACGTCCATTGCCACGGATACCTATACGGTTCAGGGCCAGTATGGCGAATACACCATCACCAAGACGGTCGTTAACGGAAACTCGCATTTCGAGTATACCTACAAGCTTGATTCCAAGTATGAAAATGACAACTTTGGCGGACAGGTAAAGGATTCCGTAACCATCCAGATCAGCGATGGCAAGGCAACTACGGACCATACGCTGAATGTCGCTCTGAATGCCCAAAACGATAACCCGGAGATCACCAAGGCTGACGATCTTGTCGTCATCGAGGACAGCAAGGCCATCAGCGACACAAACACGGTTTCGGCGACCGACCCCGACCTGTCTTTTGTCGGGGGTGCTGCGGATAAGCTTTCATACAGCGTGTCCAATGCCGACGGCAGCGGCGAAGGATCCATGGTAGTTGGCAAGTACGGCGTTCTGGTCATGGGCGCTGACGGCAGCTATTACTTCAAGCTGAACAATGCCAACCCGGAAGTTCAGGCGCTGAACGGGGCGGATCCCAACGATTCGTCTTCAAAGCCTGAATCCATTACGGAAAAATTCAGGGTCATTGTCAGAGATGACAAGGGCGGTACTACCTACAAAGAAATCACTGTGGAGATCCAGGGCACCGACGATGTGCCCACGCTCTACCTCTATGGCGTGGACGGCTCGCTTGCGGCAACCGGCCCTGCCGGGTCCGGCGCATTGCTAGTCGTCAAGGAAAAGCAGGACGGCACTGACGCTGACTATATCGTGCACGGCAAGGCCCAGGGCTATGATACGGACGCGGCCGACTACGATCACTTGAAGTACAGCATCAAGGATGGCGGCACTAACGCTACTGACGTCAAAATATTCGCCATCAAAACCGCCTCGGGCTGGGAGGTCACCTCAAGCTCCACTCCCGGCGCTGTGGAAATGGGTTCCCTGAGCATTGACAGCACAACAGGCCTCTATACGTTCAAGGGAAAACCTGACGGTATCGCCAGACTTGGCGTTGGTGAAGAACTCAACATCCTCGGCACCGTTGTGGTTCAGGACACGCACGGCAATGAAGCCACGGCCGACCTGAACATCAATATCATGGGCACCAATACCGCGCCCATCATTGTGTCGACCGGCGACAAAAGCCCTGACTACACGTCTGACCCTCTGGTCAAGGACGATTTTGACATCGCGCAAAGCGGCGATGACAAATATACGCCGCTTACCGGTGAAATTGTCACTCTTGACGCTGACGGCGACGCCACGCAGGTTTTCATCAGAACGACTGATCCCATACTTGGCGAGCGGAACGTAACCGAGATGTACGGCAAATATGGCAAGCTGACGCTTATCGTGGATGCTGACGGCAAGACGCACTATGAATACACGGTGACCAACCCCAACGGCATCAAGTCTCTGGGCGAAGGGGAAACTGACAAGGACACCTTTAACCTTGTTGTACGCGACCCGTATGGAGCCGAAGGGACAGGAAGCCTCGTCATTGACATTATAGGCGCTAACGACGCTCCTGTGATTTCCGTGAATGGCGTCGACAGCACCATCACTGTCAAAGATCCGGACAAGAATGATACGCATACCCTCATCATCATCGTTGATGGAACGGAGCATGCTCTTGTGGCGGATCCCAGCGATTCCACGCGCTTTACATGCGACCTTCCTGATGGAAGGCTCAAGCTGAGCTATGAACAGGCAAGCAACGGCGAAAAGCAGTGGAAGTACACCTTTGAGCCCGACGCTTCCGTGGCAGGCGACATTCCTTCCAACAAAACCAAAGAGTTTGACTTTTCGGTGAAGGTGACGGACCAGCATGGGGCCAGTGATACGTCGGACGACGTGACCATCCGCTACGCGGGTACAAACCATGCGCCCGTGGGGCAGCAGGTGATGCTGCCCGTGCTTCTCAGCGGCGTCATCCCGGCTGGAGACGAGATCCCGTTTGACAATAATCCCTTGTTGTTGCGGGACCAGGACGGCGACCACCTCAGCTATGTGTTCACAGACAGTCACGGCGCCGAGGTCACGGTTGCAGGTTCATCAACCGTAATAGAAGGTGAATTTGGCACACTTGAGCTCGTCACCAACAGCACTGGCGACGGGTATGAGTACAAGTACACAATGTCCGACGATATGAGCGTGATGAAAAAGCTGGCCGAAATGTACGCCAACGGGGAGGACGTGAAGGACGAGTTCCATTACAAGGTCAATGACAACGTCTGGACGGATAACGCTTCCGGCAAGGTTGAAGTGCATCTGGATGTCGACAACCATGCAAGCGGGCCTTTCGGCGATGCCAGCGGAACCACTCCGCAGGTGGTCCTGGGCGGCGGCGGCAATGACGTCCTTCATGGCGGCTCCGGAAATGACATCCTTTCCGGTGGCGACGGCAACGATATGCTCTACGGTGGCCTTGGCGACGACACCCTCTTCGGCGGGGCCGGAAACGACTACCTTGATGGCGGAGCTGGAAGCAACGAACTCTACGGTGGGGCTGGCAACGATGTGCTTGTGTTCAACGCCAACAATACCGTTATGGACGGCGGCACCGGCATTGATATGATGATAGGCGCAGACAAGGATACGCTTGACAGTCTGTTCTCCAATCCTGCTGCCAATCCCGTTAAGAATGTTGAAATATTTGTGACGGATGGCGGAAACGGCCTGACCAGCCTGTCCAGCCTTGAAAGCCACGGCGTGGTTCTGAACGGTAATGAGAAAATTGAGCTGTCATCGAGCTGGAGCCAGAGCGACAGCCATACCCCCGGCAGTATGTCCGGTGACTACATCGCCTTTACCAGCGACAATATGACCATACTCATTGCCAAATCCGCCCTGGCTGACGGCAACGTGTAGGCAGATCAATCGTAACCCAACATATGAATGCGCGGGCCGTCACGTATACGTGGCGGCTCGCGCTCATTTCTGCCAGCTTCTTGCCGCAGATCCTGCGCTCCGTCCCCCGTTGGGCAGACACCTTGACCTTGCCCCCCATGCGGCTTATGTTCCGGTGAATAAATACGGCTTTTTCCAGCCCAACCCCGTAACGGAGGCTTGCCGCATGTTCGGCATTGGCTTGCAAGAATTGTTGCTCATACTGGTAGTTGTTCTTCTGCTTTTTGGCGCGAACAAACTACCCGAAATCGGCGGCGGCCTTGGCAGGGCCATACGCAACTTCCGACGGGCCTCTTCTGAGCCTGATGAAATTGACATCACGCCCAAAAACAAAAAGCCTTCTTCCACTGATGAAGACCACAGCCATAAAGCCTGAGTCTAGCCAGACATAAAGGATTTTGTCATGAAAGCAGAGCAATTATCCGTTTTTTTGGAAAACAGGGCCGGACGCCTGGCAGAAGTGACCCGCACACTGGCTGAAGCAGGTATCAATATTCGTGCGCTGTCGCTTGCGGACACTTCAGACTTTGGCATCCTGCGCATGATCGTTTGCGATCACGAAAAAGCCAAAACCGTTCTTAAAGAAAAAGGTTTTACTCTCGGTCGCACCAGCGTTGTGGCTGTGGAGGTCTCCGACAGGCCCGGCGGTCTTGATGAGGTGCTGCAACTGGTTTCGAACAATGGCATCAATGTGGAATACATGTATGCCTTTGTCCAACGCGAAGGCGAAAGCGCTGTCATGATTTTTCGCTTCGACAAAGTGGATCAGGCTGTTGAGGTGCTTCAGGCAAACAAATTCACCATCATCCCCGCCGCACGCCTCTGCTCCAAATAAGTCTTTCGTTTGGCCGAGCACCCAAGCTGCGCTCTGCCCCCGTGTCATTCAAACACCCCTTGGCCAGCACTCCGAGGGGTGTTTGCATTTGCTCCCTGAGCATCATCTGCATCTGACATCCCCTGTTCAAGGAAGCCGAGCGCGTGTACCATGCGACAACCGCTGGCTTTTGAATCAGGTGGAGGACATATGACGGCACAGTATATCTTGGCTCTTGATCAGGGCACAACCAGCTCACGGGCAATCCTCTTTGACCACAACGCCAACATCGTTCAGATCGCGCAAAAAGAATTCACGCAGATATACCCCCAGGCGGGGTGGGTAGAACACAGCCCCAATGAAATTTTCGACTCACAAAATCGCGTCGTTCGCGAATGCCTGCGCAATGCACGGGTAAGCGGCAATGCGCTGGCAGCCATTGGGATCACCAACCAACGCGAAACCACCATTGTTTGGGAAAAATCCACCGGAGCGCCCATCTATAACGCAATAGTTTGGCAAGATCGTCGCACAGCAGCTTTTTGCGACCAGCTACGCGCGGAAGGAAAAGCCAGGATTATTCAGGATAAAACCGGCCTTGTTCTTGATGCATACTTCTCCGGCAGCAAGATACGCTGGATTCTTGATACCATTCCTGGGGCCAGGGCACGAGCTGAAGCCGGCGAACTCCTGTTCGGCACGGTGGATACATGGCTTGTCTGGAATCTCAGCAAGCGTGGGGCCCATGTCACGGATCCCTCCAACGCCAGCCGTACACTGCTTTTTAACATCCACACCCAGAAGTGGGACGATGAATTGCTGGCAATCATGGGCGTACCGCGTGCCATGCTGCCCGAAATTGCCCCCTCTTCCAGCGTGATGGCGCGGACGCATCCTGAATTTTTTGGACACGCCGTCCCCATTGCCGGTATTGCCGGAGACCAGCAGGCGGCAACATACGGTAACGGTTGCATGAAAGAAGGCATGGCCAAAAACACTTATGGAACAGGCTGTTTTTTGCTGCTGAATACTGGTGAAAGGCCACGCACAAGCCAGAACAACCTGCTTGCCACAGTGGCGTGGCAAACGGGCCGGGGCTATTCTTACGCCCTTGAAGGCAGTGTTTTTGTAGCTGGCGCGGCTGTGCAATGGCTTCGGGATGGGCTTGGCCTCATCAACGACTCATCCGAACTGGAAGGATTGGCGGCCACTGTGCCTGATAATGGCGGAGTGTATATGGTTCCGGCATTTGTGGGCATGGGCGCGCCCTATTGGGATCAATATGCCAGAGGTACGATTGTCGGCCTGACACGAGGCACAACAAGAGGCCATATCGCCCGTGCCGTCATTGAGGCCATAGCGCTGCAGACGCTTGATATTATTGACGCCATGAAAAAAGATACTGGCATCAACCTTACTACCTTGCGAGTGGACGGCGGCGCCAGCAGAAACAATATGCTTATGCAGTTTCAGGCCGACCTCACTGGCGTGGTCGTGGAACGCCCCACTATTACAGAAACCACGGCTCTAGGCGCTGCATATCTGGCGGGGCTTGCTGTGGGTTTTTGGGAAAGTGAGGAGGTTCTTGCCCATAAATGGAAGCTTGATCGCCGCTTCACGCCCGAAATGACAGAAGATAAAAAAGAAAAAATGCTGCACCAGTGGCATCGCGCCGTTGCAAGGGCCTCCCATTGGATAGAAGAACAGGCACCTGTCCAGGCTCCATAGCAGGGCATTTTTGATGCGCACATCTCTTCGACGTTGCAGGGTTTCTGGCCTCAGGGGACAATCAGCTTCACGCTGGTTCTTGACTTACCCCCACCCATTGCGCTAGTAATGCCTTTCGCACGTATGGGCACGGATAAAAACCAGAGCCCACGTCTTGCCGGGATGGTGGAATTGGTAGACGCAGCGGACTCAAAATCCGCCGAGGGCAACCTCTTGCGAGTTCAAGTCTCGCTCCCGGTACCAAAGAAAAACAAAGGGTTAGGGGTATTCTCTAACCCTTTTTGTCGTTTTTTCCGGCACCAACTGGCACCAAATCGAGTGGGGGCATTAACTCAGCTGCTCTGGACTGTCCACCGGGTGTAACATGGGCATCGTGGTTGCCGTTGTTTGTATGCTGGCATGCCCCATCTGGGCAGCTACGGCGGCGAGATCAGCCCCAGCGGCAAGCAGATGCGGCAATGTGCCGGATGTCGTAAGGGCCTGTTACCGGCTGCGCCTAAAGACGCTGGCTTTCACTGCGTTCAAGCCCAGTGCCATTGTCGCCTTGGCTACCCTTTGAAGGGGTCTTGATACTCGCGCGTACTCAACTTATCTTACAAAATATCATGCTTCTCCTGCTGCTGGATATATTTTCTGATCGTTGCCTCGTTGAGTCCGACTGTGCTGACGTAGTATCTTCGGCCCAAAACTTTCTGTTGCCGAACTTATACTTAAGGTTTGCGTGCTTATCAAAGATCATCAATGAGCTTTTGCCTTTCAAATACCCCATAAAACTCGACACGCTAATCTTTGGCGGGATACTCACCAGCATGTGGATATGGTCTGGCATCAAATGCCCTTCTAAAATCTCTACCCCTTTGTACTTACAAAGACTTTGCATAATTTTTTTATGCTGTCGCGCAGCTGTGCGAATATTATTTTTCTTCGATACTTAGGTGTAAACACGATATGATACTTGCACAGCCATTTTGTGTGAGCTAAACTTTGGGCCTGGGTTCCCATAACAAAAACACCCTTCTTTAAAAGTTACGATGGGCTTGAACAACTTCATCGTACAGAAAGGGTGTTTTTGTGTGTATAACACTTTGTCCCCCCACCCGCTATTGCTATGCCCCCCATCAGGTAGACAAAGCAAAAAAGCCCCACTAGGCTTAACCTTTGAAAACATGATGGGGGTCTTTTATGGCCGACGGTAAGAAGACTACATATTCACCTTCGTTCAAGGAAGAAGCCGTAAAGCTTTTTCTTAAGGGTGGACGTAGCTATCGGCAACTTTGTGAAGAATTGGGAATCAAGGATAAAAAGACTCTTCGAGAATGGGTTGCCAAGATTAACTCTGGTGAATCGTTGGAAGATGGCCGCGGTAAAAGTAGCCATGCGGAGCATCGTGGGCGACCAAAAACGAAGTTTTCATCTGTAGAAGAAGAACTTGCTTATGTAAAAGCAGAGCGAGACTATTTAAAAAAGTTGTATCGCTCCCGATTCGGGCACGAATGGGGAGCGCACCCAAAAGAGTTTTTTTCCAAATAATTGATGCGATGCGTGCTCATTCCTCTTTGGAAACATTATTACACTTTTCTGGATTATCTAGATCCGGCTATTACAAATGGAGGATGGCAATCTCCAGGGTGAATAGTGAGGCCGACATTACAGCCCATATTAAGGCTATCCACTCCATGCGGCCATTTTATGGTTATCGCCGCATAACGGTGGCCTTACTCCGTGAAGGTTTTGCCGTGAACCACAAACGTGTTTATCGGCTTATGCGCAAGCTCGGCATCCAGTCTGTTATTCGCAAAAAGCGTCGTTACTTTGGTAAATCTGGCAGCACAGTGTTTCCGAATCTGCTTGGACGTAACTTCAAAGTTCAACTCCCCAACAAGAAGGTTGCGACAGATATAACCTATTTACCCACAACTAGCGGCTTCATTTATCTGTCTGTAGTGCAAGATTTGTGCACTAACGAAATCGTCGCTCACGCCCTCTCATCCCGAAATGACCTTGCTCTTGTGCTCGCCACATTCGACAAACTTCGGGCAATGCGAGGCGCGGTAGTGCATTCAGATCAAGGATTTCAATACACTCACAAATTGTATTGTAACCAGCTTGAAAAATTACAACTTCAGGGAAGTCATTCTCGCAAAGGCAATTGCTTGGACAATGCATGCGTTGAATCGTTCTTTTCGCATTTGAAGGCTGAAGTTTTTCTCAAAAATTCAGTGCAAGGCAAAGAAGAAACGAGCGCTCTGATTGAAGAGTACATACGTTTCTACAACACCAAACGATTTCAAAAAAGACTCGGCCAGCTTTCCCCGGTGGAGTACCGGGAAAAGCTGGCCGCTTAATCATCGCCCCTGGGGCCTTTTTAACTGTCTACTTGACGGGGTGCAGACCAATAGCGGGGGGGGGATCTACATACAAAAAGAGGCCTGGGAAACCCGGCCTTTTCAACTCAACCAAGTTTGATGATGTCTATTTATCTTTGCGTGCTTCTCCAGCCATGCCGAAATGTCTTGCCAAGATAAGCTTTCCGCAGCAATACGAACAAAAAAATCCTCAGCTGCTGTTTATTACAAAAAAGTATCCATTGATTTCACACATGGCCATACAACATATCAGCACAGTGCGTTTATTGCCATCACGAAAAACATGAGTGCAAATAATCGTATGGGTTAACGCGGCAGCCTTACCAAAAAGAGTTAGGTAGCGCATTTCGCCAAAAACAGGAAAAAGGTAAGCCTCAAGCACATGCTCAAGGCTTCCCCTCCCTCGCCTAAAGCCGGGAGAGGATGTCAAGGCGCCTTTGGTAAATATAATAGCCCATCCATCCATAATTTAGGGATTTATTCACGGGGATAGTCGTCACAAGCTCATAAAGGCCGCTGAGTCGCACAGCCTCAACCACGCCTTCAACAAAAGTCGGTTCGTGATCCGAGTAGGTAAAGCCCACAGCCAGAGCATCGGGCGGATTGGCCCGCAGAGCCCCCGCCAACTGATCCGCATCTTTTCCCAAAGCAAGATAGGCCCGACTCAGATCACTGAGGCGAAAAATATCCTGTGGCGCGAAGGTTCCTTCAGTCGGCGGTAATACACCTAACACCTCATACAGAAAAAAAGTATGCCCGCTGGTGGACAGCGTTCCGCGGACAGGAAGAATGTCATGCAATGCTTTGGCCACCAACAGCGTATTGGATTGTGAGACATATTGTTCAGGCCATGCAGTATTGGGATATTGGCGCAATACGTTCAGGGTCATCCCGAGCTTCGCGGGACCGGGCAGGCCTGTAAGAGCCAAAAGGCAGGCCAGAGAAGCCAAGGGCACTCCCAGCCGTTTCAGACGGAATATGGAGGGGCACTGCTCCACCCGCTGCCAGGCCAGAGCACAGAGCCCGGCGAAGCCCGGCAGGCACACCGCAAAATGATAGATAAAACCAACTTTGGAAAGCGGTTCCAACAAAGGCAGTAACGCGGCCGCCAACCAAAACAACGCTCTTTTGTCCCCGGTTATGGACTGCCCGGCCTTGCGGCAAAGACGTCGCGCCATAACGAATACGCCGCCGGCCAACACCGTCAAGCCCAGTGGGCCAGCAAAAGAAGCTAAAGAATATAGGCCGTTCCAGATAAATTTCTTGCCAACTCTCCAGGACTCAGCTGCATATACTTCGCTCAGGTTCACATAGTAGTGGACAAGGCTCGCCATGTCTCCTCGTCCGATTACCACCAAAATCAGGACGGCCAGACCAGCTAGCACCCCGCCCACAGCGTAACGCCATGCGGCGCCAAAACCCCATCCAATCCAGATGGAAAACAGGCCCAACACAGCGAATGTGACAAAGGGTTCGCGCAAAAGTACGGCCAAAGCCGTCAACGCCCCTACTGCATACCAACGGGAGCTGGATGCGCACAACGGCTTCTGACACAACTGCAACGCCAGAAATAAGGGGATATAAGCGGCAAAAATCGCATTTTTAAAGCCAGCGTCAATGACATTCAGCCGATTCATGGCGCATAGAAAAGCCAGAGACACAAGCAGCCCGACCACACGGCTACCGCTTTCTTTCACCATCAGGCGGCAGAACAGCCATGCGGCACAGGTCGCCACCAGCATGTCTGCCAGGCGTAGCCAGACAACCAGCATGCCCGGCAAGGAAAATGTCCAGGAAAGCAGGAACGGGTATAGCGAAAGCCCGCCCGCGCCGGGCAGGCCGTGGCCTTCCGCAAGGCTTTGATAAATGAGCATCCCCCAATAGGCATAGACCCCTTCATCCATGTGGGGGAAATGACCCACTGCAACAATACGCGGATAAATGGTGCTGATGAGAATGACAAGCGCGGCCCCAAAGGGAAAAGAAATCAGAATTCGCTTCATTGGCTTTCCTTCCTGCAAGTCTACTTATATATTTTTCTTATCAGAAAAACGGGTCTGCGCTTGGATTCAATATAGTTTCTGCCCAGATATTCGCCGAGAATGCCGATGCCGATCAACTGCAATCCGCCGAAAAAAATGATGACCACCATCAGTGATGCGTAGCCCGGCACGTCCACTCCCGAAATGAGCACACGCAAAAAGATCAGAACGGCAAACACGAAAGCCGTAAAAGCCAGTGCAAACCCCATATATGTCCAAATCCGTAAAGGCACGGTACTGAAGCTGGTAATGCCGTCCAAAGCGAAATTCCACAGTCTCCAGGCATTAAATTTGCCTTCTCCCGCCACTCGGGGCGGGCGGGCGTAATCAATGCAGGTCGTTCGAAAGCCAACCCAGGCGAAAAGGCCCTTCATAAAACGGCAGGATTCTGGCAAAGCATTCAGGGCGTCCACCACGCTACGGTCCATCAGCCTGAAATCACCAACATTTTCGGGCAATTTTTGATCCGCAAAAATATTATGCACGCGATAAAACCAGCGCGCTGAAATCCGCTTGGACCAGGAATCCGCATCTCGGCGTACGCGCCTGCCCGCGACGACTTCATAGCCTTCACGCCATTTAGCCACCATGGCCGGGATCAGCTCGGGCGGATCCTGTAAATCCACATCAAGCGGAACGATAACCCTTCCTTGCGCAGTCTGGAGCCCGGCGCTCAACGCCGCTTCTTTCCCGAAATTACGGCTAAGATCAACGACAACGATACGGGGATCGTGGCGGCGCTTCTCAAGAAGACTTGCTAATGTGCCGTCGCTACTGCCATCGTTAACAAAAACAATTTCCAGAGTGAGATCTTTATGCTCTCTAAAAACATTTTCGATCCTTTCAAGAAAAAGAGGAATGGCCGCTTCTTCATTGAATACGGGAACAATCAGAGATATAGAAAGCATGAAAATGGTTCCTTTTAAGAAAGAGTTTACCCAAAAAAGTTCTGAGAGTTTTTGTCAATCGATATTTTTTCTCTTGTAGCTTACTGAATTACAGACTAGTGCGTGTTCGTTTGCATTCTCTAACTTACCAATTATCCAGTAGATTATATCGTAAAAATATCCATCGTTCAACCCTCTCACATTGATTCGGATGCAGATGGATGTGCCGCCGGGCGACAGGCCTTGCACGGTGCAACAGCTTGTGGCTGCCGGGAGGCTCAGAGTTGTGAGAGGGAGGTATGTAGGGAAGGGGGAGTAAGGCGGGGTGATGGCCCCTCTGCTTGGCATTCAGCGACTTGCCTTCTGCCGCAGCTGCGATACTGGCCTGGTGATATTCATGATGCAAACAGCAAGGAAGATTTACGGCGCCATGCGGTAAGATTAACGATTGAACTGACAATCTTTATAAGCTGTCAAATCTGACCGGAGATATTTACACTGCCGCTGCGGCCTGGCTCCCGGCAGTTACATGCGAATATGTGCCGCCAGTTGTGGCCACGTTGCTATGCCCAAGCTGTGCAGCTACGGCGGCTAAGTCCGCCCCACGGGCAAGCATTTCCGTTGCTGCCATATACCAGATTGTATACGGGCAGAATTTTACTCCGGCGTGCTCGCAGGTATTTTCCCACGCGGTGCGATAAGAAAGTAACCCATTTGCGCGGTTATCCGCCACGAGCGTCATCTACAATGCGCTGAAAGCGATCCGCAACCTCTTTGGGAAGAGCCTCCTCACCCATACGACAGTTTTTCCCCAAAAAAGTGTATTTCTGCGTTCCAAGCCGGTGATAAGGCAAAGCCTGGAAGCTGACATTGCCATGCCCGGCCAGAAATTTGCCGATACTTCTGGCTGCTTCATCGGAATCGTTGAAACCGGGAACAACAGGTGTTCGCACCAGCACGGGCAAACGCGGAAACTCGAAAAGCAGGCGTTCAAAATTTTCAAGAATAAGCTCGTTGCCCACTCCCGTGCCCTGTTTGTGCTTTGCACTGTCCATATGTTTGATATCAAAAAGTATGGCCTGTAACAATTTCGCCGCAGCTGACAATGTTTCCCAGGGGATGTGCCCGCAGGTTTCAACAGCTGCCCTGATGTGCCGGGCGCGGGCCTCACGGAGCAGAGCCAGGGCAAATTCGGCCTGTAACAGCGGCTCCCCACCTGAAAGGGTCATGCCGCCGCCAGAGCGTTTGTAAAAAATGGAGTCCTGCTCCACCTTGTTCAGGACATTACCGACAGTTACAGTCTCGCCATAGACAATCATCCCTTTGGAAGGGCAAACCAATGTGCACGCCATATCAGCACACGTGTGACACGCCTTGCGGTGGATACGGAACCCATTGCCGACAGCGGCCGCAATGGCGTCGTGCGGACAGGCATTGATACAGCGTTGGCATTTTTCGAGCCCCAAGCAACGGCCCTCATTGTATGCCATTTGCGGGCGCGAAGATTGTGATTCCGGGTTGCTGCACCAAATACACGAAAGGGGGCAGCCCTTCAAAAACACAATAGTTCGTATGCCTGGCCCGTCGTGCACCGAATACTTCTGAATATTGAAAATCATGCCACTCGTCTTGCTGTCTTCAAAAGATCCCATTTGGGTTCCCCCTGGGGCCTGACGCTACCAACCAGGCCGCGTAATATTGCATGCGCGGTGATGCCTTTAGAGTAGATTAACTTTGAAATGTGAAGCATTTCAAAGTCTTCATTCAGCCGAAAATGCGATTTTCGGCTGAATCCACGCCATGTTGTGGCGCGCTGCACTTTCGTGCAGCGTTAGAGCACTTACACTTTTTCAAAGTTAAAATGCTCTAATGAACACGTGGCGGCTGTACCGACCGCCGAAATTCCGTAATGCTTGCATCGAAAATTGAAAAGGCCCGGCAGACTTGCCGCCGGGCCTTTTCAGATCATACGGTTACAACATGTCGTGTCCGGTTCTGGCTATAAGGTCGTTCTGCAGATCGGGTGAAAGGTCCACAAAATACGCGCTGTATCCAGCAATACGGACAATGAGGTTGCGGTATTTTTCCGGATTTTTCTGGGCGGCCAGCAGAGTTTCCTTATTAATGACGTTGAACTGCACATGCCAGAGCTTGAGATCGCAAAAAGCGCGAATAAAAGACACGAGTTTTTCCGTGCCATCATCGCCTTCAAGGCATTTGGGGGTGAATTTGATATTCAGCATACGCGAGGCGCGTGCACGCATACCCATATTTTTGGTGCCGCTGTTGGACAGCAGAATAGCGGTAGGCCCATTAACATCCGCGCCATGAGAAGCGGAAGAGCCGTCCGAAAGCGGGAACCAGGCCGTTCTGCCGTTGGGGGTGGCCGAAACGACCTTGCCAAAGGGCACATGCGAAGTAAACGGCACATAGCGGATATCGTTGTAAATGCCCATTTCTTTGCTGTATTTATCGGAAAAGGCTACGGAAACCCTGTCAAGATCACGGGCGATGGCATCCGCATAAGGATCGTTGTTGCAGTAGCAGGGCGCAGACCGCAGAAGCTGCTGCACATCTTCATGGCCTTCAAAGTTATGTTCAAGGGCGTCCATCACCTGATCCATGGTCAGTTTTTTGTCCTCAAACACCAGTTTTTTCAGGGCGGCCAATGAATCCGTCACCGTACCATACCCCATAAATTCAAGGTAGCCGAAGTTGATGCCTTCGGGCACATGTTCCTGATGCAGGTCAATGCAATGCTTCATACACAGGTCATGCAGGGCTGAGCCCATGGGTTGGGCAAAGCATACGGCGCGCGTTTTGTTCACAATATACTGCTGGGTAAAGGCGGTACGCAGAAAAAGCATGTGTTGGGCCAGGTAGGCATTCCACATGTCGCTCCAGCTCTTGAATTCCCTGGCGTTGCCGGTTGGGATGCCCAGCTGGGCGTCGCCGTATTTCTTCATCTTGCCATTGTAGAGGGCCATTTCAAGCGCTGCCGCGAAGTTCACATAGGCCCCGCCCGATGTGTAGGTATCCCTGTTGGGCATACGGGCCTCGGTGCATCCCGATACCGCATAATCCAGCGCCTCCTCGAAAGTGGCGCCCTTGGAAACGTACAGAGGAACCACTTCCTCGTCATTGATCAGTTTTGGAAAGCCGGAGCCGTATTTAATGGTTTCTGCCACGTCCCACAGGAATGATTCCGGAGCACGCGAGTGGATGCGCGCCGCAAGATCGGGATAATGCAGCGGAAACTCGCGTTTGGATTGCAAAAACAGGTGCGACAGTTCATTGGTGGCATCGCATCCGTCAGGTGTCTGCCCGCCGATGGTGACGGCCTCCCAATGGGCATATCCTTCATTGAACGCTCCGCCTGTGGGTGAAATATACATGTCGATGAATTCGGCCATGCCGACCCACATGCATTCGAGCAGCTCAAGAGCCTTCTCCCTTGTAATGCTCCCGTCTTCCAGGCCTTTTTCATAGTAAGGATACAAATACTGATCCATACGGCCGTTGGAAATGGTGGTTCCGGTTTTTTGCTCCATGCGTGAAAACATCTGGACAAACCACTGGGACTGCACGGCCTCATAAAAATCACGGGCCGGATTGGCGGGCACATGTTCGGCATTGGCCGCCATAAGCTGCAATTCATGTTTGCGCGTGGGGTCTTTCTCTTTTTCCGCCATTGACTTGGCAAGAGCGGCATATCTGCGCGCCCAGAGCACAATAGCGTTGGAAACGATAACCACCGCTTCAAGGAAGGGGCGCTTGTCCACCTGATCCACGGGGCTTGATGGGTCCAGAGCCGCCAGTTTTTCTTCGGCATCGCGTTTGATGCCGTTAAAGCCACGCTTCAGGATCTTTTCGTAGTCGTGCACCCATTGGATGGATGACCGGAACGAGGATGTTTCGTTCACAATAAAGCGAGAAACAAGCCCTTCGGCGTCATCATAGGTGAGTTTGTGAACTTCTTGGGGCAAGGCGGTGTTTAATGCCTCATGATACGTTTTTCCCTTCCAGAACGGTGCGATTTCTTTAATTACCCGTCTGGCGTCTGCAGGCGTTATCGTGGCCGGCGATGTTTCACGGTTGGGCAAATCACGCACGGCTATATCCAGAAAATCACCGTCCAGTTCGGGGTACAGAATACCATACCGGCCGATGCCCCCTGCCCTGCCCAACAGAAGCTGGTCGTCCTGCACATGGATGGTGATATTCTGGGCAATATGCAGCATGGCCTTGGCCCACCGTAAAACCAGGGGCTGCCCCACGGTCTGCTGCATCGATTGTGTGAAGTACAACGCGCGTTCAATGTCTATACGGGGTTTTTGCTTTTCAAACCGTTCAACCAGGCGAAAGACGCGCTTGTGCGACTTGCGGAAAACGTCTTCCTTGCCAGCCATCTGGTCAGCCAGCCGTTTTTCCTGAGGAGAGATGCACTCGCAATCGAGATAGCTCATATTATCCTCCAACTGCCATTGTTTGTAACTCTTTCAGACCGTAGACGCCTTTTGATTCATGCCGCTCAAAATGCAGGACCGCATCAGGCTGGACAAATGAAATGTGCGCAGACGGTTTGCCGCATTTTTCAGCGCCCTTCAGACAAAGAAAGAGCAAGCGCAAGCAGCATCCGGCCATTGCGGTTTTGGAAGTTATTTTTGCGCTCTGGGCTTGGCCTGATCCTCACCCATCTGCGAATACGCCTCAAGAAAGTCGGCCGCGTTGACCGCGCCTGCGGCAAAGGACTTCATGGCCTCTTCGTGCAGCAGTTCAAGAGCTTCACGCTTGATGTCCAGGTATTCCTGCGAGCCCATAATGGAAAAATTGCGAGGTCGCGGCAGGTTGACCTCCATAACCCGCTTTATCCGGCAGGGTTGGTTGGTCAGAATGACCAGGCGGTCAGCCAAAAAAATACCCTCTTCCAGTTCGGAAGTGACAAAAAGATTTGTACCGCGATACTCCTCAAAGATACGCACGTAGTATTCCTGCATCAGAGAGCGGGTCATGGCATCCAGCCCGCGGAACGGCTCGTCCATCATCATCACCTTGGGGTGGTTGATCATGGCCCGCACAAGTTCCGCCCTGCGCTGCATGCCGCCCGAAAGCTGCGGGGGATATTTGTCACGAAAATCCTCAAGGCCGACCATTTCAAGAAGCTGCATGGTCTTATCGCGCAAATCCGAAGCGGTCATATCCTTGCGCACGCGGGGGCCGTAGCTGACGTTTTCGTAGGTGGTCATCCAGGGAAACAGGGCGGTTTCCTGAAACACCACCAGACGATCGGGCCCCGGTCCCGCGATGGGCCGCCCGTCCATGTAAATCGAGCCCGAAGTGGGCTTTTCATACCCGGCCAGCAGGTTGATGAGCGTGCTTTTGCCGCAGCCCGAAGGGCCCACAAGCACCGTCAGTTTACCCTGCTCAAGCGTGAAGGAGCAGTCCTTCACGACCCATTTCAACATGACATCCGCGCCGTACGACTTGGAAACGGCGTCAACCTTCATTTCGCCGGTGCCGACACCGTGAATGCCGTGGGCCTGTTCTGCTTGCATCTCGCTTCTCCTTACGGCTACCTGGAATGGTTCCAGGGCGTGAAACGGTTGCCTATCCAGCGGATCAGGGCCGAAGAAAAATAACCCGCGATGCCGATGCTCATCATGCCCACGACGATCAGCGGATATTCTCCGGCCACGTAGCCCCGCCAGGTCAGGTAGCCGAGACCGGTGTTGGTGGCGATCATTTCCGCGGCCACAACCACGGCCCAAGTAATGCCCATGCCAACGGTCATTCCAACCACAACACTGGGCAGGCTTGCGGGCAGCATGATGCGCCAAAAAATGTCGCTCTTGGTGGACCCGAGGGAATACGCCGCCCGGATATAACGCACGTCAATGCTGGTGACGCCTTCAACGATATTCAGCACCACAGTGAAAAAAGCGCCCAAGAAGGTGACGAAAATCATGCTCATTTCGGCTGAAGGCCAAAAAATGACCGAAACCGGAACCCAGGCCAGGGGTGGCACGGGGCGCATGATTTCAAAAATGGGAAAAATGATTTCACGCGCTCTCTGATTTGCCCCGAGAAAAAGCCCCAGAGGCACACCCACTATCTGGGCGATTATGAAACCTATGAAAATGCGTATCATACTGTCGCCCCAGGACTGCCAGTAGTGGGCCAGTTTTATCTGGGCAAGCAGCGAGACGACTACCTCTGAAGGCGCGGGCACATTGCCGATTATGGGCACATGCAGAAGCGAACTTATTTCCCAGATCACCGTAAACGCTGCAATGGAAATAAGGCCACGCAGCAGGGAAACCGTCGCTATCTTTTTTCTGACGAATGTGCCGAAGGATGAAGACGTGGGGGTAATGGTCAACGATGTCATCATGCACTCCTACATTTCTCGTTCGCCGGCTTTAAACGCCTTGACCGCCTCCTCGTGCACCGCAGCGATACATTCATCGCGCAAGCGCTGGTATTCGGGCGACGCCAGAATACGGAAATCGCGCGGTCGCGGTAGGCCCACATGGAGGATTTTTTTAATGGTCGCGGGTCTGGTGGTCATGATGTAGACCTTGCTGCCAAGAAAAATGGCCTCATCAAGGTCGTGCGTGATGAAAAAAACCGTGGTTTTATTTTTATCGTAAACGTCCAGCAAAAACTGGTGCACAACTGTTTTGGTCAATGCGTCCATGGCGCGGAAGGGTTCGTCAAGCAGCAGTACGCGAGGATCATTCATCATGGCGCGGGCTATCTCCACGCGCCTGCGCATGCCGGAGGAAATTTCACTGGGATAGTTGCGGGCAATATTTTTAAGGCCCATCTGCCCCATCATGTGCAGCGCCTTTTCTTCGGCTTCCTTTTTGTGCATGACGCCCTGCATGACCGGGCCGAATGTGACGTTTTCAAGCACGGTAAACCAGGGGAAAAGAGCCCCGTTCTGAAAAACCACAATGCGGTCGGACCCAGGTCTGGCCTGATGCCCTCCAGAACAAAGCAGTTCACCATCAAGGCATATTTCGCCTTCGCTTATACCGTGAAAACCTGCAATGGCGTTGAGCAGAGTGGTTTTTCCGCAGCCGGACGGGCCCACAATGACACAGAATTCGCCGGCCTCTACTTCCATGCAGCAATTATCCACAGCCAGCACCCTGGCGCCGTCAGGATCGTAAATCTTGGTGACGTTTTTTATGCTTATGGCGCCACGAGGCGTCTTTTCAGGGGCAGTGCCCATTTGCTGACTCATTATGCAACCTCCCGAACTTTCCACTGCATAAGTTTGTCACCGATCAGGCGAATAAGAAGACTGCTGAATGATCCGATGACGCCAAGGGTAATCATGGCGATAATAATGACCGGATACTGCACCAGGGTGTAAGAATTCCAGATCAGATAACCCAGACCGAATTCTCCGGCCAGCATTTCACCTGCGACAAGAGAAAACCATGCATAGCCCATGCTGATCTGCAGCCCCGTGAAAACGAAGGGCAACGCTCCGGGCACGATGACTTTGAAAAAAATCTGTTTTTCCGACGCACCCAGTGAAGAGGCCGCGCGAAAATAGCTTTCGTCGATGGATTCGACACCAAGGAGCGTGTTCAGCACTGTGGCGAAAAACGAGCCGAGAAAGGTCAGAAAAACAATGGAGGCTTCACGTCCGGGCCACATAAGGATAGCCAGAGGGACCCAGGCCAGCATGGGAATGGGCCGCAACACCTCAAGCAGTGGAAATGTGTAATCCTTGAACTTCTTCTTCCAGCCCATGAAAAGACCTATGGGCACGCCCAAACATGTGGCCAGAATAAAAGCCTGAAAAACACGCCACACGCTTATGCCGATATGCTGATAATACTCATGCGTATGCAGGGAGATGCCGTACACCGGGCTGGGAGAAACCCATTCGGAAAATGTGGCCTTGGGTCCGGGCAGTTTATTGAACAACGGCAGATCAAACACTTCTGTAGTCAGATACCAGAGTGCCACAAATCCGCAGACACCCAGAAGGTTGAGATAAGGAGCCGGGCTTTGCAGCCACTGTTTTATCCTGATTAAGGCAAGCTTGCCCGAACCTGCCACGCCTTCCTCTACGGCGCTGACGTCTATGGAATTTGAGTGTGACACGAGACTATCCTCACTGACAGACGTTGGATATTGAGCGTACCTGTAGCCACTCCGGCCTCCCCTTGCGCTTGGCAGAGGAGGCCCGGAGGCAACTACGCGAAACTGCAAATGGTAGAGCGTTAATCCTTGAAGGGGCAGTCCTGAGCTTTTTGCCCGTAAATGTAGCCAAGCGTGGCGTCAGGGGCTACCGGCGTATACCCGGCCTCCTTGAAGACCTCACGCGCAAGGCTGTCGTCCACCACCCAGTCTTTCAACTGCGGGACGGCAATGACCTTTTCCTGATGCAGAAAGGGGGCAACGGTCTTGATGTTATCCAGTTCCTTCTGGTTGAAGTAGAAGGACTTCCATTCGCGCACAGGATTTTCCCGGTTGGCCGGAACCTTACCGTACAGAGAATACCAGAGCACTTTCTTCGGGATGCCCGTGGCATACTTGGACACCATCTCGATGACCTTTTCCTGGTTGGCAGGATCCAGAACATAGCGCTGGGCTTCCAGCTCCGACCGCAGATAGCCCTTGGCCGCTTCGGGATGATTGGTGATGAAGTCCTCACGCATAACCAGGATGCCCAGATCCGGATTGTCGCAAGCGCTGCCGTCAGCCGCAATGCGGGCAATACCCTCACCCACGTCATCGGCAATGCGCGACAGTGTGGGTTCCCAGGCCGAGGCGGCATCAAGCTTTTTGGTGCGGAAGTTGGTGGCGATAACTTCGATGGACTGATTCAGGTATTCACCGGGTTTGACATTGTAGCGCTCAAAAAAACGGCGCAAATACTGGTCAGAAGCGCTGCCCTTGGGCGCGGCAATGACCTTGCCGTTCAGCCATTGGGCGAGTTCCGCGTTGCTTTTGAATTCGGGTGCGTCTTTGCGCACGAGCACCAGAGAACAACGCGTGCCGTCGGACATGCCCACTGTGGCCACCATCTTGATTTTAGCCTGTTGGTCTTTGGAACACAGAATCGTGGCGGGCATCACACTCATGTACCCGGCTATGGACTTACCGGCGAGCATGTTGTTGGCGACGATGGTTCCCTGCAGGGCGGGGGTAAACTCAAGTTCATAGCCTGCCGGCATGTATTTTTTCCAAAGGCCGAGCTCTGCGTTTACAATAACCTGGTAAGAAATGGTATCATATGGCTGAAAGCCTACATAAAATTTCTGTGCCGCCTGAACGCCTGTTGCGGTGGAGAATGCAAAAAAAAGAGCCACATATAACAGCATGATAAACCGCTTCATACGAAAACCTCCGAACTGTGCTGAAGTGCATTGCCTCATACGCCAAACAATCTGATGAAACATCCCCGATATCCATTAAGACGTCACTGTCATTTCGTATTGCATGAGAATCTTTGAGTTGCCCCTTTTTCGCACCAGTCAGATTCAGCCTAGCATGTGAATTTTTTAGCAAAATACATGCCACAAATATTTGCATTATAATATACTGTTAAAACAAGATGTTTTTCATCAGTACCGTACTTTTTGCAATAAGTCAGTGTTCGTTAGCATAAAGTACATTTAATATGATGCAAATTTGCCCCATATTGTTGACATGCATTACTGGTATCCTTCTATTCTTCCAGTGAGTCACAAAAGAGACGTTGCATTTATGCACCACTTATTACTATTCAGTTATTGCCGATTTGCATCGCCATATTTGTGGCTTGTGATATAGCGTGGACAAGGGTAAGAGGTGGATATGACATTATTTTCACATTTGTGATCTGCCGGCAGCAGACGAGGCCTTGCCTCTGCCCGAGCCAATTCGAAGCCCGATTTGCGGCTCGGCTTCTTTCACTCTGCCCGGCACGTTGCAAAATTTTGCAGTCTTACGGCCCTAGAGCGTGAAAAAGCGTTTCACCACACGTCCATTCACCGTTCTGATACAGGGACAACTCCGGCTCTTCTTTTGCTGAGCGGCGAAAGTTGTCCACATGGAGGCGAAATGACCTCTAAGCGTATCCCCGCCCTGGAAGAGCATATCAATGCGATTCTTGATCTTATGGAGGTAGGAATTTTTTTGTCCAACCGGCAGGGAATAACCCTGCGCGTCAACAAGGCGTATGAAGCCTTGACCGGCGTAGCCCGCGAGCGCCTTGAGGGTTTTCATGTGCTGGAGTTGCAAGAACAGGGCATCTTCAACAAGGTGCTCAACCCCCTCATCGTCAAAACAGGTAAGCCAGCGAGCATTGTGCAGGAGTTTGACCGTGGAAGAAGGACCCTGCATCTGCAGGCCTATCCGATTTTTGACTCCCAGGGCGAGGTTTGCCTGGTGGCGACCTTTGCCCGTGATGTGACGGCTATTGAGCAGTTGCAGCGCCAGATCGACCAACAGGCTCACCTGATCAGGCAGTATCAGGACCGCGTGGCAACCATGCTTGGCGCGCAAAAGCATGTGGAAGGCGTTTTTGCAAGCCCGCCCATGCAGTTGCTGCTGGACACCATGCTGCGCATAGCCGCCACAGATGCCACGGTACTGCTGCTCGGTGAAACCGGCACAGGAAAGGATGTGCTTGCCCGGATCATCCACGCCAGCAGCCCACGCAAGGACGCGGTGTTCATCAAAGTGGACTGCAGCAGCATCTCCGCCCAGCTTATTGAATCCGAGCTGTTTGGCTATGCCAAGGGCGCATTCACGGGCGCTAACGCACAGGGTAAAGCAGGATATTTTGAAAGTGCCGACGGTGGCACGCTGTTTCTCGACGAAATCGGCGAACTGCCCTTGCCCATGCAGTCGCGTCTGCTACGCGTGCTTCAGGACCAGGAAATCGTGCGCGTGGGGTCGCCCAGAGCCCAGAAGGTCGATGTCAGGATTATCGCCGCTACCAACAGAGATTTGTCCGCCGACATCGAAGCCGGAAAATTCCGCCAAGATCTTTTTTACCGTCTGGACGTGGCCAAGCTGATCATGCCTCCCCTACGCGAACGCCTTGAGGACATTTCCCTGCTAACCCAGCATTTTCTGGACAAGTACAATGCCAAGTACAAAAGATCCGTCAGACTGTCGCCCAGGTCGTTCAAGGCCTTGTCCTATTATTCCTGGCCCGGAAACGTGCGTGAATTACAAAATATGGTGCAGCATCTGGTCATTACGCATGACAATACCGTCGTGGAACCGCAATCCCTACCAGGGCGGGTTCGGGGCTGTCTCACAGACAAGGAAGATCTTATTGAAGCTGAAGCTGTGGCGCCCGGCTTACCCAGTTCGCCGCAACCACTCAAAAAAGTGATGGCCGCCCTGGAGGCCGACCTGCTTGAGAAGGCAGTTCAACATTACGGCTCTTACACAAGAGCGGCTGAAATGTTTCAGATCAACAGGTCAACTCTGTTCAGAAAACTGCAACGCAGCCGGACGGAAGAGCCTGACGCCAACTCGGTGTGAAACTTTCATGGTTGAAGCGCCTCCCTTTCGTCCGGCCCGCTCCCTAACTGACAGGAATGTGCTGGAGCAATGCCTGGAACCGGCACCCAACCTCTTTCACCGCCAGGATAACAAGCATAATACTCCGTCGCCGCTGGCCTGCCGTTAAAAACTGTCCGCAGTTGTTCAGGTGGGAGCAAGCAGCCCAAGAGGCTGATTGTAACGTTGTCATCCAGCCACAAGCGAGAAAAGGGAACTCATGTTTTCATGAATTCCCTCTAAATCTCTGGTCGGGATGAAAGGATTTGAACCTTCGACCCCTTGAACCCCATTCAAGATATTTATGCTTCATGCGGCTTCACATTTAATCATATTTTCATTGGTAAACAAGGATGGTTTCGCTATTCATACTTCACATTGATTCACATAAAACCACCTGTTTTGACCACAAAGGGTGGGGCTGTGATGGGGCAAAATTGCCGGTGGAGATATGGAGCATGGCGAATCCAATCAAGTCAACTTCCCTTCCGGGTGCGCGGGAAGTACGGAATGTGCTTGAGCGGCGCTATGACGGACAGGGATGCAATGATCTCATATTTCCCACGTCGGCCGGGGGCGAAAAAGCCCGCATTGCAGCCCGCATCAGTTCGGCCAGGGCGGGCAACTTCGGAGGTTGCAAGTCGGTTGGTGACGGTGTTTCTGAAATGCGTATTGATTTCGGCCCCGGATACCGCGTTTATTACGGGCAAGAGGGCTTGCATATTTATCTGCTCATACTTGGCGGTGCCAAATCCTCACAGACGCGGGACATAGCCAAAGCCAAAGAGATGTGGCGGATAATTAAGGAGGAACGCCAATGAAAAAGATAGCTACCCGCGAATTTGAGGCTTCCCGTTATCTCGATAGCGAAGAAGCCATACAGGAATACCTTGCTGCTTGTCTGGAAGACCCCAATCCTGACGTATTTCTCATCGCTCTTGGTGAGGTTGCTAAAGCGCGTGGGGTGGCCCAACTTTCCAAGGATACAGGATTAAGCCGGGAGAGCCTTTACAAAACCTTCTCGCCCGGCACAAAGCCGAGGTTTGAAACCATCCTGAAAATATCTAAGGCTCTTGGTGTTCCTCTTGGCATTAAACAAGGAAGCGAAAAGCCCACCTGTAAGCCTGAAACTTCAATTCTTTTCAAATTCCTTCGAATCATTGCCGGTCTTTGCCGCTGCTTTCGATTCTCCTCAAAAGCCCTTCCAGTTTGAAAAGATTTGAAGAGTTTTACGCCCAAGAAGAAGACAGGATAGAGGCGGTGGGCCCACCGCTTATCCTGCCCTGCGGGGTTCAGCATTCGCCTTCGGCTCAATCTAAGACGAGAAACCGGGTTCCTTTCGGGTGAAGCCGTCTGCCTGCGCCAGAGCAACTCGCCTGACAAGTTCGTCGGCAAGCTCCTTGGACGACAAGCTCCGCAGGGCAGCTTCCTCGTTCACACGCTCTTGGACGACATCACCTGTTTCATAGACCCCCGGCGTAGGGATGCGAATATAGCAGGGCCCTAGACCCGTCAAAATCCATTCGGGATGAACGTCTTTCGTCCTTATGATAGTCACAAGCCAATCCGCCGGAATCCTTCTCCGGCGCTTTGCATCGGATACAGAGGATTGGCGTGTCCCCAAAAAATCAGCCAGATCGACTTGAGTTTTCTTTCCCGTCACATCCTGTATCCGCCGCATTTGGTCCTCAAATACCTTCCGGCTATTCTCTTTGCTGTCCATAGTCCACCTTGCCAGTTTTTAGAATTAAAATTGTCAATGCCCCTTGGGAGACAATGGATATCGTGAGCTTCTGATACTTATAGTCTGTAGACTTATAGTCGTCATTCCTGATTCTGGCAAGATACACGAGGTGGAAATCTATGCCGGAATACAGCAAAAGCGATTTGAAAGCCTTGACGGCTTTTGGCGAGGTGGTGCGTGACAGACGGAAAGCGCTGGACGATATGTCTCAGGAAGAACTTGCAGACAAGGCCGGTTTGCACAGAACATATATCGGCGGGGTTGAGCAAGGGCGCAGAAATCTGAGCTTGCTCAATATAATGAAGATAGCCAGAGCGCTTGAGGTTGAGCCGGAAGAGTTATTCGGCTCCATGCCCAAGCCAAGGAAAAAGGCAAAAGCCTGAAGTTGGTCTGGGCAAAATTACATTTTTTCAAAAAAAGTTCTCGAAACGGAACCAACTTCCTCACGCCTTCAGGCGTTTCTATGCTAGTGGCCTTTTATTAGCCCGGAGGTTCACATGGCATCAGAAAAACCCGGCTTGTCACCACTACTCAAGGCGCTTCGCCTTTGGTGCTGCGGAAGAATATTGAAAAGCGCTTGGACAGACCTATCAGCAGCGGCTATCAGCAAACCTTGATCGCCAAGGGCGAGGGCCTAAAGCCATCAAGACGGGCCGGAAGGTTAGAGACCTTCGAGAAGATTTGGTCGATTGGCTAGAGAATTGGGTTTCGGATTAATGCGATGCTGAGTTGGTTAATTCTGCTCTAGCTCTTCCCATAAAAAGCCTTGCGCTATAGTAGCTTTTTTAATTTTTTCAATATATTCGAAATTATAGTTTTGTGGTAAAAATCTTACTATTTCCATGTATGGTTTCTTGATTTCTAAAAAATAAAAATTCTTCACCGTTTCATTTATATTCTTTATTAAATAAGTTCTTGTGCAGTTCTCAATTTTCATATGCATTTTGGGTCTTATGCTATATTGCATACAGTTTCCAAGAGAGTCATAATTCAAAATGCCAAGTTCTGATAAATATTCTAGATCTCTTTTGGATCGTGGAAGAAGGCTTACATCGAAAGGCCCCTCTTTCAATCCAAATTTGTCTTTAGAGTGAAATATTGGAACAAGGTAATTATTGAAAATATACTGATTGAAGTCCGTGAGGCATTGAAGTTCATGCTGTGACATTATAGATATCGCCGATAATGCACGAGAAGAAACAGATCCTGGACTATTTATCTCTCCTGAAAGGATAGCTGCAAAAATATCTTGTATTACTTCATCGGAGTAATTTTTTGCATTATTCCAAAAAATAGTCTCAAAATCTTTGCTTGGAGTCGAATTTGTAGTTTTATCGCTGCCATTCTCAATATTTTTCTTTATAGCTTTAAGACAAATAGCTTCATAATTAAATTGTTGATTTATAGCATTTTCAACAAAAGAGTGCGCAGCTCTACCCTCTAAAGGTAGCAATCCTAGAGTATTATATCCAAGAGCAGGATTTTCTTCTAAAACACTGGCCAGCTGTTTAGTGCTTTCCCGTACGTAGATTTCCCCTGAAGCTTCAAGCAATTTACGCTCTGTATCTAGCGCCACCTGTGTACGCATTTCTAGGCGTTTGATTTCGTTGTCTCGTTCGATAACCTTCCTTTCCAATTCTGCCATGACATCGGAAACCTCAATTTGTCTCTCAAGACTTTTTTTGTATAACCAAACAGGGCATAGCCCTCGTTGGGCCAGCCATCTTATAATTTTTGCCCCTCTAAATGTTTCGACCGCTATTTGTAGTGTTTCAGCTCCCGTTTTTACGGCATCAATATATTCTTTTGTCATGAGACAACTCCCTCTGAGAGATTAGCAAAATAATTCCAAAAAAGATAATCAAACTTAAGAGGTGGGGTTATCGTGGGGCCAAATGGCCCCAAACAGAAAAAGGACTTACGATATTCACCGTAAGCCCTTGTAATCTCTGGTCGGGATGAAAGGATTTGAACCTTCGACCCCTTGAACCCCATTCAAGTGCGCTCCCAGGCTGCGCTACATCCCGACACGAGAAAAAATAAAATAATTTCATAAGATAAGCAATAAAAAACTGCAATATTTTACGCATGCCTTTTGCTTACGTGCGACAGCGTAATTTTGTTACCCCGTCCAGAAATCAATTTACCCCAAGAAATTACTTCCTGTTCCTTTCATACTCATCCAGCCACTTATCGGGATTATCCAAAGCCTTCTCCATAGCGCTGATGATCGTACCTGCCGGAATCTTCAACCCCCTCGCTAGCAAAATCAGCGTTTCCACACGAATGCCTGATGTGCCTTTTTCAAAGCGTCGCAGCCATGCGTAGTCAACTCCCGACTCTTTCGCCAGAGCATAACGGCTCATGCCTAATCCTTCGCGGAGTGATTCAATAATTAGTCCCATGATTACTTTCGTTTTATCTTTGTCCATTGTTCCAGTAAATACGAAAACTCTACCTTGATTAAGAGACTTTAGTCCTATAAAATCATAACTAACGGAGGGGCTATGAACGATACCCATACTGAGACGAACTTTGACGAACAAATGGAACGCATAAAGCTCATAACTGGCAAAAAAACGCAGATTGAACTGGCGGAATTACTTGGCATCAAGCAATCTTCCATTTCTGATGCGAAACGGCGCGGCAGCATTCCGGCCAACTGGCTGATTATGCTTATGCGGCTCAATTACGCAAATCCAGAATGGATTTTAACTGGTGATGGGCCACTATTTATCTCATTTTCGTCCATAAAGCCGCTGTATAGAACCGAAGACGAAAGGGCTGACTACAAGGCAAAAGAAAAGCTGTTGCGGCAGGTTCCGTCAAAAATGTTAGCTGATGAACTGGTGCGCAGAATTTCCATCTCGTAAGCAACGGTGTCCTTTATATACTACTGTCTTTTTTCTGTTGTCCCGGACACACATCGACTTTTCTCCTCAACTCCATTCTCTCCTGCTTGGTGTGCGCTGGCGACCTGATTTATACCAACAACGCTGCACCTTATTGATTACGTATGAAAAATCATCAAAAAAAAGGCCCGGTTGGAGCCTCTTTACTCTCTACTTTGAATTTTACTGACCACGCTAACAGGCTATGGATTCACACTGATCACTGACAGGGCCACCGCCGGGCCTTTCATGCGTCAATGCCTGCAAGGGTGTACTGCTGACGGCCAATTCCGAGCGATTCGGCGTGGTCAAGCACGTGTACTCCATTGCGGGACTCAATACGCTCACGCAACGAAGCGCTTTTTTCGGTGTCCGCGGCGTAAATGAGGTCAACGCAGGCGCGGTCCAGGGCTACAGGGTCAAAGGACGCCAGAACGCCAATGTCGTCCAGTTCAGGGGGCGTGGGGTTCTTGTTGCAATCACAGTCAATGGACAGGTTGTTCATCAAGCTGACATAAACGATTCTGTCCGTACCAAGTTTTTCAGCCACAGAACCTGCCGCTTCTGCCATCGATTCCAGAAACAGTTCTTTTTTTACCCTGCAGCATCGGATGAATTTGCCAACGGTCCGTGTTTCTCCGCCGGTATGAATCCACATTTTCCCCTCAGCAGAAGCAATGCCGATGGCCACATTCTTGATAGCTCCGCCAAAACCGGCCATTGAGTGTCCCTTGAAATGGGATAAAATCAGAAAGGAATCATAGTTGGCAAAATGTGCGCCAACGAAATTTTCCTTGATGTGTTTGCCCCGCACAAACGGCAAACAGACGGAGCCGTCTTCATCCATAATATCCACCGGGGCAATATCCGTAAAACCGTGATCCCTGATGGCGGCCATATGGTCCGCCGTATTGAAGCGCTTTCCGGCATAGGCGGTATTGCACTCCACGATGGTTCCGTTCACAAACTGCACAAGGTCTTTGATCAACGCTGGCGCAGGATAGTTATGTCCCCCCGGCTCTCCGGAATGCAGCTTCACCGCCACTCTGCCCGGCAGCGTACGGCCCTGCATCAGATGTCCATAGATTTTTGTCAGCCCGCTGGGGCTGATATCTCTGGTAAAATATACTGTTGCGCCTTCCGCCGCGTTGGCAAAAATCCCTGTGCCCGTCATGGCCACTGCCCGCAACGTGGCTGCATCCTTTTCAGTAAGGGCGCACCTGACAAGTGAGCTATCCATTGTATTCTCCTCCGCCCCAGTGAAATCAGCCCGTTTGCCCACGGGACATGGCTCTGTAATCCTCAGCTTGCGTAGCCAAGGCCATTTCATGTTGAAGCTGCCTTGCGGGCGCATACCCAAGGCGCTCCTCGTGACGAAGCAGCCGGACTGCGCGGCATTCCGCAACGGGTCGAGCCGTGCACATTGATAACTTACGTCTTCAAAAGCAACCCGCCTGACAGTTCATCCACCCGGAAGTGAACTGTCAGGCCAGTGCCCGCCCTTACACAAGACACGCAAACAGGGATAAAAAAGGGATAAAAAAACGAGGCGCTTATGCTTCTGTGTACTTTTAGCGTACCCATCGAAGCATAAGCGCCTTATATTTTTGGCACTTGCTTTCAAGCGCCATACTACCCTGGTAGCAAGGGAGGGATTTGAACCCCCGACACTGCGGGTATGAACCGCATGCTCTAACCAACTGAGCTACCTTGCCGTGTACTGCCCTCAGGCAGCGCGACGATCTAAATATAAGATTTGCCCAACCTTGGCAAGTAAAATTTTTCCAACACCCTGCACCCTATCAATTTTCGAGCCTTGGCATCTGGCAGACGGGCTGCCGTACCGCTCAGTTCACCATAAAGTAGTATACAAAAGGCGCGATGAGCAGCCGGTAAACGGCAAAAGGCACCAGGGTCATGCGCCCCACCAGGGCGACAAAAACCTTCACAGCCAGCAAGGCCGACACAAAAGAGCCGATCATGCCTACCAGAAAGAAAGGAATATCGGCAGAAGTGAACATGCTCAGGTTTTTCAGCAGATCATAGCCCGTGGCCGCCACCATAATGGGCACAGCCGCGATAAAGGAATACTCCGCCGCCAGAGGTCTTTTGGCCCCCAAAAGCATGCCGCCCATTATGGTTGCCGCGGAGCGCGAAAATCCGGGCCAGAGGGCAAGGCACTGAAAGCAGCCGATGCCCAGGGCCAGCTTTGGCGTCATGTCGTCAAGGCTGATGCAGGTTGTCTTGAACTTGCGCTTTTCAACAAAGATCATGCACAGCGCGCCCACAACCAGAGCAATAAGCACGGTGGCCGGGCGGAACAGGTGTTCCTTGATGTAGGAATGCAGTAAAAGGCCAAGAACGCAGGCAGGCAGCGATGTAAGAATAAGCAGCGTAATGCCGCGCATGCCCGCAAAACGGACGTAGGGCTGAGGGCGAACCAGGCCCCAAAACCGCTTCCAGTAAAGCACCACAACCGCAAGAATGGCCCCTAGTTGAATAACAACGTCAAAGGTTGCCGCTTTTTCACCGACAAAACCGAGCAAATCGCCAACAAGAATGAGATGGCCGGAAGAAGATACCGGCAAAAATTCTGTCAGTCCCTCAACAATGCTCAGAATCAGGGCAGTGAGCAAGTTGTCCATAACTGGCCTCTGTAATGCGCGCCGTGCGGCGAATCGCTGGCTTGGGCGTGTAGGCGCGTGGCGGGCACCGCATACTCGCGTATTGATGTTCCGTTATTGCCAAAAAACGGTCAAACAGTTATTGGTGAAAAAAAGGACGTATGCCATGAATACCATTATGCCGCAAGGCGAGCTGGTACGTAAAGCCGCTGCCTATCTGTCGGAAGAACGTGCGCGCCATCCTGACAAAAGCCTGGCCACGCTGCTGGATGAAACAGGCATGCGTTTCAACCTCACCCCGCTGGACGCCATGGCCCTTGAGCGCCTGTTTCAACAAAAGCCCTGTGGCAAGGCGGACTGATCAGCCCGCCCAACAGGAACTGCGCCAGCCACTTGACCAGATTACCTCTGAAATACTCAACATTTCAATTTGTCATTCTGCCGAAACTACGATTTTTTTTGCAGAATCTATGTCATGCTCTGCCACTGCACGAGAGTGCAGTGGCAGAGCATGTAACCTTTTTCAAGGGTAACATGCTCCTGAGCCAGACCTACGCTATTTCACTGCCGTTGGGGACGTCGGAATCCAGACCCAGCAGGGTCAGTGCCGAATCATTGCCGGCCGTAAGCACCATGCCATGCGACATGAGACCGCGGATCTTGCGCGGCTCAAGGTTAAGCACAGCGCAAACGCGTTTTCCCACCACTGCCTCTGGCGAATAGTGCTCGGCCAGACCAGAGAGGATCTGGCGGGGCTGCCCTTCGCCAAAGTCTATTTCAAGACGCAGGATGCGGTCGGCATTGGGATGCTTTTCAGCCACCAGCACCGTTCCTATGCGCATGTCCAGAGCCTTGAAATGGTCAAAATCTATGTTCGGCTTGCCCGCTGCCGCAGCAGTCTGATCCGCGCCACCTTGGGCGGCCTGGGGCTGGCCGCCGGTCGCGTTCTGCTGTTTAACGGCTTTCTTTTCCGCCTTGGCGGCCTTGGTTTTTTCGGCCTCTCCAGAGTCCTTTTTTACCTCGATGCGCGGGAAGAGGTTCGAGGCCTCGGCCACCACAGCGCCCGGCACAAGCCCTTCAAAATTGTCCATCTCGGCTTCCAGGGCATGCACGGGAGGCATGCCGGGCTCCACAGGCTGGCCGAGCTGTTCCAGCATCTTTCCACAAGCCACCGGCATGACCGGCCACAGACACACTGCCGTTTTACGCATGGCCGCCAGAAGCACATACATGACAGTGGCGAGGCGCTCCATATTACCCTGTTTGTGCAGGGCCCAGGGCGCCTGACTGTCCACATACTTGTTCAGGGCGCGCACCAGTTCCCACAGAGATTCAAGCCCCTGAGAAAATTGCACGTTGCCGAAGAGCTGGCTGAAATTGCGCATGGCGGTGGCGGTCAGTTCAATAATGGCTTCATCAGCCTCGTCAAATCCCTTGGGAGCGGGAATCCGGCTGCCGAAATACTTGGCGGTCATCGAAAGCACCCGGCTGAACAGATTGCCCAAATCATTGGCAAGGTCAGCGTTGATGCGGCTGGTCAGGGCTTCGTCACTAAAGCTGGCGTCCGACCCGAAGTGCATTTCACGCAGCAGAAAATAGCGGAAAGCGTCCGCGCCATAGCGCTGGCTCATGGCTTCGGGCTCAACCACATTGCCAAGTGATTTTGACATTTTGGTGTCACGCACAAGCCAGTAGCCATGCACGTTAAGGTGCTTGTACTGGGGCAGACCAGCAGCCTTGAGCATGGTGGGCCAGAACACGGCATGGGGTTTGAGAATATCCTTGGCAACAAGGTGCTCTCCCGGCCAGAAATGCTCAAAATCCTCGCCGTCAGGCCAGTTCAGCGCGCTTATATAGTTGAGAAGGGCGTCAAACCAGACATAGCACACATAATCCTTGTCAAAAGGCAGCTCTATGCCCCAGGTCAGCCGCGATTTGGGCCGGGATATGCACAGGTCTTCCAGAGCGCCGGATTCCAGCATGGCCAGAACTTCCGAGCGGTAGCGTTCAGGCCGGATAAAGGACGGATTCTGCTCGATGTGCTCCTTGAGCCAGGGCAGATACTTGGACATGCGGAAAAAATAGTTCTTTTCGCTGATGAATTCCGGTTTGACCAGGTGCTGCGGACAAAGGCCGTTTTCCAGCTCCTTTTCGGTATAGAAGCGTTCACAGCCATAGCAGTAGTGGCCGCCGAACTCGCCGAAATAAATGTCCCCGGCATCGTAAACTTTCTGCAAAAACGCCTGCACCGAGGCCTTGTGCGTCTCATCGGTGGTGCGCACGAAGCGGTCGTTGGCAACATCCAGCTTGGGCCAGAGAGACTGAAAAAGCACGCTGATGCCGTCCACAAATTCCTTGGGCGATTTACCTTCTTTTTCAGCAGCCTGCACGATCTTGTCACCGTGTTCGTCCGTGCCCGTCAGAAAGAGCGTGTCCTGCCCAAGCAGCCTGTGAAACCGGGCCATGGCATCAGCCACGACAGTGGTGTAGGCATGCCCCAGATGGGGCTTGGCATTGACATAGTAAATGGGCGTCGTGATAAAAAAGGTGTTCACTCAAGGCTCCGTAGGCTTGATTGGCTATTTTGTTCTCTATATCAGAGCATTCTCATTTGAACCCAGCGGGCGGCCGCGCGGGCGGAAGCCCGCGTACAGCGCGAGCATAGTTCAATCGCTTGGTCAAGCGCCGTGGCGTACGTGACCGTAGACGTTACGAACGTGCATTCTCAAGATTACTCTGCCCTAAATTATTCTGCCTTGTTGTGCGGCTTGCGACGCCTTTTGCGGCGCGGCTTGCCGGGCTCGCTTTGCCCGCCGCCAGCATCGCCATTAGCGGCGTCATGGCTGTGGGCGAATCCCGCTCCACTGTGCCCGCCATTTTCGTGGTTGCGCTGCGAATCAGGTTCATCCTGCGGAAAAAGCTCATCCATCATGTCAAGCTGTTCAAGATTATCCGGCGCGGCGGAAACCACCAGCAGGCCGTCACCAACCTGAGGTTTGGGGGCCTGACGCGGCTGATTTTGCGGATTTTGCACGGATTCGGGCCTGTGCGGCGAAAGGGCCTGCCACTCCTCAAGCGTGAGCTCAAGTTCTTCATTAGCCTCGGTAAGCACGGCCAGCGAGTTGCGGAACATATTGGCCCGCAGCACCTTCATGGCGCCTTTGTCTGTCTGGTATTTCTTGCCGAGCCGGGGGCAGTTCTTATGGAAATGATCGTAGTTTTCCTGCTCATAAGAGAGGCAGCAGAGCAAACGGCCGCAAATGCCGGAGATCTTGGCGGGATTGAGAAAAAGGTTTTGTTCCTTGGCCATGCGGATGGTCACGGGCGCAAATTTTCGCAGGTAACGGCGGCAGCAGCAGACCATTCCACAGTTGCCCACAGCGCCGACCATCTGGGTTTCGTGGCGAACGCCTATCTGACGCAGCTCGATGCGGGCACGGTACTCGCGCACAAGGTCTTTCACAAGGTCGCGAAAATCAATGCGCGAAGGCGCTGTGAAGTAAAAAATGAGCTTGCTGCGGTCAAAAAAGACTTCCACATCCACGAGCTTCATATCCAGATCGCGCTGGCGGATGCACTGGCGGCAAAAGGCCTGCGCCTCCCTGCTCAACTGCTCGTTGGCTTCGCCGCGCCGTACGTCTTCGGGACTGGCCAGCCGTAAAATCTGCGGCAGCGGTTCTTCCTGATCAGACAGCGGATGAGCCGGGCCAGAGACAATGACGGCCAGCGCATGCCCCTGTTCGGCTTCGATAAGCACATGTTCCCCCGGTTCGAGACCGGCAGGACCGCTGTAATAGCTTGTCTGGCCAAGCGCGCGAAAACGCAGGCCATATATGGGCATTGAGGTCACGGTGCTAAACCTTGTGAAACGATTTCCAAAAAAATCCTTTTCGGTCATAAAAAGCCCGCTGTCAACCGTACACCCCCGAACAGGGCATGTGACAAGCCGTTGCGGACAAAACTTCCGCACTTCGGAGACAGACGGGCGATCACCAAACACGACCTGACGGAGTTTAGCCCTGCGATGCATACTTGCGCAAGCATGCCGGCAAAGCAGACGTGTTTATGAGGCATGGTCGCGGGTCTGTCACCATTGCACGATAAAATGGAGCAACTCCCCGGCCTGGCTTGCCTTCATCCCCGGCCTGCTTTACATTGGCAGGATACAGGAGCAACTACGATGATACAAAGAAATGAAGCTTTGCAGCTTCTTGCTGCTCATGCCACCCCTCCGTCCCTCATGCAGCATGCCCTGGCCACCGAGGCCATCATGCGGGCGCTGGCGCGCCATCTGGACGAAGATGAAGAGATCTGGGCCATTACGGGCCTGCTGCACGATCTCGACTATCCGACCACGGCGGAAAATCCGCAACGTCACGGTCTGGACAGCGCCGACCTGCTGGCTGACAAACTGCCGGAACCCGCCCTTGCCGCCATACGCGCCCATGCCGCCGAGATGAACGGGAGCCGGGCAGAGAGCCGTTTCGACTACGCCCTGCGCTGTGGTGAAAGCGTCACCGGCCTTATCAGTGCCGCTGCCCTCATGCGCCCGACGGGCATTGAGGGCATGGAAGTAAAGAGCATCAAAAAAAAGATGAAAGATAAAGCCTTTGCCGCCAGCGTCAGCCGCGACAACATACGCCAGTGTGCCGAAGCCGGGCTTGATCTGGACGCCTTTCTTGCTCTGGCCATTGAAGCCATGCGCGCCCATGCCCATGAGCTTGGATTGAGCAAATAACTTACCGCGAGGCCCACATGAACAAAGAATGCACCCTACAGACGGGCATCCACACCCTCGGTCCCTGCAAGCTGGATTCTCACCTGCCCTACCGCACATGGGCCGATGACAAGTCCATACAGATATTCGTGGATGAAGAGCTGACTGAAGATGCGGGCCAGCCTTTCAGCGTATGCCTTGAGGCCGCCGGGCCGCGCCGCAAGCTCTATTTCGACACCACGCGGGCCAAGTGCGCCATCGTCACCTGCGGCGGGCTCTGCCCCGGCATCAATGACGTCATACGCGCCATTGTTATGGAGGCCTTTCATGCGTACAACGTGCCTTCAATTCTGGGCATTCCCTACGGACTTGAAGGCTTTATTCCCAAATACGGGCATGCTCTTCAGGAACTGACGCCCAAGGGCGTGGCGGACATTCACCGCTTCGGCGGCACCATGCTCGGCTCTTCGCGCGGGCCGCAGTCCGCCGAGGAAATTGTGGACACGCTGGAACGCAGTAACGTCAACGCCCTCTTTGTCATCGGCGGCGACGGCACAATGAAGGCCGCGCGGGCCATCAGCAATGAGGTGCATGCCCGCCGCCTGAAGATTTCCGTCATTGGCATTCCCAAAACCATTGATAATGACATCAATTTCATTCCACAGTCCTTTGGGTTTGAAACCGCTGTCTTCAAGGCCACAGAAGCCATCGAGTGCGCCCATACAGAAGCCTGCGGCGTGCCCAACGGCATTGGCCTTGTAAAGCTTATGGGACGCGAGTCGGGATTCATCGCCGCCAGGGCCGCGCTGGCCCTGAAAGAGGTGAATTTTGTGCTTATTCCCGAAGCGCCTTTCTCCCTTGAGGGTGAGGGCGGCCTGCTGCCCGCGCTCGAAGAACGCCTGAAAGCCCGCGGTCATGCCGTCATAGTCGCGGCAGAAGGCGCAGGGCAGCACCTGCTGGCAGAACAGAACGGCACGGACGCTTCGGGCAACCCCGTGCTTGGCGACATTTCCGAACTGCTGCGCACGTTCATCAACACCTACCTTGATGCACGCGGTATGGCCCACTCCATAAAATACATTGACCCGAGCTACATCATACGCTCCGTGCCTGCCAACGCCAATGACAAGGTGTATTGCGGCTTTTTGGGCCAATACGCCGTACACGCCGCCATGGCGGGCCGTACGGACATGGTGGTGGGAAAGATTCAGGACCGCTACGTGCATCTTCCCCTGGAACTGGTCACCCGCAAGCGGCGCAAGCTGAACATCTACTCTGACCTCTGGCGGGCCGTGCTTGAATCCACTGGCCAGGGCATGCTCAAGGGCATGCTGCCCCCCGTATAGCTTCCATGCAGCATTTGCGACAAGTCAAAGCATCCGCCGGGTCGGGAAAGACCTATGAACTGACGCGCTGCTTTCTGCAACGTCTCATCAGCAGCGGCGCACCGGGCAGAGCGGCTTCCCCCGCTTGCGCTCTTGTGTATGGTGGCCCCTGCGGCTGGGGCGATATTCTGGCTGTCACTTTTACCAATGCCGCAGCCACCGAGATGCGTGAGCGCGTGATCAGGCAGTTGAAAAACGCGGCGCTGGGCTGCCCCATGCAGGGGCTCGACCTTGACCCAGCCACGGCCAAGCGCTGGGTTGACGCCATTATGCGCGACATGAGCGCGTTGAACATCCGCACCATTGACAGCCTGCTGCACCTCATCGTGCGCGCCGCCGCCCTTGAACTCAAGCTGCATCCGGACTTTCAGCCGGTTTTTGCCACTGAAGAGGCTTTGACGCCCTATCTCGATCTTTTGCTGGAAAAAGCATGGCAAGGCGACGAAGGCATGCGCGGCCTCTTGCGCCAGGTCTGCCGGGCCATGGTCTGGCACGGGCAGAGCAGGGGCTTTCTTGCGGGCGAAAAGCTGCTGCACCAGTTACGTCCCCTGTTGGACAGCGCCCTTCTGGGCGATTTTGGCGAGCTTTCTTCGTATGACGAACTTGATGCGCGGCTTACGCTTCTCAACGAGGCCGCAAAACGGGCTGCCACAAACTTGTTGGAACTGGCCGAAAGGCAGAGCCTGCCCTGGCTGGCAAACGCGCTGAAAGCCATTCAGGCGTGGGCAAATGGCGATTATAAGCCCTCTGCCTATCTGACCAAGGACGAAGCCGCCCAGGTTTTTAAAAAGGGCGCAAATATTGATGCCGACGTGGAAAGGGCCTATGTCGTCTTTTCCAAGGCAGCGGAGTCGTGCCTCACGGACGGGCACATCCTGCGCCAGGCCTTGCGCCTCGAGCCTTCCATCCGCATGGCCCGCATCCTGACCGCGGCTTTTGCACGCAATCAGGAGCAGGAAGGCGCGCTTCCCGGCCTGCTTATTCCCCATCTGGCGCGACAGGTCCTTGAAAGCGATTACGGCGTGCCGGACACGCTCTGCCGTCTGGGCACCCGCCTCAGCCATTTTCTTTTGGACGAATTTCAGGACACCAGTCAGGACCAATGGCGCGCTCTTCGCCCTCTGGTGGAAGAAGCCCTTGCCCACGGCGGTTCACTGACCTGGGTGGGTGATGTGAAGCAGTCCATCTACGGCTGGCGTGATGGCGACCCGGAACTTTTTGACGGAATTCTTGACGACAAAGGGCTTACCGCCATTGCCGCAACCACCAGCCGCGACAACCTGCCCTTCAACTGGCGCAGCAGCCGGCAGGTGGTGGAACACAATAACGCCCTCTTCTCCCCACTGGAACAGCCGGAGACGGCACGAGCGGTCATGAGCGCTCTTTTGCCGGGCGACATGCCGCCAGACCTGCGCGATGAGATCATGAATTCTTCTGTGGCGTCGCTGGTCAGCGCCTTTGGGGGCACCACCCAGCAATGCCCGGAACACGCGCCAGAAGGCGGCCTTGTGCAGGTGGAGGATGTGGCGGCAGACTCCTCCGAACTTCTGCGCGAAGAAGTCTTCGCTCGGCTGAGCCAGATACTGCATGAAGACATAGCCCCGCACCGCCCCTGGGCCGATGTGCTGGTTCTGGTACGCAGCAATGACGGGGCCGCGCGTCTGGCCGACCATCTGGTACGGCAGGGCATCCCGGTCATCACCGAAAACAGTCTCCTCCTCGCCACCCACCCCCTGATCATACAGACTGTGGCCCTGCTTGCCTTTCTTGACAGCCCTGACGACAATATCGCGTTTATGACGCTTGTGACGGGCAGTATATTTCATGACCATGCGGAGGCTGCCGAGCTTGGCCTCACCGATCTTGACGGCTGGTGCACCCAGCAGACAACGGGGCTTTTATATCAGAATTTTCGGCAGCGCTGGCCCCGCATCTGGCAGACCCTGCTGGCACCGTTCTTCAGCCAGTCCGGCCTGATGACGCCCTATGACACGGTGCTTGAGTGGTACGCGCGCCTTCAGGTGGAGCAGCGTTTTCCTGAATCTGCCACCTTTTTGCGCCGCTTTATGGAAGTGTTGCACAGCGCCGAAGAAAAAGGGCTTGCCACGCTGTCCACCTTTCTTGAGCACTGGAACGCCAAAAATCATGAAGAAAAAGTTCCCATGCCGGAAAATATGGACGCCGTGCGCATCATGACGGTGCATAAATCCAAAGGGCTGGAAGCGCCGGTGGTTTTCGTTCCCTTTACCGGTCTGAACATCGCGGTTTCGGACAAGCCCATGCGCGAAGAACGCCAGGGCCTGAGCATGATGGTGCGTAACCAGAAAGCCCTTGGCCGCCCGTATTACGAAGAACTGGCCCGCCAGGCGCGGGAAAGCCTCAATCTGCTCTACGTCGCCTTTACCCGGGCCAGAGACGCCCTGTATGTTTTTCGCACAACGGCAAAACGGCAGTCGCCCGTCCTGGCGGGACTGGACATCCTGTGGGAACGCGCGGGCTGGCAGCCACCCTATACGCTGGGCAGCCTGCCCCCTGCCCCGAAAGCTGTCGCGGTCAGCAACGCGGAACAACCATCCGCCGCGCCCATACCTGAAGAAGCCATCTGCGTGCGATCCAAGGACGACGAATATGCCGCGCAGGCAGAGCCAAAACAGCAAGCCACTGCCGCGCCTGTCCCCGCTTGGGCTCCGTCGGTTCCTGAAAACTGGCGGCCCATGCAGTGGCTGCCGCGCCTGAAAATTTTTCGCAATCCACTGGAGGCGTTTGACTTCAGGCCCAAGGACAGGGGCAACCTGCTGCATTTTTGCCTGGAACACCTGCGCATCACCGGCAACCCGCAAAATGACGCGCAGGCCGCCCTGCACTTCGGCCTGCGTCACTATCCCCTGCCCGTGCCGGATGACGCGGACATCCATCAGGGCGTGACCGAAGCCCTGCGCTGGTTTGCCAGTCAGCCGCCGTCAGCCCGCTGGCTGGCAAACGGTTGGCCGGAGCATTCCATCATGACCGACGACGGCCACCTTTTGCGCATGGATCTGCTGGTTCAGGAAAGCTGGGGAATACTCGTTCTTGACTACAAAAGCGGTCAGCCCGATGCCGAGCATGTGGAACAGCTGCGCAAATATCTCACCTGCCTGAACCGGGATCAAGAAAAGGAACAAGCGTCTGCCAGGGGGCTTCTGGTGTACCTTGACCAGCAGCGTTTTCGCCTTGTGACGCGGGACGAGGCTTCGGAGCTGGTTTCAGACTGCCATGAATTATTGCCCAGGGAAGAAGGTCAGTCATGAGCGCTTCTCCCTTTCTGATTTTTCCCTGGCAGCGGCCTTTTTTGCCTGCCCTCAAGGATCACTTGAACCAGAATACTCAGGGCCGCCCCGGCTCGGCTCTGGTGCTGGTTCCGCACAACCGCCCCTGGCGCTATCTTGTGCAGCTGTACGCTGCCGACGGATACACCGGGCT
This sequence comes from Desulfovibrio simplex, assembly GCF_055387835.1. NCBI lineage: Bacteria > Pseudomonadati > Thermodesulfobacteriota > Desulfovibrionia > Desulfovibrionales > Desulfovibrionaceae > Desulfovibrio > Desulfovibrio simplex. Next base: position 1,316,928 of record NZ_AP042377.1, read on the forward strand.
TTTGCCCAAGGTCATGACCTTGTCCGATGCCGTGGCTTCATGGCGCGCCTTTGACAGTTCCGCCCCCCTGCACACGGCCAACACGCTGGACCGCGTGGCATTGCTGCACCAATGCATCAACACGCTCGCGCGTGAAGACAGCAGCCTCGCGGCCCGCTTTGCCCGTATGGACATGGCGCTCTTTCTGCCCTGGGGGCTGCGCCTGGCCGCCCTGCTGGAAGAAATGTACGGGCAACTGGTGAAAATAACGGACATCAGTCATCTGGAAAATGAAGTGGCCGCGCCGGCAGCGGCCCTGCTGGGCGCGCTGGGCCGTATCAGCAAGGCCTATGAGGCAGCCCTGCTGAACAACAGCTGGACAACGCCAGGGCTGGACATTTTCACCCTGGCCCGGGGCAACCCGCCGGTTCCGCCCCTGTTCGCCCCGCGCCCGGATCGTCCCGTGGTCATTGCGGGCTTTTCGCTGCTCACAGGAGGAGAAGACCATCTTTTAAAGCGGCTTTGGCAGGACGGAGCCGAAATCTGCCTGCACAGCGATCCGGCCCTTGCTGAAAACACGGGGAGCGCCCATTGGGCCTGCGAAGAGCAGGCGGCATGGCTGCGCCGTTGGAATGCGCGGGCAATTGCGGCCATGCCCCTAACCGAGCAGGAAAAAGCCCACCAGCCCCGCTACCGCTTTTTTGCCGGTTATGACTGCCATTCCCAGCTTGAAGCCTTGCGCCGCGACCTGGAGCCCGTGGCCGACACCTCGCGGGCTGGCCTGGAGCCCGCAACGGCCGCCTCCACCGCCGTGGTGCTCACGGACAGTTCGCTGCTCATGCCGGTGCTGCACCATTTGCCGGACAAGGACGTCAACATCTCCATGGGGTACCCCCTGGAGCGTTCGCCGCTGAACCGACTGCTGGACGGCATGTTGCGGCTTCAGGCGACAAGAAGCGACGAAGGGCGCTATTATTGGCGGCAAGTGCTGCAATGCCTGCGCCATCCGTACGTGAACCTGCTGCGCACCCAGGATAAGGACGGCAATCCACTGCTCCTGCGCGATGCGCTGCGTTTGCTTGAAAGGCATATTCGCGATGGGGTGCGCTTCGTGGATATGGATGAAGCCGTGCGCACCTGCCTGGGCCAGTTGCCGGAGGCTTTGGCCCTGCTGCTGGAAGAAACTGTAAAAATTCTGGTGCATGCGCCATCCGCCGCCAGCACCACAAAGGACATGGCCGACGTTCTTCAGAACCTGTGTTCCTTTTTGCGCAGTCGCGGCGGCGAACTGTGGAAACACTTTCCCCTGGACGCGGAAGCCATGTACCGCCTTATGCGGCAGGCCGTGCCGGTTCTGCGTGCAAACCTTCTGGCGCAAACTGACTTTCCGCTCACCACGCTTCAGGGCATGGTGCGGGAAGTCCTCGGGCAGGAGCGCATCCCCTTTGAGGCTGAGCCCCTCACAGGTTTGCAGGTGCTTGGCATGCTTGAAACACGCCTGCTGCATTTTGACCGCGTGCTTATTATGGACGCCACCGACGACAAACTCCCCGGCAATCCTGCCCAGGATCCGCTCTTGCCGGATTCTTTACGGCAAACCCTTGGACTGCCGGACTCACGCCGACGTGAAAGGGCCGCTGCGCACACCCTGTACCGGCTTTGCGCCGGAGCGGATGAAGTGGCCTTTTTCTGGCAGGAAGGCATCACCCGTTCAGCGCTTTTTGACGGTAAAAAAAGCCGCAGCCGTTTTGTGGAGCAGCTGCTCTGGCAGGAAGAACAAAGGCGTGGGGCATTGCTCACCCCTGGTGAACCACCACTTGAAACCGCAACCTGTACGGTACGGGCCGCGGCCACTGAAACAAAAATTCTCGCACGCGGGGCTGAACTCAACGCCGCTCTGGCGGCTCTGCTCCGCACGCCGCTCTCCGCCACTCGGCTGGACGTGTACCTTCAGTGCCCTCTGCGCTTTGCCTGGCAGCATCTGTGCGGCCTGCGCCCGCCGCAGGAAATTAATGAAGGCGATGACCCGGCAGCTGTGGGCACCTGCATTCACAATACGCTCAAGGCCCTTTATGACCCCTATCTTGATAAGGTTGTTCGCTCTGGCGACATCTCGGCCGCAACAGTGCGCGCCCGTTTTTTCGAGCAGCTGGAAGCAGCGGATTTACGTCGTCTGCTGCCCGCCGACAGTTGCCTGATGCTTGAAGAAGCGGCTCCCATGCGGCTCATGCGTTTTCTGGAAGGCCAGCCGGACAATGTGCTTATCGTGGCCCTGGAACAAAAACTTGAAGCAACCCTGCGTCTTGCCGGACGCGACTATGACTTTGTCGGCACCGTGGACCGCGTGGACCGCCGTGACGGTCTGCTGTACATCCTTGATTATAAAACCGGCGCCATAAAAAAACATGACGGCAGCCTGTGGACCGACCTGCCCTACTTTGCCCGCGCCGAAAGCCTCTGCGATTCGCTGATGGCGGACGCCACGGATGATCCCGCCCGACTGGAACAGCTTGAAGACCTTTTTGACGAACTGCGCACCCGCCTGCCCAGCCTGCAGTTGCCGTGCTATCTGTCCATGGCGGGAGCCTGCGGCATGGCCCAGCTGGGCGACGCGGCGCTGGTTGAACTGCGTGACGAGGGCAGGGAGCATCCCCTGTTCGGCGGTCTTGTGGACGACGACCTGGATGCGGCTCTGGGGTTCTGCCGTTCTGTCCTGACCCTGACCCTTCTGCACATGGAACACTCCCCCAATTTCTCGGCCCGACCCGACAGACATTGCCAGTGGTGCCCGTATTCCGGTCTTTGTTCCATATAAATACCAGGATGTTGACGCCGCCATTAAAAATGCTCACAGGGTTATTGCATCTTGTGAAAATTGCAGCTATTATTACGCCTAATTTATATATGGGGGATATCTTGATCAGCACTGAAAAGGTGTTGGACAAGTTCCATACAAGTCAGGACGGAGGTCTTGCAATGTCTTTTCCCGCGCTAAAAATAGGACATCTCACCGCCAAAATTCCTGTGGTTCAGGGTGGCATGGGTGTAGGAATATCGCTTTCTGGCCTTGCTTCCGCTGTGGCCAATCAGGGCGGCATTGGCGTTATCGCCGGAGCCATGATCGGCATGAAGGAGCCTGATGTTGCCAAGGACCCCCTTACCGCCAACCTGCGCGCCCTACGCAATGAAATTGAAAAGGCCCGTCAGCTGACAAACGGCATTGTGGGCGTCAATCTCATGGTGGCGCTGACCACGTTCAGCCAGATGGTACGTACCACCATCGAAAGCAAGGCCGATATCATCTTTTCCGGCGCGGGCCTGCCTCTGGATATGCCCAAGCATCTCCTCCAGGCGTGCGAAGAAAAAAAAGAAGAATTCAAAACCAAACTTGTGCCCATTGTCTCTTCGGCACGTGCGGCTTCCGTTATTGCCAAAAAGTGGATCTCCCGCTTCAACTACGTGCCCGACGCCTTTGTGGTCGAAGGCCCCAAGGCTGGCGGGCACCTCGGCTTCAAGGCGGAAGAACTGCAGGACCCCGCGCACGCGCTGGAAGTGCTGGTGCCTCAGGTGGTTGAAACCGTGAAGCCCCTGGAAGACAAGTACGGCAAGGCCGTGCCCATCATTGCCGCCGGTGGCGTATACTCTGGCGAAGACATCAAAAAATTTCTGGATCTGGGCGCTTCCGGCGTGCAGATGGGCACCCGTTTTGTCGCCACCCACGAGTGCGATGCCGATGAACGCTTCAAGCAGTCGTACCTTGCGGCCAAAGCTGAAGACGTCACCATCATCAAAAGCCCGGTGGGCATGCCCGGACGCGCTCTGATCAACAACTTCATCCAGGCCGCGCGCGAAGGCAATAAAAAGCCTTTCAAATGCGTCTTCCACTGCGTGCACACTTGCGAACAGGAAAAGACGCCGTATTGCATCGCCCAGGCGCTCATTAACGCCATGAGGGGCAACCTTGAGCGTGGATTCGCCTTCTGCGGCGCCAACGTGTCGCGGGTAAACAAGATTATCTCGGTCCGAGAACTCATGGACAGCCTGCAGCACGAATTTGATGAAGCAATGGCCTCATTGAGCAAGAGCATGCAGAACATGTTCAACGGCAAAAGCTGACTTGTCGTTAACGTATGATACTAAAAGCCGGGCACATTCACATGCCCGGCTTTTTAGTATCCGTTGCCGAAATTTAGAGCATTTTAACTTTGAAAAAGTGTAAATGCTCTAACGCTGCACGAAAGTGCAGCGCGCCATAACATGGCGTGGATTCAGCCGAAAATTGCACTTTTCGGCTGAATGAAAACTTTGAAATGTGAAGCATTTCAAAGTTAATCTGCTCTATTGGCCGCGCAGATAACGCACGGCATTGACGAACAGCAATGTTCCCGGGGGGTCCAGCTCGCCGCGCGTCCAGGCTGGATGATTGGTCACGTGATGGAAGGCCTCGGGGTGCGGCATAAGTCCGAGCACCCGGCCTGTGGGGTCGGTAAGCCCGGCGATGGCCAATGCCGCGCCGTTGGGATTGAGAGGATATTCCTGCGTGGGCTGTTTTGTTTCGGGATCGGCATACTGAAGGGCAATGAGATTTTCCGATTCAAGGCGGCGCAGGCACTCTTCATCCCGCGGCACAAGTTTGCCTTCTCCGTGACGCACAGGCATGCACAGCATGGGCATATCCTTGGTGAAGACACAGGGGCTTTTGGGGTTGGGCAGCAAGTGCACCCACCGGTCTTCGTAGCGGGCCGAGTCATTGTGCCCCAGCGAAACCTGGCGTTCAAAGCGCATGCCCCCAAGGGCCGGCAGCACGCCAAGCTTGACCAGCAACTGAAAGCCGTTGCAAATGCCCAGAATGAGCTTGCCCTGGTCCAGAAAGTCGCGCAAACTTTGCAGCAGAGGAACGCCTTGCGCGTCCTTGAGGTAACGCCAGCGCATTGCAGCGGCCTGGGCTGCCCCCAGGTCGTCGCCATCAAGGAATCCGCCGGGAAAAACCAGGAAATGATACTCCGCCAATCGAACCTTGGCTGCCACAATGTCTGAAAAGTGAACCACATCGGCTCTGTCTGCCCCGGCCAGGCGGGCTGCATGGGCCGTTTCAAGATGAGAATTTGTTCCGTAGCCGGTGATGACCAGTGTATTGACCATGCCCATGCGGGTAAAGCCTCCTTGGCTTGCTAGCAAATCTTCACGCGCCGCGCCTGTGCTGATCCGGCGCTGGCGCGCGGCCTGTGGGCCAAAAACAGCCCGCGCCTCATGAGCCGCAGGCAGAGCCAGGCTGTACCGATGCGGGTTGAAGAGGGAATAACACACTACGTACCTTGTTTTCGATAGTCAATGCTAGTCAAAAAATTCATTTTAGGCTAAGGATACAGGGTTGTGCTGAAAAGTGATCAAGATATCAAGGTGGAAGGCATGAAAACGAAATTTATCTTTGTGACGGGCGGAGTTCTGTCATCTCTGGGCAAGGGCCTTGCTGCGGCCTCTCTGGGCGCGCTGCTGCAAACCCGAGGCCTTACGGTAACCATACAGAAGCTGGATCCCTATATTAACGTTGACCCTGGCACCATGAACCCCTTCCAGCACGGCGAGGTTTTCGTCACCGACGACGGTGCTGAAACCGACCTGGACCTGGGGCATTACGAACGCTATCTCAATGTGCCCATGTCGCGGAAAAACAACACCACTTCAGGGGCCATCTACAATCAGGTCATCGCCAAAGAGCGTCACGGCGACTATCTGGGCGCCACGGTACAGGTTATTCCCCACATCACCGACGAGATCAAAGGCGTGGTATTGTCTCTGGCTGAAGGGGATAATGCCCCGGATGTGGCCATCATTGAAATCGGCGGCACCGTCGGCGACATTGAAGGGCTGCCCTTCCTTGAAGCCATACGCCAGCTGCGCTCTGATCTTGGCCGTGACAACTGCCTCAACATTCATCTTACCCTTGTGCCCTATCTGCGCACCGCTGGCGAGCACAAGACCAAGCCCACCCAGCACAGCGTCAAAGAACTTCTTTCCATCGGCATTCAGCCCGACATCATCCTTTGCCGCTGTGAGCAGAGCATCCCCGAAGAACTGCGCCGCAAGATCGCCCTCTTCTGTAATGTCGATCAGGACGCCGTGTTCTCCTCGGTGGATGTGAACAATATTTATGAAGTGCCGCTGAAGTTTTATGAAGAAGGCTTTGACCAGAAAGTGGCGATCATGCTGCGCCTGCCAGCGCGCAATGCCCATCTTGAAGCCTGGGAAAAGCTCGTCAGCGACTGCGCCGATCCCAAGGGCACGGTTACCATTGCCATTGTGGGCAAGTACGTGGACCTGAAAGAGGCGTATAAAAGCCTGCATGAAGCTCTGATCCACGGCGGCGTGGCCAACCGCGTTCAGGTGAATCTGCGCTACGTTAATTCCGAAAACATTGACGACAGCAATGTGGCGGAACAGTTGAAAGGCTGCGACGGCATTCTGGTTCCCGGCGGCTTTGGATACCGTGGCGTTGAAGGCAAGATCGTGGCCATCCGGTATGCGCGTGAAAAAAAAGTGCCCTTCTTTGGCATCTGCCTGGGCATGCAATGCGCTGTCATCGAATTTGCCCGTCATGTGGCGGAAATGGCCGACGCAAACTCCGAAGAATTCGACCACCGCTCCAAGCACAAGGTCATTTACCTCATGACCGAATGGTACGATTTCCGCACCAAGAACGTTGAAAAACGCGACGCTGGCAGCGACAAGGGCGGCACCATGCGCCTTGGATCCTACCCGTGCAAGGTTCTGCCCAATTCTCGCGCGTTTGAGGCGTACAAGAAAGAGCTGGTTGAAGAGCGCCACCGCCACCGCTATGAATTCAATAACGAATTCAGGGATGCTCTGGCGGAAAAAGGCATGGTTTTCAGCGGCACTTCACCGGACGGAAACCTTGTGGAGATAGTGGAACTGCCCGACCACCCCTGGTTTTTGGGCTGTCAGTTCCACCCCGAATTCAAATCCAGGCCCATGGCCGCGCATCCGCTGTTCCGTGAATTTATCACGGCAGCCAAAAAGCACGCCAAGGTGTAAGGCTTGCATGATCGCATCATAATTTGATGACAGGAAGAAGGGAGGGCGACCTCCCTTTTTCCGTTTCAGGACCAGCTGCGGTTCTTGAAGCCAACACCTTGAAAACAATGATGCAAAGCTTGGGCCAGCTCACGGATTGGTTTGTTTTTTGGTCGCGCAACCTCTGGCTATTGCATAATTTTTGCCACTATGGCACACTACTTGTAAATAAAATATTTTCTGCTGACCTTTCAAGACGGAACAGGCTCATGGCACTGGAACTTCGACAGCAATTAAAACTGACTCAGCAGCTCGTGATGACCCCGCAATTACAGCAGGCCATCAAGCTGCTCCAGCTCTCACGCATGGAGCTTCTCGAGACTGTGCAGCAGGAAATGCTGGACAATCCTTTTCTTGAAGAATCCCAGGGCGATGACACTTCGCCAGATTCAGGCGATGACAGGCGGGAAAAAGCCGCCGAAGAGGTGTACGATCAAGACCTGGCCAAGGATGCCGACTGGGAAGATTACCTGGGAGAGTTCGCAAGCACTCCCCGCCTTGTGCAGCCACGCGAGTTTGAGGTTGCTGAAGATATTTCGCCCCTTGAAGCGCGCTACTCGGCCAAGCCCACCCTCGAAGGCCACCTGCTGTGGCAGTTGCGTCTTTCCTCCCTCACAGAGACACAAAAAGACATAGGCGAAGTCATCATCGGCAACCTTTCTTCTGCCGGGTATCTGCACGCCAGCCTGGAAGAAATCGCACAGATGACGGAGTCTGATACGGCTGAAGTTCAGACGGTGCTTGAAAAGGTGCAACTGTTTGATCCTGTGGGCGTGGCCGCCCGTGATGCCCGTGAATGCCTGCTCGTACAGATAAAAAGCCTGAAGTATGACCGCGACCCCATACTGCTTGAACTCGTGCGCTCGCACCTGGAGGACCTTGAAGCCAAGCGCTACAAGCCCCTGCTGCGCAAATTCAAGCTGGATATGGAGGAACTGAAAGAATATCTGGACATCATCCAGAGCCTTGATCCCCTGCCTGGAGCCAGTTTTGGCGGTGGCGAACCAACCTATGTGAGCCCTGATGTTTTTGTGTACAAAATGGGCGATGAGTTCGTCATTCTGCTCAACGAGGATGGCTTGCCGCAGTTGCAGCTTTCCAATCTGAGCCAGATGGACATGAAGGGATCCTCAGATAAGGAAAAAGAATACTGTACAGAAAAAATGCGCTCGGCCAGCTGGCTCATCAAGAGCCTCTATCAGCGCCAGCGCACCCTGTACAAAGTGATGGAAAGCATCGTCCGGCACCAGCAGCCCTTTTTCGAGGATGGCGTGACGCGTCTGGCACCGCTTATTCTCAAGGATATCGCTGATGACATCAGCATGCATGAATCCACGGTAAGCCGCATAACAACAAACAAGTACGTGGCGACGCCGCACGGCATTTTTGAACTGAAATTTTTCTTCAACAGCGGTCTGGAGCTTGATGACGGCAGCCAGGTCGGCTCTGAGAGCGTTAAAGCCCTCATCAAGAAGTTCATTGCTGACGAAGACACCAGGTCTCCCCTGAGCGATGAACGCATTGGCGAAATGCTGAAAGAGCACCTTAAGGTCAACATCGCACGTCGCACTGTGGCCAAGTACCGCACTGCCCTTGATATTCCGTCGTCTTCAAGACGCAAGGAACATTTCTGACCTTGGCCTTGGCGCGGCACAAGCGCCGCTGCCCGCCTGAGGCAAAAAATTTTTAAAACAAGATGGTTCATCAAATTTCCACCGTCGTTCAAAAGACGGGTTCCACAGTTCTCCATGCCGGGAACTGACATCATAAGGAGGATTATATGAACATCTCTTTTGCCTTCAAAAACTTTGAAGCCTCCGACCATCTTAAAAAGTATGCCCGACGCCGCATGGAAAAGCTGGGGCGTTTTTTTGGCAAGTCTTCCGGTCTTGAGGTAAGCGTTGTGCTTACTGTGGACAAGTTTCGTCATCGCTGCGAAGTGACGGTTGTTGGCGAAGGTTTGCATATAAACGCAACGGAACAGACTTCAGATATGTATGCCGCCATCGACCTTGTGACAGACAAGGTCGAGGCACAGATCAAACGCCAGGTTTCGCGGGTCAAGACGCAACGCCGTAAGGCTCGCTCTGCCGATGTTGACGTCTTTACCTATAACCTTGACGCAGAGGCTGAAGTGGCGCAACCGGTTGAAGGCACTGACCGCCTTGCCACCAAGCCGCTGCACCTTGATGAGGCGCTTATGCAGCTTGACTCCATCGGCAGTGAGTTCCTGGTGTTTTTCAACGCCGAAAATGGCCGCATCAACGTGGTGTACCGCACCCGCACGAGCAGCTACGCGCTGATTGACCCCGTCTTATAATTACGCCTGTTCCCGGCCGTCTGATGCCAGGCGGCCGGGAAGCATAGCAGGGGGAATAATGACTGCCACCACAAAGCAGCCACAGAAAACATTGGCTGCGAACACCGCAGCCCAACTGCCGGTGGCCGTGTGCATTGTCACCGGCCTTTCCGGTGCGGGTAAAAGTACGGCCCTGAAAGTTTTTGAAGATATGGGGCACTTTGTGGTGGACGGGTTGCCAGCAAGCCTGGCCCCCGAAATGGTAAGCATGATGTCCCGCCCTTCCATGAGCCATTTCAAGGGAATCGCCCTTGGCATGGACCTGCGCCAGAGCAACTTTCTGGATGAGATCAATGAAGCGCTGTCTGATCTCACCGCCCAGAACATTCGCCCCATGCTCCTGTTTTTGGAGTGCAACGTGCAGGAGCTGCTGCGCCGCTACGCCACCACGCGCCGCCCCCACCCCCTTGAGCGCGAGGGCATGGGGCTTGAAACAGCCCTGCTTTCCGAGCGCAACAGCCTGCGCCCTTTACGGGAAATGGCCGACCTTGTTGTCGACACCTCCCACTTCTCCATTCATGATCTGCGCCGGGCCATTCAGAAGCGCTGGAGCGACAGCAAAAGCAAGCTTCGGGCCATCAAGGTCAACGTCATTTCCTTTGGCTTCAAATATGGCGTCCCGCGCGAGGCCGATTTCGTGTTTGACCTGCGCTTTCTTACCAATCCATACTTTGTTGAAGAGCTGCGCCCCCTGAGCGGCAAGGACAAGGCCGTGGCGCAATATGTTTTTGACCAGCCCAATGCGCGCGAATTTCGAGCAAAACTTATGGACCTTTTGCTGTTCATGCTGCCGCTTATGGAAACTGAAGGCCGCTACCGAGTCACCATCGCCGTTGGCTGCACCGGTGGTCGCCACCGCTCCGTTGCCATGGCCGAAGAAATCACGCAAGCCCTGAAACAGGCAGACTACCCCACGACCCTGGAACACCGACATCTTGAACTTGGCTAGAAAAGCTGGCAGGCTCTGAGCCGAGAGGAATGCCATGACGGAAGAAAGCAAGAAGACACAGGTAGGGATTATTGTTGTCTCGCATGCCGACTATGGTTCGGCCATGCTGCGCACAGCCGAATTCATTCTCGGCCCGCAAAGCGACTGTAGCTCCATCAGTGTGGACGTTGCCCATGAAGTTTCTGAAACGGTACGCCGCCTTACCGATGCCGCACAGCGGCTCGACAAGGGTGCGGGGGTCATTATTCTTACCGACATGTTTGGCGGTACGCCCACAAACCTCGCCCTCGCGCTGCTGGCCACCCACAAGGTTGAGGTGGTGACGGGTGCAAACCTGCCTATGCTTCTCAAGGTTTTTTCCGCGCGTGAAAAAAACCTGGAAGAGCTGGCGCAGCTTGCCGGCGAGGCAGGCTCCAAAGGCATCGTTGTCGCAGGAAATATGCTGCGCAATAAAACACGGGCCAAAAACGACGGTTAGCGTATGTGGTTCCGTGTGGACAATCGCCTGGTGCATGGGCAGGTCATTGAAGCGTGGTTGCCCTATACGGGCGCCAGGCACCTGATTGTCGCCAATGATGAACTGGCGGCAGACCCGTTGCGGCAACAGATAATCGAACTGGCCGTGCCCCAGCGCATCCTCACGCACTTCATCCCGGTTCACGATCTGGCCGTAACGCTGGACGCATGCGGCGAAGACTGTTTTGTACTCTTTGGGAATTGCCAGGACGCACGCCGCGCGAGCAATGCGGGCATCATTATGGAAACCCTCAATATCGGCAACCTGCATTACGGCCCAGAAAAAATGCAAATCCTTCCTCATGTGGCGCTATCCGCCGAAGACAGGGAAGACCTGCGTTCCATCCAGCAGCATCTGGTGCTGCTGGATTTTCGCAGCGTCCCCACAGAAACCGTAAGGGGTCCCCATGAGCAGCTTATATGAAATGATGGCAACCGGGGCACCTTACGCTTTTTTTTTGCCCTGGCTGGCGCGGCCCGTTCGTCCTGCATTATCGGCATTGTTGACCGACCCATCTGTCTTGCGCTCATAGCCGGAGCCATCACTTCTGACTGGAGCCTCGCCCTGCCGCTGGGTATCATTTTTGAACTTTTGTGGCTGGACGCCCTTGAACTGGGCAGTGTCGTGCCACCCTATGGCGGTCTGAGCTTTTTACTGCTTTTTCCCATATGCAGACACTTTGGTCTTGAGCAACCGGGCAGTCTGCTCATCCCCCTCATTCTTTGCATGCTGGCTGCTTACGCGGCGGCCTACGGCGAACATCGCCAGCGCATCAGCCAAAACCCCATGGTTGACAAGGTCGAAGCCTGGTGCGCAGGCAAGCCCAAAGGGCTCGCGCCCGGCACAGCGCTACTGCTGTCTTCTCTGTACAGAAGCCTGTGGCAGATAATTCTTTATTGCCTCTGCTTCATCCTGATCTTCAGTCTTGTGGACACGCTGCACAACAGGCAAGCCCTGCCCGCCCTGCGCGCTGTAACGTGGTCAGCCCTTTATGTGGCCGCCCTTATGGGGGCGGTGCTTTCTCTGCGCACACGCCAGGCCTATGCGGTTCTTACGGGCAGCCTGGGCGTGTTGGCCATGCTTATCTGGATTGACAGCTGACGCAGTGCGACTTTGTGGATATGCATTCTCCCAACCCCCTAAAACTCTTACCGAGCTTCTGATCTGAGACGGGGCCTCTGGAGGCAGTGTTTTTCACGCTTTACACCAATCGCAACGGCTCTCTGCTCTGGAGCAAATGGCCGAGCTAATCCCTTCGGGGGGGCACGCACTCTCACTCAGCCGCTTGGACACAAGCCCCCGTCTGCGGCCATAAATGCAAAACCCCGGCACCGCGCGGGCACCGGGGTTTTTACTTCTGACAGTCAGTGCTTACTTGAAAGCCTTTTCAAAGTTGGGCACAACCTGCTTTTTACGGCTCATGACGCCGGGCAGCCACACGGTGGAGCCTTCGGCCTTGACGCCAAAAGCTTTTTCCACCACTGAGGGATCATCGGAAACGATGAGCATTTCCGAGCCTTCTTTCATGATGTCGGTCAGCAGCAGAAACACGCTGTGGCGGCCTTCAGCCTTGACCTTTTCAATTTCGGCCTGCAGGCCGGCCTTCACGGGCTCAAGGATGGAGAGGTCAACCACTTCAAGCTGGCCAATGCCTACCTTGTTGCCATTCATGTCGAAATCTTTGTAATCACGGAAGACAAGGTCTTTCATGGGGGTGCCGTCAACGGCGCTCTTGACCTTGAACATTTCCATGCCCAGAGACACCACATCGCTCACGCCCGCGATCTTGGCCAGTTCTTCAACGGCCTTTTTATCAGCAGGGGTACAGGTGGGCGACTTGAAGATAACCGTGTCGGACAGGATAGCGCACAGCATTGCGCCGGCAAGGTTCTTGGGAATTTCGATGCCGTAGAAGTCATACATGTTCTTGAGAACGGTGTTGGTGCAGCCCACGGGCCAGATCCAGGCTTCCAGCGGCGAAGAAGTGGTCACGTCACCAAGCTTGTGGTGGTCGACAATGCCGAGCACAGTGGCGGAATCCATGCCCTTGGGGGCCTGGGCCAAGTCGGAGTAGTCAACCAGATAAACATCCTTGCCAGCCACGTCGGCGACAACCTGAGGAGCAGCAAGGCCGAACTTGTTCAGAACGAATTCGGTTTCGGGAGTGGGCGCGCCCTGGGCAACCGGGGTGACGTCCATACCGCGCTTGCTGTACAGGTCAGCGGCGACAATGGCGGAAACAATGCTATCGGTATCAGGATTCATGTGACCAAGAACTAATGCGGACATGACTGTCTCTCCTTCCGGTATGGTTCAGGTATGCGGTTCAATTTGACCGATTTGTACTCTTTAGCACAAAGTGCCGCCCATGCCAAGCGCCTCATGGAAATTTTCCTGACTGCGTCAGGCCATGAGATGCAAAGAATTTTTCATAACACTCTTAATTTGCAGTCAAAAAACAAGATCGTGATTTTTTTATTTTTTTAAGGCCTTTGGGTGTGCCTGGTCATAGGTCTGCATCAGGCTTTCAAGGCTCACCTGGGTATAGCGCTGCGTTGTTGTAAGGCGCTGATGTCCAAGTAATTCCTGAACACTGCGCATGTCTGCCCCAGCTTCCAGCAGATGGGTGGCAAAGGAGTGACGCAAGCTGTGCGGCGACACGGTAAACGCCAGTCCCGCGCGCTGACACAGGCGTTCCACGATGCGCGCGGCCTCCCTTCTGTTGAGACGTGCCCCTCGTGTGCCCACAAACAATGCCGGTTCTTCCGGCAGCGCCAGCAATGGGCGCTCTTCAAGCCAGCGCTTCAGGCTTTCATGGGACGTGTCCGAAAGTGGCGAAAGCCTTTCCTTTGAACCCTTGCCCATAACGCGCAGCACACGCGAAGCCAGCTGAACATCGTCCACATCCAGCCCCAAAGCTTCGGATATGCGCAACCCAGAGCCGTACAGCAGTTCAGCCAGGGCCAGGTCGCGACAAAGAATCCGCTCTTCTTCCGCACTTCCGGAAACAGGCCCGCTACCGCCAGCCGGCCCCGTGGTACTGTCCAGCAGGGCAAAGGTTTCGTCCACATTGAGCGTGCGTGGATGGCGTTTTTCCTGGCGGGGATTACGCACCAGGGCGGCCACGTTTTCCGCGACCCTGCCGCCACGTTGCTGAAACCGAAAGAAAGAACGCGCTGCCGCCAGTTTGCGCGCCATGGAGCTTTTGGCGTCCCCCTTGCGAAACAGCCAGGCCAGAAAGGACTGGATATGGCGGCGCGTCACTGTTTGAGGCTGACCCAGGCTGACCCCCTGGCTGCGCAAAAACTCCGCCAGTTGTCCAAGGTCGACCGCGTAGGCTTTTTGCGTCGCCTCGGAGGCCCCTTTTTGTACAGCCATCCAGGTCAGAAATGCCTCGATAAAAAGTGGGCTGCGGTCAACAACGGCCGCGCCTGCCCCTGACGCATCCATGCCTGACATATCCACGCCTGACGTTTCTGCCTTTTTCACTGTGGCTGCCGTGTCACGCGTTGCCCGGCCGACGGGCCTGCCCTGCCCCGCCGCCGAAGATCCCCCAGGATGTCCTGCGGCCCCGTCTTCAGCGGGGAATGCCAGTTGCCCCTGAGCGGGCACAGCACTGGCGCGGCGCGCGCGCCTGGTGTGTTTCGAGTTCTTCCCTGTCATATTCCGGCCTCATACCGGGCTCCCGGCAGCCTGCGCACCTGCCCGAGCATCTCAAGGCCCACAAGCATGGCATTCATCTCGGACACTGGCATGGCAAGGGTGCAGGCCAGGTCATCAGCCTGCATGGGGCCTTTCTGCCGCAGGCAGTCCAGCAGAAGCGTCCTGCGTTCTGAGGGAGCAAGTTGCTCGGCGGCGTCCAGCGGCGGCATATCCTGTTGCAGGTGCAGATCTTCCGCCTTTGAGGGTTCGTCTCCCTGTTTACATGCGCCTGAGCGCACGCGGCGGCTGTCCGTGGCGGCCTCTCCCTTGATCGCGACCTGATCAACACCGTCACACGGTTCCTGTGCGGATTTTTCCTCTTCGCTCAGGCTTGCCTGACTGATGCCATATGGCCGTAACTGGTCCGCCAGATCACGCAACACGTCCTCGGCGCTGAACACAGGCCGCGCGCCCTGCCGCACCAGCTCCTGACAGCCCAGGCAGTGTGAATCCAGCGCCGGGCCGGGCACGGCGTAAACCTCGCGGTTTTGCTCCAGGGCCAGACGGGCGGTAATGAGGCTGCCAGAACGGCTGGCGGCCTCCACCACCAGAACACCAAGGGCAAGACCACTGATAATCCGGTTGCGCACAGGAAAGTGTTCGGGCAGGGGCAGCGCCCCTGGCATAAATTCCGAGATCAGCAGGCCATGCTCTCGCATGGCGTCAAAAACACCCCTGTTTCCCTGTGGGTATATGACGTCAATGCCCGTGCCGAGTACGCCAATACTGCGTCCGATACGGGTCAGGGCAGCCTCATGAGCCACACGGTCAATGCCCAGCGCCATGCCCGATACAATAGTCACCCCGCAGGACGACAGACATCGGGCCATATGGGCCGCCACTGTTCTGCCATGTTCCGTGGACCGACGCGACCCCACAATGGCAAAGGCCGGGGCCTGCAAGAGCGACATATCTCCCCGGCAGTACAGCAATACGGGAGCGTCTGGCAGTTGCCGCAACGGGACAGGATACAGGGGGTCTGTCCATAACAGGATAGCGGTGTCAATGTCGCGCGCGCTGTCCCACTCCTGCCGGGCTGTAACGCGCCATGATCCGGTGGCCATTTCGGCCGCCTGTTTCTGGGTAAGCCCTGCCTCGCGCCAGCGCTGCCGGGACTGCACCGCGGCGTAGGCTGAACCGAACGTACGCAAAAGCCGCGTGCATGAGCGGGCCCCAAGCCCGGTGCAGTGCCGCAAAGCCAGGCTGGCCCAGTATTCGGTTCGGGCCTCTTCGCCCATCTCGGCCCAGGACAGCCCTCGGGACATGGCTAGCGGGCCAGCCCGCGCGACCGCGCGATCCGGGCGGCCTCGGAATTGGGGAAGCGCGCCAGCAACTGTTTGTACGCCTCCGCAGCCGCAGCCTTGTCGCCAAGACGGCTCAGGCACATGCCGGATTTGAGCAGGGCATCAGCATTTTTGTGGTGCTGCGGATAGGATGCGTCAACCTTGCGGAACTGATTCAGAGCTTCCTGATATTTGCCCTGCGCGTACAAACCCTCACCAATCCAGTATTCGGCATTGGCCGCATATACGCCCTGCGGGTATTCCTGCAGAAAACCTTCAAACCTGGCTATGCCCTCGGCAGAGCGCCCGGATGTCATGAGTTTAAGGGCCGCGTCATAGCCGGCTTTTTCATTCTTCGCAGGCTTGGTGGCTTGCGGTGCGGCAGCGGCAGAAGGCAAAGGCTTTGCCGGGGCAGTCGGAGCAGTCGCCCGCACTGCGGGAACGGGTGCGGGAGTTGGCGTGGCAGAACCCGGCGCTTCCACAGGAGGCAGGCCGGGGTATTCCGGCGGCAGAGCCAGATCGGAGGGGGGCAAGGAGGGCACGGGCACTGCCGCGTTGCCGCCCGCCGGAGCGCCCTTGTCGGCGCTGGCGGGGACGGTGGGCTGATTCGTACCCTGGTTTGCAAAATTCGTCGGATTGGCCGCAGGCGGCGCCACGGGTTCCGGGGCTGCCACGGGCGGCAGGCCCACACTCGGCGTTCCTGCCCCGTTGGTGTGCTGGGACGTTTTGTTAGATGTGCCGACCTGCCCATGGGGACCGGCCGTAGCGGCCTTACCCTGGGAAGGACTGACGGCGTCAGGCGTTGCAGCGGCGGCTTCAGTTGCGGCTACCGAAGCAGACGGTGCGGCCTGAGGAAAAGAACGTGCGGAGGCCGCAGGATCGATAACCCTCCCCTTGGGAACGCTGGCAGTTTCAGGCGCAACGGCGGCGGACTGTGTTTCTTTGCCCTTGGAGACGGGCGTTTTTTCCTCAGCCCTGGCTGGAGAAGACGCCGCTTCTGTCGCCATCGGGGCTGCCGCAGATGAGGCAGCCGGGGGCGCGGCAGGCGAGGCAGTCATTACCGAGGGGCCGTGTTGTCCCAGCGCCACATCGGGCGGGCGCTGGGCAGCCGGAACAGATGCCGTGGCCGCGCCTGCCGCCCCCAAGGAGTCCGAAGAAGCGCCCGCTGCCGCCGGTGGTGCTGCCTTCACCGGCGCAGGCGGCAAGATGGGAACGACAGTCATGCTGGTCTTCTGGCCGCCACGGGTGCGCACTTCAAATGTTCTGTTTTTGAGTTGGGCCACCTGGCTGTCCAGAGTGGCCACGCTCTGCTCCAGAGCATTCAAACGCTGATCGGTTTCGCGCAGGGTCTTCTGGTTGGCCGCTTCTTTACCTTCCACATGGCGCAATTGCGCCGTTGAGGCGCAACCCGTGGACAAAAGCACGCAAGCCAGAGGTACAGCAAAAAATTTCTTCATAACGTCTCCCGCAATAATTTTGCCCCAAGCCCGGGCATATATCAAGAACCCTTGCGGCCCCGGCTTTTTTAAGGCAAATACAGGCTTGAACGCATTTTCTCGACCATAGCGTACTTTCCCAAGCCAGTGCAAGATTATAAGGAGCAACCATGAGTGTTTCTGTTCTGAAGCCACGCCCAGCCACAGGCGGCGCCCGATGAACTTTTTTCAGGATGTCTTGGTTCAGCTATCCGCTTGGATGGAGCTGCCGCGTCAATGGATGCAGACCTGCCCCTTTTTGCAGACAGGCCTTGATTCCCTGTGCATAACCCTGGCTCTGGCCACCTTGCTGGCCTTTGCGGGGCTTGGCTTCATATCGGCCACTGCGCGGATATTGTCCATAACCCGCAAGCGCTCCTCCTACGATAAATGCGCGCGCCAACTGGCCCAACTGGCAATGGTTCTGGGCTGGGTTCTGCTGGTTGCAGGGCGCGTATGGCTGTTTTTCGCGCAGGGTTCCTACACCCCCGACTCCCTGCCCGACTTCATGGTGGAACTGAGCTGGATCATGCTGGGGATCGCCGTACTGGTCAGCAGCCTTTACTTCGCCTTGTGGAAGTTTCTTGTGAAGGTTCCTATTCTGCATGTGGTCATGGGCATGATCAGCAGCGTGCAAGGTTGCATCGCCGTGGTTGTCGCCCTGAGTTCCGCGCGGATGATAAACGCCTATATCAGCCCCGACGCCACTTCCATTACCCTGGGCGACATTTTCTTTCCCGGCTGGCTTTCGCCTTTCTGGCGCTCCCTATACTGGACCCTGCCCCTGATTCTGGCCATGGCGGCTGCCAGCGGCGCCATGTGGCTGACCCTGCGCCGCCAGCGCGACGATTTCGGGCGCGACCACTACAATACCATGGTGCCCTGGTGCGCCGTATGGGCCCGCAATGCCTGGGCCATCTTCTGGCTGATCTTTCTTGCTTCGACAGTCGCTGAAATACAGCAGGCATGGCAGGGCGGCGTCTTCACCACTGAAAATGCCCTGCGCGAAAGCGCCAAGGTGCTGGTATGGCTTGTTCCCCTGATTCTGTGGACGGTTGTGGCCCGAAGCTCCGCGCCCATGCGCCACAAATTCACCCTGCTGGTGGCCCTGATCATGGCCGTGGCCTTTATGCTGCCCTATTACTCTCAGGCCACCGGCCTGTCATCCCCGGCGTCCAGGACGATCCAGGAAATGATCATCACCCCCCTGGAGGAAAGAGAATTGCAAGCTGCGCCCGAAGCGGATCAACAGGCAGCGCCCCAAACCGCGCCGCAAAAAAATCCTGAATAACTGACGCCCGGCACCACATCCGCGCCCGGTTCTCTCCAGTTTCGGACGACTTTGACCGATTCCGGCCAATAACGCCGGGACGTTTATTGCGGCACAACGTCCTACCAGACAGCCTTTTCTGCTTTCTTACACAAAAAACCCGCCTAAGGCGGGTTTTTTGTGTGAAGGCCAGACAGGATTATTGAGTCAGATACATCATACTAGAGCATTTTGCTTTTGAAACACGCCCTGTTTCAACGCATCATTCTGGCGAAAAACGTGGTTTTCGCCAGAATCCACGTCACTTGGCGGCGGCTGCCGCCTTCGCGTCAGCAGAGCAATTTCAAAGTGAAATTGCTCTAACTAAGAGTTTTAGGGGGTGGGGGCGTGGGGGAGGGACCCTTTTGCAAAAGGGTCCCTCCCCCACAAAGTATTTCTCCCCCAAAAAATATTTCAAACTTTAATCACCTATTTTGCATACTGCTTGCGCCATTCGTCCAAAAACAGCAGGCAGGTTTCCACTTCATCAAGGACGCCGGACCTGGCTCTGAGCGCTGTGGCAACATGGTCGAAATCCGCATGGGGTCCAAGCCCCAGCCGCTCTACGGTGTGGGCCATGGCAGCCCCCAGTTCCGCCGCCAGTTCCGGGTTCAATCCCTTGGGTAAAGGCCGTTCCAAGGAGCCGGATGCGGCATTTTGCCTGTCCGCGTTTTCGTGCGCATGCACGACGCTCATGTCATCGGACCAGGGGCCCAGACGCTCGGCCATAAAGTCCAGCAGGCGCTGCATGCGCTGCTGATAGGTATGCTCACGCAACACCCGTTCCCGCGCCCTTGCGGCATACGTGCTTCGCGCTTCGGGGTGCGCAAGAAAATAGTCAAGCTTGGCATAAAACTCTTCAATGGTGGAAAAGGTCGCCAGCTCATCGGGGGCAAAAAGGTCAGCCAGTAAACTGCGTTCGTCCAAAAGTTGAAAAGCGTTCATGGCTGCCAGTTCAAAGGTGCGGGGATTGACAAAATCGCCATGACTTACAAGCTCGGTCGCATGCAGACTGGAATGCAGATTAAGATTCACCTTGGTGGCATTATAGATTTTTACGCTTTCTTCCTCGCCGATACGCGCGCCGCCACGCTGTATATGGGCAGCCAGCAGGCTTTCTCCTTCCCAGTCAGAACCCCATATTTTGAAATTACGGCCTAGCAGAGGCCTGAAGGCCAGCCGCCGATTGGGATACCCGGCACCCAAAAATCCGATGTCCGCGCCATACTCCCGTTTTTCTTCTGGGCTGAGGCTCACTGGTTTATGAAAGTCCGGCTGGGCGGCCATGGGCAGATAGAGCGCGTTGGTCTGACCTGTCTCGGCCAGCATATCCAGGAAAGGCTGCTTCTGGATAACGGCAAAAACGTCATACAAGGGAGCATAGGCGCGCCAGTACTGAAAAATCGCATGGTCTTCAACAAACCACATGGCCGTACGCACCCCAGACCGCCGTAACCGCTGGAGGAGGCTACGGCCCATGGGCGCCTGGGCCATGGCCAGAACCAGATGCGGTTCCTGCGCCTGTACCTGCGCCCACACGGCCTGGGCAACAACCTGAAGAAAGGAGTTTTCAAGCTGCGCAGTCTGGGCGGGAGGCAATCCAAGCCCCTGCAGTCCCGTAAAGGCCGGATACATGAGCGGAGCTTCGAAAGTACGCACGCTGTGCCCCATCTCTTCCAAGGCGCGCGCGCAGTACCTTCCTATGGGCAAGGAACCGCCATACATCGGCAAAACCACAAGAATTCTCAGAGAGGCAGAGGGCATGGGCATATTCTCCACGTCAGCAGTATCTGCCGGGCGGCAGCATCCAGTCCGTATCGCGGCACAACCATTCGTCAAACAGCCAGGCAACGCCGGAATTGACCTCGCCAGAAACAGTGATGCCATCTGCCGCATCCGCTGGCTTCACAAAGGGCACATGCAGGTATGAGGCCAGAAATTCCCGCACCTGCGCGCGTCTGACCGCATGCCTGTCGGCCCCGGCCACGAGATGCAGCACTGTGCCAAGAGAATCCACGCTACTGCGCCATAATTGCAAGCCTTCAGGCAAAGCCGCTCGTCCCGTTCCTTCGGTCAGGGCCAGCGTCAATGAGCGCAGCAGGGCCTGACTGCGAAAAGGCTCAAGACAGGCCGTGTCATACGGGCATGGGGCAGATTCCAGGCACGGGACGCAATGCCGCTCTGCCTGCCAGACAAGATGCCCCTGCCCGTAGGGTCCTGTTTCATGCGCGAAGGCTGAAGACAGAAAAAAGGCCAGAACAGGCACGCCAAGACGCGCGGCCAGATGCATGCTGCCTGTATCCGGCGTTATCAGGGCGTCCAGCCCACTGACCGCGTCAACAAGGCCGGGCCAGTCGGTTTTGCCGCTCAGGTCTTCCACTCTGCCCTGCATTTGGGGCGGCAACAACCGCTGCAGTTTGCGCGCCACGCCCTTTTCCGCACTGGAGCCAAGCAGGCGCACCCTGGGGCCGCCCAAGGCGGAAAAAGCCGTACGCACCACATCAGCCAGCAGGGGCGCGGGTAATGAACGGCGGGATTCACGCCCGGCCAGCACCACGCCGATTCCCTGACCGCCAGGGGCAGCCACGGGATTGACCTCGGCTGACGGCAAAGGGTCATTGGTGAAGTGGCCCCAAAAATCCACAAGATTCAGCGATGAAAGCACGCGCTGGCGGCTCAACTGGAAGGCCATTCTGGCCCAGGGCGAGCGCCATATGCCGTCGGCAGCAGGTTTGTAGCCCACTACAGTCTCTGGCGCGAACATGCGGCACAGGGCCGCTGTCAGGCCGGAAAAATTGCAATTGTATACGGCAGTGAACTCCATGCCGCGCCAGGCTGCCAGAACCCGGATATTTTTTTCCAGAACGTCATGCTCCTGGCAGCCGTGCAAAGCAAGTCCGTGTACTGTGGCAAACGGGTAAATCAGACGCGCAAGGGAAGACAGGCTGGCATCAACAGCCAGATGCACCTGACCACGCCGCTCAAGAGTGCGCAGCAAACGCCCGGTTTGCACCACATCGCCAAAGCGTGCCGCCTGAATAACCAAAAATGTCGCCATGCCCCTTCCTGGTTTTGCGATTTGTCGCCGGGACCGCCACTGCCATGAACAGCGACATTGCCGCGCCCGCCGCCAAAATCAATCAATATTGGGAAGGTACGGCAATAGGCGAACGGAAGCAAGCGCAGGGGACTTTGCAAAAACCGCCAGCTTCTGTACAATACGGTATTCCGTATATTTGCGGCATGACGCACACCGGACCCCATATGGAAACTTTCGCGCTCAAAACACCCCTGTATCCCCTCTTTCTTAGTCTCAAAGGGCTGGATTGCCTGCTGGTCGGGCTGGGGCAGGTCGGGCAGCGAAAACTGGCTGGTCTTCTGGCCTGCGATCCGGCATCCGTTCTGGTGCTGGAGCGCAATGATCCGCCAGCACACGACGCTTCCCTGCAAGAGATGCTGCGGGATCAGCGTGTACGCTTTGAACGCCGAACCTGCACGGCGGGCGACATACACGGCAAAACCCTGGTGTTTGCCGCCACTGGCGATGCGGATGAAAACCGGCGCATAGCGGCATTGTGCCGCAGCCTGGGCATACTGTGCAACTGCGCCAGCACGCCGGAAGAAGGAAATGTTCAGATTCCGGCCGTGGCCCGTTGCGCTCCCCTTGCTGCGGCCCTGTCCACAGGCGGTGCAAGCCCTGCCCTGGCCAGGCGCTGGAAAGAGGAACTGACCCAATGGCTGGCCCCGCGAGCCCGCATGGCCACTCTTATGGGCAGGTTGCGTCCTCTGGTTCTTGCCTTGGGCGTCGAGACAGGGCAGAATACACAGTTGTTCCGAAGTTTGGCAGTCTCCCCGCTTCAGCAGTGGCTTGAAGCCGGTGATATGGAAAACTGCCGACAGTGCCTGCTGGCGGAACTGCCAGCGGAATTGCACGTTCATATAGCGGAGTTACTTTATGATCTCCCCTGAGTTTTCTACCGGCGTCACCCTGCTCCTCTACGGGCTGGCCAGCGCGTCAGGTATCGTAGGCATGGTGGCGCGCAGCCCTTTCTGGCGGCGTACCTGCTGCTATCTTGCCGCCTCGGGCTTTATTTTTCAGACAATCAGCCTGGCTACAGGCTTTCACAAAGCTTTGCCTGACGGGCTGAGCCTTGGAGCCTATTTGCAGCTCATGGCCTGGTTTGTGGTCTTGTGCGGCCTTGCCTCCTGGGGCAAATTCAAGCAGGAAGCCTCGCTTATTTTTGCCTCGCCGCTGGGGCTCATGCTCTTTGCCATGTCCGCACCCTATCTTCAGGCTGTGGTCGAGGTGCCGCATTATCTCAAAGCGCCCTTCTATGCCCTGCATATAGCCACGCTCTTTCTCAGTCTTGCCCTCATGGCCCTGGCTTTTGCGGCTGGATCTCTTTTTCTTTTTCTTGAGGGCCGCATCAAAAGCAAGCAGTACATGAAGGGCTTCTGGCAGGACATGCCCGCTCTTGCCATGCTTGACAAAATCAACGCCTTTGCCACTGTTGTGGCCTATCCCCTGTATACGCTCGGCATCGTTTCAGGCCTCATATGGGCCAAACCCGTTTTTGGAGCCACGGTAACCGGCGACCCCAAAGAGGTCATCAGCATCGTCATCTGGCTGCTGTTTTCCGTACTGTTCAACAACAGGCTCACCAAGGGCTGGCGTGGGCGCAAACCCGCGCGGCTGGCTGTTTACATATTTATACTCTGTCTTTTTTCAATCATTGTGGTGAATACCTTTATGGAAACGCACCACGCATTCATCCGGCGCTGACTCGGGCATAATTATGGACTGTGATATTTTTCTTGTGGGCCTGAATCACCGCACCGCCGGAGTGGACGTGCGCGAACGCTTCGCCCTGGCCAATCACTGCGATGAGGAACACTGGGCATTGCCATGTACTGGCGCGGTGAGTGAAAGCATCATACTTTCTACCTGTAACCGCGTAGAAATTCTGGCTGCCGGCACCGGCGACATGGCCGAGCAGATACTGGGCAGCTGGGCCAAGGCCAGAGGAACGGACATTGAGGACCTCCGGCCCTACGTCTACGTGCATAAAAACCTTGAAGCCGTCCGCCATCTGTTTTCAGTGGCGTCGAGCCTGGATTCGATGGTGCTGGGCGAGCCGCAGATCCTCGGCCAATTGAAAACAGCCTATCGCAAGGCTGTCAAAAGCCGCGCCACCGGAGTCATACTCAACAGGCTGCTGCACAAGGCTTTTTCCGTGGCCAAGAGGGTGCGCACTGAAACGGCGGTGGCTTCCAGCGCCGTTTCCATCAGCTACGCCGCCGTGGAGCTTGCCAAACGCATCTTTGGCGACATGCGGGAACACAAGGCCATGCTGGTGGGCGCGGGTGAAATGGCGGAGCTGGCGGCCATGCATCTGCTTCAGGCAGGCATTAACGAGATTTTCGTGGCCAACCGCACCCACGTTCGCGGGCAGGAACTGGCCAAGCAGTTCAATGGCCGCGCCATCCCCTTTGAGCAGATGCCCCACTACCTGCTTGATGTGGACATCATCATCACCTCAACGGGTTCGCAGGAGCCCATCATCCGTGCGCGCGACATCCGCGCCGCGCTCAAGGCCCGTAAAAACAGGCCCATGTTCTTTATCGACATCGCGGTACCACGCGACATCGACCCTGACGTCAACGGCCTGGACAACGTCTACCTTTACGACATTGATGACCTCAGGGAAGTGGTGGAAGAAAACCTGGCCACCCGCCGCGATGAAGCGGCCAAGGCTGCGGAAATCGTCAATGAGGAAGTGGCGTATTTTTCAAAATGGCTTTCCAGCCTGGACATGCAGCCCACCATTGTTGACCTTATCAAAAAAAGCCAGGCCATTGCCGAAGAGGAACTGGCCAAGACCCTCAAACGCCTCGGTCCGGTGGATGACAAGACCCGTGAAGCGCTGGAGGCCATGGCCAGCTCTCTGGTGCGCAAGCTTAATCACGACCCCATCATGTTTCTGAAACACGGCGGCATGTCGCAGGAGGGCAACGGCCCGCGCATCAGTGTTATGCGACGCATATTCAACCTTGATAAAACAGGCTGTATTTATTCGGAGGAAAACTGATGCGCTGGTACGGCATTGATGACCTCACGCCCGAAGAAATTGCCAAGGTAACCGCCACTCTCAAGGATATGGAGCTTGAATCCGGCATGGACGGCCTCTATTGGCTGCCAGCTCCTGTGGAAATGCTTTCCCCTGTTCAGAAAGAACATGTGAAAAGCTGCGGCCCGCACGTTTTTGGCCTTGAAGTTGAAGAAGACTCCCTGCGGATGGAACTGCTCGTAAGAGCCAAGAACCGCATGCGGTGCGATTGCGTGCATTATGCCGGCCCCGAACTGCGCGCCAGCATGATCGCCTGGTTGGAGCAGATGCTGACCGACCTTGGCATCACCACCTAAGGAAACGCTGATTTATTCCGTTTGGCGGCGTTGCTTCACTTTTTTTGAAACAGTCGAGGACGGAAGAGTCCACTCCTGCTTCAAAAAAAGAGCGCGCCTTGCCAAACGAAACAACTGCGCGTTTCCAAGAGGCTCTTTAGTCAGTGCTTCCCTAATACCGGCTTGCGCATCGTTCCCAACCGTTCATGCCGTACCGGAGCCCTGTGAATCCTCCCGTGTTTTGTGCGCCGTGCATACCTTTGCGCAGCATTCTTTGTCAGACCAGCCCTGCGCCGCCCGTTCCGGCAGGGCAATAAGCAAATCACACCGCCGCGCACCCGTCCAGATCGTTGCGGCCCGCAACCGGGGCACAGCATGCACCAGATACCCAATTTGCAAAGCCTTCCCCGCGCCTCTGCGCTCCTTTGCCTTCAAGTTGAGCGCTTCTGCCTGCGCCAGTTAGACCTGCCGAAAGGGGCAGGCCTTGTGCTGGCCGTTTCAGGCGGGGCTGATTCCACAGCGCTGGCTCTTGTACTCTCCCTTCTGGCCCCGCGCCTGAACCTGCGTCTCTCAGCCCTTAGCGTCAATCATGGCCTGCGGCCCGAAGCCGATGATGATGCAGCCCATGCGCACGCAGTCTGCCATGCCCTTGGCATGCACTGCACCGTGCGCAAGGCGGACGTGAAGGGCTTTGCCACCAGCCACCATATGGGCGAGGAAGAAGCGGGGCGCGCCGTGCGCTACGCGCTGCTGGAAGAAGAACGCAAAACCCAAAACGCTCATTTTATCGCCCTGGGGCATCACCGCCAGGATCTCAGTGAAGACATCGTATTGCGGCTTGTCCGTGGCGCGGGCTGGCCGTCTCTTGGCGGCATGTCCGCCAGAGATGACGCGCGCTGTCTGCTGCGGCCGCTGCTGGCCTGCGACCCTGAGGATCTCAAACAGCTTCTGCGGCAATGCGGCCTTGGCTGGCGTGAAGACGCCAGCAACCAAAGCATGCACTACCGGCGCAACAGGCTGCGCCTTCAGGCTTTGCCCTTATTGCGGGCGGAAAACCCCGCCCTGGACCGCACCCTTGGGCACATGTGGCAACTGGCCAACCTGGACAGAGAGTATTGGGAAAAGACCCTTGACGACGCCCTTGCCGCCCGTCCCTGGCAGGAAATGATCGCCGGGCGGCAAAACGGTCAGACAGCCCTTACAGCGCTGACGCTGCCCAGCGCCCTGTTGCGCCCGCTGCACCCGGCGGCCCGCCTGCGGCTGTATGTGCGGGCGCTGCAACATTTATGCGCCGGCAGCAAGGCGGCAATGGCTTCAGACATATCGACGCTGACGCCGCACTCAACGTCCGCCCAGGCCAGGGCAAGCACTCTGCTGGCTCTGGACGAAGCCCTTATACAGGGGCGCGGCAACACACGCTTTCAACTGCCCGGCGGCATAGAGGCGCACCTCAAGGCTGGCGACGTCACCTTTAGCCGCGTGCTGTAACCGCTTTGTGGGGGAGAGACCCTTTTGCAAAAGAGTCTCCTCCCCCACGCCCCCACCCCCTAGAGCATTTTGTTATTGAAATTATCTATAATATCTTTATACTCCGTGCATGCCAATATCAAATAACGACATAAGACAACGAGCTGTTGAGGCATACAAAACAGGTCTATTTACCCAGCAAGAGTTGGCCAATGCCTATTGTGTGCATTATAAGACCATTCAAAACTGGTTGAAACGGGACGCTCATGGGGAACCTCAAGACCCGAAACCGCGAGGTTGCCGTCCCCGTGTCTTCAGCACGGACGAAGAACTGGAACTCGTCAACCTGATTCGTGAAGAACCATCGATTACACTGGAAAAGATAAGAATCAGGTTCAATAAAACGTGCAATGTTTCTGTCATTCACAGAACACTGCTCAAGCTTGGGATAACTTACAAAAAAAACTCTCCGGGCCTCGGAGCAAGACCGGGAAGATATCAAAGCTGCGCGTGAAGAATGGCAACAGTGGAGTAAGTTTTGCGAAAAAGAGTCTCTTGTGTTTCTTGATGAATCTGCTGCAAAGACCAACATGTGCCCGCTACGTGGACGCTCTTTGCGAGGTGATCGGTGTCATGGCAGCGCATCAGGCTCATGGCAAACGGTAACAATGCTTTCGTCAGTCAGGCTTTCAGGGAATACAGAATGTCTTGTTTTTGATGGTGCGGTGGACAAAAAAATATTTGCATCCTATATGGAGGAAGTATTACTTCCAGAGTTAAATGCCAACGATATTGTAATAATGGATAATCTTTCTGCTCATAAGAACAGCTTTGATATGAGCAAGTTTTCTTCTCGCAATATTACAATAAAATATTTACCCGCATATAGCCCGGATTTGAACCCCATTGAAAAGATGTGGAGCAAAATAAAGACAAAATTACGAGAACGTCAGGCAACAGATAGTGATACCCTTTTTTTCGCAATCAAAGATGCTTTTACCACAATCACCCCCTCAGATGCGAAGGGATGGTTTGAAAGTTGTGGATATTCTCATTAGCAAAATGCTCTAAAACCCTTATCATAAATGCGATGCGCGTAAAAAAAGGGAAAAGAAGCCATTCAAGACGTCTTTTCCCTGTAATCCTGTTCATACTCCGGAATTTTCAGCCAGAGTAAAGGGAGGTCAAAATTGCTTTAGGAGGCACTGATTAAAGAGCCTCTTGGAAACGCGCAGTTGTTTCGTTTGGCAAGGCGCGCTCTTTTTTTGAAGCAGGAGTGGACTCTTCCGTCCTCGACTGTTTCAAAAAAAGTGAAGCAACGCCGCCAAACGGAATAAATCAGCGTTTCCTTTATTTCTGCTTCGCCAGATCAATGACGGCCTGAGCAATATTCTTCGTACGCAGGCCCACAAGCTCGCGCAGGCGCAACTGGCTGCCATGCTCGACAAAACTGTCGGGCAGCCCCAGCCGCTTGATCTTCTGCCCTCGCATAAGCCCGTTGTCCACATAAAATTCCAGCACAGCCGATGCAAACCCGCCAGCCAGCACGCCCTCTTCCACAAAAAGAATGCGGTCAAAGCGGCCCGCAATGGTGGCAAGCTGTTCCTGCGGCAGGGGCTTGAGCCATACGGGATCAAAAACCAGAGGCCGGATGCCAAGAACCTGTTCGACCTGCGCCGCGGCCTCAAGGGCGGGATGGGCGCGGCTGCCCACTGCGACGATGGCGATGCCTTCACCGTCCTGAAGCACCTCTCCCCTGCCGGGGGTCAGCAGGCGCGGCAGCCCGTCCAGAGGAACGCCAAAACCAGCGCCTCTGGGATAGCGCAAAGCACATGGCCCGTCATGGTTGAGCGATGTAAAAAGACAGTGACGCAGCATGTCCTCATCACGGGGCGCCAGCAGGTTTATCTGGGGGATATGCCGCAGATAGGCGATGTCAAAAGCTCCGTGATGCGTAGCTCCGTCTTCGCCCACAAGACCGGCACGATCCACGCACAGGGTAACGGGCAGGTTCTGAAGGCAGACGTCATGCACCACCTGATCGTAGGAGCGCTGAAGAAAAGTGGAATAAATGGCCAGCGCCGGACGGTAGCCCTGGCTGGCAAGACCAGCGGCAAAGGTTACAGCGTGCTGCTCGCAGATGCCCACATCCACAAACCGATCGGGGAATCGCTCCCTGAAACTGTCCGTGCCGGTGCCTTCCGGCATGGCAGCCGTAATGGCGATAATTCTTTTATCCTTTTCGGCCAGCTCAACCAGCGTTTTGCTGAAAATTCCGGTAAAAGACGGCACCTTGGCCGTTGAGGGTACGGGCTGGCCTGTTTCAGGCGTAAACAGCCCGACGCCATGATAGAGGGTCGGGTTTTTTTCCGCAGGGGCATAGCCCTTGCCCTTTTGCGTGCGCACATGCAGCAGTACGGGGCCGTCCTCGACAGCCGCCGCCATTTGCAGATGGCGGCGCAGGCTTGTGAGGTCATGGCCGTCAACCGGGCCAATGTAATTGAAGCGAAAAGCCTCAAACAGCATGCCGGGCGTAAAAAACGACTTGAAACTTCCCTCGCCCCGCAGGGCGTACAAGGCCAGTTTCTGACCTATGCGCGGGATGGAGCGCAGGAAGTTGAGCACTTCCTTACGGGCCTGCCGCACCCAGCGCCGGGACAGGGTACGGCTTAAAAACAGTGAAAGCGCGCCGACATTGGGTGAAATGGACATTTCATTGTCATTGAGCACCACAATGAGTCGCCGTCCCATATGCCCGGCCAGATTGAGTCCTTCAAAGGCTTCGCCAGCAGTCAGGGAGCCGTCGCCGATAACGGCCAGCACATGGTGCTTCAGGCCCGAAAGATCACGGGCCAAAGCCATGCCAAGGGCGGCGGAAACGGATGTTGATGAATGCCCGACGCCAAAGTGGTCATAAGGGCTTTCGGCCATGCGTGGGAAGCCTGAAATACCGCCGAAGGTGCGCAGGGTTTCAAACCGATGCGCCCGCCCCGTGAGCAGTTTATGCGCATAGGCCTGATGGCCCACATCCCACACGAGCTTGTCTTTTTCAATATTGAACGTGGAAAGGAGCGCAAGCGTCAGCTCCACAACACCCAGCGAAGGGGCAAGATGACCGCCGTTGCGCGAAACCACGTCAATAATACGCTGCCGCACTTCTCCGGCCAGCTGCTGCAGTTGGGCTTCACTCATGCTCCCCAACTGCGAAGGGCGCTCAATACTGTCCAAAAGCGAACCGTGCGGTTCTGCCTGGGGCGAATTATGGGAAGGACCCCGCCCGGCATGACCTGCTTCAGCCACATTTACCCCCTGTATATTCCCAGAGAAGTCGATCGGCATTGCTGTTTTTTGCGCATCAAGCATATCAGGCCGCCCTGTTGACCGTGTATTCGGCCAAAGCACGTAAAAATTCCGCTTCCTGCCCGTTGAAGGCCGCCAAAGCAGCCTTGGCGGTTTCGGCCTGCTCCTGCGCAAGGGCCCGGCTTGTATCGAGTCCCAGCAAGGCGGGATAGGTTTTTTTGCCCTGGGCCACATCACTGCCAGCGGGCTTGCCAAGCGTGGCAGTGTCCGCCACCACATCAAGAATATCATCGGCTATCTGAAAGGCAACCCCCAGAGACGCGCCATAGGAACCGATGGCCGCAAGATCCCCGTCAGAAGCCCCGGCCAGCATGGCCCCGCACACACAGGAAGCCCGAAGCAGCGCGCCTGTCTTCATGGCGTGTATGCCGCGCAACTCCTCAAGCGTTATCTCCGCCTTGCCGGTAAATATCATGTCCCATTCCTGCCCGCCCACCATGCCGGACGAGCCAGCGGCCAGGGCCAATTCGCCCACGGCGCGCAGAACACGGGGAGGAGCCACGGGACTGCGGCACATCAGCAAAAAGGCATCGGTAAGCAGGCCGTCACCGGCAAGAATGGCGGTGGGTTCGTCAAAAGCCTTGTGGTTCGAGGGCTTGCCGCGCCGCAAGTCGTCATTATCCATGGCGGGAAGGTCGTCATGCACGAGAGAATATGTGTGGATCATCTCAATGGCCGAAGCAAAAGGCAGAGCATCCTGAATGGGCAGCCCGCACATGGCCGCAGCGCTCAGACAGAGTACGGGACGCAGGCGCTTGCCACCGGCCTGAAGGCTGTACTGCATCGAATCCTTCAGGCGTTGCGGTATGGGCCTACCGTCAAAAACGACCGCAAGACAGGCCTCCACCATTTGCCCACGTTCGCGCAAAAGCTCCTTCATCCGGGATACTGGCATCATCACCTGTCAAGCCTCCTACGCTTCTTCGGCTTCTTCAGCTTCATCATCAGGGTACGAACCGGGCCCATCTCCGCCCTGGCCCCCCTGCCCCGGCATGGGGCGGGCCTGGCCGTCCTGCCAGACTTCCAGTTCGTGCCGCGCCTTGTCGAGCTGCTGCCGACAATACCGCGCGCATCCGGCACCTTCTTTATACAGGGCCATGCCTTTTTCCAGAGGCAAATCTCCGGATTCCAACGCTGCAACGATTTCCTGGAGTCGGGCCAGTTTTTTTTCAAAAAGATTTTCGGTCTTGGCGCTCATACAGTCTACTTTCCCTTTTCAGGGGCTTGTGAGGGCTGGCCCACGGCATTGGAGCAATTTAATTTTTAAATTGCTCTGACGGCTGCGTGAGCAGACGTTCGCTACGGAGGCGTAAGCGCAATTTAGCTGCGCGGTTAAACGCCGAAGTGAGCGCGCCTTAAACTTTGAGAATGTATATTCTCAAAGTTAATCTGCTCTGGGGGCGCCCCCGCCATCGGCACGAGGGGCCAGAAGCGGCTGCGGATCCACCGACACGCCCTGCACCAGGAGAGAGAGATGCAAATGTGGCCCTGTGACGCGGCCTGTGGCCCCCACAAGACCTATGACCTCGCCCTTGCGCACGGCCTGATCCTCAGCGACCAGAATTTTGGACATATGCAGGTACGCCGTAAAAACCCCCTCGCCGTGATTGATGTACACCACATTGCCCGAGAAGTACAAATCACCCGTCAGGGCCACCCTGCCATCGGCACAGGCCACAATGGGGGTTCCCTCGGTGCCGCGCAGGTCCAGTCCACGGTGCAATCCGCGCGGTTGCCCGTTGAATACCCGCTTGAGCCCGAAAAGGCTCGAAACGTCACCGGGAACGGGCCGTTCAAAAGGCAGCGTCCAAAGACGTTCGGGCGTATACGTGGCAAGGGTTTTGCGCACAAGTTCCCTGTCGGCTTTGATGCGCTCCATTTGCGCCGCTGGCGGATCAACATACTTTTTGTCCACAGTAAGCTTCTGAACCGGACGGTCTTTATCATACACGCCAATGCCCAATGTGGCCGCCTGTGGAACAGCAGAGGATTTTTTGCCGCCCGCATGGCCTGTTATGGGGGTGACTGCCAGTGTAAAATCATTTTCCTTGGCATCAAGCGGCACAGGCAGCAATATGACGGCCTGCCATTTTTGCACCCCGCCGGAGGTCTGCGCGACGGCAACGGCCGTGGCCGCGTAGCTCTTGCCCATCCACTTGAAGTTGAAGGTAGTTGCGGGTTCATCACTGACAGCCAGAGCCACGAAAGCATCGCCTCTGGCCACCGTGGCAGGAGCTTCAAGCTTTACCTGAAGGGCGGCAAAAGCAGGAATGCCCCCCAGGGAAGACAAAAGCAGCAAAGAGAAAAACGTCAGAATCAAGGGCAGCATGCGGGCCGACCTCTGCAAGGATTTTTCCGCACGCATGTCCTGACGCCGTAGTATATTACACAACTGTTGTATCATGATTCCTCCACCTTGCGACTTTGGCGGCGTCGCACGCCGTTTACCAGGGCAGACAGGCTGCCATCGGCCAGACGCACTTCTATACTGGTTCCGGAAGGAACCTGGTCAACCGAGCGCACAAGGCCCCCAGGCGTACTGACCAGTGCATAGCCGCGCGTAAGCGGCATGAGGGGATCGCGCGCCTCAAGGGCCATGCTCAGGGTTTCAAGACGCCGCAACTGCTCTGTTACGTAGCCCCGTGCCGTGCTTTGCCAGTGCTGTATGCCGTGTTGCAGCGAACGCTCCTTGTCCGCAACAAGTCGCGGCAATGCCGCATGCAGACGGGCGGCAAGCTGTTCCAGCCGCGCATCAAGCGTATCCAGTTTTTCTGTTCCAAGGGCTTTGCGCAGGGCACGTTCCAGAAAGTCGGCTTTCCGCGTCTTGTCATCCAGCCAGTAGCGGCCGGAGCGCTCAAGAGCCGCCTCCAGGCTGGCAAGGCGTTCATAAAGGCGTTCGTGGTGACGCTGCGGCGAAAACCAGGACAAGGCTTTATCGCATTCGCGCAGGGCCTGCCCGGCTGCCTCAAGGCGCCGTTCCATGGCGCGGCGCAGGGCTGCCCAGGTTTCATCCACGCGCTGGTGCAGTTCCATCCGCAATGGCCAGAGCAACTGTGCGGCGTGGCTCGGGGTTGCCGCACGCATGTCGGCGGTCATGTCCGCCAGGGTAACATCCACCTCATGCCCAATGCCAGCCAGCACGGGCAGGCGGGACTCAAATACGGCCTGGGCCACAGACTCTTCATTGAAGGCCCACAGGTCTTCCAAAGAGCCGCCGCCGCGCACGAGCACGATGGCCTGCGCCCAATTCTGGGCGTTGGCCTCAGCCAGAGCCCGCACAATGGCCGGAGCGGCCTCCGCCCCCTGCACCAATGCCGGAAACAGACGGATGCGCGAACCGCTGCCGCGCGTACGCGCCAGTTCAAGAAAATCGTGAATGGCCGCCCCTGTGGGAGATGTGATGAGCGCTATACGTTGCGGGTCACGAGGAAGCGGACGCTTGCGTTCGGGACTGAAATACCCCAGGGCCGCCAGTTTGCGCTTGCTCTCTTCAAAAGCCAGGGCCAGCAGCCCCTCGCCCGCAGGCTGCACCAGTTCCACGGCAAGCTGGTATTGCCCGCGTGGGGCGTATACGCTGATGCGTCCCGCGCAAAGCACGTCCAGGCCATTACGCAAAAGTTCAAGGGGGGACGGCCTTGGCTTGTCAAAAACCTCGCCCGTAAGCGGATCAAAAGGCTGATCAGCCTGCCGCTGCATGTGGCGGAACCAGACGCACTGCAATTGCGCGTCCTGATCTTTAAGGCTGAAATAGACATGCCCGGAACCAGGACGGGAAAAATTTGTCACCTCGCCCCGCACCCAGACAAAGGGAAAGCGCCCCTCAAGGCTCTTGCGCAGTTGCTCCGTAAGCTCGCGGACTGTCAGTATGGTTTCCTGCATGGTACCCCGTGGCCCCTTGCGCGGCGAAGGAAAGAAGGCGGCTCACTGACGAACTGCGCCATAAGCCGCCGAATACTGCAATGAGGCTGCCCGGCACGGTTTCAGAAAAACCGCGTCGGACAGCCTCAATAAAGCACAAATGCCTAGCGGCTGGCCCAACCCTGCCGGACTTTTTCAATCCAGGCGGCAAAATCCTGCTCAAGGTTGTCCACGGAAAGCTCGCCCTTTTCGCCCGTGCGGCGGTCCTTGCACTCCACGATGCCACGGGCAAGGCCCTTGCCGCCAACCACAAGCTGCGCGGGGATGCCAAGCAGGTCCGCGTCCTTGAACTTGACGCCGGGGCGCTCTTCGCGGTCGTCCATCAGCACTTCCACGCCCATGCCCTGCAACAGGGCATATATTTCTTCAACCTTTGCATTAGCTTCTTCACTGCGGGGATCCAGGTTGAGCAACATGCACTCAAAAGGGGCCACCGGCGGAGGAAAGACAATGCCGTGCTCGTCGTGATTCTGCTCAATGGCGGCAGCGGCCACGCGGGACACGCCGATGCCGTAGCAGCCCATAATCATGATCTGTTCCTTGCCGTTCTCGTCCAGGAACACGGCATGCATGGCTTCACTATACTTCAGGCCCAACATGAAGATGTGGCCCACCTCAATGCCCCTGGTAAGCTCCATGCGACCGCCGCAACGCGGGCACTGGTCTTCGGGGGTGATGGTGCGCAAGTCGCCCCAGGCGGTCACAGCGGCATCACGCTTGAGGTCAGTATGCCTGATATGGGCGTCGGCCGCGTTGGCGCCAACAACATAGTCCGTGCCGCCCTGAAGTTCCGCGTCGGCATAAACGGGCACGCCGAGCCCCACAGGGCCGGCAAAGCCGACGGGCGCTCCGGTTACCGCCTGCACTGTGGCGGCGTCGGCCAATTCGACTTCCTGCGCCTTCATCAGGTTCTTGAGCTTGATGTCGTTCACTTCGCGGTCGCCGCGCACAAGCACGGCCACAGTCTGGCCGTCAACCTTGAACAGCATGGTTTTGACAATGCTGCTCGCGGACACGCCAAGCATGGCAGCCACTTCTTCCACGCTGTGGGCTCCGGGCGTGGCGACGGTTTCCAGGGCCGGGCAGGCGGCCGTGGCAGGCTGGCCCTTCCAGACGACCTCCGCCCTTTCCACGTTGGCGGCATATTCGCAGTCATGACAGAAAGCGATGGTGTCTTCGCCGGTATCGGCCAGCACCATGAATTCATGGGAAAAATTTCCGCCGATGGAGCCGGTGTCGGCCTCAACAGCGCGGAAGCGCAAGCCCAGGCGCTTGAAGATGCGCATATAGGCATCGTACATGGCCTTGTAGCTCTTTTCCGCACCTTCGGTAGTGGCGTCAAAGGAATAGCCGTCCTTCATGACAAATTCGCGCCCGCGCATAAGGCCGAAACGGGGGCGGATTTCGTCGCGAAACTTGGTCTGTATCTGGTACAGACGCACAGGCAACTGGCGATAGGAGCGCACCTCGCCGCGCACAAGATCGGTAACGACTTCTTCATGCGTGGGGCCGAGGCAATACTCGCGCTCGTTGCGATCCTTGAAGCGCAGAAGCTCCTTGCCGTAATGCTCCCAGCGGCCCGTTTCTTTCCACAGGTCGGCGGGCTGCACCATGGGCATGAGCAACTCGCGAAAATCGGCCTTCTCCATTTCTTCACGCACGATGCGGCCGATTTTTTCTATGACCCGCAGGCCAAGGGGCAGATAAATGTACAGCCCTGACGTGAGCCGACGAACCATACCCGCCCGCAGCAGAAGCTTGTGGCTGACCACTTCCGCATCGGCCGGGGATTCCTTGAGAGTGGGAATATAGCAGGAGCTGAAGCGCATTAGATGTTTTCCTTTTCGTTAAGCAGTGATTGCAGTTCTTCCATAAACGCAGCCAGCAGGGCTTCCTGCCCCTTGACAGAGCGAACAATCTCGCCCTTGCGGAAAATAATGCCCTTGTCGCGTCCTCCGGCCACACCCAGATCGGCTTCGCGGGCTTCACCGGGTCCGTTGACCACGCAGCCCATAACCGCCACCTTCACGTCCGCGGTGGAGGTTGCCAGCCGCTCTTCAACGGCGCGCGCCAGTGAAAAAAGGTCAATTTCCGTCCGGCCGCAGGTCGGGCAGGAAATGATTTCGGGCCCGCGTGAGCGCAGACCAAGGGCGCGCAGAATCTCCCAGGCCACCGTGACCTCTTCGGCTGGATCGGCCGTGAGGGATACGCGCAGCGTGTCGCCAATGCCTTCGTGCAGCAATATGCCCAGCCCCACGGCAGACTTGACCGTGCCGCGCATGAGGCCCCCGGCTTCGGTAATGCCGATATGGGCGGGATAATCACAGGCCTCGGCAAGCAGGTGGTACGCCGTAATGGTATCCATCACGGATGAGGACTTGAGGGAAATCTTGGTATCGTAAAATCCGCGCGCCTCCAGCAGGCGCACGTGCCCGAGGGCGCTTTCCACCAGGGCCTGCGGGCAGGGACCGCCGTATTTACGCAAAAGGTCTTTTTCCACAGAGCCGGAATTGACGCCCACGCGAATGACCGCGCCATGCGCCTTGGCCGCATCTACCACACTGTCCACATGGGCCTTGGGGCCTATATTGCCGGGATTGATGCGCAGGCCTTCAAAGCCCGCCTCCAAAGCGCCCATGGCAAGGCGGTGATCAAAATGGATGTCGGCAATGAGGGGCAGGGATGTGCCTGCGCGAATGGCAGGCAGCGCCGCCACGGCGGCTTCATCAGGCACAGCCAGACGCACCACCTCGCAGCCCCGCTCCGCCAGTCTGGCTATCTGCGCCAGCGTGGCCTCAGGGTCGCGGGTGTCTGTGTTGGTCATGCTTTGAACCACAACGGGCGCGCCCCCGCCCACAGTCACGCTGCCGAGGCGTATGGCCCTGGTGCATTTGCGCATGCCTTTTCTCCGATAAAAAGCCTGGCGACGCTGTGTCGCCATATCCTGTTAAGGGCGTCTTGTAAGCTATTTCCGGCCGCAAGCCAAGCATGCAGCCAATTATGCCGCTGGAACATGTTTTGCATATTTTTCGAAAAAAAGCAGGGTCGGGCTGATGCCTGCTTTATCCCGGCACTGAAGTTTATCGCGCAGGGGCCGATAAGTACAACAGAACACTATTGAGGTTGCCATGCACAACGTATTACGCCTTATACTTATTTGCACCCTTGCGCTGCCCCTGTTGGCGGGCTGCTCTAAAGCTCCGGCCACTGCCAATGATCCTGGCTACATAGATGCAGTTGAGCTGAAGCTGAAATTTCGTGAACTGGCGGACCAGATGCTCGCCACCATGCCCAATGACGCTCTGCAGGGGGTCGTGGCCATGCCGACATCCTTTGTGGACGAAAACAATACGTCACGCAGTTCGCCCTTGGGCAGACTCATGGGCGAAGCCATGTTTTACGAGTTCAACCAGCGCGGCTTTCCCGCGCGCGAATACCGTCTGACCGGCAATATCGCCGTAGTGGGCGGGCGAGATGATCTGGCCCTGATCGAAAACGCCGTCATCCCGGCCGGGCAAAAATGGGCTGCCCTGGTCGTAGGTACATATTATGTGGACAAGGACGCCACCTTCGTCAACGCGCGCCTGGTGCGCGCCACGGATGGCATGGTCATGCGCACGGGGCAGCTTGTGCTTGTGAACACCCCCATTGTGGCCCGCATGGGCAAAACTGACCCCCCTGCCGTCAAACCCGCGCCCGCGCAATCCGGCAGTTCAAGTGTGGCCTCATCGTCAAAACCCTCTGGCCAGCGTGGCGGTTTGTACCCTTCACTCTACACCCCGGCCAGTTCCATCACCAGCGGCAGCATTAACATCAAACAGGGCAAATAATGCCGGAAGCAGCCATGCGCGTCACCCCACGCATCATTACAATCTTCTTTCTCGCTCTTGCGGCGGGACCGGTTCTGACTATAAGCCTGGACGGCCCGCAGGCAAAAGGCCAGAATCTTTCTGCCTATGAAACAGGGCAAACCCAATCAGCACGCACTGGCGGGTCTGTGGGACAAGGGCCGAACAT
Organism: Desulfovibrio simplex; assembly: GCF_055387835.1. Lineage (NCBI taxonomy): Bacteria > Pseudomonadati > Thermodesulfobacteriota > Desulfovibrionia > Desulfovibrionales > Desulfovibrionaceae > Desulfovibrio > Desulfovibrio simplex. The sequence goes on from NZ_AP042377.1 coordinate 1,354,758, forward strand.
CAGCGCCAGATATTTGAAGCAGGCCCGGCAGTACCGGGACCAGGGCCGCTATGAACTGGCCCGCCAGTCATACACGCAAGCGCTTTCCACCTGCCGTTCCGCCGAGGATCTGGCGATTATTGAAAAAGAACTGGGCGGCATTGAACTTTTGCTGCGCACCATGCGTTGAGGATTATCATGAGCCGTTATATTGCCGTTATTCTTCTGCTGGCGGCCCTGCTTCTGCCCCTCACGGCCGCGGCCGAAGGCAACGTGCCCGCGGCAGCCACCAAGATAGCGCGTCAGCTGGATGAGCAGCTGATGATGCGCTATGCGGGCTCTGATCCAGAGGTAAGCAAAAAAGAACAACAATCCCTGGCGCGCGCCAATATTATTATCATGGGTACCACCCCTGCCAACCTCAATGACCTGAATGAGGCTTCGCCGCTGGCCCGCCAGATGATGGAAGAGGTCACGCGCTGGCTCATGAACGCGGGATACCGCTTTCAGGAACTGCGCAAGGGGAGCGACATCTACTTTGACAAAAAAAAGGGCGAGTTCATTCTTACCCGCGACGTCAAGCGTCTGGCCAGCAGGGTCGGCACGAGTCAGGCCATCATGGCTGGAACCTACGTTGTCAGTGGTGAACAGGTACGCTTCAACATCCGCCTGATCCATACCAACAGCAATGAAGTGCTGGCCATGGGTTCGGGCACGGTGCCCATTACCGATGACCTCATGCCGCTCCTGCGCGATCCGTCTCCTGGGGGCAAGGGAGGCGTTACGCCCACGGTGAATACGCGCTTGCAGTAAGTTTTCTTGCTTCCGCCACACTTTCTGTCTATAACAGGCCCGGCCCGGTACATGTGCCGGGCCTTCTAGAGCATTTCGTGGCAAGGATTTTCAGGAAAATCCTTGCAGAGCAGTTAACTCATTTCATTCGTAATCTGCTCTAGCCTGAACATTTCGCTGCGCGGGTCTGCAACAACCCGCGCGGCTTCGTTATTCCTTTCAATGCAAGAGCGCTTGCCGCGATTCAGGAGAAAGCATGGCCCTCAGCATAGGTATCGTCGGTCTGCCCAACGTGGGCAAGTCTACCCTTTTCAACGCCCTTACCAAGGCCCAGAACGCCCAGGCGGCCAACTATCCCTTCTGCACCATTGAGCCCAACAAGGCCACAGTTGCCGTACCTGACAAGCGCCTGCAGGAGCTGACAAACAAGGCCAAGCCGCAAAAAACCATCAATGCCAGCGTGGATTTTATCGACATTGCCGGTCTCGTGCGCGGCGCCAGCAAGGGAGAAGGCCTTGGCAACCAGTTTTTGGGCAATATCCGCGAATGCGCGGCCATTGTGCATGTGGTGCGCTGTTTTGAGGACGAAAACATCACGCACGTGGACGGCGGCGTAGACCCTCTGCGCGATGTGGACACCATTGAAACCGAACTGCTGCTGGCCGACCTGCAAAGCGTCGAAAAGCGCCTGGAACGCCTGCAAAAGATGGCCAAAGCCAACAAGGACGCCAAGGCAGTGGCCGACATAATGCAGACCTTGCTGGCCCACCTCAATGACGGCAAGGCCGCCCGTGATTTTTCTCTGCCCGACACCAATGAAGCCTTCATGACTTCATGGCGCGAACTTGGCCTGCTGACGGCCAAACCCGTCATTTACTGCGCTAATGTGGACGAGGCCGCAGTGGCCGAGGGCAACGCCTTTGTGGAAATCCTCAGGGCTTTTGCAGCCGAGCGCCAATCGGGTTTTGCCTGCATTTGCGCCAAACTGGAAGAAGAGCTGCAAGGATTGTCCGACGCGGAACAGGCAGAAATGCTGTCTTCGTATGGTATTGATGAAAGCGGTCTTGTGCGCATCATTCGCACGGGCTACGAAACACTCGGCCTGTGCAGCTATTTCACCGTGGGCCCGCAGGAAGTGCGCGCCTGGACCATCCACAAGGGCTGGAAGGCCCCTCAGGCGGCCGGGGTCATACATACGGACTTTGAGCGCGGCTTTATTCGCGCCGAAGTCATTTCCTACAACGACTACATGAGCCATGACAATGAGGCGGCCTGTCGCGCCAGCGGCGTGCTGCGCGTGGAAGGCAAGGAATATGTGGTCAAGGACGGGGATGTGATGCACTTCCTGTTCAACGTGTAGCGCAAGTTCTCTCTAAAATGCTTTGTGGGGGGGCCTTTTGCAAAAGGGTCTCCTCCCCCACGCCCCCACCCTCCAAAATCTTCTATTGCCCTTCAGAGCAGATTCACTCTGAAATACTTCGTATTTCAATTTGTCATTCTGCCGGAAAATACGCTTTCTGACAGAATCCAACCCACGCGCAAAGGCCCTCCCGGCTGAACCGGGAGGGCCTTTGCTGTCTTCAGGTCTTTTGGAATTACGCTTTCTTCATGTGTTCTATGAGTTCAACGAGACTGTGGGCCTGCTTGCGCAGGGCTTCCAGCTCATTCATGGCCAACTGCATGGATTCGGCTGTAGTGGCGGCAATGTGGTTCACGTCAGCGATGGACTTGTTGATTTCTTCGCTGGTAGCCGACTGCTGCTCACTGGCCGTGGCAATGGCCCGCACTTCGTCGGCGGTCTGATCCACCATCACCACGATTTCCTGCAGCGCTTCACCGGACTTGTTGGAAAAATCCGTCGCCGAAGCGATGTTGCGCACAGCCATATCCACTTCCTGGATGCTCTGCGAGGCGCTTTGCTGGATGGCCTTAATGGCGTTGCCCACGTCAGTGGTGGAGGTCATGGTTTTTTCAGCCAGCTTACGCACCTCGTCAGCCACTACGGCAAAGCCACGCCCTGCGTCGCCAGCTCTGGCGGCTTCAATGGCAGCGTTCAGCGCCAGCAGGTTGGTCTGGTCAGCAATGTCAGAAATGACGCCCATAATCTGGCTGATAGCCTTTGCGTGCTCATCGAGCTTCGACATGCCGTCCTTGAGGGCCATCGACTGCCGCTGCACTTCCTGAATGCCGTTCACAGCCTTGGACACGACTTCAGAACCGACCTGGGCCTTCATTTTGGCGGAAGCGGAAACGTCCGCCGCTCCACCGGCGTTTCGGGCCACCTCGAGCACTGTAGAGTTCATCTCTTCCATTGCTGTGGCTGTTTCGGCCAATCTGGACACCGCATGGCTCAACGCGCCGCCGGTATTGTCCACCTGTTCGGCAATATCGTTGATGGAGGAATTAAGTTTTTCAACCACGCCCTCAATTTGGGCGGCAGCGCTTATCATGCCGTCACGCTTGGCGATTTCGGCTTGGGCCTGGGCCTGCTTGGCCCCTTCCATTGCACGCTGCGCCTCTTCGCCCATCAAACGAGCCTGTTCGGCCTTCTCGCTTGCGTCTTGAACCAGTTTACGCAAATTCTCTTCCATATGTCGCAGCGCATCGGCCAGCTGCCCCATGTCGTCCTTGCTGTAAACATCGAGCGTCAAATCCTTCTGCCCTTCGGCCACCCCCAGAGCGTACCGGGTGATTTTACCCACAGGCGCGCTGACCCGAAGCCCTATAATGACTGACAGGGTAAGCTGCACAACCAACAGGATACAACCAACCATGATGGCCTTGTTAACGGCCTCACTCTCAAGCTGTTGCAGCACGTCTATGGGCATACCCACGAACCACATGCCGATAATCTTGTCGTGCGCATCCCTTACGGGCCAGTAGGCAGAATTATATTCCACGCCTAAAATCTTGTTGTGGGCAAAGCGTGTTTCACCTTTTTTCAGCACTGCCTCAATAATTTCCAGGGATTGAAGCTTGGTGCCGATGGCGCGTTGACCATTGTTCATAATGGTGGTCATTGCCCGCGTGTCACCCTTGAAAATGGTAACATCGAGGCCTGACAGCTGCTTGAGCCAATCTATGTAGGCAGACGTCACAAGGGACGTGCCAATGGATATGGTGCCCACCAATCTGCCTTCATACAGCACGGGCTGACTTGCCCGAATGGTAAAGGGCACTATGGTGCCTTCAACCACAGCCGCGGCAGGTTGCCCCTTGAGGGCCAGCACCACGGTTTCCTGATTGGTGATGCTGTCGTTATACTTTTCAGAATGGCCACGGGCGAGGACTCTACCGGTTTCGTCCGTAATGGTCATGAAATCTGACCCGGCCATTTTCATGAGCTTTTGCCCGATTTCTTTGGCCTGCTCATGATTTTTTTCCGCAATGGTGCGCGCAAAAGTGTCATCCTCGGCAATCAGGGCCGCACTTTGTGTAAAGCGGTTGCGCGTTATCTCATTGGCCTCCATGATAACGTTTTGCATGCGGCGTATGCCCCTGTCCAGTTCAACTTCGATCGGCGCTTTCATGTAGTAGATAGAAACAAAAAGCACTACGCTACAGCAGGTAATCAGCGCACCAAAGAGCGAACCCACATATTTGTGCGTGAGCGTTATGCGCATGCTCCCTCCTTAAAAACAAAAAGTTACAGACCTCAAATTTGCTGCTAGTAGCAACTCTTCCCACGCGTGAACAGTGTACAGCCAAATATATATGACGAACGGTATAAAGGCTCTCCGCCTTAAGCCGCTCCTATATCTTCCTATAACCTGCCGCCAGTCACCCAACGCTGACAGAAGCTGCTAGAAACAGGTGCTCTGTAGTTCTCTTCGACATAAACTTAAAAGCAAATAGAGTTGAATGCAAACCAAGTTTTCACAAAACCGAAACACCTTAAAAGCGTAATCACAATTAGTTCAATAATTTCATCATAATAATATAAAAATAACTTTTATAATATTTTGTTTCGGAGATACTTTCAATAAATCAGTAATGACAAACAATTACAAAAAACTGTTTTGCCTTGATCGGGAAAAACCCTTGAACAGCGGGGGAGAAACCACATGTTGCAAGACGGTTACAACGCTTCAACAGTACAATATGCCTTCTGTAAACTTACTGCGAATATTTTTAGTGATATCGTTACGTTGACTGCAACATGCCCATTGCCCTTGTAGAGAGCCCATTGTTTATTGTGATTTTTTTCTTAATTGACAAAGACGCCTGCTTGAATACAAGCAGTGAAGATAAACCGCGCTGACACCTTTAGGGCAAGTACATGCGCACACAGCAACAGAACATTTTCAGCTTGCAACTGCTCAGGCCCTGAATTTTTTTCGAACTCCTCATAAAATATCGAGCACCGGCTCGCCGGATTGTCCCTGTCGCTCTGTGGACACGCCCAAGGCCAGCCCGAAGGCTTTGGGTGCAGGGAGGACATTGCCTATAAAAAAGAAATGCGGCATTAAATATGCTGCGGAAAGGCCGCCATGCGGCCTTTCTTGCGGCCCCCCCCCAAAAAAATCGAAGCATGTTAACTTTGAAGAAGGGTAAATGCTGTAACGCTGCACGAGATGCAATGCGCCGCAACGTGGCGTTGATTGTGCGTAGAATCGCATTTTATGCAGTAAACGAATTGAAAAGTGAAGCACTTAAAGAGTAATCTGGTTTAGCGGAGCGGAATGTTCAGGCAATCAAACAGGCGGAAAAATCAAAACAAGGCAATGTAAGAGACATATTAAACCTGCGTCAGCGGGTCTGGCCATACGCACAGGCCAGCACTGCAGAACATTTGGGCCATGCATGCTGTAACCCTGCACGGTCCCGGTGCTTTCGCTGAGTCCGAACCGTTTTTCCAGGCTGGTCCGGTCATTTTTTTCTTGCGGCAATTGTACAAGGACGACATACGGAACGATTCATCTGCAGGGATTTCGCGATGGTACACGATCCGTTCGCGCAGACCGTTTGCCACTATCAGCCCAATTTGTGGCGAACCTGCCTGCAAAGCCCCATCAGGGCGTCATACTCATGTCTTCGCAACCCGGCTCTGGTAAAAAGGCGTCGCCAGGGCATAAGGAAGTATTCCGGGTTATCTCCGTGCAAATAGTCAAGTCGCAGCAGCATGTCCTTCAAGGATTCCATCAGGCGTTCCTGTTCAGCCGCTGTGGCCAGCTTGCCCCCTCCGCTCTCGCCTGGCGCACGCCCGCTTTCTTTTTTTTGACAATTACGCGCGGCATTGGCGCATTCATACAAAAGCAGCAAAACGGCTTGAGCCAGATTGAGCGAGCTTGCAGCCGGGTCTGTAGGTATGGTTGTCAGTTTATGACAATGGGTAATTTCTTCATTGTTAAGTCCCCTGTCTTCAGGGCCAAAGACCAGAGCAACCCGTTCGCCCCGCGCCAGCACCTCGGCCACCGCTGCCGCAGCCTGAGCGGGAGAAAGCAGCGACTGCCGCCAACCGCCTACGCGAGCGGTTGTTCCAACCACCAGGGTTGTGGGCGCCACTGCTTCCGACAGATCGGGGCTGACTGTCACGCCATCCAGCAGGTCCTGCCCTTTGGGCGTCGCCAGCGGACGTGCTTTTTCCCTGTCCCAACGCTCCGGATCGACCAGACGCAGGGATGAACAGCCCATATTCACGCAAGCCCTTGCGGTCATACCAATATTTTCGGGAAAACGGGTCTTGACCAGAACGACATCAAGACCATCAAGCAAAGAAGCCATGTCAGCACAATCCTCCGGCCAGAGCCATGACCAATTGAAGCGGTTCGTCAGGCGTCAGTCCCCCCCCCACAGGAGGCTTCGGCCAGATGCGGCTGGCAGCCAATGCCAACATGGCTCCGCCAATACCGCACTTGCAGACCGTTCCCAAAAAGCGCCCCACCATGGCTCCAAACGCGGCGTCCAATGATTCGCGAAGCGGGCGGCCCTTGGCCATTTCCATCACGAAACAGCCTGTCCATGCGCCAGCCACCGCGCCGATAAGTGCACCCAGGCCGAAAAAAAGCGGCGCCAGCAAAATGGCTCCGGCGATTGCCCCAATCATGCCCGCAAAAGTTCCCGATGAACTTGACCCGTAGCGTTTGGCCTTGACGATCTGCATGCCCAGTTCCAGCGCCTCCCCCACAAGAGCCAGGCCGACCATCATGACCCAGAACCAGGCCGTCATGGACTCCGAAGCGGGATGAGCCATCTTCCATAGCGCCACAAGCCCCAGCATCACCCAGTTGGCTGGCAGGCCGAAAACATTGAGCATGAGCACAAAGCACAGCAATGTGATAAACGCGCCCGCCAGCAGGCTCGCCAAGGGAAAGGGCAAAAAATCCATACCGTTCTCAACCTATTTTTTAGCGCGTAAATCCTGTAATCGCACAGCCTTGCCTTCGGTGCGCGGCAGGCTGTTGCTCTGCACGATTTCTACCCTGGGAGTGATAAGAATTTCATCGCGCAACCGCTGGGCTATGCTTTTTTGCAGGTTTTGCAGCACGCGCATGTCTTCAACAAAAAACTCGTCCCGTACTTCAATCTGCACGCGCATGACATCGCCAATGCCGTCATTTTCAAGCAGGATGAGATAACTCTGCCCCACTTCGGGGAAGGTCATGATAACCTGCTCCACCTGCATGGGATAGACGTTTACGCCCTTGATGATAAACATGTCGTCCGAACGGCCAAGGATGCGATCCATACGGCGGTGTTTGCGCCCACAGCCACATTCGCCCGGTATGAAGCGTGTGAGATCGCGGGTGCGATACCGCAGGATCGGCATGCCCTGCCGACAAAGGCAGGTCATGACCAGTTCGCCCACTTCGCCATCAGGTACCGGCTGGCCGGTTTCGGGATCGACAATTTCGGGAATATAGGCATCTTCCCAAAGATGCATGCCGCTCTGCTCAAGGCATTCAAAGGCCACTCCAGGGCCGTTCATTTCGGACAGACCGTAGGAATTATATGCCTTCATGTCGAAAAGGGCTTCGATGCGGCGGCGGAACTCCTCAGTATACGGCTCTGCACCCACAAGAGCAATGCGCAGGGGAAATTCGCGCGGGTCTTCACCCATATTGCGCAGATGCTCACCAAGAATAAGCGCATAAGATGGCAGGATGTGCGCCACCGTGGTGCGGAAGTCTTTGGCCAGCTTGATCTGACGGCGGGAGTTGCCCGCGCCTGCGGGGATGGTCAGGCAGCCCAGACGTTCCGCTCCAAAGTGGATGCCAAGGCCGCCCGTGAAAAGACCGTATCCGGACATATTCTGGAACACATCTTCGCGGCGCACGCCGACCATGTGCATACACCGGGCCATAAGGTCAGCCCAGGAGTTGATGTCGTTCTGCGTATGGCAAATGGCCACAGGCGACCCTGTAGTTCCACTGGAACAATGCATGCGGACGATTTCCGCCTGGGGTACGCAGAGCATGCCCGTGGGATACTGCGCGCGCAGATCCTGCTTGGTGGTGAAAGGAATGCGACGCAGATCATCCAGGCTGCGCAATGAGTCCGGCCCAACCCCTGCTTCGTCCAGCCGCTGCCGGTAAAAGTCGCACTTGCGGGCCTGCCCTACTGTATTTTTCAGCCTGACAAGCTGCGTTTCCTCAATGCGTTCCCGGCTCCACAATTCTGCGGGATCAAAAATTTCCATGCCTTTCCTCACCTTAGCAAGCATTAACATCGTCACACAGGAGGATCTCCGGGTCAATACGGAGGCCCCAGAATCAGTTAGTATGCAGTCGCGCCCAGCCCCAGAGCAGCCCCAGACTGCCAGCCAGCATCATGTCGCCGTGCGGAGCCAGAAAGCGCCCGTGACCCTGCAACATGGCCCGCTTGGGGCCAGTGATGTAGGTGGGCCCGTAACCGCCGGCCTCTTCGCAATAAGGCCCGAAAGCGGTTCCGTGACCACCGGTGGACTGCACCTCTTCGGCAGGCAACCAGTGTTTACGGAATTGTTCCAGATCGTGCAACAACTGCTCCAGATCACGCATGCCCGTGTGGTGTTCGTAGATACCGCGCACCTGCCCCCTGTAAACAAGGGCCGCCACAGTGTGTCCGTTGCCCACGTTTATCACGGTTATACCCTCACGGAAACTGCGATCCATAACCTCGCTGTCGCACAGCGCTCCAAGAAGCGCGCTGGTACCTGTATCAGCCACAGGCCCGCCAGTTTTTTCATGCAGAGGCACCAGACGGGTCAGAGCCGGAGGCGGCACGGAATATATCCACTCGGCCGGATCAACAGAGGACGCCAAAAGTTGGCTCCACATGCGCATTCTGGCCTGACGGTTGCCACCCACGTGATAACCGTGATCCTGAGCCGCGGCCAGAACCATGTGGGGTTGCGGCAGACCGGCCATGCGCAGCAGACCAGCCCAAAAATCCGGCGCATAGTCTGTGAGAAAAATGGGCACGCTGCCTTCAGGGCAGTTGGCGGTAAATTCCACCCCCATCGCGCGCACCACGTCTTCACTGTCGTGAATTCCGCGCGAAGCGGCGGGAGTTGACCCAACTTTAAAACCTGCGGCCAGATGCTCCTTGATGGCCTGACTGAAGCCACCCCCCATATTCCCGCCATAAAGCCAGATGTCGCGGCGCAACAACGTCAGTTCACGAATACGCTGCGCCACCATGCGGGCGGGCGCGGGAAGTACGAAACGCGGCCAGTTTTCGCACTCAATCCCTGGACGGGCCAAAAGGACATCCTGCGTACCGCTGCCGATATCAAGGCACAGGACAGGCCCTGTACGCTTCAAAAACTTGTGTACAAATTCGTCCATTGGTTGTCTCCAGTAAGGGCCAGAAGTTACGCGCAACGCCTCGCAAGCGCAAGTCCCGGAAATTTTTTTTAAAAAAATACTTGCCAAGAGCAGACCAATACGATAGTTCATTGCTTCGCGCCGAGGTGGTGGAACTGGTAGACACGCTATCTTGAGGGGGTAGTGAGGATTCTCGTGCGGGTTCGAGTCCCGCCCTCGGCACCACGAATTTAGGAATTGAGCTAACAAGCCCAATTCCTTTTTCTTTTTGTGGCTGACTTGATAAGATTTCTTGGATTGGTGACCCCCTACCCCTTGCGTCCCCTTACTGGGGCACTCGCAGGGTCACAGGAGCCACAATTATGCCCGCCAATCTTACAGCAGCACGCCGCCAATCCCCTGCCCAACCTCCAGCCTTCCTTTACCTGAAGGGAAGGATTTTCTACTATCGCTATAAGCTTCCCAAGCGATTCGTTACGGGAGGCTCAACGAAGGAAATCCGAATCAGTCTGCGGACTGCCTATCAATCTCAGGCGTCGCGCATAGCTGCCCGTCTGCATGCTGTGACGGCGATATCTTTGGAGCGCTGGCCGATGGAAGAACCTAATGATTTTGCTGAAAATAAGAAGAGGCTTGCCGATCTTCGTAAGTTTCTCCAAACCGAGTTAAATAACATCCTTGATGCGCCTGGAAAAATTGAGTTGAGCCCTTCTGATATACGTAAACGGCTGAATGGGTATTTAAAGTATCAACTTGATCAGGAAGCAGTCGAACCTATCCCTCCTGATGAAATTATTGTTGGAGATGGGGATGGCAATTTTGAAAAAGTTGATTTAGCGGAATCGAATGATAAAATTGCTTCAAATTTGCTTCATAATCTCAACACTGGAGATAATTTCGACACAGATGTTCAACGTTGCGTCTTTGATCTTGTTAAGAGCGGAGCGTTTGATATCTCAGAAGTTTCACGCGATAATGTAGATGGACTCACCAGAAGTTATCTTGCTATGCAAATTAGCCTTCAAAAAATCAGGGCAGCAAGACTACGAGGAGATTTTTCTTATGAACAGCCCTACCATCAAGCAGAATATATACATTATCAACAATCTATAAGTAAGATAGAAGAAAAATATCTCAATCTTGATGAACTTATAAATCTCTATCACGTAATAAAAGTTAAAGACGGTGCATGGGCTAAACATTCCCTTTCAGATCATAAGAACAGAGTTACAAGTCTCTTAAGGATCATTGGTAACAAACCAATAAATTCTATTACCAGACAGGATATGCGTAGTTTTAGAGACACGCTTCAAAAACTTCCTCCGCAATGGCGAAAACAATTAGATAAATCTGGGCTTTCTATAAAAGAGTTCATTGAAAAATACAAAAATAAAGCCCCCTTGAGTATAAAAAGCATCAATCTAATTGTTGAAGCTGTTTCAGGAATGTTTACTTGGGCTATGCGTGAGAATTTGATTGAGCGTAATCCTGCGCAAGGACTTGGACTTAAAGATACACAGCAGGACATAGAAAAGAGACTCCCCCTCTCCGATGATGATATAAAATTGATATTCTTTAATGGTGATTATAAGCCAGACGCCTATAAAAATCCCGCCTATTATTGGGCTCCATTGATAGCGCTCTATACTGGGATGCGGCTTGAAGAAATATGTCAGCTTCACTGCGAGGATATCTATGAAGAAAATGGTATATTTTTGATTGATATTCGAGAAGACAGCACTGATGGTTTATGCGATAAAATATTAAAGACAAAAAATGCAAAACGAAAGATACCAATCCATGAGAAATTGAAAGCTTTGGGCCTTATTGCTTATCGTGATGCAATGATCAAAGGAAAAGAAATCAGACTGTTCCCATTGTTAAATAAAACTGAAAAATCACCTAAATATGGGAAGCAAGTAGGAAAAGCATTCGGGTTACTTCTGAAAGAAAAGAATATTGTTGATGGAAAAAGTTTCCATTCGCTCCGCCATTCGTTCTCAAATTTTTTCAAAATCAGAAATATGCATACTGACATGTTTAGACAGGTATTTGGGCATGAGATTCAAAATTTGGCAGGCAGGCAATATGGAGATAAGTTTTCAATAAAGCAAATCTATGAAGAACTCATTTCAAAGATCACCTTTGGAGAATAGAAGTGGAAGACTTGACCTGCAACACAACACTCTTCGGTTGAAAAAAATACAAGCATCGTAAGGGCAGGGAAGCGGGGGTATCCTCGTCTCCCCGCCCTACAACATATCTGTAGCTCTCTACCTGCCTTCATTCTCAGGCAGAGCCGGTTGTTCCGATTCTTCCACGGCATCGCCGTTGCCACTTTTACGGTCTTCCAGCTCCACCGCTACCGCCGCCGCAGTGAATACCCCTGCGATTCCAGCCAGTATGCCGCCTATAAATGTCCATTTACTACTCATGGTTATTCTCCTTTTCAGTTGTGAAATTGCAGAAGGCGGGATCGCTCCCGCCCACTGTTCGTCTGCCGTTTTGAATAGCTTAGTCGTCCCAGTTTTCCTTGATGACTTGCAGCACAGCAATGGCAACAGGTATCCATGCCAGTGGGTTCATATAGCCTCCTTGGGTATCAGTAGCGCGGGATGCGCTGTCGGTTGAAGTTGATAATGGTTGAAATGGGCCGTGCCGGGCTCCAGCGGCAAAAGTCCAGTGGCACCATCATGATGCCCATCCTTTCAGCAGAGCGTCCTGAAGCAGGTCAAATATAGTGGGAGCCAAGTCAGGCAAATCGTTGATGACCCGGCTGGTCTGTGGCAGCAGTTTGACTATGTGCTCGTCATGTATCCCAAGGCCATACATCTCAAAACCAAGATTTTGCGCTACGGTCACAGCATGGATTGCTGCGTGCGTGCTATCGGGCACCCCGTCAGTGATGATGAGAATTATTTTTCGTTGCTCCCTGAGGAACAGCATTGTCTGCATAACCCACCACAAAGCCGCAGCCAGCGGGGTTCCGCCTGAAGCATTGATGTCAAAGCTGTCCGGCACCTTTTGACCATGCCGCATGATGGGGAAGACAGAACTTGTGGAAGCCATCGCAGGAAAAGCCGTGACCGCAGGGTTTACGCCTTTGATATTTTCCAGCGCTTTTGCCACAGCAAAGCACGCCTGTCTTGCCAGAACGATGGGCGCGCCGCTCATACTGCCGCTGACGTCCAGCAGGATATGCACAGCAGTGTTGAGGCCAGTCTGTTCCACCTCCCTGCGGAAGATCCGTGGATTTCCCGTCTGTAGCCGATGGAGCGAGCCGGGATGTAAGGCCCCGCGCCGACCGATGCTGCATCGTTTTTGTGTCTGTGCCTGTAAAAGTCCTTGGAGGCGGGTTCGCAAGGCAATACTGGCCTGAAGGGCTTGCAGCTTTTGCCCCTCCGGTAATGCGCTTGACTGCCGAAATCCTTCGACCGCCACCGTAACGTTCTCAAAAGCCGATTCTGCCTGACAAAGAACAAGTGCCGTTGAAAGAAGCTCCCCCAGGTTTTGAGGCAGGTCTTGGGCTTCGGCATGGAACAGGGCTGTAAGCTGGGCTTTGGCCTTGCTGGGAGATATAGGCATCTGCGTTTGAGATGCACAATCAGACGAAATATCCTGATCTGATTGAGGGGCAAAATCAGTGTGATCAGCTCCATTTCCTCTGGTTTTCTTTTGTTGCTGTTGCGGTTCCCACTGCCGGATACCCTGTGCCAATTGACGTGCATAGGCAATGGCTGCAGCCGTGTCCGGGCAGTGGATGTAAACCTTGAGCAGGATGGCATCCAGCACTTCCCTCAGGCCGGGAAAGTGCTGGCGTAGCACCTCTGCCGCTGCCGTGCGGGCCGAGTTGACATCTTCCACATCCCATGCCCGCACCGTCAACAGCACATAGTCCAAAACAGCAAGGGGCGGAGGATCCCCCCCGGCCCTTGGCTGTGCCTCTTCCACAAAGAACCGTCGTATCAGCCAGTTCAGATTTTGTCGGCAGCCAGGAAAAATGCCTGACAGCTTTTTCTCGATGCGCCAATCCTCCAGGCAGTTAAAGAGGTTGAAGGTCACAGGATCAAGGTTGGCAGCCTTCAATACTACAAAGTCCGTATGCCGGATATGGCCGGATTCATGATCGACAAACGACCTTGCCAATGCCAGCAATTCCGGTTCGCAATCCATCGGCAACGATGGCAGATGGATAACTTTACCGTTGGTGCAGGCCTCCTTGCCGCCAATACGTACCTGCACACCATAGCGGTCGCCAAGGATGGACGCCAGCAGGGGCAAGCAGTTGAGAACGTCTTTTGTGCGTACCATGGCGTCACCACAGGCCCAGGCTGGGGATGGCAGGATGAGGCAACGGGCTGTCACCCACGGGAATCTCAGGCAGGATGGGTTCATCGTCCATTTCTCCATCCACGGTGCTGTCCACCCGTCCAGCAGGATCATCCGGCTCGGATACGCACGTTGGACCGGCCAGCAACGCATCCAGAACAAAGGCTGGGCCATAGCCTTCAATAACCTTCTGGGCATGGGCCACAAGAGCCACGCTGTCCTTGAGCAGGCAGACCAGCCCTTGCAACAGCAGCAGGTCTGTGCCGGTGATGTTGCCCTTTTTGGGCATGCGAAGCAGAGCAGCTTGTACGATGTCAGCCACCGGGGCCACATGCGGCTCTACGAAAGACAAGCCTGTAAGCTTGGCATGCAGGGTGCGCAGCGGCGAGAGCGCCTTGTGAGTCACTTCCGTCTTGCCATGGTAAACCCTGCGCCATATATCGTTTGCAGACTTAGCTACTTCGTCAAAGAGCGTGCCGCCCAGACCCTGCACTTCTTCTGCCAGACCGGCTTCCAGCACGGCTGTGTTATCTATATGTTGCGCCAGCGGGGATACCTTGTACAACTGCCAACGGAAGTCCATGCGGGCACGCACATAGTCCGGCCCCACAATGGAGTTACGGATAATCTCGCCCCATTGATGATGCTTTTCTATCCAGCCCTGCACATTCTGATCATAGCCTGCCAGAAAGGCCTCTTTTTCTTTCTGAAAGTCGTTGCGGATGTTGCAAAGCTCCTGCACTATTTCACCGGCTTTTTCTTCAGGAATGGCCCAGCCGGACATGAAGCGCACGCCGTGCCTGTCAAGATAGTTGAAGGCGCGAGCCTTGAGTGTGCCGAACACCTTGAGATTTTCCGGGTCGGCAATGCGCTTGGAGCCAAGAGATGCCAGGTCTTCGGGCGGCAGTTCCGCACCGCCCAGGTCTTCCTGGCTCATCTTGCGGCGGGCTGACCATAGGCTGACGTTGAGGTTGAGGGCCAGCAAATTGTCCAAAATACGAATGTCAGAAACAGTCGGTGTCATAACAGCCTCCTAAAATGAACTTTTTGTAATGTTGAGGGTGTAACCTTCAGTGAGTTTTTTGATTGCACGGGTTTCAAGCTCCAGGACGGAATTGTTGCCCGCACAATTTTCAGCGGGAATAAAGTGTTGTTGCCCAACAGTATTCGGCTTACCCCAATGGAGCATAAGACCTTCGGGGCGGGCCTCGCCTATCCAGAACTTGCCGTCCTGCTTTTTGCCAGAAAGATTATGAACTACCTCCAGATGGACGCGGGGGGTAGCTACCGTAGTTGTGTGGTGCAGCTGGCCCCGCATGAACCGTAGGGCCTGATCTCCTTGCAGATTTTCAGTGTCAGCCGTTTCTGTTTTTGGGGCTTCAGTTTCCATCTGTTGCGGGAACATGCGCTGGGCCAGTTCGTGCAGCATGGCGCGGGTTTCGCGGCTGGCGCGGTAGGCCAGGGCACGGTCGAGGGCATAGGTGACAGGCTGTATGCCCTGGTGGGCCAGAGGCTGGAAGCGCACGGTCAGATCCCCCCAGCGCAGCAGGCTGCGCGTGGAGAAGGTGACTTCTATGGTGTTGGTGAGGTTGCCGGTTGATGCCTCACCCATGAACAATTTGCGCACCTCGTTGGCATACTCCACCATGGTGGCACGGAGCGCTTCGGGCAGAGAGGGGAAGCGCCGGGCAAGCAAGCTTTTTTCCACATCCGCAGTCGGGTAGCCCACTTCGCAGATAGTGAAGCGGTCTAGCCACGCGAGGTTCTGGCGTTGTGTGCCTTGGTACAGGCCCGTGTCATCGCCAGCGCCATTGGTATTGGCCGTGGCCACGAAACGGAACATGGGGTGCGGCTGGATAATTTCACCCCCATTTTCTGCAATGCACAGGGGGGAGCCGTCCAAAACGCTGTTCAGGCCAGCGGCTATTTCTGGTGAGGTTAAGTCGATCTCATTAAGCAGCAGAACTGCCCCATACCGCATGGCAAGGGCAAGAGGGCCATATTCAAAGTTCATATTGCCGTCTTTGACCGTCAGGTGCCCCACCAGATCGGCGAATTCCAGCCTGCCGTGCCCGGTGACCTCAAAGACTGGGTAATTGAGCCTGGCTGCCAGTTGTTTGATGCAACTTGTTTTGCCACAACCTGTGGGGCCGAAGACATAGAGCGGTTCATGTGCCCCCTGTGCCCCTTGAAGATTTACGAACCAGACCACCATGTCGCGGCTCGACTCATGGAAGATATAGTCGTGATCAATTGCCGGGGTGTAGGCCGAAGGAACGGCATAGCCCCTGACCGTGGTGCCAGAGGGCTTGCCGCTGAAAACTTGACCGGCATTAAGGTCGGTGGGCTGAAGAGAGTCAAGTTCAGAAATATTCGTGCCTTTCATTATTGCCTCCAAAAACAGAAAGGCGCACCCTCATGGGTACGCCTTCCTGTAAATTTATTATAATGACTGTTAGTTATGTTTTGAAATATGCCTTAAAAGCTCTGCGGGGGTTGTTATTTGCAGTTCTGGAAATATATGCCGCAGTTCTAATAAGTGTTTATCCCCAGACACTAGAAAAGCGGCATTGGCTGCTTTTGCTAAATGAATGAAGACTGCATCATCCCTGTCACGAAGTTCTGAAACTTCTTCAAGAGGAATTTCAAGTGGGAAAGTCTCAGCCCAGGGCAGAAATTCAGCGAGCAAACTCTCAATTTCTTGGGGTTCCAGCTTGAACTTTGGGTAACTTAACACCCTGATCAATTCAGTGACGGTTTCACGACAAACTACAGGGATGATTCCTTCAGTCTGCCATATTTGACGGAGCTCAGCTATTCTTCCCTTTGAGAAAATAAGCGCGGAAACAAGGCAGTTTGTGTCTAAAACTACACGAGGGGCCATAGCTATGCTCTACGCCCCCACTGGACAGCATCCGTTACATCCTGCTCACTGATGCCAAGAGCCGCTAGTTTGTTGCGTACGGCGTCAACTGGCCGTACCTGCATGGGCGTGAGGACTATGCGACCATCTTCCAGCGACACATCGAAATATTCGGGCTGGTCAATCTGCTGCACAATGGCCTTTGGAAGCGTAAGCTGATTCTTAGAGGTAAGTTTGGCAAGCATCGCGGCCTCCTTTTTTCGCTAGAGTAAAGAATCCGTGATTAAAGGATACGTCTTGCAAATTATTTGTCAAGCTACGTGGTTCTCAGCTTATCCTCCTTGCGTTATCGCGCTCTGTGAGTTTGTTTCTCCAGATTCAGTTTATAGGTGAAATACTTAATTTTTCGAAAGGAGAGCCAACGCGCTCGCAGCGGGCAAGCAAGGCATCTACGTCAATGTTACCCAAGCCGTCAAAGCGGAAGATGGCAGTCAGTTCTTCATGTAGGGCTTCGCGATTAAGCGTGCTGCGCCCTGCTGCCACTGACATGCGGAATCGGTAGTTTCCCGTGTCTACCCAATCTCGTGTGCCAGACTGCCGGTGAACCAGCTTAAGCACCGTCTCCATTTCTTTGATTTCGTTATCCAAAGCCGTGCGCTGTTCCTTGAGGGCCGCCAGCTTTTCAAGTGCCGGTTCCCATTGCGGCATCTGCACTCCCTGTGGGAATTTGGGGCAATCGCCATTATATTCGCAGTAGGAACAGATTGGGTAAAAACCTTGGGCGCAGGTTACCTGTGAAAGGGACAAATTCCCGGCACGGTGGGCCGTGAGGTCGCCCCAGAGTTGTGCCGCATGGTCAAGGGCCATATCGAGCATGGCCTGATTGAAGCCATAGGGGCCGAATGCTTTAACCTCTTTCATGGAAAGGCAGAGCAACCACGCTTCCATACTTGCCTCGGCAGCAGTTGCGGGCAGCTGAATGCCAAGTTGAACACGGCAAAGTTGTGGGAAAGTCATTTTGTCATGCAGAATCGTGCCGTCCTCAGCACGAAGACTGAAAACGGGCTTGTTCCATGCTTTTACCAAAAGGCCGATTTGCCCGTGCAGTTGCAGCAGATGGGAATCGTGCGGGGTGTCTGGCAGCTTGTCTGTGCTTTTCACTTCCAGAATGCGAATGGCATTAACGGGAGCGCCCCAGACCAGAACAAAATCAAGATGGGCTTTGATGGGTACGCCCTGATGCTGCCAGTTGATCTCAAGCTGGGGCAATACATGCAGGCCCAGCGATGCCAGAGCCTGCCCAACCCCGGATTCGAACCAGTGACCGCGTTGCAAAGTAAGCAGACGCTCCAGGCTGTTTGTGTTGGGTATTACTTTTCTGGCCAGCGCAGCCCGTGGGCATTCCCAGTGTTGGCCGATGTCGCTCATGCCCACATACGTGGATCTGTCGCCCAGATGAGCGGCGGTACTTTGCTGAGAGACCGCTTGCAGCCCCTGTCTGATTAATGCTCGCAATCCTTCCGTGCGGTTCTGTTCCATGGTTTAGTCTCCATAAAAGCGAGAGGGCCGCCATCAGGCAGCCCTTTCACTCGGTGTTTTGTTTTTGGTTATGCGGCATCAACATATTTCCACCACAGTTTGCGTTGCGTATTCCAACGAAAGCCCGCGCCTGTGAGCAGTTCCTTCTTGGCCTGAGTGTTGCCGGTGGCAATGATGCAGGGCCGCCCGTCTTGGGCCGTGACCTGCTGGTAGGTAATGCCCTCCAGTGGAGGAAGATTTTCAAGGCCTGCTGCCGGTCGATTTGAAGTGGTTGGAGAACTATTCGCGACGTTAGTGCCGCCCGAAGCCGCTTTTCGTGCCTCAGTGGCGTTTACGGGCAATTTCGGACGTGAGGGCGTTTTTCGGCTAGTTCTTGCCCCTTCACCGTCGTCATCTTCCGTGACCATGCCCAACATGGCGGTTAGAGCGTAGCGGCGGGCATAGGTTATCGCAGATCCCATACCCTGCGGGTCAGCCTTAGGCAGAGGAACAACTGCAAGGGAGCTTTGCCACTGGCCAGACTCTGCATGGGTCAGCTTGGTAACCAGCCCTAAGGAGTTAGGCTGTTCCACAGGCACAGGATATTGGCACAGCCAAATGCCATTTTCGATAAGCGCATCACGGCAGGCATCCATGACGCTGTTGAGGCTGGCGTACCAGCTTTTGGTGAAGGGATTCTCAGCGTCTTTTGTAACCGGTTGCACGGTTCGCTGCACGTTGAGCAGGGCCTTAGCCAAATCAGTAATACTTGCTGATTGGTATTGGTTCATATGAACATCCTCCTTCGATAGCAAAATGATAAAGCCCCGTCCGGCTTGTGGCCGAACAGGGCTTTCAGGTTGATTTGAAGCATTACTC
Source organism: Desulfovibrio simplex (assembly GCF_055387835.1). Classification (NCBI taxonomy): domain Bacteria; kingdom Pseudomonadati; phylum Thermodesulfobacteriota; class Desulfovibrionia; order Desulfovibrionales; family Desulfovibrionaceae; genus Desulfovibrio; species Desulfovibrio simplex. The sequence goes on from NZ_AP042377.1 coordinate 1,373,865, forward strand.
TGGTGTTCTTGTAAGAGTAATATATTCTTGAAAACTGATGAGTAACACGACCTTTCAACTTTTGCTCTCTGTGTCAGAGGCGCTGATAGGTCGATGGCATCCTTTCGGAGGGAAGGTCACATCCACTCATAAAAAGAGGAAAAGCGAATTTCTAGCGTTTGCACAGGCTGAAAGACGTTTAAGCGTAGAGGCCAGATTTTAAGATATTCTCTCAGGTTATCCGCCCTAAGCAAATAAAACATCTTCATTAATTGCGGCAATATTCTTGCAGCCTGTCAGCACCATAGTCTGCACAAGTTCGCCCTTGACCTGGGCAATATACTTGCTCACGCCCTCAGTGCCTCCACCAATTGCAGCCCAAACAATAGGGCGGCCAATTCCCACAAGGTCGGCCCCAAGCGCCAGCATTTTGAAAACATCAGCCCCGCTGCGCACGCCGCCGTCCACCATGATTGTTACCTGGCCTTTAACCGCCCTGGCAATCGCGGGCAGCACCCGTGCCGTACCCGGGGCATACTCCATCACACGGCCACCATGATTGGAGACCACAATACAGTCTACCCCGGCCGTCACGGCTTCCTCAGCGTCCGCAACCGTCATAATACCCTTTAAGATGAACTTGCAACCGGCCGTATGAACTTTTTCAACAATCGCGGCCAGTTCCTTGGGAGACTTGGGGCCAACCGGGTGCCCCATTTTGCGCAGGGTAATCAGTCCCGCGGCATCAATATCCATGCCTACTATCTTGCAACCGCTGGCAAAAGAACGGTCGAGCTTTTCATCAAGCTCGTCACTCTCCCAGGGCTTGATGAAAGAAATGCCGTGCCCTTTGGCTGCCGTAATGGCAGCAAAAGCAGCTTGAGTAATTATTGGGGGTACGCCATCGCCGGTGCAACCGATAATTCCTGCGTTCTTACAGCCTTCAACCACAGCTTCGGCATATGTTTCTTCAGTTACGGCGTCATTGAAATTGAACATGCCGCCAATGGGCGCGGCCACCACCGGCATATCCAGGTTCATCCCAAGGTGGCTACAGGAGGTCTCGGGAGCGCTGGCAGTGTGAATGAGGCGCATGTTCAACGCGATTTCGGCCAAGGCCTTAACATTATTTTTAAAAGCAGTGCCACTGCCCAGGCCACCCATGCCCGGTACTTCACCAGCGCACACTCGCCCGTCGCAAATTGAGCAAAGCCGGCAAGCTCCCCGCATAAGTTCTTTGGCCTTTTGTCGAATATCTTTCATACGAATCTCCATTTAAATTCAGGGGCATAAGCAAGCCCCTTTAGTTCATATGCCTTTTATCTGTGCTACTCTATATCAAAGCCGCCTTCGAGCAGGAACCTGCGCAAAAATCCATCAAGCAGGCTGAGTGCCTTAAACAGGCTAACGTCTGCCCCTTGCTGGGCAGCAAAAAAAGTACGGGCCTTTTCCATGTCAACCGTTGCTTTCAGCGCATCAAAGCGGCCGTATTCGTTGATATTTGCTTCTGTCAGCTTAAGGCTCATCATGTCCCTGAGCTTTGCCTCGTCCAGGCCAAACGCAACCGCTACGTGGTGAATCTGGTCGGCTTTTGCCCTTGCCTGATACTCGGTAATATAGTCGCGCAGGGTCTTGCCGTCTTCTACAATAACATCGCCGCGTTCTATGTCGCGCAAAAAGATACCCGCGTATTTCTGTTCTTCCTGGGTCAGCAGGGCAAAGGTTTTGTGCAGGTCGCTTTTGACCTGCTCCACTTCTTCTTTTGCCTGCAACGCCCTTAGATACTTATCGAAACGCGAGTTCATGTAGTCGGCATCAATTTTCCCGGTATCAATCTCGGTCAGGTGTCCGTCAAGGGCATAAGGGATTTCTTCGCCACCCTCGCTACCGCCGTCTCCACCGCCACCGGCAAACAACTCCTTATAGCGTTGCGCGAACACACGATAGTCGTTCTCGTCAAAAACGGTCTTGATGATGGTCTTTTTTGCCCCCGGTTTGCTCTGAAAGGTGTACTCCCGCTTGCTCCAGGTGAAACCCTGAATTCTGGCTGCCTCAAGAACCGCATTGAATTCTTTGAAGAGAGCGGCGAACTTGCCGCAAGCACTTTTGTCTGACGGATTTTTGGTGAAATCCGGCACACCGGCATCAACAAACACCTGTTTGATGCGGGCAAACAGGTTGTTCATGGTTTCGAGATTTGTCTGAAGCTTCTGCACAAACAGGCCAATAGGCTTGTCGCCAGAATAGAGCTTAACGGCCTCTGCAATATTCCGCTCCATGGTGTGCGGCATGCGGTAGTAGCGTATGGTTCCAAACGGTTTGTCATGCCCAAACAGGCGGTTGGTGCGCGAGAATGCCTGAATGATGTTCTGGTATTCCAGCTTCTTGTCCATGTAGAGCGTGTTTATCCATTTGGAATCAAAGCCCGTGAGCATCTGATCAACAACAATAAGCAGGTCAATCTGCTCGCTTGCCTTTATGCGCTGGTGGGGCGCTTTGTGGGCAAGGCGCGCTGCTATGTCCTTTTTGAATCTGGCGTGTGTTCCAAGCTCAAAGGTCTGGTTGTAGCGGGCGTTGTAGTCGGTGATGATTTCCACCAGTCCGGCTTCCTTGAACGCCGTTGTGGCACCGTCGCCGTTGTCGATATGCGGATCAAAGAGCGCCGTGATTTTCAGCTCCGGCTTTTTCTTTTTGAAAAGCCGGTAATAGGCAATGGCCTCTGGTATGCTGCTTGTGGCAAACAGGGCGTGGAATTTGCCCGCGTGCGAGAGCATCACCCAGTTATCAAGAATATCTGCAACAACCTGTTCTGTGTGTTCGTCGCGGGTGTACTGGCTTTTGGGAAGGTAGTCTTCAATGCCCTTCACATATTTGCCGGTCTTGTCAACGTGCCCGGCCATGGCAACGTCATTCATGAATCTGTAGTAGATTTTGCTCTTGTGCGGGTCGGCAATGGCTTCTTGTTCTGTGGCGGCCTTTGCCTCATCGAGCGCAACAGCCTTGCGCACGTCCTTGTCCCTGTATGTGAGCACCTTGTAGGGGTCAAATCCCAGCACGTTTTCATCGCGTATGCCGTCGGCAATGCTGTATCTGTGCAGCTCGTTGCCAAAAACGTCGGCTGTTGTGCTGCCCTTGATCTGGTTTTCGATGTGTATGGGCGTGCCGGTAAAACCAAAAAATATTGCGTTGGCAAAGTTCTGCTTCACGTCATGCAGCATGTCGCCAAAGGTGGAGCGGTGCGCCTCATCCACGATAAAGACTATGCGCTTGTCGGCCATCTGTTTGATGTCTGCGGCGTTCATGCCGTTTTCTTGCCTGATGTTGCTCATTTTTTGTATGGAAGTGACGATGAGCGTATCGGCAGAGGCCGTGCTTATTAATTTGGCGACAAGTGCGTGCGTGCTTTCTGTGGCCTGCACCTCGTCGTTGTCATCGGCAAAGCCCTGGTATTCTTTGAGCGACTGCGTGCCAAGCTCGATGCGGTCAATAAGAAAGATAACCTTGTCGGCATCCTTGGAGTTGGCAATGAGCTGGGCAGACTTGAAGCTTGTCATGGTTTTGCCGGAGCCAGTGGTGTGCCAGATGTAGCCGCCGCGCTGGTTTTTTTCTCCCCACTTTGTGTTTGCTACGCGGTCAGAGATTGCGCTTGCAGCGTAGTACTGGTAGCTGCGCATGACTTTGAGGATGCCGTCCGAGTCGTCCGGCACGGTGTAAAACCCGATAAGCTGATGCGCCATGGGTATGGAGAGCAGCTTTTCTGCCACTTCCTTCCAGTTGTTGATAGGCTCGTTGTTGGTATTTGCCCAGTGGAAGTAGAAATCGGGGTTAAACTTGCCGTCTCTGCCGGGGTTGGCAAAATACAGGGCTTCTGCTGGCTCCATTGCCACAAAAATCTGCACCAGCGAAAACAGCCCGCTAAACACACCCTCGCGGGAATATTTTTCAATCTGGTTGGCGGCCTGCATAACGGAAACGCCGCTCTTTTTCAGCTCAAGATGGATAAGCGGCATGCCGTTGATGAGCAGCATGATGTCGCCCCGCCGGTCGTTCAAAATGCCGTGCGTGGGAAACTTGGGCTGCTGCACTATCTGGTAGCGGCTCTGGCCTGCGGCAATCTCTTGCCTGTCATAGATCTTGAGCGAAACTTCCGTGCCAAAATGGGCTTCGTCATCCGGGTTGTCGCGTATGATTGCTACGGTCTTGCCGTTAATAAAGCCGTTGAGATTGAGCGGAGTATTGAGGGTATGTATCTGCTCGATGATCTGCTGCATCTCGCCCGGTGTGAGCGGCTGGTTGTTGAGGCGGTCGACACTGCGGTTGTTGTTAAAGAGAATGCCAGCCCAGTTTTCGATAAGCTGCTGCTCTGTGGGGTTTTTGATGACTGCCGCTTCCCATCCGTATTGCGTGGTGAGCACCTTGATGAGGGCTTCTTCAAATTCGGATTCTTTGTTGAACGCCATTGTGCAGTCCCCTATGCGAACATTTTTTCAAGCAGGGCTTTTTTGATGTTTTGGAGCTTGGTCAATTCGCGCTGATGGAGGGCGATAAGGCGGTCGAAGTTGGCGAAGAACAAACCTATTTGTTCTTGTTCTTTCTTTGATACCGGGAAGTTGAAACACATTTCCTTAATTGCCGTGCCAGATGTCAAAGCTCTGGTTGTCATAGAACTTTTCTTTATCATCTCGCTTCGAAATGTCTGAGTGAAAAATACATATCGCTTGAAAATGTTCGTCATCGGGTCATCTTCAATAGCTCTACCGCGCAGTACAAAGCCGCTAAAAACTGTTGATTCTGGCGTATCAAGCATAACTGATGGATAGCCGATTTCATCAATCGTCTCCGAAGTACGAGTGAAGAATATGTCTCCCTGTCGAACCTCAAAATTCTTGATTTCGTTGTCGTCCAGCAAAACTTTTCCCTGCAACTGTTTTGCTTTCAAACCGCGATTATGGAAGACATCAGTAAAGTTTATGATAGGTGTTCCCTTGCCAAAATACTCCTTACTTTTGTTCAACCCATTCTTGAAAAAATAGAACTCGCCAACTCTCCGCCGCTCCCAATCGTCTGAAAAGCCAGCGAAGCGGATTTCGGGCTTGTCCTCGCCAGCTTTCGGAAACATCTTTTCAAGCAGGGCTTTCTTGATGTTAACCGTCTTGTCATGCGCACGTTGATGGAGGGTAATGCGATCGTCAAGAGCAAAGAAAAATTTCCCAATTCGAGATTGTTCAGCAACTGTTGGGATGGGGAAGCTGATTTCCATCATCGTGCCAGCATTCAATTTTGCTCGCCCACCACCAACTAAGTATGGCTCAATATCGGTATGCTTGAGCGCATTCATCAGGAATTTATTGTCTGCTTGGAATTGTTTTGCTTGCAACACGTGGGCGTGATTATTGACCCAGACTTTAAAATTAACGTAGTTAACGGGGTAATCCTGTAAATCGTTCGCGCCGTCTTCGGCAACCAGTATAAATTCACCGTCGTGAGTGAAGCCTTCAACATAATCCTGAATCCCGTTTGCACCGTAATACGGCGTATTGCCAGATACACGATTGGACGCTGTTATTGGGATTCGCAGATTATCATGTCGATCTGCTAAATCTTGAATTTTCCGCTCTTCCCAATCATCAGTAAATCCGGCGAAACGGATGGCGGGGCTACTCATATCCTTCACCCTTCAGCAGGGCTTTAAATTCGGCAAGCCCCTTCATGTCGTAGTCGTTGCCTGTCAGTTCGTCGATCAGGCTGGCGAGCGATGATTTAGTTTCCGCAATCTGTCCGGCCAGTTCCGCATAGGTGGTGGCGTATTTTTCTGCCAATGCCCGCACCTGGGAAACAAGGTCGGCGATAATGCTGCCCGGTATGCTGTGCAGCGCGGCAATCAGCGGCTGAATCCACTTGGCTTCCAGCAGGGCTGCAACCTGTGCGTCCGTCATGCCTTCAATCATGGTCTTGGTGGCAAGGTGCAGTGCGTCCGCGTCGGCCTTGATCTGTTTTTTCAGGCTTTTTTCCTTGTCTACCAGTTCTTGAACCTGCACGAGCTTGCGCTCCAGCGAATCTTCATCATAGGCCAGCACTGCGGTTTTGGCCTTTGCAAGGGTGCCAAACAACTGTTTGACCTGCTTGCCTACCTCTGCAACGACAAAGGCGTCCTTGGCCTCGTTGACCACGCTGCTTTCCTTGTCTTCTTCCGCCAGGGAATCAAGAATCTCGTCGTAGGTGGACTGAATTTCCGCAAGGTCTTCTTCTTTCCGCTTCAGGGCATCGTGCTGCGTGCGCAGCAAGGTAAGCTGCACCAGTTCAAAGGGAATGACGTGCCCAAGCCAGCCTTCCTGTACTTCAGTGTCCTTGCCGTCCTTTTTCTTCAGCACAATGTTGGGATCGACCTTTTTTGCAGCGTCGAAACCCTCAGTTTGCAGAATTTCCAGATCCACGGCGATTTTTGTCCACTGGTCGTCAAGGGCCTGGTAGGCACTGTACCTGTCCACAAGGGCGATCTGCTCAAGCCGCTGGAATATTGCATCCGCAATGGCAGATTCCTGTTTGCCGATGTTGAGCGTTGCCCAGTTGTCGATAAGTTCGGCCTTGAGGTGCGCGGCAAAGTCTGCAAAGGCCGCAGCGTATTTTTGCTGCCAGGCGAGTACGGCGGCATTGCCATGTATGGCAGTCGCCACGTCCTCTGCGGCAAGTGTTGCGTAGGGCGTGCCGTTGTGGGCAAACAGGGTTTCTTTCAGGCCGCCAAAGGTCTGCCAGTATGCATCCAGTGCCGCTATCTCGTTCATGGGTATGCCGCCGAACATGGAGGCGTAAATATCCCACGTTTCGGCGGGGTCTGATGAATCGACATAGCGGGGGATATTGAGATTGTAGTCGTTGTCGCGAATTTCTTGCTGGCTGACCACGCGGGAAAATTTGTCCACTGTAATGCGCTGGGTTACGGTATCGGCAATTTTTTTGATGTCTGAGGCGCGCAGCACGTTGTTTTTGCCAACCTTGGCAAAGCCCCTGGACGCGTCAACAACAAGCACGTCTGTGCTTGCCCGCGTTTTTTTCAGCACCATGATAATTGTCGGTATGCCTGTGCCAAAAAAGATGTTGGCGGGCAGGCCGATAATGGTGTCGATATGGTTTTGCTCAATAAGGTTTTTGCGGATCGTGCCTTCCTCGCCGCCACGAAACAGCACCCCGTGCGGCAGCACGATGGTCATTATGCCGTCTGGCTTCAGGTGAAACAGGTCGTGGAGCAGAAAGGCAAAGTCGGCCTTGGTTTTGGGTGCCAGCCCAAAGGCCGCAAAACGGGCGTCCGCATCCTTGTGGGTGGGGTCCCACGCCTGAGAGTACGGGGGGTTGGATACCACCGCATCCACATACAGCGGATTGTACGAGCCTGCGGGGTCGCTGTCGTCAAAATACGGCCAGTCGTCTTCAAGGGTATCGCCGTTTCTGGTGACGATGTTGTCTGGCAGAATGCCGCGCATCACAAGGTTCATGCGCGTGAGGTTGTAGGTGTTTTCTTTCAGCTCTTGGGCGTAGTATTTGATGTTGTTTTCGCTGGCGATGTGCTTGGCCACTGATTTGCCGATGTTGATCAGCAGTGAGCCGGAGCCGCTGGTGGGGTCGTAAATTTTGATTTCGTTGCGGTCTTTCAAATGGTCGGCCACTATTTCGGACATGAGCAGCGAAACCTCGTGGGGCGTGTAGAACTCGCCCGCCTTTTTACCGGCATTGGCGGCAAACATGCTGATGAGGTATTCGTAAATGAACCCCAAAACGTCGTAGTCCTGCCTGCCGTCCATGGGGATGACATCTATCAGCTGGATAAGATTGCTGATGGACTTTGTTTGCGTGCCGGAGCTGTCGCCAAGCTTGGAAAGCCCGGTTTGCAGGGTATCAAGAATGCGGTGGAAGACTTTTTTGTGCGTGGGGTTAATGAGGCGGCTGAAAGCAGAGAGCGCGTCGCGTACATTGGACACGTCAAAGTCTCTGCCCATTTCAAGCCAGGTGGAGAACAGGTTTTCGTAGGCGATGAAGTAGCCAATGTTCTGCTGTATGGTCTTGACGATACCGGTGTCTTCTTCCGACAGGGCCTTGATGTCTTCAGTGGTGCCCTTCAGAACATTGCGGACGTACTTTACTTCAGTATCAGAAAGATATTTGTAGAAGATAAATCCAAGAATATAGTCTTTATATTCATTCGCCTCAATCTTGGAACGCATTTTGTTTGCGGATTCCCAAATTTTTGACGCCAATTGCTGCTTGTTCATTATCTTGACCGGCCCCGGTTTTTTGTACCAGGCTAAAAGTTAGTGGCAAGCGCTTTGCGGCGCTTCTTCTGCCATCCGTATACACAACAACTCAGTGGGAGGCGAGAGCGACCCCATTGCCCCTCCCATGGGAGGGGCAAAAAACGTCAGAGGTGCTGGCGGTTGGCCTCCCAGGGAACGATGCGGCCGGCGGTGATTGTAATGCCTACGCCAGTTCTCAATAACAATTTCAGCCTCTTGTAGCGTCATAAACAGCTCGCCGTCCAGCAGCTTGTCGCGCAATTTTCCGTTGGTTCTTCCGGGTTTTCCGTGGGTAGCCCCTGTCAGGAACTGGCCGGGTAGAGGTCCAGACCACCACAGAAGAAGTAGATGGCTGTCTTGAAATGCTCCCGGTTCCTATAACCGCAAGCCTTCCTCTTGATGGCCATGATCTTGCTGTTGAGGCCCTCGGCCACGCCGTTGGTGATCCTGTGGCGGCAGAAGGTCAGGATGTTCTCAAGATGTCTCTGAATCAGTCCGCCCACTTTGCGCATTGGGGCAAGATCTGACCTGTTCACCCAGACCAGCCATCGCTTCACAAAACGTCTGGCCCATCCCGTGCTCAGGTACTTCCAGACGTCGTTCAGGCTTTCCTTCATGGCCCAGGCCTTGGCCACCTTGAGGTTCGCTGTCTTCAAGGCCTCCAGGGCTGGCCGGTGTTTGTCCGGCAGATTCTCCTCCCGGTATAGCCAGAGGAATTTCGTGCCCTTGAGTCGATGGTCATCCTGACTTGTGAGTTCGCGGTGCTCTTGCTTGCGTACCCGGTCCACAGCCTCGCCTACGTGTTTCATGACGTGGAACCGATCGTGAACGATTTTCCCCGCCGCGTCCGGCACATGTTTGAGCGTAGCTTTAAAATAGGGCTCCCACATGTCCATGGCCACGGCCTTGATCCGCTCCAACTGCGCCTTGGTGAACTGAAGGTAGTACCCCTCAAGGCTTTCGGCCTTACGCTCGTCGGCCACATACTCCACCGTGCTGCCGATCAGATCACAAACCACGGTCACATAGTCGTGCCCCTTGCGGAATGCCTTCTCGTCAACGCCAAGATACCGCGAGGGATTCGATTGCTTGCGCTCCCGGCCCCGGCACACCGCCCTTTCCATGACACCCCATGCTTCGTCCCAGGTGATGCGCAGGATGCGCCGCGCTCCTGTTACGGTGGCGCACTCGGTCAGCACGTCGATGATCAATCGCTCCATCAATATGGTGAAACGTGCCTTGGACTCGGCCCAAGGCACGTTGACCTGAAGGACGCCATGCTCGGGGCAGTCCACTCGGGGAATCCGAGCATGCAGGAACGTCTTGAACTGGCACGTGTCCAGATGGCGCCAGACACGAGGCTCGACATGGTCGCGGCAAGCCAGCTCTCGACCACAAGTAGGGCAAAACCAGCGAACACCAGGACCATGCTCCACGCGGATGTCTACCCGACCTTCCGCCGTGTCCAGTTCAACAGCCTCAACAAACCAGGGCTCGGTCAGCCCCAGAATCCGAAAATATAGGTCCGTATCCTTCATTGGTGCCCTCCGGGAAGGACATTAGCAGATCAGCTACCCACGGAAAACCCGGAAGAGCCGAACAACAAAAAGCCTCCTCAGCCCTTGTATGGGTGGGGAGGCTTGTATGCACACTGATGTATGCTTTTATATATTTTTTAATAACAATCTATTTTTCCATTACTTTTTGAGAAAGATGGGTATTTATGTATTCATAATTGAATATAACTTAGAAACTATTTCAATCAAGCCTAGTGTAAATCTATTTTTGCAGCAGGGCCGTCCTTTTTCCAGTGAATGTGGTATCGACATAATCTGGAATCATACGCTCAATCGTATGAGCCGTCATTTGCTCTCCAATAGTCTTTCCATTTGAGGTAATTTTTTTGTAAATATCTTTAATACTCCCTTTTACAATGACTTCATTTTTTTCATCAAAAGAAAAGGCTATTTGGCAAACTGACTTGTGATTTCCATCTTTTTCCTCATAACTGAAAACGCCTGTTTCAGAGTTGAAAGAGCCGCGCTGGCGGACAATTTCGCCATCATCCATGTATTCCAAAGTCGCATTAGACCCATTTTGAATGAATGTGACATTCATGACAAAAGACTCTCTTGTTTCTTCTCCATACTTCTTGTTGTACTCAATGCTCTCACCACTTAAACGATATTTTCCAGAAAAATCTGTAAGGGGTGGGCTGAATACGACAATATTGCGCCCTATTTTCAACTTAAATCTTTTGCTGGCTACGGGCTTGTCTTTGGTGATGTCCGCATTCGGAGTGTACAGATACACGGTGTGTGGCTTGCCGCATTGGCTGTGTCCAAGCATGGTGAAGTTGATGCTGGCCGCGCCTTTTGCGTTCAGCGTGGCGGACCAATCCTTGGGATTTTCCTTTACCGGCCCCAGCACGGCCTTGTATCCGGCATAATAATACGGCTTGCCGTCGGAACGGCGTGTTTCGCCCACAATGAGTTCGCACTGACTATTGTATAATGCAGCCACATTTCGGATATTGCGGACGAGTTCTTTCTGCATATGGGCGGCAACATCTTTTTGCAGTTCGGTAAAAACGCCCATTTGAACTAGGCGTTTTTTCAAAAAGATGACCATTTCTTCGGTCAAGTCAGCCTGTTCCACCTCATTGGGCCATTTATCCAATCTCAGTGCGGTCAAAGCCCGCTCGTCAGGAGGCATTCTCCAAAATTCCTGAGCCGCTTCATGCAGAACGCCTTCCAGAATGACGCCAAACTTGTCGGTTTTTTCGTTGGCCAGACATTTGGCCTGCACGTCACGCAGGCGTTTCATCCAGTATTGGCGAGGAAATTTTTCCGTAACATAGGCATGGTAAACTTGACGAATCTGATCCTTATGGGCTTCCATAGCTGCGGTGTTGAATTTGTTCAGGGTATAGTCAAAAATGTATACCCCCACAAAACCCAGCTGTAGTGCCTGCTTGCCTAGAAAGCCCACCACGTTGTAAGCACCGTTTTTGAGATAGTCGTACACTGCGGCTTCAGTAAACTCCTTGTTGCCCGTCCCGATGCTGATGGTGTCAATAACCATAGAGGCCACACCAAACCATTTGCAGTAGTTGCCAAGAGCGTCGGAGACTTTAGGCATGAACTCGCGACCGCCCCGTTTTATCATTAACTCGTAAAGTTTCGGATCAATCCGGCCATAGGTTTCGTCAGCCAGTGTGAAGAATGTTTGTACCGCTCCAGCATGATTTGTTAGTTCGGAGATAAAGCCGTAGCCCGCCTCCAGAGCTCCCCTGTCTGGTTCTGAACCTGTTGCAAATGACGCGAGGTGTTCACGCAGATAGGTGGACGGATAGCGCACCAACAATAGGCGATCCTCATGAATATTGACAATACGCGCTTGCGGTGTATTTGCGTTTTCAAAGTCGTAATAGGTACCGGCAAAAACGGATTCAGGCGTGAAAGACGCCATAACGGACGCCACAATGATGAACAGCAGTGTTTTCAAGGCGACGCGATAAGGATGTTTCGGCATTGCGGAAATAGTTTGCATCGTGATGCCTCCTCAGTTTCAGGGCGATGGGTTGGGTTTAGCCGCCATTCGCCCTGATTTTTCATGCTCTAAGAACCGGACTTCCCCTTGAGATAGGCCCTGACATCCGCGTCTCCCCATTTTTCAGCCAGGCTCATAACCGTAGCACCGTCTTTACCTGTGGCACGCACATCTGCGCCGCTGTCAACCAGAAGTCGGATCAGTTCCAGTTTGCCCCGCATGCGCACCGCGAACATCAGAGGCGTATAGCCATCCTTGGCCTTCGCGATGTTCATAGGCGCTCCCTTGGCGATAAGGGCGCGTATCACGGCAAGGTCTGTGTCGCTGGCAGCATTGTGCATGACGCTCACCCCGTCCATATTTACAGCCTTGACATCGGCTCCCGCGTCAAGCAGCAGCTTGACCGTTTCTTTTTTCATGTCGCAAAGCAGCAGAGCGGTATTGCCTTCTTCATCTTTGGCATTGACCTTGGCCCCAGACGCAAGCAAAAAAGTCAGCGCGGCGGAATTTTTTGCTTTGGCGGCGTACATGAGCGCCGTGCGGCCCTTCTTGTCAGTGGCATTGATGTTGAATCCCCAGCCGAGTATGGTTTTCAACTGTTCGGGAGTGTAGCTTGCGCGGGAGCAGCAGACCATGAACAGGTTCGTGCCGTTTTGGTCCACCGTCAGCGCATCGGCTTTGGCTTCAACGAGCGCGGTCAGCATTTCCATACCTTCGCTGGCGGCATACATAATCGGCGTAGAGCCGCTCTTGTCCGCCAGATTGGGATTAGCTCCGGCGGCCAGCAGCTTTCGTATGAGTGGCAGCGCCTCGTCGCGGATGGCAAAGATCAGGGCGGTACGACCGTTGGCCACGGCCATATTCACCTTGGCTCCGGCAGACAGAAGCACGTCAAGCACCTCCGGCTGATTTTCACGCACCGCTTCGATCAGCGGTGTGGAATTATTGCGTTTGGCGGCGGCGATGTTGGGGTCGGCCCCGGCCGCAAGCAGTATCTTAACGATGTCCAGCCCTGCGCCTTCCTCTACTGCACAGAAAAGCGGCGTTTCGCCATTTTTATTCTGTGCGTTGACCTTGGCCCCGGCTGCAAGCAAAGCCTTGATGGCATCGGCAGCTTTATGCTCTGCGGCGAAATGAAGCGGTGTTTGCCCCTTAGTATCGGGCTTGTTCGGATCAGCTCCAGCCTTGAGCAATATGTGCAAGCCTTCCACTGGAAGCAATTTGCCCCCTTTGTATATTGCGTCGAACACAATCGGACGCCCCCTCTTGTCCGTCTGGTTGGGGTCGCTCACTCGACTGAAATCCTGCGTTGACGCAAGAAGGATATGCTGGGCATTACCATTGGTGGTATGCAATGCGTTTTTTTCGTATGCTTTCGCATGGAAGGGTGACAGCCCCAACAGAAGTGTCAAAAATGTCAGAAAAAAAACAGTCCTGTACATAGCCTTCTCCTTTTCTGGTAGAATGTTAGAATGTGTACTTCACCTGCAAACTGCCACCGATACCGCTGCGTATGCCGGTGTACCCTTGTGCAGCAAGGTCAAAGGAAAGACCGGAGTCCGCCGCGGGCTTGAAGCTCATGCCCAATTCAAAGATGCCGGTATCCCCCTTGAGCGAAGGTGCAGGCACGTCATAGCCATATGTCGTAGCGCGGGCCTTGCCGTCGAATTCATGTTCCCATGCCGCGCCAACATACGAGACAACGCGCTCTGAAAACGTGTGATTCACCTTTCCGCCAAGGCGAAGGCGCTGTGAAGTAATTTCGTCAAAGGAAAAGGGATCGCCCACAACGCTGGCCGTATCGCCGTCCTGACGTGTCCAAGAATACTTGCCATACAGGTCAAGAGAAGTGCTTTCCCCCAAGGGCAGGATGTAGCCCAGTCCGAAGTGGGCACCATAGTAGCTTGCGGACGTGTCATAAGACGCTCGGCGTCCGGCGGCATCCATGAGATCATGGCTCTTCCATTGGTTTTCCATGTGACCAAGGCGGAAAGAACCTTCAGTATACAGACCAGACAGGAAGGAGGTGGTCAGATCGAATCGTGCCAGCAGACCTCCGCCGTAGTAATGGCTGTCGCCATCGCCACGCACCGAGGCGCGATTCGCAAAACTGTTGTGGGTGGAGTAGTCCCCGTAGCCGGTTTCAAAAAAGACACCGGTCTGGAAAAATCCCGGTGCGCCGACGAAGCGCCGACCAATGCCAAACAATCCGTTTATACCGTTGACGTTTATATGTGAGCCGGTATTATAGCGCGAGGCACTGCCAGACATGGCGCCGAAGGCCGCCCAACCGGAAAGGGGAGAAAGCGTGCACAGGCTGGCCATACCCTGACCGCTTGCCAGATCGCCGCCCATAGTGAGCAGTGACAGCCCTGCAAGCTGGCCTTCAGACAGGGATTTGGTCTGCGGGTTCACGCGCACAGGGTCGGATCAGGAGTTGTGTCTACGGTGGCGTCCAGAGTGGTTAACGTGGCGTTCAGGGTGAAATCATATTCCAGCGATATGCCCTGTGTGCCTGTGAGGCTCTTTTTGGTGTACCCGGTGGTGGTCAGACCGTTTTCGTTCTTCAGCAGCGTGACGGTATCACCCTTTTGGAGCGGGCTGGTTCCGGCTGCCACAGCCACGCCCACCTTGCTGTTGCTGATGTCCGTGCCGTTTGGGTCCGTCAGCGTCAGCACCGTGTCGCCTGCCTTCACCGTGCCGGGCAGGATGAAGTGGTAGTTCTCAAAGTTCGCCACATTCTTCGCACTCAGACCCACGGAGCGGATTTCCAGTGTGTTGCCGGTTATCTCGTCAATCGGACTTGAGGAGTAGTGCCAGCCGCCATAGAGAACAGCGTTCGTAAGGACAGGGCTGCCGGAGATGCGGATGGTATTGCCTGTTGCCGAGGTCGAGGTAGTTGCATTACCGCCCCATCCACCTATCACATATTGCTGAATCGTGCCACCACTGATGGAAATCGTATTACCGCTCGCTTTTCCACCCTCTGTAACTACCCAGCCTCCATACAAACGCCTTGCCACGCCCCCTGTCATGGTGACGGTATTGCCTGTGGCATCGCCGCTGGCGGCATAACCGCCATAGATGTCTTTCCCGGTTCCTCCTGTGTCGATAGTGACATTGGCGCTGGATGAGGCATAGTTGTTGCTGCTATCCGTTCCAGTATAGGCATTTGCAGCGTTGTCGTCAGGCGTACCGTCTTTTCCGCCGGAGTCTGCCGCCAGACTCGGCACGGCGAACGGTAAGCATAATAGCGCAGCGCACAAAAGACCGCAGGCGATAGACAGCAGACGCGGTACTTGCCGCGGGGAAACAAAAGAAGCAACAGCCATAGCACACCTCCATCAGAGTCATTTCTGAGGATCATGTACCTGTAGCTGTCGCAAATGCCATCCAACTTAAGTACCAAATTACGAGCAATCCAGCTCATACTTTCTTGCTAGATGTCTGTTTTTACGATAGATATAGCCATTCTCTTTCCTGCCTGAGACGATGCGTCCATACTCACGATATTCCCCGCAAGAGGTGTGAAGAATGCCCAGTCCCTTTTCTTCCATGCTGTCAAAATCTTCTCCACGCGCTCTTGCTGTTGCGGCATTTTCCTTGGAATTTGCCTGGCTGCTTTCCTTTCTGTTTGAAGGGCAGGTGTTGTACGGGCTGGCGGGGCATTTTCATGCACGCCCCGATGCGTATATTCTTGCCGCCATTCTGGCTCATTTTTTCGGTCTTTTTTGCTGCGGCTTTTTCGTTCACTCGCCCCGTGCGGCACGCAATGTCAGTCTGGGCGGGCTGCTGGTCTGTTTCCTTTCCTCCTTATCTTTTTATGCCGCCCCCTCTCCCCTGTGGTTGGCGGGAACGATCTGTGGTGCCATCGGCGCGGGCTGTGCCGTTTCCTGCTGGGGAGTTTTTCTCAAGAACTTCACGCCGGAAAAAGATCGCATCAAAAGCTGTGCCGACGGTCTGATTGGTTCCAATATCCTCATGATAGGCATCAATGTCGTCGCCATATATCTGTCCCCTTTTGCGGGACTGACGCTTGCCACCGCCTGTCTGTGTGTTGGGATGCTGCTGACATGGCGGCTGCCTGTGGAATGCGGAACGTGGCGGTCCATTCGCCATGAGTCCGGGGCGCTGAAACATTCTTTGGCGCTTCTGGTTTTGTTCGTTATCATCATCACCATCAATTCAGGGCTGATGTATCAGGTCATCAAACCCGCCTTCGAGCACCTGTCCGGACTTGTCAGTTGGTACTGGGCAGTGCCGTACATTGTTGCCCTCATCTTCATGCGTAACCTGTCCTCGCGTTTTCAGCGTGCCACGATTCTTTTTCTCGGCGTCGCCATGATCATGGGCGCTTTTCTCGGATTCATGCTGCTGGGAAGAAGCGGCGGCGACTACCTGATCATCAATACACTGATGCTGGGAGCCTGCGGCATTTTTGATCTGTTCTGGTGGAGCATTCTCGGGACCATGCTGGATCATGCCGAAAATCCGGTCAGCGTGTTCGGCATGGGACTTTCTGCCAACGTCTGTGGGGTGCTGCTTGGTGATGTTCTCGGACTGTCGGCACACGCCTTTTCTCTGGCGGAGATCGCCGTTATCGCACTGACAGTAAACTGTATTACGCTTATCCTCCTCCCCCCGCTCAATCGGCAGCTTGCCGTTTTATTGAAAAGTCATGTGTATCTGCCCCAGCAGACACATCTTCCGATGGACATACGAGACAGGATCGCGCCTCCCATACCAGATTCCCTGACCTCTCGTGAGAAAGAAGTGCTTGAACTTGTCATTTCTGGAAAATCCAATAGGGAAATTGCGGAATCGCTATGCATCAGCGAAAGCACAACCAAGACTCATGTCTACAATATTTTTTCAAAATACGGTGTAAAAAGTCGGGCAAAACTCATTGCCGAAGTTCTTGCCGGTCAGCCGGACTCGCAATGCGGGCTAATGCCTTAATCTGCTCTATAAAAATGTGCCTGTGACATCCTAATTTCTCTGTTGAAGTAGTGATAATAGAAACGCCTTTTCTGGGTGCTTTTTTATGCCGACGTTTCCCCCTTTTTTTGAGGGATAGAGGCATTCCCATTTTCCGCAAAAAATCGTTTTATGAGATACGCGGGAATGATGATGCCTTCGTTCTTGAGTATTTGGCTCAATTCACTGGGGCCGTATCCTTTTTTCAATGCCTTCTTGAAGTCTTTCTCCAGAAGTGCCGCCGCCTCCGTGCGACCTTCAACAGACGCTCACGGGTCATCAGGGGCTTTGTTCTGGCGTCATTGCGAATCTCTTCTGGAAGCGATGCAATCTTCAGTATTTCGCTTATGGTGCTTTTCTTCTTGCCAATCATTTCAGCAATTTCATCATTGGAGCAATTCTTCTGCTTTTGCAATGCAGCTACAGACTCAGCAAACTCAATAGCTGTTAGGTCAGATCGAAGTATGTTTTCCATCAGGGCAAGTGTTAGAAGATCGCCTTTAACATACTTGGTTTCTATTGTTCCCTTCCCCAACTGCTTGTGAGCCCGCACACGTCTTTCTCCAGAGATGATTATGAGCTTACCCTCATGGCAGGTAAAGGTGATGTTTTGCAGGAGGCCGTTAACTTCAATGTCAGCTGCAAGGGCTTTGATCTCATCTTCGTCAAAATATTTCCTGGGCTGCTCAGGGTTAGGCATCAATTTGCTTATATCTATTAAGTATATTTTTCCGATTTCATATTCACGATCTTGAGATTCAGACATAATCCCTCAGATAATCAATGAATACAGCTTATTGTAGCAGTTCGGCCAACCGAACTGCTACTGAGTGTAGGTAAAATTTGATTCAAATCATAGTAGGTGTCAATCCTGATGAACTTGACCTGGATCACGCGCTGAGTCGTTGCCGCAGCCAGTGCATAAAACTTGCGCGTTCGTAAGCAATTTTTTTTCCAAGCCGAACTCGTACAGAAGGGCCTGTTCCCAAAGCGTCTGCGTTGGACATAGTTTTAGGAGTCAATAGCCCCCCCATACACTTTGATGCTACATCCCGAGTGAACACTGGTGGGAGTTCTTTTTCTAGGGCGTCGAAAAAACGATCTGTGCCGTAGAGACTGGTAATGTTAGTGTGATATGGACGCATGTGGCTACCTCATCGGGTTAAATTGTGTAGTGTTGGGCATACTATATCAAGAAGGGCAGTAGGAGTTTAATTTTCCTACTGCCCTCAGTATTTGAATTTCCGCACACTCGCACAGCTCGCACACGATAATTTTTGCTATTTCTGAAATAGTTCTCAGAAAATATTATCGTCCATGTCTTTATCTGCGTAGTCAATTTTTTTGCCCAAAGACTGATGAACTTCTGTTGTATCTGGATCGTCATATAGGTTTTTTCTGATAATGGCGAAACCTCTAGGCCGGTTGCTGTTATCGCCCTGCCAGAATTGTTCCCGAATTTCACCGTCTTTAGTCAGTGCCAGCAGCCCCTTTTCCTTCAGATTTGCTACAAAAGACTTGTACTGATACTCCTTGCAGATTTCACGCACAGCGTACGAACGAGGGATAAAGAAACAATCTTTTCCATCAGACGTGATTTTCTTAATTGGATAGTCATCATCACATTTTCCATAGAACCCATTGCGAGCTAGAGACAGAAGCTTTTCAGACGCTTTTTCAATCTCAAAATCGACAGCACCATTTTTGTCTCGCCGCCACCATTCAAAGCAACTCTTCATTGCTGCCATTGCTTCCCCTGTTGACCAAGGAAGTATGCCGAGATCTATAGTGACTTCACCCACACCAGCCAGCAACGCAAAATGGTCGGCCACACGCTTCGCCTGGGAAGATAAGGCCGTACGGTCAAGACCATCAAGGAATTGCTCCATATGCCTATATATCTCATCACAAATTTTATCCCGATCATCTTTGAGGTGCTGAATCATAGCTCGCAAGGGGGCACCACGATATTGATTGCTGTTTTGCACCAACATGTCGGACAACCCACCAGCCGACATCCCTTCTGGGACAGTTGAAAATATGCCACAATTACAACCGCCGTCTGCAAGAAGGCTGATGACGCGCACTTCATGTCCGGCCATTGCTTTGTTTCTATACCCCTGGTCAGCACGGTCCGATATGGATACCTCCCCTGATGACAAAAAGATCAAATTCCATGTGGGCACACGCCGACTGACGCCAGTCTTTGAAGAGCGTGATTTGCCCTGGCCATTGGCAAGCATATAGGCCACCTGCGCCACCACGTCAGGGTCGCACTGACTGATTTCGTCAAGCAAAAGGCAATTGTCGTTATGTTGCTCTGCTATGCCTTCCAGCCCATTATCTGTTGTTCGCCATGATTTTAGCTCGCCACCGGTTGCGGAACCCGCTATATGAAGACTTGTGGTTTTGCCGCTGGAAGAATTGCCGAAGATGTGAATGCCGAAGCCAGAATGCCCCATGAACGCTAGCAGGGGGCCAGAAAGGGCCGCAACGGTCACCAACTGCAGGAGCGGATTGCCCTTGCAATATACGCCCACATGCTTTTTCCATTCTTCCAACGTGCCTTTTTGTTCAAACAGCTTGGACGCAACTGGCAGGCGTGAGCAAAGGTATTCGCTACAACCATCAATTTCCCCTAAATCGAATGGCACAAATTTATTGGCTTTTTCAACCCAGCCATTCTTTTCAACGATCAATGCCCGCTGTTTCGGCTCTACCTTGTTGAGATACTGAAGAAGCCGTTGACGGGCCTGCCTGCCTGGTTCCAGTTGCAATCCCGCTTCCGACAGCAGTACAAGCGCTTCATCGCCGCTACCGTTTAACGATGTGAAAGGGACTCGGCATTGATGCAACACGCCATCTGGGTCACGGACCTCTACGATTTTTGACCATCCGCAGCTTTCAGCGTCTCGAGCAGAGGCTTTTACGTCAACATGGGAGCTGACTAGCTCAAAGATGGTTTTGTCAGTGACATCAGGGTAAAACACAAGCCCCTCATCCAGCACGGCAAAGGCTCCCTCCTCAATGGTAGTGGCAAGTTTTCTTCGATAAATGTCCATAGGGCATTTTACCCGACAGCCGCCTGAGCAGGGGAATACGTTTTGGACTTCCTTGCATGTGACGGGCGGGTAGCTGTATGCATTGCGCAGCTTTCTCCGTGCCTCTTCTTCATTATAGCGGTGCGGATCAAGCTGGCTGTACATGTGGAACAGCTTTTGCCCTAATGCCCCACAGTGGGCCATAATTTTGGCGAGAACAAACCACTGTGGCTCTGTAACTTCGCTCGCATGCTGGGCACAGAAAGTCACGAACTCGCACTCAGTTTCAATGCTTGCAATCTGACTGCTGGCATTTCGCCTGTCTGCGGGAAGGCAAGCAAACTTTTTAGCTTGTAGGTAAGCTTCTTCCAGCAGGGGGGCGCACGTGATACCCTCACGAATGCCTTCACCCTCAATATGCCGGTCTGACCTGACGACGTCTTCAAAAAAAGAAGCGCCATTGTGCATGATTTCGTCATATGTGACAGGCACCTTGTAATTGCCATCCGCCCGCTGGATATGGGGCAGCCTGATAAGCTGGCCTTTGCCCCCCTTGAACCCGTTTGGATCAATGCACAGGTCTTCAGGGGTAAGTTTGCGGCTATCCTTGAGAGCATCAAGAACAATGCCGTCCCAAAGCTCTCTATTCGCACCAATGTTCAGCATGGCCTGAAGCATATGCCTGTATGTGGCCGGAAGCTCAATATCACCAGCTTCTGAACCTATAAGCTCACGCGGGATAACCACATGGAAGCCTTTGCCGCCACTGGCGAAATACTGCAAATGGTTGGGGTCTACGCTGTATTTTTTATTAAGCAGCTTGCTGAAAATGCGGACAGCTTCAAGCGCCTTGCCAATGTCACCCACCTTGCCCAAAGAATTGCCATTGTTATCAAGCCCTTCTTTCTTGGCGTCAAAGTCCAGCACCATATCCCCATAGCGCATGGGCTGGGGTTTGCCTTTTTCCACGGGGTGGCTGAATTCGTAAATGGAAACAGCTGTGTAGCCGTCACGCGCGGCTTCTCTGATACCTTCTTCTGAAGCAGGGTACTCACGCCATTGGCGAGACATTTCCGCAAAATCCGCGTGCTCCTGGTCGGCATGGCCCGCGTAGACTATCCGATTTTCCTTCTGTCCTGTTGTCGTAGATGAACAATTCAAGCTTTCCATAATAAATCCTGATAAGTATGCGCGTGATAGTCGTTCAGGGCCACAATGGTCTGCATCGGGCTATTACACATATACTAACCAGCAGAAATGCATTCTTTAATTTTTTTGGAAATGCGTATTTTTGCGCTGTGCGGGGTGTGCGTGCTGTGCGAAAGCCAAACCACCTGAAAAATACGGGGCTTTTGCCAAAATTCCGCACAGCGACATCTGTGCGGCGATATAACCTGCAACAGACTTTGATTTTTTGCTTTGGCCTTGTTTTGGATTCTTTCTTTATGTTATAGTCTTTCTCCTCCTTGATAGGTAGGTTGGCAGATTCCGCTGATCCATCCATCCATACACAGTCCCTCTTAAGAGGGACTGTGTATGGATGGATGGACAGTGAATATGCCTGCCAACCTACTCAATGAGAGAAGAGAAAGGATATTAAAGAATACAGGAAAGAAGCCATGTGGGAATGGATGGGATTGACGGGATATGGCCTGCGCTCAATGCTAGAGGCTGCCACCCTATCACACGACACGCCACAAAAAAGGCCGCTCAAAATGGCGACCTTTTTCTGTGAAAAATTTTTCCAACACTCATCTGGGCCTAATTCACCGTTCCGTTTGATACAGAAATGATAAGAGCTCTTGCTATTATTCCCCTTTGTCTGGTTGACCCGAAGCTGAGGATGATACTTCATGCTTGCCCTTGGCGGCAGGTGCCTTTTTCCAAAAATTAAGATTACCTGCCTCACGCAGCTGCTTTATGCGCACCGAGAGAGCACTACGCCCAAGTTGTAACGGTTCCATCAATTCCGTGACGACCTCACCCTGCGCTTGATCAGGATGCTTAGTGATATAGTCGATGATGGTTTGATTAATATCCGGCTTATTAGGAATGGACATATTGTCATCTGAATTTTCCATAACTTCGTCCTCGCTTGCCGGAAGGGCCGCAGCAGACGATGATATTGCCGCTTGGTCATTGAACTGGAAGGTTAACCTACCGGATTCGTTTTTGATGCTGTATCTGACCCAACACGGATCATTGAATTCAAAATTACGATTTTTTGTTACTGTTGCTTCAATTATATTTTTATTTTTCGGTCGAGACAGTTGCAACACAGCATCCACACCGATGTCTTTCCCCATCGAGCCAAAAGCGGCATGTCCATTTTTCCCCTGATGATCAACTACGATGCCAGTTTTACCATGTCGCCTGCACCAGCTATAAAAATTATTTAATTCCTTTGTGGCAGTATAATCCGAACTCATGGCTGACGGAATAATTTTAAAGAGGCTGTCCACTATGATGATATCAGCAGCCTCAAGATCGGGTAACAAATCTATCCACCCCTCTTCCGTGTCCAGCACCAAATCCTTTTTATCTACCACGGATGAGCGGACCTGGAGTTTATTCGCAGCATCCTCCGGCAATCCAAGCGCATTGATGATTGAGCGAGCACGCATTTGCAGGCTGCGGGAGGACATTTCCCCGTCAATTAGCAGCACACGATACTTGCGCGAGGGGCGCACTCGCCCGCCAAGCGCCTTATGCCCATTTGCGAAGCACAGAGCCAATAGAAGCGAAAACAGACTTTTCCCTACGCCACGCCACGCAAATATGGTCATCTGGTCACCCAAAGAAAGCAACCCTTCCAGAAGTGGCTCTGGCTCGCTTTCCCCACCTGGCAACTCCAACAAAGGCTGCCCTTGGGGTAAAATCCCCTGAGGGGGCTCCACGCCAAATTCACGGCGGCAATGTTTTGCGAATTCAAAAAGATCGCATTCACCGTCCTGCCTGGCTATTGCAGAGATATCTTGAACTAAACTAGAAATATTATTTATTTTCTGACGCTTAAAGAAATATGGAGACAATCCACGTGTTTTCAGTGCCAAGAATACCTCAAAAGCTTGCCAACATCCGGCAGCCGTGTTGTCTGGAAAAATAAGCGGAATCAATGAACCCAAGGATGCCCAATCGCTTATTTCAACCGAACTGTATGTCGTTATTGGTAGACATTTAGATATCCATGCGTGATCCTGTTTGATAGTCTCGCATGTACACTCATTTGCACATATAAGGACATATTTAGATCTACCGCGCCACCGTGACAGTTCATGTAGGTCATACAAAGGACAATTATGAGGAGGATAAAGCAGATCAAAAACAACATTACCAGTAGAGTTACCAGCACGCTGCCAGGCAGATATGGGAAGCTTAGCAACCATTCCTGATTCATTAAAAAAATACACAATACCAAAAGCTGTACTTCCATTCTCTGTGGAGTACCAATACACTTCAAATGTTTTGAATCCAAAATCTATCAGAAAGTCTTCGATGGTCTGTTCCGCATGCTGCTTGTCTATGTCCGTCATCAACACGCTGTTGTGACAAGCCTTTCGATTAAACAGATAACGATCCTCTTGAGTAAAGCTCACCCCCAAATGTTGGAGGATGTTGGAGTAGACGTTTTGGGGGAGCCATCCTTTTTTCTGTCGGTAAAGCGGCCCAAGGTAAAATCCGCCAGATGCTGGATATTTTTCAGCATCTGAAATAAGTTTCTTATCTTCGCTGTTCCCGTACAGCCAATCTGAACAACGATTACTTCGGGTAGTATACGCACCGCAGCTTTCAGGATGCAAAGAAACAGCAGTTCCATCAGCCAGAAATATGTCCTTGTCTACTTGCCTTGCACAAGGGTCAATAAGCATTGCCAAGCTTGAAGCAAAAACTGGATCTGTCTGGACTTTACGCCATAACAAGTCTTGTTGAAGAGCATCATTTACAGAGCCATACAGCTTCCAGGCAGGATGGCCGAATGCCTTTGGGTAACGCGGGGTATATTGGTACATAAATCCTCCAAGTGAGGCAGGACCACACTTGTCTCACTTGCCAATTTCAACGGCACAGTTTCATTTGCTGTCTGAAATGTTTCAACAGATTCTGCAAGCTATATAAACCAGCATTGTCAACTGATGCAAGGAATGAAGCGTAGGCCGCAGGCAAGGAGGTGTAACAAAGCTGTCTGGGGTATGTCTGTCATAATTCATAAATGGGGTTCGGCAGACGTGAGGCGTATTGCCCCTTGCTGATGGGGGCGAGATGGGCTAAAAAAGGGTATACGGCACAGCGTGTGAGTGTGCCACTCACTGGGTCACCATAACTACCCTGCTCTTTTAACTTATCAAGCAATACAGCCAGTTGGTTCGAGTCCTTTTCATTCGCCTGCCGAGTCCCGCCCTCGGCACCATTTTTCTAATGTCGTTACAAGCAACAGCTTGTAACGACATATTTTTTTGTCCAGTGCACAGCATAGGCACCAGACAAAAACCCGCGTTTGTGGGCTTTGGGGGCAAAGCGCGGGGTCAAAGGCAAGACAAAATTTGGCGTAAACCTGTTTTGCCGTTGCCAGGAGAAACCCCATGTCCCCTCTCACTCCTACACGCCTAGCAGCAAACCTACCAGTTGTTCCCGGCAATCTTGGAAATGACAAAAAACGTGTCCCAGCGTATCTTGGGCTCAAAAGAGGCATTTACTATTTTCGTTATGCCCTGCCCAAGGATTTCAAGCGTGCTTTGGGCCGTAATGAGTTACGGATCAGTTTGCGAACATCCTATCTGAGAACGGCGCGCTTTCGTGCCCGCATGCTATTTGCGGAAGTAGGGAAAATATTTCTTGAGGGGACAATGCTGGACTACAAGGAAATCCGCCGCCGCATGAATATCTTGCTCCAGCGGCTTCTGGAACGAGACCATGAGGATCTTTCCGAAAAAAAAGCTCTCGTAGTGGGCGATACTGTTATTCCCTACGATCAACTGCGGGCATCGCAGGCTGAAATGCTTTTGCGCTGGAACTCTAAAAAAGCACTGGAAAAACTCGCACCAGACTGCCTTATTGAGTTATTCAGATCTGGAGCCTTTACCCGGGAAGAACTTTCGGAAGAAAACTATTTACAGATAGTCAAGGCATACAACGAAATGCAAATCACCATGCACCGCATCGAAGTAGCTCGATTGCGTGGGGATTTTTTGATAGAAGAAGAAATCATGGGCCGGGATTTTGGCAAACTCCCATATGAGAACGGTAACCAGTCCTCGGAAGTCTCTGCCACAGCCGAAATAAAATCAAAGCATCAATCCAGACCGCCTCAGAAGGCAGTGCTCTATTCCGAAGCTATGGAACGGTATATCAACCAAAAGCTTCAAGACGGAGAGTGGCGCGAGCACAGCGTAAGGGACCACAGAGGCCGCCTGAGCGAATTTTTATCCATCATAGGCGACAAGTCCATTCAAGACATCACCCGTGAGGACATGCGGCACTTCCGTGAGACATTGCGAAAACTTCCTCCTAACCGTAAAAAAATAAAAGAATTCAAAGGGAAAAGTATTCAAGAGCTGCTTGAGCTGAACATCAAAACAACCCTGAACGTCAAGACCGTCAACATTCTAGTAGAAGCAGTAAGTGGCATGCTGGCGTGGTATGTTCGGGAAGGAGTTCTGGAATCTAACCCGGCAACGCGCCTGCAAATCAAGGATACAAGGCAAGCGATTGAACTGCGCCAAGCTTTTTCTGCTGAAGAAATCACCAAAATTTTCTCGCATTCTAGATTTTTGCGGAAGGAATTTAAATCGCTCTCCTATTACTGGATCCCCTTCATCGCTCTTTTTACAGGTATGCGCCTTGAAGAAATTGCCCAACTTCACTGCACTGACATTTATGAAAGTGAAACAAAGGATATCTGGGTCATCGACATCAACGACTCCGGCCTGGATGAACTTGACCGCCCCAAACTGCTGAAGAACAAAAATGCCCGAAGAATCGTACCTGTGCATCCCTTTTTGCTGCAATTGGGCCTGTTGGACTATCACGCAGACATTGCGAAGGAAAAGCATACCCGGCTATTCCCTGATTTGAACAAATCAGACGGCGCGATTAAATTTGGCAAGCAGCCAGGAAAGCAGTTTAAATCCGTGGTGACGGCTGCTCTTGGGGACGCATCGGGTAAAACCTTTCACTCACTCAGACACACCTTTGCCGATTTTTATAAACAACGCGGCCTGCAAAATGATTATTTCAGACAAATTTTTGGGCATGAACTGCCCATGCTGGCAGCCAAGCAGTACGGCGCAAAATTTCCGCCAGACACTCTTTATACCGAGATAATCGAAAAGCTCAGATACAATATATGTATTTAGTGTTATGCATATTGAAATTTCTTAGCTTATAACTAAATTATTATTTGCACGTTGGAGAGCGCCATGAATCGTTATAATGACAACAAGGGAAACATCTCTTGGGCCAATGCTTTTGATAAATACAAAATAGACATAGCCAAAGAGATTAGCAAGTGTGATAATTTTAAAATTTCTCGATATTTTAGTAATGATCTTCATATTGATTTTTATATGGGGCTGGTCATTCATACATTTTATTCTATACCGATCATGTATCAGAAAAGCATTCTTCGTGAATTTGGCGCTACCTATGATGAAGTGCAACACATCTCTGATGAATCTTCTCGTTGTGAGCTTTTGCCAACGATTGCAATGAAGGTGAAACGACATCCTCTTATTGCAGCGATGGTTCTGGGCAAGGCACTACGAATTCAACCTGAGTACTGCTTTTCCGCTTTTCCAGAAAAAATTACCGCAACCCGTCCATATGAACATACATATAAGCCAACTCATGAACCAACAGATGCAACGCCACAACTTGTAAGCATGGGTGAAGGTTGCTCTCCTTTTATAAAACTATTGATGGACAAGCAAAATAACTTTAGAGATGATTTCTCATATGCTGTGTGTCACTACTCAGACAATAAAAATGGCGATATTTTTGTTTTTGCAGTACGTGATCATATTAAAAAAAATGAAATGATGATTGGAGCACAAGCTGCTCCTCTGCGGTTCTTGTCGCATGATTTGCTTATTATGCACGAAAAGCATCCCGTTCTGCTCTGCGCAGACATCAAAACTGCCCTGTACCTTCGGCAATGTGCACGACAGGCAGAGCTGGACTTAGCAAAACCAATTATTACTGGATTTGTGGGAGGCGAAGACATCCTCTTGTCTCTCCCCTACTCTTCTTTAATACGCCATCCTGTTACTATTGTGGCTGACCCCAGGCTGCCATCATGGAAATTTGTTGATACACTCGTTAAACAATGCCAGAAGAGTAACGCAACAAATATTAATATCTATCCTTGGCCACTTGCTCTTCAGGGTGCGTCCATTGATTTCTCAGAATACAAAACAGAAAATCAAGAAGTTTTTCGTGAGCATGCACGTGAAGTAGACTCAAATTCCATTGCACGGCTTCTGGATCAGATCAAGAACGAAGCCATACTTGCGGATGAGTTAGGAAAATGGAAGCAAGAGGTGGGCATTGAGCTACCTAAAGGACAAAGCAAAAAGACGGGGCAAGAGGGCATTAGCCTTATCCCATTCGGGGATCTTCCGGATGCCCCTGATAGGAGAAACAGTTCGTCGGTGACCTTGCGAGATATGTTTTGTCCCCAGTATGCTACACTGATTTGGGGGCCTTCCAACGCAGGAAAAAGCTGGGTGAGTATAGCGCTTGCATGTGCTTTGGCCACAGGGACGCCGTGCTTTTGCTGGGCCGCCTCACCAGCGTGCAAAATTTGTTACCTTGATGGTGAAGTGGGTCAAGACTTCAAAGTCAGGGCGAATCAACTCGTGCAAGGGCAGGATGGTGTGTGCCAATTACTTAAAACAAATATGTCTGTCTTACATAAAGGTAGCACCTTAGATATCCTTGATGATGAATGGCAAAATATTTTTATAGAGGGAATAGGACAAGAAGGTATAGATTTCGTTTTTATAGATAATATTTTAAGCCTTGCACCAGAAGCTACAAAAGATGCCAAACCATTTTTGACGTTTATTGATAAGTTGAAGCGGTCGAATATTGGTGTTGTTACGGCACACCATACCAATAAAGAGGGAAAAGATTTTAAAGGCCCCGTGGATCTCGAAAGTCTGAGCCAGAACGTTATCTCTTTGGAAGGCCGCGAGCACCTTGAAAAAGAAAAAGATTGTCCCGTACCATTGCGAGACACCCTTGCCCAAAAAGGCCCTGTGGTGCGCATGTTCATCAAAAAATGTAAAGTTTCCCCCGAGCTTGAAGGCCAAAGGCCTATATACAGACTACCTGTTGATGGAAAATGGGAAGTTGTACAGGGCATACCTATTGAGCCTTTGGCTGAAAAAGGTGCGCAACAGAATGATAAAAGCGGCCAGCCCTGTGTCGCCGCCGACAACCTGTCTGCATCTCAGCGGAAGGCATACGAATATTTCCGAGTACACTCGGACAAGGAGATTAAGAATAAGGATATTCAAAACGCACTCGGAGTTAAGGAGGGAGCCGCGCGAAATGCTTTGAAAGCTTTGGAAAGGATGGGCCTTATTGCGAGTTTTGGCGAAAACAACCAAACCAGATACCGATTGAAAAAAAAGTAATTGTCGTAAGAGATGCATGATAAGCATGCCACATGATCATTTATTTATCCCGCATATTTTTATTGCCATCCCCCATTTTATGCCGCATTTTTATCCCGCATTGCGGGATAAAAATCAAATAATAACAATAAAATCATTATAATAGCTAGTTGATCAACAGAACTTTCGAAAATTTAAAAAAAATGCATAGCGCATTATTTTCTAGTAAAAAATCCATTCTCCACCAGCCTAAACCTTCTTGTTCTAACCCGTGCTTCACCCAAGCCCTACTTATTGCTCAACTGGCATTAGGCTTCAGAACTTTTCTTGGAAATGGTTGATTTTTCGCGTAGGCAATACGAAAATACATACCAATTGTTCGTGGTGCTACCAACATCGGAGCTCCGATGTCGACAAATGTGGAGAAATGAAAAATGAAAGTATCTGATAAAATCGAAAATTCTGCTCCTTCGGAATCCAAGAGCCATCCCGGGGTAATCACGAGAAAGAGGAGAAAAGAAATGAATAGCCGGCAGCCAAATAAAGAAATTGAACGCATAGCCTTGTCTCAATTGCATCCAGACCCTGAACAGCCGAGGCGGTATTTTGCTCCTGATCAACTGAAAGAACTCAAAGAATCCATTGAGGCTAATGGGATTCTAACTCCTCTGCTTTATAGGATAGAAGATGGTAAAAAAATCATAGTCTCTGGAGAGCGGCGATACAGGGCTGCCAAAGAAGTTAATCTTGAAGAAGTCCCTGCGTGTCTTGTCACTGGAAAGCATCAGATTACAGCACTGACAGACAACATGCAGCACTGCTCTTTGCTCCCCATGGAAGAAGCTCGTGCAGCAAATAAAATCATAAATGATTATAGCATTACGCAGGAAGAACTCGGAAAAAAATTGGGTAAAGCACAAAACACTATGTCAGAGTTACTCAAACTGTGCCATCTTCCCGATGAAATTCAAAATGAAGCAATGCGGAGTCCTTTTTGGTCAAAAAATAGATTGCTGAAGCTCGCAAAGATTAGCGATCCAACGAAACAGCTCGCTGAATTTGAAAAATTTAAGCAGATGCATGAAAAAAATATGAATGGCAATCTAAAAGATTTAAGTCATGACAAACCGACAGATCAAATTGATGAAAATGCTAGTGTATCCGTTGAATCTCCTTCCCCCAAAGCTAATAAACGCGTGACGCGACTGAAGTCTTATGCCTCAAAAATGATGAGCAAGATTTCAAAAGAAGCGGGAAAACCTTTAGACGAGGACACAAGAAAAGGCATTGAGGAGGAGTTTAAAGCTCTGATTGATGCAATAAAAAAATTGTTGCACCAGCCGATGGCGTAGTCGCTTTTGCGAAACATCTAGTGTGCGTTCACGTTTAACCACGATATTTCAACAAGGCTGTTAGCTTGTGGGGCGTGAACATTGAGGTGCTTCATGTATCGGCGTATTTCAAGGATGCAACGCTAGTCCTGATGGTTGCTGATAACGCCTGGCAAAGAACGGCATGCCTCTAAAACCTCCTGGTCTGGCTTGATGGTTACCACGTCCCTGCGCGTAATTGTGCCCCTCGCCTTCTTCAGGTGTTTTGAGTTCTCGCACAGCTCGCACACCTCGCACAGCACAAAAACACACATCTGCAAAAACAAAATAAAAAAATACATTTCTGCTGATTAGTATATGTGTAATAGCCCGGTGCAGACCATTTCGGCCCTGAACGACTATCACACGCATACTTATCAGGAGTTGTCATGAAAAGCCTGGATGGTTCCTCTACGCCGACAGAGCAGAAGGAAGAACGGATAGTCTACGCGGGCCATGCCGATCAGGAACACGCAGATTTTGCGGAAATGTCTCGACAATGGAGAGAGTACCCCGCTTCAAAAGAAGGCATTAAAGAAGCTGTACGCGACGGTTATACCGCCATTTCCATTTACGAATTCAGCGGGCCTGTAGAAAAGGGCAAAACTCAGCCCATGCGCTATGGTGACATGGTGCTGGACTTCGATGCCAAGAAAGAACTGTTTGATAATGATGAAAATTCTCTGGGCAAGGTGGGTGATATTGATAAGGCACTTAAAGCTGTTCGTATTTTCAGCAGGCTGCTTAACAATAAATATGGCATAAACCCCAATCATCTGCACTATTACGCCAGTGGTGGCAAGGGCTTCCATGTTGTTATACCCCGTGAGCTTATCGGTTCAGAATCGGGAGATATTGAGTTGCCCGCTATTTACCGGCATATGCTGAGCCAAATTCTCAACATGTTCACAACTAAGAATCTCTGGGATGGCACAGTCCTTAATGCAATCAAAGAAAGCCGTAAACTAACCCCTGAAGACCTTTGCATCGACCCAAACGGATTCAAAGGTGGCAGAGGCCAGCTCATACGCCTGCCGCATATCCAGCGGGCCGATGGCAACTACAAGGTACCGGTCACGCACGATGAAATCATGCGTAACGATGCTACGTTTTTTGAAAAAATCGTAAAATCAGATCGGCATGTTAATTGTGAAGGAAATCGAATTGGCCTCGTGTGCGCTCCCATGCTGGAAGAAGCCTATTTGCAAGCCAAAAGGGTTGTTTGTCTTACTGCTGACAGGCGTAATACCGATAGTCAGGTTGCAAGCCTTGAAACAGAATGCGAATTTGTGACCTTCTGTGCCCAGCATGCGAGTGAAGTCTCAGAGCCGCAATGGTTCGCGCTTTCCAGAATATTTGCTCATTGTGGGGCATTGGGACAGAGAATGTTCCACCTGTACAGTCAACTTGATCCTCGGCGGTATCATGAAGCAGAGGCCCAGAAAAAACTGAATAATGCCAGAAGTTACTCGCCGATCACATGCAAAGAGGTTCAAAAGGATTTCCCCTGTTCAGGTGGCTGCCGGGTAAAATGCCCTATGGATCTTTATCGGCGGAAGCTCGTTGAGTCTCCCGGAATTGAAGCCTTTGCCGTATTGCCCGAAGGGCTTGTATTTTATTCAGATGCCAGTGATAAAACCGTTTATGAAAAAGTTTCTTCATCAATTGAAGTAAAGGCCTCTGCCCGTGACGCCGAAAACTGCGGTTGGTCAAAAGTCATTGAAGTGTGCGACCCTGACGGCATCCGCCATCAATGCCTTGTGCCTTTCACATCTTTAAACGGTTCAGGCGAAGAAGCGCTTACGCTTTTGTCGGAAGCTGGTTTGCTACTGGAGCCTGGCAGATCGCCCCGTCAGCGTCTTCTACAATATCTTAACAAGGCAACACCCAAGCAACGGGCTTTGATCGTTGAGAAAAATGGTTGGATTGCAAAGGCCAACAAATTCGTACCGTTTGATTTGGGAAGTCAGGACGATCAGAACGAGTACCTATGCTCCCGCTTCCCAGTGGCGTTTAAGCTGTTTGAGGCAAAGGGAACGCTCGAAGAGTGGAAAGAGCATATAGGGCGATATTGCGAGGACAATCCCCTCTTGCAGGTGACGATTATTGCGGCCCTGTCCGGCCCCTTGCTCACGCTCGTGAGACATTCAGGTTTTGGCATCCACCTTTATGGCAATTCTTCCAGTGGCAAGACTACGAGCCTTCATGTTGCGGGTACTGTCACTGGTGGAGAACTGAAATCATGGCGGACGACGGACAACGGCCTCGAAGGCATCGCAGAGCAACATAACGACAACTGCCTGTTGCTTGATGAAATCAACCAGTGTGACCCTGATGTCGTGGCCCAGGCAGCCTATATGCTTGCCAATGGCCAGGGCAAATCACGCTCCTCAAAGACCGGCGTCAGTCGCCGTGTACCAATGTGGAATTTGATTTTTCTGTCTTCAGGCGAAGTGTCCATATCTGACCGTGCTGACCAGGGTTATCGAAACAAAGCCATGGCCGGACATGAAGTACGCGTCATCAGCATCCTTGCAGACGGCGGCACAGATCACGGTATATTCACGATTGTGCCTGACGACATGTCTGCTGGAGAGTTTTCCGACATGCTGGTGCAAAACAGTAAGGAATATCGTGGTGCCCCATTACGAGCTATGATTCAGCACATCAAGGATGACAAGGATGGGATTTGTGACGCGATCTATGGACACATGGACAAGTTCCTTGACGGACTTGACCGCATCGCCTTGTCATCACAATCCAAGCGGGTAGCCGATCATTTTGCCTTCCTGGCGGGTGTAGGTGAAATCGCCATACGTCTCGGTATACTGCCCTGGTCGGCTGGAGAAGCAATGGTCGCGATGAAACATTGCTTTGACTGGTGGCTCCGGGACAGAAATGGTGCGGTAGACTTTGAGATTGAAAAAGCAACAGACAGGCTACTGTCTCAGGCCCGTGCTGAGTTTTACGGAAAAATAAGCGATACCTTCCCAGTCAAGAGGCTTACGACTGATAACCAAGACTGCTTTTTTATCCCCCGTGCATACGCAGTGGCCGAAATCTGCAAGGATTTTCAGTACAAA
Organism: Desulfovibrio simplex; assembly: GCF_055387835.1. Taxonomy (NCBI): domain Bacteria; kingdom Pseudomonadati; phylum Thermodesulfobacteriota; class Desulfovibrionia; order Desulfovibrionales; family Desulfovibrionaceae; genus Desulfovibrio; species Desulfovibrio simplex. The sequence goes on from NZ_AP042377.1 coordinate 1,406,767, forward strand.
GCTCTTGTCGCCAATCTGAAGGAGAAAGGGCTGCTGATTCTGACCAAGGACGGTGAAGTACGAGAACAGTTCTGGCAAGGTAGCAACGACAATCGGCCCAGGGGGTTCGCCATTATCAAGGGCAAGCTGTATGGCGAGTCTGTACCTGACACGATGGATAATCTTCAGCCGACAAGAGGAAAGTATTCAATTGAGTATCAGCCCCTTGAGGATAATGACTTTTGAAACTGAGAAAATGTAGTGTGCGTGGTGTGCGAGCTGTGCGAGTGTGCGGAAATTCTAATGCTGAGGGCAGTAGGAAAACCAAAATCCTACTGCCCTTCTCTATATAGTATGCCCACCACCACACAATTTAACCCGATGAGGTAGCCACATGCGGTCACATCGCACGCACATCACCAATCTCTATGGCACAGATCGATTTTTCGATGCTCTGGAAAAAGAACTCCCACCAGTCTTCACGCGGGATGTTGCTTCCAAATGCATGGGGGGCCTTCTGGCCCCCAAAACCATGTCCAATGCTGATGCCATGGGGACGGGACCATCAGTAAGGGTAAGAATTGGGAAAAAAGTTGCCTATGAGCGCACAAGTTTTATGACATGGCTCAGGCAAAAATTGAGCACATAGAGTCTCATGATGCGACGCCATTACTCCCCAGCCCATTCCCACAACATGCCCTCATCAACACGATACATCAGCAGGAGGACACATGCAGCGCAGAAGTTGGCATCACGACTTTGAATACAACGACAATTTGTTCCACAATGGTGCATCACTGTTCACTTACAGGCCATCATAAATAATCTAAAAATCCATGTAACTTTCGAGCCCTTCATATTCAAACCGCGAAACAGAGAATTCTTTTGCAGTTACAGATACAGATTTTATGACTTGCACACAGATTGATTCAAGCAAAATGCGCAGGCTAACTTCACGAGTATCGCCACCGCGCTGTTCTTCTGAATAATCGCTAATCCACGGCAATACTTGCGAAACTTCCCTTTCTCCTTTGCTCTTTTGTAAATTGGGCAATCGTTCAACAACACTATACTCTCTTTCATATTCCTCGTCATACAGCGTGTATGTGCTAGCTTCAATCGTTGCCCCATCTGGGACTATTCTTTCCTCTACTCGAGCTGATTTATGAAAAAGGACAATATTCATGCCGCTATTTGGCTTTTGTGCAGAGGGAAACATGATTCCATCAAGAGCTGGTTTATGGGCACCCGCAAGAAAATCTGCGACACATTGCGTAGGCAAATATTCAAAAGATTGTTCGTTGGGCATTACTGGCCGGGCAAGGCGCTTGCAGAGGGTACTTAAGAAAGCCGCCTTCTCTAAGCGTCCTGCAAACTGAGGATCAAAAACACTTCCTTTTTCAACGATGCTGCTGAGCGCATCTAGGTTAAGGAGCTTGAGAGGACGAATTATTTCGAAAAAAGCCACAACTACTTGGCTTCCAACAGGGGGGCGCACCTCGGCAATTGCAGTGTCGACGTTTTGTGCACCATAAAAAACAGATATGCCTTGGGCATTCATCCTACCGGCAGTAGCAAGACGTGACGGTGGAGGGCCAATCTCTCGATCAGGATAACTTATTGCACGTTTTATTTCTTCGTCAGACTGACACACTCTGGCTCGGCATACTGTATTAAACTCTGTGTCAGGCCCAGCATCAACTATCACCGATTTTCCTGACGATGCTTGAATTTTAAAAATGCCTTTAAAAATATTGCCTAATACGTGTTCAGCACTAGAATTAAAAAAACGGTTCTCATTTTTTAAAGAATGTTCAAGGGCAAGCCATTCACTCTGCCATGCCCGATCATCAACACGCCGTTCCTCATAGTAACTCTCATCAGAAAATTCTGTTTCTTCGCCCATTGCAGCACTTTCAAAATCAGAATGTCTCTCTTCAAGGATTGATTGAATAATCTGCGCAGACTCTTCAGAAATGCCCACAAGATCAGCAATAAGAGCAATAACCGGAGTTCCTTCGCGCTCCCATTCGTAATCGGATTCTTTGTCAGCCAGCAGGGTGAGTTGCCATGAGTGCGGCTGATCTGCCGTCCTGCAGAAGTGTGTCTCAAATACCCTTTCAACAATATCTGCCAACTCCTCAAAGGTATATCCCTCTAGTTCTTCACCACAACAGGAGCATACGCCGAGAGCTCCATTCAGCTTGATCTCTCTCTTGAGATAATCATCGCCAATGCAGAGATGACACAGCATTTGCTCTTCCATTAAGTCTTCATTGGCCATTCTGCAGACACCTCGAAAAAAATATCCTACGAGAGATCTTCCAACAACGAGGCTCGGCCACCCAATTCCTTTTTGAAAAGCAGCTTTTCAGACGGGTAGGCTGCCAACTCATCACGGATGGTGTTAGTCAGTTCTTCTGGTGGTGGGGTTGTCGTGGTGAGGATGCACTGGATGGGCACGGATGATCCCCCACTCAACGTTGCCAAGGCATTGAATGCAAGCAAGAACCGTGCGTAGGTATCATCGGCCATATCTGTTTCGCGTGGGCTATCGAAAATCAGCAGTCCGGGGTGATGCCCTTCACCCGGTCGAGTAAAGAGCGCGGCCGCCACGTCAAAGAGAATGTGCCCGATGGTTCGGTAAGTTTGGCCGGAGTTGCGCCCAGATTCAAAGATATCTATCAGCCATTTACCATCTTTCTCTCTCAGTTTTCCAGCAAAATGTTTGCCGAGTATCTGTTTGACGGTACGGTCAAAAAGGCTTTTGAGCGCCGTAACATGCTCATGCTGCAACGCTTTAGTGTTGCCCTGCTGATTTTTTACATCTTGCAACCGCGCCAACATTTGCTGTATTTCGGCATGTACAAAAGCCAGTTCACTCTCGGTCTTTTTTCCGTTCAACTCAGCATGTGCATCCAGATATTCTCTTAAGGCATTCTCAATGCGTGTTTTTTCCTGAATATGAACATCTATGGCGGCTTGCAGTCCTGCTTTCTTTTCATCTAGCCAGCGAATTTTTTCGCTGGCCTGTGCATACTGTTTTTTCTGCTGCTCACGCTTGGCAGTGAAGGCCTCGAACTCTGCTCGTTTTTCGGCACTCATGGCTTTGAGCTGAGCCTCGCGGCTTTGTTCGTCGAATTTCAATAGTCGACAATTATCCAACCATTTTTTGATGTGGGTACACTCACCAAGCCTGACGGGAATATGTGCGCACTCACTTTGCTGCGCTATGTGGTCTTCAATATTCTTCTTGCGCTGCCTCTTTTCCTCCAATCCAACAGTCGTATTTTCATTAGGGCCAGGCGCAAGGACTTCCAGCAGGTCGTCAAGCTCTCCCCAAGACTTTTGAAGTCCTTGAATTTTGCCCTGCCACTGTGAGCGCTCATTTTCAAAGGCATCCAGGCTCTTACGTTTCGCCTTGAGAAGGGCTTCAGTGGCATCCAGCTTTTGACCGGCCACATTTTTTGCATCGAACACATTACCTTGTGTAGAAACCTCTTCAAAATGGCCAATGAGGTCAGCAAGCCGCTCCTTAGCAAAGCGATGCTTGTATGTCGGAGTTTCCTTCGTCGACTTTTCTTTGTTTTTCAGACTTTCCAACGCGCTTTCCAACTGCTGGCGTTCATCGGCGAGGCGGGCAAGCTCCGGGCTGATGAACCCCAGCACGCCGCTCATGAGGTAATTGGGATGCACTACAGGCTTGGGGAAAGAAGGCGTTTCAGATTCCGACTCCTCGGCACGCCACTCATAAAGACAATGCAACCGACTTTCCTGATCCCGCGAAAGCCACGACAGGAGGTGAAGCCATTGGAAATGGATGTCAGAACGGTGCAGATATGGGGGGATAAAGGCTTCAAGCGTTGCGCAGTACGCACCAAAACCTTCAGGGGTTGCCGATGCAAAGACATCCACCATCTTACCTTGGGTTGCAAGACTGTTTGCTTTGCTGCCAAGAGGGCGAAGGACTGTCCAGGGCATGTTGTCTATAAAAACTTCTGCAGCCACCCAGGCATGGGGCCATGTATTGTGAATAGCCTCTTCGCCATCTTCTGTGGCAAACCGTTTCTCGCCAAGACAGTAACGTAAAAGACGGCACATGGATGTTTTGCCGACAGAATGCCCTGCAATGGCTGGAGCTGCCGCATCATCATCGGGGCAGCGACTGCTTCGCCCCACAACACAATTGAGACCGGTTTCAAAGAAGATAGTGCGGATTTCGCGCTTCAGGTCACGAGACTCAAGAATTGACAACCTTTTCACCCACAAACGTGGCGCAACGTGTTCCACTCCGGCCCCCATGGATTTACGCGATTTTCTGCATCACTCCGATGCTGTCCAAAGCTACCTGTACATCCTCATACTTATGGCGTTTAGCAATAAAAATCGTATATGCCTTGTTGAAAAATGGCAATAAAGCGTCCATAGCAGGCCAAGGTGCAGGTTCTCTGCCTTTTCGCATAGTGCAAAGTCCCTCACTACTGATACGAATGCCGTAGTTTGCTTCCAACGATTCCCAAAGACGGCCAAACCGTACCACATCTGCCTTCGAAAATTTCCATCCCTCGCCGCTTTCTCTCAACGCCTTTCGGAAAGTACTGGCACGTGAGCCGAGCAGCGTGGCGCAGACCGCCGGATAGGTAGCAAGTTTGGCTTGTTCCTCCACGACGGTGGTGGACAAACCCGGATATGCGTAAATTATGTATTCCATGAGGCGCAATAAACGTTGCTCCCTGCCCGCAGCAGGGAAAACCATGGCCGGAGCAACGCCAGGTTTGGTCTTACGGCCTCGGCGAGCTTGCTGCGGTTTGGCGTCAGATGCAGAGAGAATAGCAGCCTCGGCAGCGATGCGCTCCAGCAATACGCTGGCGGGTTCATCCGTAGGGTCTTGGGCTACCAGTTTACCACGAAAGGCCTTGCTGAGGATGGATTGATTGAGGTGAGATAGTATCTCGGCATAGTCACCCCCAATCTGCCGAATACGTTCAGAAAGGGTAATGCATTTTTTTACTATTGTTTCCATCTCTTGAAAATTAGGGAGTGGAATGGGTAGCATCTTTATTTTGGATAAACTAATAGAAGCAAGGTTTGTTGTCTGTTGCCCTTCGTCAATAAAATATTTCCTTCCGAAGCTGTTTGCATATGTCGATATATAAATTGAAATGTCTCCATAAAGAACAGGGCGCATTCTGAACACATGATTTTGGTGGATGCACGTTTCAATTTGTTGTTCCCATACCCATCCTCGTCCCAATTTATCTCTGTCACCACCTTCATTCAACAGGACATCTCCAATCTGGAGGGAAAGCATATCAATTTCTTGCTGTGATGCAAAAATAGTCTTTATCTCACTAAGATCCAGATAACCGTTTTGCACATTAGCGACACGCAAATAAGGGACCTCTACAAGCTCATCCTTATTTCTAGCATTATTGACAGTTATTCCCCCCTTAATTTCACCTAGCTCGTCCAAACTCGCCCAGCACCAACCATCAGGCAAGTCCGGCAAGCCTTCTGTATTCACAGCCACAGGTTCAGGGTATTTTTTCTTCCAGTCTTTGGGTGGGGTTTTCCCTTTGGTGGCATACTTGGCGAGCTGTGCTTCTTCCCACCGCTTTCGGCGCTCTTTGCGGATGCGCTGCAAGAATGCACTGGCAGGTTCAGCATCAGGGTGCTCCTCTCTCCAGCGGGCGGTCAAATCACCACGAAACGCTGCTGCGAGAACGGACTGCCGAAATTTTTCCAGCAAGGCTTGAGCTTCTATCAGTGCCTTTTTGGCCTTGGCACTGCGAGCTTGCAATGCTTCTACTTTTGCGGCTATACGGCGCTGTTCGTTGAGAGGAGGAATGGGGATCTCAATCTCTTGCATCTTACTCGCGGAAATTTCTTTGAATGTCGTTCCGGACGCAACAGATTCCACATAGTCCTTTGCCGAAGAAAAATATATCCAAATATAATCTATTGAAATGCCATTTTTTACAATTAGGTTTTTGAATCCTTGATTTGTCGCGATTGCATTGTTAGCAATGACGCAATATCCTATTGGAGCGCGCGAGCTGAAAAGGATAGCACCTTGCGGCAAAATCTGCGCAGAACTATTTTTTATTCCCAACGTTGTGAGATTCCGTTTGCCTCTTGATATATATTTTTCATGAAAGCCAGACAAATCAGCTGGAGTAATCCACGGAGTTCCTTCGCTTTCAGAAAAAAAATCCAGTTGCTTGGTGGAGGGGGTTCCTCCCGCAACTATTTTTGCAATTTGTGCTGTAGTTGACCAAGCCCAAGATGTTGGCAGAGCCCACCTACTCATCCTCTTCCCCCTCAAGTATACGGGTGAGGGCCTCCATCTCGCTGGTAGCGAGGGCAAGTTGCTCCAGAATCTGGGCGGCAATCACATCAGGGGCAGGCAGGTCGTCACTGTGGGTGTTGTTTTCGTCCCGCAACCAGGTGATATCTAAATTTTCATTGCGCTTTGAGATTGCTTCCCGCGAAAAACATCTGAAACGCCCGGTCTCGCCCTGATCCTTACGCGGGCTCTTGCCATTGGGATCTCTGCCGTAGCAATACTCAAAATCTGCAAAATGTTCGCGTGTCAGAGGAGTACGCTTGCCAAAGCTGGGCATATTGGTGCGCAGGTCAAAGAACCACACGTCCCTGGTATTATTTTCGTCCTTTTCCCCACGCTGAAAGAAGAGCACGTTGGTTTTGACCCCTTGGGCATAAAAGATGCCCGTGGGCAGACGCAGCACGGTGTGCAGATTGCACTTGTGCATAAGGTCGGCGCGGATGCTGCGCCCTACCCCGTCTTCAAAAAGCACATTGTCCGGCAGCACCACGGCTGCGCGTCCTTTAGGTTTCAGCCCACGATAAATATGCTGCAAAAAGGCCAGTTGACTGTTGGAGGTGGGATAGGTGAAGTCATCGCGCGATGGTGCCCCACTGGCGGACACCCCAAAAGGTGGATTGGTGAGAATACAATCAGCCCGCTCCAGACGTTTGCCCGCCTGACTGAGGGTATCTCCCCAGAGAATGGGCACATCCAGATCATGGAGCAGCATGTTCATAAGGCACAGCCGATGTACATCCTGCACGAATTCCATGCCATGAAAGGCTTGTTTGCGCTGAAAATTCTGCCCTTTTTCTGAAAGCGTGTAGAGATTGTCAGTTGCCTGCTTGATATAACGGTCAGCATTGATGAGAAAGCCGCCCGTGCCTACGGCGGGGTCCTGAATGATTTCCCCAGCTTTGGGCTGCATGAGAGTCACCATACTCTCAATGAGCGGACGTGGTGTAAAGTACTGGCCAGCGCCGCGCTTGACCTCTGTGGCATTCTTTTCCAGCAGGCCTTCGTATAGGTCGCCAAAACCTTCCTCACGGGCATTGTACCAGTCCAGACCGTCCAAGGCCGTGACCAGTGACGAAAGGGTGGCGGGCTTGGTGATGACCGTGGTGGCATTGACGAAAATGGCCGCAACCTGGCCCTTGCCCTTGGTGCCCAAGTCCAGCAGGAGCTGACGATAGAAATGGAGCTGATCAACACCACTGCGCGTGAGTAAGTCTTTCCAGCGCAAGCCCTGTGGCAGTTGGGATTCTCTTCCCGTTTCCTGTGCCATTTTAAGGAAGAGTAAGAATGTTAATTCATTAACATATTGATGGTAGGTCACGCCCCCCTGGCGTAGAACTTTGCACAGATTCCAAAGTTTTTGGACTATATCGGAGGTGGAGGTCATCACAGGCCTTTAGTAAAAATTAAGCGGCATCATCCCACATGGCTTCGGCTATGTCTCCGAGCACGGTTTCGAGTTGGCCGTCAAATATACGATTCAGGCGCGAAAATCCACCGTCCCGTTCAAATGCTCCCCGGTCCAGAGCCTCTTTGTCCACAATGCTTTCCCTCTCCAACTGCCTGCCGATACGCTCCAACCATTGCCTTTGCGGCACTGTCCATTGGCGGCTGGCCAGAATACGCCGCATGGCACGCTGCACCCTTTCTTCATGAGAAAGGAGGGGGCTGCCCGTGGCTGCATTGCGGATAAAACCAATGATAGAAGCGGCTATGTCCTGATTGGTGATCTCACGCCATGCCGTTTTGAGGTTGGCTTCGGAAAAGCCCTGCTCATCCAAGAGTAAACGCAGTTCCCGCAACTGTTTGCGGGTCAACTCGCGTGGGCGTTGCATCACTAGAAGCAGGGCTGGTATTCTGTCCTTGTTATCTCTGAGAAAAATACTGAAGCTCTCCAGATAGTCAGCGGTTTTTTGTGCATCCCCATAGCCACGGTGCACATCCCGTAATGAGTCCTCGTGCGATGAAATGAATATCTTTGGGGTCTGCCTGCCAAGGCCGTCAAGAAAAGTGCCCAGAGACCCCTTCGCACGAATTGCCGCCAAATAATGCCGTACCTGCTGTGCACCCTGCCGCAGGGCCTTGATGAAATCCTGTGGGGAACCTTCCGTCAGCATCTCGAAAGATTCCAAGGCCTCATCCTTGAGATGTCGCTTGATCCGCTGAAATTTGGCCAGGAACTGATCTCGCGCCAAGGTATACGCTTCATCGGTGGGGGCCTGTTCCAATTCCTGCAGTAACTGGGAAAAAGAAATATACGGATTGACTACCACAGGATTCATGTCTGTATGATTTTTGAGAATTGCGTATATGTCCACAGCATCAAAAATACGGAAGTACTCTTTGTCAATGGCAGGGCAAAGGCGTGTGGCGCGGCCCAACATCTGTTCATACAAAATGCGACTGCGTACCCGCCGAATGAAAACAATGTTGACGATTTCAGGCACATCAATGCCTGTAGTTAGCAAGTCCACCGTCACCGCAACGCTGGGGTAACGTTCATTTTTGAAGTGACGCAGCAGATCAAGAGGCTTGTCGGCGGCAGCGGTGATTTTGACTACGGCTCTGTCGTCCACAGAGCCGTAGTGCTGCTGAAAGGCCTGTTTTAACTTGTCCACCACGATGTCGGCGTGACCATCTGTCGCGCAAAATACTAGCGTCTTGCCCTGCAATGTGGGGTCAATATGCCGCGCTAATTCAGTGCACACGACCTCATTGAAGGACTCGGTGATGACCTTGCGGTTAAAGTCATCAATAGCCATATGGAGTTCATCTTCAAGCTGGTATGTCTCAAACTCTCCAGTGGTGCTGTCAATGGCGTCAATTTCGTCACCTTTTGCCCAGCTCATTCCGTCTTCGGCGAGGGCGGTGACAATGCGTATGGGCGGTTCATGGTCAATGAGAAAGCCATCAATAACCGCCTGTCTGTATGCATAGGTGTACACCGGCACGCCAAAAAGCTCGCTGGTGTGCAAGGCTGGAGTTGCTGTGAGACCAATGCGAACGGCGTCGAAATGATCAAGGACCCGAGTATATTGGGAAATATAGTCTTTTTGATCTCTAAACTGCATCTCCGTTTCACTCATTTCCCGGTCAAGGCTGTAGCCTCTGTGGCATTCATCTACAATGACGCAGTCATACTGATCTACGGGAATGGGTAAGATATTTTCGTCTGATGAAAGCAGACGCCTTATCATACCTTGGATAGTTGCGATTTGCAGTCGAGTTTCTTGCTCTGGCCTGATGTCGCACATCTCTTTGACATCATAAATATCCGTGAATGTTTTATTTTGTTCCAGACGAAAATCTCTGAGCCCTTCTGCGGTTTGTTCCCCCAATGCGGTGCGATCCACCAAAAAAAGAACACGCCGAAAACGCTTTGCCTTACACAGACGGTATATTAGGCCAATACAGGTGCGGGTCTTGCCCGTACCTGTGGCCATAGCCACAAGAATATTGCGTTGGTGAGAGGCGATAGCAGCCTCAATGGCTTTAATGGCGTCGAACTGGTAGTAACGTAAATCCAGATAGTCGAGAGGCTCGCTGGCAAGCTCTTGCGTGGCTGTGGGAATGTCCTGCTCCAGCAGTGCCCGCAATCCTTCGGGAGTGTACCAGCTTTCTAGAGGGCGGGCCAGATTGACACTTTGCCGTAAGTCGCGGAACCAAATGCCACTTTTGGTGGACACTTGCTTCAAATAAGGACGCCCATTGGTGGAAAAGGCAAAGGGGATCTTAAATTCGGATTTCCATGCTGACGCTGGGGGTAACAGCTCATTGTCGCGGACAATATACTCACGGCTGTATCTTTCAGCCTGTTTGAGCTTGGCGGAAACATCGGCATTTTTCTTCTTGGCCTCAATTACAGCTATGGGTGTCAAGCCTACAAAAAGCACATAGTCAGCACTGTCTTTACCGCCAACAGACCACTCCGCAATCGCAAGGTTGCGGCCTTTCTGGGGCCGGATTCCCTTACTGTAGCGCAAATTGATACTATCGACATCCCAGCCCGCTTCACGCAACTGACTGTCTATGATAACGCGAGTTTCCGCCTCGCTGAGCGCAATCCTCTCGCCATTTTCTTTGAACCTTTTGACAATCCTATGCAGAGCGGCTGTGCTTTGTGCAGCAGAGGTCTGTCGTATGCGTTGATTATTGTTCTCTGCCTGGCTGATGATGTTTTCTACAGGGCTTAAGTCCTGTGGGGTAACTTCTTGTGGGGTAGGCGGGGTAAAATCCCCGTATTCTACTGGATTTGAAGTCAATACACCATGCAGCCAAACTGCCAGCAGACGGGCTAAGCGCAAAAGCGAGAGTGCATCTGCCTCTGTACCAGAAAGAGAATGGCTGGCCTTATTCCCAGCTTTGCGCAGTGTGTGAAAAAGAACTTCAGCTTTGTCTGAAAGAACTTGAGCTGTGCTCAGCCGCCGTAAAATAGCGACCGAGGTGTCTTCGGGCTTAAGAAACACCCCTGTGTGCGCCGCCAAAAACTTTGCTGCCAGTTCACCAAAGAGACGCATTTTCATCATGCTGGCATGGGGATCTATAAGTGCAAGCTGTTCAGCTTGCACGGCACAGGTGTGAAGCGATGCTTCAATAGTAGATAGAAACCAGAAGTTTGGTGAAAAGCAGCCACTGGCATTGGCGAACGAGGATTTAGCCATGCTGTATCCCTGACAAGCTACAGGTAACATATAACCCTATAATTTCGCCTTATTTTACATCATTTCCAGTAAATTTCAAATAGATAAAGGACTGTGCAAAGGGGCGAAGCATTTCTTTAAATTTGGCCTCCTCGACAAAAACACCTGTTGGCGAGTCTTGAGTGCTTGCCCCACCTATAAATTTGCGCTTAATGGACGTCCAATTCCAACCTCAATCCCGTTAATGATTTTTTATCGGAAAGAATGGCCAGGGACACCTTGGCTTTGAATATATATGGATGATTTTTACGCTTGGGCTTCAGTGCTCTCCCTTTGGTCAAGTGTAGCCCCCCCCCCTGCCCCAGCATGGGGGATAGTCAAGGGAGCACTTATATTCCGGGTCGACACGAGGAAAAGTTTACACACCAGTGGCTGTATAAGAAGATCTTAACATTGCGTTGATCATCTGTTCCTTTGAAGGCACCGTGGAAAAATAGCTAAGTCAGGCTAGCTCAATGGAAGTTCAGGAGCATGCGAATGCAACGGAAACGCTGGATAAGGGCTGGCAGGACGAGGTAGAGGAAGAATATGCCCGTCACAGAGGAAGGGGGGCTGTTCATAGGGAAGTAAATGTTGGCATCATGCCATCTGCCTAAAAAATCACCATAATCCCGATTTGCGGCAAGGTTTTTTTACAAATCTGTTGGTGTTCCCCTGAATTGTCTCTATTCTTTTAACTTGCCGACACTCCCATTCGGAAATTGGAAACATCTTATCCCAAGCCTTAAAGAGCTGTTTTTGCTGACGGCTCAAGTTATACTTGGGATAGCTATCCGCCATATACAAAGCGGCACGCGCCACTGGCCCCTTGGCCCTGTCCGGTGGTTCAAATCGATTACCGTCCACCTTGGCCATGCAAGAACCAAACTTAGGATCTGAGCCGGGCAACTCCGAATACCGCTTGTTACTGCGAACGGCATTCACAGATCCAATGGCCGGAAAAAGATTGTACATGTCCGCCTGCATGTAGCGGTATTCAGCGTTCACCTTTTCAACGCAACGCCGCCCCTTGAACGCCTTGCCTCTACGACTAACACATTCTGGGTGTCCGTCTTGCCATTCGCTGAAGGTGTGGCCAAACGTTTCGGCAGGGACAGCATGTTCCCATTCAATTTTTTGAGTACGGTTCTGGTATTTAATGATAGTAACACCATCAGGTAGCTCAATATATCCCTGATCATCAAATTTTGCCGAACAATAAATTGTTGTTCTGTGGTCAAAATATACTTGCCGTTCAAGGATTTTTTTCACTTTATTGAAAGAATCGCTATGAGAGTTACCTGAACTAGCATACGCAGAAAGATAAATTAGTAAAAAAAAGATTGCATGACTGCTAATTATAATTTTCCACATATGCCAGTTCGTATAGAGTCGTTGTCGCTGTCGTGCTGATTTTCCAGGCAATATTTCGGCGTGAGAACTATGAAAATATAGATATTTTTACACGTTAAAAATAGAAGTCCTTCGCGATATCGGTTTGACTTGGTCAATGGAGTTTTCATTTGAAGCCCGGACATACCTCCAGCACTATCTAAAAGGATAGCCGAGGTGCCGTTCGAACTGAGAGTGACTTCAGCACTTACCATGAGGCCATGAAAAGCACCTACCGCTCTATCTTGATGAACGTTGTTCCCGCTTCAAGAGGTTCTGGACCTAATAAGGATTTATGGGATCTCCAGTGCCAATTAAATCACAACAACTATGCGGTATAAGATAAGCGCCACCTCTTCATTTTTTTACGAGTCGGAAGAAACTGTATCACTGATCCTCCAACTCGGCGCCGATGCTTTAAAATCAGCGCGAATAGAGTCAACTAGTTGGTCTGAAAAGTATGCGTTCCTCTGTTGGATACGATAGTTATTTCCAACACAGTGGGTTTGTATACCCCCGGCTTCCCGGCAACTAGTCGGACGGTCTCTCCAAAGCTGGGAGAAATGGGAAAAGTGCTGTACATACCCAGCAGCGAGCAACCAAGAGCACCACGATTGATAATGACATCTTTAATGGTAATGCCACTATCACGAACTTGGATGAAAATTTCCGGAATGGAATTAGGTAGCATAGGATTGTCCTGCCAGCCAACGCTTACAGCGTATAGGTCATCACCAGAGTTAGCATAGATGGAGTGAACCCAAAAGCATGCCAAAAAAACGAGGCAAATGGGAAGGGTAACAAGCAACTTGCGCACATTTTCGCCCATGATATTCTCCTTATATTAATACAATTAGGTAGTTAGCGCTTTCCCCTCAGGGGAGGCCATGGTGCAGGGGATAAGGCAGTACATGACTGCAATAACAGCAGGGGCATATTTATAAATCTCTCCATATTGCCCCCGTAATACCATGGTCCTTATTCTGATAGTATCTTTTGCTTTTCAACAAGAAATTCTTCTTCACTGATTGCCCCACTATTCTTAAGGCTGGCGAGTTTTTCAATTTGATCAAATTTACTATCGGCAGGAGATGATTGTTGCGCTATGGGTGCCGATTGCCCTCTGTAGCGCACTTCAGCATTGCGAATGCAGTAATATTGATAGAACCCAGCGAAAATAAAACATAGAAATCCATTAAGCTGGGATGGGACACCATGTTCAGCCAGCATTTTTTCAATATATGGCCTGGACTTAAACGAAATGACTATTGCCAGTATTGGACCCGCCACAAAAATTGAAAAAGTTAAAAAAAATAGAGCTTGGTCTCTTCGGATGTCATCTGGATCAAGGAGTACATCTCCCCACATAAAAAATGCAATCATGCATATTACGAGAACTTTAGTAAATTTTATTTCATTATAATACTTATTTATTGAATCACACATATTGCAGATCCAAAAAAAGAAAAACACATTGAGTGTTGCCATATTCAATAGAATAAAATTCATTGTTGTCATTTCAACGTTAAAAAATTTTTTCCCGAATTGCCCAGGAATAATAGTCTGTGATTCCATGTGTTCCTCCCTAATAATACGCAAGGCTGTTTGTAAGTTGCTATAAATCTGGAAAACACATCACTAATGCAAGGAACTGCTTAGTTCTACAAAAAAATTGCATTAATTGTCAATAATTGGTTTTTAAGCTGTTTAAGGGCAGGCGCTTTCCTCGTATCGTTTTTACTCAAAAAAGGAGTAAAAACGTGTCGGAACGGAAGAGGCAGCGGCTGGCTACGATTGTGGGTGCGAATATCACCGCGCGAAGAAAACTTATGGGGTGGAATCAGGCTGCTTTTGCTGAAAGGCTTGGCATGGGTGCTGATTCCCTGTCCAGAATTGAACGTGGGCTCGTCGCACCCCGTTTCCCTCGGCTGGAACAAATGGCTGAATTACTTGAGTGTCCAATTGCTGACTTATTTCAAACACAAGAAGATCGCAAACGAGCTTACTCAGCGGACAGTCCTTCTCTTGCCTTTCACTCTCTTGACCTCTGCACTAAAAGAGAGGTCATCCTGATGGCCGAAAAAATTATCCAACTCATGCGTGGCTGATTCATACGTCAATCAGCGCATTTCATCGCTATATTACCTTCTTGAGTAAGTACAGAAAGCCTTGCCAAAGCCTCCGCCTGCTGCGGAGGCTTTGGCCTTTGAAGTATATTGTCAACTTGGAGGGTATATGAATTACAATTATCAATCCGAAAATATTACTGAACTGGCCAAAACCCTGCTCAACGTGCAGCGAACCGTGCAACCTATCACTAAAGACGCTGAAAACCCTTTCACCAAAAGCTGGTATGCCAGCCTGAACAGCGTCATGGACGCCTGCCGTGAAGCGCTTATCGAAAATGGCATCTGGCTATGCCAGTACCCTGTGCCAGTGGAGCAGCCCAATTCCTTGGGGCTGGTCACCAAGCTGACTCATGCGGAATCTGGGCAGTGGCAAAGTTCTCTTGCAGTTGTTCCTCTGCCTAAGGCCGACCCACAGGGAATGGGATCGGCCATGACCTACGCGAGGAGGTACGCTCTAACCGCCATGCTGGGAATGGTTACGGAAGATGATGACGGTGAAGGGGCAAGACCTGGTCGAAAATCGGCATCTCGTTCGAAATTGCCCGTAAACAGCCCTGAAACGAAAAAAGCACATTTGCCCGGCACCAATATCAAAAATAATTCTTCAGCTACCTCAAATCGTCCGTCAGCCAGCCTTGAAAGCCTCCCACCTCTTGAAGGCGTCACCTACCAGCAGGTTACAGCTCAGGACGGACGGCCCTGCATCATTGCCAGCGGCAACACGCAGGCCAAAAAGGAAATACTCACAGGCGCGGGCTTCCGCTGGAACCCGCAGAGAAAATTGTGGTGGAAGTATGTTGATGCCGCATAGTGAAAACAAAAATACCGAGTGAGAGGGCTGCCTGATGGCGGCCCTCTTGCTTTAATTGGGATGAAATCATGATAAACACCGACCGCACGGAAGGTTTGCGGGCATTAATTCGTCAGGGGCTGCAGACTGTTTCTCAACAAAGTACCGCCGCCCATCTGGGCGACAGGTCCACCTATGTGGGTATGAGCGACATCGGCCAGCACTGGGAGTGCCCCCGTGCCGCTCTGGCCCGCAAGGTGCTGCCGACCACAGGCAGCCTGGAGCGCCTTTTGATTTTACAACGGGGCCACTGGTTTGAATCCGGCGTGGGGCAGGCGCTGGCATCGCTGGGGCTGCACGTTTTGCCCCAGCTTGAAATCAACTGGCAGCATCAGGGCGTGCCCATCAAGGCCCACCTGGACTTCGTGCTGGTCTGGGGTGCGCCCGTCAATGCCATACGCATTTTGGAAGTGAAAAGTACGGACAAGCTGCCCGACACGCCGCACGACTCCCATCTACTGCAACTGCACGGACAAATCGGTTTGCTGGCCATGGCCTGGGACAAGCCTGCCTTTAGCCTGCGAGCGGAAGACGGTACGCTTCTGCATGAAAAAATAACCTTTCCTCAACTCTGTCATGCCCATTTGGGACTCAAACTGCCCATATGTGCTGATGCAGCGAGCCTGGAAGCCTGGCTGCTCTGTCTTTCCATGAAGGAGATAAAGACGTTCGGCCCCTATGGGTTCAATCAAGCCATGCTGGACACGGCCCTTGACCACGCAAGCCAACTCTGGGGTGACCTTACGGCCTACCGTGCCGGAAATTTGTCGCTCTCGCAGGTGGACTGCGCTCAGGGCTTTTACCCCTTGTGCTCATACTGCGAGCATAACGGCGACTGCCCCAAATTCCCGCAGGGCGTGCAAATGCCACAATGGGAACCGGCACTAAACAAACTGGCAACACTCAAAAAACAGCGCACCATTTTGGATGCTGAAATCAAGGAAATGGAAGCCGTACTCAAGCTGGTGCATCGGCAGGCTGGCACTCGTGACTGGGTGAATGCTGCGAATTACCGCTTCCGCGCAATGCTCACATCCGGGCGCAGCACACTCAATCGGGAAGCCTTGCAGGAAGAACTGACCGACATCTTCCGCTTTGAAGGCCTGGGTGACATTGACGTGGACGCCCTGTTGGCTCGCTGCGAACGCACTGGCGGGCCTTTCGAGCGGCTGTCCATTTCACCCATAAACTGAACCCAAAGGAGAATTGCAGTGGGATACTATTCTGACGTGGCCCTGTGTTTGACCAGGACAGGCGCGGCACAATTGGCAACGGCCATAGAAGCGCATGTCAGCAACACAACCGAAGATTTCGCCAGCAGCGCCATAAAGGAATTGGTCGGCGGTGAGCCTGCTCACAAGGACGTAGACTCCGGCGCAGTAGCCTTTTTCTGGAGCGGAATGAAGTGGTATGCCGATTTTGAGGGTGTGGCCTTTGTGGAAAGTTTCATGGCCGACCTGGAGTATGCGGAGTATTACTTCATCCGCGTGGGTGAAGATTATGACGACATCGAAGTGAACGGCGGCTTTTGCGACAATCCGCTGGGCATGCGTCTCGAGAGAAGAATTGTGATGGACGGTACTGGCTAGCTGTATTTGTTATTCAGGGGGGTACTGTTGTGAGGAGTGGAGAAGAGACTTAATGTAAATAATGCCAGCCTCTTCATCAATCCCGTATACAAGAATATAGTTCTTATGGGCAATTAATTCTCTGGAGAGCGGCTCTCTTCCCCGCCTTCCTCGCATCGGGAATTGTGCTAGAGAAAGAGCCACTTTCGTAAAAAAAGCGTCCATCTCTATTGCAGCGAGAGGATTATCCTGAGCGATAAAAAAGACTATACGCTCTCGATCCGCCTCAGCAGGGTCAGTCCAAACAACTTTCATTGCTGACCAGCAGCCTTCAAAATTTGAAGGCGTCGCTGTTCTGCACGATGTGTGGCCTCTTCTTGTGTAATGAAGCGCCCTTCCCGATAGGCTTTTTCTCCTGCCTCAACCTTTCGCCGAAACCATTCATCATATTCAGAGAGATTCCTAATGGCTTCCAGGACGGCATCTTCACGGGAGATTTCCCGTGCGGCAGCGGCGGCATCCAACGATGCCAGTGCGGCTTCATCCAAAGATATTTGTGTCAGGGACATACGGCCCTCCATAGTTTTTCCAAATATACGCACGCAAAAGCCTTCCGTCAAAGGGAGGCTTTTGCCATTTTAAGGAGAAAAAATGAACAATCTTTCCAGCAACCTTGCCAACCTTCAGCCTGCCGACCTTGACGCGGGTCAGGTTTTCAGTGGCAAACCCTCCGGCACCACGGTCAGGGGCTATGTCACGCCCTCGGCCTACAGCCCGGACATTGACCATGGCTATATCTTCCACGAATCCAGCCGGGATGTTGTGGTCTGGTTCGTTGGTCAGCAGGGGCAGCAGGAACCGCTTTATGTCTTCGGTCCCACAGGCTGCGGCAAAACGAGCTGCATCAAGCAACTGGCGGCCCGGCTCAGCTACCCGATCTTTGAGGTGACAGGACACGGACGGCTGGAGTTTGCCGATCTCGTGGGGCACTTGACGGTCAGGGAGGGCAATATGGCCTTTGAGTACGGCCCGCTTGCCCTTGCCATGCGGTACGGAGCGATTCTGCTCCTCAATGAGATTGATTTAACTTCGCCGGAGATCGCTGCCGGGTTAAACAGCGTGCTGGACGGCTCCCCTTTGTGCATTGCGGAAAATGGGGGCGAGATCATCCCGCCGCACCCCATGTTCCGTTTCGTGGCCACAGCAAACACCAACGGCGGTGGTGACGATACGGGCCTGTATCAGGGAACCCAGAGGCAGAACCTTGCGTGGCTGGACCGCTTCACCATCTGCGAAATGGGCTATCCCGATGCAACTGTGGAAAAAAAACTGCTAGCCCAGCGTTTCCCTTCGCTGCCCGAAACCCTTTGTGCCACCATGGTGGATTACGCCAATGAAGTTCGCAAACTGTTCATGGGCGAGGCTTCGACCAGCAACTTGACCAACACCATTGAAGTCACCTTCTCCACGCGCAGCCTGCTGCGCTGGGGGGATCTGACAGTGCGCTTTCAGCCCCTGGCCCATCAGGGCATCCAGCCAATCACCTATGCCCTTGACCGGGCACTAGCCTACCGTGCCAGCCGTGAAACCCGCGCCATGCTGCACGAACTGGCTCAGCGTATGTTTCCTCAACATAAGGAAGCGGACCTCAAGGCAATGAGCTCCGACCCAGAGGAAGAATCCCTGCAAGGCGATCCAGCCATACGGTTCATGAAAAGCCGTCTGCGCTATACCCTCACGGTGGCGCAGCCCCGCGTCTATCTGCAGGTCACCCACAACCAGCCCGATCAAAGCCAGTCTGGAAAATTCTGGATCGGTGAGGCCCGGCCCGAGGGCCTTATGCTCAAGTGGGGCAAACTGGATACCGCTGGGCAGCAACGATTTTTCCCCGCTGACAAATGCGAAGGCAATAACTCCGTCCTGGAACTTGAAGCCCGAGCAGCCAAAAAGCTCACGGAAGGCTACGTCCTCAACACGACAAAAAGCTCATTATAGGAGAACATCATGACACACGTTCTTTCAGACATTCGCATTCTGGACAATTTGCTGGCCCTCAATCTCAACGTCAGTCTGTGGTCGGCCCGTCGCAAAATGAGCCAGGAAGATCTGGGCGGTGCGGAACTGCCTCCCGATGATCTGGCCTCTCTTGGCTCCAAGCGCATTGCCAACCCGGAAAACCTTAAAGTGTTCGGCACGCTCAAAGCCCGCGCCTTCAACTATCTGGACAGGCACGGGGTGCGCTTCATGTCCGGCTGGGCCATACCCGAAGAAAAGGCCGGTGAAATTGTGCAGGAGCTGCTCAGCATCCGCAGCGACTTCCAGAAAGAAAAGGAAGCCTTCCTGGCAAGCTATGACCAGAACGTCCAGGCCTGGATTGAAAAGCACCATCAGTGGGGCGAGATCATCCGCAACTCCACCGTGGGGCCAGAGTATGTTCGCAGCCGCATGGATTTTCGCTGGCAACTCTACAAAGTGGCTCCTCTGGAACAGCATGCGGATAATACCGCCGTGCTGGAGGCCGGTCTGGCCGAAGAGGTGCAGGGCCTGGGCGACACGCTCTTTGGCGAAGTGGCCAAGTCTGCCGAAGACATCTGGCGCAGAGTATACCACGGAAAAACAGAAGTAACCCACAAGGCCCTTTCGCCTTTGCGGACGCTACACGCCAAGCTCACGGGCTTGTCTTTCGTAGAACCGCATGTGGCCCCGGTGGCAGATATTGTGCAGGCTGCGCTGCAGCGCATGCCCAAGAAGGGCAACATCACCGGGCCTGACTTGCTGCTCTTGCAGGGGCTGGTCTGCCTGCTCAAGGACAGCACGGCTCTCGTGGGGCACGCTCAGAAGGTCATTGAAGGCTACGGTCCGGCCTTTGTGCTGGACGCCTTACTGGCTGGGTCGGGCGACACCTCAGATATGCAAGTGCATGACGCAACAGGAGAAGAACCGGTCGAAGAACCTATTTTGCCCGATATCCTTACGCCAAATCGTGAGTTGCCACATCCTGTCATTCCCAGCCTGGGCCTGTGGTGACGCCATGATCCGTTCCAAAGATATTCTCAACTGCCTGCCTTTACTGGCGTCCGTCTTGGGCGACCAGTACGGGGTGCAGGTGCGTATCGGCGGCAAGGAGGCATGCACCAACGGCAAGGTCATTCAGTTGCCTTCATTACCTATGGACTGCGAGCCGGAAATGTTGGCGTTGGCCAAAGGTTTTTGTGACCACGAGGCGGCCCATATCCGACACACAGATTTTACTGTGCTGGAGGCCGCCAAACTTGATCCTGTGACCTTCAACCTGTTCAACTGCCTGGAGGACTGGCGCGTTGAAAAGAAACTATCAGGCATTTTTCCTGGCTGTCGGCAAAACCTGAACTGGTTGATACGACGATTCTTTGTAGAGCAAGCACAGCCAAGGGCCGGGGGTGATTCCCCGGCCCTTGCTGTTTTGGATTATGTGCTGCTGACCGTGCGGGCTTGGGATGTGGAAGAGGTGAACAGACCTCGCACGACGGCGGCAAAGACTCTACGCCAACACTTCTCCGGCCTGAAGGAAATGCTGGATGCAGTTTTGGTCAAGGTTCGCATCCATTGCCCTGATACGCCTTCAGCCATCGCCTATGCCCGGCAACTGGCCCAGAGCATCCGACAATGGGAACCGCAGCAGCAGGCAAGAGATGACGAAAAGCCTGCGCAACATAAAGGCAAAAGGGGCAAAGGCCGCGCATCCGGTGTAACGACGGGCATGGGAGATGCCACTGACCACAGCGTTCCTGCTTCTCAAGGGGAAGACACTGGCTCGTCTGCTTGTGCATCTCAAACACAGCCGTCTGCAGCCCCCAGTAGGGCCAAGGGTCAACTCTCAGCCCTGTTCCACGCCGAGGCGCAAGACCTGCCGCAAGCCTTAGGGGATATTCTTTCAGGGGCACTTACACGTTGTCAGGCAGAATCAGCAGTCGAAACGGTTACGGTCGCGGTTGAAGGCTTTCGGCAAACTGGAGCATTACCGGAAGCGCAAAAGCTGCAAGTGCTTCAAGCCAGCATTGCTCTCCGTACCAGGCTCCAGGGCTTTCTACAGGCCCAGACGCAAAAAAGGTGCAGCATAGGGCGACGCGGAGCTTTGCATCCCGGATCGCTTCATAGGCTGCAAACGGGCAATCCGCGCATCTTTCGCAGAGAGGCAGTGCGGGCTGGCCTCAATACCGCCGTACATATCTTGCTGGACGTCAGCGGCAGCATGAGCGGCGCTCCTATCGCCTTGGCAAGGCAGGCCTGTTTTGCTGTGGCAAAAGCACTGGAAAATATCAAAGGCGTAAACCCTGCGGTTACGGCTTTTCCTGCGATGGCTTCCACAAGTTCCGTATTCCCTATCATGCTGCATGGTCAAAAGGTGCCGAACAGTTTTGACATCAGCGCATCGGGCGGCACCCCTCTGGCGGCGGCTTTGTGGTGGGTCATGCAGACCATGCTGTTCCTCAAGGAGCAGCGAAAAATAATCCTGATTATCACTGACGGTGTACCTGATAGCACACACGCAGCACGACAGGCCTTGAATATAGCTCAGAAGCTGGGCTTTGAGGTCTATGGGGTTGGCATCCGGGACGACCACATCGCCCAACTCCTGCCGCAGACAAGCCGGGTCATCAACGACCTGCCCGACCTGGCCCCCACCATGCTTGGCCTGCTGCACAACGCGCTTGTGCAGGGAGGGGCGTCATGATGGTGCCCCCGGACTTTTGCCGTTGGAATCTGTACAAGGCGCTCCGTGCAATTCTCACACACAAACGGCAGCGCACCCCGCTTTGCTGAAACCCAAGGAGGATATATGAACCCGTTGGCATGGATACCTGTTGCCATCGCTGTGCTGCAGGTCATCAAGGAAAGCTTGGACGACTAATCGTCAAAATGACTGGCTGCATGAGGCGGGATAACTCCCGCCTCATGCATTTACACAACTGAAAAGGAGAATAACCATGAGCAAGACTTGGACTTTTATCGGCGGCGTAATAGCTGGCAACGTCGGGGTATTTACGGCGGCGGGCGTAGCTCTGGAGCTGAACACCCGAAAAGGCTGCAACTACGGTTCAATGGATGAACCGCAAAGGTTAGCCCTGCCGGAAAATAAAGACAGGTAAAAATTATGGGCGGGAAGCGGGGAAAATCCCCGTTTCCCTACCCTTGCAACACCTATTTTATGATTCGTTTTTTTGACCATAAGATTATTGGCCGATCAGGGAGCGACATGCGCATTCACAAACGGATCGCGGCGGATTGGCTGACCGACCACTGCAGGGGAATCTTACCGCAAATACAGAGCTGAATTGAAAGGAGGTATTCCTTGCTGCTGTTCATGAGCGGAGAATAGCCATCGTTTGATGCTGACACAAGCGTTACAAAATGTGAGTCTGCATATGGCCCTGAGTCACAAACAAAATTGTTCAACTGCTGATTCGAGTCCCATCTTGGGAATCGAATCAGTCAGCATAATGGTGTTACGCCTAAGTGGAATAAACTGGGGGGTCAAAGCGCGGGGTCATAGACAACGAGCTCAAAAAATTCTAATTGTAATTTCAGGTTGTTTGGACTCGATGGTGCTGCGGTGCCTATTCCCGCCCTCGGCACCAAAATGACTTCCAAAGAAGTTCGCAAAAGTCCGCAAGGCTAACAGCCAAGCGGACTTTCTGCTTTTTTAGCTTCCGTTCAAATTCGGGAGTGTTCATTGACACCCCGTTTATTTGGGGGCAACTTAGGGGGCAGCTTTCAAATCTCTGTTATCCCTCAGACGGAGTTGCCCCCATGCCCCTCACAGATACCGCAATTCGGGCAATAAAGCCCACCACCAAGGCTGCCAAGCTGTTTGACGGTGGCGGCCTCTATCTCGAAGTTGCCCCCAGCGGTGGCAAGTGGTGGCGTCTCAAATATCGCTTTCAGGGCAAGGAGAAACGCATATCCCTTGGCACCTACCCTACTATCGGCCTGAAAGATGCTCGCGAACGGCGCGAACAGGCGAAAAAGCTTCTTGAACAGGGTGTTGACCCTAGCGACCAGCGCAAGGAAGCCAAGGCGGCTGTTGCAGCCATAGAACAGGAGCAAGCCACTACCTTTGAAGCCGTGGCCCGTGATTGGTTCTCCAAGAAAAAAGCGGCATGGACGCCTGGCCATCAGAAAAAAATCCTCTCACGTCTTGAGAATCAGCTTTTCCCCATCCTAGGCAGTCGCCCTTTTTCATCTCTGGAACCTGCCGATTTCCTGTCAGCTATTCAAAAGGCTGAAGCCCGCGGCGCGATTGAAACCGCGCATAGGCTGGCGCAGCTATGCGGCCAGGTTTCGCGTTACGCCCGCATTGTGGGGCATACCCGCTATGACGTGGCCGCAGGCCTTACAGAAGCCCTTACCCCCTGTTCAGACCAATCACTATGCCACAATCACTGACCCTACAGAAATTGGGCACCTACTTCGTGCCATTGATACATACGCTGGCGAACCTTCCATTTGCTTTGCCCTAAAAATTCTTCCCTTCGTCTTCGTGCGGTCAATTGAATTGCGTGGGGCTGAATGGGGCGAGTTTGATTTCGACGCTGCCACCTGGATCATCCCAGCAGAGCGAATGAAAATGAAACGCCCACACACTGTGCCCTTGGCGCGCCAGGTAATTGCCCTGCTGCATAACCTCCGCGCCTTGACCGGAAGAGAACATTTCCTCTTTCCAAGCCTCTACAGTGCCAGCCGCCCCATTTCCGACATGGGGCTACTGAACGCACTACGCCGCATGGGATATGCCAAGGGCGTCATGACAATCCACGGTTTCAGAAGCATGGCCTCTACCCTGCTCAATGAACAAGGATACCGGGCAGACGTGATTGAAGCACAGCTTGCCCACGGCGAAAAGAACGCCATCCGGGCCGCATACAACCATGCAGAGTATTTGCCGGAGCGTCACCGCATGATGCAGGAATGGGCGGATTATTTGGATGGACTGCGAATCGATTGCTGAAATCATTTCCACCAAGATTAGAGTTTCGTATAAGCATCGGTTTGTTGACACCATTTTGCAGCACAATTAAATGGAAAAATACAATGAAAGATATAATAATATTTGATGATATAATATCGTGTAAAGATTTAATGCAACGCTGGTCTATCACTAAAAATAGATTAGTAAAAATCATATCCGACTATAAGATAATGGAATACTCTGTAATAACTACACGTATCAACACGGAAAATGCTAAGAAGTTTGTTTGCAGAGAAAAGCATAAGATCCCCTTTTTTTATGAGAAGATATGGGTGACAAGAGATATATCAGCAAGCTACTTTAATATGATCGACATTGTGCGATATGAAAATGACAACCCATTGATAATACTGCCAGAAGCAGAGGATAGCCCCTCAGAACGAGACTTTGAAGAGGATAGCCTTTGTCATGAAAATATTGATATTGATATGCTTGAGAAGGAGTACGCAAAAATTTCAATCCAAAAGAATGAAATATCTTCGAACCTTGCCACTGCATTAGTAACGATCACAAAAATTCAAGAAAAACTTACCGTTGCAAATCAACGTGTCATGAATCTCGAAAAACAGCTTGCTGCATCAAAACTTCAGCAACGTGACTCTAGGAGCCCGACTGAGCAATCTATCGATGGCTGGACAGATGTGCTTGCACGCCTTCAGGGCGCACGAAGAAAAGCTGCAATGCTGGCTATAGAAAAATGGAAAGGGAAAAGTCATCAACAAGCGTTTAGCAGTGCTTTTCCCGGTGAGCCAAGTCAAAATGCTAAAGATTATGTTTCTAAAGCAAGAGAGACAGCGAAAACTATCGCAGCGGAATTTGGCCTGACAATGCCCCCTTGGAGGCAAGACCTACAGTAGGTGCAGGTGGCAAAAAAAAACCGACTACATAACAACCATAACATTCTTTAAAAATTAAACTTTATTTTTTAAACAACCTACCATTCGCCTACTATGAACCTACCCCTGTAGGTAATCCATAATTCCCTCTAGGTTTCAAAACAAACTTGGAGGGTTTTTATGTTACAGCCCCAAAATATTCCCACAATCCCTGTTGCTGGCTTCATGCGCCTTAGTCAAGTCCTTCAACTGATCCCTATCGCCAAAACACAGTGGTACGAAGGACTTAAGGAGGGCCGTTTCCCCCAACCCATCAAACTCGGCCCCCGTGCCCGCGCCTACCGTGTTGAAGACATCACTGCTCTTATTGAACGGCTTGGGCAGAAGCAAAATGAGGAGGCGTAGCCATGAGCCTCGACGCCACATTGTGGGCATGGCGGCAGCCTGTCACGCCTCATCAAAAGATAGTCCTTTTGGCAATGGCTGACCGCGCTGGGGAAGATCATTCGTGCTGCTCACACATCAGCCGTTTGAGCGCAGATAGCGGCATGTCTGCCCCTGACGTGCAGAACACCATAGCTGATCTGGAATGCCTGGGGCTAGTACGGCGTGTTGAATCGCATGCGTATTTATGCGTGATCCAGCTTGTGGGCGTTCATGGTCGTGAAGCGATGCCGCTCATGAGGGAGGTGCCCCATGAGCCTTAAAGCAATGCGTTGGGCCTGGGAAGTACAACAGGTCACTCGCACACAAAAAATAATTCTCCTTTCTATGGCTGACAGGGCCAACGATGAAACCGGAGAATGCTGGCCGTCTATCCGGCGCTTGTGTCTAGATACGAACTGTTCCGAGCGTACTGTTCAACGCAGCATCAAAGCCATGGAAAAAATTGGCATTATTCATTGTGATCGTGTCAGTGGGCGCGTCACTCGGTACACTCTGGTCAAGGCACCCCCGCCACAATGTCACCCCCGTCATGATGACACCCCTGAAACTGACGTAACCCCCGTCAGCATGACGCCTACCCCCGTCACTGTGACGCCAGACCCCCGTCATGGTGACACCCAGAATCTTAAAGAGAACCAGAAAAGAAACGAAGAACGCGCGCCCGCGCGCGACACTCCCCCCCATGCTGAAAACCTCAAACCGTATGGCAAAGTTTTTCTGACGGACAGAGAATTTGCCAGCCTTCAGAGCTACTACGGCATGGAAAGGGTCGCTGAAGCGCTGAATAAGTTTGACCAGCAACTTCCCCCTAGTGGAGAGCTTGATCGCCCTTTAAGCCACTATCTGGCGTTACGCAGAAGGCTTGATTGCAAGAAGACGCCAAACAAATGGACAGTAGCAGAGGCTGTGACGACCGCTCCTAATGCGTTTTTTCACTCAACTTCAGAAAGCAGGACATAGGAATGACGAGACCTTTCAACGAAGGCTGGTTCACGCTTTTGGATGTGGCGAAAATTCTTCGTGTCTCTCCCAGCACAGTGCGCCGCCTCATTACAACCGGCAGGCTCCAAGCCAACAACACTTCCTGCGCTACCCGCCCACGGTGGCGCATTCATGAGCTTTGGCTCGAAGAATATGCCACGGGCCTGCCCGTACAACCCGAAAAAGAGGAAAACCCCGATGCCACCCTGTAGAAATTTGACCATCAAGGAATGCGCCAGCATGTACCACGCCTTTACAGGCCGATATCAGGTGCGCAACCAGTGCCTGCACCTACTCTGCCTGACTACAGGACTGCGGATTCATGAGGCTCTTTCCATCAGGGTTTCAGATGTATTGCAAAATCGTCAGGTGGTTCAAGCGCTTCAGGTACAGCGCGGCAAGATGAAGCAAGCGGCACAGGGCCGCACCATTCTGCTCCCGTCGCAGACTCGTACCGCCATCCGCCTTCAGTTGGACTGGCTGCTCCACCACGGGCACCTTGGGCCTGATCAATTTTTGTTTCGCAGTCAGGCTGGTGATAGGCCCATGCAGGTGGCTGAAGCATGGAAAATTTTCAATGCCGCTGCGGACAAGGCTGGCCTTCGCCGGGACTTGGGAACTTTGGGCACACACTGCTGGCGTAAGACCTTCGCGACAGAAATTTTTTGTGCTGCGGTTGAGCGAATGCAGGCCGGGGAACGCATCGACCCAATGCGCGAAGTTGCTCGGGCACTGGGCCACGCCGACATGAAAAACACAGAAAAATACCTGCCCGTTGATCCTGAAGTTGCTCTAAAAAACATGCTGATTTTGGAAGCCAGACACAGCTACGCGCTGCCCTAAACCTGCCAGACTTTTCCACAGGGCAAAACGTTTCCTTTTGAAAAAGAAATGTACCTAGAAGATCAGCAAAAAGTTAGTATAACCATGCGAATTTTTTTGAAAACATATATGTAAAAAAAGAAATTGAGGTGAGCAGATACGCGCTGCACGAACACAAACCCGCCACGCGGGCACACAGCGCCATATAGAATCCCCAGAACCCAACTCCCGACGTTCATGCAGTCTGTTTCCTTTTTAAATCAGTACTTATCAACATGTCTGTGGAAAACTTTTTAGCCACACGTTTACTACCCCAAAGGAGAACCATTATGCACCCCGAGAAAAGAATGAAAATGCTGACACTGCTCAATGAACTGCAAACCCTTTTGCTTGATGATGACAGCAGTTCCAATACGTCTGCCGTGTATCCTGCACCCATAGCCCCTCTTGCGCCTAAGAATGAAGGCGAGGCAGCAATTCAGGATCACTCACTGGAAATGCTTACCTGGGATAACGGCGCGACAATGGCCGCCTATCAGGAAGGCTTAGAAAGCGCCAGAAAGCGTGAAGATTACCCGTGGAAAATCGAGGACAAGCGATGAACAGAACTTCCTTTCGCGTCCCTGTTAATCAACCCGGTTCCAGCATGCCGCAATACAACCCACAACAACTCCCCGCCACGCCCGGCGCTGGCGTTTCGGCTCGCCTTTCAGATAGTGCAGCCCAAGTCTACAGCCAGGGCACAGACCAGCAGGCCCGTCAGATTGATGTGCTGGGCCGTGGCATGCAGCAGATCGCCAAGGCCGGGTATGACCTCCACACCGACTACCAGACAGGCAAAGCCCGTGAAGCTTTCAACCAGCTTCGCGCTGAAGAAATGGACATAAAGGCCCGCCTTGCCGGGATAACAGGAAAGGACGCCATTGACCCTGAAAATGGCGTTCAGGCCAGCATTGCCAAATGGCAACAAGACGCTCGTGCCCGCCTGACTAAAGACCTGGGCGGCATGGCGCGTAGCCTGTTTGATCAGGCTGCGGAGCTTCACCTTGCCAACCTCACGGCGTGGGGCATTGAAAAGCATACTGGTGAAGAGCGCACCTATCTGAATCAGCAGGATGAGGGCACCATTGCGCTGGATGCCTATGCTATGCTTTCCGATCCGCTGAATACCGCTGCGGTTAAAAACGGATTTGGAAATATCAAGGGCCGCTATCGTGCCCTGCGTGATCGCAACGGCTGGTCTGATGAAATCACCCAAGCCAAGCTTAATGCACAAGCCGAAAAAATTTTCAGTAAAATGGTTGATAGCCAGATTGATGGTGACAACCTGGGCGCAGCGCGTGAACTGCTTGGCCGTTACGGTGAGTACATGGGCGGTAGCCGCAGCGCCTTGGAAGCCCGCATAACTGCCAAAGGCCGTGAACTGCAGGCCCGTGCGCGGGCTGAACAGGAAATGCGCTTTGTCAGCACCTTCGCTACCGACCCACTACAGGGCATTGCAGAAATATCCACCCCAGAAGGGCAGGCAAAGTATGGCCTTGACGCCAAGGCGGCTTTGGGTGTGCGCAGCATGCTTCAGGCGCAGTGGAGCTTCAACAAGCAAGTCGAGAAAGAGCGACGCGATGCCTACACCACAAATGCTGTGAATGGCATTTACGCCACACTCACAGGCGACCCCAGCAAGAAGATTCCGCCTGATCCGGCCAAAGCCTATCAGGATTTGCAAAACTCCAATCTGGACGCCCTGACCAAGCTTGAAATGGGCCGCAAGCTCGAAGACGGCACCATTGGCAAAACACGCGACGCCGCAGCCGTCAACGACATGGCCCGCCTGATTGTCAGCGGTGAGGTTGATTCCGACGCGCCCATTGATGTCATGCTGGCACAGGGCAAGGCCAGCGTAGGCGATGTGGCCATGCTCAAGGGCATGCGCAAGGATATGGACGGCCCCCTCAAAGATTACCTCAAGCGCGGCGATGCTCTTGTTGGCAACGCTTTCGCCCGGCCTCAGTTCGCAGCCGGAACACCCGAAGCCGCCATTAAAGAAGACAGAGCGCGCAATCAGCTACAGCGCGCCATAACCGAGGCATACAAAAAAGGCGGGCCGGAGGCCGTGGAAAAACTGTTCAGCAGTGATTTGCCCATGTCCATCATGAGCAGCAACGCCGTTTCTGTTGACGATGAACTGAACAATCTTGACCGCGTTCTCAATGTCGGGCGCACCGATAAACGCCCCATTGAAAGCGCTGATGACTATGTAAATAGGCGCACAAAGGGGGCTGCTCAATGAGCCAGACCAATACAAACCAAGATTTTTACCTTGAAATGCGCGGCCAGGGCTACAATGATCAGGAAATCCGTAATGCCATGCGCCCCATGCTGGTTGAGGGCGGTTTTTCCGATCAGGAAATTAACGGCTACTTCAAAAAATATGATCCTGCCACCCTGTGGGATTCAGTCGTTCATGGCTTTCAGGGCTCGGTGACGGGCCTCGCGGCGCGTGAGAAACTGCCCGACAACCTTTCACCGCCTCAGCTTTCGCAGCTCTCCACCATACAGCGCGTGGGCCTTCAGATGGGAACCCTGGCAGGCGACATGCCAACAATGGCGATGGGCGCAGCCTTGGGGCTTTTGGGTGGCCCTTCTGCCCCGGTAACGGTTCCGGCGTCGGCCATGGCAATTACGGAAGGCACCCGCGCCATTTACATGGAACATATTAAAAATGGCGAAGTGCAAAATGCGGAACAATTTACTCAGCGCATGGGCACCGTACTTACTGAGGCAGGTAAGGGCGGCGTCATTGGCGGCGCTACGGGCGGCATGGGCAAATTGGCTGGCATTGGGGCAAAGGCTGCTGGTGCCGGAGCCGTAACTACGGGCGCGGCCACAGTCACGGCTGAAGTGGCCACCATGCCCACCGTGGCCGCATGGCTTGAAGGCCGCCTGCCAGAGCCTCATGAGTTTGTCGATGCCGCCATTCTTGTGGCCGGACTCAAGGGGGCGGGTGCAACTGGTGGCAGGGTTGTAGACGCGGGCGGAAAGCTTGTGCCCAAGCTGCGCAATATATACGCCAGAACCGGCAAAGACCCCATGCAAATTCTGGAAGAAGCCCGCACCAGTGACGCTGTGCGGCAGGATTTGCTTTCCCTCAATCGCGAGTTGCCGGAAGGCTACATGGTTGAAAGCCGTCAGGGCAGCATGCCACGGGAGGCCAGAGAAGCAGGCGGCAATCCCAATGAGGCTATACGAGCGGCAGAAGGCTCTAATGCGGCCATGCCCCTAACCAGAGATGCCGCGCCCGCCGCAGATGTAGCCATTGAAACCTACTGGCTTTCCAGCGTCATTGACCAGTTGGCGGACGACCTGGGCGTTCCCTTCCGCGTTGGCCGCCTGGGGCCGCACCTCAAAAATGCAGAAGGCATTTATAAGCCCTGGGAAGAAGTCTCCCGCGTCCGCATCGCTAATGATATTGCCACCATCGCGCATGAGGCCGGGCATCATCTGCAAAAAAAGATTTTCGGCACGCTTGATGAAAAGCCGCTTCTGGCTTTTGCCGATGAACTGGCACCCATTGCCACTGTTCCACGCAAGGGGCAATCCCCCCTGCCCGAAGGCTTTGCGGAATTCATTGCCCGCTACGTGGTAGATCCGCAAGGCGCTCGGGAAAAAGCCCCTCGCTTTTATGACTATTTTGAAGGGCACCTTGAAAACGGCAACCCGGCTTTGTTGCAGTCCCTGCAAAATGCTCGCGCAGGTGTGCGCCGCTGGAATGAACAACCCGCCGTTAATGAGGTTTTGTCGCAAATCAACGCAGCTGAGTCAGGGGCGACAGGTTCACTTCGGCAAACCTGGCGGCAGGCATACACCACCTTTATTGACGACCTGCACCCACTGAAAAAGGCCGTTGACCAGATGGCCGGCGGCAGAGAGCTTCCAGCCGCTCTAGACCCTTATATCTTCTGGCCCGAACCTACCGGGGCGCAGCAGGCAGGGCCACGCACTTTCTTGAGCGAAGCCCCTTTGATTTTCATACGGGCGAAAGCGTCGGCAAGCCGCTGAAGGCCATCCTTGAGCCCGTCAAGAATCTGGACGAGCTGCGGGCCTATCTGGTGGCAAAGCGTGGCCTTGAGCTTGACGTACGCGGCGTTCTGTCAGGTATCCGCAAGGGGGCAATGGAAAAGACCGTCAGCAAGCTGGAAGCGGCCTACGAAAAAACCGCTCAGGATCTCTATGCCTACCAGGACCATGTACTGAACTACTATACGGCCTCCGGCATGCTTGGCAAAGAAACTCGAGCGGCCATGCGCGCAGCCAACAAAAACTATGTGCCCTTTTACCGCTTCATGGGCGACATGGCATCCACCGGATCAAATGTTGGCAGCAAAGGCTTTTCACCGCGTGAGGCCATTCGCAAAATCAAGGGCAGCGGGCGTGAGATCATTGACCCGCTGGAAAGCATCCTCAAAAATACCTACGCCATGATTGAAGCGGCGGAAAAGAATAAGGTGGGCCTGGCGCTGGCTGACCTTGCCCGAATCACCGAAGGTGCAGGCGGCCTTGTGGAAAAGCTGCCAGCGAAAATGCAGGGCACCCGCATTTCTGGCGAAGAAGTCATGCGGACCTTAAAGGATGCTGCCCCTGAAGCGGCCCGCGCCTTTGCTGAAGCCGTGGAGCGTGGCGACCTGGATGTAAGCGCATTCCGGCCAGACTATCGCATAGACAAGAAAACAGAGATTTCCGTCATGCGAGATGGCAAGCGTGAGGTGTATCAGGTAGATCCGGAACTGGCCAAGATCATGAACGGCCTTGATGGTGACGCCCTGGGCACGGTCACAAAAATACTGGCCTTTCCCGCCAGAGTGCTGCGTGCTGGCGCCACGCTCACGCCTGAATTCATCGCCCGCAACAGCATGCGTGATGGCATGGCGGCCTTTGTGCAGTCTGAATATGGCTTCAAGCCGTGGGTGGATGTTCCGCGCGGACTGTTCCACGCCCTGAAGCGTGATGATCTGTACTGGCGCTGGAAGCGCTCCGGTGGCGACCAGGCCACCATGCTGGGAGTGGACCGCACAACAGTGCGCCGCTCCCTTGACGACCTGACCAGAACAGGCGCGTTTAACAAAACCTGGAACATGGTCAAAAATCCTGTTGAGCTTTTTCGCATTGTTTCCGAGCTTTCCGAACAGGCTTCGCGCCTGGGCGAATTCTACAGGGCGGAGAAGGCCCTTGGCAGCGGCACAGACGCGTTGAGCAAAGCGGCCCTTGCCTCGCGCGAGGTGAGCATGGACTTTGCCCGCATCGGTGCCCGTATGCGCGCCGCCAACGCGCTTATTGCCTTCACCAATGCCCGCGTTCAGGGGCTGGATAAAATGGCCCGTGTGTTCGTGGAACATCCCGCCAGGTCAACCGTGCGGGCCGTGAGCGCCATTACACTGCCGTCTGTTCTTCTGGCCATCGCCAATCACGGCGATGAACGCATCAGGGAAATACCGCGCTGGCAGCATGATCTTTTCTGGCTGTTGCCCGTAGGTGACGTGGTGTGGCGTATTCCCAAGCCCTTTGAACTGGGCATCATCTTTGGTTCCATTCCAGAGCGCATTACGGAATGGGCTTTGGACCAGATGAGCGAGCAGGAAAAGAGCGATGCCTTTCGCGGTCTGGGGGCCACCATGACGGATATTGTGAAGCCGCCTGTGCTTCCTACCGCGCTGGTGCCCATTGTGGAAGGCTGGTCTGGCAAATCCTTCGCTTTCGACAGGCCCATAATTCCGGCCTCGCGCGAAGGCATGCTGCCGGAATACCAGTATACGGAAAACACCACTGAACTTGCCAAGGCTCTTTCCCGCTTCGTGGGCACCCTGCCGGGCATGGATCAGTTAAAGACCTTCAGCCCCGCAGCAGCGGAAAATACCATTCGTAATTATACAGGCGGCAGCGGCGTATATGTGCTTCAAGGTGTTGACTTTGCCCTGCGCAAGTTCGGTGCTTTGCCTGATCCGGTCAAGCCCACCCCCACCCTGGCTGAAATTCCTTTTGTGCGGGCCTTTGTGGCCAGGCACCCAAGCATGGGGGCGGAATCCATCGCCAAGTTTCGTGAGCATTGGCAAGAGGCCAGCGCCTATCTAAAGACCATCAACGGCTTGCAGAAGGAATATAAATATCAGGATGTGGCCAACCTGATGCCCTACCATGTCTATTCAGCTCTGGAGGGTACAAATCAAGCCTTGAACACACTTTCCCGAACCATCAGAGATATAAACAATGTGCCAGATGGGCAGATGACCGCCGATGAAAAACGCCAGTTTATTGATGCCCTGTACTTCAAGGCCATCACTGTGGCGCGCTACGGCAATGAAATTTATGACAACCTTCAACCCATGATAGAGCAGTTGAAAGCGCGGGCGGCGGAGGCAAATAGATAAAGATGGGATGCTGTCAGTTCAGCAGGGTTTCAACCATCTTGCGGCGCTCTTCCAGCTTTTCCTGTTCGCCGCCGTGATAGTGAGGATCAAACAAATTAAAGTATTTCACAATTGAAGCCTCAGAAAATCCATGTTCTTCCAGAATTGGGCGAATATATTCTCGTGTTTCTGAGTCGGAAAAACCGCCCTCATGCAGCGTACTGTAAACCCCGGTTCTGTAATCCACGACTTCACCGGCGAGCTTTCGCCGGGCGTCATCTACCACCAGAGCCCTTACGCGCTCGGTATGTTCATCGCCGATCGCACATGGTATTGGGGTCGCAAAATAAAGTATTGCGGCAAGAAGAAAGCAGAATAGGAGCTTTCGCATGCTTCAAGTCTAAAAAGCATATCGGCGCAAGGCAAGTATCAACGACAAGGGCCGGGAGTTTTCCCGGCCCTTACCGTGTCAGGTTTCAGAAGATCTTCTGGCTCCAAGATGATATTTTTCTTATATTATTGGATAATGTAACTCACTTGTTCACGATACATTTCCCTAAAAAATGTTAGCTCTTCAAGCAGTTTAAGTTTTTCATCCTTCAATTCCAAATTTTCTTCAATAGCGTTTTTGAGTAACGCGTCATGTTTTCTATAGCTACGCCACACTTCCGTATACTCACCTTCAATCTTAGCTAAGTATTCATACCGTTCGATGGAGATCGCTTTCTTGTTGCTACTGCGCGTTTTTCTTTGGGGGAGAGGAGCTTTTTCAGTTGCCATAAGGCACCTCGGGAGAGTGTTTGCCAATTCCCATATGTATTGTATGTGCGGCATGGGCAATCAAGCCAAGCCCTCCAAATATCGCATGGTAATCTTGCGCAGAAAAACCATCAGCTCCCATCATCTTTTCACGTAGCCCTATCACAAGATCTTCAATGGATTCCGCCAGGGAGGACAAGTCTTCAAGCTTGTCATAATCAAGTGGTGTTAGTAGGTTATCCATAGCCTTCAATCTCCTTCTTAGGTTGAGGGTTAGGCCCGGCATGAAAGATCACACCTTTCATGCCGGGCTGTTTTTATTCTTCATTACTTTCCTTGGCCTGCACTGCGTTGCCAGTGGCAAGCCAGGCTTTGACTGCATCGGGATCAATCCGCCAGCTTCGTCCAACCTTACGTGCAGGCAAGCCCGCTTGAAGGGCTTGGAAAAGAGTTTTCCGATCAATGCGCAAAGCATCTGCGCATTCTTCAACGGTCATGCCAATGGGTGGCCAGTTAATTTTTTCTACCATTATAACCCCATTTAGGAACTTATACTACATTTAAAAGGAACTTAAATGGAATTAAAATAAGATGTCAAGACCAGTTGATTTCACTGAAAACAAGAAATCCATATAGGGTGTAGTCTAAATGGACAATTTGCTTCGGCATAAAAAATGTCTAAATAGGATGGTAAAAATAATTTATTGACACAATCAATTTTGACTCTTAAATTCTAATTAGACACTTTACAGGAGAATCCCCCATGAGCAAGCAAATTGGATATGTCCGCGTCAGCAGCGTTGACCAGAACACGGGCCGCCAGCTCGAAGGCATTGCCCTAGATAAAGTCTTCACCGACAAAGCCAGTGGCAAAAGCAGACAGCGGCCTCAACTTGAGGCTTGCTTGGAATACCTGCGTGACGGGGACACGATCCACGTTCACAGCATTGACCGCCTGGCCCGCAACCTTCAGGATCTGCTTACGCTAATTTCTGACTTGACCAGGCGGGCAGTGACAGTGCAGTTCCACAAGGAAGGCTTGATTTTTACCGGAGAGGACAGCCCCTTTCAGCGTCTTCAACTGCAGATCATCGGCAGCGTGGCTGAATTTGAACGGGCCATGATTCGGGAGCGCCAGCGCGAAGGCATCGCCCTGGCAAAGAAAGAAGGGAAATACAAAGGCCGCAAGGCGGCTTTAAGCGCCGTCCAGGTGGAAGAAGCTCGCGTACAGATCAAAGCTGGCGCAAAGGTAGCCAAAGTTGCGCGAGAGCTTGGAGTGTCGCGGCAGACGCTGTATACTTCTCTTGAGCGATTAACTTAGTTTTTGAACAACAGTATAAAAATAGACGATCTCCCTACCTTACTTAAACAACTAAAAACATAAATCTCATTATGTTTGCGACCGCCTGTCTTCTTAAAAAAATGGCGGATAGTTCCATTCTCACCCAACCCCTTGAAATTTTAAAATAGCGCCTCTGTCCGCATCGCTAAAAAACAAAGAGAGTTGCTACTCTCTGGACAGCATTACGGCGACGACGAGGGCCGCATGTGCAAAAGCAGGAGTCTCAGATTTACGTCTCCATGATTTATACGGCACAAAGCCACTTCCTGCTTGTTTGAAAACACAGACTTGGACATTATGAAAATCAGGACGATAATCGAACACAAGACTTTGCAAAAAACTCGCGGGATATACACATCTGAGAGCAAAACGGCCAATGGATTGGCTTGCCGTGAAAAAGAGGTAGCAATGGCATGGTATCCAGCACTTGAACAACTTGACCCGCTAATTACATTCGACCAGTTTTTGGAAAAAATTCGTTTGTTTGGACGACCGGGGCTTTTAGGTTTTTTCAACTATGTCGAGGCTACAGAAGTCTTCATGCTCGCTGAAAAGCACTCGCCGCCTTTGAACGTTTTTACGCTTATAGTCCTTGAGGAACACAAGACGTCACCACCAGAGGAACAAATCATCATCAATGCCCCCAAAAGGATCACAATTCCCGAATGTAAAGGTTGTAGCTTCGGTGTTTATCGATATTTCAAACCCCTAGAGGAATTCATAGCGAGTTTGCAGCATTTTCAAAATGCAGGACAATGGAACGCTAGCGGAAGTAGCCTGACCATTGGCACCTTAACCCCCCTGCTGCCTCAATTCGTTCCAGCAGACCAAACTGACAGTGTTCCTTTGAATGGTGCTCTAAAGAATAATTTTTGGAATGGTTCATATGTGCTGGAGTTGTTTGACAACGAAAAATCTAATTTTAACTGCTTCTTCACCAGTCCGCATCAGTTGCAGGCTTTATCTCAGGAACTTACGAAATTTGTTCCACTTAGACTTGCCTCGCTATCTGACCGCCTTGGAAACATTATCATCCAAATACCAAGTAATATTGGCGCATTCAAGCTTGGTTCAAGCAAGAATGACGAAAATTTTTATTCATTCGCTTGGCGTGAGGGAGTAAAGAAAAGAAGGACTCAGCTAGTTGCTGTCAGCGAAGTTGATAGAAGCATCATCGCCTTTGGAGCCAATCAAGTCTCTAAAGGAAGGTCTTGGGAACTCTCCATAGGCAAGGCTCCAAAAATAGACAGAACCTATCTTTTTGATTTGGAGAATCAAATTCTCCTGGCATCTTCACAGACATGTGCTTTTATTAAGGAAATTAATCTTGAGATGAACCCTATTGATTCTGAACCGCGTACTATCTATCTCCCCGCAAACAATGGAGATCCTGAAAAAATTCATCTTCATATTTCTTCCAGCATGGGGCCAACTAAAATAGGCCAGCAACATTTTTTTAATTATAAAAAATGGATTCAGAAACGCATCTATCAGGCCGAAATGGACACCTTGCAGGCACAGAAGGAATTTGTTCAGTATGGCTTAGTTTCTGACGAAGAAAATGAGCATAACCGAGCCTTGGTGGATATCCGCGCATTGCTTCAGCAACATGGACGTAAGGAAGTTTTGTTGTGGGATCCGTTTTTGTCGGCGCACGACATAATGAAGACGCTATTCTTTACTCCTCACTTTGGCTCTCGCCTTCGAGCCTTAACATCGGGCAAAGCTTGTACACTATTTAAAAGCCAGGCTGTCGATAGCCCTCACAAAGACATTAATGCTGAAACGTGGAAACGTTTTCAAGTTGACATCTTGAATACTCCAGGCAACAACTATCGTGGATTGCAGCTAGAATTTAGGATTAGCTATGGCCCAAGTGTAACTGCTTTCCATGACCGATTTTTAATTTTTCCCGACACGAACCATGGACCGGTTGCATGGTCTCTTGGCACTTCCGTCAATAGCCTGGGTAAAAGCCATCATATTTTGCAGAAAGTTGTTCATGCTCGTCCTGTTGCAGACGCTTTCCAGGTCATATGGAACAAGCTGGAAGACAACAAATATTTAGTTTGGAAACGTCCATGAATGCGCGATATCAAAAAGATGCACAGGAATGGTTCGAAGAAGCGGCGCATGACGGACCAATACTTCCTCCCAAAGTCCTGATAGACGCTTTGGGTAAGGGGAAAGCCGCTTGGCTTCACCTTGTTAACGATGGTGTCTATGAAGCCTGCAATAAATTCCATCACGAATTCCCTGAAATCGCTAAAGCTCGTTATTATAGTTTAGAGCCACATGAAAAAGACAAAATCGTTGCTTTGCTTCGATGGTTCAAGCTACCACTCGAAATAACAGCTAAAAAACATAACCATAAAGCGATAGGGGTAGTGCATCTACTTATTGGAGCGTGCTTTGGGCGGGGTAGTTTTTTTTGGAATAATTCAGAAATTTCGTTTGGAAAAAAGGATGATCTTGCAAAATTTGCCTCAAAGATATTAAAAGGCATGACTTTTTCTTTTTCAATTCCTCTAGATACGCCACTGTACGAGCGAGAGCTTTTGGAGCAATGGGATAAAGCTCGACAAGAGCACAATTTTATTGTGATAGGCCGCTTACTCCGTTCCTTTGAAAACCTTTGTCACTTGCCTACAGTGATGGAGCAAGCTGTTTTTAGCCTCCAAGCGAACGCCCCGCAACGGCTTTTACATATTGTGAATAATTGCAATAACCCCATGACAGCATGGATGCTTACTGAATTACTATCTCCTTCAATACGCCTTCTTCTTTGTGAAAAAACGCGAAATATATGGTTTATGTTTTTTGGCCTACTGTATGGTGGATTTGGAGAAAAAAGAAGGCGTGATACTTCCGTTGATATTCAGAGACAACTTGTAAAATGCCTACTCAGGGCATCAAAAAATGTTCAATTTTGGAGACAGTTCATCTCTATTCTTAATGAACACGCCTATTGCTACCCTGATATGCAAAAAAGCCTTGGCACCGCTTTGACCAAAGCTTCCAAAGCCGCCATATCTATATACGCAGAGACATTGCCTATAAAACTTGATTCCATTGACAGCCATATACCTAATGAGGCTGACGGAATAGAAACTTGTATTGGTAGTTTTGTAGCTTGTGCCAGCAAGGGAATGAAAAAAGTTTTGTTGGAGTTGCTTTATACGAAGTGGGTGAACTTTATCAATTCCCCTAAATTGCGAACAGATGAAAGTCATACAATAAGCTTATTTCGCACAAATATTGATTGTGCAGTGAGTTGCTATTTAAAAAATCACTTTAAGAAAAATCATATCCATACCCTAATCAAGGATAGTGCGGATAAGTTAAACACATTTAAAAACATATGGCACATAGGAGCGGTAGAAGCAGACAAATTTTTAACGATAGAACTATGTAAAATTAATGTTTATTATTCTGCACTTATTGATGATGTTCCAAGATTTTTCGAACGCCCGTTTCCATTTCGGACTCCGGCATCTTTGCTCGAAAGCACGTACATGCAGCATATCTTCCCACATCAATTAGACGAATTAATTCGGCTAGCACGCAACGGAGTACAGACAACCAATGTGCCGTTGGTTTAATGAGGTTGTCGCTTGTTGCTCTTGTATTCTACACCCCTTTGACTCATTGTCCACCATGTCGAGAAATAGCTTCTCCTGTAGCCCGCTACTGCAAGGAAAAATTTCACAGTAAAGGCAAAAATTTTGTTATTTCCTCAATAAAAAATCTATTGCATTATGTTGTTCATTGGCTCATCGGGGATATTTTATGTATCCTCCAGCCCTCAATTGGCTTTTTTGATGTCCAAATTTTGGACTACTCCCTGCGTTTTTGCCGGGTTCTAATTACTAGTTGAAACAGATATAAAAGATGCCTCCTTTACTTATGAAATGTCCCGTCAGTGTGCAAAAATAAAATGGGGGCAACTTTGGGGGCAACATAAAAACATAGATTTTAAATAATATAATAATTACACATGATTAATCTTTTCAATTTAGTCCCGCCCTCGCACCAAAGATTACTCTCATAAAGCCCCGTAAAGCTCTAACAGCCTTACGGGGCTTAACTTTTATCTTCTGCAATACTCTCGAATAATCTTGCAACCTCTTTTGACATACCCCTGCTGTGGGGGTACATTTGGGGGTAGCAAGGCAGAAAAGCGAACACGGACTTTCGCGATACCCCCAGTGCGCGAAAGCCTTGTTCCAGCCCGACTTTTCTTCCATTACCTCCTCCCCCCTGCCCTGCCATAAATACTGGATACCCCCAGCGGCGGAGATGATACCCCCATGCCTCTTTCAGATACCAGCGTTCGCAATGCCAAGGCACAAGACAAAGCCCTCAAGCTTTTTGATGGGGCGGTCTCTTCCTGTTTGTTTCTCCGGCAGGAGGCAAACTGTGGCGACTTAAGTACCGCTTTCAAGGCAAAGAAAAGCTGCTGGCCCTTGGCGCATACCCTGATATTTCCCTGAAAGACGCCCGCAAAAAGCGGGAAGAGGCCAAAGAGCTTCTGGCAAAAAAAATTGATCCCGGCGAGGCAAAGAAAGAAGCGACGACGGCTGCAGCACTTGAACTCGAAATGGCAACAACTTTTGAAGCCGGAGCCCGAGAGTGGTTTTCCAAAAAAAGACACGCCTGGACAGCACTGGGAATGTCCACGGGCTGCACTGGCCAGAAAGGTACTGCCCACTAAAAACAGCCTGGAGCGCCTGCTGACCCTGCAACGCGGGCACTGGTTTGAATCCGGGGTTGGGCAGGCTCTGGCATCGCTGGGCCTGCATGTTCTGCCTCAGCTTGAAATCAGCTGGCAGCATCAGGGCGTACTCATCAAGGCCCATCTGGATTTTGTGCTGGTCTGGGGTGCGCCCGTCAACGCCATACGGATTCTGGAAGTGAAGAGTGCGGACAAGCTGCCTGCTTCTCCGCACGATTCCCATCTTCTGCAACTGCATGGCCAAATCGGTCTTCTGACAAAAGCATGGAGTAAACCCGTCTTCAGCCTCCGTGATGAGGATGGCACGCTTTTGCATGACAAAATGACCTTTCCCGACACAGCTTTGGGGTGAGCTTACAGCATTCCGCGCAGGGCACTTAACTCTGGCGCAGGTAGATTGCACTCAAGGTTTTTACCATTTGTGCGCGTACTGTGAGTATAACGGGGACTGCCCCAAGTTCCCACAAGGCGTGCAAATGGCGCAATGGGCCCCAGCACTTGAAGAGCTGGGGCCCTTAAAGAACAACGCACCTCTTTAGATAATGAAATAAAAAAGATGGAAATTATACTCAAACTTGTTCACCGTCAAGCTGGCACAAAGGACTGGGTAGATACGGGTAACTGCCGCTTCCGCATGTCAGTGGCAGCTGGTCGCACTACATTGGACAAGGATGTTTTGCGGGAAGAACTGACCGGGATTTTTCACTTTGAGCACCTGGGTGACATTGACGTAGATGCCTTGCGAGCACGATGTAAACGCACGGGCGCGCCTTCCGAACGCCTAACCATTTCGCCAATCAACTGACGCCACTACGAATAAGCATGGAATTAACGTATGAAGTTGCTGTTGGGTAACTATTGCGGATACCGCCGCGCGGTATGCAGAATACGAAGAATCTGAACTTCGGATTCAACAACCCTATATGCAATAAAATACGAAAAATCTGTCAATACAAGCTCACGAGTGCCTGCAACCCTGCCAGCCCTTCCCCGCGAAGAAAGCACGGCAAGACTTTGCCCAGCATCCCATATGCATTGGGCTACTTCCTTTGCGGCATCCAAGTCCTTTTCAGCCAGATAGGCCGCAATGTCATGCAAATCCTCAAGGGCCAGAGTGAGCCAGCGCACCGCCCTACTTTGCATGAACGCCCCAATGAGCAAAGGCTTCCGTCACTTGATGGTCTGAAGCAAATTTCCCCTCATCTGCCTGACGAACACCCTCCTGAATAGCCTCGATCTGCCAGGACTGTTCGGTCACATATTGCCTCACCGCCTCCGCTACCAACC
Organism: Desulfovibrio simplex; assembly: GCF_055387835.1. NCBI lineage: Bacteria > Pseudomonadati > Thermodesulfobacteriota > Desulfovibrionia > Desulfovibrionales > Desulfovibrionaceae > Desulfovibrio > Desulfovibrio simplex. The sequence goes on from NZ_AP042377.1 coordinate 1,448,326, forward strand.
ATGAGCGAGAACGCGAGGTAGCAGCGGCAAGTTTTTCAAGCTGCGCCTGCGTATCCGTATCCAATCGTGCTGTGACTGTAGACATGGGAACCTCCTATGTCTTCATTGTGTACATTCAAGTTAAACGTGTCAATAGAACACACAGGAGAAGTGATGCACACCAATCCTACTTTTGGCCTTAATTTTCTTCAGCCCACCGACCTCGACGCCGGACATGTTTTCAGCGGCAAGCCTTCCGGCACCACGGTCAGGGGCTATGCCACGCCCTTGGCCTGCACACGCCCATTGACCATAACTATATTTTCCACGAGTCCAGCCGTGATATCGTAGTTTGGTTTGTCAAAGGAACTGCTCTATGTCTTTGGTCCTACGGGCTGCGGCAAGACCAGTTGCATCAAGCAGCTGGCAACCAGGCTCAACTATCCCGTGTTTGAGGTGACAGGACACGGAAGGCTGGAATTTGCCGATCTGGTGGACCATCTGACGATCAAGGACGGCAATATGGCCTTTGAGCACGGCCCGCTTACGCTGGCCATGCGGTATGGGGCAATAATTTTGCTCAACGAAATTGACCTGACCTCACCCGAGATCGCCGCTGGTCTGAACAGCGTATTGGACGGATCCCCACTGTACATAGCGGAAAATGGGGGTGAGATCATCCCGCCGCACCCCATGTTCCGTTTTGTGGCCACTGAAAACACCAACGACGGTGGTGACGATACGGGCCTTTAACTATCTCGATCGGCACGGGGTGCGCTTCATGTCCGGCGAGGCCATACGCGCCGAAGCGGGCGTCTTGGAAGCATTGAAAAGGGATATTTTCAATGCGAAAATGCTATAAGTAAGAGCCTCCCGTTTTTTGCCAACCTGCCGATGCACGTATTGTGGGGTCTTCCAGCCAAGCGCCGAGTGCTGGTACGTGGCGTGGATTCAGCCGAAGAATCGCGTTTTTCGGCTGAATGACAACTTTGAAATGTGAAGCATTTCAAAGTTAACCTATTCCAAAATCAAAACCACCCGCATATCAATAGCAGGTGGTTTTGATTTTGAACAATATGCCTCTGACAGAATGCTCCCATAACGTTGAAGCGGTCAACAGCACCAGGATGCCTTAATCCTTAGCAACGATTTACCTATCTCATGATGGCAATTTTAGCGCTGAGGTTCCTCGTTGCGGTCATCGCCATTTTCGCCGTCAGGGGATGATCCGGAGTCATGTTGAGGGCCAGTCTCGAAGCCCTGAGAGGCTCCAGAACTAGAAGTTCCATCCGATTCGTCCTGACTGGCCGGAGCACTATCATGCGCAGAAGCTCCGGTATCGGATTCTCTTTCGCCTTCCGTCTGCCCATCATGGCTTGTAGGCTGCGCTTCCGTGTTTGAAGACACTTCAGTCTGGGCAAGATAATCACCATTATGCGTACCCACGCCGAAAGGCGGCAGTGTTACGCCGCTGCCAAAAACGCCTTCGGGCGCGCCCGAAAGAGACGAGCCTGGCTGGTCAATGCTTGAACGTGTGCTGTCCATTTGCATGAGGGTGGTTTGCTCTTCCTGCTTCTGCTCGGTTTCCTCGTTGCCAAAGACAATATCAAGAGGTGAAATCGGCGGTTCCATATTTCGGGGTCGCATATCTATGATGGCTACCCCGTTCGCATAGTCGATCTTTCTGAAGTGGCCGCTGGGTTGGATGAACACCGTGAAGGGGGACACGGCAACCTGGATGGAATCCATGCCCGCTCCCAGCCAAAGGCTGCCGCCGGAGGAAGTTTGTACGACATGGCGCACGTTGCTGAACTCCAGGCCATTGAGCGTGCCTTTGTAATTGTCTGTCACCTGCCAGTGCGCGTCCAGAGTGCTGTTGAACTCAAGGCGATCGCCGCCCTGGCTGCCCACAAGAACGTCAAGCCCGGTGAGGCGGTTTACGCCTCCATTATTGGGGCTACGGCCTGCAAGGGTGGCACCGTCATACACCCAGTGGGTGGCGGCGGTCATGCCGCTGGCGTCCAGAATATTACGCCCGGCCCCAAAGCCCATGGAGTCCATGCGGCCTCCGTCGCGCAACAGCACGGTATTGCCGCCGCCACCAGCCAGGACGTTTTCAATATCAAGGAAGGTGAAGGCAAGGCTGTCACGCGTCACCGTGGCAGGGTTGCCCTGCTTTACCGGGGCAGCCAGAGTAAACGAGCCGCTATACTGGCCGTCCACCTTCCAGTTGGCGGCCAGAAGACTGCTGGAAAGATTAATGAGGTCATCGGCCCTGCTGCTGCCCAGCACGATGATGGGGGTATTGCTTGCCAGGGTGAGCTTTGCTGCATCATCCACCACAAGCTGGGCCACGCTCGTGCCGCCCTGATCCACCAGTTGCAGGGTAAGGGTATCTGCCTCCACATCAGCCCCTTGAGCCATTATGACCGTGCCGCCCGCAAAGGTGGCGGTATGCGTCCGCACCTGTCCGCCCATGCCGATGATGCCATCCCTGCTGTCCACAGCGCCGGAACGCCGCAAGGCAGTAACGCTGACCGCATCCTGGGCGTTGAGCTGCGCCCCATTGTGAATGATAAAGGATGCGCCCATGGCGTTGATATGGGTGCCGTTGATATTCACCTTGTCATTGATGGTCACGGCATTGACCGAATCGATAATGACCTTTTTCTGAGTAGTCAGGGTGAAGTTGGGGCGAAAGACCACGCTGTCGCCGATAAAGGTGATGGTTTCCGCTGTGGAAATAGCGGTACTTTCTTCTGCATTGATTTTTTCAATGGTCAGTTCATAGGTGCCCAACGAGGTCAGGTAGATGTTGCGCCCGGCTCTGTAGGTGGCATTGCTGTGCGCGCCCACTTGCAGAGCATTGTCATAGTCTTGACCAAGGTTACCATTGCTGGCCTCGGCCACAAGGTAGGCCCCGGCCTTGCCGGTCCTGGCGTCAGGTGTGGTTTGCAGTACCCCGGCATGCAGGCCTGTATACAGGCTGGTCAGGTTGCCCGCGCCATCAGGAATGGCGAGGCTAACTTTTTTACCCGTGGTGTACAGGTTGCCATCGGCCTTGATGCGCAGTTGGCCTTGCTCGGTCACGGCCGTGTCAACGCGCAGGTTTTGCACACTGGCGGTACTGAGGTTGAGCACACCAGTGCCGATGAGCGCATAACCCTTGGCGTGCAAAGAGAGGCTGCCTTCATTGCCCAGGAGCAGCACGTTGACGTCGTCGGAAAGGGTGACGGTCATGCTGTCCGCGGCACTATCGTAGTTTTGATCCGGGCTTTCCGTGGTCCAGAGGTAGAACTTGTCCATCTCGCTGAACTCGTAGCCAGCCTCACCATGCAGCTTTTTCTGATAGTTTTCCACCGCATAGCTGTCCAGGCGAATAACCAGGGAGTCTGTAGACACATCGTACTCCACCGCATGAGTCAGGCTGTACAACGTAAGGAATTCCCACTCCAGAGCAGAGAAAAGATCCTTTTGGGACTCGTCCGGCCGCGTGTTCTGGTTGGGGCTTGTCACACCGGAGCGTTCTTTGTAGTTGCCGATGACAAAGGCGCGATCCTGCCCGAACGAGCCTATATTGTTGGCTTCCATCCAGACGTTTGCGCCCACCACGTTGGCCGTTTCTGTCACAAGGGTGGAGGTGGTGCCGCCAAAGAGCGCCTGGCTCATGATACTGGAAAGGGATTCCTTGTCCCACAGGGAACCCTTGATCCTGGTTTCCATGCTTTGTCGCACGCTGTCGTCAAGTACGAATTCGTGGGACAGATATTTGGATATGCGCACAATGGCAAGCGCGTCATCATAGGGCATGCTGAGCAGCGCGGGGCTCACAGCCTCAAGGCTGCTCCGCCACTGGGCCAGCATACCATCCAGCCAGGTGGCTGCGCGTTCTTGGGCAAGAGCCTCGGCCATGACAGCGTCGAGCCCGGCCGGGATGTTGTCGCGGAAGCCTCTTGTGGGGTCGTCGGTCAAGCGCTGGAGATAGGCAGTGCGGCCCACACTCTCGATGCTGTTAATAATGCTGAAGTACTGATGGTAACTTGTGGTTACCTGCTTGCATTGTTCGTCCACCCCGGCAGCGATTTGCGTGTCATAGTCTGCGCCTTCCTTGGCCAGAATGCCCAGGCGCTCCCACATGCCCTTGAGACGTGCCATGTCGCGTTCGTCCACGGTCTGGCGGATGTCCGCATCCTGAATATCCCCGGTTGTGACCAGGCTCACCGTATCCGGAGCCTGTACCTGCACAAGCTTCATATCTCCAGCGCTCTTAAGGTAGATGCTGCCCGTGGCCCCGGTGATGGACGCCGTAATCATACTGCCCTTTCCATCTGCCGAGGACAGGTTAAGAGCCTCGCTAGATGTGCCCAGACCTGTTTCGGACGCCAGCACAAGCTCGGGCGCAGTAACTGTGCCCACCATGCTCCGGCTGGCCGAAATATCCAGAGTTTGCCCAGCGGAAGCGGCAAGCCGCACAGTGGCGACCTCTACCTTTGCGCCGCCGGAGAGCGTCCAGTTGCCGCCCTCCACCCTGGCATGAACGCTGCCAGTAGTGGCGGTAAGGCTGAGACTCTTGCCCGTGGCCGGAGCCATAATCTTGAGCCTGTTACTGGCCTGCCCCAAATGTTGCTGGGCAGTCACTGTAATGGACCCACCGGAGGAGTTTATCCAGCTCTCCGCCGCATCGGTTACACTACCGGAGGAGGATTTCACCGTAATGTTGCCGTTGGCGGTCAGGCCGCCGTCAAGGGTCACCGTGCCCAGGCTGTTGACGGTGATTGTGCCGCTACCCGCACCCCGTTTAAGGTTGATGTCTTTATTTGTATCAATCATAACCCACATGACGTTTTGCAGGATATCTTTTACCGTGGTTTTGTAATGCACATATTCCACATACCACGGTCCCCAGCCGGAACTGGACCTCCAGGGATCGTCGTTCTGCGTATCATGGTCCAATACGCGCGTGTACTGAATGTACTGGCCTGTCACTTCGCCATTGCTCGTGCTGAAGTTGTCGGTTTTTACCGAACCGCTCTGCAAGTCCTTGGTCGTGTTCACCTCGGCTGCCACCTGAGCAAGCGTTGTGCCATTGGTGATAAAGCCGCCGGTATCGTCCAGAGGCGTAGTATTGGTATACTGCACCTTGGTGAGGTTCATGCTGCTGGAGTCAGGGATGATCCAGTCCATCCAGCTTGCGCCCCAGAGCTTTTTCACCGTCTTGGAATAGGTCTTGATGACGCCGGAGGTATTGCCCGCCAAAAAGTTGTACTTGATGTTAGCGGTGTCGGGCGTATAGGTGTCTCCCGTAAGCTCGCTCCAGCCATGACTTGCGGTGGCGCGCAAATGTACGGCCCCGGCGCCGGTTTTGCCCGTGTCCAGCCCTTGCAGCACAAGGTTTTTGTCGCTGTTGTTGGTAATGCTGATGTCGGGGTTGGTATAAACGGCTATGGTGCCCTTACCCGCATTGGTATTCATGAGCGTGCCAGTAATCCAGATATTGCCGCCGCCTGCAAAGATGGGGTTAAGAATAAAGGAATTGCTGGCCGCATCATAGGTATAGGCCGTTATTGCGCCGCTGGAGCCGGAAACGGCCGTACCGTCCGTTCTAATATTCAGCTTGCCATCTGCTGTGCCGCTGGCAGGGATGGTAATGCTGTAACTTTTCACCCCGGACTGTATGGTGCCGTTGGCATTGATGTAGGTAGCCTTAAGGTTGATGTCGCCCAGAGCCAACAGCGAGCCCCCGCCCCCTGGCGTAATTGTAAAGCCAGTGCCTGTAATGGCCACTGGGATGCCGCCCGCATTGTAGAATGCGCCGTCCTTGTTCAGGCTGATGGTCATGGTTCCCGAAGCCGAAACGTCAAGGGTGCGGGCAAAGACGTTGCCCACAATACTGACGTCACCGGCACTTTCAAGGGTTGTTGTGCCTGAAAGGTTGTACAGGTTGCCTGCCAGCAGCAGGCTGTGCCCCATCTTTTGGTAAATCTTCATGGTGGCGGTGGACGTGGCATCGGCTTGCAGGCTGACGCCGCTCACCGCACAATTGTTGAAAGTCTGCACTTGCCCGCCCTCAAGAGAGCTGATGGTGATATTGTCCACAAACAGGGTGGCACCGGGTATATGGTTGGTCACGTTCAACGAAGCATCACCGCTGGCCTGCAGGCTGCCCGTGCCTGTCAGCGTATCGGCATACACGCGCACATTGCCCTTGCTCAGCAGCATGTCACGCACTGTTACCATACCTGCCGCCGATGCGTCTTTGAACACAAATTTGCCATTGCTGTCGCGCGAGCCGTAGCCGTAGGCAATAAGGTCATCCTCCATGGCTGACATTTGCGCCAGCACGGCCTTGGCCGCAGGATCATTGGCACCGTAGGTGGAAACCAGAGCCTGCTTGGCCTTGTAGTCATTGGCAAGATTGCTGCCCACCGTGGATTCACCGATGAAATAGGGCAGCAGTTCGGAATTTGTGCCGGTCACATAAAAGCCAAGCTGGCTGATGGCCTGGGTAACGGCGGCAGGAACTACCTTAACCGTGTACTGCTGCGCATAGGCCTGACAATAGGCATCATAAGCCGCCGTGCCGAAGAGGGCCAGGGCCTTCGTGCTGCCGCCAAGGGCAGCGAGCAGTTGCAGGGAATCCTTCTGCGCAGCGTTGAGGCTGGAAATGCCCAATCTGCTGCTGTATGTGTTGTCGCTGTCGCCCAGCAGTGAAAGCAGGCCGTCGCCCAGCAGGGCCGTATTGGTCTTGAGGCCGTCAAGCGCGTTTATGTCTGCCTGGGTAATGTCGCCCTTGGAGGTTTGCAGGACGTTTATGGCGTTGGTGAGGGATGATATACTATAGTATGTTTTCCAATCGTAGTATGTAAAATTGGAAACTTTGTTTGTGGTTGCATAGCTATCAAGAAGTGCTTGCAGTCGATTTCTCTTTTCCGCGGCAGATTCTGTGACGTTTCCGTCTTTGTCCTTAGTGTCTGTCAGGCTATTTTGGTTATACCCTGCCGCCGCCAATTCCGTCCAGAGGGCGGCATTAGTGGTGACATTGGCGCTGTCCGCCGCCTTGACCGCCAGCCAGCCCTCTGTTGTCAGATAGCTCATGTATCTGGCATTGGACACCGTGGCATAGCTCGCATAAGTACTCAGTGCGGCCGTTGCCCTTGCGTAACCGCCTGTGGAGGTGGTTCCCAATGTCAGGATTTTGTTGATGGCATTTTTTTGGGCGGTGGTCAGTCCGCTGTTGGCATAGGCATTTTTGAGGTCTGCCCAAGCGTCAGCCGTAGTCATTGTTGAAAGATCAAGCCCGAAGCTCAGGGCCAGCGCGGCCAGCTGCCCGGCGGCGGTGGCGTCATTGTTTTTCAGCGTTTCCAGATTGTAGTTTGCGTTGGCAAGTTTTGTAAAATACCCCTTGTAGGTGGCAAGGTTCTGATCCTGCTCAAGAATATAATTCCAGAACGCTTCATATTTCTTACCCTCTGTCGGGTTGAGGTCGTTGTAGATGGCTTCAGCCTGATCCAGCTTAAGGCTGTTCAGCAGGGTGAGCAGGCTGCTTACAGAAGCCGCAGACAGGCTCTTAAGGCTGCTCATGCTGCCGTTACACAGATTGGTGAACACATTCTGCATGAATTCGCTGACGCCCAACGATTCCAACTTGCTGGCCGAAAGCGTCGCCAACCAGGCTGTCCAATTTGCATCAAGATAACCCTCGGCGACATTCAGTCCCTGGCTGAAAGAATCCGCAGTCACGGCGCCCGGATTGGCAAGATACTCAAAGTAGGTATGCCCAAAATGGCTTTCAAACACAGTCAGGGCGTTTTCGATACGCTCAATTTCAGCCGCGCTGAGCGTGCCGCCGTTTTTCAGTATATTCCATTCACTTTGGCTTTTGCAGGTAAATTCATAGATATTCGCCGTGATGTCATTGTCCACTCCGGCCTTGATGCTGCCGTTCATGGTCACGGTATTGTTGAAGGTCGTCTGCTTGACGGTTTTATCCGTCTTGCCGAACACGCCCGAAACCCAGTTGTGGGCATAGCTGTGGCTGCTGACCGTATAGGAACCCTGCTGGGCGTACAGTTCCGTGCTGCCGCGCGACTGCCCCTCGGCCCCGGCATCCATGACGATAAGGTTGCTTTGCGCCCAGTGCGCGCCGCTGTTGGTAATGAAAGAAGCCGGAACAACAGTCTTGTCGTAGATATCACCCGCAAGGTAGATATTGGCGTCGCCTATGTCGCGCATATCTTCGCTCTTGGTTGCGCCAAAAATATTGGTTCCGGCAGCGGTAACATACTTGTAGCCGATTTTTCCGGCGGCCAGAGCCAGATCACGTGAACTATACAGCTTCGCGCCCATGCGCACATGCACCTTGTTGGTGCTGGTGATATTCAGCATGGCCGAAAGGGAACCGGCGCTGACCAATCCGTACAGGTTGGCTCCGGCCTCCAGCGAAGCGCCTTCGTAGCTGCCCGCATGGATAATGACGTCCGAACCGAGGGCGCTGGTGGTCCGTATGGCCGCGTTTTCGCCGATGTCCACCAGGGTGTTCAGCGTGGCCTTGAGTTCGGACGACACTGCAGGAATACCGATGAGCGAGCCGGAAGCAAAAGCCAGGGAGTCTCGCACGTCCATAATATTGAAAGCCTGCAAGCGCACCTGTTGCGCGCCATGCACGCCAGTGTCGCTGGTGCTGGAAACGCCCGTGCCCGTTATGACGGCATTACTGCCCACAATAACCTTGCTGTCGGTGGTGACGGTAGTGCTGGTTTTGCCAGCCTGCACGGTCACTGCGCCCACGGCGGTGCTGTCAGTTCCATTGTCCTTGCCGTCAGCACCGCGCAACAGTTTGTTCTGGCTCAGAATATCAATATCTTTGGCAGTCAGCTTTACGCCATTACCCACCTGCGCTTTGGTATCTGCTGTGAGCGTCATGGTCGCATTGCCGCCAGCACCTCCGATGAGGGCAAAGGCATCGGCAAGCATACCCAGATTGACGAAGAAATTGGTATCCGCCCGCAGCGCTACGGATTCGGCGCTGATATCTGCCTTGCCCGCACCAGCTGCATCCCAATCAGCCGGATTGACGCCGATGCCGCTGTGCGTGGTGGCCTTGAGCGTTTGGTCCGCGCCGGTTGCCCCTATGGCAAGACCCAGCGAACCAGCGCCAGCTGTGGAGAACTGTTCCGTAAAGGTGGAAGACGCAGCGCTAACTTCAAGCTTGTTCGCTACTGTCACAACACCATTGGCATTGAGGTAGGCCGTGGTGTGGCTGTTTGAAAATACATGGCTTGTGGCCACACCAATGCCCGCAAAGCCCGAAATACCGATACCCGTGGCTATACTTCTGAGTGACACCTCATTGTCAGCATGCACGTTAAGGGATTTAAAGCGGCTATCGTTGGCAAGCCCTGCCATATAGGCCGAAACCACTGCCCCGTTGGTAACATAGGCGTCCGTACCGCTGACGCCCAGCAAATAGCCCGCCGCCAGGCCAAAGCCTCTGGCCTCAACGCTGTAGCCGCTTGCGGGTTTTTTCAGCAGGGCTTGCACCAGAACCTCGGCGGGGGTTCTGGCCTCGCCGCTGGTGACGCTGATGTTGTTGGCCCACGCCTGTATTGTTGGTGCTATGGTGGCCTTGGCCAGAGACACGCCCACAGACCCCAGAATGGAAATGGCCGGGGCCACGGCAACGGACCGTACCCTGGGCGTGCCCTGTGCTTCAACGGTCAGCTTGCCCACATTTTCAAGCTTGGCGTCGTCCATATAGGCTTTAACGGAACTTTGCAGCGCTACCGAGGCGGAAGAGCCAGCACCGGAAATAATGCCTGCCGCGCCTGCCAGGCTGAAGGCATATATGTTCCAGTCGCCTTCGCCAGTGACGGCGACGGAGTTCACGTTTTCCAGAGTAACATGCTCCACACGGCTGACAACGTCGTTGGTCAGGGAAATGTCCGAAACCACAATGCCCGCCGCCGCCGCGCCTATTGCCGCGCCAATGCCCTTGATGGTCAGGTCGTAGTTGGAGCTGGCGTCCACGCTGAGGCTATTAAGGTTGCGAAGCGTGGCATAGTCCACCGCCGCACTCACCGTGCCGCTGGCCTTGGTAACGGCCACTCCCAGAGCCAGGGCAATGGTCACGCCCCCTGCGGCCTGGACGCCCAAAGTGGTGGACTTAATGGTTTCCTTGGCCTTCACGCTGACATCACCGCCATAGGTGAACGTCAAATCAGCGGATTCCGTGCCGCCAAGGTAGGCCGTGGTGCTGCCTGTGAGCGTATTTACGGCCACACCGCCGCCGAGCGCGCCCATCATGCCCAGGGAAACGCCGATGGCGTAGGCGCGGATGGTCCCCGTGCGCATCGCCAACACGTTGAACGCGCCGGAACCCGCAGTGACGGAACCGCCCGTTATGGTGGCGGCCACATTGCCGGAAAGTGTGTTAACCACAAGGCCGAAGCCTCCGGCAATGGCCCCGGCCGCCACCGTGCCCGTAAGCGCTGTAAGGTTGAGGTCCTGCGTGGCTGCCACCGTGCTGTTGCCCTTCAAGGTAAGGGAAGCATTGGTGACCTGAGTTCGCGTGTGCCCCGCGATGGTGTTCACGCCAATGGCCCCGGACAGCCCCAGACCGCCGCCCGCAGCGCCCACTACATAGGATTGCACCGCGCCGGACATGCCGGACAGGAAGTTCACGGCATTGGCAGAGATGGTGACGTTTTCCACCTGGGTCTGCACATGGCCGGTAAGATGGTTCACAGCCAGAGCGCCTGCCACGGCCCCGCCGCCACCGGCCAGGGAGGCCGCGATGCTCAAAATGCCGCTGGGCGCGAGCGCGTTTTTATAGGCGTCAGCCGTGGATGTTGTGTCGTACTCATTGCTGGCGTCGGCTTTTTTATCTTTATTGGCGTCCTCCTGCACGTCGGCCAATTTGCCATTGGCTGTGGAAAGCGTGTGCCCAAGGCCGGATTTTCCGGACGCGAGGCTGGCAATATCCACGCTATCTGTGGGTTTGGCAAAGGTGGCCAGGGCGCTCACCGTGCCTGTGGCCGTGATGTTGGAGCCGATGATCTTGGCCGTGGTGCTGCCTTGCATGACCGTTACGGCCACGCTGCCCGCTGCCGCGCCAATGGCTCCGGCTGCGGCAAAGGTCAGGGAAAAGGCGTTCATGCTGGTGGTGGCCGCAACGCTTACGTCCTTGGCAGAGGTTACTACCGTGCCTGCCATCTCGGCCGTGGTGGAACCGCTGTCCACACTTACGCCCACGCCCACGCCCCCGGCGCCGCCGCCGGAAATGGCCACGCCCGCGGCAATTGTATAGCTATTGCTTTTGTTCTGCGCCGTGACGGAGGCATTGCCCGTATTGAGTGTCAGCGTGGAGTTGTACACAGCGGCCAGGGTGGCGTTATTGCCCACGTTCACGGCAACTGAACCAAAACCGGAACCGTAGCCCGCCACTGCCACGCCAGCCGCCACCGTCACTGACGTGCGCGCTGAACTGGCCGACACCGCGAGACCGGAGGCCGTCAGTGTCACGTTTTCCACCACCGCTGAGGAAGATTTAATTTCCGTTGCTGCGTCATTCACATAGGTGGGCGCGCCGTATTTATTACTGCGATAAGTGAGGGAATCATCCTCCGCAAGGGTCAGGCCCCAAGTCTTGGCATCCTCATTGTACAGCATGCTCAGGTCTATACTGCCGTCGGCATTTACGGCGTCCTTGGTGAAGGAATAGAGGGTTTCCGCGCCTTGCGCATCCCTATGCACCAGGTAGTGCGTGTCAGCAGTGACGCCGCTTGTGCCGATGTTGACCCGGCTGGCCTTGCCCTTGGTGTCGTACTTGACCAGCCACAGCTTACCGCCTGCCAATTCACCGCCGTAATTGCCGTTTTCATCAAGATTCTTGAGGGTGTTGTTTTTAGCTTCGGTGTTTTTGTGGGTGGCGGCGATGGACTTCAACGCATCTCCGCCGCTGGACGCAACATTGACCGAAACGGAAATCCCGCCCGCGCCATCGGCTGAGGCGGCCACTCCTACGGTACCCGCCACAAGGGTGGAGGTATTGGCCGTATCAATCTTGGCATCGCTGGTCAGAGTCATGCCCATGCGGCTGGATTCTTGGCCCCTGATGCTGGCTGTGGTTTCGTTTTTGATGGCATTTACGGCAAAGCTGCCCGCGCCAGCTCCGCTGCCCGAAGCCGCTATAGCCAGCGCCAGGGCGTAAACGTCAAGCCTGGAATCAGAGGACACGCTTGCGGATTTGGCATTAAAAATGGCCCCTGCTCCGCCCACGATGGCCGCATGACTGCTGGCATCCCCGATATTCAGGGCCACGGTGCCCGCGCCAGCGCCAGCTCCGGAGGCCGCGATGGCCGCTATGGTAGCCCACATCTTGGTGGAATTGCGGGCGGTAACGGCAACAGCCGCAGAAGCGGCCGTAAGGCTCGTACCCACGTTCAGGGAAGCCTCGGACAGTGAGTCCGACAGATTGAATACCAGGCCGCCCGCGCCCGCCCCGGTGCCTGAAGCCGCCACCAGCAGGAGCGCCGCCACAAAGGTGGATTTATTGTCTGCCGTGATGGTAATATTGCCGTCCTGAACCGCTATCGTGCCGGAAACCACCCTGGCTCTGGTGGTGAAGCCGCTGCTGCTGCGCGTGTCGCCTACCTGGTCGAGAGTGTCGCCAGTGCCCTTGCGTTGCCCGCCATTTTTCGAGGGCGCATAAGTCGCGGCTTCACCCCAGGCCGAAAGGTTGATGGCTATACCGCCCGCGCCCGCCGCCGTGCCGCCGCCCGCCACGCCGATGGCCGTGGTGACCACGCTGGTGGTGTTTTCTGCCATGGCGTATAGGCTGCCCTTGACTGCCAGACTGGCATTATTGATATCAGCGGTGACGGTATTGCCCGCAAAGGCCAGAGCCACAGCCCCGGCAGCCCCCGCTGTGCCGCCCGCGCCCACCGCAATGCCAATGGTCAGCATGTCGGTTTTTCCGTAAGCGCTGACTGTCAGGTCGCCGCTGGTGGTGGTGAGGCTGCCGCCTTCCACATAGGCCTGTGCCGTGCCGCCCACGCGGGAAAGTGATACCAAACCCGTGGCCCCCACCGTACCGCTGGCCCCCACGCCGATAAGAAAAGCCCAGGCCTTGCCGCCGGTTTCGGCATTGATGCGAGCCGAACCGCTCTTTATGGCCGGGGTGGCATTGCTGCTGGTATATTTGATGTAGGCTGCCGAGTTGACCGAAAGCAGGTTCAGGGCGATGGCTCCGGCCACGCCAGCCGCGCCGCCGCTGGCCCCCACAGACAGATTTATGGACATGAGAGCGCTGTTTTGCAGAGCTTCCACCAGCAGCGCGCCGCTGGAATGCAGAGGCACGTCAAGCAAGCCCGCTTCTGCGGATTCGCCGCCCAGGCCCGCCGAGGAGCCAGTATAGCTGTCCGCCCCGTTATTGAGCAGATCGCTGTAGTAGCCGTCCGCAGTGTTGGAAAGTTCGTCGGCAATGGCGGCCGCACTGGAGCCGGGGGTCTGCCCCGCGCTCATGCCCACATTGAGCGTCAGCGAGGCTCCCACGCCAGCCGCGCCGCCGCTGCCCGCCACGGCCACGGCCATTGCCACGGCCCCGGACTGATTGTCGGCCTTGACGGTCACGTCGCCCAGTTTGGCAGCCGCCCAGTCATTGCTGCTCCAGCCGCCCACGGTGCTGTCGCGCAACAGGGCCAGGGTTTTGTTGTCCAACACATTGATGGCCGCCGACGCGCCCACGGCTGCCCCACCGCCGCTGGCTGCCACAGAAAGCACACCGCCAAAAGCCGCCGCCGAGGATGTGGCCGTGACGCGCACGGCGCTCTTGCCGGAACTTTTGCCCGCGCTGGTCAGAAGGACATTGGTGACGGAATCGACCCTGGCCGTGACGGAGCGTTGCAGCCAGTTGAAGTTGAGCGCGCCCGAAACGCTTGTGCCGCTGGCCGAGGCCGCCACGGCCACCACCAGCGAGAAAATACCGCTATTGGGGTTGAACAGGGCCTTGTTGGGGTCCACAGTATGCGTACCGGAGCCGGAACCGACGCTGGCATCGGTGTTGTTCTGCATTTCGCTGTTAAGGGCGAACTTGCTGGTGTCCTGATCCCCTATGTTCGCGCCGTTCATGTAGCTCTTGTTGCGCCAATCGAAAGTAGAAGCGTCCTGGCTTTCAACCGCATTGACCACCATATCTCCGCCCACGGTAACCGTGGTGATGGACGCCAGCTCCGCCAGCACGTTGCGCACGATGACGTTTTCCGCCGCTGTGGCCTGGATGGCCGCACCGCTGCCCGTACCCGCAGCCACACCAATGGCGATGTTCACAATCTGCGTTGTTGCAAGCGCCTGCACCTTCAGGTCACCGCCTGCAGTGACGCTCTTCACGCCGGTGATACCCGCTGTAACGTCACCCACAATGACAGCGGTGTTGTTGGCCAGGCCAGCCGCCGTGCCGCTTCCCACGGCCGCAGCCAGGGTGATGGTGAGTATCTTGCTTGTATCGCTGGCCGTTACGCTGAAATTGCCGCCAGAGCTGAAGTCAGCAAAACTCGCCTCGCTGTAGTCACCGCTGATGACAGCTTTTGTGTCGGCGGCAATAACATTGACGCTGAGGAACAACCCGCCCACCGTGCCCGTTCCCGTGGAAACCGCCGCATTGAGGGCCAGGGAGAAAATATCGCTGTTATTGAGGGCACTGACGGCAACAGCGCCACTGCCGCCCGCTTTCAGGGCGCTGGCGCTCACCAGGGCCGATGCGCCGCCCGTGACAGTGTTGGAAGAAAGCCCGCCGGACAAAGCCCCCTTGTCGCCCAGAGACACGGCCACGCCCACAGTAACGGCGCGAATAATGGCGCTGTTCACGGCGTCAACCGTCAGGCTGCCGGTATTGGCGGTGAGTACGGAATTTTCCACAAGGGCCTTGACGTTCGAGGTCACCACGTTCACGGCCAGAGCGCCGCTCAAGGCCGTGCTGTCCCCGCCGCCCACCACGGCCACGTTGAAGTTCAGCGAAAGCACGTTGGTGCTGAAATCAATGCCCGTGGTGGCAAGTTTGTTCTGCATGTCCGCATCGGCCACCTTGCCAAACCAGGCCGCTGTGCTGCCGAGCCCGGCGGCGGACTGTCTGGCGATTACCGCCATGTTCCCTGAGATGGAGGTAATGCGGCTGTCGGACACGGTGGCCGAAGTTGTATTGACGATGACATTGGGATTGGCCACAAGACCGGCCCCAGCCACGCCCAGATTGATGGCGTAGATGGCGTTGCCGCCATCGGCCTCAATCAGCACATTGCCTGAGGCTTCGATATTTGTTGAAAGCACACTGGCCGCCTGCCGCGTCGAAATGACGTTCACCGCAAGAGTGCCGCCTATGGCCCCCCCTGTTGTGCCCACGGCCACTGTGGCCGCAATGCCCAAAATCTGTGAAAGATCCGTAGCCCGGACGGTAATGGGGCCTTTGACGATTTTTTTGTCTGCATTTTTTTTGCCGGAGATGACAGCCGCCACATCTTTGCTGATGACGTTGGCAGCCACCGAAGCGCTCACCGCATCCGCCGCGCCGCTGGAACCGGGATTGATGGCCACGGCCACGCTGGCCGTGATGCCAAGAATCTGGGCCAAAGAATCAGCGGTGACGTCCAGGCCACCCTTGCCAACTGCGCCATCCTGGATAAGGTCGCTGTCCACAAGGCCTGCCTGCACCTTGTTGGCGATCACGTTGACGCCAAGCGCCGCGCCCGCCTGCTTGCCCTTGCTTACGCCCACCTGCCCGGCAATGGCCAGAATGCGGCTGCCTTTCTGCGTGCCGCCGTCCATGATGTAGTCACGCGCCACAATGCTCACCTTGCCCGCCGTGGTCAGGGCTGAATCGCTCACCGTAGCGCCCACGTTGCGGGCAATGACGTTGACCGTGGCCGCGCCCGCAAGGTTTCGCTTGTCCGCCGCGCCTTGTTCCGAACCTGTGGATACGCTGACCCCCGCCGCAATGGACAGGATGGCGCTTGACGTTTCAGCCAGCACGCTCATGCATTTTTCTGTATCGCCGTACAGGGTGATGGTGGAATGGCTGACGCTGGCCGTCACGTCCAGATTGCCCGTACCGGTGGGCAGCACTTCCGTAATATCTTTGAAGTTGGACGGATCGGTATCAGCGCCCAAAGCGGGCAGCTTGGCCCCGGCAATGACGTTGGCCGCTATGGCCGCCGCCGCATTGTTGCCCGTGGACACGCTCACGCCGCCAGCAATGGACAAAATGGAGGACTCATTGCCCGCATGTACGGCCAGGGTCTTGCCCTTGATGGTGGAATAGTCCACGGCGGCCCTGGCCCCGGCGCTGATGACGTTGACCGCCACGGTGACGGCATAGGCATCACCCTGGGCTGCCGCCGCCGCGCCCGCGATGGCCAGAATCTGCTGTTTGGACAGTGAGGTGACGGAAACATCCGGCCCCTGGTTGGTTTTTCCCCCCACCGTCACATGGCTCATGTAGGCATCGCTGGTGGCGTGGATGACGTTGACCGAAAGCACGCCCCCCACGGATGTGGACTTCTGCCCTGTGGTGTTGCCCTGATTGCTGCTGTCCTGTTTGGCCTTGCCCGAAAGGCCCAGAGAACCTCCAATGGAAAGAACGCCGAACTTGTCCGCCGCCAGCACGTTCACAGAACCGTCCGCCAGAACCGTGGTGGTTTCGGAAGCAGCGTTTTTGTCGCCTATCCAGGCGGTGGCGGCGCTGTCCACCACGTTGACCACCACGGCCCCGGCCAGGGAGTCGCCGCCCTTGGCTATACCCGCGCTGGCCCCGATGGTGATGAGGTTGTAGCCTTTGTCCACACTGTTGATGCCGGAAATGGAACCCTCAGGATTGTCGGCGTCCAGAGCAATGCCGTATCTGCCGTCTGCCAGACCGTTGGTGGCTGTGACTGTCACACTGTCGGCCACAGAAATTTTTCCGGTCTGGACATAGGACATGGTGTCGCCAGACAGCACGTTGACGCCCAACGAAAGGCCCACGCCCTGGGCATCGCCGTAACCGCCGCCGCCCGCCACGGTAATCATAAGAACATTCTGCACGGAAGCTACGGAAAGGGAACCCTGAGCCACACTCAAATCACTGTTGGCAATAAAGCTCTTCACGTCGGAAAGGCGGGCGTTGACCATGAGTGTTCCGCCGTAGCCGGAACCGGCGGTGGAACCGGCAAGACCCGCGCCCACGGCCACCACTAGGCCTTTATCCGAGGCGCTGATGTCCACATCAGCCTTGGTGATGTTGCCGTTCGTGTCCAGCAGCCCCGTGGCAGTCATGTTTTTTACGGAATTAACGTAGGCTTGCGTATCCCGATCCGTAACGGTGACCACCACGGCCCCGGCTCCGGCAATGGAATCCTGCGAGCTTTTCTTGCCGGACGTACCCTTAGTTGGCGTGGTGCCGCTGCCCGTACCGCCGCTGCTTTCCTTGGTGATGGCCAGCGCGCCAGCTGCGGTGAACTGCTTGGTGTCATTGAGCGCGCGGGCCACAAAGCCCGCCACCACCAGGCTCGACAGGTTTTCCACTATGGCCTTGGTTTCCTCACTGGAATACCCGACAAAAATCTGGCCTGTTATGGCCGTATTGACAGACTGGCCCTGCTCCTCCTGCCCAGTGCCGCTGCCGGGAGTACCACTGCCCCCAGAACCGCCGCCGGTCTGCGTGCCCTGGGTCAGGGACGAGGTGGTTTCCCCCGCCTGCTTGATGCCACTGTAAACGGTTTTGCCGAAGGTATCGGCCTTGCCCACGCCCGTGAGCAGGCTCATGTAGTTGCCTTCCTGCTTTTGCGTGGCTTGCTTGGCCTTGTCTTCGTCCGAAAGTTTTTCCGTGCTGGAGGGCAGCAGACTCTGCACGCTTTGCAGGGCGCTGTTCAGGCTTTGTACGCCCGATGCGGGATTGGCCACGCCGCCCTGGGAACCATTGCTGCCCGTACTGCCCGTACCAGTACCTGTCCCTGTGCCCGTGCCTGTGGTTGTGGTTGTTCCCGTACCAGAGTTCTGCTGCTGTGCCGGAGAGGCAATGGAGCCACCAATAAGCAGGGCCAGACCGTGCCCGGTATTAAGGGCATTGACCTCAGCCAGACCAAGAACGGATACTCTGCCGCTCAGATCAGCCGCGCCGGTAATGGCCGCCTGGGTGTCGCGGTTGGCCACCTGCACAAAGACTGTGCCGCCCATGGCGGTTTCACCGGTATTCAGGCTGGCAGAAAGCTGGGTGTAAACGCTTTCGTCTTTGGCAGCCACATAGAGGCTGTTTTTTCCGTCCGCCCCAAGGGCGTTACCCACGGCAATACGCCCCTGCCCCACTGCCAGTTCCGCCTTGGTGGTATTTTCCAAATACAGCACACCCACCGTGCCGGACAGGCCCTTGAGCTGCCCGCTGGATCCGGCCTGGACCAGTGCCAGAATGCCGTTGTCCGACGTGGCGGAGATGGAAAGGCTGTCGGCCACCACAAGGGTCTTGCCGGAAAGATCGGGCCCCTTGCTGGTGTCCACCGTGCCCAGGCTGGCCCTGGTGTCATGATGCAGATTCAGCACTTGCACGGTGGCGCCCGCACCAGAGCCGGAATCCGGCCTGCGCGGCGGAAAGAGCTTCTTCTTCAGGTCCGCGCTGGTGAGGGGAATCTTTTTGATGGCCGCGTCCAGAGTTCCCATAATGCCAGTGCTTGTACTGGTTGGCGTGGTGGTGGCGATAACCGCGCCCTTGCCTGTGCCCATCTTGCCAGCGAGGTTGATGGTTTTATCCGAACTGGTGGCCCGCACAAACACGCCTTTTTCCTGCACCACATAGCGCAAATTGCCGCTGGTGGGCAGGTCCTTGTTGGCCAAAACTATACCGTTGCGGGCGTCATCGAGGCTGGCGGCCAGGTAAAAGCCCTCGGCCTTGCCGCCTACAGTGCGCTGGATGACGTAATAGGTGCCCTCTACTTCGCCCTTGTCATTCACCCACTCCAGAGCCTGCCCGGTGATCACCGGAAAGCCCGTAGGCTCAAAATACTTGGGTCGCTCCGCCACATGCTCCGTCGCATAGGTGACGGCGGCCACAGGCCGGTTGAGTTCCACGGCGGCATTGCTGTTGAACACATAGGAACGGGTGACCACCAGCCCCGTTTCCAGATCACTGAGGGTAAAACTATACTGCCCGTACGTGGTGACGGTATAAAACTCCGTAATGCCGCCCCGATCAATGGTGACCACGCTGCCGTCCGAAAAATTGTGCGGCGCGTCCATCGTAAAGAGCGAATCACCCAGGCTGACCGTATTCTGGTTGAAGGTATGGCTGTAAGCCTCGGCGGTCATAGTGCCGCTGATGCCCGTAATATTTATAAATATGCCCGCCGCGTAGCTTTCTTCGGAATCGGCCAGCTTGACGCCCGTTACTTCGCCCGCCGCGTTTGTCACCAGGCGCACATAGAAGGTGGAGCCGGCCAGCATATTTTCGTTGTCCGCCGTGCTGCCGCTGCCGTTGAAACGCACCGCAGCGCCGTCATACAGCCCGGCATAGCTGCTCAGGGCCACGCTGCCGTCCGCATTGGCCGTGGCCGAGGCGGCAGAGCGGACAGTCTTGAGCGAAAGCATATGGGTGACGTTATCGCTCAGGGTCACACTGAGGGCCGTGCCGCCCTTGCTGGCCGCAAGGGTGACAGACGCTGTGCCGTTGCCATTGTCCTTGACCAAAATGATGTAGTAGGAACCGCCAGACACAAGGCCGGAAGCCACCGCACCGCCCACAGCGCGGTAAACCACGACATCGCCAACCACAAACGCGCCGGGCAGCGTCACCAGCGAAGCTGTGCCGGAGGTTGCGTCATGTACTGCCGCCAGAGGGCTGCCTTCGGCCACGCGGGTCAGTTGGTAATCGTCCAGCCCGGAACTCACGCCGGAAGGCACGCTGTAGGCCACACCCTGGGCATCCAGCAGCTTCACGCTGGTTGCGGAAAGCCGCACCACGGTAAACGTGCCCACGGTGGCGTATTTAGGGGTACCATCGGCATTGAGCAGCACCGCACCCTGCGCGTCGCGGGCCAGGCCCGCCAATTGCACAGTGTCACCTGTCTGGAAATCGTGTGCGCCGATGTTGAAGGCATTGGCGTCACTGACCTGGTCTGCGGCGGCCACCTTCAGGGCTTCCAGCCTGCCGGACT
Organism: Desulfovibrio simplex; assembly: GCF_055387835.1. Lineage (NCBI taxonomy): Bacteria > Pseudomonadati > Thermodesulfobacteriota > Desulfovibrionia > Desulfovibrionales > Desulfovibrionaceae > Desulfovibrio > Desulfovibrio simplex. Next base: position 1,468,473 of record NZ_AP042377.1, read on the forward strand.
CCATCAGCGTAAAGGTGTGCGTGGCGCTGCCGTCCACATTGCGTTGCAGGCTGATATAGCTGCCCGTGGGATTGCCGTCGTCGTCCACAGCGCGCAGGGCCAGAGAACCGTCGGCCTGCACGTTCACATAGTAGCTGCTGCCGTTGGTCAGACCGCCGATGGCCGCCCCGCCCGTGCAGGTGTATTCGATAATGTCGCCACTGCGCAGGGCGCCGGCCTCGGTGGCGGTGAGGTTAAGGCTCTGACCGCTGGCGGCAAACCTGCCAGTGCTGCAGATGACCGTCGTATCGTCGGCCTTTTTGAGGGTGTCGCCGCTCAGCTCATCGCCTGTAAAGGACAGGGTGGTTACCTTGTTCCCTTCTGTTTTGGCAAAACTGTGCTCCGAACCCGCCGCCAGCCCGGAAGCGTCAAACTCAACAAAGGTGCTGCCGCTCCTGAGGGCAAAGTCCCCGCCGCCCAGCAGTACCAAAGTATAGCTTGTACCGCTGGTCAGACCGTTGATGCCCGTACCCTTGGTGCAGGTGTAGGTGACGGTATCGCCATTGGCAAAGCCAGCCCAAGGGTTGGACAGCACAGGGTTGGCCTTGTTGTAGTCCGCAGTGCTGACATCAAAGGAAATACCCGCTGTTTTCAGTTGCGTGGCAGTGGCCAGAGCAATGGTATAGTTGGTGTCAGTCGCTGGCGAGAGAACGTTTTCGTAAGTGTCGGCAACCTTGCCGTTCGTGATTTTTTTGAAGGCAAGCTGGGTGTCGTTGAGCACAAAGACCATGTAAAGCTGTTCTGCGTCATAGCTTGTCCCCGTAGCCAGCACACCCTCGCTGGCGCTGACGATATCGCCGGTCTTGAAGCCGTGCGCCTCGGTGAGCGTGAGGATGGTGGTGGTGGCGTCGGTAGTGGGAGTGTTGCTAACCACGTCAAAGCCGTTGCCGCTGCTGCTCATTTGCTGGAACATGAAGTAGTGGGTGCCTGTGCCGCCAATACCCAGGTCAATAATATCCTGGCCTTTATCCTGATAGAGCGTCAGCTTGCCGTTGGTCACTTTGCCGTAGTAGGTTTTGCCCCCCTGTAAACCGCCAATGGCGTCTCCGCTGGTTTCATAGGTCACATAGCCATTAAAATTGGCGCTGCTGCCCAGGTTGTCGCTCAAATCCACACTGTCACTGCCCGCATTCACCTTGTCCGCCCCCACGCCGCCGGTGCGCACAATGCTTACGCCGTCCTCCACCGTGGCCGTGGAGGTGTTTTCCTGCCCGATGTAGACCACGCTGGCCGCTGTGGAGGCTGTTTTTGCCCCGGAAGAAATGGCGTACACATAGGAGTTGGGTGTCAGATAGCCATTGGGCGTGCCGCTGACCGAATCAAGGTTGAACAGCGTGCCCGCCAGCAGGTTTTGCGCGTCAAAATAAGCCGTGTCGATGGATTCCGTGAGGTCGCTGATGGAATCGGCGGCGTCCTGCACAAAACTGAGGGGAATGGAGGTCACCATGCCGGTGAATGTTTCGGCTATCTTGGTTACCTGGGTCAGTTGGCGCACACTGGAGGGCATGAGGTAGTTGGCGTCGGAACTGATGTCCACAAGGTTCTGATGTACAATGCGCGCGCCGCTCTGCACGATGGTCTGCGCAGTATTGGTGAAAACAGTGACGCCCGCGGCCACGGCCACGCCCTTGTCCTTCTGCTGGGCGGCAGTGGACGCCGTAAAGATATGGCTGGTGCTGCCCCCTGCGGTGGGCAGGGTCCAGTGCATGAGGTTGCCGTTGGCATCCTTGAGGGTAAAGGTTTTGTCCGTCACCGTGCCAACGGTATAGGTGGCGCCCACGGTCAGCCCGGCAAGGGGCGTGCCGCCGGGGGAAACCGTATAGACCACTTTGTCGGCCGCCTTGAGCGGCATGGTAGCATTGGGGGCCGTGAGTTTGCCTTCCTCCGTAACGGCGCTGCTGGCAATAACTACCGTGCCGCCTGTTGTTGCAGCGGTTTTGGCGAATTGATGCACCTTGGCCGTACCCGTACTGTCTGCCGCAGCCACGGTAATGACTTTGCCGTCCGTACCCTTGAGGGTAAACCAGCCAGCCTCGCGGGCGGCCACGGTATAGCTTTGCCCGCTGGTCAGACCGGTGAGGGCTGTGGCCGCCGCGTCCGTGCAGGTATAGGTGACGGTATCACCCACGGCAAAGGTATTGGCTGCATTGATTTTGCCAGCGCTGACGTCCGTATTGGCGGCGGTGATGCCGCCCGTGGCCTGCTGGGCCACACGGGTAAAGGTGTGTTGGCTGGTCGCGCCCGCAGTTCCAGTAATGTCAATCTTCTTGCCGCTGGCATCAGCCAGGGTAAAGCCATCCGCCGTGACGGAGAGGATTTTGTATTCTCCGTTATTGGCCAGTCCGCCCACAGGATTGGCCGAGGTGTACTTGATGGTGTCGCCCACCTTGAACTGATGCCCGGCGCAGGTTACGGCGTCCGTAGCGCTGTCGATATTGCCGCCCTTGACCGTGGCCGCGTCCGTGGCAACGGAAACCACTCCATTGTCGGCAGAACCCTGCTTGGTAAAGGTATGCTTGGAAAGATCCAGGCTCTGACCGCTCCAGCCGCGCAGATGTAGCACATGAGTGCCTTCCTCATTGCGCAGGGTAAATTCCGTGTCGCTGAGTACGGTGACAATATAGGCCGTACCTGGCGTAATGCCGGGGATGGGCTTGGAGCCTTCCTCGTTGGAGGTATAGATTACCTTGTCGCCTGTCTGAAAGCCGTGGGCCGCCGTGGTGGTGATGAGGCCCACGTCCGTCAGCTTTGCCACGGTGGCCGTACTGCCCGCAGGGGCCGTGGTGGTGGAGCCGGTGGTGGGCGTGGTGCCCGTATTGGCGGGCGCAGTGGGAGACTGGCTGGCCGGGTCGCTGTTGGATTGGGCGCTGACCTGCATGACGGGCGTGGTGTTGGCCGTGGAGGCAAGCACCACGGCCCCGCTGCCCTGCGCTACCGTGCCTGTCTGTACTTTGCCCTCAGCCGTAATAACCGCTGTACCGCCCACTGTGGTTCTGGCGCTGGCATCATGCAGGGCAAAACCCAGAGCAAGGCCCAGGCCCATGTTCGATTTCTGCAACTGACTGGTCACCGCGCCCATAGGCAGCATGGCGAGGACAAGATTTGTGAGTTTGTTGCTGACACCTTCGGCAACGCCGCTGAGCTTGCCCTGAATGCCGGTTTTTTCCTCTTCCGGTTCCTTGGTGGGATTGTTGGCGCTGGTGGGGATATTGGTACTACTGACAGTGGTGACCTTGGAGGTCACTTCTGAGGTGCCCACCACCGAACTCTGGGCCGTGAGCGTACCCTCGATGGTGGTGCAGGCCGTAGCCTTGCCGAAATTGAGCGCCAACCCCAGGGCCAGGTTGCCCGCCGAAGTGGCATTGGCCGCGGCTGAGAGCAGCAGTTCCTCGGTGGTGGTGGCAGTCACCACAATATCGCGCCCGGCGGTTATGGTGACATTGCTGCCAAGCGCTACGGAAGCCTGAGCCTCGTTGACGCCGATGGCCACGGCCATGGCATAGGTCTGCTTAGAGCGGGTCTGCGTATTGGTGGTGCCGGGTGTGGTCGCAGTTTTTGAGGCGAAGGGCGATGCCTTGGAACTGGGGTCGGCGGCGGCGCTGTAGGTGGCTACCAGAGTGACGGAGTTGGTGTTTTCCGTGGCGGCCCCTATGGTCACATCGCGCAAGGCATGAATTTTGGTGTTGTCCGCCACGGAAACCGTGGCGTTAGCCTGGTTGATGACCACAGCCAGGCCAAACATATCCTTGTCCATCTCCTGCTCGTTGCCCACAACGGCGCTGGCGGAAACTGTGACGTTTCCGGCCTTGGTGTCGCCTGCAGCGCCGATGCCCTCAAGTGACGAATGACCCGTAATCTTGACCGTGGCCGTGGCCGAGGCATAGGTCACCAGAAAGGGCAGATTGATTTCAAGGCTGTTGTACAGTTCTGTAAGTGTGCCGGACAGCGGCTCGGAAAGCTTGCTGAGGTAACTGTTGGCCTCCCCAACCTTGGCGGGCAGGAACTTGAATTCGGAAACACCTGTCCCGGCATCCGTTACAGACGTGAAGTCGATGCCCAGATAATTCTTGAAAATATCGCTCACCGAGGTGTGCAGCAGCAGGTCGTCAAGCAGGGCGATGTACTGGTTATTGGTCAATTCGCCCAAGGAAGGCAGCACACTGTCCGTGCCGGTGGTGACCTTCGCCGTGATGCTGATGTTGCTGGCATTGATAACGGCATTGTTGAGGGTTATATTGCCCGCGCCAATAGCCACCTTGACGGGCAAAAGCCCCAGGCCGGCGTAAGGGTTGGCGTTGACCTCGGCCTTGGCGGTGAAATCGCCGGAAATATCTATGGTTTTCGGGCCGGAACCCTGTGCGTTGCCCAGGCCGTTGATGGTGATGTCCGGCGCGCTGAAGGTAACATTGTTAAACCCGGCAATGCTGGATCCGGCGTCCATAGTGATGCTGTCTGTGGAACCGATGGTGAGGCTGCTTGTGCTGTTACCGATCAGCTTGCTGTAATTCTTGAAAATAACGCCATCCAGGGCCGATACTGTCAGCGAACCGCCAGCCACGCTGATGGTGTCAGTGTCCCCCGCTTCGCCCCCGCTGCCGAAAATGACGGACTGGGCGCGTATGATGATGTTCTCAATGCCGGTAAAATTTACATTGTCCAGGTACACGTCCCCGGCGGCCATGATGACGATGGTGTTGTTGTCCCGGTCGTCACTGTCCAGAAATAAGCCGGAGACCGTCACGTCGCCGCCCAGGGAAAGCCAGAGGCCCAGTCCGTTGCCGTCTTTGAGGTCTGTGGTCCCTCCGCTGCTGCCCACCTTGCCGTCCACATCAAGGATGTCGCCGGAGGGGAACAGGGACTTTATCTGATTGAAGATGTCCGCGACACTTTGGGAAAGATCCAGATCCTTCAGGTTGCTTGGCAGGGCGTTTTGCACTGCGCTGCTGTCTACCACAAGCCCCTGCTGGGCATCGGCCACCACAACGGGCTGCACCTTGTTGTCCACAGTAACGGTAGTGGCGGAAAGCAACTGGCGCGGTTCCAGTTGCTCAAAGTAGGCCGGAATGCGGTTTTTCCTGGCTTCGGGCACGGAATAGCACGTCTTGATGCCGGAATTGGAAATGATTTGTGTGGCGGCCTTCCAGAGCTTACGGAAATCGGACATGGTATCCCCCAGGGGTGTGCCGGACTTTATGTGCCAGGCATTGATGGCAGCGCGCGGCATCTACCGCACGATTTTGCAATACCCTAGCCCACACTCCGCTCCGCGCAAGACATACAGCCATATGTATGCACTGCTTCATGCCGAAATGTATGAAGAAAAAAGCAAATATATTATCCAGAAAATATTTTCTGTACTGTAAGGAGGAGTTGTTGAGGAAAAACGCTGCCGAACGATAATCAAATGGCCGGAATCCACCGAGCCATATTTTTTAGCAATTTCACTTTGAAATTGCTCTGCTGACGCGAAGGCGGCATATGGGGCAGGACAGCATCGCAACGGACAAAGACAGCACCTCTATGCACGTGTGTGGTCAAGCGCCGAAGCGAGCGTGCCGTAACCTTTGAGAAGTGTAGCCCACCGGTAATCGGCTCTAGTCCCCCGGCAGCATGCCCCGCAGGAGCATCCATTTGCGCACGGCGTCGCTACGATTTTTGGCTCCCAGCTTACGGTAAGCGCGGGAAAGTGTCTGGGCTACGGTGATGGTTTGCAGGGCGAGCAGGCGCGCTATGCCGGGATTGCTCTCGCCTGTGGCGGCCAGTTCCAGCACTTCCATCTCGCGTGGGCTGAGGGAACAGGCTGCCTTGATGCCGAGATGCAGGCGGCTATGAACCTTCTCGACCAGGCCGCTGAGGCGTCCGTCCTGTTCGGCTTTTTGGCGCAGCAGGCCCAACAGGGGTAATATCTCCTGGCCCATATCCACAATAGCCTGCACAATTGCCTCAAGGGCCGCGGCATCCTGGTTCGCGGGGCCGGGCTCTTTGTGACTGCCAGACGCGCCCCCCTTGTGTGAATCACCGCCAAGGGCCGCTGAAAGCAAAGCCCGCCAGTCCGTACCGCCGGAAAAATCAAAAGGCAGCACAGCCCGCGAAACGACGGACTGCCCGCTGGCAGCCACAGGCGCTGATGGCTGGGAGCTTTGCCCGTATTCCGGCAGGCCGCATCGGCTTTCCTGTGGAGGATAAATGCAGGCCCCGATGCCCAGCGAGGTGTTAAGCCCCGTGGCTTCGCCCTTTGCCCTCCCTGTCGCCTGATTGTCAGTCTGGTTTGGAGCTTTCTGTATTGCCTGGCGTGCCTTGTTCATAGCCTTCCTCACGTCTGTTTGCCGCTGTAGCTTATCATGTCCGCAAAGTGGCGGTTGCTGCGCACCATACGCCGCCGCACAGCAAAAGCCCTGCGGTCCTCCGTCCATTGCCACCAGGCGGCCAACTTCCAGAGCACAACCAGCGCCGCCCTACGCCCGCGGCGCGCCCGCCGTAACATGTCAATAGCGCGGCGCAGCCAGACAGGCGCCGTGGTGAAGAGGTCGTCCTCCAGACTCACGATGTCGGCCACGGAACCTGGGTCGCCCTGACGCCCGGCACGTCCGTGAAGCTGCCTGTCTATCCTGGTGGAACTGTGCAGTTCCGCCAGGATGACGTGTAATCCGCCTTTGGCGCGTACGTCTGGCGTGAGTTTGATGTCCGTGCCACGGCCAGCCATGTTGGTCGCCACGGTTACGGCCCCCTCGCGGCCTGCCTGGGCCACAATGTCGGCCTCACGTTCGTGCTGAACGGCATTGAGCACCTCATGCGGTACGCCCGCCAGCGTCAGCGCCTGCGACACAAGCTCGGAATCACCAATGGACTTTGTGCCCAGCAGTACGGCGCGGCCTGCGGCATGCTCGCGCGCGGCGTTGGCTGCCATGTCCGCGAATTTTTCTGCCCGCGTGGCATGAAAAGCCCGATATACACGGTGGCGCTGACAGGCTTTGTTTGTGGGAATACGTAGTACGTGCAAGCTGTAAAACTGCAAAAACTCCCGCCGAGCTTCCCAGGCCGTGCCTGTCATGCCGCCCAGCGTCCTGTAGCGCAGAAAAAAATCCTGAAAGGACGTCTGGGCGCTGGTGGCACGCGGCGGCACAACCTCCAGTCCCTCCTTGGCCGACACGGCCTGGTGCATCCCATCACGCCATTCGTGATCCGGCATGATGCGGCCGGTGGCTTCGTCCACAATGACCACCTTGCCCTCGCGCACCACATAGTGCACCGCAGGCTCAAAAAATTGCCGCGCTTCCACAGCCTGAAGGGTCAATTCCAGCGCCCGGCTGCGCCGTGCCCAGGCCGCACCCGGCCCGCGCAGGCTTTTCAGCACTTTTTTACGACCCGCATCGGTAAGGCTGGCCTCGCGGAACTTGCGGTTGACGCTGTAATCCCGGCCAAGGGTCATACCGTCCGCCAGAAATGAGGCCGTGAGATATTGCTGCACGCTTGGGGCGTTGTCCCTCGGGACTGAAATGATCAGGGGGGTACTGCCCCCGTCACACAGCACAGAATCAGCCTCGTCCACAATGGCGCAGAAAAGACCGCGCTGCACAAGCTGCGGTAATGCCTCCCCGGCGAGAGCACGCGCCAATATGCCCGTATGGGATGTGCACGCGCCGAGTGCCATTTGATCCCGCAAGAAGTCCGCAGCAGCCTCCTTGCTGGTAAGATAGGTAATGTCCGCCGCATAGGCCGCCCGGCGCTCTTGCGGGCTGCTCGATTGCGTTACCGCCGCGGAGAAACAAAAACAGGCGGCAAAGAAATCTTGCATGAGGGCAGCATCACGCGCCGCAAGATAGTCGTTGGCCGTGACCACATGGCACCCTTTGCCGCGCCAACCCGCCACCACTGCCGCCAGACCAGCCGCGAGCGTCTTGCCCTCACCTGTGGCCATTTCCACAATGCAGTGCTGCAAAATGCCCAACGCCCCCGCCACCTGGCATTGATAGGGTTTTTCGCCACGAACCCGGTACGCCGCTTCGCGTACCATAGCCAGAGCCCGCAGGGTATCTTCCTCCGTTTCGCGACCCAGGCGGAAAACCTGGCGCACGGAATCCATTTCGCCATACAGCGCCGCATTATCCAGCCCGGAGTAATGTGCATCCATATCCAGCACGGCGCTGGCCTGGGCCAATAACTGGGCGGGCCGAAGACGCGGTGCGCAGAACAGCTCTATCTGCGTCACCACCCAATCCCAACCCAGAGGGGCCAGGCGGGGCTTGCGTCGATCAGCAAAAAGCTGATCACAGGCGAATCTGTCGGCAATGTTCGGATTCATGGCCTTTATTGTGCTCCTTTGGCAGGCAATATCATCAGGCGTATATCTCTTTATTGTGACGTGCTTTTTTCTTCTGCGCACACCCTTTACGGGGGTTACGCCGGTTCCGTTGGACCGAGCTTTTGACTAGAGCAGATTAACTTTGAGAATATACATTCTCAAAGTTTAAGGCACGCTCACTTCGGCGTTTAACCGCGCAGATAAACTGCGCTTACGCCTTCGTAGCGAACGTCTGCTCACGCAGCCGTCAGGGCAATTTAAAAATTAAATTGCTCTAAAACAGTTTACAAATGAAATGAGTCATCTGCTCTGCAAGGATTTTCCCGAAAATCCTTGCCGCCAAATGCGGGCAGGCAGGTTTTTGCCCGTCGTGCGCGAGCATTTCAGGGGTTACATGTTTTAGCGACTGCTGAAAAATTGATGAAGACGTCGCGCCCATTGCAGCCCCATGGGTTGCGAGCCAAAGACCAGGCGAACCAACACTTTCTGCCCGGGCGCAAGGTCGGCCATGGCTGTGGATTCCGGAACAAGGCGCAGTTCAAAAAAATGTCTGGTGGCCACAATCTGACCGTCAGACCTCTGCTCGGTGGGCATTTCTCCGCCAGCCTGCATGCCCAGGGCCGGGTGGAACAGTTGCCGACGCCCAGCAGGCACTGGCGGACTTTCCAGAGTGGACGTAAAAAAGGCCCCGCTGGTAGAACGGACGTCAGTACGGCGTGAAATGCAAAATTCCGCCAGTTCCAGAGGTTCGGCAAAAATTCTGGCCGCATCAAACTGATCCACCGCCACCCTTAAGCGCAGTTTATCGGGCGCATAGATACTGCCCAGCATCTCGCCCTTGTCCACCCATTTGCCGTGTCGTCGCGAAAGTTCCGGGGCTACCCAGACTCCGTTCATGGGCGCGTGAATCACCTGACGCGCGGCCTGATGGCGTAGAATGTCCACTTGACGCAGATTGCCCCGCCATTCCAGCAGGTACATCCCCGCCGCATTGGCGTCCCCCTGGTGCTGGGCGTGCTCGAACTTGGCCCGCGCCACGGCGGCTGAAATTTCGGTGCGCTCAAGCTCAGCCATGAGCCCTGGATTGGAAATGGTGACCACAGCCGTTTTTTCACATTGGGCCTGGGAGTCCGTTGGGGCAAAATCGGCCAATGTGCCATCCACCTCTGAAAAAATCACTTTCTGCTCGCGGCTTTCCACCACGCCTTCCACCACCACGGCGCTTTCAATGGGGATGACCAGCAGCACCACAGCGAGTACCCCGGCCACCAAGGTCAAGCGCCCCATGGCGCGCTCTCGCATGCCCGCCAGTTCCTGCCCCTGGACAAGCCATATCAGCCCTTTGACCGCAGGCAGACCGAACCACAGCACAAAAAGACTTAGTGACAGCAAGACCCCCAGTGTGGCGAAATTTTCCTCCAGCACAAAAAAGATGCTTGTGGTAATGATTATGCGATAAATGAACGCCGCCACTGCATAGACGGGATAGATGATTTTTTCGTTTTTGCGGCTGACCACGGTGGCAGCCTTGTTCACGCCCAGCACATACTTTTTGAAAAGATAGATCACGTAGCTTTGCGAACGCTGGTACAGGTTGGGCATGGACAGAAGGTCGGAAAAAACAAAATAGCCGTCAAAGCGCAGCAAAGGATTGATATTAAACAACAGAGTTGTCACAGAGGTGATGATGACACAGTTGCGCGCCAGAAGGTGCAGACTCGTTCCTTCCGCCGTATTCGCCCAGATCAGGGTTGCCACAAAAGCCAGAAAAAGCTCACAATACACACCGGCAAGGCCGATGGCGGCCCTGGCCCAGCGGGAGCGGATTTGCACGCTGCTGCTCACGTCGATGTATGGCACAGGCGCAAACAGCAGCAACATAATGCCCATACTGTGAATGTCGCCGGCAAGACCGTCTCTGGCTGTAAAATATTTGCAGGCAAAGGCATGGCCGCACTCGTGAACCACTTTGGCGATAATGACCACAAGGTAAACCCAACCGATATTGGCGGGATTGAAGGTATAGCGGGCCTCGGCGACGAACATGCCCCAGTTGACCACAAGGGCGTGGACGGCCGCTGCCAGCATGATCAACCAAATGCCGAAGCCAATAGGCTTGAAGGCCCAACTGCCCGCATGCTGGAAACGGCTGAAAAAGGCGTCAGGCGCCCAGAGGGGAATGCGCAGGAAAAGAAAGGACGACAGGGTGCTGCTGAGTTTTTTCAGGCGGCGCTCCTGCTGACGACGCAGGAGGCTATCCGTGTCTGCCGGCATTTCCAGAAGCAGAAGGCCCGCACTGTGCAGGCGGCCCAGCAGGGCGATGGCCTCGTTCTGGGTGAGGGCCTCGCCTTCGCCCACATCCTGGCACTGCTCCCATATGTCCTGCATGCTGCGCTTGCCATCCAGCAGTGATACGAAAAAATACCCCTCCCGCGCCAGACGGAAATGCGTATTGTTGTCCGGCTCGCTGATGATGTACCAAGGCGTGCCCCAGTAGGTCTGACGGCGGATATTCACGTCCGGCCTGAGGGCGGGCGTGAGATTTTCCACCTGGTACCACTGGTCGCTATACGTACTGTGCCTTTCTCGCCGTGCGCTCATGCTCGCCCCTTACTCACAGCCATCGCCACATGAGGAGGCGTAGTTTGTTGACGGCCTTGCGCGTCCAGAGTGAGAGCAAGCTGGCCTTTCCCGCCGTAATACGAGCCTGTCCCTCCATGCCGGGCCGTAAAGACAGGGTGGCGGGCGAAGTGTCGATGTGACCGCGAACTTCAAAGCCGTTTTCCGTGCCAGACACAGTGGCATAGGGGTGGACACGCTCCACTGTAAAAAACATGCGCAGATCGGGATAGGCCGTAAGGGTAAATTCGCCCCTGACCTCGCCCTTGCTCATGGATCGGCTGATGTCGCTTACGTCTTCTTCGTGAACATGGGCCACCACGCGCAGGGAGGCGGTGTCCGTCACCTCGAAAAGTTCCTGCCCGCGCCGCACCGGCTGCCCCAGGCGGGGCAGCATGTCTTCGGAAACCACAAATCCGTCCACGCTGGAGCGAAGTTCCATCATGTGCATCCGCTGGCGCGCCCAGGCCAGATTCAGTTCCGCCCGATCAGCCTCCAACCGGGCAATGGAGGCCTCAGCATCCTTGCCTTCTTGGAGGTACTGCCCGGCCTGATTCTGGTGGATGTCGCGCTGGGCTTCCAGTGCAGCGATTTCCAGCCCCACTTCAGCAGTGTCCAGGCGCCCCAGCACATCACCCTTCTTTACCTCATCACCGGGGCGGACAAGCACCTCGTGCAGATAGCTGTCAGTGGATGCCGTATGGGTATAGCTGTGGACGCCTTCCACCGTCAGCGGGGCAACCACCACCACAGAACCGGAAACTATCAAGGACAAAGTTAAAAAAATGCCCACAAGGGCCGTGGCCAGTTTGAGGCCCGTGCGCCTGGGGCCGAACACGTCGGCCGAGCGCATGAGACAGTATTGCCACGCTTTTTTGAGTGGAAATTCTTCGGCCAATTGCAGGTCGTGCAGGCGCGGGGCCGCCAGACTGCAAACGAGCATGAGGGCGTCCAGATGTTGTGGGTCCAGGGCCGGACCGTCCACAACCAGCAGCACAAAACCCTGGCCCTGTGGTGTCCGCAAGGGCAGGCTCAGCACCCGCCGCGCCCCGGTAATAGCGGCAAACTCCCTGGCGGCGCGAGTGATGGTCTGCGGATCAAGTTGCTCGCCCTCTTCTTCGGAGTACAGCACCATGCGATCCTGCTCCAGAGCTTCCTGCATGACTTCTTCCATCAGGCGCACGCCGCGCGTGCCTCTGGAAAAACTTTCCATCTGGTCCAGGGCTACAGCCTTGATATGGCCATCACGCGCACGGCCAAGAACCGTGCGACGGCAGCCGAACCTACGGGCAACCTGCGCGCAGAGGGTGGACGCTGCTTCGAAAAAGCGGGTGCAGGGTTGCACCTCGCCCAGAATTTCCACCACATTCAGCAGATGGTTGCACCCGTCACTGCCAGCGTTATCTGGAGCATACGCGTGGCTCGTGACGCTCTGGCCTCCCAAAGTATGTTCGGTGGACGCATCAGTTTGGCCCAAACGTTCAGCCAGGTACAGGCTGGAGCGTACCAGTTGCAGGGTATCCGCCACGCCTTGCAGATGTAATTGCTGACCGCCCATGACGTAGGCCGCCAGAGTCACGCTGGCATCCCCCGTGGCGAAAAAGGGTACAAAAACTCCAAAGGCCCCGCCTGTTTCCAGACCAAGGGAGACGATCTGCCCGTTTTCCGCCAGGATCTGACCGTAGCAGCGGGCCAGAGCCAGCAACCAGGCTGGCGGTTCACCCGTTTGGGGGTCAAACGACGGAAACGACCTGATAATGCTGACCTGGCCCTGCTGCCTGGCGAGGACTGCAAGCCCCACCGCGCCAACGGCCTCACAACCCAGCTCGCAGAGAGCCTTAAAACGTTGCTCATAGTTTACGGCGGAGCAAAGGGCGCTGACCAGCCCGTCAAGACGGTGTACGTCCCGACGGGCTGCGGTTGTGCTACTGTCTTGCGTTGGGTTCGGCATCCCCTTCCACGACCTCCGTAGAGAGCAGACGCTTGGAAACATCCAGCTCAATGACGCCAAAACGTTCCTCATGTTCGCGTACGCTCTGCAAAAGTGAGAGTGTGAGCCGTTTGGCAGTATAGTGGTTCATGATGATGCGATCGGTGAACTGGAGAATCATGTCTGCAGTGACGCCTTCTTCCTGCGATGGCAGGGTCTGGTTAATGCCAAAGGACAAAAGCAGTTCCTCAGGCGTGGAGTGGGTCTGAAAGGCGTTGGCATAGGACGTTTTCATCTGATCCGCATTAACGTTGAGGCGTATCTGCTGATTCTCTACTTCATTGCTCATTGGGAAACTCCTTGCGTGTGTGGTAGTGTTGCTGGTTCCTCATGGGTCTGTATAAATGGAAAACGGACTGTGACCATAAGTCCAGCCGGGATCCTCTGTGGATTGGGCACATGCACGCGCACTCTCAAGGTACGACTGGAAAGAACTGCTATCTTGGCCACCTGCGCCACTGTGCCCTGAAGCGCGGCATCTGAGCCCGGCAGAAAAACCTCCACGCATTCTCCTTCCTTGACCAGCATTGCCTTATCCACGGCAAGGGTCAGGTCCACAAGCAGTGGATCTATGGATACAAGGCGCATGGCAGGCACATTTCTGTCCACCGCCATGCCTCGTTCCACCAGCACGTCCTCCACATAGCCATCGCAAGGCGCGTAAAGGTACATGCGTTCCCGCTGGGCCAGAAGCTCTTCACGATTGCGCTTGAGCTGCTCGATGCGAAAAAGTTCTTCCTCAAGGGCCAGCACGCTCAGATTGTGAGCCAGTTTGGCGTGCTGATGCTCCATGACGGTAGCGGCTTTATGGGTCAAGGCATTGGCGTAGCGCTGCATGTCCAGCCGGGCCTGCTCTATTTTGGTCTGCAGGGTTCGGATTTTGATGGTGCTTTGAATTTCGCTGTCCAACAGGCTGATGCGGCTGTCCTCCGCGCGGGAGTCCAAGTGCATGAGCAAGTCTCCTTCTTTGACGGCCTCACCGGGCTTGACCGCAATGGCATATATGCTGCCGGGCAGCGCAAAACTCAATTGGGCGTTATACATGGGGCGCGACACCCCCTGTGCCTCCAGGGACGCCGCCCGAGGTGCGGAAGGCGCAGCCCAGGCAAGGAGCAGAAGCGTGAGCACCAGGCAGGCCACACAACACACTCTGGGGAAAAGCCTCCGACTGTCGGGGGCGCAGCGGCAGTATGCACACATGCCGTCGCCCTCAGCGCAGACGCGCCGATTCCTTGCCCACAACGACATTACACTTGTCCAGCAGGCTAGCGCAGGCGTACTGGTATTCAGCCAGGGCCATATTGTAGTTTACAATGGCAGTGTGGTGGTTGATTTCTTCGCGACCGAGGGTGTCGTGCGAAGCGAGCAGGTCGCGGTTGCTGACGCCGCCCATCTCAAAACGTTTGACTTCGCCATAAACTGTCTGCTGGGCAGTCTCGTAGGCGCTTTTGGCAACGGGGATGCCGTCTCTGGCAAGCACAAGGTTGTGCAGGGCGTCTTTGACTTCCGTTTCCACGCTGCGCGAGGTCTTGCTGACGCGATCCTTGGCTATAAGAATAAGCTGGCGTGTGCGCGCACGCGTACCCCTGGCTTCCCTGTTCTGAAGAGGAAAGCTGAAGGTCAGGCCCACGAACCAGCTGCCCTTGTCATCCGTATCCCTAAAGTTTTCGGCGGAGCGCATAGTGTCGTTACCGTTAGAGGACGTCAAACCGGCGTTGACGTCCAGAGTGGGTAACAGTTTGTTGGTGGCCACGTCATATTCGATATCGAGCTGTTGCAACATGATGGCCAATTGTTTGAGCTCGTAGCGATGGTTGATGGCAACCTCGAAGGATTTATCTGCATCGGGCAGTGGGGCCACGGTGGTGCTTGGTGGCGACGACGGCTTGATGCTGAGGCCCTTGGCATAGCCGGAGTAGTTGATGAGCAGCACAAGACGCTCTTGTGCTACCGCCACATCACGCTCGTATTGCAGCACAGCGTATTCCCGCTGTTTGACCGCCAGACGGGCACGATCAACGTCCACCCCCTGTGAAATTCCCTGATTAAAGCGCACGCCCTCGCGTCGTAGCACTTCCTGAGCCATGCCCAGAATCTTGTGCCCCACCGCAAGGTTGTTCTGGGCTACCTCCAGCGTCCAGTAAGCCCGTATGACCTCAAGCACCACCTGCGAAATGACAAGATTTCTGCCTTCCTCGGAATCGTGTACCGCCAGCAAGGCATTGGTGATAGCTCCCCTGGCCTCCTTGTCACCGATGCCCTTGAGCAGGCTCTGGGCTAACTCCACGGTTACATAATTGCGGTCTCGCTGCTTCCGCAAGCCATACACGCCAAGCAACTGCTCATTGGTTGACGTGTAATAGGCGGAGAGTGTTCCTCCAGTGGGTACGCGCTGCCTCAATCCAGTGTCCGTGCGAAAATAGGACTTGGCGGCATTGCTGAGATCAGTGGTGGAATAGTCTTTTTCGTCAAGGGAATTGAAGCGCCCGTAACGCGAGGTATTGAAAACATTGAGGTCATATGCGCCTTTGGCGACCATTACTGATGCCTCTGACGCGCTGATGCGGCGGAAGCTCTCCTGAATGTCCTCGTTGTGCGCAAGAGCTGTGTCGATGGCGGTTGCCAGCGACATGCGCACCTCCTGGGTCTGGGCAACGACGGGTGGACCCAGCAGAGTCACCATAAAAACCAAAATTCCCCCCAAATTTTTCAACACCCAAGGCAATAGTCTTGTCATCGCAATTCCCCTTAAAAATGGATCTACCTTTCCTGTGCCGCTTCCCATCTGGTGTCGCCCGTAAATTCCCCTCATTGCGCGGGCACATCTGCCTCTTTTTTCGACTAGTTGCCGAGCGGACGCTTACGTATCGCCCTGCCCAATGCGGCAGCGTCGTTGATGCAGTCATTAGTATTATTAGCAATAGCGGCGCTTGTTTCAGTTATGCCCGTGCTGCAGCCTTTATTGGGGAGCACCACGAAGGTAATCATATCTTCGCCAACTATATTTCACAGTGGCGGCCAGGCCCTGTTGCGGAAACAGTGAGAGCAGTTCTGCACAAACAAGTGGGGAAACGTCCATCTCAGACGCCCCAAGAGAATTACCTTCAGATGATATGGCACCATCATTCTTGGAAACATTGGGGTACAACGCACGACAAATAAAAAATCCGCTGTATTGTAGGCAATACAGCGGAATCAGATGACATGGAACACACCCTGAGATGTGTCAGTGGGTGTGTGTTTTTAGTTTATGTAATAATTATACATAGATATTTGAAAAAAATTATACAATTTTATCAAGACGACCATGTACTACAGTTTACGTTCGGCCAAATAGTCACGCAGTTCAAGCTGGTTGGAGATGCCGAGTTTTTTATACATAGAGGCAAAAGAGCGTTTGACGGTACTGGTAGCCAGCCCGAGCCGTTCCGCGATGGCTTTGTATTGCATGCCGTTCGCGGCCAGCGTGGCTAATTCAAGCTCGCGCCTGGTGAGGAGGGATGATTCTGTGCCGCCGAGTCCAGCCCTGATGCGGCGTATTTTCTTTTGCCATGTCGCGGCCAAACACATAATAGCAGTGAGACCTGGCTGATATAAAAACGGCTCGTCTTCGCATCTGCGTGAACTTGCTGCTTTGCACGTAGCTGACCGCCCCTTCTGGTTCACATCGGGTCGCATCTCTGGCTGCATGGCGGAGAGAACCTGTTTCAGCACAGGTTCCAGAAAATCAAAGTTCTCCACAAAGGGCATGTACAAGTTGTCTGGCAGGGCTATCCGCAGAGCGTTTGACAGTTCCACCCTTGCCTGAACATGGTTGCCCATGCGGTGGTGGGCACAAGCCATAAAGATACGAGCATAAAGAACTGCCAGCAAATTTTTGACGAAGAGGCCGGATTCCAGCAAATAGCCGAACAAACCCAGGATTTTCGCGTATTGCCCGGTCAGGAGCAGCAGCCTGCCGTGTACGATGTAGTAAAAGCCACGGGCAAAGACGTACAGGCGGCTGTCTTCCGCCAGTTCGCCAAGCAGCCATGCGGGGATATCGCCAAGGGTTCCGCCTTCCGGCTCATACTGCGCGTACAGCCAGCCTTCGCAAATGTCCACGGTATGCAGCAAGAAGTAGTCACGACTTTTTTTGATCAGGCATCGCATGGCACTCACCAGACGCCGCGCTTCCACCAAATCTCCGCCCATAAGAGCCAACCGCATCAGCAAAAAGAGTGCGCAGAGCACGTTGCTGAGCTGGCCGTGACGCAGGGCCATGGCCTCGGCCTTGTGGCAGGTGACTGCAGCTTGCTCGAAATCTCCGGCGTTATACAGGGCTTCGGCTTCCATCAGATACTCGCCGCCGGAACCGTGGCCGGAAGCCAGGGTATAATAATGGGGCAGGCATTCGTGCATCCGGCGGATTTCTTCCACCAGTTGGCCGCTCGCGCGATAAAACATAAAGAGCACAGAAGGCGAACCCAACGTCCAGGGTGATTCAGGTCCGAACAGGCCCGTGGGACGGCGCAAAAGCTCATTGGCCCGGCGATGGTGTACGCTCATGGCCTCGATATCATTAAAAGCGGCCAATGAAAGCAGAAATTCCAACTCTCCGCGCCACTCATCGCCTTCTCGCCCGGGAGGCAACGCTGCGCAATGCTTTGCCAACCAGCCGAGCTGTGTGCCAAAGGCCGAAAAATCAGCGGTGGAAAAGGCTGCAATGGCGTATTTGAAGGCCGCGCCCAGGTGGCGAGCCAGTATCTCTTCCGGGCATGCCTTGAACAAGTCCACAAAAAAACGTGCTTTTTCTGTGACAAAATTATGCCCCATGTCACTTTCCAGTGCGACCATGGCGGATTCAAAATCACTGGCGGCGTGAAAAAACTCTATAGCCCGGATATATTCGCCCTGCGACAGGAACCACTGGGCGCACTTGCGGTGAATGTCCTGCTGACGCGCTCGGGGCAAGCGTTCGAACATATCCTGAATGTACTGCCGGAAGATGGCGTGTAGCGTGTATGCGCCACTGACCGCATCAAAGAACACAAAGGAATTTTTGCTTAGCAGTTCGTGCAGCAGGTCCCGTGTATCACTGCCGTACACAAAATCCGCCTGGAGGGCTGTTGCACGTTCCAACGGGGCCAAGGCAAATAACAATTCTTTAAGTTCTCGGGACAGGGGCGCATACAGCTCTTTGCCAATCAGGGCATGTATGGCTGGCGGGCTTGTTTCCGACTCGCCCGTGCCTGCCGGCTCGCGAAGCCCACCATCTTTGCCATGGTGCAACAAAAACAGATACAGAGCGCTGATCCAACCGCCAGTCCGGCCATGCAGATTATGGGCCTCGTGCATGTCCAAACTGACGCCGCAAGCGGCATAATAGCTTTGGATTTCCTTCGGTTCCAAGGCAAACGTATCCCGCCCCAGAATACGGAGCAGGCCTTTCAGCTCCAAAAGTTCCCGGCTGCCCGTGTATGGTGAACGGCTGATCAGCACAATCCGTAAATTTTCCAGAGAACTTTGAGCCAACAATTCGCACAGCAAAGCCAGTCCTCGTCCATTGTCCTGCTCTCCAAGAAAATGCACGTCGTCGATGACCAGAGCGGTCGCTTTGGGCAAGGAAAATTCAAGCAGAAGGCTCCGAGCTTCACGCGCCCGCACAGCATCGTAAGGATAGCCCAACCGCAGAAGTGATGTTGCGATGCTCGCCTGTTCGGGAAAAGCGTGTTCCAGTTCACGGCAAAAATCACGCCAAAAGGCGTCAGGAGAAGGGCCAAGTACGGGCGTCCACACTGTCTGTAGGGGGCTTTTGGTCAGAAATTCGCGCACCGCAACGGTTTTACCGTAGCCCATGGGCGCTTCCAATACGGTAAGCGGCGTGCTCGGTATGGCGGCCAGCGCATGGCTCAGGCGAGGTGTGAAATATAAAGAGGCATTTGCGCGTTGCCCGACGGACATTTTTTCCAGCATGATTCCGATTTACCTCAAAAGGCTACAAGGATACTGAATTCCCAGCGGGTGTCCGTAGAAAGCTTCATGCTCTCCGAATAGCGATACGTGGGAAAAAGCGCCGCCGCGCCGAGGCTCACATATGGCGCTTCCGAAAAACGGAACTGCGCTTTGGGCCCGACGTAACTTTCGGAACAACTGTCCTGCTGTCCCCTACCATCCACATAACTTTGTTGATCAACACGGTAATACGCTTCCATGCCCAGGTCAAAATTCTTGGTCAAGGCATAGGCGTAATGGGCGTGAAACAAGGCGAAGTCGGCGGGCCGAAGGCCCTGAGCGCCCTCGGTGTAAAAGACGTAGCGCCCGTCCAGGTCGATGCGCTGATTGTTGTCCACCCAGCTGAACCCACCGCCTGCAATGAGGCTGAAGGCGTTAGTGGCCAGATATTTGTCTCTGTTCCCCACCTCTCCTGTAGGCAGGGTCGTCCCAAGGTCCACGGCAAAGGAAAATGGGGAGTCCTGCGTACGTTTTTTAAGACCGTAGCGCAGCATTGTCGTGGTATCGCCAACGCCTCCTTTCCAGGCGCCATCGGCATTATGATTTTTGATGTTCAGGTCAATGTAGGGCGTCGCCGTGCGAATTTCAAAGCGGTCGGTGATGGCGTAGCGCAGCTTGAATACGTCGACGAACTGGTCCGCGCTTTTGGGACCGACTTTCATTTCTCCAACGGGCGTCTTTACGCGCTTGGTATACGAAGAAGCACCTTTGTATGGTTTATATTTCGCAAAGCTGAAATGATTCATTACCGCAAAAAGCCCGGCAGGAAGCGTTTCGCCGCCTGGCCACGCCTGGGGCAGCACCATGGGCCCTGGAATCCGGTTGGATTCCCGATCAATGGATTCGGATGCGGCAAAAACCGGAAAAAGTAAGCAGAGCAAGGAAATAGAAACGATACGGACGAACGCTGAAAAACGCACTTACCCCCCCGATGGTTTGCTGTACAGGTAGCTCGTTTTCACTATTCGATTATGCGAAAAAATTCAATCGTAATATTGAAACTGCAACCAGATGCGTGCTAATATTGCAGTGGATTATGGATCGGTACTGGCATCATGTTTCACCTGACCAAATATTCAGAGAACTGCATATGATTTCCGCAAGATGTCTTTATCAACATGCTCCTGCAACATACATGCTCCCAGATGCCGCACTGTTATCAGTACTGCTTTTCTGACGTCATGTGGTAACTGACGGAAATCGGGGGCATCCCCGCTTCCCTGCCGTGCGATGACTACATTTTTTGCCTGAAGGTTGCTATAGTTCAATATAGGGCGCTACTTGTTCCGCAGACGGATAACGGCGAAAAAGCGCACTTGCCTGACGATAACGCAATTTTTACCGCAGGTGAGTCTGCGCATAGCTAGGTTGTTTTTGACTCGATGGTGTTGCGGTGCCTATTCCCGCCATCACCATAAAAACATTAAGAATTACAACTAGTTAGTTGTAATCCTTTTTTGTTTTCCCCTAGCTTGAAATGCGCCTTTCCGGCCTTTTGACTCCCAAAATAGCCCCCTCCCCAAAAGGGTCACAAACGGGGGCACAAGCGAGTCGATTTATGGCGCAGATTGCTACCCCGAACCCTACCTGCCAAGGAAAAACTCCCACCTTCCTTTACCTCAAACAGGGAATCTTTCACTATCGCTACAGATTACCAGAACCACTGCGGCAACGCATGTACCATTCTGAGATTCGTATCAGCCTGCGTACGGGCTATCGGGCTCAGGCGCCAGGGGCAGTTTCTGAATAAACGATTTTGCGCCAAGGGCAAGGAAAAAGGCTTTTTTTACGAAAGGAGTGTACTCTTACGGTACATGACTGAAGTAAAAAATGGCCTTTTGACGCAGCCAGTTGGACAAAAGAATTATTTAAAGACAGCCCCCACGGATCGCACGAGTCCTGCACGTCCATTTGCTCAAAATCACGGAGGCCACTCCCTTGCCTTCAGTAGAAGAATTACGCGCGCTTTTGCAACAGCGATTGGACGAAATTCTTGGCGCGCCAGATAACTGCCGGTTACACACGACAAAGTCCACGGACATCTTAACGGCTACATGCGTTATCTGCTTGATTGCGATGCCCAGCCTGATGATGAACGTATATCTATGAGCATTCCCGGCAGACATTGGCTACGGTGCACCTGCCCTCTGTTTCCCCTAGCATATGATCTGACCTTCAGTGAACCGATAATTTCTACATCGCTTTCTCCTTGATGGCAGTTTGCCAGAAATTTATACCAGTTGTTGGGCTATGTTAGAACATGGTTACACAATATTATATACACAATAATAGTTAGTAAATGATATAATTGAACTACTGCATTGACAATTCGTTCATAACGACTTATCTATCAAAAAAGAATTTTTAGTGATCGCTTTCGAGTGTCACGGGGGAGGCACCTGCTCCCCTCATCCTGCCATTAGAGCCTTTCCTTTTATTTGGGAAAAACGGCTCTGGCCAGTCTTACTGGTCTGCAAGAACTTCTTGCAATACCCTACCCCAAATCTTGACCAACTTGGTCACACTGTTTCGTTAGCCGTGCGTGCCGTTGACATGCCTTTTGAGCTAACTCAACCAGGACGTCCTATGAATATTATCACTATTAATCGCCCCCAAAGTGGACAACACATCGCTGTAAACACTGCTGCTGACGCCAGATACACTCTTGATTTTCCCTCTGGCCAGGCGAGCCTTTCGCGCGTCGGCAATGATTTGGTCTTCAGCTTTGACGATGCTTCCAGCATACATTTGACGGATTTTTATACCAGCTACAACCGCGACACCATGCCGAGATTCGAGGTTGACGGTGAACTGATTTCTGGCACGGAATTTTTCGCCGCCCTTGCCCCTGATCTGGCTCCTGCTGCTGGCCCGTCCTCAGCAGAGCGTTCTTCACATTATGCTGAACACGGCAATGCTGAACTCGCTGCCGGGGTCAGTCATCTGGATGGGCTTGACTACAGCACCGAAGGTTCGGGCTTTCAAAGCGTTCCTCCCCTTATGAGTGAAGCGGCCGCCTCTCTGGGGGGGGATTCTTCCGGCAGTGGCGGCAGCGACGGCCCTGGCGGCGGTGGCGGAGTCGTCTCCGACACCTACCACACCCGGCTCATTGTTACTGCAACCAGCCAGAATACCTTCAGCTTTTTTGCCGTGAACCAGAACGGCGACCTCGTGGATGACCCGAGTCAAATCAGTTGGGCTTTTGAAGGGCCGAACGCCTACTTTAACGTGACGGGCATTGGGGCTGACGGTAAGATCACTGTTGAGCTTACCGCGGCAGGGCTTGCCGCCCTGAATAACGGCACGCTTGCCTCCGACATGCTGCTGATAACCATTGACGGTGTGGAATACAAAATGCCGCTGGTTATCAGTGGCGGCCCTGCGGGCCAGAGCTATGATGCCGCCACGGAAGAAAATCGCGCTCAACTCGGTGAAGATCTGAAGGCCGAATGGTATGCCTCGGACGCCAGAACCGTGAACGAGGAACGGATCACCCTTGGCGGCTCCAGCTACAACCGTGTGGACATTGACCGTTCTGAAGCGGGCGGCGCAGGCAAGATGGGCGTGTACAATTCGGAAATCGACATTACAGCTTCCGCCAGGGGAGAGGTCAACATCTCGGCACAGGCTGACGGCGGCAACGCGTATGGCCTGGGCACTTACGGCAATAGCGGACACGCCGCTTCCTCAGTTCTCGGCGGGGATGAAAGCACTATCCATGTCAGCGCAACAACGACCGGAAGCCTCGGCACCGCCTGGGGCGTGTACACCAACTCCGCCCAAGGCGCCACGGCCGAAAGCCTGCTGGAAGCTCGCGACATCACCGTTGAAGCGCACGGCAATGCGGCCGGTTCCGGCGGTGTATACACCTGGGCAGGCGGCGGACGCCAGGCGCTGACAACCATTCAGGCAGACCGCGACCTGACCATTATCGCCGACAGCCATCAGGACAGTGCCGCCAGAGGCGTCTTTGCCACCGGCAGTGGCGCGGCCATCATTCTTTCCGCAGGCCCCGAAGGCCGTCTGCAGGTTTCCTCGCATCTGGAATCTTCCAGCCAGGAGCACTTCAACACGGAAAAAGGCGGCAACTTTGTTACGCTGGCGCTGAGCAGCTATAACGGCGGCACGATCACGGCCACCGGAAGCGACATAAACATTGATGCCGGTATAGGCAGCAGTTCCGCACACGGCACGGCCGCCGGCGTCTATGCCGGGTACGGCAACGCCAAAACCACCATCAACGCGCATAACGGTCAGACTAACAGCATAAACATCCATGCCGACGCCCCGGATCACGCCCACGGGGTCATCGGCACCAATTCCGGCACTGTGGCGATCAACGGCGGCGACGGCAACGACACCGTGAGCATTTCTTCCGAAGCCTCTTACGGCTCGTCCATAGGCGTTGCGGCCCAATACCAGGGTCAGGTGAGGATCACAGGCAACGGTGGCCATGACGAGCTGCACATTGACGCCACGTTCAACGGCCCTGCCAAGTCCGGCACGACCGAGCTTTTTGACGGCAGCCGTGGCGCTTACGGCATGGCCTCCGCCTGGGGCGGCTCGTGGGTCAAGGTCGAAGGTTTTGAAAAGGTCAATGTTACTGCGGACGCCAGGGGCGGCAACGGCACGGCCTACGGCATGTATACCCGTGACGGATGGGGCGAGTATGTGGGTAACAGCATCGAATACACGGACGGTTCCCTGCACGCCACCATCAGCGGCCTGGCCGACGACCCGAGCAAGGGTCATTCCATGTACAGCTTTACCGGCGTGAACAGCATTCAGGGCGGCAGCAAGCTTGGCGACGCCGCCGGCGACAGGATTACCTTGAATGGGCATATGACCATTGTGAGCAACAGCGGAAAAAACCTGGTAACCACCGGCGACGGTGACGACATTGTGACGCTCAACGGCAATATGCAGGCGGCCAGCAACGGTACGCTGAACAAGATTGAAACCGGTCTGGGCAATGACGTCATCCGCGTGAGCGGAGACATGAACGCCTCCAATGCGGCAGGAGCCAACGCCATCCACGCCGGCGCGGGCGACAATGAGATCGAACTCGGCGGCGGCATGCGCGGTGTGGGCAGCAACACCATCACCGTGGGCAGCGGCAGCAGCACCATCACGCTGGGCGGCTCCATGTCCGCTTCCGGCGCAAGCGGCGTCAACACCATACAGGGTGACGCTTCCGGCAACACGGTTGTCAACGTCAACGGCCAGGGTGCCGCGCTCTACGCCACAGCCGGGGGCAAGAACAGCATCAGCGCCGTGCACGATGTGCACGTGGACTCCGGCTACATCCATGCTACCGGCAACGGTTCCTCCAACAAAATTACCGACATTGCCGGAGAGGTGACGACCACCATGCTCGCGGCCGGCGACGGCGGCAGAAACGACATTACCAATGTGGGCAGTCTGGATATCCTGGCCACCGGCAGCGGATCAATGGGCGTCTACGCGGGCCGCAACGCCACCAATAACGTCGAAGCCAACGGCGGCATTGACATCAACGCCCAGTCCACCTCCGGCGGAACCTGGGGGCTCATGGCCGGGTCGCTGGG
The DNA here is from genome assembly GCF_055387835.1 of Desulfovibrio simplex. NCBI lineage: Bacteria > Pseudomonadati > Thermodesulfobacteriota > Desulfovibrionia > Desulfovibrionales > Desulfovibrionaceae > Desulfovibrio > Desulfovibrio simplex. The sequence continues at coordinate 1,492,984 of NZ_AP042377.1, forward strand.
CGGCAACGCCACCAACAGCCTGAAAGCCGGAGGCGACATAAACATCACGGCTGCGGGCAGCGGCACCAGCGCCGATGCCATTGACAACAACAGCGGCAATACCACCCATGTGGAAAGCACCGGCGGCGACGTCACCCTTAAGGCAACCTCCACATCCAATGGGGTCCAGGGCATCTGGGGCATCGGCTCCACCACCGTCATTGCGGGCAAAAATCTGACTATCGAGACGTCAACGCAGGGAGCCGCCGAAGCCAGAGGCGTACACACCGGCGGCACCACAACACTGACCGCCCAGGATGGCGATGTTACAATACGTGCTGAGGGCGACATCGCTTCCGGACTTTACACCATAAGCACCGGCACGACCACGGTCAGCGCCTCCGGGCTGGTGGACATTCAGGCCCACGGCAATTCCGGCAGCTATTATATCCACGGCGGCAACGCCACAGCCCTGTATGCGGAAAGCCAGAACCCCGGGCAACTGGCCCGAAACATCATTCAAGGCGGCGAGGTCTCCATTACGGCCAAAACCCTTCAAAGCGGCGACACATACGCGCTGTACAGCAAGGCGGCTCTCAACACGATCACCAGCGACACGCAGGCAACGGTGACCGCTGAAAACCGCGACTCCGGCAATGCCTGGGGCATGTACGCCACCTCCACCAACAACAAGCTGGGGGCCAATGAAATTACCGGTCATGACGTCACGGTGAGCAGCAGCGCCACTAATGGCAACGCCTACGCCATGCATGCATCTTCCACCACCGGCGACAGCTCCAACACGGTCACCCTGACCGGCGGAACCGCTGACATCAGCGCCGCCAGCGCTCATGGCAACGCCTATGCCATGCGTGCTGACGGGCGCGCAACCAATACCATTACCGGCAGCGGTGATGTGACGCTTACCGGCACTGCCGCTGAAGGCTCGGGCTGCGGCATGTATGCCTCCGCCTCGGGCAGCAACATCATCGCCACCAGCGGAGATGTGAGCGTTACCGGCAGCGGTTACAGGGCAGCTGGCCTCAACGCGGACCAGAACGCCACCAATGCCATCAATGCCGGCGGCGGTATCGACATCAACGCCCAGGCCACCTCCGGCGGAACCTGGGGGCTCATGGCCGGGGTACTGAACGGCAATGCGAACAACAGCCTGAAAGCCGGAGCCGACATAAACGTCACGGCTACGGGCAACGGCACCAGCGCCAGCGCCATTGACAACAACAGCGGCAATACCACCCATGTGGAAAGCACCGGCGGAGACGTCACCCTCAAGGCAACCTCCACATCCAGCGGGGTTGGGGGCATCTGGGGCATCGGCTCCACCACCGTCATCGCGAGCAAAAACCTGACCATCGAAGCGTCAACACAGGGAGCCGCAGAAGCCGGAGGCGTGCACACCGGCGGCACCACGACGCTGACCGCCCTGGATGGCGATGTGACTATACGCGCTGAGGGAGACAAGGCTTCCGGGATTCACACCGCAAGCACCGGCACGACCACGGTCAGCGCTTCCGGTCTGGTGGACATTCAGGCCCACGGCAGGTCGGGCAACGCCACAGCCCTGTCTGCGGAAAGCCAGAACTCCGGGCAACTGGCCCAAAACATCATTGAAGGCGCCAAGGTCTCCATTACGGCAGATACCCTTCAAGGCGGCGGGGCATACGCGCTGTACAACAAGGCGGCTCTCAACACGATCACCAGCGACACGCAGGCAACGGTAACCGCTGAAAACTCCGGCTCCGGCAATGCCTGGGGCATGTACGCCACCTCCACCAACAACAAGCTGGGGGCCAATGAAATCACCGGCCATGACGTCACGGTGAGCAGCACTGCCGCCAATGGCAACGCCTACGCCATGCAGGCATCTTCCACCACTGGCGACAGCTCCAACACGGTAACCCTGACTGGCGGAACCGCCGAGATCAGCGCTGCCAGCACTCAAGGCAACGCCTACGCCATGCATGCTGAAGGGCGCGCAACCAATACCATTACCGGTAGCGGCAGTGTGACGGTTACCGGAACCACCGTGGGAGGCTACGGCTACGGCATGTACGCCGAAAACAACGCCGAAAACACGATTGCCCTCACTGACGGTCTTATTGCCGTCGAGGGCTCGCTCATCGGCGTCACCGCCAGAAATAACGGCAAGAATACGATTACAGGCGGTGCCGATACTGTCACCATCAAGGGCAAGTGTGGACTTGAGGCCTTGAGCGGCGGAAAAAACACTGTTGCAGGCGACGACATCAACATTACAGGTACGGATTATTACGGTGTCTATGCCAGCGGCGGAAGCAGCAAAAACACCGTTGATGCGGGCGCTGGCGGCACAGTCTCCATCAATAGCACATACCACGCCGTAGCCGCTTTTGGAGGGGGCGAAAATACGATCACCGGCAAGGAGATAGACATTCAAGGGCCGAGATCGCACGGTGTATACGCATCAGGCCCTGGAAGCAAAAACATCGTTGACGCGCGGGCGGCGGGGGCTGAAGGAACCATCTCCATCAGCAGCAACTACAATGGCGAGGGAGTGAGTGCTGAACTCGGTGGCGTAAACGAGATCACCGGCGCCGATATCTCTATTGCCGGGATAAGACAGGCTGTCGAGGCCAGAAACGAAAACAGCAAAAACATCATTAACGCTGGTACTGACGGCACTGTCAAAATAAATGGCGGCTGGGCAGGACTGTATTCTGTTCTTGGCGGCGAAAACACTGTCACCGCCGGTGATGTAAGGATAGAAGTAGACGATAACTGGACCTCTGCTTATGGCGTCTACGCCGAATTGTCCGGAAAAAACACCATTGACGCGGGCACTGATGGGACGGTTTTCATAAAGTCTCGCGACACTGGTCTGCAAGTCGGGAAAGATGGTACAAATATAGTCACCGGTAAAAACATCACCATTGAAGGAAAAAATCTGGCCGGCGCCTATGCCAATGGAAGCGGCGGCCATAACAGCATTGACGCAGGCGATGATGGAACCGCTGCCATCACTGGCGGTTCTTACGGCCTATGGGCTGAAAATGGCGGTAAAAATACCGTTATGGGCAGTGATGTCTCCATCACGGGTCGCAGTACGGGCGTCTACGCCACAGGTTCAGTCAGCGGGAACGACATCGACGCACTTCAATCTGTTAACATCACAAGTAATATGCATGGCGTTTCCGCCAACAGCGGCGGCCGCAATAGTATAAAGGGCAACGAGATCACCATTCAGGCTGGCAGCAATGTCAATGCCTACGGCGTATACGCAAAGGACGCCAACACCGTCAACGAGATTGCCGCCCAGTCGGGGCTTGTCACAATCAGCGCAGGCAAACACGCCTTGTTTGCGGAGGCTGGCGGCAAAAACACCGTTACGGGCTCTGGCGGCTTGCATATCGAGGGAGCGGAAAGCGGGCTGTATGCCTTGGGTTCCAACAGCGCCAATACGGTCACCGCCAACGCCGGGGCCATCACCATTGAAGCCGCGAACGCCAACAGTTACGGCGTAAGAGCGGAGAATAAAGGCGTCAACACCGTGTTTGGCACTGAAAAGGTTACTGTCGGCGACGGAAAATTTGGCCTGTACGCCACCGGGGAAGGACAAAACAGCATCACGGGCAGTACCGTAGAGATTTCTGGCACGAACAACGCCCTTTACGCCAGGGACGTAAACAGCAGTAACACCGTCGATGCGGGCAATGGCGCGGTTACTCTCAGCGCCGACTCGGCCGTGTCCTCTTTTCTGGGCGCTCAGAATACCGTTACCGGCGGCAAAATTGACATCAACGGGATCACCAATGGCCTTTTCGCCGACAACGCAGGAAGCGGCAACACCGTTAATGCCAAGGCTGACGGCACGATTTCCGTCACTGCGGGTATGCGCGGCATGTATGCCGCCAGCGGCGGCAAGAACATCATCTCCACCGAAAACGGTAACGTAGCCATTTCCAGCACAAGCAGTAACAGCGCCGGTATGTATGCCGAATCTTCCGGCAGCAACACCATCACCACCGAAAGCGGCAATGTGAGCGTGTCAGGCAGTGGCGCAGCCGGCGGCTACGGCATGGTTGCCAAAGGCGGCGGCGCGAATACGGTTGAGTCCACCTCCGGCTCACCCCTGACCGTGACCATCACGGCATCAGCCGATAGTGCTGAAAAAGCTATTGCCATGTGGGCTGAAGGCAACGGCTCCGTAAACTACATCACCGGGCATTCCCAGGCGGGAGACGCAGGCGACAGCATCACCCTGACCCCCAACAACGGCCAGGGCATCGCCATGCAGGCCCTCAGTGGCGGCAAAAACATCATTACCACCGGTGCTGGCGATGATCACGTGACCATCAATGGAAAAATCCTTGGCGATGTTAACAGCGGCAATGAAATCAATCTGGGCGGCGGCGACAACACCCTCACTATCAACGGCGCGGTTCAAACCGGCAGCCTGAACGTCATTGCAGCAGGCGGAACCTATACCCTGATACTTCAGGCAGCTGACACGCAAGGCTTTATCACTCAATATGGCAAGTGGCTCAACGACATCGGGGCCAGCGACCTTATTACAAACGGACTTTCAGGCATCAGTTTTGCCGGGCTGGACCCCTCTGCCCTGCCCGCAGACTTTCTGTTAACCTTCAATGACCTTCTGTGGGCTTTGCACGATGACGGCACCTCCATCTATCCTCCGGAGCTTGTAGACCATTTGCACGACCCCGCCGTGCCCTCTGCCGCTCCCCTCTCCGCAATGTTTGGGGAGACCGGCACGGAACACCATATGCAGGACGCACAGCATGCCGCCGGGCATGACGACATTCAGGATTCGCAGATGTCCGCTCACGATGCCCCGGCTTTCGCGGCAGACGACAGCCCGGAGACTGCCTTCAACACGCACTCGGGTACTGCTGCGGCACATGCGGATAGCCTTGAGCCTGACGCCACGGCATCGACGCACGTTGCTGAAGATGGGGCGGAAGAAGGTTTAGTTATGCCGCTTTTCGCCTTCCTGGACGACCATGCCGCGAGCACGGTCTTTGAGGGGGATAATACCCTGCATAATGGCTACTTAAACAGCAATGGGACCGATGGAGATGATTTCGCCGGACTTCATACCCCCATCACGCTGGCCTACGGTGACGAGAGCCTCGACAGCCTGTTTGCAGCCGCTGGTCAGCAGGCTGCGGGAGACGATGCCGACATCCAGTACGGAAGCCCCACCGCTGATCTGCATGACATGGGTCTGACAGATATTGAAGAAATCCTTGGGCAGGAACGTCTCACCGAGCACGCCTCTTCCAATGATTCTGGCCTTTCTGAAAACCTTGTCGCCACAGTAAGCGCCAGCAGCGTTCCCAGTGTAATGGACTCCTGCCAGGAGGCCACGGACAGTGCTGCACGGGACATGGTAAACGGCTGAACAGGCAGTGCGTAGCCTGCTCACTCTTTTCCTTGACGGTGGAACGAACCAGATAGTGCAAAGAGTAAACAACCATTGATTGAGAAAAGAAGCCAAATCAGATGATGAAGAGCCTGAGGATAACAACCGCAGGCTCTTCATTTTTTCTTCTCAATAACAGGCGTAGGCATACGCGTCCCGCATATTTTTGCAGAAGCCATGCTGTGGTCTGACCGCGACGAGCCCCTTTACCGATCTGTGCTGCGCCTTTATGCGCGGCATCGGCTCCCCCAACGTCTGTGCGCACAGCACCTCGTGCGGCCTGAATACCCACTGCGCCTGCGAGGCCGTCATGGGCCTCGGCGCGGCATGGCCGTAAACAACGTTGCCAGCTGCAAGCACCTTGTGCCGCAGACTCGCAATATTTTTAGGCCATCAACCTGGGCGAGGCGAGAACAGTCATGCGGGCCCTGCGCAAGGGCTGCAAGCTGACGGGTATTGACATCCGCCACAAAGTTTCGGCCTCCAAGGCCGACTAGGTAAATCATCAGTGGCCTGTCAAAGCGGCTCGGGCTTGATCAGTTGGTTTTTGAAAGCACGGAAGACGTGTGGCGCTTTCAGCTTGAGGGAACAGGCCTCACCAGCGCGAACTTTACAGAAAAGGACTTTATTCCGCTCAACAACGCCCCCCTGCATGTGGATCTGGCAAACTCCCCTTCCCACGGCCTCGGCAAGGTGGAGTTGACCAGCGAGGGCTATGGAATCACAAGTTTTTTCCAATCGGCCTCATTGGCATATTGAGCGGGGCAAAGGTGTTTGCCCATGAGACGAGGCAGCATCTCAGGCTCCACAGGCATGAGTAATGAGGCATTTTCAAGCATCCCCCAATAATCCAAGCGGTCAATGGCATCGAGGGAAGGGAAAAAAGCCTCCCGCTTTCCGCTGGAGCGCCAGATAACGGTTTGATTGCTCGCACCCGGCAGCGTGCAAAAAGAGAATTGCGGGAAAAAATCATGGATGTAAAAAACGGCCTTGTAGGCATCTCCATAGCGGTAGCGATTTTTTAATCCGGCGGCCCTGGCATATGCGGCGGCCAGCGTGCTCTCCGGAAGGGCGCCGTACGGGTGTGCCGGAACGACGGCATTCAGCATGACAATGCTTTTGGGATGGGTAAGGGGAAGGCATTTACTGAAAACATCCAGCACTGTTTTCCATCGCGGCCCGACGTTGATATACAGAATGTCAAACCGGAATGACGGCAGGAGAGCAAACAGATGGCGGCATACCACGTTGTTGGTGTCGCCGTGTATCGTCTTAAAGAACTGGTCGGCGTCCATGCCTATTTCCAGTTCACCATCTTTGCCGCAAGCCAGAGGGGACGCGGACCCAAAGGAGCTGACCCGGACGCGAACGGGCAGTTCTAGCTGTGAAAATATTTTGGACGAATGAATATTGATTTCCAGAATGCTTTTTGCCTGATTACAGGCCGCAAGATAGTGGATGCGCCCCACGATTCCGGGGGGAACGACATTCGATTTTTTTTTGAAAGGGATGGCCCACGGCTGTTGCTCTTGCGGTATAAAATCACCCCCATGTATGGGGAGCGTGCCTGCATCAGGCGCGAGGGGCTTTTTTTTCAGAACCAGAAATATCTCTTTGCGGCCGCTGTCATACCAGGCGGGGTCCGCGCCCAGTGGGGCTTCTTCCCATGAAAGGAACCTGGCGTTCATGCTATGTCTGGATACTGACAGATAAACGGCCTCCAGAACGGAGGCATGTTCATCCCCGTCAGGGGTGATCAGACATCCGGCCATTCCTCCGGGGCGCAGCACCCGGCTGGTGTGGCTCAAAAAGTTTTCCAGCAGCGTTAGCGGGACAGAAGCAATAAGGGCATGGAAAAAATCGGGAGGAATCAGGTTCCAGAAATTTTGTTCGCTCTGGTTTTCCGCTTGCCGCACATAGGAGTCAATGGGCAGGCAGATGCAGCGGCCTCGCAAGAGCTGTGCTACTGAGGCGGGAAGACGAACAGGGCTTGTCAACGTATCCAGCAGGCGCCATTCTTCCCCGGAGCGGCCGCGGCCGAAAAATCCGGCGACCTGCTCCAGAAACCAGGCATACCGTAGTTCCACGCTTTTTGTCGCCAATTTTCATGCTCCGCACATGCCGCTTCTGGGCATGGTAAAGGCGGCATCGTGACCACCGTGCTATTCAGCCGTCCACTGCTCATAGGCCATCTGGACTTCCTGTAACGGGACATGCCAACTGCGGCGTTCTCCGGTTCTCACGCTTCCTTGGACAAAATAGGCTTTTCGTCCGTATGCCTGTTCAATTACAGCCATAGCACCGAATGACGTATAATCTTCCGGCCCGAAAAAGAGCGTTTTAAGCTGTTGCGGGTTCTGCGAGAAGACCACGTTATGCGCGGCGCTTCCCACCGGACCGACGATGCGGGAGGCATGAGCGAAAAGACATATCTGGTTGGCAAGGGATAAGTTCTGGCTTTCGATAACGGTAAATCCCTGCTGCTCAAAAAAACTTTCTACCTCTTCCTGGTTTTCATGACGCCTTGTCTTGATATGCCTGCGGGAGAGGTAGATTTTTTCAACGGGGTCCATTGTGGCGTCCGGAAGATAATAATTAACGACATGCTGCCACATTTTTTTTGCGATTTCCGAAACATATGCCATATGCATGTAAGATTTGGTGGGTATGAATATCCGTTCCAGCCGCATGCGGCGGGATGGGTAATAAAAATCATAATCCGTAATACCGAACGGCTCTGCAAAAAGCTTCATATAGTCGGGGACGTTCGCCATGGGAGACAAAAGCAGCCTGACAGGAACGTTCCCGGCCAGATGTTGCACATGAGCATGAGCCCACAGACTTGTCAGCGCCTCAAGGAGCCAGTGTCCGTATACCGGGTAGCTTGTAAAGCACGGCATGAAAACCTGATTGGCCCCGACCGTGACCTCGGTTGCCGGGAGGACGTTTTCCGGAACGTAAAAACCTCTGCCAAGGCTTCTCAGCCGCGTGTCCGGGCCATAATACAGGCGGGGAGTGAGGGCTTCCCCGAAAGAACGGAACGAATCAATGAGCGCACATTTCGCGCGGGGGGAATAGAGTATGCCGTCAGCATATATGATATCGGCAAGCTCATGGATATACAGGTGAGGGATGGTTTTTCTGACCTTCCTTGCCGAACGTATTTTCGGTTGTGAACCCAGTATGTGCATCTCCACATCCGCCACGGGAGATCCTTGCGCCGCGATGAGGCGCGAAGCCAGCAGCTCCGGGAGTTTGGCATACTCCGCTATCCGTACCGGTTGAGCGAAGAGACTCATACGCACACCTCTTGAAAGGGAAACGGCTCCGTGCCGGGGACGTTTTTCTTTATCCGGCTGTTAGAAGCTGCAGCAGCAGCGCGTTCATCATTTCATTTTGACTGTCGTGCGAAGCGCTTACATAGTCCTGCGAAAACTGGGCAAAGGACGCATATGCGGCGTTTCCGATCGTAAGACCGCCGTCAATATCCATCTGTATGGTCTGTGAACCCCCGGCATTCGGTATGCTCAAGACCAGACGCCCGCTTTCAATCGTTGCTCCCATGAACGACAGATCAAGGTTTCCGTTGGCGTCGAGAATATCCGCAATGTACACCTTGTCGCCCGAGCTCAGGTTGAAATCAGTAATAATGTCCGTACCATCATCGAGATCGCCGTCTCTCCAGACAAAGGTGTCCGCTCCGCCGCCGCCTGTCAGGATGTCATTTCCCTTCCCTCCCAGTAGAATATTATTCTGACTGTTGCCGATGATGATGTCATCGCCTGAGCCGCCACCAATTCCTTCAAAATTGGTAATGACGGTGTTCATGTAAGCGTTGCTGCCATCAATGGACACGCTGCCGTCATTGGCCAACTGGATGGTGTGCCCCTGATCATTGCCATAAATGAAGAGATCGTTGCCGGCTTGCCCGCCATCAATAACCTTGGCTTCGTCTCCGATGAGATTATGAACAATGATGGTATCATTACCACCGGTCGCATCGGGGTTATAGTTTCCCATAACGCAGTCGCCGTAAATATTGCCCGATGCGAGAGAACCTATCTCAATGTGATCGTCGCCGTAGTGCGTTACGAACAGGTTGGAATATTCACCGTCGCCCGCAAGCCTGATATTCGTGACCACACCGTCGATTGCAATGCTGTCGTTGCCGAAGTTCATCCCGAGGACACTGGAGTAAAAATCGCCGTAGATGGTGTCATTTGTGGAATCTCCCTTGATATGCAGCAGATCTTCTCCGCCTGTGCCGCTGATGCTGGGTGTATAGGCATCAAGGTAGATGGAGTTGCCCTGGGAGCTCCCCCCTATTATGACGGTATCATTGCCGTATTTCGAGTTTGATCCGTCGTTTACGTATACATCTCCCAGAATGGTGTTTCCTGTGGCGTTGCCGCCGATTTCAATACGATCGTTGCCGGTCTTGTTGTTGCCGTACGCGTGGAAGGCATCGCCATAAATGCTTTCACCCGTGGAAGTTCCGTCAATGCGTATTGTATCATCGCCGCCGGTGACGCCCTGGTACATATAGTAGCCATCACCATAAAGAGAGTTGCCTTCGGAACCTTCCGCATTGCCTTTCACGTGGAAAAGGTCATTGCCGCCCTTGGCTCCAGTGCGCATTTCATAGGCGTCGCCATAGAAGCTTTCGCCTTTGGAGTCACCGTTGATAATAACGGTATCATTTCCAAGCTGAATGATTTTACCGCTGTCAGTTCCGACAAGGTCCTGTGTTTCGCGCCCATCGCCGTAAATGGTGTTCCCTTGCGAGTTGCCGTCAATAATGAAGGTGTCATTGCCGACGGCCATGCCATGTCTGAGGGTGTGCTGATCACCGTGAATCGTATTGCCGTAGGCGAATGTTTTGCCGCCTTCTCCCAGGCCTGTGAGGTGTATTATGTCATTACCCTGGCCTGCCTGAATGGTGTTTCCGTCTACCCGTGAGGCTTCAAGAGTGATTGTGTCCTTGCCCCAGTAAGAGTCATCCGGGCGGCCTTTACCGCCAATGTAAATCAATCCGTTTGTTTCGTTGGTGAAGGTTACGTTTTGGTTCCCTTCGCCGCCGATCCATCTGACGAGCCCCCCTTCCGTGGCCCAAATCTGGCTGTCACTATATATGGTATTTCCATATATCATTCCGTTTTCGTTGATTAAATGAATGGAATCATTGTCAACGCCATCAGTATCAGTATCCGTATCGGTGTCCGTATCTGTGTCGGTGTCAGTGTCAGTATCAGTGTCTGTGTCGGTATCGGTGTCGGTATCCGTGTCTGTATCCGTATCGGTGTCCGTATCTGTGTCGGTGTCGGTATCAGTATCCGTGTCAGTATCAGTGTCCGTGTCAGTATCAGTGTCTGTATCAGTATCGGTGTCTGTATCGGTGTCAGTGTCCGTATCAGTATCGGTGTCGGTATCAGTGTCCGTATCTGTATCTGTGTCAGTATCGGTATCAGTATCGGTGTCGGTATCAGTGTCCGTATCGGTATCTGTGTCAGTATCGGTGTCTGTATCGGTGTCAGTGTCCGTGTCTGTATCCGTATCTGTGTCTGTATCAGTGTCCGTATCAGTATCGGTGTCTGTATCAGTATCGGTGTCTGTATCGGTGTCGGTATCGGTGTCAGTGTCCGTGTCGGTATCGGTGTCAGTGTCCGTATCGATGTCGGTATCAGTGTCCGTGTCTGTATCTGTGGCTGTTCCTGATATAAAGCTTGTATTACCTAAGCTATTCCACCATGTGGCATCGAGCCCTCCAAGGTGGTCAATCCCACCCATCAACTCGCCGGCTGAACCGAGATACTCGCCAAGTCTGCCTTTAAAATTCAATCCCGGCTCTTCCGGCTTTGCATTGTTAACCAATTCTTCGGCGTTCATCCAGATGCCGTCGAGCAAATCCAATTCCGGCAATAGGCTGCTGCCAACAGCAACGAAATTATGTAAAACAAGAGCGCCCTTATTGGGAAAACGCAGCACAACGTCGTTGCCGGTACGTGATACTTCAACATCGTCAAGGTCAAACTTGAAGCTGGCAGATTCTAGATCAGTGGCCGCGATAATCATGGTCTGCCCGGAAGCGGGCGCCTGGATGGATATTGATGACCGAGCAGGAATTGGCCGCGTAGTTACAGTAGCCATAACATTCCTCCCACAGTAAACCATTCTGATTGGTCACGTCGGCAAATTCTTTTTTTGCCTATGGGGCTGCTACCGCAGACGCGCCATGACCTGCTTAAGCTGTTGCGCAGTTTGCGCAAGGTCCTGCACCGCCGAAGATGCCTGGACCATTCCGTCAGCCGTTTCGGATACGATACGGCTCACTTCTTCCACGGCGTGATTGATTTCTTCCGAAGTGGCGCTTTGCTCTTCCGCTGCGGTGGCGATGTTGGCAACGACGGCAGAGTTGGCCGCAGCCAGGGTTACAATTTCCTGCAGAGCTTGACCTGAGGCATTGGAAAGCTCCGTGGCCTCACCGATGCTGCTCACAGCGCTGGTGACTTCCTCAATGTTCGTGCGCGCTGCATGCTGGATCGCCTGGATGTTTTCGCCAACTTTTCTTGTGGCTTCCATCGTACTTTCCGCAAGTTTGCGTACTTCATCCGCCACCACGGCAAACCCGCGTCCGGCCTCCCCGGCACGTGCCGCTTCAATGGCCGCATTAAGCGCAAGCAGGTTGGTCTGGTCCGCAATATCGGAAATGACGTTCATCACACCACCGATATTTTCCGCCTGACGCCCCAATTCCGTCATATTCTCATGCAGGCTAAGAGCTACTGTATTCACACCGTTGATGGATGTGACTACGTTATTCACCAGTTCCGCACCGCTCTCTGCTTTGTTGCGGGTAGCTTCACCTTGTTCCGCAGCGTATCCGGCGTTACGCGCCACTTCCAATACTGTGGAATTCATTTCTGACATGGCGGTTGCTGTGGATTCCACGCGGGAACGCTGCATGTCCGCACCACGACTTACCTGTTCAACCTGGGCGGAAAGCTCCTCAGAGGCAGATGCCACACGTTCGGCTATCTCCGTGGACTCCTGCGCTACCTGTAAAAGCATGGTTTGCGCATCTTTAGCCTCGGTAATATCATTTATCATTTCCATATAGCCCATGGGTGTGCCGTCAAGAGAGCATAAAGGCAATGCGGTGATGGATATTTCCATCCTATTCCCGCCGGGATACGCGGTTGTTTCACCTGCATTGGATCGATTTTCCATCATGGCCTTCTTGCCGAAGCAGTCCCCTGTGCTGCATTCTTTGGTTTTGAACAGGTTGCCGCAGCCCTGGTTCAAGAAATCTCCGCCAAGAACAGTTTTTCCGGCTTTGTTCAGGAACCGGATGGAGCATTCCTTGTCGCCAGTCATGAGGACAGAAGGAACTGCATCCAGCACGGAGGTATAGGCATCACCCACACTGTTGATGCAGCCCGTAAGCTCGGCAAAACCGCCTTGAAATTTTTTCTGATCAATGCGCTCGCGGAAATTGCCTATGGCAATGCGGTGCGCCGTGTTTTTACTTTGTTCCATCAGGTTGTTCAGCATGGCAGGTATGCTCAGCATGGCCTGCACCAAGGAGCCGATTTCTCCACCTTCCCGCACCTTAAGGTCGGTGCTGAAATCACCTTGAGCAATCTTCACGGCAAAGTTGGAGACCTGATGTAAAATGCGCACAATGCTGATGACAATCCAAAGGGCAAACGCAATGCCCAGAACAATGCCGCCCACACTGGCGTACAGCGTGGCACGCTGGGCAAGCGCATTGCTTTCGAGCATGGCCCTGCCGACCTTCGCCATATTTTCTTCTGTTGTTGCCGTATACGTATCAAATATTTTGGCCATTTCAGCGCCGACAGACTCTATGGTCTGAATGTATTTCGAAACCTCACTGCACAGAGAAATAACGCGCGATGCGCCGTCTCTATAGGATTTGAAAACCTGCTCCAGTGAGGCAAAAGCCTTACGACTTGCAGTATCTTGCAAAACTTCTTCCAGTTTTATCAGGAGTCCATCAAGGGACTGCATGCATTTTAACGCTGTTTCAGCTCTTATTTCTTCATAATTGCTCACGTATCCCATTATTTGAACACGAAGCGTTACGTAGTCGCTGTAAAAATCATCAATTAGCGCAGCTAACTGCATGTTGTTCGCGTTGCGAGCGACGAGAGAAAGCGCGCTGAGGCGCTCATTTATGGCATTTCCATCCGGGGTGACACGCTCACGCAGTATTTTATTTGATTCAAGAAGCGTTTTTTGAATCTGATCTATCAAACTCAAAGATTGCTTTAAACGCTCAGCTTGGGCATCAAGGTTTTTACGCTCAACAGGACTGCTTTCTTCGTCATGCGCCATTGCTATGTATTTAAGCGCCGAGGCAACACTGGCACGCGCTTCATCCATGCGGGACGGGTCCAGATCTTGTGTAAACCGTGAAACCCTGTCGCGCATATTTCTCGCCTGGGCATCCGCACCATTGGAAAACACCGCGGTGCGCGCTTCTGATCTATACAAACTGAACTCTGTGGATGCTGCATGAAGCTTCACATATCCCAGGTATGAAACGGTAGCCAACAAAAGCATGATAAAAACAAAGCCGCTGATAATTTTGTATTTTGTTGTCATGGCCCATCCCTCTTTGCGGATAGAAACGCGGTTATCAAAAGCGCATTCGCGATGAAGAAATGCTCACGGCTCCGGCCGGTTCTCTCTGACTACCTGTCTCATAAGCATAGAAAAAATGTTCATCAATACTCACAGATTGAGGAAAAGAAAAAAAGAATCTACTCAATTTGAAGGATAATTGTTTTTTATGTTGTATTGCAATGCAGTACACGCTGAAAACACAGTGAAAAATGATTATCTACCATATCGGCAGACGCTGCATACCGAGCAAAGACGATTGATAATAAAAAAACGGAATATCCCATGGCGGTCTGGATTCCATAATCTTGACTATATGCACCAGGTGGGTGCCTCCGCAGGCTCCGGTGTCACGACACCAAGTTGGATGCCGCCAACGGACAGCCGGGATATTTCTCCACAATCGAGGTGCTGTGTGCCCGCTCCCGGCAGTATGCGTATAGAAATGAAATCCTCCGCCAGGGGCTGCCTCTAAATAATTCATTGCAGCTAGATGAATTATTTAGAGGCAGCCCCTGGCGGAGGGTTTCAGCTTTTGTATGGTTTTTAATCTTATTCCAGGTGATGGTATTCAGAAAATTTAGATGGTTTTTTCACCATTCGCGTCTTTGCAGTATTGGGGTTATGACTTCCGCCGGTTGCGGAACTGCAGTCAGATAGCCCTGTACCGCATCACAATTTTTCAGCGCCAGGTGCAGTATTTGGCTTTCATGCTCAACCCCCTCCGCAAGACAGGTCATTCCAAGTTTGTGTCCAACGGAAATGATGCATTCCACCACGGTCCTGCTGGTGGCATTGTTTGTAATATCCTGTATAAAGCTGCGGTCTATCTTGAGTTTGCTCACAGGCAGGTTGGCCAGGTGCGAAAAATTAGAATAGCCTGTTCCAAAATCATCAAGCGATATCTGTACCCCTCGTGCGCGAAGTGAATCCAGCTGGGCCAAGACATTTTCAGCATCGGTCATGATCGCAGATTCTGTTATCTCCAGTTCCAAGTGATGGGGGGACAATCCTGTATTCTGCAAGGTGCTGGTTACCAAGTTGAGCAAATCGGCGTTCTGTAGCTGTACAGCTGACAGGTTCACAGCCATTTTTCCCGAAAAAAGCCCCATTTCCAGCCATTTCCGGCACTGCGTGCAAGCTTCTTGCAGAACCCAGGCGCCAATAGGAACAATCATGCGGGTGCGTTCCGCAACAGGGATAAATTGAGCAGGAGAAATGAAGCCCTTTTCCGGATGGTTCCATCGCAGGAGCGCTTCAAAACCAACAAGTTGCCGCGGGCTTAAAGAAAACTGGGCCTGGTAATACACAGTCAGTTCGTTATTGCGCAATGCCTTGGACAAGGCGGATTCCATCCACCACCGATGGGCAGTAAGCGCATTCAATTCGCTGGAGAAAAAATGGTACCTGTCGTTTCGGTTTCTACCTTCCACAAGGGCCACCCGGGCATTATGAAGTAGCTCCGGCAGCTCGTTGCCGTCATTGGGGAAGAGACTGATGCCTACAGTACATGAGGGGATAAATTCCTCACCCTCCACGGAAAGAGGCATGGAAAAAGTATCGAGGAGTTTTTCAGTATACTTTGAAATGTCTTCGAGCCGTTGCGGCTCGGTGAGCAATAAAATAAATTTGTCCTCATCAATGCGTCCAATCAACTTTGCATGGCCTGTGCCGTAGTCCAAGCGCGATACGAGTATACGTATAACATCGCTGATGTTTTTCCCCAATGTGATGGTCATTTTGTTGTAACCATCTATGCCTACAAGCATCAGCGGGTAATACATGTCGCTTTTTGTGTCCGTAAATGTATTGCTTTCAAAGAGCGACTCAAACTGCTTGTATTTAGGCAGTTTTGTTACTTCATCATACAATTCGTTATACTTTGATTTGTAGCGTAACTTTGTGTAATTGCGCACCAGCATGGCAAGAAAATAGAACAGCAAAACCCCCGCGCTCACAGTAATTACAGAAAAAATAAGAATTTTACGCTTCCACTCGCCAAGCACAGCGCTGGTCGCAAGTCCGGCAATGACTGCGATGTTGAATGTGCCTACGCGGCTAAAAGCAAATACTCTCTCTACCTGGTCGTCATGCGATGGCGCGATGTACACCCCCTCCTCCATGCCCGCCTGCAGCAGGTGCTCGAACGTGGATCCGGTCAAGATCTGCCCCCGTTTGGCCGGATCTTCGGGATAGCGGGCCAGAAGACGGGTGTTAAGGTCTGTTATGGCAATAAATTCCTCGGATCCCAATACTATCTGGCTGTAAACCTTCAGAAAAAATGTGTGTGGCAAGACTGCGACAATGGCTCCTGCAAGAGTGCCATCACTCACTGTCCAACGGCGAGACAGCGTGATGACCCATCCCTGTTCATGTTCTGAAAAAAATGGTTCAGAGATGACCAGCGCCTCTGAAGGATTTTTCATCAGCTCTTCAAAATAGGGACGATGACTTATGTTTACCCGGCCGGTGCGGGTTGTCGTAGCGCAGGCAATGATATTGCCCGCGGCGTCAGTCATAAGCAAAGACGTTGCGGAGGGTATGGCCGACAAGTGATTTTGGAGAAAAAAAATCAGCTCTTCATCCGGCATCGAGACGTTTTTGACTCTGTCCAGAACCAGCCGCAAAATGGCGTCTACCTTGTCTACGGACATCATTGCATGCCCTTTGGCCTGCTCCACGTAGGAATGAAGATACCGTTTGGCGGAGGCTAGTTCCCGTTTGCGGGACTGCCATGCCTCCGCCGCCAGCATCAGCACAAAAGCTATGAAAAGAAGGATCAATGTTATGATAATTATTCTTTCTTTGATGCTTAACGGGGCGTTAACGGATATATTTACCATGTGCGAGCGAGAGGGAATGGGCAATGACGGATTTTCAGTCTTCATGCCTATACTCCTGTATTCTTGCCCTGAGCTTCATTGATGCTTGCTCGCAGGGGTGTTTTTTAACAAAAATTTATTCAGTATCTAAGAGCAAAAAAATCACAGAACAATACGACAAAATTGAGGAGCCATAAAAAAAGTTTCCTTAAATTTGAGGAATGCCTGATTTGTGCATAATAAAAAAATCACTGAAAATAGCTTGTTAGAAATAAAAAACAGCAACCCTGAGAGTTGCTGTTTTTTATTTCTATGGACAAGATCTCCACGCCATACGGGAGTTCCCAAAATTCAAACTCTGTCAATTCGTAATGTTCTTTTACAGATGGGTTGCATGAGTGCGCTAAGCACGTGGCAACAGCGGTGACAGAAAGCTCCTCATGGAGCTTCAAGGCCAAGTCCCGACTCTCTACAGCCAAAGTACGCCGCGCGTTGCTGAAGACAACCCTGATATTACTTTGATGTAACGCTCGCTTTCAACTACGGGTCGCGGTTGATAAGAGTGCTGACAAGTTCCATTCGACTGTTGACCTTGGCTTTTTTCAGAAGAGTACGAATGTAAAAGCGTACAGAGTTTTCTTTAAGATGCAGTGTCTCCGCCATGGCTCCTGTGGAGAGCCCGCGAATCAATAATTCAAGAACTTCTTTTTCACGAGGAGAGAGTTTATATTGTACAGAAAAAATATTAATAGTTTGGGCAATGTCACGGATAATGGGCAAAGCCGGAGCAGCCGGTGGATTGTCATCCATACTGATTTCATGAAGCGCCCGGTAAGCCGCTGGTATGGAGGCAAGACACAAAAAAGTGCAGACCATAAGCGTAACAATGGGGGAACTGGGCAACAAGGGCTGCACATAACTTTGGAATAATGCGCCCGCCAGCATTGCGCTCGTTACACATATAAGCAGTGCGGCAGTGCACAGGGCAGGAAAAACGCACCGGAAAGCGAGGTTTCCGGTAAGCAACATGCCGGAAAAAAGTTGCATCTGGTAGCCGATAATGCTGGCTACGAGTATGATCTGGTACAGCCAGCTTGTGGGGGGAAGCGTGAGCAGCCATGCCACGGGCAGGCAAAGAAGGGTGCCCCCTATGAACAGGAATTTAAGAATTTTATTGCCATAGCTATATAAAAGGAAAGACGTAAAAGAAAACAGCAGCAGAAAGGCAAGCTGAGTGTACTCTGGATATGCTTCTTTTATATTGAAGTACGGAAGAATGACCAACGAGCTGACGCCGTTGATAAAACAGGTTATAGTGAGGGGGAGCAGCAGCCTGAGTAATATTGCAGAGGCGGGCATATCCGTTGTATCCGCAGTTTTTTGGTGTTGTTCCCGGTCCGCCAGCCAGGTCTTACCCCTACACAGCAACTCTGGAAGGATTCTGAAGATTCGCCATACAATGTAAGCAAAGGCAAGAGACAACAATGAGCGAGTACAGTGCAGCAGCATGCCGTACCGGTTGGCAGACCCTGAGGGCGCTTGGGAGTAGGTTTCCACCAGGATCAGTATGATCATCGCCCAAAAAGCATGGCCTACGGCCAAGGCGCCGCCTAAAGAGAAGCCTTGGCTATGGGAGGGTACAGACAGAAAAAATAGTCTGTACATAATGGGCCAGAGCATTGCCCATATGACAAGCTGGACAAAAATAAGCCAGAATCCTTCGTAGAACCAGGGACACCATAAAAGAGTCGGGGGAGCGGTCATGGCGATGAAGGCAATGTATACGGCAATGACGCCGCCCCAAAAAGAAGCTGTGTGCGGGGCAGATGCAACACGGCGCTCAATGCAGGTGAGAGCTGCCGCACTGATAATCACCCCAAGCAGATACCCTGAAAGGGCAATAGACTGTTCATCCGGCGTCAGCCGATGGAGCATGAGCAGAGTGGAACCGGTGTTGAGAATAGGAAAGAAAAAGAAGGCCAGAGCTTGTCCCCATACTTTTGGCCCACCAGGCAAATTCGTCTGAGGCGCTGAAGTATGTGTGCCTGTTTGCATATATTATTTACTGTTAATAAGGTTACGGCTGTCAGCATCTTATTGCTAGCTCATGGTTCAGACTTGAACTTGCAATAGGCTCTATTTTGCTGGTGTACTTGTTTATTCCAGTTGGCCATAAAAAGCGAGACAATCAGTTAGCCGAACCCTCAGTTCTCGAAACAAGGGTTCGAAAAATCAGACTCTGTTGGCGAAGTATGCATCAAAGACAAGACCACAGGAAAGCGTATTTGTGCTGACACCTCTGAAGGCGAATCCGAGATCTTCGGAAACGACATCGGAGCTGAAATTGTCATGCGTTATGAAAAACGCCAATCTCCTGCGAATATGTCTGGCGTGGGTCAGTGTGTAAACAATTATGAACAGAAATGGGGAACTTGTATTCCTTTACTGCATTGGTGAGGTAAATACTCCCCAGTTAGCGTGCTTGGATCATGAAGACACCGAACCCATAACCATTGTTGTAATTTTCAAAAATTTCAGATAGATATTACCACTAGGTTGTTCACCCTCCCTCAAATCGGTAAAGCTGGAGTGAGCAGACAGCAGCAAACCGAGTGAGGGAGAAGGTGAAAGCCATAAGAATGCCAAACTGACGGTTCGCAGTCGAGAAGAAATGGTGCGGCGTATGCAGTATGAACCGGCGGCAGAGTGGCAATCAGGTATGGCGCGAGCCTGCGCACCGCCAGAAAGTGGAAAAGCCGCCATGTTCATGGCAGGCAAGATGCACTTGCAGATCACAGTTCACGAACTACGAGTCCACACGGACGCTCAGGGAGGCCAGAGCACGCATCTCAATGGATGGCCGAGGCCGCTGGCTGGATAACGTGATGATCGAACACCTCTGGCGCTCTTTGAATTATGAATGCGTGTAGTTGCGTGAGATAGAGACAGGGAGTGCGCTTCGCCGCTCCAAGCCTGGTGGTTTGAGTTCTACAACAACCGGCGCCCGCACAAGACCTTTGACGACAGAAAGCCGATGGAAATATATCAGCAGTCCAAGCCAGACTTGCCCCAGAAAGGCCGCATGGCCCACGAAACTGTCCACCTTAGTTTTGCCGTTGAATGGTCCGAAAAAGCGAATCCACTTCTCTACATACAAAAAGGCATCCAGGCACGATCTTCTTTCGCGTTTGCGCTGCACTGATATCACACGGTTTCTGAAGTTGCCTCCGCCAACCGGAGTGCGCCCAGCGGCAATCAGTTGCCGGTTACTGCCTCTTCGCGCATGCCGTAGTCAGTACATCTGTGCTTGGAGAGCCCAGTATGGCAACAATGCTGGCCGGGGCTCAGGGGATTGCCGCCGAGCTCAAACATCGGGGGATTCTTTTTGTTGCATAAGGATGAAAGCCTCAAACTGATGTTATCAGCGATGCCCCACAAGCGGTTTTGTGCCCATGCAGAGCCACAGGGGCTCCATCAATGGAGCAATTCTCATCACCCTCAACTATCGGAAACGTCCCCTTGCACTTGGGGCAAACGGTCATGTCCCCCTTGCAGGCAACGGGAATACCCATATCTGTGGGCGTATGGGCGCATGAAATGACCTTGCCGCCGTGGTCGGTAGCATCCCCAAGCCGGATGACGCCTTTGCCGTTCTTTTTGAGTGACATATCAGCACTGCCTTGGGTTTACGGTATCCAGCGCACAAGACCTTTGGGAAAATCCGCAGGAAGGTCTTTTCCGTCTACGGATACGAGATACATAACGGGGTAACCACTCGCGAACAGGTCGATCTCTGCCCCGAGGAATGTCGCGCAAAAATCCACTTTGCCGGGGTTCTCGAAGGATTCTCCCCAAAAAACGCTGCAATCCCGTCCGCTTTTCTCGGTGAACAAGCCGTCTCTGAGCATGCTTTCCCCACGGTAGAGCCTGACAATATAATAGTTGCCATGCAGACGTCGCCACCACAATTGATTGGGCCATTCCGGCGAGCCGATCGTCTTGCTGGGTTCCACAAAAGGCTTCAGCATGATGTTATCGCCAAAACGGATTCCCTCTTCGTTATCACGCGGGGCATCTTGCGGATTTCCCGCTGGCAAGCCTGTCAAATCCTGCCCTGTGGGATTTTGGAGAAGCAACCTGCGAGGCCCGCGAAAACTTTCATCATACAGAGCTACCCTGACCCGGTTCCTCTCCTTCACGCTGACAACGTGATAATCGTTGCGGGTATCGGAAATTTTTGGATGGATATTGGGCAGAGTGAGATCTGGGTTCTGGGGTTCGTCACGAAATATGATATAAGGCATGGCAGCCTCTTCGGCGGCAAAGGTTGGCGGGGTGACACAGCAAAACAGACAAAGCAAAAAAAGGATTTTCAGCATGACGATAATTCCTTCATCTGAACTTTTATTGCGGTTTTCTGGTTGGAAAGACCTCTTCATATTGGATGGGACGCTTTATGCGAGGGCCAGGGCCAAAGAATTTTTCAGCCAGCGCCGGGTCTAATTCAAAGAACCCCCAACAATCCGACAGCAGGCGTTGATTGAAATGTTTTTCCACACATCGGTGAACGAAAATGTCAAATATTGCACGACACATATATGGATATAATAAAAAATAATACATAAATGATACCAGGCACATAGAAATCGCAAATCCTGATGGATAGTGAAATGCCCGCATCACAAGGAATTGAAAACCTGCAAAAAAAAGCAGCAAGCCGCTTATCACCATGTGAGCCTTTGGAGTGTGATTGCACTTCATGTATGCTTGCTGACAAAAAAATATTTTTCCATTTATTTCAGAATAAAAGGATGAAAAATTATTTTTCATCCTTTTATATGCATCTATAAGCATTATAAATGAATATATAATTACTACAAAAACAGCAATAAACATAACATCATTGCTTTCATTAGTTATAATATACAATCCATAAATAGGAGTAAAAAGAAATGACCATGATATAAATACATAAAAAATTAAGCTTTTTACTGCAAAGTCGAGATGAAAAAAGCTCAATGAATATTTTGTATACCCAATTTTTATGAATAAAAACGCGCCAATATACGATACTAAAATAGCAATAGTCCACGCATAAAAAATATCAATTGATATAATTGTATCCCATACAACAACCATAATTCCTAAGATCGCAAAAACTGGGACAATAAGAAATCGAAAAAATCTGTTCTTGAATGTATTTTTTAACATTTCCTCGCGATTTGCATATTTTTTATATTCAAGCTTCATTTATTTCTCGTATTTATATAATTTATAAAAACAGATTACATAAAATATACATATAAATACCGTATCGTTGTAAAACATATCAGTCCCAAGCATCAGGGTTGATACGACAAAAATCAGACTCCCAAGAATCTCTTAGTGATTTGTATGCACTGTAAATAAAATCCTCAACTTTTAACTTCCTAAGGATTATACCAATAACAATTCCAACAACAACGACCGCCCCTCCAACCATAAGTATCAATACAATAGGAGGAACAACAGAAGACACTAGGCCCATTACTGCTTCAATGAATGGAACCAGAAGTGCTCCCATGCCCATCCCAACAAGGGTTGTTGCCCATTTTGCCAAAAGCCGCTCCACTTCTTCGCCGCCGGCGCTGATCCATTCATAGGTATCAAGAGCCAAGCCAAAGATAACGATCTTTCCCGCAGTCGTTCTCGGATTAAAAATGTCTTTGCCGCCCTGAACTGATCTGCCTCTTAGTTGACTTAAACTTTGTTTACTTGCTGTCAGTGTGGCTACTTTTACATTTGCCAAGCCATACTTAACCCCATCAATAAAATGCCTTGTGCTGGGGAAACCTGAAAAAACAATAAACTTTTTTACAGCACCGCTTTTTAACGTCTGAGAAATAAATCTAAAATTTGTCCCGACTAAATCCCTGGCAAGCTGATACTTATTCTTGATTTCTCCAAAAGCGGCGACAAGCGCATCAATGACTGGCCTGGAATATAGATTTCCAAGAGAAAAGACTGCTCCTGTCTCCGCACCCTTACTAGCGAGCAAGCGATACAATTCTGTTGCCGGCAGCACCTCAACAACCAGCTCATACTCTGGTTCATCCGGACCGGCATGGCATGAACGCATTCCCTCTTCGCGTGTTGTAAACATGCCGGGAAATTTATTTGTCTCCCATTTTTCCAGCAATGATGATTTGTTTTTTTTCGCTGTTTCCACTGGTGCAGTTTGCGTTGGCGCGTGACTTGGCACACAGTCCGATGCAAATTTACTTTTTTGAAGCGCTTTCAAGCTTTCCAAATACTCGTGGGGAATATCGGCATTTTTGTTTGAAAGCCTGACTGTCTCGCCCAAGGGGCTTCCTTGCGGCCCGACCTTAACGATAATTGGAGCGGGACGCGCAATCAAAGAAGAATAATCGGCACCGTCATAAAGTTTGGGATTTATGTCCAAATAAGGCATCCAGCCGTTTTCCGTCTGCTGCTGCAGCTCAAGGCCGGTCTGATGGAATTTCGAAAGCCACAGGTGAACTTCCTGACCTGGAGCAAATACATATTCAGAGGTCTGTCTTTTCTTTTGCGGATCATAAAATGGCTTTTGAGGTGAAATCAGGCGCAACGGCCTCGGCTTTGGGAGCTCGATCTTCAGAATCAGGTCGCGATGCTCATGCAGCATCACTAAATTTTTTTGCGATCCTGTTCCGCTGACATCGTCTCCGGGAAGCTCCAGGTACAGTTTTCCAATTTCCTCAGACATGACCTGCCCCCTAACCTTTGCGCGTTTTCTGGGAAAGATTGAGGCTGGACAGGTTAATGTTTTCCAGCTTCATTTTTCCAGTTTCGTCTGTACGTTTCAGCAAGTGGAAGTCGTTCCCACTGGTTAAACTTATTTGTTCGTTTTGCAGAGGCCGTCCATGCTCACCAGTATGTAGTTCGTTAACATAAGGAAATCTGGACTGTTATTGCGAATTTCTGGTTGGAAAGACCTCTTCATATTGGATGGGGCGCTTGATGCGAGGGCCAGGGCCAAAGAATTTTTCAGCCAGCGCCGGGTCTAATTCAAAAAATCCCCAGTTGTCTGACAACAACCGCTGGCCAAATCTTTTTTCTACACAGCAGTGGATAAAAAGAGCGTGTACTGCGCGAACAAGGAATGGGTAAAGTAAAAAGGACAAAGAGAAGAAAACCCAACAGATGGTAATAGCGTAACCCGCTGGATAGTGGAATGAACGCATTGTCAATCCTTGAATCGACGTAAAAGCAAGCAAAGAAATGCATATAGTCATATGCACCTTCGGAGTCTGATTGCAATCTCTGTATACATAGTGATCAAAAAAAATTTTACCATTTATTTCATGATAAAAAGATGAAAAATTTTCTTTCATTTTATTAAATGTATATTTAGTTACAACGAATGTATATATCGTCGCTATAAATATTACAATTAGCATTGCATAATCATCTTTTTTTGATACGGTATATACTCCATATAAAGGTATGGCAAAGTATAATGAAGAAATTAATAGTGCTGAAATTAAATTTGTTTTTGCAAAGCATGTATGAACAAAATTTGAAGAATATCTAGAATACCCAACTCGTAATATAAATATTGATAATAAATACAATCCAAATATAATAAGAGACCACAGATAAAATGTACCAATTGAAATATCCGTATCATACACAATCACCCCAATACCTAGAAGGGCAATTATTGGTGCTGGTAAAAAGAGTAAAAAACGGTCAAGGAATATTTTTTCCAACATTTTGTCACGATTTCCATATTTTTTATATTCAAACTTCATGCTACGCTCGTTAATTTAGTAGAAACAACACTCATCTCGACTGCGAATTGCATATACCGATGATAACACATGATATTTTATACTTTTGCAATATACTTCTGTGATTTAACGTCTTAACTACGGGACTTTTTACAACCTTTTGAACATGCCACTTCAACTTACAATACAATCTATATATCCAAGATCTGACTTCCAAGAGTTTAGTAATGCTTTGCATATCTTGTAAAAAAAATCCTCAACTCCCAAACTACCTAAAACGACACCTAAAGTAACCCCGACAGTAATAACCGCAAATCCCACCGTAACGGTTATTGCAATGCCTGTACCACCAATAGCTATAAGCACTCCGCCTACAATTGCAGCCATGACTGGGGCCAGAAGCGCTCCTATGGCGATCCCAAACAGAGTTGTTGTCCACTTGGCAAAAAGCCGTTCCACTTCTTCACCGCCGGCGTTGATCCATTCTGCGGTATCAAGAGCCAACGCAAAAATTAATATTTTACCTGCAATCGTCCTCGGCCTAAAAGTATCTGCCATGCCCCTAATAGAACTTCTTCCTAATTGACTTAAACTTTGTTTACTTGCTGTTAGTGTAGCTACTTTTACATTTGCCACGCCATACTTAACACCATCAATAAAATGCCTTGCACCCGGATAACCAGAAAAAACAATAAATTTTTTTACATCACCATTTTTTAACGTATGAGAAACAAACTTAAAATTTATCCCATCTAACTCCCTGACGAGCTGATACCTGTTCTTTATTTCTCCCAAAGCGGCGACAAGCGCATCAACTACCTGCCTGGAATACATATTCTCCAAGGAAAAGATTGCTCCTACCTCCGCATCGTTATTTGATGTTAAGCGATACAGTTCTGTTGTTGGGAGAACTTCAACAACCAAACCACATTCAGGTTCCTCTGGCCCGGCATGGCATGAACCCATTCCCTCCTCGCGTGTTGTAAGCATGCCGGGGAATTTATTTATTTCCCATTTTTTTAACAGTTCTGATTTGTTATTTTCTGGCGTTTCTATTGATGCAGTTTGCGTTGGCGCATGGCTTGGCGCACAGTCCACTGCAAATTTACTTTTGTGGAATTCTTGCAAGTCATTTTGATATTCAGGTGGAATATTTGCACTTTTGCCAGAAAATTTGATTATCTCGCCTATGGGGTTCCCTTGCGGCCCGACCTTAAAGACAATTGGAGCAGGACGCGCAATCAAAGAAGAATAATCGGCACCGTCATAAAGTTTGGGGTTTATGTCCAAATAAGGCATCCAGCCGTTTTCCGTCTGCTGCTGCAGCTCAAGGCCGGTCTGATGGAATTTCGAAAGCCACAGGTGAATTTCCTGACCTGGAGCAAATACATATTCAGAGGTCTGTCTTTTCTTTTGCGGATCATAAAATGGCTTTTGAGGTGAAATCAGGCGCAACGGCCTCGGCTTTGGGAGCTCGATCTTCAGAATCAGGTCGCGATGCTCATGCAGCATCACTAAATTTTTTTGCGATCCTGTTCCGCTGACATCGTCTCCGGGAAGCTCCAGGTACAGTTTTCCAATTTCCTCAGACATGACCTGCCCCCTAACCTTTGCGCGTTTTCTGGGAAAGATTGAGGCTGGACAGGTCAATGTTTTCCAGCTTCATTTTTCCAGTTACGTCTGTACGTTCCAGCAAGTGGAAGTTGTTCCCACTGGTTAAACTTATTTGTTCGTTTTGCAGAGGCCGTCCGTGCTCACCAGTATGTAGTTCGTTAACATAAGGAAATCTGGACTTTTATTGCGAATTTCTGGCTGGAAAAACCTCTTCATATTGGATGGGACGCTTTATGCGAGGGCCAGGACCAAAGAATTTTTCAGCCAACACTGGGTCAAGCTCAAAAAAACCCCAACAATCTGACAGTAGGCGTTGATTAAAATGTTTTTCCACGCGGGCATGAACAAAGAGGATATATATACTGCGGAGTAAAAATGGATACACTATAAAAGAGAGGGTAAAACCAGACCAGTTCATGGATGGGGCATATCCAGTCGGATAATTCCAAGAGCGTAAAAGCATGGCATAACAAGCTGTAATGACAATCATGATGAAAAATATTGCCATATATGGCTTTGATATTTCATTACACTTTTTGTATACATGTTGATTAAAAAATATTTTTCCATTTAATTTGTAATAAAATGAAGAAAAATTTTTCACAATTAATTTATGTGTATGAATAAACAATAAGACATTAATCATTATCAAAATTGATATTGCAATTATCATTTCTAAATACCACTCATATGAAGATAGATATATACCATAAAATGGAACTACTACATATGGCCACCCCATGAGGCATGCTGAAATAGCATTACTGCGTGCGACATCAGTGTGTTTAAAATTCAGAGAATATTTTTTAATCCCATTTAATAATACCATCATTGATAAAATATATGTGAAAACTATTATACAAACCCACACGGAAAATATATTTTTATATATACTTGTGTCCATAGCTATAGTATCAATCCCAATTATAGGAAACACTGGAACAACAAGAAATCGGAAAAAACGATCTTTGCGTACTTCTTTTAACATTTCTTCACGGTTTAAAAATTTTTTGTATTCATGTTCCATCTATATCCCCTATAAATATATTGCAATGAATAGGTAAATATCAAATATTATAAGTATGCACACACTCAATGCTAAATATATGAAACAGGCTAATACTAAATTATGCTCTCTAAATCTGATGCCCAATTCTTTTTCAACTTTTTGTATAAGCTATAGAAGAAATCTTCCACACCAGTATCGTCTAAATATATTCCAACTTTAACACCTAGATATACAATCATGGCTCCGACAACAAGTATTATTGCCGTAATGGGTGCTCCAAGTCCGATCAACACTCCTCCGAGAGCAGATGCAATAAATGGAGCCAAAGCCGCTCCTATGGCGATCCCAAACAGAGTTGTTGTCCACTTGGCAAAAAGCCGTTCCACTTCTTCACAACCATTGCTGATCCACTCTGCGGTATCAAGAGCCAACGCAAAAATTAATATTTTGCCTGCAATTGTCCTCGGCCTAAAAGCATCTGCAATACCACTAATAGAGCTCCTTCCTAGTTGACTTAAACTTTGTTTACTTGCTGTTAGTGTAGCTACTTTTACATTTGCCACGCCATACTTAACACCATCAATAAAATGCCTTGTGCCCGGATAACCAGAAAAAACAATAAACTTTTTTACATCACCGTTTTTTAATGTCTGGGAAATAAACCTAAAATTTGTTCCGCTCAAATCCCTGGCAAGCTGGTATCTGCCCTTTATTTCTCCCAATGCGGCGACAAGCGCATCAACTATTGGCCTGGAATACATATTCTCCAAGGAAAAGATTGCTCCTACCTCCGCATCGCTATTTGATGTTAAGCGATACAGTTCTGTTGTTGGGAGAACTTCAACAACCAAACCACATTCAGGTTCCTCTGGCCCGGCATGGCATGAACGCATTCCCTCCCCGCGTGTTGTAAGCATGCCGGGGAATTTATTTATTTCCCATTTTTTTAACAGTTCTGATTTGTTATTTTCTGGCGTTTCTATTGATGCAGTTTGCGTTGGCGCATGGCTTGGCGCACAGTCCACTGCAAATTTACTTTTGTGGAATTCTTGCAAGTCATTTTGATATTCAGATGGAATATTTGCACTTTTGCCAGAAAATTTGATTACCTCGCCTATGGGGTTCCCTTGCGGCCCGACCTTAAAGACAATTGGAGCGGGACGCGCAATCAAAGAAGAATAATCGGCACCGTCATAAAGTTTGGGGTTTATGTCCAAATAAGGCATCCAGCCGTTTTCCGTCTGCTGCTGCAGCTCAAGGCCGGTCTGATGGAATTTCGAAAGCCACAGGTGAACTTCCTGACCTGGAGCAAATACATATTCAGAGGTCTGTCTTTTCTTTTGCGGATCATAAAATGGCTTTTGAGGTGAAATCAGGCGCAACGGCCTCGGCTTTGGGAGCTCGATCTTCAGAATCAGGTCGCGATGCTCATGCAGCATCACTAAATTTTTTTGCGATCCTGTTCCGCTGACATCGTCTCCGGGAAGCTCCAGGTACAGTTTTCCAATTTCCTCAGACATGACCTGCCCCTAACCTTTGCGCGTTTTCTGGGAAAGATTGAGGCTGGACAGGTCAATGTTTTCCAGCTTCATTTTTCCAGTTACGTCTGTACGTTCCAGCAAATGAAAATCGCTTCCACTGGTTAAACTTATTTGTTCATTTTGCAGAGGCCGGCCGTACATGTCTGTAAAGACGAACTCCACGTCTTTTGTATAGTTTGCAATAGGCATATCGAACATAGGAACATTATGTGTTTTAGGGCCTTCCATCGCATGTTGCGAGGCATGTGCTACCCAATTACCTGACGAGCCTTGTTCAATGCCGTTCTTGCTAATGCGGATATAGCTTCCACCGGCTGTCAGTATTATTTCCTTGGCTGCGGCTATTTCGACCTTGTCTTTGACACTGGCAATACGGACGCTCTTATCTGCGACTATCTCAATCTGGTCACTTTGCGCCTGAATTTGCACCTTTCCCATGGCTGCATAAATTTTGATGCCGGCTTTGTGAGCAAACAGGCAAATCTTTTCCAGAAAGCTGCCGAGCAAACTTTTCCCGGCGGCCAAAGAAATATTTTTCTCTGCTGTGATAGCGGCGTGCGCCCCTGTATGCATGTGGTGCGATTCCACTGCGGTAGAGGCAATACCGGCGGATGACGAGACCACTATATGAGGCTTGTTTAACTCACTGTGCGGCTTGCCGTTCCCTGCAATGCTGTTTTTTTGTGCATCGAGATCTT
Source organism: Desulfovibrio simplex (assembly GCF_055387835.1). Lineage (NCBI taxonomy): Bacteria > Pseudomonadati > Thermodesulfobacteriota > Desulfovibrionia > Desulfovibrionales > Desulfovibrionaceae > Desulfovibrio > Desulfovibrio simplex. Next base: position 1,522,508 of record NZ_AP042377.1, read on the forward strand.
CATGTACTGGAGCAACATCATTGTCATGAACATGTGCGTTATGTTTGTTTGCCAGTTCTCCGAGATCCTTGTGGAATTTAACGGCAGTAGAAAGGCCGGTCACACCCTCATCAAAATCTTTTTGATGGTTCGTTGCGCTTGCTCTAGGATGTGTGGTTGAATACAGTCCCTTTGCAGCCCGCACGACTCCCCATCCGTCGGTACGCAGCTCAAACCCTTCGCCGCGAAAATCTTTGCGCCCTTCAATGTGATTGATGCGGGTAATATAACCAAGGTTAAGCTGGGAAAGGTCGTGATCGCTTGAAAGTTGGGCCTGTATTTCTTGCTTGGTATCATCCAGCACAAGCTGGTTGCGTCTTGCGGCCTTGAATTCCCGGCTCTGAATTCCCGACAGCGTTTTTTGTCCGGGCAGATTCCAGGGGGGCATTTTAAGGGCATTATACACCCGGCCCGTGATGACGGGGCGATCAGGATCACCCTCCATATATTCCACCATCACTTCCTGGCCGATGCGCGGTACCTGAATAAAGCCAAAGTTGTTTCCTGCCCATGTGTCGGCTACGCGAACCCAGCACGTTGTTTTTTCATCATAGGCACCCTTGCGGTCCCAATGAAACTGCACTTTCACCCGTCCGTATTCGTCCGTGTACACTTCCTCACCGCCAGGGCCGGTAACAATGGCTGATTGCAGACCTTCGATGCGGACCTTGGGGTGCTCTATCGCCGGTATGAACCGGGTCATTTCCGGAATGGCCGTGACAACAGACTGGTAACGCAGGCCGCGCTCCGCCGGGGCTTCGTGCTCCAGCACACCGGGCTGTTCACCCTCATGGCGCACAGCAGTGACCCACCAGTTGGCGTTCACATCACTGCGGGGATGGTCGTAAATGCTGAACGTGTAGCTGGGCAGATACCGTGAGACGTCGGAAACACACTCAATCCAGCAACGAAACGTGAGCTGGCGCAGAATCTGTAATTCCGCGTAATTCATGCCGGGCGTGTGCAACGTATAGAGGTGCGGGAACTGATACTGCTCCAGCATCATGCCGGGTGGTCTCGGCGCAGCCCGTTCGTCCAGCTCATACCTGTTTGTCTGCAAATTGAGCCGGGGACGCTCAAAATTCCATTCACGATAGGTGGAGGCGTTGCTGTTGACCCGATGATGCAGATTCAGACGGTTGATAACCGCCGTGTCTTCCGAATGCCCAGAGCCGGGATGAAAGCGCAGGGTAGATTCACCGGGGATAGCCGGCCCCCCCTCGCGGTCGCAAAAGCAGAGGCAGTGTGAGCTTTCAGTATGCTCGAAATAGAAATAAATACCCTCTTCTTCGCATAGCCTGGTGATGAAATGCAAGTCTGTCTCACCGTACTGCACACAGTATTCGCGAGCAGCATACTGCGCAGAAAGCTTAAAGGAAAAATCCTCTGCTGCAAAACCCTGCTCCTGCAGTATTTGCTGAATAATTTCCGTCACGGAAAGATTTTGAAAAATACGATGGTCGCGTATTTGCCCCAGAAACCATAACCGGGGAGCCAGCGCGGCGCGATAATGGGTAAATGCGTTGGCGGTGTGCAGTTGTTCCATCTCATGGATGAGCCCGTGCACCAGACGCCTGCCGCCACTCTTGTCTGTGATGGACAGGCAGGCTTGCGTGCCCAGCAGGGCAGTCACATCCACGTTAGAAGACCGGCTGACCAGCTCTATGGAAAACTCAAAAGGCTTGCAGACTTGCTCCATGCCGGTAAAGGCATACACGCCAAAGCCTCCAGTTGGGGCAGCATCCGCAGCAAACGTAAACCAGGCGGTATTGGCGTCAAACCACATGTGAACCTCCAGAAAATGCGCAACCAAAAAGTCATCAGAGCAAATGCCTGGCACTCAGTTTTATTTGAAGCACTGACATATCTGGCCTGGAGGAGGCCTGATGGCCTCCTCCAGAAATCACCCGTCAGCTAAGCGCTTTGAGGTCTGCGCCAGTCGTCGGATTCGGATGTGCTGGCCACTTCATGCGTCTTGGTCAGTTTGCGGTAGGTGAATTCCACGTCTTCAAGATGGGTGAAATGCGCCATGCCGGGGTCCTGGCAATTGGGCATGTAGGCTGTAATGTTGGTGATAATGGCGTCTTCAAGAGTCATAGTGAAATAGTGTTCCATGGCTCCTTGAGCGGATGTGCGGTAGAACTTCAGCTCCACCCTGGGCAGGCGCTCGCCGTGGGTCAGGGCGCTGTAAAGCAGGGGGGAGCACTTGTCCATCACCTTGGTGACTTTCAAGGGCTGGTGTACACGCTGGCCGGTCGGCTGGCCGGACTGCGGGTCGCGGGGCAGCAGAATCTTGTGTTCAAAGGCTTCAATCAGGCATTCGTCCTCATGCCCTTGCTGATAGATATTCCCTACCGAAGGCTCCGTGAAGTTACCGGCAGTGATATTTCCCTGACGCTCGCCAATGACTGTCATGTACGCTGGTGTGGGCATGCTTGCCTCCTGTTGATAGTGGTTGGTGGGAGCAGTTCCGCGTGGTCATCTGGCCATGGGCAACTTTTATGCCAAAAATATTTTATATTTAATTTATACTGTTACATTTTTACATTAGTAAAAAGTGACGCCACAGCGTCACCTACAAAGGGCCATTTTTTGAGTTTCTCCATAACAGGCTATTTTAATTTCGTTTTAGGTGTCTCCAAAAGTGACACCCCTCAATCAACAACTACTGCCAATATTGAAGCAACACCCTAATTATACGCCTCTTTTAGGTGTCTCCAAAAGCGACACTTCGCATAACGGCTCAGAATAAATCGAGATGCCGTATGCCTTTTTCCATTTCTTGCGCCCGGTTTTCATCCTGATAGCCAGTAATAAAGACAATCCTGGGACAGCCTTCAACGCGCATATAACAGGCCATATCGCTCGTCATGCTATTCTTGGCAGCGCAGGCTGAAAACCGCAGGTCGCCCCACTCTCCCTTAATGCCGGACTGTGGATGGTGCAGTACACTCTTCTGCGGCAGGTTACCGCGAAGCCCTATACCAAATGCAGTCACCTCCGCATCTACGACACCTGCCATAAAGCCATCCCACGTTTCGTTTTCCAATGGGCCAATCTCCAACCACTGCCCAATGAACGGGTCCACATGAGCGCGGATATGAAACGGCCTTGGCAACATGCACATGGGTTTCAAGCGTGCGGCTGCCAGCCTGGGTGCAAAAGAAGCATTGCCGTGAAAAACCCTGACGTGATCCAGCAAATCAGGAAAAGCAGGTTCTTCGCCGCTTCCCAGCAGCACAAAGGCAGTCACTGGCGGGGTGGGGCGCGACATGCCCAAGGTCAGCATACTGACCTGACTGAGCAGTTCTTCGGTGATGTCCGCAGGACGTCCCGCGAACACCCACGCCTGTAATGAGGCGTCGTTCAGAATGGGCATAAGCTGCATCCAGCCGCGCTGTTGCGCCGCCACTTCTTCCCAACGGATGGTCGCCGTGGCGAACCCCGCAGCGCGCAACAGCACTTCTTCAGGAGCACCAACGCCGGGCTGATTTCCGAGAATACAAAGCATGGCTTTGGGAAGAGCCATAAACACCTCCTGATATGCTCAACAGGACAAACAACGTTTCAGGACTGCCCACAAACCTTCGACTGGAGAAAAGGCCTGCAACAACTCTTCTGCAGAAGGACGGCCGCACGGCTCAAAGCCCAGGCCACGCCGCACAATGCGCCATTGGCGAGAAGGCATTGCCGCCGGCTTTTCGGGCAGCATGCCCGTTTCTACTGCTTCAAGGGCGGAGCGCTGAAAGGGATGCCGCCCGCCCGCCGCTTCACAGACGGTGCAGCATGCGGCAAAAATGTCATCGGCGAGGGAGGGGCTGCCGCCTCGCAAGCGCTCCGGGCTGGCGTAGCGCAAACTGTAAGAAGGCAGATGCAGGTGCTCGCGTAAGCCAGTAGTCACAGGAGAACAGGCTGCACCTGCCAGCGCCGTGGCCTTGGCCACATTGAAATCCACAAGAACCGTGCGCCCTTCCGAGGCCATGAATACATTGGAAGGCTTGATATCGCCGTGTACGATTCCAAGGGCGTGCAGAAAGGACAGCACATTAAAAAGCTCCCGCCCAAACGGTAAAACAGCGCTGCCAAACCCGGCTGGCGAATCGTGCAGTTTTGCCAGCATGGTCTGGCCTGCCAGCAGTTCCATGCTGCAACAAAGACCGAAAGGCTCCCTGTGCAGATCAAAGACCCTCACCACGCCGGGGTGCGCCAGATGGCGCAAGACACAAAATTCCTGCGCCAATGCCAGGTTGGCTTGAACATTGTCTGCAAACTCAGACCGCAGCCGTTTTATGGCCACTCTGGGATTGGCATCGCCCATTTCCACGCGCCGCAAATCCAGCGCCGCATGGACCTCGCAAACGCCTCCCGCACCGAGCAGGCGTTCAAGCAAAAATCTTTCCTCGCCCGTTTCCGGCGGCTTCTTTAATCCACGCGGCATGCGTTTGCACGGCAGAGTCTTGATCCCATCGGCTTGGGCAGAGGCCTGGCGTTGCTGTTTGTTTTTCTTTTTTGCCATATGCAGCCTCAGGTCAGACTGGAAAGAAAAACCACCACAAAAGTAATGTTGTCCGGTTGATGCATCTCATCCAGGCGCTCGGCTATGCCTTCGGCAGCTTCTTTGGCCGAGCCTCTGGTGAGATGTGCGGACAGCGCTTCTGGCGCGATGAGAGAAAAAAGCCCATCCGAACAAAGCAAAAATCTGTCTCCTGCCCGCAAGGAAAAACGAACGTCGTCCAGGCGCAGACTGTCCTGCGCGCCAATAGCATTGGTGATGATATTGCTCTGGATCATACGTGCCGCTTCGGGCGCAGTCAGTTCCCCCTTGTCTATCTTTTCCTGACGAAGGGTATGGTCCCGAGTGCACTGGTACAACACTCCATCACGGAACAGGTAACAACGGCTGTCGCCAGCCCACAAGCAGGCAGCAACACCGCCATGCATCAGCAAAACAACTGCCGTACTGGCCGCCGTGCCCTGCCCGTCTCTGGCCTGCCGACAAAAAAGCGCATTGGCATTCCGCAAGGCCTGAGAAACGTTGTCTATGTGTGCATCAAGAGAAACAGCCTGGGGCACCTGTAGCAGAAATCTGGCAATGGAGCGGCTGGCTTCGCCGCCCTTCTGGCTGCTTCCCACGCCGTCCGCCACAGCCCACAGCGTATGGTCTGCCCAGTTTAAGAAAGAATCCTGATTTTCCCCGCGCACGCTTCCTTGCCTGCTGATACCCCACGATTCCACACTGACCGTGAACGCCTGCTTTATCTGTGTCATAACCTCCACCTCACGGAAGCCGGGTACTGCGTGGAGGCGCTTTGTGGGGTTGCTCGATTGCGCCGTATTGGCCGGTAAGTGCGAGGCGGTCTCCGCTTTTTTCTGGCATGTGCCTGCTCCTGGCGGCTGACAGGTCCGCCAGACGCGGAGCAGCCCCCCAGCTGTCTGACCGTTGCATAATAGCGATGGCCGCTATCAGCTTTGGCACAAAGCGCAGGGTTTCTTCTTTCAGTGGGCCGGTCTCGTCTTGGGACTGACGGCAAAAGGCGGTCAATCCATCAAGAGTAGTACAGCCGGACCGGGCCAGGGCTTTTTTCATGGTCCCTTCTCCACAGTTGTAAGCGGCGATGGCCAAAGGCCAATCTCCAAAAAAATTATAAAGATATGCAAGATACGCTGTGGCGGCTCGAGTCGATTTTTGCACGTCAAAACGCTCGTCCACGCTGTCTGTCACTGTCAGGCCAAATTCGCGTGCGGTTCCCGGCATCAGCTGCCAAATCCCGGCAGCCCCGGCAGAAGAGATAGCTTGGGGTTCAAATGCGCTTTCGACCAGAGGAAGACAGGCAAGCTCTGCTGGCAGCCCCTGGGCCTTCACGCCCTCCATAATGATCGGCAGGTGTATTGTTACTCTGTCCTGCACGCGTTTGCGCAGGGATTTTTGTTCGTTTTCAAGACGATATAAATAATCAAGCATGGTTACGCGCTCTGAAGCCGGAAGCCAGCATGCAAATTCGTATTCCCTTTGTGTAGCGGCCAGATTGAACCGCGCCTCGGCTTTTCTTTTTTCACCGGCATTGAGCGGACTCCATAACTGGATGGCGTCTCCCATCAGTCGCGGCGTGCGAATGGTTTGGCCGCCCTTGGCAGGAATGACCACTCTGCTCACATGTTGCCGCTCGGTGGCGGGCAGGCCGGAGGCCTGCCGCGCCGCCTTTGTGCACGCGCTGAAGACCAGACAGCACATTCCCAGCATAAGGAACGGCCGTAATGCGCCCACACAGCTCATTATACCCATAAGAACCCCGAAACATGCCGTACCGTCATAACTGCGGCACGACCGCTTACAGTAATGAATCCGGCAAACTGAATGAACATACCGTGGGGTCAAAAGGGTTTACCTTGTTCCGAAACTGAATCAGGAACTGCGCCCATTTGCCATTTTTTTGTACTTCAATGAGGCAGGTCGAGCCCTCCTGACGCTTGATGCTTCCGCCTTGGAAAAGGCGGAACAAAGACCAGTCGCCCCGGGCTTCTGTCCTTCCGTTAATCCCGCTCAGGTCAGTAAATTCAAGAACCCCCTGCCCGCCGGTGGGCCACGAGAAGCCCACGCCCTGTACCGGGCCATGCCAGTAACTCAGATTTTTTCCGGCATATTGGAGCCCCACCTGCTTCAGGGAGGCGTCCATTGCATAGGGTTCCATCAGAAAATTAATACCCAATTCACGACCAGACATGAAAAAGGCTTCCTGCACCCTATTTGCCCTTTGCAACTGCCCGACGGCCTGACCGGATATGGGCAAGGTACGGCCCATAATACTACGCAGGGTACCGTTTTTTGTCACAAAATGCTTGAGATTGGCATCGTAGAAGTTGTCCAGCACGCCACCAGCCTTAAAGAATTCGGCGAAGTCCTCAAGGTTCACGTCCTGGCTGGCGTGGACATTAAAGGGGAAGTACGAACGCAGGTTCTTGTTGTACGTGCTGATCACGCGCTCCTGATAGGTGCGGTTGATACTGCGCGCACCCACGGCGAGCATGTCGCGCAAGCCGCCTGTCCCCACGGTGGAGTACCAGTTGCGTACGGGATTGGGCAGGCGCTCTGCCGAACTGTCCAGTCGGCGCAGCGTATCGTCCCTTTCGTCCGCAATTTCCAGCAGAGCCGCGAGGACTCTTTGATCCTTGTTATCGCTGGTGAGTATTTTGGCAAAGTATTCGCCAGTACCGACCATGTTGTCGTTAACAGCCTTGAGGGCAGGATTGGCATTGCCATCGGAATCAAGCAATGCATCCAGGGGGAGAAAGTACTGCCGCACAGAAACAGCTTCCCTCTGGGATTCCTGCTGCGCGTTTTTGCGCATTTCTTCCAGGTTCTGGCCCATTTGGCCGACGGCTGCTTTCGCAACACGTGTGCCCGTGGTTCTGGCGATCTTCTGCTGTGCCTTACGGGCTGCTTCAGACTTGAGCGCGCCTTCAACTTCTCCGTCAGGCACCTCATCAAGGATGAAGTTGGTGTTGGTCCGAACTTCACGCAAAACAAGCACCGCTGGGGGCGTTCCCGTGGTCAGTTGCTCCGCCAGTTTTTGCGCGTCAGCCAGGTTGGCGGGCATGCGCACTGCAAGCTCCTTCACAGCTTGTCCCCAATGCTTGGTGTAATCCCTGAAATACAGAATACGGACTTCCTTGTGCACTTTGCTCACGTCCATCAGGCTCAGCGCAATGGGACTTGTGCCGAATATCCAGCTTTCGCCGGTCATGTTCCTGATAATGTCGGGGCAGCGCTTTATAAGGTATTCCTCGTACCCTTCGCGGGAATAGAGTATGGGGATGGGGTAGGTATCGCCGGAGAAAGGAGATTCACCGATGGCCGCGCGGAAAGTGAACGGAGGCTTACCGCTTTCAGCCGCCTCTTCCTGCAGACGCTGGTAGGCCAATTCCGCCAAGGGCGTTCTCAGCAAGGCCTTACGTGCCCTGTCCACCAGATCTGCGTCAGGCGTCACCGGCACAATGCCGTGGGCGATCAGATAGTTCATGTGCGTCCGCAGCTTGTCCTGTGTTTCCGCCTGGCCCAGGTAGCGCTCAGACCAGCGCTTGTTCAGCCAGTCCTGAATGAACTTTTCATTAAGATACCTGGGCTGGCAGAGCATAAGGTATGCCCTGAGAGCATTTTTGAGTTCGCCGACATCCCCTTCCAGGGAGGCTCCGAGCCGCTCCGCCGCCACGTTGCGGATGGGGGGCATGAGCCGGCTGTTGAGAGTGCCCAGATAGGCGGCATGGGTTGCCCGATCAAACTGCCTGCCCTGATACAGGCCAAGGCCGTAGGTGATGGAAGAATCTTCGTCGGGTTCGTAGACTGATGTGCTGTGGGCCATAAATTCCAGCTCGGGCAACACGGCCCGCGCTTCAGCAATTACGGGTGTTTTTTTCTGTTCGGCCTCAAAAGAAGCGTACACGTTGCCCAACGTTTCCAGCCGGGAGTAGTTGTTGACGAAGCTTGTACCCAGAAATACCCCGGAGAAAAGCAACAGGGCCACGGCGGCAATCTGCATGCCGTAGCGCTTGAACCGCAGGCTCCAGAGGTGCTCTTTATCTGCTGAGGCCAGACGGGCCTCGGGGATGATGCATTGCTCAATCAGGCGCAACAGAAAGAAACCCTTGGCATAGTCGCCGATGGCAGCATTGAATCCTTTCTGAAAACTTAACTCTCCTTCCCGGGCAACAGACGCCAGGATATCGCGTGTTGAAAGCGCGCTTGAAAAGAAAAAGCCGCGAAACATCACAGGCTTGTGATAACGTGAATGGCCGAATGCTTCGGCTACGAAATCTTCAATGCGCGGGCCAAGAGCTGCCAGTTCCTGCGGGAACCTGAACATGTCGCCTCGGGCCGTCACATCGCGTTCCTGATGGATTTTGGAGATGATCTGAGCATTCAAGGTCTGCATCAGATCTTTGAGCTCTTTGCGGATTTCTCCTGGCTGCATGCTGTCTTCATTGGCAAGACAGCCAAAAACCTGTTCGCGTTCCGTACGCGAAAGGTGCGAGAAAAACTGCGCGAAGCCCTGCACCGCATCGCACTTGGTGAAAATAAGATACACAGGGGCGTAGTTGCGCAGAGATTTCAGAACTTCACTGAGCCGCGCCCTTATGGTTCTGGCCAGATGCTCGCGCCGTGGCTGGTCAGAGTCCATAATGTCGCGCATGCTCACACAAACCAGAATGCCATTTAAGGGCTTGGCCGGACGGACAGAAAACAGGCGACGCAGAAAGGTCTGCCAGATGCTATGAACCGGCGTGTCAGGATGCCCATTGGTGTACGCGCCGGGCGTATCCAGAAAAATGGCCTCGTTGCCGTACAGTATCTCAAACCGTTCGGTGGCTTTCAGCGTATGCAGATAGCGGTCAGCCTGCTCGTTGAGCGGGAACTTCAATCCCGAATTGAGCAGCATGGATGTTTTGCCGCTGTTTTCAGAACCCAAAATAAGATACCAGGGCAGGGCATACCGGGAACGGCTTTTGGCGCCGTAAAAATTGGATGTCGTGACGACCTTGATGGCAGCTTTGAGCTTGTCCTTGATGTGCTCAAACTCCTCCCCAAGTCTGCTTTTGCCTCGCGCTTCCCGCTCGTGCTTTTCGGCTTTTTCAGGGTCGGCCAAGGCTTTTTTGCGCTGCCGCGAATAAAAGACCGCCACAAACAGGCCCCAGCAAAAAACCAGTGCCAGTGTGGCCACCAGGCGGGGGACAAGGCCTTCAAGCGGGATGTATCCGGCTATGGCCACCAGTGGGCCGAGTATCCAAATCAGCAGGACAAGAAACAGCGTCAAAAGCAGCATCAAGGCCCACGGCGTTGTACAAGCCCGCCACAGAGCACGGAAAAAACGCATTATCATTGACGCACCTCCGGATTGGGGGAAGATTCAGAGGATTGGGCAGGGGTCGGATTGGCCTGTGGCGCTTCATCCGGCTTTGTCAGAGGAAACGGTTCGCCAGCCGGAGCATTGGAACCGTACATGATCAGCAGAGGGTCGGACTTGCCCGCCAGAGTGTGCGAAAAACCCCACCAGGTGACGGACAGACAGAACACCACCAGAGCGGCGATAAGCCAGAGAGGCACGTAGGCGTATGTTTTATTTTTGAACGTGCCCGCCTCCATTTTTTTTGAAAGATCCGGGCTGGGCTCGCCCCGCAGCAGCCGTATCTGGCGGTACAATTGGTCCCGCAGGGATTCAATTTGCAAAACACCCTTTTCCTGCATGCGGTATTTACCTTCAAACCCCAGACTGAGCAGCAGGTAAATGAGTTCAAGCAGATACAAACGGCTTGCCGGCTGCTCCATAGTTCTGGAAAGCACGTCAAAAAAGACTTCGCCGCCCCAGGTATCCTTGTGGAAGGTGCTCAGGAGCGATTTATGCTGCCATTCTCCCTGGGCGCCGGGGATGCTGGAGCTGGTGACGCTTTCATCCAGCGCGGTACACAAAAGATATTGGGCGGCATTGACCTGAGCCTCACTGACGCCAAGCGCCACAGCCTGTGCGTTGAACCCGCGAATCTCCGCCTCCAGCCGGGCGCGTAGTGTTTCAATATCCACTTCCGCCGCAATCCGCAGGCGCACGATTTCCAGCAGAAGGTGCGAAGCCGCATTCACCAGTGGATTGAGGCCCGGCGTGTATTCATCAAAGGAAGTTTGCTGCGCAAGATAGGGGGCATTACGCGGGGCCTGACGGCCCGGCGCCACGGCCACAGCAGTGAACGGCAACTCTTCCTTCCCCTGCCTGGACGGGTCCAGAACAATAGAAGTTTCGTCATGATCCATGTGGTCTTCATACCGCGTCATGAATTACTCCTTTATGGCCCAAAGCTGCAGGAGCAGGCCGGGAAATGTGCCGGATACATGCAGTGCGCAACCTGTCGATGTTTCCAGTTGCGCGCGCTGGTGTGAGGAAAAATCCAGCTGGAAATAGCTTTTCCCGGCATGGAACGGGATCTGGCGCGGAGCCACCGGCATGGGCAGTATTTTCACGCCGGGCAGGTGGGAATTCACAAGCTCGCGTATATTCTCCGGTGTACCGATCTTGACCTGCTTGGGAAGCTGGCCGCGCAGCGTTTCCTGATCCATGTCCGCCTGGGCCACAAGCACAAACGTTGCCGTGCCGAGCAGGTTTTTGTCGTGAATGGGCGCCAGCTGGATATTGTTCTTGCGTTGCTGCAGGGGCAACATGACCGCGTGCTGTTCCAGCACCATACTGAGAACATAGCGGGCCATCTCCATAATACCCGCGAACGACTGATACTGGGTGCCGTGATTGTAAACTTCAATATTCTGAGGACGTTTTGCCCGCTCCGCAAAAGTGGAGAGCTCACCCACAAGACTGAGCAGCAGCCTGTAGAACACTTCAGGATGCAGGCCCTGCGTAGCGTCCATGTGCCGGAAAAGCGGCTCCATACGGTTGAGGCACTGCAAAAGCATAAAATCACCAATTTCCGCAGTGCCTGTCTGCCCGGCACTGCTGAGCCTTTTGGCGATATGGTCGGCCCTGTGGGCGATAAGCCCTATTATTTCACGTAAATATCCATGCAACTCCGTAGATCCGGCAAGGTGCAGAAATGTCGGCAAAAAATCTTTGTCCAGAAGAATGCTCTTGTCCTGCTTGGTTTCCACCACCTTGGCCACAGGCATGGTTACAAAGCCCTTCAGTTCAGAATCTTCTTCAAACATCAGGCGCAGATCCAGACGGCCGCAGAGAATGGCTACTTCGCCCCCTTTGCGGTCTTTGTACGCATTGTTGTCACGCATGAGTACAGGAGTCCGGATATAACGCGTCGAGAGACCAAGCGTTTCCTCATCCCGCGTTTCCGGGGATCCTTCCACGCTCATAGGCAGTGCCAGAGTAATGACCTGATTGGTCAGCCCTGGCGGGATGTCCAGAGTAAGCGCACCCTGCCCCTGGCCGATGGAAAACATTGTGCCGTCCGGCAACACGCCCTCGGCCCTGCTCAAGACTATTTTGCCCAGTGCAAGGTATTGTTCGTCGATGACAAACTCGGTGAACCCCCAGGCATTGGGGTAAAACATGGCCCCGCGCTTGCGCAGTTGAATGTCCGTGTAGTGGTCCTGCTGTTGCAGATGGACAGGGTTGACGAGCATGCCCTGCGCCCAGATTGTTTTTTCAGGCAGCATAACTTCTCCTGCGATCTACCAAGGTTCACAAAGGCTGCATAACGCGTACGGGAGAAGCGGACTGCGCTGGCTGGGCAGGTTCTCCTCCGGCGTCCGAAACTCCTCCATTACCCTGTTCAGGGCGTGGCTTGTCAGACGGGGCATTGAGCCAGACACCGTCTCCGTCATTGGCAGCCTGGCTGTTTGCCGGCGGCGCATTCGCATCATTGGCTCCTCCGGCAGTGCCGTCTCCCCGCGCCGCCGGGCGGGCGGTTTGCTGCTGAAATTCCTTCACAGCCTTTTCCGGGTCCCAGTTCTTGGCCTGATCGTCCGGGATAACCAGAATGGCCGTGTCATTGAACTCCAGGGCAATGATGTTTTTATCGTCGGGATCAATGGCTTTCACCGCGCGCCAATGGGCCCGGTCCATCTGGCGAAATCCCGCCACAACGCCCAGATACAAGGTGTTGGGCGACGGACGGTAGGCCACTTTTCGGGCCTCACCAGGAACCAGCACAAATTCATCAGCGGCGATGATATCCGGCCCCAGTGTGGGCACCGGACGCTCGAACAGCGACTGGAAATCTGCCTGCCTGAACGCAAGGTCGCTGCGCAGTTCATAAGTTTTCACCGCAATGGGCGAGGGTCGGTCAGAATTGTCCGGATTCACGTTCGGCATACTGGCCACGCTCAGGTCAAGCCGGGGCTTCCCGCAGCCCGCAAGCAGCATCACCGCGAGCAACAAGCCAGGAACAATAAAAACTTTTTTCATCTGCGCTCTCCTTTGGAAACTCGATCCGACCCAAGAGTGCGCCCCTGCATTTCATAGGCACGGGCGAAATCCTGCAGAAAAATGGCGGCAAATCCGTCCTGGCCATCACACATATCCTGATGCACGCGCGCAAAGGTGTGCCACAGACGCCCCGTGCGGTTGAAACGCACCGGGCCGTTCGCATCCAGACTGTCTTCAACAGCCCGTGGCGACACTCTTTCCAGAGAAGCCCGAACAGCGGCGCGTGTTCCGGCCATAAGTCCCATATGGTGGGCATGCAGATCGGCGAAGGCCGTGCGCATGGATTCAACAGGTGAAAGCACGCCTTTCTGCGCCGGGCCAAGCAGCGTGGACAGGGCAGACTCTGAAGAGGGACTGAACTTGAACGGGTTATTTTCAAACCCAAGACCCGTCGTTGTAACCGGCAGGCGCAGTTCATTCTTGCATTCATTGCGGTTGCGCATGGCATGGGTAAGGCCGGTCACCGCAGTGACAAGCAGGCTGGCTGCAAGGCCGAGAACGCGCGCCCGCTCTTCCGCAGATGCAGGGGCAGCGGCGAAGCCAAGAGCCTTGAAAAATGTATCCAGCTCTGATGCGGAAGCGTATTCCGCCTCTCGTGCCTGCACGGGCATGGCAGGTTGTGCCGCAGGGGGAACGCTGGTCGTCTGGGCAGTGGCTGGAACCGGCGCAACAGGCGAAGTAAGATTTTCAAACGGGTCGTCATCCCAATCTTCAGGAATCAGGTCCACCGACTCCGGAACAGCCGCGGCTGGCGTAAAGGTGTTGATGCGCGGGTCCGTATGGTCGGCAGGAAGAATGCTGGCGACCCTGTTGTGCTCGCCGAGCAGATCATCAAAATCGCCCAGGCGGTTGCGCGCAATGAGTTCTTCCTCCTGATCCATTGCGGTCAGGGGGTGGAGTGAGAGAGAACGGGAAAAGGAAGAAGACGGGTCAACCAAACCATCAGCCGAAGCGGCGTAAACACGTGGGTCATAGAGCAGCCTGGCCATCAGGGTATATTCGCCAATGACGAAGCCTTCGCCGTGCTCGATCTTGTGCCTCTTGCCCTTGCCGATGGCATCGTTGTTTAATGAAAACTGAACGCCGTTGGCGCTGACGTCTTCAATAAAGAAGTTGCCGTCCTCAAATGTTATGAGGGCGTGTTTGCGGGAAATATGTTTCGATTTGTCGGGAAGCACCCATTCGCACTCCTCCGAACGCCCGATATAGCCACCCGCCTCGCCGAAAACATGCGACGTTGGAAAAAGAGCGGAATATTTTTGTCGGCTGACTATTTCAAACATGATGTCCATAATGGTCCCCGCAGGCTTGTTTGTTCAAAGTTGCCGGGTTTGAGCCGCCCGGCGGTTCTTTTGTATTTTCTTGAGCAGGCTGGTTCTTGGAATGCCCAATGCCCGCGCAGCCCTGGTTGTATTGTTGTCATTGCATGCAATTGCCGCATTTATGAGTGACATTTCATATGATTTCACGCATTCGGCCAAAGGCATGCTTTTTACCTCAAACGCTTCATGGATGGTTTTAAGCCGGATGTCGCAAGTGTTTTCAATACCCATTGATATGACGGCATTTTCAATTTTAGAAGCAAGCTCTCTCACATTGCCCGGATAATCCAAGGAACATAGCGCGGACATCTGCGCATGTGTTATTTCCAGTTCCGGCATCTTGTGCGACGCAGCAAAGCGCTTTGAAAAAAGCATAACCAGGTCTGGAATATCCTCTCTGCGTTCCTTCAAAGGAGGCAGATGGATACGCCAGTTGACGATCCGGTAGTACAGATCTTTCCGAAACTTGCCGCATTCCACGGCTTCTTCAATATTGCTGTTGGTCGCCGCGATAATTCTGATATCGACCGGGTAGCTGCGGATGTCGCCCACTGGCCGGATTTCACGATCCTGCAGCACGCGTAACAGTTTTACCTGAAGCGGCAGAGGCATATCGCCGATTTCGTCCAGCAATACCGTACCCCCTGCGGCACTGCGCAAAAGGCCGACGTGGTCCTTATCCGCACCGCTGAAAGCCCCCTTTTTGTGCCCAAACAGCTCACTCTCCAGCAGTGGCGCGGGCAGAGCGCCGCAGTTGATCTTCACAAAGGGAGCTTTGGCGCGCAGGCTTGCCGCGTGCACGGCCGACGCCGCCAGATCCTTACCAGTGCCGGTTTCTCCAGTAAGCAAAACAGACACGTCGTGCGGCGCAACCTGGGCGATGCGGTCGCGAACCTGTTTCATAGGCACACTTTCGCCAACGAGTATGGGCCGGACCACGTCTTCTACCAGTTTCTTGGATTGCTCCAGGCGAACCAGGTCGGCATGCAGACTGTTGATGCGTGCGGCGTCCTGGCCGCTGCGTTCAAAAAAAGCCAGCAACAAGGCGGCATAGCCGCACAAGATCCGTACTGCATCCTGATTGTGCGCCTGCCCCCGGCTCTGCAAGACTACTCCGCCGATCGCCGTTGCATTCCAGGCCAGCAGGGGGTGCGCGATCAGCGTTGCTCCGCAATGCACAGGGCACATGGCCAGTTCCATTGAGGCGTATGCGGTCATGCCCGGCTGCTGCGCAAGCGTGACCGTATTGCCTTGCAGCAAGGATATGCAGAGCGGATCATTCAGGTTCCAGGCAGGAATGGCCCGCTTTTGCTCCACAGTTGCCCCGCGCTCTTCTGACCACGAGGCAAAGTGCAGCAGGCTGCCGCGCGTGCTGTCCAACAGGAAAACGCTACTGCCATCTGCCTGCGCCGTCTCGCCTGCCGCCTGGGCCAAAACCCTGGCGGCTTCGTCCATGCCGGAGGCCATGCACAGTTTTTCAAACCAGCCGTTGAGCTGATCCATGTTAGGTTTTCTCCTGCCGCGGAGCGCAGATAAAAGAATTTCCCTGTGGGTCCAGCGTGATATGCAGACTCAGCGGAACGGGACCTGAGGCCGCGCTGGCCAGCAAATCCAGCAAGGAGGCGGCCATACACGGCAAAAGATGCGCGTTGATAACGTGGTCAATATTGCGCGCCCCTGTATCTACCGCGGTGCAGCTGGCAACAATGTTGGCGACAACATCGTCGGACCAGGTCAGGCTCATCCGGTGGCGCTGTTGCAGCCTTTCGCCCACCTGCTCAAGCTTTATGAGCACAAGTTCTTTAAGGATATCGCCGCGTATGGGCATGAAGGGGATGATGGTCATGCGCCCCAGCAGCGCCGGGCGGAAAAACTGGGACAAGACCGGGCGCAGGGCTTCGAGGACGATTTCAGGTTCTGGCGTGTCCCCATCTTCAAACAGGGCCGAAACAATATCGCTGCCCAGGTTTGAGGTCATGAATATCATACTGTTCCTGAAGCTCACCTCTCTGCCTTCGCCGTCAGCCAGAACACCCTTGTCGAAAACCTGGTAGAACAGGTTCAGCACCTCAGGATGCGCTTTTTCCACCTCGTCAAACAGCACGGCAGAATGCGGCTGACGGCGTACAGCTTCGGTAAGACGCCCGCCTTCGCCATAGCCCACATAGCCCGGAGGGGAACCGATCAGCCTGGAAATCGTGTGCTTTTCCTGAAACTCGCTCATGTTGACGGTGACCAGCATTCGCTCGCCGCCGTACAACTCGTCAGCCACTGACAGGGCCGTTTCGGTTTTGCCCACGCCTGACGGACCGACAAAGAGAAAGATGCCTGTTGGCCGCGTGGGATTGTCCAGCCCAGCGTGGGCGGCAGTAACCGCCTTTTCAATGGCGTCCAGAGCGTGGTCTTGCCCGCGTACCCGGCGGCGCAAAGCCGCCCCAAGAGAAACAGCAGGAAAAATACCGGTGCCATTCAGCTTGCCCACAGGAATGCCGGTCCACTCAGCTACGATACCGGCCACCAGTTCCGGGCTCACTTCGTAAAACACCAGGGGGTCCTGCCCCTGAAGCTGGCGCAGCTCTTCAGCCAGCTTGCCCTGGCGGCAAGCTTCGCCGCCTGCTGACGGCTGCGGCGCATCCTGCTTTTGCGTCTCTGCGGCTTTTGCTGGTTCCGCCTTGCCGCTACGCAGTTCGAGCAGAGCCTCGACCAGCCCCTTTTCGCGCTTCCAGCGGCTTTCGATTTCGTAAATGTGGGTTGCCAGATCCGCCGCCTTCTGCCGCAACGCAGCGTGGTACGCCTCAGCATCCGCGCCCGGATCCACAGGCGTGCCGTACAGGCGGTCGCGCTCAAGAGCGTCCAGCTCACGCTGCAGGGAAGCCAGTTCCTCTTGCGCGGCCTCCAGAATGGCAGGCTTGGCTCCAAGGCTCACACGCACGCGCGCGCAGGCGGTGTCCAGCACATCAATGGCCTTGTCCGGCAGATGACGCCCGGTTATATAGCGTCCGGCCAGTTCGGCGGTGCGCACCACAGCGTCGTCGCGCACATAGACCTTATGGGTGTTTTCGTAATGCGGAACTATGCCGCGCAGGATGGTGACGGTTTCTTCCAGCGAAGGTTCGTCCAGTTTGACCAGTTGAAAACGCCGGGCCAGAGCGGCATCTTTTTCGAAATACTGCTTATATTCGCTCCAGGTTGTAGCGGCAATGGTGCGCATTTCACCTCGCGCCAGGGCGGGTTTGAGCAGGTTTGCCCCGTCGCCGCCCCCGGACTGAGCGCCTGAGCCCACCAGAGTATGGGCTTCATCGATGAAGAGAATGGTCGGAACGGGAGCGGACTTTACCTCGTCAATAACGGCCTTGAGCCGCTTTTCAAATTCTCCCTTCACGCTGGCGCCAGCCTGCAGGCGGCCCATATCCAGACCAACGATGCGAACCCCCTTCAAGGCGTCCGGCACGTCGCCCTCGACAACCTTGCGGGCCAGCCCCTCAACCACGGCGGTTTTGCCCACGCCGGGGTCTCCCACCAGGATGGGATTATTTTTACGCCGCCGGATCAGGATATCGATCATCATGCGGATTTCCGGCCCACGCGCGAACACGGGATCCGTACGGTTTTCGCGTGCTTCTTCAGTAAAGTCCGTTGCGTACTTCTGCAGGGCGCCCTGCTCTTTTCCAGGGGCAGCAGGCCGGGCGTCATTCTGCTCCTCCTGCAAGCCCTCAAGCAGATCACGGAGCTTTTCTGCCGGAATATCTTTGAATTCCTGATAAAAGGGAAAAACACAGTAACGCACGGAATTCTGCAGCAGGGTCAACACCAGTACGCCCGCCACAATCCTGTTCTGGCGCAGCTCAAGGCTGGCCAGCAGGTATGCTTCCTGCAAAAACTGATACAGCAGAGGAGAAAATGTCGGACGCCCCGTATTACGGCCCGAGTGCGGACGCCCCTTGGCCAGGATGCCACGCAGCCTCTCCTCACTGCAGCCAAAATGCACGAGAACATCCCGCATGCCTTCCGTGTCCAGCAGGGTTTCCACATAGTCATCAATGGTGATTTCGTAGCCGCCACGCGCCGCGCAAGCGACGGCGGCCGCTTCCAATGCCTCACGGCAGGGATAATCCAGGGCTTCGACAAGGGCGCTCAAAGTAATAGTGGCCATTATTATATCTCTTGATGATTGGATTCCAACACCACAATGCCATCGCCGCCGTCACCGCTCCACGAAGACCAGCCAAGACGGCAGTCACTTTCCTCATCCAGCCGCCAATCCGGCATTTCTCCGGGCAAAAGACGTAGTTCGACATCAAAATCCAGGCGCGATTTCAATATGAATTTGACCAGGGTTTGCAGCGCCGCAAAGTTTGCTTCCGTGGGCAGAAATGTTTTGAATCGCGCCCATGTCAGTCCGGCAACACGAATACGGAACTTTCCCGTCTGGTCGGGAATGGATTCCCCAAGGATAAAATCATTGCCCAGAGCGCAATTGCTTTCGCCCAGCCGGGTGAGCTGCTCTTGAGGAACGCTGACCCAGCGTCTGATACAGGGGATGATGCTTATGTTTTCGTGCGCGAAGTAATGGCGCAAAATGCTTTCGAGGGAGCCGGCAGATTCTCCGTTAAAGGCTATCAGCCCCATATAGGCCATAAGCCTTGGCCAATGCAGATTTTTTGCATCCCGCAAGGCCTTGTGCCCCACTCCGATAAAGCCGAAAAAACGGTCAGAGAGGCGGTCAGCAGCACGGACCTTGTACTGGGCATAGTAACGGTACTTTGTCCACGTGCCGTGCAGCAGCGAAACCAACTGATGATTGAAGATATCGAAAAAATCGCGCAGGGCGTCGGCATCGTCGGCATGCTGCGCCACATGTTCGGTGAAGTAGGCGGGCAGAGGCGAACCTGCCCCGTGCAGCCCCATCAGGTTGAGCATGACAGAGACCCGCATTTCCGCCGCGCCACGGTCGGCAACGTCCAGAGACGTTATGTCGCCGGGAGGAAAGGACAGATCCGGATTAACGCTGAAGCGAAAAGAATCAGCGGAAGCCAGACCACCCTGCGAACGCAGCCAGCGTTCCGCAATATCTATGGCTTGCGGAAAGGCAAAGGCTCCGGGTGTTGCGTGCAAATCATCCAGCAATGAAGAATGGCCCGTTTCTTTTCCGGGGCTCATATGCTCAGTGTCCTGCCCAGTCTGGCTGGCCATGTATATGTTTCCCCTTTGGATTCCTCTTCAACCATGAGCTGGTGAAAACTGTTCACAGTGGCGTACAGGGCGAAAAATTCATTCAACACCGAGCCGAACAGATACATGGCTCCTTCACAGCTGAAGGCCCGCTGGTCCAGAACCAGGTGGGTCTGCATGCCCCTTACAGGCAGGCCACGATGGATGCGATCCGTTTCGGTACAATGGATGCGCACCATGCCCTGGAGGGTTTTCTCGAGTATTCTGGCTCTGGACCTGTCGTTGGGCGCACGAAAATCATAGGCGCAGAGCAAAGCCCGCAGCGCGCTGATATCAGTCAGTGAGACATAGTTCAGTGACATATTGGACAGCAGCCGCCACAAGATATTTCCTTCCAGCGGCGGATTGAATGACGGGATGACAGACGTAATATTGGTGAAATTCACTGCTCCCGACGTGTTGTCCGCATGAATGCAGATATCGCCCACCCGCAGTTCTCGAGGCAGCATGCGGTTGGTGCAGGTAAGCTCCATAGAAATGGTTTCTCTTTGCGGCACCACAGATTCGTCCGTATGCTGAACAAAGGAAATATATGTTTCCGTCCCCTCGTCCTTGTGCGACGGGCGGATGCGCAAGCGGTAATATGCGGTGCTGCCCCCTTGCCCTGTCTCATGCTCAAAGGATTCAAAGGGGAGGTAGCGCCGACTGTCTCTGCCGTCCTGCCCCCATGTACCCACGGAATCCACGCTGTAGACAGCGTAATGGTACGGCAGGCGGGGGTCGGGAACTATCCGGTATTCTGTCTTTCGCTGATCCAGAATCAGGGGTGAAGCGTCCATTGGAAAAAGGTTCACCACCGGGGTGCAGTAAAGTTGCCAGTTGTCCAGGCGAAAGGATTCATAGATTTCTGGCAGCTCTTTAAGGACAAAATGGATTTCAAATGACGTGGCTACCTGGTATTGCTGAATAGCCCCAGAATAAAGACCTTGCTCTATGCCTGAAAGCTCCACAAAGAGAAATTTGTCAGGAAAACAAAAGTATTCCTGCAAAATACGGTAGCCAGGAAACGTGTTGGCAGGATAGGGATACAGCCGCTCTTCTTCCCGAAAACCCACAGGCCGCAGGTTTTCCGCGGGCAGTATTGCAGTTACATGCTCTTCCATACGTTGATCGCGCAGAACAATCCGCGCTTCCTTCAGCCTGTCTGTGAGGGTGAAGTACAGTGTGTGCGCAATGGCTGTTTCTCCAGTCAGAAAAAAGCGCAAGCGCGAGAGCGCGACGTTCGCCAGAGGCACGCCAAGCGTCTCAAAGGTCAGCGCAATGGCGGCTTCTCCATTGCGCTCCAGAATCCGCATGTCCCTGATGCGCAATGGATGGATTTCCGTCTCGTAAACGGTCCTGAACCGACAGCGGGTGCCATCCACCTCCTTGGATTCCACTGCCGTGCCGCGCGGCATTGTCGCTGCGCCGGAGAGGTTTTCATCAGGCCGGTACTGCACGACGCTGCACGCAGGAATGGGCCTCAGGTAGTTCGGCCAGAGCAGGTTGAACAAAGAATGGGTTATCTCCGGCAGCTCATCGTCCAGCTTCTGGCGCAACCTGCCGGAAAGGAATGCAAATCCTTCCAGAATACGCTCAACGTCAGGATCCCGGCCAGGAGTGCCAAGAAAGGGCGCAAGAGCGGGATTACGGTCTGTGAACTCTCTGCCAAGTTCCCGCAAAGCAAGCAGCTCTTCCTGATAATAGCGGTTGAAACTCATGCCCGATCCTTAAGCTTGTCACCAGCCAGAGAGACGTCCCACTGCCAGGGCTGAAGATTGCCGCTTTCGTCATACTTCTGTGCCCGGATGCGAAATCCCACTGTAAATATGGAATCCGGCAGAGGTATGTGGACGACATTCACATCAGTGAGCCGTGGCTCATACCGCACGATGCAATCCCTGATGCCCGCGCAGGTTTCCTTGATCAGCTCAGCGCGCGACAGCGTCAAATCATTAAGGTCGGGGAGCCCGTAGTCCGGCAGAGTTTGCACGGACCCCTGGCGTGCCACGAACATGCGCAGCAAGTGCGCGCGGATGGATTCGTCATCCGTCGCTTCTTCGCTGGCTGCGCCGCGCGTCAAACGTTCAAACAGGCTCCCCGCCATAGCTATTCCTTTTCCAGCTTGCCAACGAGCGACAGCGTGAAATAGGCACCCATATACTTGAAGTGGGGGCGGATATTCATACTGACGCGGTACCAGCCCGGATCCCCTTCAACATCGTTGACTTCAATGAGTGCTTCGCGCAGGGGACGGCGGCTGCGAATGTCGGAACTGGGATTTTCCTGGTCTGCCACAAACTGGCGAATCCAGGTGTTGAGTTCCCGCTCGAGGTCCACGCGCTCCTTCCACGAGCCGATGTGCTCGCGTTGCAGCACCTTGATGTAGTGGGCCAGACGGGAAACGATAAAGAGGTACGGCAGCTGCGCGCCCAGCTTGTAGTTGAGCTCAGCCGCCTTACCAGCTTCAGAAATGCCGAAGTACTTCGGCTTCTGGCAGGAGTTTGCAGAGAAGAAGGCTGCGTTGTCCGATCCCTTGCGCATGGTCAGCGCAATGAAGCCCTGCTCCGCCAGTTCATACTCTCGCCGGTCGGAAATGAGCACTTCAGTAGGAATTTTCATCTCTATGTCGCCGAGGCTTTCATAAAGATGCACGGGCAGGTCTTCCACCGCGCCGCCAGAGCGCGGACCAATGATATTGGCCGCCCAGCGGTACTTGGCGAAGCTTTCGGTAATGCGCGTGGCAAAGGCGAAAGCCGCATTGCCCCACAGGAAATTGGCGTGGCTGTCGTCAACATTTTCTTTGTAAACAAAGGAACGAACGGGGTTTTCTTCAGGATCGTAAGGCTGACGCAGCAGAAAACGCGGCAAGGCCAGGCCGACGTAGCGCGAGTTTTCCGACTCCCGGAAGGCCTGCCATTTCGTGTAACGGGTGCCGCTGAAGATGTCCTGCAAATCTTTCAGCGCGGGCAGACGTTCAAAACTGCCCTTCAAGCCGAAAAATTCGGGAGAGGCTGCGCTGATGAATGGCGCATGGGCCATAGTCGCCACCTTGGCGATGCTGTCCAGCAGGCGCATGTCCAGTGCTGAAGGGCCAAAGTAAAAGTTGCCGATCATCGTTCCCACAGGCTTGCCGCCAAACTGCCCATATTCAGCCGTGTACACTTGCTTGTACATGGCCGACTGCACGATTTCCGGCGAGTCCAGGAAGTCGTCCAGCAGTTCGTCCTTGGTGACGTTGATGAATTCGACAATAACGTTCTCGCGAAAATCCGTGCGATCTGTCAGCATTTTAAGGCCGCGCCACGCGGATTCCATTTCCTGGAACGCAGTATTGTGCAGAATCTTGTTGGCGAAATTTCCAAGACGGCGGTCAATATCCGCCACCATGTGGTTGATTACCGCCTTATTGATCTTTTCACCCATAACCTCGGGGGTCAGCATGGAAACGATAGCGCCAATGCCGAGGCGGGCTTCTTCATACCCCTCATTCTGAGGGGAAATATTGGTTTCCTGTATGATTTGCGCCAACAGGGAGCTGTCGGACAATGCATCGTATTTCACTTCATGCAATGCTTGACTCATAGCGGCTACTCTCCTTGGAGCGATGGGCACTTGGTCCTCGCTGTCAAAATTTTACTCCCCGGCGGTCTCTTTCTTGGCTTTGCTCTGCCCCTTCCCGGAAGCTTTGGGCAATGGAAGCTCTATGCCCGCCTGCAGCAATTCTTTCTGGATATCTTCACGCCGCTTGGGATCCTTGAGCACATCTTCCAGAGCCTTGCGGAAAGCCGGCATGTTGCCCATAGGCCCACGCAAGGACATCAGAGCCTCGCGTATGCGCATCAGCTTGTTGGTTTCGGGTACCTGCTCCAGAATATTTCCGGGCTCAAAATCACGCATGGATGCTATATTCAGCCCCACCTGGATTTCAGATTCTGTCTCGTCATCCTGCAAAACGTTAGGCACCGACATATCAAGACGTAAGTTCTGCTTTTCCATAACTTCAGCGAAGTTATTTTTATTGATGGAAACAGGTTTTCTGTCCTGAAGAGTCCGCGTGTCGTGACGCTGCAAAAAATCTCCAAGCACCATAACCTTCATAGGGAGTTCAATTTCTTCTTCCGCTCCCCCAGTCGCCGGCTTAAACGTCACGTTGATACGTTCTTTAGGGGCAACAGACGCGTCTTTTTTAGCCATTATAATCCTCCTGGATTGGCTTATTGTTATTTTTCCTTGATGACATTGAGCGCACTGTTCAAATCCAGCAGGCATAATCGCCGCAGCATGCCCTCATCGGCCTTTCCCTGCTGCCGGCCCTGGCTGGAAAGCAGTAGCGTGAGAATGCTGGCCGTCAGGTCTGGCTCCCAATCCAGCAAACCCCAAGTTTCAAGATCCGAGTACAGCGCCATAAGAACCTGCGCTGCTGCATATTTTTTCCCGGACGCCAGGCAATAACGGGCCTGCAGAATGCCATGCCGCACAAATGCACGGCTGCGGCCTGGAGAAACCGTTCCAATACGCCGCAATCCGGCCTGAAAACCCTCCTCCATGCCGCAGGCCAGAGCCTCATGCAGTCGTGTTTCTTCGTCCGGCTCATTGCGCATGAGCAATCCGTCGGACGCTGTGGACGCAACGGATCTGCCAGATACCGGGGCACTCAACCCCTCCAGCCAGGGCAGTGTTTTTGCGGAAGCGAAAGGAGAATGGTCTTTAAATTTGTAAGCCAGCAGTTCTGGGAAGCGGTGCAGCAGCGTCGCCAGTGCTTCACTCAGGCAGGCGGCCGCTCTCAATGCATCAAGCCCTTCCAGGCAGCGCCACAGCAAGGCCCATCCGTCAAACCAGAACGGGGCCTTGCCCGCAGCACGCGCCAGATGGGGAAGAATTTCGGCGTATTTTTTGCCTTCAACAGCGGCCACGTATTCCTGAACTCTGTCTGGCGGCACGCCGCAGGTCAGCTGCGTTTTTCCTTCGCCATCAGCCAGGGGCAACTGGGAAAGCGTGCCCCAGTTACCGGCAGCAAACAGCACAATGGCACGCTCATCCGCAGGGTTCAGACAGAGAAAATGTTCCGCAAGCTGGCGCGTGGAATCAATAATATTGCGCACCACGTTGGGAAAAACACCGGGAGGAATTCGCCCATCCTTGTCCATTACTGCAAGGCTGGTCGCAATGGACATATTGGAGGCGCGGGCATGGGCCGAGGAATGTGGCGTGGCAGGCTCCGCCAGATGCTGCGTAGTTTCAGACGCAGAAGAAAGTGGATCTTCTGAGGGAATTTTATTGAATATGCCAGTAAATGACGGAGCGAGGTCAGCGACTTTTTCCGTCAGCAGAGCCTGGAGTTTGCCCAATTCTGTCTGCAATGCCCGAACGGCCTCCGAAGAACTGTCCATAAAGCAGGTCGTCTTGGCGCAGTGCTCCATGCGAGCGCACAGCCATGCCAATGGAGCCAGCCGACGCGGTATGCGGGACGGCAGCGGGTATGCAGAATCCCACCAGGTGTCCAGCAGGATCGTGAGTGCGGAAACCGAAGCCGCGCAGGCCGCTACTCCATTAATTTTGTATTCAGCATACACTGCGTAAACAAGAATCCATACATCCTTGCTCTGTTCGATCAGGAAATCCGTTGCTGAGCGGGAAACAATGGCCCAATCGGTCGCCTCAGTGGCATGCAGGGCTGTGTCCTTCTCTATTTCCGCCTGCATTGCTTCAAATTCCGGCGAAAAGGAGCAATCGCGGCCGCACGGGCATGCTTCCGATATGGGTTTCCCCCAAACTTCCAGATATTTCAGTGCGTTTTCGTTACAAAAACCCTTTGCCACAAATAATTTCCTTAATCTTTTCACATACAGTGGAATTTTGGGATGACATTAAAATCGTGGTCATCCTAAAGTAGCACCAACAAAAATTTTTGACATGCAAGGGCACTGCAATACAGTACGAGCATTTATAGTTACTAAAGATATAAACCATTAATCATACTTAAAAAGTATCTATCAACACATCTAAAATCTTTATTTGATAATATTATTGTGTAACTTGGCACGAAATATCAACAATATATGTACTGCTTTATTTTCATATAACTAAAATATGCGTAATTTATTTTATATTTTTCTATTTCTATCCATATTAAATTAGCTTATACGTTACAAATAAATCTTATTATTTTAGTATGACATATTAGCACAATTATAAGTAGACACATGTGCTTTATGTGTGATTAAACACAGTTAAACACATATTATTTTGATATATATACTGCTTTAATATAGAATATTTTTTAGCTTGCCTAAAAAATGCCCCCCCACTTACATTAAACAATCTATAACTTGACTCAAAAATCCCATCCAACACCTAAAGTTACAGCATCTATAATTCACGACATATTAAACATTAACACGTTAGATTTATTAGACATAAGAGCATTAAGAACATTAATACATCATCTTCTCTAACTATTTTTAAAGTCCTTCAACATAACTAATATTTTTTCGAGACTTCGGCTGATATAACAGCTAGAAGCATACTTTTAACACTTGAATATTTTGCCGTGCTGCCAGAAAGGCTGTACTTTCTGGACTACATGAAAGAGGTGTTCGCTATGTAGACGGATGATGGTATTTACCAACTCATTCAATATAACGAATACTACGGAAATAATTTTTATGATTCTGTAACAATTTACTTTATAAAAATTTATTAACGATTCTTTTCAATATTTTTAGGAATACATTATTCCCTTGAGACGCCAGGAATTACTTTTGCACCATAGTAATTCCTGTCTAGTGCATTGCTGAACAGTTTTTTTCTACCTCTGGAGGCACCTCATGACCACACATCAATCCGAAAATATCACTGAGTTGGATAAAAACGCGCTACGGGAAGAACTGCCTGAGGTATTCTGCTTTGAGCATCTGGACGACATTGACGTGGACGCTCTGCTGGCCCGCTGTGAGCGTACTGGTGAGCCTTTTGAGAAGCTGAGCGTTTCACCCATAAACTGAACTTCGAGAGGTTATCATAGGATATTATTCTGACGTACCCTTGTGCCTGGCGAAAAAAGGTGCGGCAAAACTAACAGTAGCCATAGAAGCGCATGTCAGTAACGCCTCCGAAGATTTCGCCAGCAACGCTATAAAGAATTTGGTCGGCGGCGAGCCTGCCCACGCGGATGTGGATTCTAGCGCAGTGGCCTTTTGCTGGAGCGGAGTGAGGTGGTATGCTGATTTTGAGGAGATGGTCTTTGTTGAACGTTACTGAACAGCTTGCCCGACCAAGGTTTCCCATTCATCCGTCTTGGCGAAAATTACGGCGGCATTGAGGCTCACAGCTGTTTTCGTGGCTCCCATTTTAGCCTTTCCAGCGAACGAAAAATCATGGCAGGTCAGCAGCCTGATTTTCAATTCCCTTCAAATGTTTGTTACAGGCACAGACCGTTGACCGACAGCAGGCTTACCCGTAATCCGTGAGAACGGAGGCATTATGTCGCTTACTCTTGAAGAACTGGTCGAAACTGCCATAGAAAATCAGCGTGTAATCCTTGGGCTTGAGCTGAAAAAAGGAATCCCGCTGAACTACCTGGATGAAAACGGGCAGTATACCCTGCGCTACCCAGATGGCCATACTGAAACAATGTCACTCACCGAAGTCCAACAGGCCAACTGATGCCCAAGCTTTTGTGCATCTGTGGCCCCAAAGGAGCAGGCAAGAGTACATTCTCAAGGACAATTGCCATGCGGGAAAACCTGCTGGTTATTGACCCTGATAAGCTTGCTGCTGAAGGCTTGTCTCCGATAGGCGCTGGTAAGGCTGCGGCCCGTATGGCTCGCCTCTTTCTGCAGGAGGGGGTTTCATTTGCGCGCGAGTCTACCCTTACTGCCAAGTTTGACTTCACTCAGATGGAAGAGGCAAAGCAGCGGGGTTATGAAGTTGAGCTTGTATACATGCGCCTTGCGTCGGCAGCGCTGGCACTGAAGCGTATTGCTGCCCGTGCATCACGCGGAGGGCATAGCGTTCCTCCACAGGACACAGTGCGCCATTTTGCCCGCAGGCTTGAGAACCTACCCAAAGCCATGGCCTTGCCGGACAAGGTCACCATTTTGGATAATTCCTTCTGTAATTATAAAAAAATAATGTAACCCCAAAGAACATATTTTGAAGAGCCCGGCTTTCCTGATGGAAGCCGGGCTCTTTTTGCATTGAAGGAGCAAGCATTATGAGCAAACCTTAATCAACGACTCACCAGCCTTCAGCCCACCGACCTTGATGCCGGTCAGGTTTTCAGCGGCAAATCCTCCGGCACCACAGTCAGGGGCTATGCCACACCTTCGCCCTACACCCCGGCCATTGATCGCGACTATATCTTCCACGAGTCCAGCCGGGATGATGTAGATTATTTCAAGATACGGCTGCACGCCGTTTAAACGTGAGCCCGTCAACCAATCGGTTGCTGGCATTGCGCGGCGCGGAGGGAGATCGCCGAGCGCAGCGAGGAAGCTCCCGCAGCAGGTGCCGCGCAGCCCTCGCCGGGTGACGGAATATGGAAAGCTTCAGGGGGTTGTCCGGGGGGAGTGCAGAGGGGGCCTCGGAGGGGCGCAGCCCCTAACAGGCCCCCTCTGCCGCCCGCCGCGCAGGCGGCCCAATGGAGGAGATTGGAAATAGCATGGAATAAGGCTGCCTTGAGCGAAAATAGCTGAAAATCGAGTGAGTCAGACAGCCGAAACAATGTGCAATGAAGCGAAACAGCAGCAGGAGCAGAGCCTCGGGAGTAAAGCAGGGCAGCAGCGCCAACAGCAGCAGGAGCAGAAGAAGAAGTAACTTCGGCGCTGTCACGCCGCTTGCAGCGCGACATGCTTGTGGTGTGTCGTTCGCAAGGCCCGCGCCAGCGCCTTATTCAATTTAGGTTCAAGAAAAACAGAAAGATGGCTGCGGGCAATTCAGCCTCAGGGGACAACCTGCAGCCAACAGCCAAGGGCATCAGTCCGGAGAGAGAAGGAAAACCTTGCTACAGAACGACAAAAAGCCCTTCGCGCTTTAGCAGCGAAGGGCTTTTTAAAAGATGTTGTCATAGATACGGCTGCACGCCGTTTAAACGTGAGCCCGTCAACCAATCGGTTGCTGGCATTGCGCGGCGCGGAGGGAGATCGCCGAGCGTAGCGAGGAAGCTCCCGCAGCAGGTGCCGCGCAGCCCTCGCCGGGTGACGGAATATGGAAAGCTTCAGGGGGTTGTCCGGGGGGAGTGCAGAGGGGGCCTCGGAGGGGCGCAGCCCCTAACAGGCCCCCCTCTGCCGCCCGCCGCGCAGGCGGCCCAAATGAAAGACATGAAAATAGAATGGAATAAGGCTGCCTTGAGCGAAAATAGCTGAAAATCGAGTGAGTCAGACAGTCGAAACAATGTGCAATGAAACGAAACAGCATCAGGAGCAGAGCCGCGGGAGTAAAGCAGGGCAGCAGCGCCAACAGCAGCAGCAGAAGAAGAAGAAGAAGAAGAAGAAGAAGAAGAAGAAGTAACTCCGGCGCTGTCACGCCTCTTGCAGCGCGACATTTTTGTGGTGTGTCGCTCGCAAGGCCCGCGCCAGCGCCTTATTCAATTTAGAGCATTTTGTTATTGAAATTATCTATAATATTTTTATACTCCGTGCATGCCAATATCAAATAACGACATAAGACAACGAGCTGTTGAGGCATACAAAACAGGTCTATTTACCCAGCAAGAGTTGGCCAATGCCTATTGTGTGCATTATAAGACCATTCAAAACTGGTTGAAACGGGACGCTCATGGGGAACCCCAAGACCCGAAACCGCGAGGTTGCCGTCCCCGTGTCTTCAGCACGGACGAAGAACTGGAACTCGTCAACCTGATTCGTGAAGAACCATCGATTACACTGGAAAAGATAAGAATCAGGTTCAATAAAACGTGCAATGTTTCTGTCATTCACAGAACACTGCTCAAGCTTGGGATAACTTACAAAAAAAACTCTCCGGGCCTCGGAGCAAGACCGGGAAGATATCAAAGCTGCGCGTGAAGAATGGCAACAGTGGAGTAAGTTTTGCGAAAAAGAGTCTCTTGTGTTTCTTGATGAATCTGCTGCAAAGACCAACATGTGCCCGCTACGTGGACGCTCTTTGCGAGGTGATCGGTGTCATGGCAGCGCATCAGGCTCATGGCAAACGGTAACAATGCTTTCGTCAGTCAGGCTTTCAGGGAATACAGAATGTCTTGTTTTTGATGGTGCGGTGGATAAAAAAATATTTGCATCCTATATGGAGGAAGTATTACTTCCAGAGTTAAATGCCAACGATATTGTAATAATGGATAATCTTTCTGCTCATAAGAACAGCTTTGATATGAGCAAGTTTTCTTCTCGCAATATTACAATAAAATATTTACCCGCATATAGCCCGGATTTGAACCCCATTGAAAAGATGTGGAGCAAAATAAAGACAAAATTACGAGAACGTCAGGCAACAGATAGTGATACCCTTTTTTTCGCAATCAAAGATGCTTTTACCACAATCACCCCCTCAGATGCGAAGGGATGGTTTGAAAGTTGTGGATATTCTCATTAGCAAAATGCTCTAGGTTCAAGAAAAACAGAAAGATGGCTGCGGGCAATCCAGCCTCAGGGGGCAAACTGCAACCAACACAGCCAAGGACATCAGTCCGGAGAGAAGGAACACTTTGCCACAGAACGACAAAAAGCCCTTCGCGCTTTAGCAGCGAAGGGCTTTTTAAAAGATGTTGTCATAGATACGGCTGCACGCCGTTTAAACGTGAGCCCGTCAACCAATCGGTTGCTGGCATTGCGCGGCGCGGAGGGAGATCGCCGAGCGCAGCGAGGAAGCTCCCGCAGCAGGTGCCGCGCAGCCCTCGCCGGGTGACGGGATATGGAAAGCTCCAGGGGGTTGTCCGGGGGGAGTGCAGAGGGGGCCTCGGAGGGGCGCAGCCCCTAACAGGCCCCCTCTGCCGCCCGCCGCGCAGGCGGCCCAAATAAGGGACATTGGAAATAGCATGGAATAAGGCTGGGCATGGCCAGTAATCACAGCGGAGGGAAGAAAGGAGAACGAAGGGGGGAAGAACGCCTTGTCGCAGAAAAGTAAAAAGCCCTTCGCGCTTTAGCAGCGAAGGGCTTTTTAAAAGATGTTGGCAGCGGTCTACTTTCCCACATGACGTTGCCTTAGCCGTAGGCGAGGCACGAGCCGTACGGATAAGGACAGTGGAGCCGCAGGCGTAGGAGCCATGGCGACTTACGCCTGTCGTGCGGAAATGCCTTAGCCGTTAGCGCTGCAAGCGCTTTACGGATAAGGACAGCAGAGCGAAGAAATACCTTAGGCGTAAAATAACAAAGCTCCCCGCGCGAGATGCAGCGGGGAGCTTTAAAAGATGTTGGCAGCGGTCTACTTTCCCACATGACGTTATGCAGTATCATCGACGATGGAGAGCTTAACTTCCAAGTTCGGAATGGGATTGGGTGTACCCTCTCCTCCATGGCTACCAACAAAGTTGTCAAATATATAATTGACAGGGAAGGAAGGAGTTTTTTTCATAAACAAGCCGCACGGGCTATTAGTACTGGTCAGCTCCGCATCTCGCGACGCTTCCACCTCCAGCCTATCAACGAGGTAGTCTACCTC
The DNA here is from genome assembly GCF_055387835.1 of Desulfovibrio simplex. Taxonomy (NCBI): domain Bacteria; kingdom Pseudomonadati; phylum Thermodesulfobacteriota; class Desulfovibrionia; order Desulfovibrionales; family Desulfovibrionaceae; genus Desulfovibrio; species Desulfovibrio simplex. Next base: position 1,553,649 of record NZ_AP042377.1, read on the forward strand.
GGCCCTTCAGGGATTGCTCCAGGGAGAACTTATCTTAAGGCAGGCTTCCCGCTTAGATGCTTTCAGCGGTTATCCCTTCCGCACATAGCTACCCTGCTGTGCCGTTGGCACGACAACAGGTCCACCAGGGGTGCGTCCATCCCGGTCCTCTCGTACTAGGGACAGGCCCTTTCAATTCTCCAGCGCCCACAGAAGATAGGGACCAAACTGTCTCACGACGTTTTAAACCCAGCTCGCGTACCACTTTAAACGGCGAACAGCCGTACCCTTGGGACCTGCTTCAGCCCCAGGATGTGATGAGCCGACATCGAGGTGCCAAACCGCATCGTCGATGTGAACTCTTGGATGCGATCAGCCTGTTATCCCCGGCGTACCTTTTATCCAATGAGCGATGGCCCTTCCATTCGGGACCACCGGATCACTAACACCTACTTTCGTACCTGCTCGAGATGTCTCTCTTGCAGTCAAGCTCCCTTATGCGTTTGCACTCGACGGCTGGTTTCCAATCAGCCTGAGGGAACCTTTGCATGCCTCCGTTACACTTTAGGAGGCGACCGCCCCAGTCAAACTACCCACCAGACACTGTTCCCTCACCGGATAACGGTAGAGGGTTAGGGACCTGAAAAAACAAGGGTGGTATTTCAACAATGACTCCCTCCATACTAGCGTACAGAGTTCACAGTCTCCCACCTATCCTACACATGCAGTTCCAAATCCCAATGTCAAGCTATAGTAAAGGTGCACAGGGTCTTTCCGTCTTTCTGCGGGTACACGGCATTTTCACCGCGACTTCAATTTCACCGAGTCTCTGGCCGAGACAGTGTGGAGATCGTTACGCCATTCGTGCAGGTCGGAACTTACCCGACAAGGAATTTCGCTACCTTAGGACCGTTATAGTTACGGCCGCCGTTTACCGGGGCTTCAATTCAAAGCTTCGCTTGCGCTGACCTCTCCTTTTAACCTTCCGGCACCGGGCAGGCGTCAGTCCGTATACGTCGTCTTTAGGACTTCGCACAGACCTATGTTTTTAGTAAACAGTCGCCACCACCATTTCACTGCGGCTCCCTCAGGCTCATTAAGTGAATCAATTTCACCCGAAGGAGCACCCCTTCTTCCGAAGGTACGGGGTTATTTTGCCGAGTTCCTTGGCCAGAGTTCTCTCGAGCGCCTTGGATTATTCATCCCACCCACCTGAGTTGGTTTTCGGTACGGTTTGCATGTTCTATACTTAGAAGCTTTTCTAGGCAGTAGAGGCTCAACGGCTTCAGACCTTACGGTCACGGACTCGCGTCTCGGCGTAAAGAAGTGCGGATTTGCCTGCACCTCACGCCTACCTGCTTGCACCGGGTAAT